>CAVZBD010000012.1:0-203146 GCA_963773475.1 uncultured Alphaproteobacteria bacterium | reverse complement strand
GGCCCAAAGCGAACTTTCGCGAAATCGACCCATGCTGCGGCGCAGCATTGCAGAAGCAGACCTTCGCAGTGGCGACAGACGAAGGCCTGGTCGCAATCCGCCAGAAACAGATCCTTCTGGCTGTCATGGCGTCCGGCGGCTCGGATCGTCTGACGGTGGACAGGCCTGAAAGGCCATCAGCAGAGACGCAAGGTAGGCTATCGTCTCCCCGGTCGCATCTTCCAGGTCGGGCGCCGCGTCTCGCGCGACGACGAGGCGACCATCCGCTGCTCGTGCGACCCAACCCCTGTCTTGCAGGATGGCGACCTTGCGCCGCACCGTCTCTCTCGGAATGCCGGAGTAGTCGGCCACCGACTGGATGTTGATCGGAAGCTGGCGACCCTCCGGGGTGCTCGCGTGGGTCATCGCGCCAAGCTCCGTCAGCTCTGGCGTCCAATGCTCAGGCTGCGTCCGGCTGCCGATTACGGCCAGGACGAGCGCCAGGTCGAGGTCGCCGTCAAAGCGTTTCCGAAGCTGAACGAGAAGGCGGGTGAAGCCCGCGAGATGGACGGGCCAGACCGTCCGGAAGTTCTTCTTGATGAACGCACCCTGCGTCGTCTCGCGTGACGGCATCACGACCCCTCGTGCAGCTTCGCCCAATTTGGGCGGCCAGTCCCTTCTCACGCAAGCGGTACCTGTGGACACTGCACTCGAAACATCTTCGCGCGGGCTCCCATGCCTTCTGATTCGCGATTGTCAGCACCGAGCCGGGTCCGCGACGCTCGCGGAGAGGCGAGGCATAATGCTCGGGCCGCTCTTAAAATTGCTGGTGTCGCGCTCCTTGCGTGGTGTGGTTCGCCGCCTGCCCAGGCGCAGAATCGCGATCCGATGCTGATCTACGATCGAGGCGGTCTGAGTGTGCGCGGGCACCTCCAGTTCGGAGTGAACGCCGTCGCCGAGCGCAACCTGTTCTGGGACCTCGCCGCGACGACGAACCCCTTCAGCGGCTTCGACCCCGGCACGAACTGGCTGGAAGCTTACATCAAGCCCGGCCTCAGCTTCGAGTACCAGCTCGACGCAGGCGCGATGTTCTACGGCAAGCTCTCGGCGGTGTCGTCCTACACATGGGGGACGGACGCCTTCGACACGGGCGATACTGGCGCCACGACGCTCGAGGAGGCGTATCTTGCCCTCCGCGGAGACCTTGGCTCCGGCCTGTCCTATGACCTGTCGCTGGGGCCGCGCGAGCTGACGCTCGGGGCGGGCATGCTGATCGCCAACGGCGCAACCAGCGGGTTCGAGCGCGGGGCGCTGAAGTTCGGCCCGCGAAAGGCATGGGAAAGGGCGGCGATCGGGCGTGTGGCCTTCGGCGGCATCACGGCGACCGCCTTCTATCTCGACCCGAACGAGCTGCCTTCGACGGACGGAAACAACGAACTGGCAGGGTTCGATGTGCGCTACGACGATCCTGCGGGTGGGTTTGTCGGAGCGACGTACGTGGATGTGCGCGACTCCGATACACCCTACCCACAAGCGGCGGCGGGCGGGCGCGGCGCTCCGACGGTGACGCCGGGCGCGCGGGAGGGGACCCGTACACTCGGCGTCTACGGCAAGACCAATCCCTTCGAGGGCGCTCTGGCGAACTGGACTTTTACGGGCGAGGTCGCGCATCAATTGAACGACCGGATCGACCTGGAGGCCTGGGCCGGCAGGGTCACGGCCGGATACGCGTTTGCGGACGTCCCATGGTTGCCGAACGTCACGTTGGGCTATCAGACGTTTTCCGGCGACGACCCAGACACGACGACCCTCGAGCGGTTCGATCCGCTCTACTATCAGGGCAGCCCGAGCGCATGGGCGACAGGATCGAAGTCCGCCTCGACCTTCATCAATTCAAACGTGAACGCGCTGACGCTGACGCTCGGGGTTCGGCCGACGCAAGCTGACACCTGGACACTTCGGTATGCGCATATCCGGGCGAACGAGCTCAACAGCCCGATCCAGTTCGGTCAGGCAACGCGCGTCGATGTGGATGGGAACGTGGTCTCAGGCGTCACCGACGCCCACCTCGCCGATGACCTGTTCCTCGAATACAGCCGCATCACCAATCGCAACACGTTCCTCACCGCTGGTGTCTCGATCTCCTTTCCAGGTGCCGGGATCGACGACGTCGTGGGCGGGGGCGCAGACCCATGGACAGGAGGTTTCGTGAATGTCGTCGTCAACTTCTAACTTCATTTCTCGAGCTGCCGGCATCGCAATGGCAGTCGGAATGGCGACCGGCGCAAACGCGCAATCCGCTCCGCTCACGGCGCAGGAGTCCGACCCCAACGTCATGGGGTGGATGCAGGGCTTTCCGCCGCCCGAGGACAAGCTGATCACCCAGCCCGACAGCAACTATTTCAGCTTCCCGAAGCTGCGCTGGTCGGTCTGCCACCTGCGGGAGTTCCTGCCGACCGAGGAGATCAGTCGCGGCCTCGGTGCACCGAGCCCGCTGGTCTACCCGACGCCGGCGGAGTTCGCGGACCTGCGCGCCGAGATCGATGCAGTCACCTTCACGCCGCAGAACAGCGACGCGGAGATGACCTGGGAGGAGTTGCTCTACGCCAACTACACCGACGGCATGCTGATCATCCACGCGGGCCAGGTCGTCTATGAGCGCTATTTCGGCTGCCTCGACGAAGACGGCAAGCACGCCATCATGTCGATGACGAAGTCGTTCACCGGTCTGCTGGCCGAGATCATGGTGGTGGAAGGCACGCTCGACGACACGGCGCTGGTGAGCGACATCATACCTGAAATCGGCGACAGCGCCTTCGCAACGGCCACGGTCCGCCAGGTCATGGACATGACCACGGGCGTGAAGTACTCCGAGGACTACTCCGACCCGAACGCCGATATCTGGCTCTATTCCGCGGCGGCGAGCCCGCTGCCCAAGCCCGAAGGCTACGAGGGGCCGGACGGCTATTGGGAATACCTCCAGCAGGTCGAGCCCGAGGGCAACCACGGCGACGCGTTCCACTACAAGACCATCAACTCGGACATGCTCGGCTGGATCATCAGCCGCGTGTCGGGGAAGTCGGTGACCGAGCTCGCCTCCGAACGGCTTTGGCGACCGATGGGAGTAGAGCAGGACGCTTATCAGACGGTCGACGGCAAGGGCGTGCCGTTCGCCGGGGGCGGCATCACCGCGGGCCTGCGCGACCTCGGACGGCTGGGCCAGCTCATGCTGAACGAGGGCGAGCTGAACGGCGAGCGCCTCTTTCCGGCCGAAGTCGTGGCCAATATCCGCGCCGGCGGTGACCGGTCGAAATTCGGTAACGGATTTCCGACCGTCGGCGCCGGCAGCTACACCAGCCAGTGGTGGGTGTTTCATAACGACCACGGCGCCTATGCCGCGCGCGGAGTCCATGGCCAGACGATCTATGTTGACCCGACGGCGGAGATGGTGCTCGTGCGGCTCGCCTCGTTTCCCCAAGCGCAGAACGGCCTCATCGATCCGACCTCGCTTCCGGCTTACCAGGCCGTGGCGGAATTCCTCATGTCGCGGTGACCTCGAAGGCCGGGGCCTGTCATGGCGCCTCGTCCTTGGCCTGCGGCCGGCTTCATCGCGATTGGACGCCGTGCAGTGGGGAAGGTGCCCTCTACGGATGAAGCCTAGCCCGGCGATCGCCATGGTATGCGGAGAGACGGATGAGGGCGAAGAGCGTGCGACGGATCATCGGCGACGTTTCGGTCCCATGTCTCATGCTTGGTCTTCTGTTCTTCTCGGCGTCGCTCACACCGTCCCTCATTCCGCGCGGGCCAGTGGTCCAGGGCATTCTCGGTGGGCTCGTGACGGCCATCGGGTATCTGACCGGACAGATCATCGCCCTTCTGTGGCGCGCCGCCGATCTCCCATGTCTTACGGGTCGACCGGCGGCGATCCTGACGACGGCGCTTTCGATCCCCCTCGTCGCGCTCTTTCTCTGGGTCCTCGGTTCCAGCCTGACCTGGCAGAACGACATCCGCCAGAAAATGGGGATGGAGACTGCCGACGCCCTCCACTTTGCGACCATCCTGCTGCTTGCCGCGCTGACATTTTCCGCCGCTTTCGGATTGGGTCGCCTGGTGGCCGGCCTGTTCCGCCTGATCCGGGCACGGCTCTACCGGGTGATGCCGCCGCGGCGCGCAAACATGCTTGGCCTGATCGCAGTCGTGCTCATCCTTTTTGTGGTGACGCGCGAGGGCATCGTGGACCGGGTGGTGACGGGCCTCGACGAGAGCTACGAGGCGGCGCAGGAGCTCTTCCCAGACGCCCCGCCACGGCCGTCCGTTCCACGAATGACCGGTAGCGACGCATCCTTGACCGACTGGGCGGCCATGGGCAAGCCCGGGCGAGACTTCATCACCTCCGGCCCCACCGCCGAGGACATCTCCGCCTTCACCGGGCGGCCCGCGCTGGACTTGATCCGCGTCTACGTCGGGCGGGCCAACGCCGGAACGCCGCGGGCGCGGGCCGAACTGGCGCTGGCTGAACTGAAACGGCAGGGTGCGTTCGAGCGCGCGGTGCTGATCGTGGCAAGTCCCACCGGCACCGGCTGGATGGACCCCGGATCTCACGATCCGGTCGAGTATATGCACGGCGGCGATATCGCCACGGCTGCCGCACAATATTCCTACCTGCAATCGCCGCTGGCCCTGATCCTCGAGACCAGCACCGGCCTTGAGCAGGCGACGGCCTTGCAGGGCGTCGTGCACGGCTACTGGAAAACGCTGCCCGCGGGCGAACGTCCACGCCTCTACGTTCACGGTCTGAGCCTCGGGGCTTGGTCGTCCATGCACGCCACCAATCTCTTTCGCCTGCTGGACGATCCCATCGACGGCGCGTTCTGGGCGGGGCCGCCATTCCCCTCCGCCTTCTGGAACTATGTGCAGAACCAGCGCAACCCGGGCACGCCCTGGGTTCTGCCGAGGATCGGGGACGAATTGCTG
This sequence comes from uncultured Alphaproteobacteria bacterium, assembly GCA_963773475.1. GTDB lineage: Bacteria > Pseudomonadota > Alphaproteobacteria > Rhodobacterales > Rhodobacteraceae > Roseitranquillus. The sequence goes on along the minus strand of CAVZBD010000012.1, from coordinate 198,193 downwards.
TTGCAGTACGCCTCGCATACAGCCGATGTGTCCAAAGGCGCGTCGGATTGGGGGACATGCGCATCGCGTTCCTACAGTATTCCAGCGATCCCATCGTCTTCTACGATCCCCGCTCGCTCTGGCGCGCACCCCCCTGGATGCGTGATCCCGCGGCTGAGGACATGTCCGATCACCTCCTCTTCATGCCGGTCGTGACGCAATTCCAGCTGGCGCTCGACATGGCGCTCTCGTTCGGTGCACCGGCCGGACATGGCCACGCCTACTTCGCGCAGGACTACATCGGTCCCTGGGTCCAGGTCACGGCGCCCGACGAATGGTCGCCCGAGGACACCGAACGACTGAAGGCTCATTGCGACAACGGCTTCCAGCAGGGGTGTTCTGAGGTGGCACACTGATTTTACTCGTGCTTCGGCCAAGCTCTTCTGAGCCCGACACAGCTTCATCGAAGTCCGCTTCGAAGCTTGGCAGAGGGCAGGTGCGCCCGCGCCGCTAAGTTCCGCTCTCCGCCCGATTCGACAAGGCTCGTTCTGGCGTGGGCGCTCACGACGATCAATCGGACGCGCCGGCATGGGAGCAGCAGGAAGGTTCGCCGGCGCGTCCTGGCGCCGCCCGATCCTGGGACGGCGCGGTGGGCCGGTTGATCCGGCCTCGTTGTCGTTAGGCCGGCCCTCGGTCAGAGGACCGGCCGGTGTCACTTCGCGAGGGCCGCAGGCGTGGCCAGCCGGTCGGCATTGCCGCGGCACTCGGCGCTGCGCGTCGCCTCCTCGAGGATACGCCGTGCGTGGATACGATCCAGGACTGCAGCAATTGCGTCCTGCAGCCTGCGCAGCTCCCGGCAGGCTGCAGCCAGCGACTGCGCCTCCGGCGTGCAGCGGGTCTGCACGTAGCTGCTGTGCGACATGTCGCACGCGTCCGGCCACGCTGTCGCGCGGGTGGTGCCGCTTTCGACGCGCGCATCCAGCGTCTCGAGCAGGGCATCGACGTCCCAGGCGATGCTGTCCTGGATGATCATCCGGCAGTCGATCGCCTTGATCAGCATCTGGGCGAGCTCGCTTTCGCGTCTGTCGAGAGGCGGCAGCACATCTTCGCCGAGGGCGCGCCGCACGACGCGGCCCTGCGCGAACGCGGCGGCGGCAAGGATGTCGAGCTGCGTCTCCGGCAGCAGGTCGGGTTGCTCGGACATGGCAGGTCTCCTCACTTCGTCGTCTTGGCAAGCTTGCGCGGACGGCGCGTCTCCACCGCGAAGTCCCGGTCGCGGACCCGAAGCGCCCGGCGCTTGCCCCGGCACCAGGCGGCGGTGTCGGCCTGGGCGGCGGGTCGAGCGCGAACGGCGTCCATCCGCGCCTGCGTTGGTCCGCTGAGACGGCCGAGGACGAACGAGCCCGTCGTCGGCGAGATGGTCCAGCCCCGATGCGTCAGCGGCACGGTCAGCCGGCGGCTGCCGACGAACCTGGTCTGCCGGTCGAGGCCTGCACGGCGGTGATCGCTGGGTTTGCGAAGCCGGACCTCGAAGCCGCGATTGCTCGTGCCCATCGCCGTCGTGCCGTAGGCGATGACTGCGTGCGGCGCGCCGTCGATGAGGGGCGTTTCCAGGATCAGGCACGGTCGCGCCTCGGGCTCCGGTCCGCCGTCCTCCTCCGTCGGGAAGCGGAACAAGACGATATGGCCGGGCTCGAGCGAAGTGCGCCAGTCGGTCTGCGGGAAGAATGTGCCATCAGGCAGCGTCGCGAAGCCGCGCCGCATGTCGGTCACGCCCGCCGCCAGCCAGACCTTCGTGTTCGCCGGGAGCGGGATCATGCCGAGAGGCCGCGGATCAACCTCGCCAAGGCATCGGGATCGTACGTGCCGCTGATCTTCAGGCTGTGCCCGCCGGCGAGCTCGATCTTGATCCGATTGTCGGCGGATCCCTCGATCACGGGCTCGGTCGGCGAAGCCTTCCCGACGATCTCCACCGGCAGAAAGCAGGCGGCTTCCTCCATCGCGGCGTCTGCCGGAAGCCACCCTTCGCGCAGCCACTTGAAGACGAGGTTTGCCTTGACATCGTAGCGCCGCGCCACCTGGCTGACCGAGATGCCGGGCACCCGCGTTTGGGCGCAGATCGTCCGCTTCTCGTCCTCGCTCCAGACCCTGCGCTTCCGGCGCTGCACCACGTCGTCGCCTCTTGGTGTCCACTATCGCGTGGTGGACACTATCGGCCGAGCTCTCCGCTCGTCAGAGCGGTGGGACCGGACGCTTACCCCCTGCGGCGATCGGATGGACATCGACGTCCAACTTGAGCCGGGCGGCATGCTCCGCATCGACAAGGTCGGCGCCGGGCCTCTCCTGGAGAGCATGCATGGCGACTGGGACCGCGAGGAGATCGTCCAGATCGACGACGGCGCGCAGCTCTTGCCGTATCTGATCCGCGAGGGTCTCGCCGGCCGTGGGCTGACCTCTGCCCGCATCCAGGAGCTAGCGCGCGAGGCTGGGCTCCGGGTTTCGGGCTGGGCCGGCTACGCTCCAGACTCATTGATGGTCAAAGCCAGAAGATGACGGTGGCGGCCAGTGCGATGGCGGACAGGAAGACCTTGGGGCAGCGGTCATAGCGGGTGGCGATGCGCCGCCAATCCCTCAGGCGCCCGAACATGATCTCGATGCGGTTGCGCCGCTTATAGCGGCGCTTGTCGTAGCGGACGGCCTTGTCGCGAGACTTCCGGCCGGGGATGCACGGGCGTATCCCCTTGTCCTGCAACGCTTCGCGAAACCAGTCGGCGTCGTATCCCCGGTCGGCGATCAGCCAATCGACTGCCGGAAGAGACCCGCGCAGCGCCCGTGCGCCGACATAGTCGCTCACCTGGCCGGCCGTGGTGAAGAACCGGATCGGGCGTCCGACGCTGTCGGTGACGGCGTGCAGCTTGGTGTTCATCCCGCCCTTCGTACGGCCGATCAAGCGTCCACGCCCCCCTTTTTTTGAGGCGCAGACTGGTCGCCGTGCGGTGCGTCTTGAGGTAGGTCGCGTCGATCATCACCGTATTCCCTTCCGGCTCATCGGCGGCCAGACCTGCCAAGATGCGGGCGAACACGCCCTTCTCGCTTCAGCGTTTCCAGCGGTTGTAAAGGGTCTTGTGCGGGCCGTACTCCTTGGGCGCGTCGCGCCAGCGCAACCCAATGCGATTGATGAAGATTATGCCGGACAACACGCGCCGGTCGTCGACGCGAGGCTTGCCGTGGGACTTCGGGAAGTAGGGCTCGAGACGCGCCATCTGCGCGTCCGTCAGCCAGAAGGAAATGCTCATGTCACTGCTCGCTTTTCGAGCAGTGAATCAGACGACTAGCGCACCATCAATGGGTCCTGACCCTAGGGGAATTAATGACAGCGGCGTATATCAAGTCGGGGATTGATGAGCTACTGCGGGCTCGCCCAGATGTAGAACTCGTGGTAGTCCCGAGCCCTGCATTCGGCCCCGGTGGATGGTGGCGTGACCTGCAGGGAGTTCCTTTTACTTGGCTGAAAGCGGCATCTCCAGTCCCGGTTGATCTACTTGTCTGCTCTCCCTTCGAATGAGGAATAGCCGGTTTCTGAACTTGCCTGGTGTACGGCGTCATCCAGAGAAGGTTCGACGGCAGTCCCTTTCCCTCCGCCACCCTGCAATAGAAATCAGAGGCTTGGCTGCAGAGGCCGGCCGTTGAGCGACAATCTGCACCACTTCTGGCCATATCGCGCGGACGAGAGCCGTTGTTGCGCGGCATGCGGGATCATCGATTCATCGAGCGCCGAGCCGGGCGACGGCGCGGTTCCCCGCGAGGCCGGATCGCGAGCGAGCAAGAGGGCGGTTCGCCGACCTTCGCCGCAGGCACCCACGTCCCATCGGCGCCTCCGCCGGCGTGGTGCGGGCGCTACAGAGACGTTTCGAGACAATCGATGACCAGCCTGGGCAAGCCTGCGTCGTCACCATCCATCTGTCGCCGGATCACGAGAGCCGGCTGAGCAAGATGCCGGTTCTCCAAATCGAGGACACGCCAAAGGTCGAGCGGAACTGCGTCTACGTCATCGCGCCCGACCGCGAGTTGGTAATCCAGGGTAACAGCATCAAATCGCGCCCGTTCAACCAGCGGCGCGGGCACCGCGCACCGATCGGCATGTTCTTGCGGTCGGTCGCCGAGGGCCGGGGCGACGGCTTGGAGGTGGTGCTGAGCGGCGGCGACTCGGACGACGCGGTGGGCGTGCGCAAGATCAACGAGGCAGGTGGCGTCGTCTTCGTCAAAGATCGCGCCGATGCGGTGCATGAGATGATGCCGCGGAGCGCGATCCTTGACCCGCGTCGCCGACTTCGCGGAGCCGGTGGAGCGCGGCAAGAACGCGCTTCGCCGGCTAAACGAGGACGAGGCCGAGGACGTCGTGCGGAAGATCGTGGCCCTCCAGCACGCGGGCACCGCCAGGATTTCTCCAGCTTCAAGCGCGCGGCGGTCATGCGACGGATCGCTCGGCGGATGCAGGTGACACGGCAGACCAGCCTCGCCTGCCACTCGCAGCACCTGCGCGAGAGAACCCGGGGGAGGCGCAGATACTGCTCCTCCTGGCCGCTGGGTACGAAGCGCCGGAGCTGCGAAATCTCAGTACCGGGGCGCCGTTCGTCAGAAAGACCTACTGCGCGAAGGATCTCGCGAAGGAGCTTCCAGGCCATCGCTCGCGGGTGCTGCTTGACTGCTCGGGCTGGGCAACTTCGGCAACGGCACCGCCCCGCGCCTGTGGCGATCTCGCCACCCCGGACATCGCGGGTTAGACTCCGCCTGACAGCGAGGTGGCAGGCAGCATGGCGGAACCGCAGAACTCAGCCCTGGATCGACTCCGGGCCCAAAGGTCCGCCCTCGCGGACTTCGGCCTCTTCGCCTTCCAGTGCGAGGATCTGGATGCGCTGCTGCGTCGGGCAGCCGAGCTGGTCTCGGACGCGATGGAGGTCGACCTCGTCAAGGTGCTCGAACATCTGCCGGAGCGCGGCGAACTCCTGATGCGCTGCGGGGTGAACTGGCAGCCCGGCGTCGTCGGTCACGTCACCTTCGCCGACCACGAGCACTCGCCGGGAGGCTATGCACTTCAGACCGACGAGCCGGTCGTCTCCCCGGACGTCGATGCGGAGTTCTCGGTTCGAGATCCCGGAGGTGCTCGTCCGGCACGGCGTGAAGAGCATGGTCAACGTGATCATCGCCGGTGCCGGCCAGCCGTTCGGCGTCCTCGAGGTCGACGCCCGCGAGAAGCGCGAATTCGGTCAGGACGACATCGATTTCCTTCGCAACTACGCCAACGTGCTCGCCGCCGCCATCGATCGCGTTCGGCTCCACCGGTCGCTCCGCGACGGCGCCCGGGAACAGAAGGTGCTGGCGCAGGAGCTCCGGCACCGGGTGAAGAACCTGCTGGGCCTGGTGCAGGCGCTGGTCTCGCAGACCTCCGAAGAGAACCGTACGGCCGCCGAGATCAAGGACGCGATACTGGGCCGGATTTGGTCGTTCGCCGCAGCCGAGGACGTCGTTTTCGAGGAAGATGCGGATGTGGTCGACATCGGTGCTCTCGCGGAAGCGGTCCTCGCGCCGTTCCGCGCAGATCGGCGCGACGCCATCGGGATCGAGGGCGAACGGTTGGTCCTGCCGTCGCGCGGCGCGCGGATGCTCGGCCTGGCCCTCCACGAACTCGCGACCAATGCGGCAAAGCACGGCGCACTCTCCGTTCCGGGCGGCGAGGTCCGGTTGAGCTTCCGGCACCACCGGGACGGCTTCGAGATGATGTGGTCGGAGCAGGCAGGTCCAGAGGTCGTCCCGCCGGAGCGCATAGGCTTCGGAACGCGGCTCTTGCAGGACATCCTGCCGCGCGAGCTCGGCGCCACCTCTCAGCTGACGTACGGCAGTTCGGGCATGCAGTTCTGCCTCACTCTACCAAGGAATTGAGCGTCGCGGCGCGACTTGCACAGTCGCACCTCGGGCCGGAGGATCTGCGATCCTCTTCAGCCCGCGCCGATCATTAGGCGTCTCGTCGGCTCTCGCTCGCTCCTTGGCGATCAGGCGTCGCGGAAGAGCACGGCAATCAGACGCGGACAGCTCCTCCGGGGGACACCGGGCGAGACTGCTCCTGATGCCAGGATGATCAGGCCAGGCGCGTCTGCCCTTCCGCGCCGGGTCGGACGCAAATTCTCTGGTGGACTACGTCGGCCTCTGCCGGCTCGCACAACAGGAAGCCCTGCGCATCGTCGCATCCGATGCGCTTGAGGTGGTCGAGCTGGGCCTGCGTCTCCACGCCCTCGGCCACCACCCGTTTTCCCAGGTGATGCCCCATCGTGACGATCGTCTCGGTCATCGTGTCGCCGCCGGGCTGATCGACCTTGGAGACGAACGAGCGGTCGATCTTGACCTTCGAGATCGGAAGACGAGAGAGGTAGCCGAGCGATGAGTAGCCCGTCCCGAAGTCGTCGATCGCAAGTCCGACCCCGCGCTCCTGGCAGGCCGTGAGGAACGAGCAGACCGATGGCCTGCTCAGGTCGATCAGGAGCCCCTCGGTGATCTCGAGCTCCAGCCGGGTCGGCTCGATGCCGGTCTCCTGCAAGGTGCGGTCGAGATTGACGATGAGCTCGCCGCTCTCGACCTCCGCGGGCGAGACGTTGACCGCCATCGTCACGTCCAGCCCATCGGCGCGCCAGCGGACCTGCTGGCGGCACGCCTCGCGCAGCACCCAGGCGCCGAGAGGGCGGATGACGCCGGTCGCCTCGGCGATGGAGATGAAGTCGTCGGGCGCGATCATGCCGTCCCTGAACGGCCACCGGGCCAGCGCCTCGACGCATCTGACTTGCCCGCTCTCGAGGTCGAACTGAGGCTGATAGTGCAGCACGAATTCGTCGTGCTCGATCGCCTTTCGCAGTTCCGCCTCGATCAGCGCGCGGCGTCTGGCTGTCTCGGCAAGGGCGGGGTAAAAGGCACAGACGTGGTCGTCCGGCGCGGTCTTTGCCTGGTAGAGGGCAAGGTCGGCGTGACGCAGCAGATCCTCAACAGTGTTGCCGTCGTCGGGATACGTGGCGGCGCCGAAGCTTCCGGCGACGTCGATCGCGTGGCCCTCGACCGACGCGGGCTGGACCACCGTCCGGCACAGGCGGCGCGCGAAGTCTTCGGTATCGGCAGGTGCGGGCACGTTGGAAAGCACAACGGCGAACTCGTCTCCACCCAGCCTCGCGGCGGTATCTCCCACGCGGATCGCCTTTACGAGACGCCGGCCAACCACCTGGAGCAGACCATCCCCCACCGGATGCCCCAAGGTGTCGTTCACGCTCTTGAAGTTGTCGAGGTCCATCAGCACCAACCCCATCCGCGTGCCGGCCTCGTCCGCGCGCGCCATCGCCGCGTCCACGCGTTCGGTGAAGAGCTGTCGGTTCGCGAGACTGGTAAGGGCGTCATGCCACGCCATGTGCTCGATCTGCTTCTCCGCGACCCGCCGCTGGGTGACGTCGAGCATCATGCCGGACAGCCGGCGCACCCGCCCGGCCTCGTCACGCTCCAGCGCCTGGGCGTACGAGCGCGCCCAAAGGTAGCGGCCGGACGCATGGCGCTTGCGGACCTCGATCTCGAGCCGGGGCTCCTGACCCTCGATGAACGCCGTGTAGGCGGTCTGCCGGAGCTTGCGGTCGTCGGGGTGGATCTGTTCGAGAAGCCACTCCTCGAACCGCTCCGGTCCGACCGGCAGCGTCTCGTAGCCAAGGATCGCGCACCATCGCGGCGATACGTGCAGCCCCTCGGTCGCCGGCACGTTCTGCTCGTAGACGCCGCCGCCACTGGCCTCGATGGCCACCGTCAGCCGCCTCTCGCTCTCGCGCAGCGCCGCTTCCGCCGCGTAGCGTCGGGTCACGTCGGTGACGTGGTGGATGAGCGCCACAACCTCGCCCCGTTCGTCGAGCACCGGCGCATTGACCGGGTCCCACCAGCGCTCCTCGAAGCCGCCTTCCGGGCGCGGGATGGGGTATCGCTGATCCGCCATCGCGTCGGGTCGTCTGCTCTCGAGCGCCCGTTCGAGCGACGCGCGCAGGTTGTCCACGCCTGTGGCGTCCGGATCGTTCGGGGCATCTGGGAACGCATCGAAAATCGCCTGGCCGACGATTTCCCCGCGGGTCCGCAGGGTTGCGGCGAGGTAGGCCTCGTTGACGTCCGTGATCGTGAATCGCGGCCGGTCAGGGGCGAGCACCAAAAGCGGGGACGGCGCGGCGGCGAAGATCCCTCGGAGGTTCGCTCCGGCGGTCTCCTTCGCGCTGAACACCAGTCCGAGGGGCCGACCGTGGTCGTCGTGCAGCGCGCCGCAGGACACCTCGAGCCGGATCTTCCCCGCGCGCCCCGGCGCGACGACGTCCTCGATCCGCTCCGCCTCACCCGTGGCCAGGACCCGCTCGGCGGCCGGCCCGGCGCATGGCCAAAGCTCGGCCCATGCCTCGGGCGCCGGTCGGCCGAGGATCGGCGGCCGGTCGTCGCGAACGAGTGCCGGCACGGCATCGTTGTGGATCTGGATGAGCTCGAAGCCCCACCAGATCCAGGTCGGCAGGGTCGAGTGAAGCGAGGTTTCCACGCTCCCCTTCAGCAGTCCAGGCCACGCCGCGATCGGGCCGAGCGGCGTGGCAGCCCAATCGTGCTCGCGAATGCGGCGCGCCATCTCGCCGCTGCCCTTGGGCCAACTGGGGACGTCGCTGGACATCATTGCCCTTCGTTGTGAGTTGGGGTCAGCCGGCCGCGCGGGTGAACACGTGATAGTTCATCAGAGGCGCGAGCGCTGGGTCCTTCGGTACGTTGCGCCTCTCTTGCCGGGCTCCTCCGCCCGGACGGCAGCAATCCGGCGCCCCGACAACAGCGGGATCTGGTCGCGCAGACCAGCGCGAGTGACGCGGTTTCATCCTCCATGGCTGACGCAACAACTAGCTGAACGCGGCGTCCGTTGCACCGCGCGTTGCGATCACGCCCTGCGCTGACTCATGATATTGGCCCGCGCCGAGCGTCCCTCGTTGCGCGACTGGCGACTGTCCGCTTCGCCCTCTGCGGCGTGGCAACCTCATTCGGCTCAAGAGACGCGGCGGCCTTCCGTCTGCCGAGGCATGATCCCGCGCCTCACCGACAACCGCGATCCCCGCGGTCTTTGGGAAAGGGTTTCTCTCTCATGGTGCCGCAGAGGACGGTCGCGTCCGGAATGCGCGAATGCGCAATCCCGATCATGTCCCTTGAGACGTCGTGGCCTCAGATACGGCAGTCCGCGGCGCAGAGCCCTGCTGCCAGGGCGCCCGATCCGCAGCCGATGTCAAACACCTGCACCCCCTGACGGCACTGGGGCCGGTTCAGCGGGTTTGTCGCTGCACCTTCAGCGAGGCCTTCGCAGCTTGGAACGTGGATGTGGCAAGGATCCGATCCATGGAACATGTGTCTTGTCCATTTCCGTCGGTATCCGGCATCAGCCATTTCGCGATATCGGAGCAGTTCTGAACCGATCGTCGCATTGCGGGGACCTTCCTTCACGGAGGCGAAGCCGGCGGCGGGCGATCGGCCGCAAAGCCGGGAAGTGCCCGACCTGACCGGCCTCGCGACACGGCTGCGCAGCCCCCGCCACGGTGCCGGAAGGTGTGCAGACGTGGATCGACAGCCTCAGGGGCGTTCGGACCGGCACGTCATCAGCGGCCAGCACCGGATACGGCGACGGGCGGCTGGGCTCCGGGGTTCCGCTCAGGCCTCGCCGCGGGCGGTGGCGACGATGCGTTCGGCCTCGCGGCCGTAGACCTCCTCGAAATGGTCGAACCGCGAGTTGATCCAGCCTACGCCCTGCGTGGCGGACCGCAGCACCTGCGCGAGATCTTCGAGCGCGCTCGCCGGCATCTGGGTTCGGAAGATGTCCCAGCCGCGGCCCGCAGGATCGCGATCGAAGCCCAGCACGCGCCCGTTGAGCGACGAGACGAGTGCGCTGAGCGAGCCGCTGTAGACCGAGGGCGCGTGAATCTCGACCTCGTGGATCGGCTGAAGCAGCGCCGGCACTGCCTCGGCCAGCGCCTGCGCCACGGCAGCCCGACCCGCGGCGCGGAATGCGAAATCGGAGCTGTCGACCGCGTGATGCTGCCCGTCGGTGAGCGTCACGGCCACGTCGACCACCGGAAAGCCGAGGGGCCCGGCGGCGAGCGCATCCCGCGCGCCCGCCTCGACGGCAGGGATGTAGTTTCGCGGCACGGCGCCACCCTTGACCGTCTCTTCGAAGCTGAAGCCCGCGCCTCGCGCGTTCGGCCGCACCGTCAGCTTCACGTCGGCGAACTGCCCTGCCCCGCCGGTCTGCTTGCGGTGGCGGTGATGCACGCTGGCGTCGCGACTGATCGTCTCGCGCCACACGCCGCCGGGCGCGGCCTCGACCGCCTGCACGCCGAAATCCTCGGCCAGCGCGGCAAGGATCCGCCGCAGGTGGAGCGGTCCCTGGTGACGGACAAGCAACGCGCCGCCCGTCTCCTCCTGCCCGACCTCGAGGCCGGGATCGTCCTCGGCCAGCCGGCCCAGCGCCAGCGAGAGCTTCGCCTCATCCCGCTCGTTGGTCGGCGACAGGCGGCGCGCGAACATCGGTTCTGGCGACAGCGCCCATGCGGGCGGCATCGCCACGCGGGCGGCGTAGAGCAGGCGGGGCGCGGCGAGCTGGTCGGCCTTGAGCGCCGCCGCCACATGGCCCGTCGGCAGCGGCACGGCCGCCGCGGCCTCGAGCCCAACCTCCTTGAGCGCGCCCACGTTGCCGCCGCCCAGCGGTGCCGCAGCCGCGACGCCTTCGGCCAGCGCCCTGAGATATGTGACCTTGCCCACATGCTTGCGCTGACCGGCATGGAAGGCCACGGCTAGCGGCGGCTCGGCCTCGTCCGCGGCGGCGGCCAGCCGATCGCGCAGGACATCGGGCGGCGGCGCTTCGTGGCGCAGCGCCTTCATCAGCCGCATCATGCCCGAGCCGTGCGAGGCCGAGCCGATCAGGGCCGGCGTCACCCGGTTCTCGGCCAGCACCCGCGAACAGATCGAGTAGAGCGCCCCGGCGGCAGGCTCGCGATCCTCGACGATTTCTTCGAGCAGCCAGTCGTCGAAGTCGGAAAGATGCTCGAGCAGTTCGGCCCGCGCCTCCTGTTCGCGCGGAACCGCGTCCTGCGGTACCTCGACGAGGGCCGAGGGCGCGCCGTCGCGGTACTTCCAGGCGCGTTCGGAGACCAGGTCGACCGCACCCACCACTTGCTCGCCCTCGCGCAGCGGGATCTGGCGCAGCACCACCACATGGTCGGAATAGCCCTGCAGGGCCTCGGCGATGTCGCGCAGGCGCCCCCGCGCCTCGTCGATGCGATTGACGAAGACGATGCACGGCGTCCCCGACGCCTCGACGATGCGCAGGTAAGGCGCGACCAGGATCGCCTCCTCGGGGTCGGGCGGGACCACGATCACGGCCGCGTCGCTGGCCAGAAGCGCGGCGCGGGCGTGGGGCAGCACCTCGATGCCGCCGGGACAGTCGATCGCGCACCACGGGTCGTCCATGAATTCGAAGGTGGTGATGGCAAGGCCGGCGCGGGTCTCGGCCCGCTCGCCCGCCCGCTCGAGCCCCGCCAGACGCGCGACGAGTGTCGTCTTGCCAACGCCCGCCGGGCCCAGAACCGTGAAACACCGCATCCGCCGCCCCCCTGTCGCGTGCCCGCCCCGCCAGCGAATGCCGCAGGCGAAAGCGGCCGTCGCTTGCAGGATGCCCCACAACATCGCCCGCGTCGATCATGCTGATACAACACGGGCATCCACCGGCGTTCGCGGTCGGGCCGTGCCAGGGCGGTCAGGAGAGCACGGGGCTGGCCCGCATGGCGCGGCGGAGGCCCCTCAGGCGGCGTCCTCGGTCTCGCAGCTTTCGACGAGGTCGCGGATTGCCGCGACGAGCTCGGCCCGACGCACCGGCTTGGCGATGTGGCCGTCCATGCCCGCGGCCAGGCAGCGATCCCTGTCGCTGGGCAGAGCGTTGGCGGTGAGGGCGACGATGGGCACGCGTGTCCGTGCGTGTTCCCGCTCCCAGGCGCGGATCGTGCGGGCGGCCTCGCATCCGTCCATCACCGGCATCGAAAGATCCATCAGCACGAAGTCCGGCGTGTCCTCGACGTAGGATTCCACGGCCTTGCTGCCGTCGACGGCGAATTGCAGCTCGACAGGCTCCTTGCCCAGCAGCTTCTCGATGACGAGCCGGTTCGTGCGGTTGTCCTCGGCGATCAGGATCCGCAGATGCGGCAGGCCGGCCTCCGCCGGCTGCGGGCCGACGGACGGTGCCGGAGAGGCCGGCGCCGCATCAGGCGACGCGCTCAAGGCCGCGCGAACGGCGGTCAGAAGCTGCTCGATGCGCAGCGGCTTGCACACGCTGGCCGAGGCGCAGGCGGCCACGCGCTCTTCCTCTTCGCAAGACAATGCATGCGGACGCATCACGACCACCGGCAGCGGTTGGTCGCCCTCGCGCAGGCTGCGGGCCAGATCGTCGACCTTGGACGACGCGCGCCAGTCGAGCAGCGCCAGATCGACACCCTCACGGTGCGCCGCACGTACCTCCTCGACGGTCCTGGCCGCCACCGGGCGCGCGCCTTGTGCCCCGAGCTGGCGCACCAGATGGGCGCGGTGCGTCGCGTTCGTGTCCAGAACCACGATCCGCGTGCCTGGCAGAACCTCGTTGCGAGCGGCCGCCTCGCCATAGCCCGCGACCGGCAGCTTGATACGGACCGTGAAGGTGCTGCCGAGATAGGGCATCGAGGTACACGAAATCGTCCCCTCCATCGCGCCGATCAGCCGCTTGCAGATCGCCAGGCCGAGGCCGGTGCCGCCGAAGTCGCGCTGGCCGCTCTGCTGGGTGAAGGCCTCGAAGATGCCCACCTGCTTGTCGCGCTCGATCCCGATGCCGGTGTCGCGCACCTCGAATGTCAGTGCCGCGCCCTCGGCGTCGACCTCGCCCTCGACGCTCAGCACCACCTCGCCCACTTCGGTGAACTTCACCGCGTTGCCCAGCAGGTTGACGAGGACCTGGCGGAGGCGCCCTGCATCGCCGCTGACCCGCACCGGCAATTCAGGCGCGACGCTGCAGATCAGCGCCAGATCCTTCTCGTGCGCCCGGGGCGCCAGCGTGGCGACCGCGTTCTCGCACAGGGCGCGAAGGTTGAACGGCTCGGCCACCAGCTCGAGATGCCCCGCCTCGATCTTCGACAGATCGAGCACGTCGTCGACGATTACCTGCAGCGCCCCGGCCGAGTCGCGGATCACGTCCACATACTCGCGCTGAACCGCATCGAGCGGTGTGCGGCCCAGCAGCTCGGACATGCCCATGATCCCGCTCATCGGCGTTCGGATCTCGTGGCTCATGTGGGCCACGAACTCCGACTTGGCCTGCGCTGCGCGGCAGGCCTCGTCCCGCGCCCGCTCGGCCTCGGCCCGGTCGCGCGCCGACGCTGCCGAGGCCATTTCGGCCTCGCCCTTGGCGCGCGCCAGCGACGCATTGGCCACCCTGAGGCTGCTCAGCGCGTTGCCGATCGCGCGGTGCGCGGGCAGGAAGATGATCAGGACCTCGAGAAGCAGAAGCACGATCGCCGCCAGATAGCCGATCTCGGAGACGGTGCGCGCCAGCGCCGTCGCCTCGTTCGAGCGCTGCTCGAAGAGCTGGCTCGCCCGGTCGAGACCCCGCGCCAGTTCCTCCAGCCCGTGACGGCGCAGCGAGTTCCAGGCGTAATCCGCCTCCCATTCCTTGCCGGCCACGACCAGGCGCACCTGGGTGATGAACTTGCGCGCCAGCACGTCGAGCTTCTGGTCAGCCCCGCGCCCGAAATAGAGAGCGTAGAGCTCGGGCGTCAGCGCGGCGCGAACCTCGGGGTTGTAGGCACCTGTCAGGCTGTTGTGCACCTGCTCGAACTCGTCGAGCGCCGAGATTAGCCGCGGGTCGAGAGCCTCGACATGGCCGTTTTCGCGCGCCCGAAGGATCTCGCCCGTCAGGAACAGGATCCGCTGGCTCAGCATGCTCTGCAGGCCGCTCTTCTGGATCGTGGCGGCGTTGCGCTCCTGGATCGACAGCACCCGGGTCGAGGCGACATGCGACACGGTAACCATGGTCAGGACCAGCCCGATCGCCAGCGCGTAGCGCTTGAGCATCCGCGCGGGAAGCTGGGCCGTCCGTCGGTCGAGTGTCATGATCCGCTCATCGCCAGCCATGTTTCCGACGCTTAGTGAGCAAACGTGAATTCTTCGTTCCCCTGAAAAGCGACGCAGACCGGGCTACTTGTCGCAGGACGTTGCCGAGACACGATGCGGAACATAGAACGAACACATGGCCCGGCTCGACCTCCAGCAGAAGCTCGCCATCCTGTCGGACGCGGCGAAGTATGACGCCTCCTGCGCCTCGAGCGGGACGTCCCGGCGCGATGCCACGCGGGGCGGCCTCGGCTCTACCGAGGGGTCGGGCATCTGCCATGCCTACGCACCGGACGGGCGGTGCATCAGCCTTCTGAAGATCCTGATGACGAACTTCTGCATCTACGACTGCGCCTACTGCGTGAACCGGGTTTCGTCGAACGTGCAGCGCGCCCGGTTCAGCGTCGACGAGGTGGTGACGCTGACGCTCGAGTTCTATCGCCGCAACTACATTGAGGGGCTGTTCCTGAGCTCTGGCGTCATCCGCTCGCCGGATGAGACGATGGGCCAGATGGTTCGCATCGCCCGGGCGCTGCGCGAGGAGCACGGCTTCAAGGGCTACATCCACCTCAAGACCATCCCCGACGCCGACCCCGGCCTGGTCGACGAGGCTGGGCGCCACGCCGACCGGCTTTCGATCAACGTCGAACTGCCGACCGATGCCAGCGTCCGGCGCTACGCGCCTGAGAAGAACCCGGCGACGATCCGCAAGGCGATGGCCGACGTCAGGCGCCGTCGCGAGGCGGCGGGCGAGCGCTCCCACACCGGCCGGCGGGCACCACGTTTCGCGCCAGCCGGGCAATCCACCCAGATGATCGTGGGGGCCGACGCTTCGACCGACGCGACGGTGCTGGCCAACGCCACCCGCCTCTACGCCTCCTACGGATTGAAGCGCGTCTACTACTCGGCCTTCTCGCCGATTCCGGACAGTTCGTCTGCGCTGCCGCTCGTCAGGCCGCCGCTCGTGCGCGAGCACCGCCTCTACCAGGCCGACTGGCTGCTCAGGTTCTACGGCTTCGAGCTTGCCGAACTGACGGCCGCGACGCAGGACGGCAACCTCGACCTTCAGATCGACCCCAAGCTCGCCTGGGCGCTGGCGAACCGCGACCACTTTCCGGTCGACGTCAACCGCGCGGGGCGCGAAATGCTGCTGCGGGTGCCAGGCTTCGGCACGCGAAGTGTCGCGCGAATCCTCGCCGCGCGACGCTTGCGCACCCTGCGCTACGACGACGTCGCGCGGATCGGCGCCAACATGAAGGCCGCGCGCCCGTTCGTGACGCTGGGCGGCTGGTCGCCGGGGCGGCTCATCGACAGCGCCGACCTGCGCGCACGCCTCGCGCCGCCGCCCGAGCAACTGCAGCTTTTCTGATGCGGACGGTCGTCCTGCCCCGGATCGGGACGGCCGCTGCCTGGCGCGACGCGGCGCGAGGGCTCGCCGCCGCCGGCATCGCCCCCGAAGACGTCGCCTGGCGCTATGGCGAGGCCGAGCCCGGCCTCTTCGACGCCGAGGCCGACATCGCCCCCGGCACCGCCTTCACCGTCCCGAGGTCCTTCGTCGAGATGGCCGAGGCGGTCGTCTGGCACGCCGATCCCGAACGCTTCGACCGCCTCTATGCGCTGCTCTGGCGACTGCGCGGCGCATCGGGCCTGATGTCCGACCGCGCCGACCCCGCCATCGCCCGCTTGCGCGAAATGGAAAAGGCGGTGCATCGCGACATGCACAAGATGCGCGCCTTCCTTCGCTTCCGCGAGGTTGGCGCATCGGGCGACGGCCGCCGCGCCTTCGCCGCCTGGTTCGAGCCCACGCATCACGTCGTCGAGCCGAACGCGGGCTTCTTCGCCCGCCGTTTCGCAGACATGGACTGGCTGATCGCCACGCCCGACCTCTGCGCCCGGTGGCAGGAGGGCACCCTCGCCCTCGAGCCGGGACAGCCGAAACCCGACATCCCCGACGACGGCGCCGAGGAGCTTTGGACAACCTACTTCCGCAGCATCTTCAACCCTGCCCGCCTCAAGCCCGCTGCGATGCGCGCCGAGATGCCCAGGAAGTACTGGAAGAACATGCCCGAGACGCGGGCGATCCCCGACATGATCGCGGGCGCACAGGCACGGGCCGACGCCATGCGCGCCGCCGGACCGACCCCGCCCCCGCCCCATGTCCGCGCAGTGAAGGAGCGCCAGATGCCGCCAGGAAACGACCCCGCCGCCCCCGGAACGCTGGCCGCGCTGCATCAGGCCGCGGCCGACTGCACGCGCTGCGCGCTCTACGAGATGGCCACGCAGGTGGTCGTCGGCGAAGGCCCGACGGACGCCGAGCTCATGTTCGTGGGCGAACAGCCCGGCGATCAGGAGGATCTGGCCGGCCGCCCGTTCGTGGGGCCCGCGGGCCAGCTCTTCGACGAGATCGCGGTGCAGGCGGGCATCGACCGCTCGCGCGCATTCGTCACCAACGCCGTCAAGCACTTCAAGTTCGCGCCGCGCGGCAAGCGGCGCATCCACCAGCGCCCCGACAGCGGCGAGATTCGCGCCTGCAGCTGGTGGCTCGAGGCCGAACGCCAACTGGTCAGGCCGCTCCTCATCGTGGCGATGGGCGCCACGGCGGCCGAGGCGCTGACCGGCAGCGGCCGCGGCATCCTGCGGCGCCGCGGCTCGGTCGAGAAGGCCGGCGACGGCACGCCCATCTTCCTGACGGTGCACCCAAGCTACCTGCTGCGCCTGCCCAGCGACGAGCTCAAGCGCGAAGCCCGCGCCGCCTTCCGCGCCGACCTTGAAAGCGTCCGCGACCATCTCGACCGGATCCGCGCCGCCTGATCCATCCGCTGCCGCCCCCGCCCCGCGCGTCGAGCGGGCCGGACAAGGAGCGCGCCGGCGCAGCCGAGCGAGGTCGCTTGCCGTGCCCGGTCAACCCTCACCATTGGAATGGCGCGTTCAGAGCAACCTGCCCCTGAAATGCCTCTCGGCAGATCCCAGGCCATCGCGGCCCTGCCCTGCGCCCGTCGTGCGGGGCGCCGGTGACCGCCATCCCGCGCAACAGCGCGCGCGGGCCGATCGGCGGGCCTGCCCGCGCGCGGTGCGACGCCCCTGCCCGGCTCAGGCGTTGAAGAGGAAATGCAGCACGTCGCCGTCGCTGGACCTCGTAGGCCTTGCCCTCGACGCGCATCTCGCCCGGCCTCCTTGGCGCCCTGCTCGCCGCCCAGCGCCACGTAGTCGTCGTAGGCGATCGTCTCGGCCCGGATGAAGCCGCGCTCGAAATCGCCGTGGATCACCCCCGCCGCCTGCGGCGCCAGGTGCCCGCCGGATCGTCCAGGCCCGCGCCTCCTTCGGCCCGACGGTGAAGTAGGTCTGCAGCCCCAGCAGCTCGTAGCCCGCCCGGATCAGCCGGTCGAGCCCCGCCTCCTCCAGCCCCAGCTCGGCCAGGAACTCGGCCGCCTCGTCCTCGTCGAGCTGGGCGATCTCCTCCTCGATCTGGCGCCGAGATCACCACGCAGCGCCGCCCCCTGCTCGGCCGCCATCTCGGCGACCCGGGCCGAGTGCGGCGTTGCCGGTCGCGGCCTCGTCCTCGTCCACGTTGCAGACGTAGAGCACCGGCTTCGCGGTCAGCAGCTGCAGCCCCACCCAGGCCCTCGCATCGTCCTCGGCCACGGCAACCGTCCGCGCCGGGCGGCCCTGCTCCAGCGCCGCCTGCGCCGCCTTCAGCAGCCGCTCCTGCTGCGACCGCCTCCTTGTCGCCGCCCCGCACCTTGCGGACGAGGTCCTGCAGCCGCCGCTCGATCGCTTTCGAGGTCGGCCAGCATCAGCTCGGTCTCGATCGTCTCGGCATCCGCCACCGGGTCGACCCGGCCCTCGACATGGGTGACGTCGCCGTCCTCGAAGCAGCGCAGCACATGGGCGATGGCGTCGACCTCGCGGATGTTGGCCAGGAACTGGTTGCCCAGCCCCTCGCCCTTGCTGGCGCCCTTCACCAGCCCGGCGATGTCGACGAAGGTCATCCGCGTCGGGATCACCTGCTTCGACTTCGCGATCCCCGCCAGCCGTCCAGCCGCGGCGTCCGGCACCGCCACCTCGCCCACGTTGGGCTCGATGGTGCAGAACGGAAAGTTCGCCGCCTGCGCCGCAGCCGTCCGCGTCAGCGCGTTGAAGAGCGTCGACTTGCCCACGTTCGGCAGCCCGACGATGCCCATGCGAAAGCCCATGCGTCCCTCCGTGATGCGCGCGGCATATGGCGCGGCACCGCCGGACAGGTCAAGGCGGGCTCAGAGGCGTCGGCTCTCCCGCCGGTCGGCATGAGCCTGGTAGATGATGATCCAGGCGAGAAGGATGAAGATCGGGTGGCCCAGCCCGCCCGAGATCAGGATCGCCGGCAGCCAGATCACGAACACGATCACCGCGACGAAGGGACGGCCGGCCAGCAGGATCGAAAGCGGCGGCAGGAGGAGTGCGAGGACATAGTTCATGCCCCCTCAGATAGGCGTTCATGCGCCCGGCGCCAGATCCGGCCGCCGATGGCGTCCCGGTCGCCCTTTCGCGGGGTCGCTGGCGCTGTAGGATGAGGCACGGGGCCGGCAGAGGAGCGCGCGATGCAACCCATTCCCTACCTCCACTTCCGGGGCGACTGCGCCGAGGCGCTGGCCTTCTACGCGGACGTCTTCGACGCGCCGCCGCCCAGGCTGATGCGCTATTCCGACGCCCCGCCGGGGGCCGAGGTGCCACCTTCCGAGCGGGTCATGCACGGCCAGCTGACCCTGGAGGGCGGCGCACTGATGGCCAGCGACTTTCCCGAGGGGATGACGGGCGACCCCCAGCGAGCGGTCAGCGTCATGGCCGCGGTCGCCGACGTCGAAGCGGGCCGGCGGATCTTCCGCCGGCTGTGCGAAGGCGGCGCCGAGATCATACCGTTCGGGCCCACCTTCTGGTCGTCCGGCTTCGGCATGGTCAAAGACCGCTTCGGGACCCACTGGATGCGTCGCCGCCCCAGAGCGCGAGGGCTGAGGCGCTTGCCTTTCCGCGCCCGGCCCGGCATCTCCGGGGCCGCGGCAGGGAGGCAGGCATGACCCGCATCGACGACACCTTCGCCCGGCTGAAGGACGAGGGGCGCAAGGCGTTCGTCGCCTATATCATGGCGGGCGACCCCGACCACGACGACCTCGCTGGAGGTGATGCGCGGGCCTGCCCGCCGCCGGCGTCGACGTGATCGAGCTGGGCATGCCCTTCACCGACCCGATGGCCGACGGCCCGACGATCCAGCTCGCCGGGCAGCGCGCGCTCGAAGGCGGGCCAGACGCTGGAGAAGACGCTCGACATGGTCACGCGCGCTTCCGCAAGGGCGACGACAGGACGCCGATCGTGCTGATGGGCTACTACAACCCGATCTATTCGCGCGGCGTCGACCGCTTCCTCGACGAGGCGAAGGAGGCCGGGATCGACGGGCTGATCATCGTCGACCTGCCGCCCGGAGGAGGATGACGAGCTCTGCATCCCGGCGCAGGCGGCGGGCCTGAACTTCATCCGCCTGGCCACGCCGACCACCGACGACCGCCGCCTGCCCAAGGTGCTGCAGAACACCTCGGGCTTCGTCTACTACGTCTCGATCACCGGGATCACCGGCGCGGCCGAGGCCCAGGCCGCCGACGTCGGCGCCCGAGGTCGCGCGGATCAAGGCGGCGACCGACCTGCCGGTGATCGTCGGCTTCGGCATCAAGACGCCCGAGGCCGCCGAGGCCATCGCCGGCGTCGCCGACGGCTGCGTCGTCGGCTCGGCCATCGTCGAGCGGATCGGCCGCGGCGACAGCGCCGACGACGTGCTCGCCTTCGTCCGCTCGCTGGCCGACGGCGCGCACCGCGGCCTGAAGTGAGAGCCTGTGGTCTGAACACCGACCGGACGGCGCGCGTGGTACACGTTCCGTCGCTGCTGCGCGCGTTGTCATGGCCCGACCCCGTTGCTAACAGGTGAGGGCTGTCTTCAGGGAGCCGCGGATGCCCGTCATCACCTGCATCGAGGACCTGCAGGCGGCTCTATCCGGCGGCGGGTGCCGAAGATGTTCTACGACTACTGCGAGAGCGGGTCGCTGGACCGAGCAGACCTTCCGCGACAACACGACGACTTCCGCAGATCCGCCTGCGCCAGCGCGTCGCCGTCGACATGGCCAACCGCAGCCTGCGCAGCGACCATGCTGGGCCAGGACGTGGCGATGCCGGTGGCGCTGGCGCCGGTGGGCCTGACGGGGATGCAGCACGCCGACGGCGAGATCAAGGCGGCGCGGGCGGCCGAGCGCTTCGGCGTGCCGTTCACGCCTGTCGACCATGTCGATCTGCTCGATCGAGGACGTGGCCGACCAACCACCAAGCCGTTCTGGTTCCAGCTCTACGTGATGCGCGACGAGGAGTTCGTCGACAGCGTGATCGAGCGGGCCAAGGCGGCCGAGCTGCTCGGCGCTGGTGCTGACGCTCGACCTGCAGATCCTGGGCCAGCGGCACAAGGACCTCAAGAACGGCCTTTCGGCGCCGCCCAAGCTGACGCTGCCGGTAATGGCTGGACCTCGCGACCAAGTGGGCGCTGGGGGCTGGAGATGCTGCGCACCAAGCGGCGCGGCTTCGGCAACATCGTCGGCCATGCCGAGGGCGTGGGCGACACCGCCTCGCTCATGTCGCTGGACGGCCGAGCAGTTCGACCCGCGCCTCGACTGGGACAAGGTCGCGCGCGATCAAGGAGATGTGGGGCGGCAAGCTGATCCTCAAGGGCATCCTCGACGCCGAGGACGCGCGCATGGCCGCCGATGTGGGCGCCGACGCGATCGTCGTCTCGAACCACGGCGGCCGGCAGCTCGACGGCGCGCTGTGCTCGATCCGGGTGCTGCCCTCGATCGTCGAGCGCGTCGGCGACCGCGTCGAGATCCACCTCGACAGCGGCATCCGCTCGGGCCAGGACGTGCTCAAGGCGCTGGCGCTGGGGGCCAAGGCACGCCTGATCGGGCGCGCGTGGCTCTACGGCCTCGGCGCGATGGGCGAGGCCGGGCGTGACCACGCGCGCTCGAGGTCATCGCGCAAGGAACTCGACATCACCATGGCGCTCTGCGGGCGCCGCGACGTGCACGACCTCGACCGCGAGATCCTGCTGATCCCCGACCGGTTCTGGGACTATGCCGTCTGAAGGAGCAGCCGCGACGCGCGGCGACGCGCGCCTCTTCGAGCTGCGCTGGGCGCGGGGCGAACGCGACCTGGCCGACGCGCTGGGCCGCCTCTATGGCGGCGAGGGTGACGCGCCCACGCTGATCGGCCCCGTGCGCGAGCTGCTGCGCCGCCACTGGGACGAGCGGCCCGCCGACCTGCGCGACCTCGACCTCGAGCGCGACCTGAACCCCGACTGGTTCCTTTCCGAAGCCATGGTGGGCTACGTCTTCTACGTCGACCGCTTCGCCGGGCGGCTGGCCGAACTGCCGCAGCACATCCCCTACCTGGCCGAGCTGGGTGTCACCTACGCGCACTTCATGCCCTGCCTGATGCCGCGTCCCGGCGACAGCGACGGCGGCTATGCCGTGATGGACTACCGCGCGATCGATCCGCGCCTCGGCACCATGGAGGAGTTCGAACACGTCTGCCGCCGCTTCCGCGAGAGCGGCATCAGCGTCTGCATCGACATGGTCCTGAACCACACCGCCAAAGAGCACGACTGGGCCGTTCGGGCGCGCAAGGGCGACCCCCGGTTCCAGGCCTTCTACCGGATGTTCGAGGACGACACGCTGCCGCGGCAATACGAGCAGACGCTGCTCGAGGTGTTCCCGAACCAGGCGCCCGGCAACTTTACCCACTATCCCGAGCTCGATCGATGGGTCTGGACCACGTTCAACGAGTTCCAGTGGGACCTGAATTGGGAGAATCCCGAGGTCTTCCTGGCAATCCTCGACACGATCCTTTGGCTTGCCAACCGCGGGGTCGAGGTGTTTCGCCTCGATGCCGTCGCCTTCATGTGGAAGCGCATGGGCACCATCTGCCAGAACCTGCCCGAGGTGCACGACATCCTGCAGGCGCTGGTGCAGGCCACCCGCATCGTCGCACCCGCCGTCGTCCACAAGGCCGAGGCGATCGTGGGCCCGCGCGACCTGGTTCCCTATCTCGGGCGCGGCCGCCACGCGGGGCGCGAGAGCAACCTCGCCTACCACAACAACCTGATGGTGCAGTTCTGGTCGTCGCTGGCCAGCGGCGACGCGCGGCTGATGAGCCACGTCCTTGCCACCCACTTTCCCGACCGTTTCCGGCGCGCCTGCTGGGCCACCTACATCCGCTGCCACGACGACATCGGCTGGGCGATCTCGGAGGAGGACACCGAGGCGGTCGGCGGGATCACCGGCCCCGGGCACCGCGCCTTCCTGGCAGACTTCTACAACGGCACCCATCCGGGCAGCTTCGCGCGCGGCTTCGACTTCCAGACCAACGAGGCGACGGGCGACCGGCGCACCTGTGGCAGCTTCGCCAGCCTTGCCGGCCTCGAGGCGGCGCTGGTGACCGGCGACGCGGACGAGGTCGAGGCGGCGGTCAACCGCATCCTCCTGGGTCACGCGCTGATCGCATCGTTCGGGGGAATCCCGCTGATCTACATGGGCGACGAGATCGGGCTGACGAACGACACCTCGTATCTCGACGATCCCGAGCGCGCCCATGACAGCCGCTGGGCGCACCGGCCGCCGATGAACTGGGAACTGGCGCAGGCGGCGCAGCATGGCGAGGGGCCGCACGCCTGGATCTGGCGCGGCACGCGGCACCTGATGTGGGTGCGCAAGGGCACGCCGCAGCTTGCCTCCGACGTGCCGACGGTGATCCTGCGCCCCGACAACGGCCACGTGTTCGCCTTCGCCCGGCCGGCCGACGATTGCACGGTCGTATGCCTCTTCAACTTCTCGGAGCGGTGGCAGAGCGTCGCCGGCGCCTCGGTCGGGCTCGAGGACGGGGCGCGCTACCAGGAGCTCATCTCGGACGCACCGCAAGTGCTGCACGAGGGGCGCGTGGTCCTGCCGCCCCATGGCCGCGCCTGGATCCGCCCGGTCATCGACTGACGGACTTGCCAAGCAGTCGCTTTGGCCTTAATGGGCGGGCCTTCACCCGGGCCGACACCCTTGGAGGCGGCCCATACAAGGAGACCTGACCATGGCTGGCGAGATCCCCGATCTCGAGGCCCTGGAACGGACGGGGACAGGCAAGGGGGCCGCCCGTCAAGCCCGACGCGAGGGCTACGTTCCAGGGATCGTCTATGGCGGCGGCAAGGACCCGCTGCCCGTAAACCTCCCCTACAACGAACTGCTGAAGCGCCTGAAGAAGGGCCGCTTCCTGTCGACGCTGTTCAACCTCAAGATCGAGGGGCAGGAAGACGTGCGCGTCATCTGCCGCAGCGTTCAGCGTGACGTCGTCAAGGACCTGCCGACGCATGTCGACCTGATGCGCCTGCGCCGCACCAGCCGCATCAACCTCTACATCCCGGTCGAGATCGTCGACCGCGACAAGTGCCCCGGCATCCGCCGCGGCGGCGTGCTGAACACGGTCCGCCCCGAGGTCGAGCTGATGGTGACCGCGGGCGACATCCCCGAGAAGCTGACGGCCAGCATCGAAGGCATGGACATCGGCGACACGCTGACGATCTCGCGCATTGCGCTGCCCCAGGGCACGAAGCCGACGATCGACCGCGACTTCGTGATCGCGAACATCCAGCCGCCCTCGGGCCTCGCCTCGCAAACCGAGGACGAGGAAGGCGCCGAAGAGCCGGCTCCGGACGAGGTTCCGACCACCGAGCAGGAAGAAGACGCCGGCGGCGAGGAATAAGCTTCGCGCTCCGGCTCCCGATGCGGGGCCGGAGCGACATGTCCTTCGGCGTCAGTCACCGCCACTTTCGGCCTGCCCTGCCTGACCTGGGCGACGCACGGCACCTTTGGGTCACGCCGCCGCCCGCGTACAGGCCGCGACTCTCAGGGAAATCTCGACACAGCCCGTCCTGTCCGCGCGGCGGCATGGACGCCGGCCCTGACTCCGACACCACCGCCACAGGCGGACAAATCAGACGCCGCTCGACTGAATGCTGACGAAGGTCTCGAGCTCTGGCGGGCCGAGATACATGTCGCGGTGGTCGCCGGCGCCGCGATGGGCCGCACGGAACGCCTCGGACCGCGTCCATTCGACGAAATCCGCCTCGCTCTCCCAAGCGGTATGCGAGGCATAGAGGCGATAGCCGTCCTTCTCCTCGCCCTTCATGAGGTGAAAGGCGATGAAGCCCGGCACGCGGCCCAGCTGGCTGTCGCGGCTGGACCAGACCTCCTCGAACTCGGCCTCGTGCCCCAGCTTCACCTTGAAGCGGTTCATCGTGAGAAACATCGCGCCCCCTTCCCTCGGTCCGGCTGGCAATTAGCGCCCGGCTGCGGCATGAACAGGCAAACGTCCGAAGCCCGCAAGGCAGATCCAATGCGACTTTTCGTCGGTCTCGGCAATCCCGGCGCCGAATATGCGGCCCATCGCCACAACATCGGCTACATGGCCGTCGACCGCATCGCGGCGGACCACGGGTTCGGCGCCTGGCGGGCAAAGTTCCAGGGGCTGGTCTGCGACGGGCGGCTCGGCGCCGAAAAGGTGACGCTTCTCAAGCCGCAGACCTACATGAATCGCTCCGGCCAGTCGGTGGGCGAGGCCGCGCGCTTCTACAAGCTTGCCCCCGAGGACGTGGTCGTCTTTCACGACGAGCTGGACCTCGCGCCCGGCAAGGTGCGCGTCAAGGCGGGCGGCGGCCACGCGGGCCACAACGGGCTGCGCTCGATCCATTCTCACCTGGGCGACGCGTATCGCCGCGTCCGCATCGGGATCGGTCATCCCGGCCGCAAGGAACTGGTCTCGGGCTACGTGCTGCACGACTTCGCCAAGGCCGACCAGGACTGGCTCGACGACGTGCTGCGCGGCATTTCCGACGGCGCCCCAGAACTGGCGGCGGGCGACGACGCGCGTTTCTCAAATGCCGTGGCATTGCGGACCGCCCCGCCCCGTTCCTCCGCAGGGCCGAAGGAGGCGACGGCGCCCGAGCCTGACCCGCGCCCCGCGCCCGACGAGGCGGCGGCGGAGGACGCGCGATCGCCGCTGCAAAGGCTCGTCGACCGCTTCCGCTAGGGCCCGGCGGGGCTGGCACCGACGCAACCGTCAGGCTAGGCTTGGACTGAACCAGCGGAGGGTGCCATCGACAAGGATCCCGAAGTCAACGTGCTGGGCGGCCGGATCGAGCCGTGCTCGCTCGACCCGCTGACCGGATTCTTCCGCGATGGCGCCTGCAACACCTGCGCCGCCGACGCCGGTAGCCACACCGTCTGCGCCGTCATGACGGCCGAGTTTCTGGCCTACTCGGCCTATGTGGGCAACGATCTCTCGACGCCACGGCCCGAGATGCGCTTTGCCGGCCTCAAGCCCGGCGACCGCTGGTGCCTGTGCGCCGCGCGCTTCCTGCAGGCCTATGAGGAAGGGCTGGCGCCGCGCGTGAGACTTCGAGGCGACGCACCGGCGCGCCCTTGCGATCGTACCCCTCGAGGCGCTGCGGGAACGGGCGCTCTAGCGGGCCGCGGCCGAGGGGCGGCGGTGGAACACCTCCTCGCCCATCAGATCGTCGAGAAACAGGCTCAGCAACTGCGAGCGGCTGCTGACGCCCGCCTTGCGGTAGATCGCGTTGGTCTGCGCCTTGACCGTGCCCTCGCTGGTCTGCCGCAATGCCGCGATCTCGGCGATGGACAGCCCCTTGACAGCGAAAAGCGCCACGTCGCGCTCGGCCGGCGTCAGCTTCCACTCCTCGAACCGCTCGTCGAGCAGGTCCATGAACGCCTCGGAGGCAATCCGCAGCGCCGCCTCGGCCTCGCGCACGCGGCGGCGGCTGCGGTTGAGCGCCACCGCCCCCAGAAGCGTGCCGAGGACCAGGCCGAGGCTCGCCGCGATCTCGATCCCCTCGCGCAGCCGCCAATCGAGCGGGGTGTAGGTGATGCCGATCAGGGTGATGCCGATGTCGCCCACGAACACGAGCGCGCAGGCGAACTGAATCACGATCAGGACCCAGATGGCGATGCGGCTGGTCACTGTGTGGCTCCCACTGACGAGCGCCAGGCGCTAGTCGCGGCCCTTGCCGCGACCGCCATCGCCACCCCGCCCCTTGTCAGAGCGGTCGTCCCTGCCGCGGGAATCCGCGCGCCCCTTGTCGGAACTCTTGTCGCTCTTGGCGCCGCCGCCGCGGCCCGGATTGTCCGCGCGCCCCCTGTCCGAACCCTTGTCGCTCTTGGTGGCGCCCCGCCGCGGCCGGGATTGTCGGTGCGGCCGGGCGCCTCATCGGGGCCCTTGGCCGATCCGCGGGAACTGGTCCCGCTGCGCCCCGGGGCGTCGGCCCTGCCGGCACTCGCCTTGCCGGGCGCATCGGGCTTCCCGCCACGCGCCTTTCCGGGCGCGTCCGCCGCGGCGTCGCCGCTGCGCGCCTGCCCTGGCCGCCCGGTGGCCGCCGGAGCACCACTGCCGCGGCCTGGAGGAGAGGCGGTCGCGTCCCGTGCCGGCGCTGCTCCAGGCGCGGCCGTGGCGGGTTGCCCTGCCGCGGCGCTCGCACCTGGCGCGGTCCGACCGACGGCAGGGGCTTGCGACGGTGACGCGGAACGCTGCGTCCGCGCAGGTGGCTCCGCCTTGGAGGTGTAGTCGCGCATGATCTCGCCCGAGGCCGGGTTCAGGACAATCTCGCGCTGCCCGTCAGGACCCGTGGCGACGAACCGGAGCCGGCCAAGCCAGGTTCGCGAGATCCTGATCTCGCTATAGCCTTCCGACGACAGTTCGGCGATCACCGAATCGCGCGTCTCGGCGACCACGGGGGTCACCGCCAGCGTCCCCAGCAGACAGAGCAGAGCCAGCCGCGGCAGCCTCATCGTGCTGCCTGCCGTGTCGTCTGCCCGTGCAGAGCCGACACCTTTCCATGCGCCATCGCCACGGTTGTCATTCCAGCAACCCGCCCTCAGTTGGAGCACTCGCCATAATCCTCGTCCCCGTCACGAAAGCCTGGGTGGTGGCCGCCGAGTGTCGCGCCATCGCGGCTACTGATGGCACGGGAGTAACGCCCCCTCAACGGGCGCGTGCAAACTCGGCGGGCGATCTTCCGCCACAGTTGAAGCTTGGCCAAGATTCGGTGCAGCGGCAGTTGCGAGATCGTCCCGCGCCTGCGCTGGGCCGCCTCCGCCCCGTCCTGCCGGCCCCGATCCCGATCAGCCGGCAAGGGCCGGTCGGACGCGCCGGCCTGTGCGGCCAGAGCGAGTGCCGCGACGTGGGCCATGTGGAACCTTCTGTCCGGTCGGTTGCGCGCCAGAAGAACGCCCGAGGCGGCGCAGAGACATTGGCCGCCGGTTTAGGACGGTCGAGACGGGCTGGAAACCGGCTCATAATCCCAAGTTTATGGCCGTGCCCTCAGCCCGAGAGCTCGACCCCGAAGGCCTTGGCAACGGTGAAGATGTCCTTGTCGCCGCGTCCGCACATGTTCATGCAGATCAGGTGATCGGACGGCAGCTCGGGCGCGATCTTCATGACGTGGGCAAGCGCGTGGCACGGCTCGAGCGCCGGAATGATGCCCTCGGTCTCGCAGCAGACACTGGAACGCCTCGAGCGCCTCGGCATCGGTGATCGCGACGTACTCGGCCCGCCCGACGTCGTGCAGCCAGGAGTGCTCGGGGCCGATGCCCGGATAGTCGAGGCCCGCCGAGATCGAGAAACCCTCGAGGATCTGCCCGTCGTCGTCCTGCAGCAGGTACGTCCGGTTGCCGTGCAGCACGCCGGGCCGCCCCCCGGTGAGCGAGGCGCAATGCTCCATCTTCTCGTTGACGCCCTTGCCGCCGGCCTCGACGCCGATGATCCGCACGCTCTTGTCGTCGAGGAACGGGTAGAACAGGCCCATGGCGTTCGAGCCGCCGCCGATCGCGGCGACGAGCGTGTCCGGCAGCCGCCCCTCGGCCTCCAGCATCTGCTGCTTCGCTTCCTTGCCGATGATCGACTGGAAGTCGCGCACCATCGCCGGATAGGGATGCGGCCCCGCCACCGTGCCGATGCAGTAGAACGTGTCGCGCACGTTCGTCACCCAGTCGCGCAGCGCGTCGTTCATCGCGTCCTTCAGCGTCCCGCGCCCGCTGGTGACGGGCACCACCTGCGCGCCCAGCAGCTTCATGCGGAACACGTTGGGCGCCTGCCGCTCCACATCGTGGGCGCCCATGTAGACGACGCACTTGAGCCCGAACTTGGCGCAGACGGTGGCGGTGGCGACGCCGTGCTGGCCCGCCCCGGTCTCGGCGATGATCCGCGTCTTGCCCATGCGGCGGGCCAGCAGGATCTGGCCCAGCACGTTGTTGATCTTGTGCGCGCCGGTGTGGTTCAGCTCGTCGCGCTTGAGGTAGACCTTGGCGCCGCCCAGCCGCTCGGTCAGGCGCGGCGCGAAGTAGAGCGGCGAGGGGCGGCCGACGTAATTCTTCCAGAGGTCGTCCATCTCGGCCCAGAACGACGGGTCGTCCTTGGCGCGCTCGTACTCGGCCTCGAGCTCCAGGATCAGCGGCATCAGCGTCTCGGACACGAAGCGCCCGCCGAACTGGCCGAAGCGCCCGTTCTCGTCGGGCCCGGTCATGAAGCTGTTGAGCAGATCGTCCGGCATCGGCCCCTCCCCTTGCCTCGTCGTCGGCGGCGCTGGCCGCGCGGCTGCATTAGCACCGCAGCGCGGCCGGCACGACAGGAAAGTGCGTGATCGCGAAGCCGGGCGAGCGGCGACCGGGTCAGTCGAGCTGACGCTTGAAGCCCAGATGCGTCGGCTCGAAGCCCAGCCGGCTGTAGAAGGCGTGTGCGCGGTCCCGCGACTTGTTCGTCGTCAGCTGGATCAAGGCGCAGCCGGCCGCGCGCGCCCGGTCTTCGGCGTCGGCCATCATCGCCGCCCCGATCCCGCGCCCGCGATGGCCCGTGGCGACACGCACACCCTCGATCTGCGCCCGCCGCGCCGCACGCAGCGACAGCCCGTCAAGAATGCTGAGCTGATAGCAGCCGATGATGGCGCCATCCTCATCCTCGGCCACGACCAGGGCGTGCATCGGGTTGGCCGCCACCGCCTCAAAGGCGTCGAGGTAGCGATCCATCTCGCCACCCTCGCGCGCGCGGCCCAGCGCGTCATCGGCAAGCAGCGCCACGATGGCTGGGACGTCGGCGCGCGTGGCCTCGCGGAACTTCATGCGTGGGCGGCCGCGAGAAACGCGGCGATGGCGGCGGGATCCTTGCGCCCGGGCGCACTTTCGACACCGGAGCTGACGTCGACCTGGCGCGCGCCCGTCAGCCGGACCGCCTCGGCCACGTTTCCGGCGACCAGGCCGCCTGCCAGCATCCACGGCACCGTCCAGCGCCGCCCGGCGATCAGCCGCCAGTCGAAGGCGAGGCCGTTGCCGCCTGGCAGCGCCGCGTCCTTCGGCGGCTTGGCATCGACCAGAACCTGGTCGGCGGCGCGCGTCGCCTCGTCGAGCGCGGCCAGGTCGCCCTCGCCCGCGACGCCGATGGCCTTCATCACCGGAAGGCCGTAGCGGTCGCGCACCTCGGCCACGCGTTCGGGCCTCTCGCGACCGTGAAGCTGCAGCATGTCCACCGGCACCGCCTCGACGAGCGCGTCGAGCGTCGCGTCGTCGGCATCCACTGTCAGCGCCACCCGCGCGAGGCCCGGCGGCACCCGCTGCGCCAGCCGGGCCGCCGCCTCGAGCGAAAGGGCCCGCGGCGACGGGGGAAAGAACACGAACCCGACATAGGCCGCGCCCCCCGCCACGGCGGCATCGAGCGCGGCTTCGTCCGTGAGGCCGCAGATCTTGACGCGGATGTCGCTGGACATGTCTCAGCGCGGGACGCTGCCGTCCTCGAGCAGCGCCAGGACGTCGTCGCCGCGGCCGCCGAGCCCGGCGGACGCAGCCGGCCGACCTCGCGGGCGAGACGCTCCTTCTCGCGCCGTTCGCGCCGCGCTTCGGCCCGGTACCGGTACTCGCGCGCCCATTCGATCAGGAAGCCGATCAGAAGGCCGCAGGCCACGCCCAGCACGATCACCACGAAGAGCGGCAGCGTGATCTCCCAATTGACGCCGAGGAAGGTCGCCAGCCCCTCGGGCACCAGACGCAGCGTCACGGGGGCCCGGTTGGCCAGCGCGATCACCACCAGAAGAAGGGCCAGCAGGCCCAGGACACCATACTTGACGTAACGCATCAGGACTCGCTCGATTTGCCGTTCAGCCGGTCGCGCAGCAACTTGCCGGCCTTGAAGAAGGGCACGTGCTTTTCCTCGACCTCGACCGCCTCGCCGGTGCGAGGGTTGCGGCCGATGCGGGCGTCGCGCTTCTTGACGGAGAAGGCGCCGAAGCCCCGCAGTTCGACCCGGTCGCCGCGCGCCATCGCCTCGACGATCTCGTCGAAGATGGTGCCGACGATGCGCTCGACGTCGCGCTGGTAGAGGTGAGGGTTTTCCTCGGCGATCTTCTGTATCAGCTCAGACCGGATCATCCGCGTGTCCCTCCGGAAGCGTGTGCCGCACAGCCAGATCGGCGGGCGACCTCCACAAGTATAGACCGCCGTCTGCCGACGTGAAACATTCCGCGGGGCATTCTACGTCATTATCCGTCACAATCCATTGGTCTTTTTCGCGCCGGCGCTCAGGTGCAGGGCCGCACCGCCACGGAAGCCCGGGCGAGCGCCGGAGTCGCCGCGTTCGTGGCCAGGACAGCGCGACCGAGCGGCCCGACAAGCTGCGGCCGGGGTGCGGCGAAATCGGTCAGCCTGGGCCCGGAACGGTGAATGTCGACGCACATCACGCAGCTGAAAACGGGCGGGCGGATGCAGGCACGGATGCCCGCAGAGCCAATCTCGAAGGTCGCCAGGACGCCTCCGTTCACCGGCAGGAGCCGGCGGTCCTAGCCCTGCTCGTAGAGCTCGAAGACGTCGCCGGTCGCCCGTGAGGTGCCCCCCACTGGCCACGCCAGTCCGTCACCAAAGGCACCGCGCCAGACCCTGAAACGAAAGGAGCCCCGCCGGGGGCGGGGCTCCGATGTCGTCCAGCGCTCGCGGCGGCGTTAGTTGTCGCCGCCCTTGAGGGCCGCGCCGAGAATGTCGCCCAGCGAGGCGCCCGAGTCGGACGAGCCGTACTGCTCGACGGCTTCCTTTTCCTCGGCGATCTCGCGGGCCTTGATCGACAGGCCCAGACGGCGCGTCTTCGGGTCGACGTTGGTGACGCGGACGTCGACCTTGTCGCCGACCTGGAAGCGCTCGGGGCGCTGCTCCGAGCGATCGCGACTGAGGTCCGAGCGACGGATGAACGACTTCGCGCCCTCGTACTCGACCTCGATGCCGCCGTCCTCGATCGCGGTCACCGCCACGGTGATGATCGATGCCGCGCTTCACGCCGCCGACGGCCTCGGCGAAGCTGTCGTCGAGCGCCTTGATCGAGAGCGAGATGCGCTCCTTCTCGATGTCGGTCTCGGTGACGACGGCCTTGACGATATCGCCCTTGCGGTAGTTCTGGATCGCCTCCTCGCCGCGCTGGTCCCAGCTGAGGTCGGAGAGGTGCACCATGCCGTCGATGTCGCCGGGCAGGCCGACGAACAGGCCGAACTCGGTGATGTTCTTGACCTCGCCCTCGACCACGGTGCCCTCGGGATGGGTCTCGGCAAAGACCTCCCACGGGTTGCGCATGGTCTGCTTGAGACCGAGCGAGACGCGGCGCTTGGCCTGGTCGATCTCGAGCACCATCACCTCGACCTCCTGGGAGGTCGACACGATCTTGCCCGGATGGACGTTCTTCTTGGTCCAGCTCATCTCCGAGACGTGGACCAGGCCCTCGACCCCCGGCTCGAGCTCCACGAAGGCGCCGTAGTCGGTGATGTTGGTCACGCGGCCGGTGTGGACGCTGTTGAGCGGGAACTTGGCCTCGACCGTATCCCACGGATCGTCCTGCAGCTGCTTGAGGCCGAGGCTGATCCGGTGGGTCTCCTTGTTGATCTTGATGACCTGCACCTTGATCGTCTCGCCGATCGAGACGATCTCGGACGGGTGGTTGACCCGGCGCCAGGCCATGTCGGTCACGTGCAGCAGGCCATCGACGCCGCCGAGGTCGACGAACGCGCCGTACTCGGTGATGTTCTTGACCACGCCGTCGACCACCTGGCCCTCGGTGCAGCTTGGCGATCACCTCGGCGCGCTGCTCGGCGCGGCTCTCCTCGAGGATGGCGCGGCGCTAGACCACGATGTTGCCGCGGCGGCGGTCCATCTTGAGGATCTGGAACGGCTGCTTCAGGCCCATGAGCGGGCCGGCGTCGCGCACCGGGCGCACGTCGACCTGGCTGCCCGGCAGGAACGCCACCGCGCCGCCCAGATCGACCGTGAAGCCGCCCTTGACGCGGCCGAAGATCGCGCCCTCGACGCGGTTCTCGTCGGCATAGGCTTTCTCGAGGCGGTCCCAGGCGGCCTCGCGGCGGGCCTTGTCGCGGCTGATCGAGGCCTCGCCCCGCGCGTTCTCGACGCGGTCGAGATAGACCTCGACCTCGTCGCCGACGTCGATCTCGGGCTGTCTCGCCGGGAGTTGCGAATTCCTTGAGATCGACGCGGCCTTCCATCTTGTAGCCGACGTCGATGATGGCCTGCCCCGCCTCGATGGCGATGACCCTGCCCTTGACCACCGAACCTTCGTCCGGCGTGTCGATGTCGAGGCTTTCGTTCAGGAGGGCCTCGAATTCCTCCATGGATGCGTTTAGCCATGCGGTCGCTTGGTTTCCTTCGTTGGTCTTGTTTCCGGCCGGGCGGTTGTCTCCGCCGGTCTGTGATATGGTTTCGCGGTCGCGCTATCCCCGGGTGCCACGTGCGGCAACAAAATGAGGGCCGGATATCTCCGACCCTGCCCAAGTCTCTCGTTCACGACCGTGACCGCCGTTTCGACGGCCGCCTCTATAGCGAGGTCGGTGGTGTCGAGCAAGACCGCATCCTCCGCGGGCCGCAGCGGCGCGGCGTCGCGCCCGGCGTCGCGGGCGTCGCGCGCCCGCAGATCGGCGAGCACCTCGCCTCGCGTCAGCCCGTTGTCGCGGCCGACCCAGCTCGAGCCAGCGCCGGTGCGCCCGGATCACGTCGTCGGCGGTGACGAACAGCTTCACCTCGGCCTCGGGGCAGATCACGGTGCCGATGTCGCGCCCGTCGAGCACCGCGCCCCCCTCGCGCCGGGCGAAGTCCGCTGGAAGGCCACGAGCGCCGCGCGCACCTCCGGCATCGCCGCGACCCGGCTCGCCGCCTGCGCGACCGCGTGCGATGCGCAGGTCGCCGCGCTCGAGGTCGGCCGGGCTCGAGGCCGCGCGCCGCCTCGACCGGATCGCCGCCGTCGAGCACCTGCCGCGCCGACCGCGCGGTAGAGCAGGCCGGTGTCGAGATGGGCGAAGCCGAACCGCGCGGCCACGGCGCGGCCGATCGTGCCCTTGCCGGCCGCGGCCGGCCCGTCGATCGCCACGGTGAATGCCCCGGAATCGCCGCGTTCCCCTCCCGATGAGCCGCCCCGTGCCCCGTCGCTCCCCGTCTGACACATCCGGCCGCGCCTTGCCGCTCACTCCGCCGCCGCGCGCGAACTGGTCCGCAGGTCGGCGCCGAGCGCGGTCATCAGTCGCCGAAGCCGGGAAACGACGTCGCGATCGGCGCGCGCGTCGTCCACCGTCACCGGCCCCCGCGCCGCGAGCCCGAGCACCAGGAACGACATCGCGATCCGGTGGTCGAGCCGCGCCGCCACCGTGGCGCCGCCCCGCACGCCGCCCGGTCCCGCGCCGTGCACGATCAAGGGTGTCCGCGTCCTCCTCGACGCGCGACGCCGCAGGCTTCGAGCCCGCGCGCCATCGCGTCGATCCGGTCGCTTTCCTTCACCCGCAGTTCGGCGATGCCGCGCATCACCGTCGGCCCCTCGGCGAAGGCCGCGACCGCCGCGAGGATCGGGAACTCGTCGATCATCGCCGGCGCGCGCTCGGGCGGCACCTCGACGCCCTGCAGCGGCGAGAAGCGCGGCGCGCAGGTCGGCCACCGGCTCGCCGCCCTCCTCGCGCGCGTTCTCGAACGTCGAGGTCGGCGCCCATCTCGAGCAGCGTCTCGTAGAGCCCGGCGCGCGTCGGGTTCAGCCCGATCGCCGGCACCAGCACGTCCGAGCCCTCGGCACGATCAGCGCGGCCGCAGACGGGAAACGCGGCCGACGACGGGTCGCGCGGCACGGCGATCGTCTGCGGCCGAAGCTCGGGCCGGCCGGTCAGCGTGATCACGCCGCCCCTCGGCCGTCGTCCTCGACCGCGATCTCGGCGCCGAAGCCCGCCAGCATCCGCTCGGTATGGTCGCGCGTCGGCTCGCGGCTCGATCACCACGGTCTCGCCCGGCGCGTTCAGGCCGGCCAGCAGGACCGCCGACTTCACCTGCGCCGAGGCCACCGGCAGGCGGTAGCGCACCGGCACCGGGTCGGCCGCGCCGACCAGCGTCAGCGGCAGCCGGCCGCCCGACCGCCCGCACGGCCCGCGCGCCGAACAGCGCCAGCGGCTCGGTGATCCGGCCCATCGGCCGGCTGCGCAGGCTGGCGTCGCCGGTGAAGGTGGCGGTGATGGGCGAGTCGCCATCGCGCCCATGATGAGCCGGACGCCGGTGCCGGAGTTGCCGCAGTCGATCACGTTCTGCGGGCTCGGCGAACCCGCCGACGCCGACGCCGTGCACGCTCCAGCTCCCGGCCGTCGTGCGGATCTCGGCGCCGAAGGCCGCATGGCGGCCGCGGTGTCCAGCACGTCCTCGCCCTCGAGCAGACCGGTGATGCGGGTCTCGCCGACGCAGAGCGCCCCGAGGATCAGCGCGCGGTGGCTGACCGACTTGTCCCCCGGTATCTCGGCGGTGCCGCGAGCGGGCCCGACGGGTGCGCCGAAATCGGTTTCGCTGCGCTCTCGCCCTTCATCTGCGCCCCTCGCTGCCGCGCCCTGCCTTTAGCGGCTCGGTTCCGCACGGTCCACCCGGCATTTCGGCGAATGACCGCGCACGGGCGCGCCCGGCGGTCAGTCGGCAGGCTTGCGCCGCTGCGGCGGCGCCCGGCGTGTCTTCAGAGGCGACGGAAGGTCAGGTAGCAGGGCACCCGCCCCTCGCGCAGCGCCTTGGCCTCGTAGCGGGTGCGGGTCCAGTCGTCCCATGGCCGGCGCCAGTCGGCCGCCGTCTCGGCGCACCAGGCGAAGCCGTGGCGCGGCACCTGCTCGAGCGTCTGGCGCACGTAGTCGGGAATGTCGGTCGCAACCCGCAGCTCGGCCCCCGGCCGCATCACCCGCGCAAGGGGCCGCAGATGCTCGGGCGTCACGAAACGCCGCCGATGGTGGCGCCGCTTGGGCCAGGGGTCGGGATAGAGCAGGAACGCCCGGTCGACGGCCGCGTCGGGCAGAACGTCGAAGAGGTCGCGCACATCGCCCGGATGGATCGCCACGTTGGTCACGCCCGCGCCCCGGATCTTGCCGAGCAGCATCGCGACGCCGTTTATGAAGGGCTCGGCACCGATGATGGCGACGCCGGGGTTCCGCGCCGCCTGGTGCACCATGTGCTCGCCACCGCCAAACCCGATCTCGAGCCAGAGCGGCCGGTCGCCGAAGCGCGTGCCGAGGTCGAGCGGGCGCCGCTCCGGGTTCGCCGCGCGGCTGACCGGCCCGGGCGACAGCGCGGCGAGATCCTGGTCCAGATACGCCTTCTGGCTGTCGCGCAGGGTCTTGCCCCGGCGGCGGCCGTAGAAGTTGCGCCACGGCGCCTCGGATCGCTGGCTGTCGCTCATGGCGCCGGATGTGACGGCGGCGACGCGCGAGGTCAACCGCGCGCGCCGTCGGCCGCCGCTTGCCTCAGACGGCCTTCTTCAGAGCATCCACCAGATCGGTCCGCTCCCACGAGAAACCGCCATCGGCATCGGGCTCGCGCCCGAAATGTCCGTAGGCGGCGGTGCGCTGGTAGATCGGGCGGTTCAGGTCCAGATGCTGGCGGATCCCCTGCGGCGTCAGGTCCATCACCTGCGCGACCGCCTGCTCGATCGCGGCCGGATCCACCTCGCCGGTGTCGAACGTGTCCACGTAGATGGACAGCGGCCGCGCCACCCCGATCGCGTAGGACAGCTGGATCAGGCAGCGCCGCGCAAGCCCCGCCGCAACCACGTTCTTGGCGAGATAGCGCGCCGCATAGGCGGCCGAGCGGTCGACCTTGGTCGGGTCCTTGCCCGAGAACGCCCCGCCGCCGTGCGGCGCCCAGCCGCCATAGGTGTCGACGATGATCTTGCGCCCGGTGAGGCCGGCGTCGCCGTCAGGGCCGCCGATCACGAAGGTGCCCGTGGGGTTCACCCACCACTCGGTCCGGTCGGTCAGCCAGTCCTTCGGCAGCACCGCCCGGATGTGGGGCTCGACGATGGCGCGGATGTCGTCGCTGGTCTGGCTCTCGTCCTTGTGCTGGGTCGACAGGACGAGCTGCACGACCTCGACCGGCTTGCCGCCCTCGTAGCGCAGGCTGATCTGGCTCTTGGCGTCGGGCCCGAGCGTGGGCTCGGCCCCCGATTTCCGCGCCTCGGCCAGCCGCCGCAGGATGGCGTGCGCATAGAGGATCGGGGCCGGCATGAGCTGGGGCGTCTCGTCGACGGCGAAGCCGAACATGATCCCCTGGTCGCCTGCCCCCTCGGGCTTGTTGCCGCTGGCGTTCACGCCCTGCGCGATGTGCGCCGACTGGCGATGCAGGTAGTTGTCGACCGCGCAGCTGGCGTGGTGAAAGCCGTCCTGCTCATAGCCGATGTCGCGGATGCAGTCGCGCGCGATCTGCTCGACGCGGCCCAGATGGTCGCTCAGCGCGCCGGGGTCGGACAGGCCCACTTCGCCCCCGATGACCACGCGGTCGGTCGTGGCAAAGGTTTCGCAGGCCACGCGCGCCTCGGGTTCGGCCGCCAGGAAGGCGTCGAGCACGGCATCCGAGATCCGGTCGCACACCTTGTCGGGATGGCCCTCGGAGACGCTCTCCGAGGTGAAGATGAAGTTCTGGCGGGTCATGTCGAGGTATCGCTCCATTGCTGTCTGCCGTCACGCCAGGAAGCCGTTGTGACGGGTTTGGACGGCGGCACCGCCGCACGCCGAAGTCGGCCAATATGCCGCGGCGGTAGGGGCGTCAAGCGGTCCCGCGGCGCCGGGTGCTCGCGGCCCCCGCCGACAGCAGCAACGCCAGCACGATCACCGGCAGATCGCCGGTGCGCGCGTAGAGCGTGGCCGGCGCCGACGGCGGCAGCGGCACGTCGATCCAGCCCGCCTCGCCCAGCGGAATCTGCGCCAGCACCCGGCCGCGCGCGTCGATGACGGCCGAGACCCCGGTGTTGGCCACCCGCACCAGCGGCAGCCCGCGCTCGGCCGCGCGGACCCGCGCCTGCGCCAGATGCTGATAGGGCCCCGAGAAGGTGCCGAACCAGGCATCGTTGGTCACCTGCACCAGCCAGTCGGGCCGCGCCGGCGCCGCGGCCACGTCCTGCGGAAAGATCGCCTCGTAGCAGATGAGCGGCAGCACCTTGCCCGCGGCCCCGAGGTCGAGCAGGCGCGGCCCCGGCCCCGAGCTGAACCCGTAGCCATCCTGCGCGGCAAAGCTCTGCAGGCCGAACCAGCGGGCGATGCCGCCAAGGGGAATGAACTCGCCGAAGGGCACCAGGTGGTGCTTGTCGTAGATGTCGCGCACCCCGTCCTGCCCCAGCACCACGAGCGAGTTGTAGGCGCGCATCCCCTTGATACGTTGCGCGCCCACCAGCACGGTGGCGCCGTCGGCGGCCTCGGCGATCCGGGCCAGCTCGGGCCCCGCCTGATCCAGCCAGTAGGGCAACGCGCTTTCGGGCCAGATGACGAGGTCCGGCGCCCCCGGGGCGCCGGTGTAGTCGATCTGCCTCTCGAGGAACTCGAGCGACTTCCGAGGGTCCCACTTCTCGCGTTGCGGCGCGTTGGGCTGCACCAGCCGCACCACCGTCGCGTCCGGACGCGGCGGCAGCGGCGCCTGGGCCTGCCACCAGCCGGCCGCCACCGCCAGCGGCAGCGGCAACCCCAGCGCCAGCGCATGCCGGACCGAGCCGCCGCGAACCAGCAACGCCACGGCCCCCGCCAGCCCCAGCGTCAGCAGCGTCAGGCCGTGCGGCCCGACCAGCGCTGCCGCGTGGATCGCGGCGCTCTCGGTCCAGACATAGCCGACGAGGGACCAGGGAAAGCCGCTCAGCACCACCGTGCGCAGGATCTCCGCCAGCGTCAGCGTGCCCACCAGCGCCAGCACCCGCGCCCGAGGATCGGGCGCGATCCCGGCCGCCACCGCGAAGGCCCCGGCCCAGAACAGGGCGAGCCCCCCGGCCATGAAGATCAGCGCAAAGGGCGCCATCCAGCCGTGCCGCGCGATGTCCACGAGGAACGGCTCGACGATCCAGCTGAGCGTCACGGCGAAGTAGCCCGCCCCGATCAGCCATCCTGCCCGCGCGGCACCGCGCGGCCCCGGCGCCGCCCCAAGCATCAGCATAGCGCCGGCCAGGCCGATCAGCGCCACGGGCACCAGCGCGAACGGCACCTGCCCCAGCGCGATGAGCACGCCGCACAACACGGCCACCGCGGCGCCGGACAGCCGTCCGCTTGCCGCGCGCCGGGCGAGGCTGCGGGCCGAGGCCCCCGCCGACGTGGGCCTCACTCGGGCTGCCGGTCCGACAGGCGGACGCGCAGCCGCTTGATGCGGCGGGGATCGGCGTCGACGACCTCGATTTCGTGGCCCGCGGGGTGGCGGATCACCTCGCCCCGCGCCGGCACCCGCCCGGCGAGCATGAAGACGAGACCGCCCAGCGTGTCGATCTCTTCCTCGTCCTCGCGGTCGACGAGGCGCTGACCGATCTCGGCCTCGAACTCCTCCAGCGGGGCGCGGGCCTGCACCAGCCAGCTCGACGAGCCCTCACGCACCCACATCGCATCGTCGGCGGTGTCGTGCTCGTCCTCGATCTCGCCAAGCACCTGTTCGATCAGGTCCTCGATCGTCACCAGCCCGTCGACGCCGCCGTACTCGTCGATGACCAGCGCCATGTGCACACGCTCGCTCTGCATCTTCTGCAGCAGCACCCCGATGGGCATCGACGGCGGAACGTAGAGCAGCGGCCGAAGAAGCTTGCGCAGGTCGAACTCGGACCCGCCGTTGCCGAACCCGTGCTGCAGCGCGAAATCCTTCAGGTGCGCCATGCCGACCGGCGTGTCGAGCGTGCCCTTGAACACCGGCAGCCGCGTCAGGCCGCTCTCGCGGAACACCGCGACGAGGTCGTCCAGCCCGATGTCGTCGGGCACCGCCACGATCTCGGCCTTGGGGATCGCCACGTCCTCGACGCGCATCCGCCGCAGGTTGAGCAAGCCCGGAACCATCTCGCGTCTTGGTGCGTCCGCGACCTCCTCGTCCAGCTCGTCCTCGTCGGCGCCTGCGAACGCCTCCATGATCCGCGACAGGAAACTGTGGCCCCCGCGTGCCGCGTGGTGCTCCTCGTCGTACGTCGCCTCCTCGGTCTGCGCGCGCCGCGCCGCGTCAGACGAGCCGTCGGTTGTGTCGGACATCATCCCCTTCCATCACGGGCCCGCTGGCCCCTCGGCACGAATATGAGGGCCGCACCGGGCGCGTGGCAAGTCTCGCCCCCCGCCGCTTGCGTCAGCCGCAGGTCCGTCGCCCTCAGGCAACGGCATAGGGATCGGCGATGCCGAGCCCTTCCAGGATCCCGGTCTCCAGCCGCTCCATCAGCTCGGCATCGGGCTCGGTCTCGTGGTCGTAGCCCAGAAGATGCAGACATCCGTGCACCAGCAGGTGCGTCACGTGGGCATCCAGGGGCCGCCCCGCCTCGGCCGCCTCGGCGACGCAGGTTTCCCACGCCAGCGCCAGATCGCCCAGCTCGGGCTCGGCCGGATCGGGCGCGGCAGGCGCCTCGCCGGGCCACCCGGCGCCGCGCTCGGCCGAGGGCCACGACAGGACGTTCGTCGCTTGCGCCTTGCCGCGGAACGCCTTGTTCAGCGCGGCGATGCGGGCATCGTCGCAGCCCAGCACCACGACCTCCCACTCCGCCGGAGCGAGGCCCAGCCGCTCCAGCGCGGCGGCCACGGCTCGGCCGGCCAGCGCCTCGAGACCGACGTCGTCCCACGCCTGCTCCTCGATGACGACCTCGACGCTCATGCCCGCGCCGGCCCCGCCTCAGGCGTCGGCCGCGTCATAGGCCTCGATGATCCGCGCCACCAGCGGATGGCGCACCACGTCGCGCGCCGTGAAGTAGTTGAACGAGATACCCTGCACGTGCTTGAGCAGGCGCTCGGCGTCGGCCAGTCCGCTGGCCTGCCCGCGCGGCAGGTCGACCTGCGTCCGGTCGCCGGTGACGACCATGCGGCTGCCCTCGCCCAGCCGCGTCAGGAACATCTTCATCTGCATGGTCGTGGCGTTCTGCGCCTCGTCGAGCACCACGAACGCGTTCGACAGCGTCCGCCCGCGCATGAAGGCCAGCGGCGCGATCTCGATCCGCTTCTCCTCGATCAGCCGCGCCGCCTGCTTGCCGGGCAGAAAGTCGTTCAGCGCGTCGTAGAGCGGCTGCATGTAGGGATCGACCTTCTCCTTCATGTCGCCCGGCAGGAAGCCCAGCCGCTCGCCCGCCTCGACCGCCGGCCGGCTCAGGATGATCCGCTCCACGTGGCCGCCGATGAACATGCTGACACCCACCGCGACGGCGAGGTAGGTCTTGCCCGTCCCCGCCGGGCCCGATCCCGAAGGCCAGCTCGTTCGAGAACAGCGACGCGACATACGCCCGCTGCGCGTCGGTGCGCGGTTCGACCAGCTTCTTGCGTGTCTTGATCTCGACCCTTCCGCCCTGGAACAGCTCCATCTGGTCGCCGTCGCGGCTGCCGGTGCCGTCGACCGAGCGGCCCATGCGGATCTCGGCGTCGATGTCGGCCGTCTCGATGGCGCGCCCGTGCTCGAGCCGGTCGTAGAGCGCCTGCAGGACGTCCGCCGCCTGCGCGCGCGGTCCCTCCTCGCCCATCACCGCCAGAACGTTGCCGCGGCGCATGATCTGCACGCCAAGCCGATGCTCGATCTGCGCCAGATTGCGGTCGAACTCGCCGCACAGGTCGATCAACAGACGGTTGTCGGAAAATTCGAGGAGCGTCTCGGGCGACTCCTCGGGCGATGCGGCGGGGGTCAGCGCACCTATGGGCAATCGACACTCCGGTTGCGGGGGCCTGAAGGGAATGGTGCCGCGACCGCGGGCACGGCGCAAGCGATCGCTTGTATTGTCACGAAATCATCACCGGTCACGCCACCAACGCGCCGGTGAGTGAGTGCGGGTTGCTCGCAGTGATCCGCACCCGCGCCAGGGTGCCGCGCGCCAGGTCCGTCTGCACGTTGACCGCGTGCAGGTGGTCCGACTTCCCGGCCATCTGGCCCGGCAGGCGCCCCGGCTTCTCGAACAGCACCCCGACCTCGCGGCCCACCATGGCCTCCTGCGCCGCGCGCTGCTGTCGCTCGAGCAGCGCCTGCAGCCGCGCCAGCCGGTCGTCGGCCACGTCCGGGTCGACCTGCGTCCGCTCGGCGGCCGGCGTCCCCGGGCGCGGCGAGTACCTGAAGCTGAAGGCCGAGGCATAGCCGACCGCCTCGACCAGCCGCAGCGTGTCGGCGAAATCCTCCTCGGTCTCGCCCGGAAAGCCCACGATGAAGTCGCCCGACATGGCGATGTCGGGCCGCGCCGCGCGGATCCGCTCGACCAGGCGCAGATAGCCCTCGGCGGTGTGCTTGCGGTTCATCGCCTTCAGGATCCGGTCCGAGCCCGACTGCACCGGCAGGTGCAGATACGGCATCAGAGTTCCGACCTCG
The DNA here is from genome assembly GCA_963773475.1 of uncultured Alphaproteobacteria bacterium. GTDB lineage: Bacteria > Pseudomonadota > Alphaproteobacteria > Rhodobacterales > Rhodobacteraceae > Roseitranquillus. The sequence continues at coordinate 156,098 of CAVZBD010000012.1, read as the reverse complement.
CCATGCGCCGCGATCAGGTCGTCGGCCATGTCGTTGGGATGCGAGGTCGTGTAGCGGATCCGCTCCAGCCCCTCGATTTCGGCAAGCGCCCGGATCAGCCGCGCCAGGCTCCAGCCGTCGCCATGGTAGGCGTTGACGTTCTGGCCCAGCAGCGTGATCTCGCGCACGCCCCGGCCCACGAGGTCGCGCGCCTCGGCCAGAACCCGCGCGGGGTCGCGGCTCACCTCGGCGCCGCGGGTGTAGGGCACGACGCAGAAGGCGCAGAACTTGTCGCAGCCCTCCTGCACGGTCAGGAACGCGCTCGGCCCCCGCGCCGCCCGGGGGCGCTTCAGGCGGTCGAACTTGTCCTCCTCGGGGAAGTCGGTGTCGAGCGCCCGCTCCCCGCCCCGGGCCCGCGCCTCGAGTTCGGGCAGCCGGTGATAGCTCTGCGGCCCCACCACCAGGTCGACCGCGGGCTGGCGGCGCATGATCTCCTCGCCCTCGGCCTGTGCGACGCAGCCCGCCACGCCGATGCGGAGCTCGGGGTTCGCCGCCTTCAGCCGCTTCAGCCGGCCGAGCTCGGAATAGACCTTCTCGGCCGCCTTCTCGCGGATGTGGCAGGTGTTGAGCAGGATCAGGTCGGCCTCGTCCGCGCTTTCGGCGCGCACATAGCCCTGCCCGCCCATGGCCTCTTCCATGCGCTCGCTGTCGTAGACGTTCATCTGACAGCCGTAGGTCTTGATCCAGAGCTTGCGCGGCCGGTCCATGACGACTTCCCGGGGTAACTGAACGATGCGGCGTCCTACACGACCGGCGCCCGCCGGGCAACGGCCAGGGGCCGCCCCCTCGGGCGGCGCGGGTGGGCGGGCGGGGCGGCGGCCGAGGGGGCGGCGGCGCGCCGGCCTGAGGCACGGCCGCCGACCAACCCGCTCATACGCGAGTCATATGATAGTCATATGCGAATCCGAGTGCGCCGCAGCGCCCTCCCGCTCCGCATCGTGGTGGGCGCGGCTGTCCTGGGGCGCCTCGTCACGCCGGTCCATCCCGTAGTCGCGCATCACGCTCGCGATGCGGATCCGGTAGTCGCCGAACAGGTTGCGCCGCCCCGCCTCCTGCGCCGCGCGATGCTGCGCAGTGTTGCGCCAGCGACGCACCGCCTCCTCGTCCTCGAAGAACGAAACCGACAGCAGCTTGCCCGGATCGGTCACGCTCTGGAACCGCTCGACCGAGACGAACCCCTTGATCTGCGTGAGTTCCTCGCGAAGTTCCGCCGCGATGTCCAGATAGGCGTCGCGCCGCCCCTCCTTCGGCCAGACCTCGAAGATGACGGCGATCATGGTTCAGGTCCTCCGCAGCCGGATGACCACGTCGACGCTCGCCACCTCGGCACCCTCGGGCGGGTGCGGCAGGCGCGCGATCTCCAGCTCCTCGGCCGGCGCATCGGTCAGCGTCGACGTGTCTTCCCAGAAGAAATGCGGGTGATCGTCGGTGCGCGTGTCGAAGTAGCTGCGCGAGCCGTCGACCGTCACCTCCTGCATCAGCCCGGCGTCACAGAAGGCGCGCAAGGTATTGTAGACAGTGGCCAGAGCCACGGTCTCGCCCGCCGCGCGGCTGGCCGCGTGCAGGCTCTCGGCGGTGACGTGTCGGTCGTGCCCGTCGCCGACCAGCAGCGTGGCCAGCGTCACCCGCTGGCGCGTCGGCCGCAGGCCGGCCCGCGACAGCCACAGGGCGCCGCGGCTGCGCCCGTCTTCGCCCAGCGATGCTCGATCCTCGTTCATGAGCGGCAATATAGGGCGCGGAACGCCGGGCTTTCAAACGATAATGCCGCATCGGCCAGGCCGGCGGCGCCGCCCTTGCCACCGCTCTCGGCACAGTGTTAGACCGAGCCACGGCAAGGCGGGCCGGCCCGCATCGCGAGAGAGAGGGTCAGGAAATGGCCGATTTTCCGACAAGTTTCGACCGCGACGCCCTGCTTCGGTGCGCGCGCGGCGAACTCTTCGGACCAGGCAACCCGCAGCTTCCCGAGCCCCCGATGCTCATGACCGACCGCGTCACCGAGATTTCGGGGGACGGCGGCGCGAATGGCAAGGGACACGTGGTCGCGGAGTTCGACATCCGCCCGGACCTGTGGTTCTTCGAATGCCACTTTCCAGGCGACCCCGTGATGCCCGGCTGCCTCGGGCTGGACGCGCTCTGGCAGCTGACCGGGTTCAACCTCGGCTGGCGGGGGATGCAGGGCCGCGGCCGGGCACTCGGCGTGGGCGAGGTCAAGTTCAGCGGCATGGTGACCCCCGAGACGCGCCTCGTCACCTACCACATCGACTTCACCCGCGTGATCGACCGGAAGCTCAAGATGGGCATCGCCGACGGCCGGATGCTCGCCGACGGCGAGGAGATCTACGTCGCCGACCGGGCTCCGCGTCGGCCTGTTCCAGGATTAATCTCGGAGGCTCGTGCATGCGCCGCGTCGTCATCACCGGTCTGGGGATCGTCTCCTCGATCGGCAACGATTCAGAAGAGGTCGCGGCGGCGCTCAAGGCCGGCCGCTCCGGCATCGACCGCGATGAGCAGATGGCCGAGCACGGCTTTCGCAGCCAGGTGAGCGGCGCGCCCAGGATCGACGTGACCGAACATGTCGACAAGCGCACCCTGCGGTTCATGGGCCCCGGCGCCGCCTACGCCTACATCGCGATGAGCCAGGCGATCGCCGATGCCGGGCTCGAGCAGACGGACGTCTCGTCGCCGACCACGGGCCTCGTCGCGGGCTCGGGCGGACCCTCGACGTCGAACCTCTTCGCCGCGCACCAGACGGTCCTCAAGACCGGCTCGCCCAAGCGGATCGGGCCGCTGATGGTGCCGCGCGGCATGTCCTCGACCGTCAGCGCCAACCTTTCGACGGCGTTCAAGATCAAGGGGATCAACTACTCGATCACCTCGGCCTGTTCGACCTCGCTGCACTGCATCGGCAACGCCGCCGAGCAGATCCAGATGGGCAAGCAGGACCTGATGTTCGCCGGCGGCGGCGAGGAGCTCGACTGGACGCTGTCGTGCCTCTTCGACGCGATGGGCGCGATGAGCTCGCGCTACAACGACGCGCCCAAGCGCGCCAGCCGCGCCTTCGACGCCGACCGCGACGGGTTCGTCATCTCGGGCGGCGGCGGCATGGTGGTGCTCGAGGATCTTGAGCGCGCCCAGGCCCGCGGCGCGAAGATCTACGCCGAGGTCACCGGCTACGCCGCCACCTCGGACGGCCACGACATGGTCGCGCCTTCCGGCGAGGGCGGCGAGCGGGCGATGCGCCTGGCGCTCAACACGCTGCCGCAGGGCCGGCGCGTCGACTATATCAACGCCCACGGCACCTCGACACCGGTGGGCGACGTGGGCGAAGTCGAGGCCGCGCGGCGCGTCTTCGGCGAAGATGCGGTTCCGCCGATCAGCTCGACCAAGTCGATGACCGGCCACAGCCAGGGCGCCGCCGGCGCACAGGAGGCGATCTATTGCCTGCTGATGCTGCGCGACGACTTCATCGCGCCCTCGATCAACGTCGAGACGCTCGATCCCGCCCTGAAACCCAAAGAGATTGCGACCGAGCACGTGCCGGACGCCGGCCTCGATACCGTGATGACCAACAGCTTCGGGTTCGGTGGCACGAACGGATCGATGCTGCTCAGCCGCTTCGTGGAGTGACCTGATGCCTGAGCTCATGAAGGGCAAGCGTGGTCTGGTGATGGGGGTCGCGAACGACCGGTCGATTGCCTGGGGCATCGCCCGCGCCCTTGCCGCCGAAGGGGCCGAACTGGCCTTCAGCTACCAGGGCGAGGGATTCGCGCGCCGCGTCGAGCCGCTGGCGCAGTCGCTGGGTTCGCAGATCCTAGTCGATGTCGACGTCATGGACGACGACAAGCTTGACGCCGCCTTCACCAGGCTGCGGGACGAGTGGGGCCGGCTGGACTTCCTGATCCACGCCATTGCCTACTCCGACAAGGCCGAGCTCACGGGGCGCTTCATCGACACGAGCCGCGCCAATTTCGGCAAGTCGCTGTCGATCTCGTGCTATTCGCTGATCGACGTGGCGCGTCGCGCCCGGCCGCTGATGTCCGAGGGTGGCTCGATCGTGACGCTGACCTATCAGGGCTCGAACAAGGTCACGCCGTTCTACAACGTGATGGGCGTGGCGAAGGCGGCCCTCGAGAGTCGCGGTGCGGTACCTCGCCAACGATCTCGGCCCCGAACACATCCGGGTCAACGCGATCAGCCCCGGCCCGATGAAGACGCTCGCCGGCGCCGCGATCGGGGGCGCGCGCCGCACCTTCCGACATACCGGCGAGAACACCCCGCTGCGCGCCAACGCGACGCTCGACGCGGTGGGCGGGACGGCCGTCTACCTCTGCTCGGAGCAGGGCAACTGCACGACCGGCGAGATCATCCACGTCGACGGCGGCTATCACATCCTCGGCATGCCACAGCCCGAGAACCTCAAGGCCTAGCTCGTCAACGACCGGTGTTCCCCGAGAGCCGGCCGACCTGGCCGCTTTTCGAGGAGGTCGAGCCGACTGATGCGTCCCGTCAGCCCCAGATGCTGAATCGCAAAGACCACCAGCGCGCCAACGATGAGCGCGGCCAGCGCCGCGAGCGCTTCCGGCGTCAACATCGGTCCGCGTTCCTCCGAGCGGAGAGCCGCCCGTGGAGCGAAGCACGAAGCCCGGCAGAAGTCCGCTTCCGCATGCGGGCAATCCGCTACCAGGCCCGCCGCGGCTATCGCCAGTCGCGCGGCGGCCCGACCCGAGGCCCGTACGGGATAGTGGCCCCGGGTGCCGTGGCCCGGGGCCGAAGGGTCACTTGATCTCGACGAGCTCCACGTCGAAGGTCAGCGACTTGCCCGCAAGCGGATGGTTGGCGTCGAGCGTCACTTCCTGCTCGTTGCTCTCGGTCACCATCACCGGCACGCGCTGGCCGGTCTGGGTCTGAACCTCGAGCTGGGTGCCCGGCTCGGTCGGAATGTCCTCGGGTATCTGCGCGCGCGGCACGGTCTGGACTCGCGCCGGGTCATGCGCGCCGTAGGCCTCTTCGGCCGGCACGGTCACGGTCTTGTTATCGCCGGGCTCCATGCCTTCGATCGCGGTCTCGAGGCCCGGAATGATCTCGCCGCTGCCCACGGTGAACTGCAACGGGTCGCGGCCCTTCGAGCTGTCGAACGTGGTGCCGTCATCAAGCGTGCCGGTGTAATGCATCCGAACGGTGTCGCCGGTCTTGGCCTTGGTCATGCGCTTCTCCTGCGATGTGTCGGGGTTGGTGGGCGAGGCCGCGTCCACACACGGGTGCTCGCGTTCTGTCTTCCCCGACTCTCGCAACCCCGGCGCAGGATGTAAACCCGGGCGCCTCAGCCGGCCATCTGCTGGCCGTCGGCCGGGGTGATCAGCCCCATCGCCGCGCCGGTCGGGTCCGAGACCACCGCGATCCGGCCCACGCCGGGAATGTCCCACGGTGGGCGATGAACCGCTCCGCCAAGGGCGCGCGTGCGCTCGGTCGCGGCGTCCACGTCGTCGACGGCGAAGTAGCTCAGCCAGTGCGGCGGCATGTCCTGCATTTCCGGCTTTCGGCTGGTGTCGAAGATGCCGATCACCGCGCGCTCGCCGTGCTTGCCGACGATGTAGGTGCCCTCGCCGCCGGCCATGTCCATCTCCTCGAATGTCCAGCCGCAGATCTCGGCATAGTAGTCGCGCGCTCTGCCCGGCTCGCGCGTCATCAGTTCCGTCCACCACACCGCGCCTTGCTGTTCGCTCATCTCTACCTCCTGCTGCGGACGACCGGGCCGATGCTAGCACGGCTGCTCGCCCCTTTCGCCGCCCTCGTTGGCGTGCCACAGTGATCCGCGGGGAGGCGCCGATGCCGATCACGACCTGCATCTTCGACGCCTACGGCACGCTTTTCGACGTGGCCGCCGCGGCGCGCGAGGCCGCAGCCGAGCCCGGGCGCGAAGCCTTCGCCGCCGGGTGGCAACAGGTTGCCGAGGACTGGAGGCTGAAGCAGCTGCAATACACCTGGCTGCGCGCCATCACCGGCGAGCACGCCGATTTCTGGCAGGTCACCCAGGACGGGCTCGACTGGGCGCTCGAGGCGGCGGGGCTTGACGACGGGGCGCTGCGCCAGCGGCTGCTCGACCTCTACTGAAGAGCTCGGGGCCTACCCGGAAGTGCCGGCGATGCTGACCGCTCTCAAGGCGCAGGGCCGCACCACCGCGATCCTGTCGAACGGGGCGCCGCCGATGCTGCACGCCGCCGTGGCCTCGGCCGGCATCCAGAGGTTGCTCGACGACGTGCTCTCGGTCGAGACGGTGGAAGTCTTCAAGCCCGCACCGCAAGGTCTACGACTTGGTGGGCCAGCGCTTCGGCACCACACCGCGCCGAAGTGCTCTTCGTGTCGTCCAACGGTTGGGACGCCGCGGCGGCGGCCGCCTACGGCTTCGTCACCGTATGGGCCAACCGCAAGGGCGAGCCGGTCGACCGGCTGCCCGCGCGCCCGACGCACATCCTGCCGGATCTCGCCGGCGTTCCCGATCTGGTCAAGGATCTCTGATGCCCCGTTTCACCACCTCCGACGACGTCGACCTGCACTATACCGACGCGGGCGAGGGCCTGCCGGTGCTCTGCCTCGTCGGGGCTGACCCGCAATGGCACCGACTTCGACTATCTGGCGCCGCATCTGGCCGACGTGCCGACTGATCCGCCTCGACTATCGCGGACGTGGCAAGTCCGAGTGGGCCGATCCGACGACCTACCGGGTACCGATCGAGACTGCGCGATGCGATCGAGCTGCTCGACCATCTGGGCCTCGACCGGGTCGCCGTCATCGGCACCTCCCGCGGCGGGCTGATCGCGATGCTGACGGCCGCGCAGCACAGCGACCGGCTGCGTGGCGTCTGCCTCGTCGACATCGGGCCGGTGCTCGACCAGCGCGGGCTGACCGCGATCATGGGCTATGTCGGGCCAGCCGCCGGAGGCGAAGACCCACGACGAGGCGGTGGCGGCGCGCGCGCAGTTGATGGACGGCTTCGTTGGCGTCCCCCGCAGCCGCTGGGAGGAGGAAGTGCGCAAGCACTACGTCGAGACCGACGAGGGGCTGGCGCTGAACTACGACCCGCGCCTGCGTGACGTTGCTGGTGGCCACCGGCGCCGAGCCGGGTCCCGACCCGTGGAAGCTCTTCGACGCGCTCGACGGTCTGCCGCTCGCGCTGGTCCGCGGTGCCAATTCGGACCTGCTGAGCGCCGAAACCGCCGACGAGATGCAGCGCCGCCGCCCCGACATGATCCGCGCCGAGGTGCCGGAGCGCGGGCATGTCCCCTTCCTCGACGAGCCCGAGGCGCTCGACGCCATCCGCGCCTGGCTCGACAAGCTGCGCTGAGGCGGGCAAGAGGTCCGCAGACGCGCAGCAAGGGGGCGGCAGGTGGCGGACACGGGCAACGAGGCGGTCGACATCGGAATGATCAGCGCGGCGGCCGCGCGGCTGCGGGGCCATGCGCGGCACACGCCGATGCTGTCGTCGCCGTTTCTCGACGAGGTCGCGGGCCGGCGCGTCCTGGTGAAGGCCGAATGCCTGCAGCACACCGGGTCGTTCAAGTTCCGTGGCGGCTATTCCGCGCTGTCGGCGCTCGACCCCGAGGTGCGGGCGCGCGGCGTCATCGCATTCTCGTCCGGCAACCATGCGCAGGGCGTGGCGCTGGCCGCCCGGCTGCACGGCGTGCCGGCGGTCATCGTGATGCCCGAGGACGCGCCCGCGGCTGAAGATCGAGAACACGCGCGCCTTCGGCGCCGAGGTGGTGCTCTACGACCGCGAGACCGGCGACCGCGACGCGATCGGCGCCGAGATCGCCGCGCGGCGGGGGCTGACGCTGATCAAGCCGTTCGACGAGCCGCAGGTGATCGCCGGCCAGGGCACCTGCGGCCTCGAGATCGCGCGCCAGGCCGCCGAGGAGGGGGTGACGCAGGCCGACGTGATCGTCTGCTGCGGCGGCGGCGGGCTGACCTCGGGCATCGCGCTGGCCCTCGAGGCCGAGGCGCCGGGACTCCGGGCGCGCCCGGCCGAGCCGGCGGGTTTCGACGACACCGCCCGCTCGCTGGCGTCGGGGCGGATCGAGCGGAACGAGCGCACCTCGGGCTCGATCTGCGACGCGGTGGTCACGCCGTCGCCCGGGCGGCTGACCTTCCCGATCATGGCGCGGCGCTGCGGCCCCGGCCTTGCCGTCAGCGACGATGAAGCGCTGGAGGCGATGGCGCTGGCATTCCTGCGACTGAAGATCGTGCTCGAGCCCGGTGGGGCCGTCGGGCTGGCCGCCGCCCTCTTCCGCCGCGACGAGATCGAGGGCGACGCCGTGATCTGCACCGCCTCGGGCGGCAACGTCGACCCCGCCATGTTCCGCCGGGCGCTCGACCGCCTTTCCTGAACGTCCTGCCGGACCCGCGCCGCGGCACCGGAGAACGCCAGAGGAAGTCGGTGGCGCCCCGGCCACCACGTTGACACGCCCTGCCCCGCCCCGCACTCTGCGCCCCGGGGAGGACGAGCTTGCGGACACAGGTGTGCATCATCGGCGGCGGACCGTCGGGCCTGCTCCTGTCGCAGCTTCTGCACCAGGCCGGCATCGACACGGTCGTACTGGAACGGCGCACCCGCGCGCATGTCCTGTCGCGCATCCGCGCCGGCGTGCTGGAACAGGGCACGGTCGAGTTGCTGCGCAAGGCCGGCGTCGGCGCGCGGATGGACGCCGAGGGCTTCGTCCATCACGGCATCAACGTCTCGGCGCAGAACCGGGGCTTTCGCATCGACTTCCGCGAGCTGACCGGCAAGAACGTGATGGTCTACGGCCAGACCGAGGTGACGCCCGACCTCTACGCCGCGCGCGACCGGATGGGCGGCGTCGTCATCGACCGCGCCGAGGGCGTCTGCCCCGACCTGGCCGAGCCCCTCGGTGAGCTACACACGCGACGGACAGGAGCACCGGATCGACTGCGACTGGATCGCGGGCTGCGACGGCTTCCACGGTGTCAGCCGCACCGCGATCCCCGACGGTGTCCTGCACACGTTCGAGCGGACGTATCCGTTCGGCTGGCTGGGCATCCTGTCCGAGACGCCGCCGGTCGCCGACGAGCTGATCTACGCCAACCACGCGCGCGGCTTTGCGCTCTGCTCGATGCGCAACCGCAACCTCAGCCGCTATTACGTGCAGTGCCCGGCCGACGACCCGCTCGAGAAGTGGTCCGACGACGCCTTCTGGGACGAGCTTCGCCGCCGCATCCCCCACGAGGCGGCCGAGCGGCTGGTCACCGGCCCGTCGATCGAGAAGTCGATCGCGCCGCTGCGCTCCTTCGTGGCCGAGCCGATGCGCTGCGGGCCGCTTTTCCTGGTGGGCGATGCCGCGCATATCGTGCCGCCGACCGGCGCCAAGGGCCTCAACCTCGCCGTGAGCGACGTGGCCTTTCTGTCGGAGGCGCTGATCGCGCCATTACGGCGGCGACGACGCCGGCATCGACGGCTACTCGGCCCGCGCGCTGGCCCGGGTCTGGAAGGCGATCCGCTTTTCGTGGTGGATGACGGTGACCATGCACCGCTTTCCCGACCAGTCTGACTTCGACCAGCGCATCCAGGAAAGCGAGATCGCCTATCTGGAGCGGTCGCGGGCCGAACAGACCGTCCTTGCCGAGAAATACGTGGGGCTGCCGCTGTGAAGATCGCCAAACTGGCCGACATCCGCCTGCACTATCGCGACGAGGGCGACCCCGAGGGCGCGGCTATCGTCTTCGCCAACTCGCTGGGGACCGACCTGCGGCTCTGGGACAAGATCGTGCCGCACCTGCCGCGGGGACTGCGCGTGGTCCGCTACGACAAGCGCGGCCACGGCCTGTCCGACTGCCCGCCCGGCCCCTACAGCATGGACACGCTGGTGGCCGACGCGGAGGGGCTGATGGATGCGCTCGGCATCCGTGAGGCGCTGTTCGTCGGCCTCTCGATCGGCGGGATGATCGCGCAGGGGCTGGCGGCCGAAGCGGCCCGACCTGGTGCGCGCGATGGTGCTGTCGAACACCGCCGCCAGGATCGGCACGCCCGAGGTCTGGCAGGAGCGGATCGACGGCATCCGCGCGGGCGGCATCGAGGCGCTGGCCGACGGCGTGATGGAACGGTGGTTCTCGGCCGCCTTCCGCGAAACACCCGAACTGGCGGCCTGGCGGCACATGCTGACGCGCCAGCCGGCCGAGGGCTATGTCGGCTGCTGCGCCGCCATCGCGGGGGCCGACCTGACGCAGTCCACCGCGTCGCTGCGGCTGCCGACCCTGGGCATCGCCGGGGCGGACGACGGCTCGACCCCGCCCGACCTGGTCGGCGAGACTGTGGCGCTGATCGAGGGGGCCGAGCCCGGCTGATCCGCGGCGCCGGTCACCTGCCCTGCGTCGAGCAGCCGGCCGAATACGCCGAGATCCTGCGCGAGTTCCTCGAGGGGGTCGGCCATGTCTGACCGTTGGGTCGAAGGCATGGCGACGCGCCGCGCGAGTCCTGGGCGACGCCCATGTGGACCGCGCCGAGGCCGCGCGCACGGATCTCGACGCGGCCTTTCAGGAGCTGATCACCGAGGCCGCCTGGGGTCATGTCTGGTCGCGCGACGACAATTCCCCTGCGCGAGCGCTCGATGCTGACGATCGCGCTGCTGGCCGCGCTGGGTAACTTCGAGGAACTGGCGATGCACCTGCGCGCCACCGCGCGGACCGGCGCCAGCCGCGACGACGTGATGGAGGCGCTGCTGCACGTCGCGATCTACGCCGGCGTGCCCCGCGCCAACCACGCCATCAAGATTGCCAAGGAGACCTTCGCGGAGATGGACAATGCCTGACGATGCCTCCGCCCGCAGGAACGCGAGCAGCCGCTATACCGGGTACCCCGAAAGCCACGCGGCGGCCGGGTCGCTCTACCAGCGCGACTTCAAGCAGCACCCGCTGCCCTATGCGCCGGGCTACAAGACGACAGTGGCGCGCAGCCCCAACCTGCCGCTTCTGTCGATGCCCTCGACCATCACCGAAGAGACCGGGCCGGTCTTCGGCCACGCTCAGATGGGCGAGCTCGACAACAACCTGATCCTGAACTTCACCGGCGAGCCGTCGATCGGCGAACGCATCATCGTGCACGGCCGGGTCCTCGACCAGGATGCGCGCCCGATACCGGGCGTGCTGGTCGAGGTCTGGCAGGCCAATGCCGGCGGCCGCTACCGCCACAAGAACGACGGCTATCTCGCGCCGCTCGACCCCAACTTCGGCGGCTGCGGACGCTGCATCACCGACGCCGAAGGCCGCTACGAGTTCCTGACGATCAAGCCCGGCGCCTATCCGTGGCCCAACGGCGTCAACGACTGGCGCCCGGCGCACATCCACTTCTCGGTCTTCGGCACCGGGTTCGGCCAGCGCCTGATCAGCCAGATGTACTTCGAGGGCGACCCGCTGATCCCGCGCTGCCCGATCGTCAACACGATCCCCGACAAGGAGGCCATCAAACGCCTGGTCGCGCCGCTCGACATGTCGATGGCGATGCCGATGGACTGCCTGGCCTGGAAGTTCGACATCGTCCTGCGCGGCCGCCGCCAGACCATGTTCGAGAACCGGATGGAGGGGCTGTGATGGTCCAGAAGCTCGACACCCTGCACGAGACGCCGAGCCAGACCGCCGGTCCCTACGTCCATATCGGCTGCACCCCGAACTTCTGCGGGATCGAGGGCATCTACCCCGCGGACCTGGGGACCGCGCCGTTCCCGACGGCGCGACGCGACACGATCACCATCAAGGGCCGGATCATCGACGGCACCGGAGCGCCGCTGCGCGACGTGATGATCGAGTTCTGGCAGGCCGACGCCGAGGGCCGCTACCGCCCCGACCGCGGCTTCGCCCGGCGCGCGGCCGACCTTCAGACCGGCGAGTGGACGCTGACCACGGTCAAGCCCGGCCCTGTGCCATTCTCGGACGAGCGGATGCAGGCCCCGCACATTGCCGTCTGGATCGTGGCGCGCGGCATCAACATCGGGCTGCACACCCGCATCTACTTCGACGACGAGGACAACGAGAACGATCCGCTGCTGCGGAAGGTCGAGCACAGGGACCGGGTTCCGACGCTGGTCGCGCAGCGCGACGGCCCGACATCTACCGCTCCGACATCATCCTGCAGGGCCAGGGCGAAACGGTGTTCCTCGACATCTGAATGGCGCGGTTCCTGCTGATCCACGGCGCCTGCCACGGCGCCTGGTGCTGGCGCGACGTGCTGCCGCTGCTACGCGCGGCGGGGCACGAGGCGCGCGCCATCGACCTGCCCTCGCACGGCGACGACCGACTCCGATCCGCGCAGCGTCAGCCTGCGCGACTATGCCGAGGCGATCGTGGCCGCGCTCGACGCGCCAGCCATCGTCGTCGGCCATTCGATGGGCGGCTACCCGATCACCGCGGCGGCCGAGCGCGCGCCCGAACGGGTCGAGCGGCTCGTCTACCTCTGCGCCTATGTCCCCGCGCCAGGCATGTCGCTGGCGGACATGCGCCGCGACGGGCCGCGCCAGCCATTGGCTGCAGGCAATCCACGTTGCGCCCGACGCGCGTGACGATGCACTTCGACCCCGCGATGGTCGAAGACAAGTCTTCTATCACGACTGCCCGCCCGGCACCGTGGCCTATGCCGCGCCGCGCCTGAGCGCGCAGCCGATCGCGCCCCAGGCGACGCCGCTCGAGCGGATCGAGGCGGCTCCGCGCCTGCCCCGCCACTACATCCGCTGCACCGAGGACCGGGCGATCCCGCCCGAGTACCAGGCCGAGATGGCCACCGGCCTCGAGGCGCGTCACGACCTGCCCTGCGGCCACTCGCCCTTCTTCGCCTGCCCCGACCTGCCTCGCTTCCACTCCTTGACCGGATCGCTCACATGACCAAGCCCTGCATCATCTGCGTCGCCATCACCGGATCCGTCCCCCGCAAGGAGGACAACCCGGCCGTCCCGATCACCGTCGCCGAGCAGGTCGAGATCGACCCACGAGGCCTTCGAGGCGGGCGCCACCATCGCCCATTGCCATGTCCGCGACGAAGACCGAACCCGACCGCCGACCCCGACCGCTTCGCGCGCCTGAAGGAGGGGATCGAGAAGCACTGCCCCGGGATGATCGTGCAGCTCTCGACCGGCGGCCGCTCGGGCGCCGGGACAGGCGCGCGGCGGGATGCTGCCGCTGAGGCCCGACATGGCCTCGCTCTCGGTCGGGTCGAACAACTTCCCGACGCGGGTCTACGAGAACCCGCCCGACCTGGTCGACTGGCTGGCCTCCGAGATGCTGGAACACGACGTGAAGCCCGAGATCGAGGCCTTCGACCTGTCCCACATCTTCCAGGCGGCGAAGATGCAGGCCGACGGGCGTCTGAAAGGGCCGCTCTACGTCCAGTTCGTGATGGGCGTGAAGAACGCGATGCCGGCCGACAAGCGAGACGTTCGACTTCTACGTCGAGACGCTGAACCGGCTCGCCCCCGACGCGGAATGGTGCGGCGCGGGGATCGGGCGGCACCAGATCGTGCTGAACGAATGGTCGATCGCCGCCGGCGGCCACACCCGCACCGGGCTCGAGGACAACATGCGGCTCGACCGCGACACCCTCGCGCCGTCGAACGCAGCGCTGGTCCGGCGGGCGGCCGAGCTCTGCGAGAAGCACGAGCGGCCCGTCGCGACCTGGCAGCAGGCGCGGGCGATCCTCGGCCTCCGGCAGCCCGGGTGAGCGTCCGCGGGGGGAACGCCCGACCTCGAGCCCCCCTCCGGGGAGCCGCTCGGCCGGGCGTGCTGCCGCGCGCACATGGCCAGCGGACGATCCTGCATCGGAGAGGTCCACGCTGATGCCCGCCACGCCGTTCGACAGCGCCATCTACCGCGACCTCTTCGGCGACGCCGAGGTGGGACGGCTCTTCTCCGACAGCGCCGAGGTGCGGGCGATGCTGCTGGTCGAGGGGGCGCTGGCCCGCGCGCAGGCCGAGGCTGGCCTGATCCCCGAGACCGCCGGCGTCTTCCTCCACCGCGCGGCGCTGGAGCTGCAGATCGACCCCGCCGGGCTCGCCGCCGAGACCGGCGACCAGCGCGGTGCCGGTCCCGGCGCTGGTCGCCGCCGTTCCGCGACGCGATGCAGGCGCCCGAGCACGCGCAGTTCGCTGCATTGGGGCGCGACGTCGCAGGACATCGTCGACACCGGCCTGATGCTGCGGCTGCGGCGGGTGATCGACCTCTTCGAGGCGCGGCTGGCAAGCCTGGTCCGGACGCTCGGGGCGCGCGCGGCCGACGCCGCCGAGACGCCGATGACCGCGCGCACCTACGGGCAGCCGGCGGTGCCGACGACCTTGGGCGCGCTGCTGGCGGCGTGGGGCGCCCCGCTGCTGCGGCACCGCGAGCGGCTGGCCGTGCTGACGCCGCGGCTGCTGGTCGTGAGTCTTTCGGGAGCGGCCGGCACCGGCGCCGCGATGGGCGAAGCGGCCCCGCAGGTGCGCGCGGCGATGGCGCGCACCCTCGACCTCGGCGACCCCGGCGCCTCGTGGCACAGCCAGCGCGACACGGTGGCCGAGTTCGCCGGCTGGCTGACGCTGGTCACCGGGAGCCTCGGCAAGATCGGCGCCGATCTCATGGCGCTGACCAGCCGCGGCGAGGCGACGCTGAGCGGGGCGGGCGGATCGTCGACGATGCCGCAGAAAGAGAACCCTGTCGGCCCCTCGACCCTGGTCGCGCTGGCCCGGCATGTCGCCGCGCTCAACGGCGCGATGCAAGGCGCGTTGATCCATACCGCAGCAGCGCGACGGCGCCGCCTGGTTCGGCGAATGGCTGGCCCTGCCGCAGATGTGCATCGCCACCGGACGCGCCCTGACGCTGGCCGCCGAGACGGTCGAGGCGGCGGCCATTACCCCGGCAGAGGACACACTGGGGTTGAGCCATGCCGAGGCGCTGACCTTCGCGCTGGCGACGCGCATTCCACGGCCCGAGGCGCAACGCGAGATCGCAGACCTCTGCACCCGGGCGCGGCACGAGGGCATCCCGCTGCCCGAGCTGGTGCGCGGGCGATACGCCGACCTTGCGACCGACCTGCCCCGTCTGGGCTCGGCCCCGGACGAGGCCCGCGCCTTTGCCGCGCAGGCGGCCACCGTTCCGGAGGGGACCGCATGAATACCGTCCGCGCCGCCGTCTGCCGTGAGTTCGGCGCACCGCTGACAATCGAGGAAGTGACCTTGCGCCCGCCAGGCCCCGGCGAGGTCGAGGTCGAGCTCGAGGGCTGTGGCGATCTGCCATTCCGACATCTCGCTGGCCGAGGGTGGCTGGGGTGGCGCGCTTCCGGCGGTCTACGGGCACGAGGCGGCGGGCCGGGTCACCGCGCTCGGCGACGGAGTCGCGGGACTGGCGGTCGGCGACACTGTGCTGGTGACGCTGATCCGTGCGTGCGGCGCGTGCGCGTCCTGCGCCACGGGCCACCCGGTCCTGTGCGAAACGCCGCAGACGCGACTCGGCCCGCTCACGACGCCGGACGGCGCGCCGCTCCGCCAGGCGATGGCCTGCGGGCGCCTTCGCCGAGCGGTGGTGGTCGACCGCAGCCAGATCGTGCCGATCCCGGCCGACATGCGCTCGAGGCAGCGTGCCTGCTGTCGCCTGCGGGGTGATCACCGGCGTGGGCGCGGTGGTCAACACGGCGGGCGTTCGCGCAGGCGAGGACGTGGTGGTGATCGGCGCCGGCGGTGTGGGGCTGAACGCCATCCAGGGCGCGCGCATCGCCGGCGCCCGGCGCATCGTCGCCGTCGACCGGACCGAGGCCAAGCTGGAAGCCGCCCGCGAGTTTGGCGCGACTGACGGCGTCCTCGCCCGAGGCGCGCCATGGAAGGCCGCCCGCGCCCGACCGGCCGCGGCGCCGACGCGGTTCTCGTAACGGTGGGGGCGATCACCGCCTACCAGACGGCGCCGCGCTTCCTCGCCCCGGGTGGCCGGATGGTGATGGTCGGCATGCCCCATTCCGGCGAGGCGATGACGGTCGAGCCGGTGATCCTCGCCGCGCTGGGGCAAGGACTGATGGGTTCGCTGATGGGCGACACGGTCCTGGTGCGCGACATCCCGTGGCTGGTCGACCTCTACCGGCAAGGGCGGCTGAGACTTGACGAGCTGGTTTCGGGCCGGTTCCCGCTCGATCGGATCAACGAGGCCATCGCCGACACGCGCGCCGGCGCCGCGCGCCGAAACGTGGTGACGTTCGCATGACCGCCGCTAAACCGACCCACTCCACATTACTTGCTCTTAGGTCGAAGACCCTGCGTTTGCTACGCGCCGGGGCGGCCGGATGAGGCTTGACCTTATCGACATCCACGTCGTGGCGCCGCCGCCTCCCGGTTGGGGCGGGCGCTGGTGGCTGATCGTGAAGCTGACCACCGACACCGGTCTTCACGGCTGGGGCGAATGCTATCTGACCGGGCTCGGGCCCCGCCGCCGCGCGCCGTGGTGCAGGATGTCTTCGACCGTCACGTGGCGGGCGAGAGCCCTGAGGATGTCGAACTGATGTTCCGCCGAGCCTATTCCTCGGGCTTCACCCAGCGGCCGGACCCGACGGTGATCGGCGCCTTCTCGGGGCTCGAGATCGCATGCTGGGACATTCTCGGCCGCGCTCGCGAACGGCCGGTCTGGGCGCTCCTCGGCGGGCGGATGAACCAGAGCCTGCGCTCGTACAGCTATCTCTACCCGCTCCCCCACCACGACCCGGCAGCGTTCTGGATCTTCGCCCGAGATGGCGGCCGAAGCGGCGCAGGCGGCGGTCGACGCGGGTCTTCACCGCGGTCAAGTTCGACCCCGCCGGCCCCTACACGATCCGCGGCGGGCACATGCCGGCGATGAGCGACATCGCCCGCTCGGTCGCCTTTTGCGCCGCAATCCGCGAGGCGGTGGGCGACCGGGCGGACCTGCTCTTCGGGACCCACGGCCAGTTCTCGCAGGCGGCGCGCTGCGGCTGGCCGCGGCCATCGCGCCCTACAGCCCGCTCTGGTTCGAGGAGCCGGTGCCGCCCGACGCGATGGACGCGCTCGCACGTCTCGCTGCAGCCACCCATGTCCCCGTCGCCACCGGCGAGCGGCTGACCACCAGGACCGAGTTCGACGCCGCGCTGCGGGCCGGCGCCTCGATCCTGCAGCCCGCCACCGGTCGTTGCGGCGGACTGTGGGAGGGCAAGAAGATCGCCGCGCTGGCCGAGGTCGCCAACGCCGAGGTTGCCCCGCACCTCTATGCCGGTCCGGTGGAATGGGCCGCGAACGTGCATCTGGCCACGACGTTGCCGAACCTCTTGATGGTCGAGACGATCGGCGCGGGCGGAGGCTTTCATGGGGACCTGATCGGCCACGCGATCCGCTGGGAGGACGGCTTCATCCTGCCTCCAGAGACGCCAGGCTTGGGCATCGAGCTCGACGAAGACATGCTGGCCGCCCACGCCTATGACGGCGACCGGCTGCATCTCGAGATGCAGGAGGCGCCGTGCGACTGGCGCCGCGGCAACGATTTCCGGGGCGGCGCGGCGGACTGATAGCAGCTCCGGCGCGCCACGCCTCGCCGATTTCACGGGAATCCTCGCGATCCCCTCGTCACCGGATTGCCGCCACCAATTCGGGACTGCCTGCTGGGTGCGGGCGGGACGGCCGGCGGGCGGCGGCTTCAGGCCGAGATGGTAGCCTCGACCGCGCGTTTCCATGCGGCGTACCGCGCGGTGCGTGCCGCCTCGTCCATCGACGGCTCGAACCGCCGCTCGAGCCGCCAGCGCTGCGCGAAGCCGTCGGCATCGGGATAGACGCCCGCCCGCGCCCCGGCCAGCCACGCCGCCCCCAGTGCCGTCGTCTCGAGCACCTCGGGGCGGTCGACGGGGGCACCGATGATGTCGCTCAGGAACTGGAGCGTCCAGTCGGATGCGCTCATCCCACCATCGACCCGCAGCACGTCCTCGCCGCCGCCGGGCCAGTCGGCGCGCATCGCCTCGAGCAGGTCGCGCGTCTGGAAACCCACGCTCTCGAGGGCGGCGCGCGCCAGCTCGGCCGGCCCCGTGCCGCGCGTCAGGCCGAAGATCGCGCCCCGCGCCTCGGGTTGCCAATAGGGCGCGCCGAGGCCCACGAAGGCCGGCACCAGGATGACCTCCTGCCCCGGATCGGCCGCCTCGGCCAGGCTCTGCGTCTCGGCGGCCTCGCGGATCAGCTTCAGCTCGTCGCGCAGCCACTGCACCACGGCACCGGCAATAAAGATCGAGCCCTCGAGCGCGTAGGTGACCTTGCCGTCGAGCCGGTAGGCGATCGTTCCCAGCAGGCGGTTCTGCGAGCGCACCAGCTCGTCGCCGGTGTTCAGGAGGGCGAAGCAGCCCGTGCCGTAGGTCGACTTGAACATGCCGGGGCGGAAGCAGGCCTGACCGATCGTCGCCGCCTGCTGGTCGCCGGCGACCCCGAGGATCGGGATCTCGCGCCCGAAGAGGTCGGGGCGCGCGGTGCCGAACTCGGCTGCGCAGTCGCGCACTTCGGGCAGCATTGTCATCGGTATGCCCAGGAGTTCGCATACGGGCTGGCTCCACTCCTGCGTGCGGATGTTGAAGAGCAGCGTGCGCGCGGCGTTGGTGGCGTCGGTGACGTGAGCGGCGCCGCCGGTAAGGTTCCAGATCAGCCAGGAATCGACGGTGCCGAACAGCAGCTCGCCCCGCTCGGCCCGGGCGCGGGCGCCCTCGACGTTGTCGAGGATCCAGGCCAGCTTGGTGCCCGAGAAGTAGGGGTCGACGATCAGGCCCGTCTCGTCGGTCACCATCGGCTCGTGGCCGGCCTCGCGCAGGCGTGCGCAGAGATCGGCGGTACGCCGGTCCTGCCAGACGATCGCGTTGTGAATTGGCCGACCGCTCTCGCGCTCCCAGACGACGACGGTTTCGCGCTGGTTGGTGATGCCGATGGCGGCGACGGCCCTGGCGTCGACGCCGGCCC
Source organism: uncultured Alphaproteobacteria bacterium (assembly GCA_963773475.1). Lineage (GTDB taxonomy): Bacteria > Pseudomonadota > Alphaproteobacteria > Rhodobacterales > Rhodobacteraceae > Roseitranquillus. The sequence goes on along the minus strand of CAVZBD010000012.1, from coordinate 137,118 downwards.
GCTCAAGCGCGGCGCGGCAGGTGGCGGCGGTGGTGGACCACAGGTCGACGGGGTCGTGCTCGACCCAGCCCGAGCGCGGGTAGTGCTGACGGAATTCGGCCTGCGCGGAGGCGGCGATCTTCATGTCGGAATCGAAGAGAATGGCGCGGCTCGAGGTGGTCCCCTGGTCGATGGCGAGAATGTGGCTCATGGACGTCCCCCTCGGCTCCTGTCGGGGCCGAGCCTAGTCACGGGCGGCGACGAGCGAAAGCCCGGTACCGCAAGGAGAAAGCGCCCGGAGGGGGCATCGAACCCCCTCCGGCCGCGCGCGACGTGGCGTCGCGCAGGGCCCTGCCCCCTTGCGGATCTCGAAGACGGGGGTCGCCGGTGACGGCGGCGCGCACTCAGGCGCGGCGTAGCGCCTCCTCGACCCAGGCCGGCACGATTTCGCCGGCGGGTCCGTAGCGGGCTTCGTCGAAATCCGCGGCAACCTCGGACGCTTCGAGGTTGAGTTCGAGCGTCTGCGCGCCGGCCCGCGCCGCGTCCTGCACGAAGCCAGCGGCGGGATACACACTCCCAGAGGTGCCGATCGCCGACGAAAAGGTCCGCCTGTCGCGGAGGTCCGCATGATCTCGTCCATGTGGTAGGGTATCTCTCCGAACCAGACGACGTCGGGCCGCCCGCGCCGGCGCCGCAGGCGGGGCAGGGCTCCCCCGGGCCGCATCCGCGCCGGCGCCTCCCAGCGATGACCGCACGCGGCGCAGAGCGCGCGGCCAGCTCGCCGTGCATGTGCAGCACCACCGCGGGCCGCCGCGTTCGTGCAGGTCGTCGATGTTCTGCGTGACGACCGCGACCGGGCCGGGCCACCGGGCTCGAGCCGGGCCAGCGCCCGGTGCGCCGGCGTTCGGCCGGGCGGCGCGACGCGTTCCCGCCGGGCGTTGTAGAAATCGTGGACCAGCGCGGGGTCGCGGGCGAAGCCCTCGGGCGTGGCGACCTCCTCCAGGTCGTAGCGCGACCAGATCCCGCCGGCGTCGCGGAACGTGCCGAGCCCGCTCTCGGCGGAGATGCCCGGCCCCGGTCAGGATCACGATGCGCCCGCCCGAGGGCAGGACCAAACTCATCGGTCCGCCTGCGATACGGGCGCCTGCGGTGTGCCGGCTTGCCGCGGGTGGCTCACCTTGGGCGCACGGCGTCGGGCTCGGCGCCGCTGGCCCAGGGGCCGTGGTGGCCCGCGCCGCCGTCCACGCGCTCGAAGCCGTGGGCGCCGAAAAAGTCGCGCTGCGCCTGGATCAGGTTCGAGGTGCCGCGCCCGCGCCGCATCGTTTCGAACTGCGCGAGCGCGGCGGCGAGCGCCGGCGCCGGCAGCCCGCGCGCGGCCGACGCGGAGACGATGCGCCGCAATGCCGGGACCGCGCTGCGCAGCACCGGCACGAAGGGTGCGGCAAACATCACCTGCTCGTGCGGCAGCCCCTCGCGCGCGGCCTGCGCGATCTCGTCCAGCAGAGCCGACCGGATGATGCAGCCTGCGCGCCAGATCTCGGCGATCCGCGCCAGGTCGAGCTCCCAGCCGAACTGCGCGCGACGCATCGGCCAGAAGTGCGAAGCCCTGCCCGTAGGCGATGATCCGTCCCGCCAGCAGCGCCTCCTCGAGGTCGGCATCGAGCACCGGGCTGGCCGTCGCGGTCTCGACCTCGCCATAGAGATCCGCGCCCGCCTCGCGCGCCGTCTTCATCGCCGACCAGGCGCGCGCGGCCACGGCAGCCTCGATGACGCTGGCCGACTGGCCGAGCTTCAGCGCCTCGATCAACGTCCAGCGGCCGGTGCCCTTCTGGCCCGCCCGGTCGAGGATCGCGTCGACCGCGGGCCCGCCGGTCGCTTCATCCTTCGCCGCCAGCACCTTGGCCGTGATTTCGACGAGGTACGAGTGCAGCGGACCCTCGTTCCAGGTGGCGAAGAGCTCTCCGATGTCCTCGGCACCGCGACCGCCACCGTCGCGCAGAAGCCCGTAGACGTCGGCGATGAGCTGCATGTCGCCGTACTCGATGCCGTTGTGCACGGTCTTGACGAAATGGCCGGCGCCGTCCGGCCCGACGAGAGCGGCGCAGGGGGTATCCTGGTAGCGGGCGGCGATCGCTTCGATGACGTCGCGGATCGGCGCGTAGGCCTCTTCCGAGCCGCCGACCATGATCGAGGGGCCGTGGCGCGCGCCCTCCTCGCCACCCGAGACGCCCATCCCGAGGAACCGCAGGTCGCGCTCGGCCAGTTCGGGTCCTCGGCGGCGGGTGTCGTTGAAGTCGGCGTTGCCGGCGTCGACGATGGTGTCGCCGGCCTCGAGCAGCGGTGCCAGCGCGTCGATCACCGCGTCGACCGCCTCGCCCGCGGGCACCATCAGGATCACCGTGCGCGGCCGCTCGACCGCGCCGACCAGCGCCCGAAGGTCGTCGCAGCCCACGAGGCGATCGCGCAGGGGGCCGGCCTCGTCAAGGAACCGCGCAATGATCGACGTGGTGCGGTTATGGACCGCCACCTCAAAGCCCTTCTCGGCGATGTTGAGCGCGAGGTTCGCGCCCATCGTCCCCAACCCGATCAGTCCGATGCGCGCCATGTTACCCCCTTGCTCGCCTCGGGCGGGATGGTAGCCGCCCACGCCCGCGACGCAAGCCGACCCTCACCGGCGCCGCAATGGCACGATGCCCAGCGCCACGCCGCCGAGGACGAGGAGGCTGGCCCCCACAAGGCGCAGATCGGGCACTTCGCCCAGCAGGATCAGGCCGCCCGCCGCCGCGATGACCGGAACCGCAAGCTGCGACAATGCGGCGGTGGTCCGCTCGAGCCGCGGCAGCACCGCGTACCAGAGCGCGTAGCCCAGGCCCGAGGTCCCCGCCCCCGAGGCGACGGCCAGCGCGACGCCTGACAGGCTCACCGGCCCGATGCCTGCCACCAAGACGGCCACCCCGGCCGGCACGACCACGAACGGCACCGCGAGGGCGAAATTGGCCGCCGTCTCGACCAGCGGATCACGGGCGCCGCGCCCGATCAAGCTGTAGAGCCCCCACCCAACGGCGGCCGCCGCCATGGCGAGCGCCCAGCCGCTGCCGCCCGCCACCAGGCCTGCTGGCCGCAGCAGCCAGACGAGCCCCGCCAGCGCAATTCCCGCCCCCAGCCAGCGCCGCGGCGGCACCCGCTCGCGCGCCGCGACGGCGCCGGCGAACATCGTCAGCTGCACGCCACCGAAGAGGATCAGCGCCCCGGTCCCGGTGTCGAGAGCAAGGTAGGCAAAGGTGAAGCCCAGCATGTAGAGCGCCAGCGACAGCGCAGCCCCCAACCGCGCCCTGCGCCAATGCGTCGCCCCGCGCCGCGCCGCGAGCGCGCCCAGGACCAGCGCCCCCGCCACGATCCGAAGTGCGGCGAACGGAGCCGCGCCGATCGCGCCCTCGGCCATCGCCACGCGGGTCAGCACCGAATTGGCGGCGAAGGCCACCATCACCAGCGCCACGAGGGCTGTCAGCCGCATGACCCGCGACCGCCGGGCCGGCGCCGCGCCACGCGCGGCAGCGGACCCCTGAAGGTGTGCGGGCGCCAGCCCGCTCCGCCGGATCTGCTGCCTTTCAGACGCCCAGGCACCAGCGCAGGATCGCCTTCTGGGCGTGCAAGCGGTTCTCGGCCTCGTCGAAGACCACCGATTGCGGCCCGTCCATGACCTCGCTCGTCGCCTCCTCACCGCGATGCGCGGGGAGGCAATGCATGAAGAGCGCCTCGGGCTTCGCCTTCTCCATCAGCTCCGCGTTCACCTGGTAGGGCCGCAGCAGGTTGTGGCGCCGCTCGCGCGCCGATTGCGCGTCGTGCATCGAGATCCACGTATCGGTCACCAGCAGGTCGGCGTCGGCGACCGCCTCGGCGGCGTCGCGCACGATCTCGACCCGCCGCCCGCGCGAGCGCGCGAAGCGTACCGCCTCGTCCTCGGGTTCGAGCGCCTCCGGCCCGGTGAATGTCACGTCGAAGCCGAACTGCCCGGCGGCGTGCAGCCACGAGGTGCAGACGTTGTTGCCGTCGCCCGCCCACACGACCTTCCGGCCCCGGATCGGCCCGCGATGCGACTCGTAGGTCATCACGTCGGCCATGATCTGGCATGGGTGGCTGCGGTTGGTCAGCCCGTTGATCACCGGCACGGTCGCGTGCTCGGCCATTTCGTGCAGCACCGCCTCCTCGAAGGTGCGGATCATGATCAGGTCGACATAGCGGCTCATCACCCGCGCCGTGTCCGCGATGGTCTCGCCGTGCCCCAGTTGCATGTCCTGCCCCGACAGCACCAGCGTCTGCCCGCCCATCTGCCGCACGCCCACGTCGAAGCTGACGCGGGTCCGGGTCGAGGGTTTCTCGAAGATCAGCGCGACCATCCGTCCGGCCAGCGGCTGCCGGTCGTCAGGACGCCCCTTGGGCCAGCCGTCGCGCAGATGCGCCATCTCGCGCGCCTGGTCGATCATGGCGCGAAGATCGGCGGGATCGGTCGTATGGATGTCCAGAAAGTGCGGCATGACGGGCCTTGTCTCAGAGGTCGGTGCAGGTCGGATGCGGGGCGGTCGCGGCGCGGCGCACCCGCGCGGGCGGCGCCGGAAGCCGTCGGGGTCGTCGGCGAACCTGCGGCGCCGGGGCCCGACGCCCGCAACGGCGCTCAGGCCGCGGCATCGGCCTTGGCCGCACCGGCCGCTGCCTCGAGCCGCGCGATTGCCTCGCCGATCTCGTCCTCCGAGATGTTGAGCGGCGGCAGCAGGCGCACAACATTGTCGGCCGCCGGCACCACCAGCACGTCCGCGTCGTAGCCGGCCTTGACCACGGCGGTGTTCGGCACCCGACACTTCAGCCCCAGCATCAGGCCGCTGCCGCGCACGTCCTCGAACACCTCTGGATGTGCCGCGACCAGCCCCTCCAGCCGTTGCCGCAAGAGGCCCGCGCGCCGCCGCACCCCCGCGAGAAACTCGGCGTCGGCGACGATGTCCATCACCGCGCAGCCGACCGCGCAGGCCAGCGGATTGCCGCCATAGGTCGACCCGTGGGTGCCCGCCGTCATCGCCGCCGCGGCATCCTCGGTCGCCAGCACCGCGCCCAGGGGAAAGCCGCCGCCGATCCCCTTGGCCACCATCATGATGTCGGGCGTCACCCCGGCCCATTCATGCGCGAAGAGCCGCCCGGTGCGGCCCATCCCGCATTGCACCTCGTCGAGGATCAGCAGCACCCCCGCCTCGTCGCAGAGCTCGCGCAGGCCCTTCAGGCACTGGTCGGGCAACTGGCGGATGCCGCCCTCGCCCTGGATCGGCTCGATCAGCACGGCCGCCGTGCGCTCGCCCACGGCCGCCCGCAGCCCCTCGTGATCGCCCCAGCCAACATGGACGAAGCTGGGCAGCAGCGGCGCGAACCCTGCGGTCATCTTCTCGGCCCCCGCCGCCGAGATCGCGGCCATCGAGCGACCGTGGAACGCGCCCGCGAAGGTGACGATCTCGGTCCGCTCGGGCTGGCCCGCCTCGTGGAAGTGCCGCCGCGCCATCTTCACTACAAGTTCCAGCGCCTCGGTGCCTGAGTTGGTGAAGAACACGGTGTCGGCGAAGGTCGCGGCGGTCAGCTTCTCGGCCAGTCGCTCCTGCTCGGGAATCCGGTACAGGTTCGAGACGTGCCAGAGCCGCTCGGCCTGCCGCGACACCGCCTCGACCAGCGCAGGGTGGGCATGGCCCAGCGCGTTCACCGCGATACCCGCCCCGAGGTCGAGGTATCGCGTGCCGTCTTCGGCAACGAGCCAGCAGCCCTCGCCCTTCTCGAAAGCGAGCGGCGCGCGGTTGTAGGTTGGCAGGACGGACGGGATCATGTGGGGACTCCGGGCAATGCGGGGCCTATGGGGCCGATCGGACGGGACGTTGTCAACGAAGGAGAAGAACGGGATCTGCCGCCGCGGCGGGCGGGGCGCGTCAGCGTCGGCGTCGACGCGTGGCAAGGCAGGATCCGGTCATGGCGCACGCGATAGCCCGGGCGCAACCCGCCGTCACCCCCGAAAGGCCGTCTGGGTCAGCGGGGTCCGGCGCGGCCCGTGGCGGGCGCGGGGCCGCGCCGAACCCCGCCACCGCCCCTCAGGCCTTCAGCCGATAGCCGCGTCGGAACCAGTACCAGCAGAGCGTCAGAACCGCCGCCGTCGACGCCATGCAGACCGCCAGCCCCAGCCAGGGCGAGCTGTCCGAGGCGCCGATCACGCCGTAACGGACGCCGTCGATCAGGTAGAAGACCGGGTTGAGATGCGTCAGCGTCTGCATCGTTCCGGGCATCCGCTCGATCGAGTAGAAGGTCCCCGACAGGAAGCTCAGCGGCGTGATGATGAAGTTCGTGACCGCCGCCATCTGGTCAAACTTGTTGGCGAAGATCGCCGCCACCATGCCCAGCCCCGCCAGGAACGCGCTGCCGAGGAACACGAAGACCAGCGCCCAGAGCGGATGCCTCACCGAGATGTCGAGGACCAGCGTCATGCCCACCGCGATCGCGACGCCCACGAAGAGGCCGCGCGCAATTCCGCCGGCCACGTATCCCGCCACCAGCTCACCCGCGCTCAGCGGCGGCATCAGCGTGTCGACAATGTTGCCCTGCACTTTGGCGACCACGATCGAGGACGAGGTGTTGGCAAAGGAATTCTGGATCACGGTCATCATCAGGATGCCCGGCGCCAGGAATTCCAGGAACGGCACCCCCATCACCGGCCCGCGGTCGGGGCCGATCGCCAGCGCGAAGACCGCAAAGAAGAGGCTGGCGGTGATCAGCGGCGCCGCCAGCGTCTGCTGCCATACGGACATGAAGCGGCGCACTTCACGTCCGGCCAGCGTCCATGTTCCGAGCCAGTTGAAGCGCCCGAAACGCCGTGTTCCCATGCTTGCGATGTCGCTCATTCCTACCTCGCCTTGTATCGCCCCGCCCGGTGATTAAGATAGAGGCCCTGTGCAGTTTGTAGACCGGGCGGCGAAACGAGCCCGGTTCCCGAAGGAATCCTCATGTCCTGGACCGACGAGCGCGTCGAGCTTCTAAAGAAGATGTGGAACGAAGGCCAGTCGGCCAGTCAGATCGCCAAGGAGCTGGGCGGCGTGACACGCAATGCAGTTATCGGAAAGGTCCACCGCCTGGGCCTGAGCAACCGGACCGGCGGACCGCCGCCAAAGGCGGACCGGGACGAAGCCGAGGCGCCCGAGGTTGCCGAGATGCCGCAGCCGGCCGATCCGCCGGCCGAAGCCGCCACCGAGGCTGAGGCCGCGCCGGCCGAACAGCCGGCGGCCGCACCCGCGCCGCGCCGACCGATCATTCCCGCAGGCCAGCCGCTGCCGCCGCAGCCCTCGGCCAACGAGATCAGTCCCGAGGCACTCGCCAGCGTGCGGGAGATCGAGAAGAAAGCGCGCAGGATCAGCCTGATGGAGCTGACCGAGCGTACCTGCAAGTGGCCGATCGGCGATCCGGCGACCGAGAACTTCTGGTTCTGCGGTCTGCCCGTTCAAGCCGGCAAGCCCTATTGCGAGGCCCATGTGGGCGTTGCCTTTCAGCCGATGAGTTCGCGCCGCGACCGCAAGCGCTGAACGCCCCCGGCCGGGCCTCGTGCGGGCCCGGTCAATGGGGAAGACTCGTCTGCGCCGCGATACAGGCGACGCGGGCTCGTGCTCAGCCCCTGCGCACGGCGCGGACCAGGCAGTTCTGCCACCGGTGCAGACGGACTCTCAGCCTGCGGCGCAGCCCGGGACGGCCGGAATGAAGGATGACGCTCATCTGTTCCTCCTCGCTTTCTGTTCGGCGGGCACGGTAGTGGGGCGCCGTCAAAGCTGCGTGAAACCCCGGTTCTGTCAGCGGACGCGGCGCGTCGGTGGCGCGGCGCCCGATCTGCGGCGCGCCACGTCGGACGTTCCCTCGCGGCGCCGGATCGGATAGGAGGCTCCGCCATGACAGCCATCCCGCCGCCCGACCTACGCCCCGACCTCGCCCGCCCGCGCCTCGACCCCGAGGGCCGCCCCGGCCAGCCGGTGGTTGGCATGGTGTCGCTGGGATGCCCCAAGGCGCTGGTGGACAGCGAACGCATCCTCACGCGGCTGCGCGCCGAGGGCTACGGGATCAGCGCCGACTACGCCGGCGCCGACGCGGTGATCGTCAACACCTGCGGCTTTCTCGATTCGGCGCGCGCCGAAAGCCTCGACGCGATCGGCGAGGCACTGACCGAAAACGGGCGCGTCATCGTCACCGGCTGCCTCGGCGCCGAACCCGAGTTCGTGACCGGCGCCCACCCGAAGGTGCTCGCCATCACGGGGCCGCACCAGTACGAGGCGGTGCTGGACGCCGTCCACCAGGCCGTGCCGCCCGCGCCCGATCCGTTCGTCGACCTGCTGCCCGCGCAGGAGGTGCGACTGACGCCACGGCACTACAGCTATCTCAAGATCTCCGAGGGCTGTAACCACAAGTGCCGCTTCTGCATCATTCCGGACCTGCGCGGACGCCTTGTCTCGCGCCCCGCACACGCGGTCGTGCGCGAGGCCGAGCGGCTGGTCGAGGCGGGGGTACGCGAGCTGCTGGTGATCAGCCAGGACACCTCGGCCTACGGGGTCGACATCCGGCACGCCGAGGCGCGCGGCCACCGCGCTCACATCACCGACCTCGCCCGCGACCTGGGAGGCCTCGGGGCGTGGGTGCGGCTGCACTACGTCTATCCCTACCCGCACGTGCGCGAGCTGATCCCGCTGATGGCCGAGGGGCTGGTGCTGCCCTATCTCGATGTGCCGTTCCAGCACGCCCACCCCGACACGCTGCGCCGGATGGCGCGCCCCGCCGCCGCCGAGAAGACGCTCGACCGGATCGCAGAATGGCGGGCGATCTGCCCCGAGCTGACGCTGCGCTCGACCTTCATCGTGGGCTATCCGGGCGAGACCGAGGCCGAGTTCCAGACCCTGCTCGACTGGCTGGACGAGGCACAGCTCGACCGGGTGGGCTGCTTCCGGTACGAGAACGTGGCTGGCGCCCGCTCGGCCGCGCTACCCGACCACGTGCCCGACGAGGTCAAGGACGCCCGTTGGCATCGCTTCATGGAAAAGGCGCAGGCGATCAGCGCGGAACGGCTGGCTGCGAAGGTCGGCACGCGACAGGAGGTGATCGTCGACCTGGTGGAAGACGACGCCGCCACATGCCGCACCCGCGCCGATGCGCCCGAGATCGACGGCAACCTCTTCATCGACGACGGGCACGAGCGCCTGAAGCCGGGCGACATCGTCACGGTCGAGGTCGAAGAGGCGAGCGATTACGACCTCTGGGGCCGCCTGATCGGGTAAGGCTAACACCGAAAAGGCGGGGGATCGGGAACGACTCGCCGATCCTCCGAATCAGGCACCACAAGGGGCATCGCCCCCTCGGGTGGCGCGCGCCTGCCGACGCGCCCGTCGCCAGATGCCGATCGACCTTTACCCTGGGCGCCAACGCCTCGGAGAGGTTCACGGAAAACCCGCGCTGCTGGAACCTGGCGGCGCGAGCGCGCCTTCTCGCTGCGATGGAAATGATCGAGATTCACGTCACCTGCCCCGACGAGGCGACGGCGAAGGCGCTCGGCCGCGCCGCGATCGAGGCGCGCCTTGCCGCATGCGCGAACGTGTGGGGACCGCTGCGCAGCCTCTATCATTGGAAGGGCGCAATTGAGGACGACCCGGAATGGGCGCTGACCCTCAAGACGCGCGGCGCCCTCTTCCGCGCTGCGGCAACCCTGATCCGCGAGCGACACCCCTACGAGGTGCCGGCGATCCTGTGCCATGCCGTCACGGCTGACGCGCCCACCGCCGACTGGATCGCGGCGGAGACGCGCCCGGAGGGATGACTCAGCGCTGTGCCGAGCGCTCGAAGGTGATCTTGTTGCGGCAGTAGTCGGGCGGGGCCACGGCGCCGTCGGGATGCGCCTCGAGCCAGCTGCAGCAGGCGTCGACCTGGCTGCAGCCCGTGCAGCGCAGGACGGCCGCGCGGTATTCCTGCGGCGGCATCCGGCCGCGCAGCGATTCCTCGGCCAGATCCACGCCGACGGTGTCGGCCATCCGCTCCACCAACCGGGCGTGGCGGTCGATTCGCGAGAATACGCTCATGTCATCTCCTCCCGCCGGGGCATCCGGCACCCCAAAGGTGGCAAATTTCGGCACATCCGCCCTGATCTGGATCAAGCGTGTTCGTACGGGTTGGAGAAGAGGATGTAGCCGCCGGTGCGCGCCACCTCGGTCGCGCCGGTCTCGGTCACGAAAACGCCAAGGTTCTCGGCCCCCTCGGGACAAGCCACGAGGTCGCGCGTGTGATCGAGGAACGGGCTGGTGAACGGCGTCTCGCCAGCGATCCGGCAGCTGTCGGCGGGATCGCGGTAGCCGCCGAAGAGCAGCAGCACCGGTTCATCCGGCGGACCGGACCTGGGCGCGCAGGCCGCCAGCACCGCGGCGCCTGTCAGCAAGGCGATCGGTCGCATCGAGTGTCCTTGGCTGTGGCGGCACAAGCTTGGCACGAATCGCTAGCGGCCGGCGGCCCGGCGCACCGCCTCGATGCGTTCGGCGTTCGGCGGATGGGTGCCAAGGAAGGCGTTCCCCGGATCGGGCACCCGCGCGAAGTACTGCGCGCCCCGGACCGGGTCGTACCCGGCGCGGAGCGCGATGCGGGTGCCCATCTCGTCGGCCTCGAGTTCGAAGCCCTTGGCGTAGCGGCGCACCCCCACCTCGGCGCCGATGTCGCGGGCCGTGCGCACCGCGACTTCGTCGGCGCCGCCAATCGTGGCCAGGACCCCGGCCAGGATCGCGCCGGTCATCGCCGCCTGCTGCCCGCGCGGGATGTGGCCCTGCACGTGGTGGGCCGTCTCGTGGCCGAGGATGAAGGCCAGCTCGTCGCGATTGCGCGCGTCCGCGATCAACGCAAGCGTGAAGCCGACCACCGGCCGCCCCGAGGGATCGAGCGTCTGGAACGCGTTCGGCGGCAGCGAGCGCCGGTCGTCGACGACGATCAGGAAATCACAGTTCACGCCGCGGGTGCGCTCGCGGCAGATCTGCTCGGCCACGGGCTCGACGTCGCGGACGACGGTCGTGAAGTTCCGCACCGCCACGTCCGGCGGCAGGCGCGGCTCCTCTCGCACGGTTTCGGGCGCGCGCGGGGTCGGCGCCGGCGGGGGGGCCTCGCAGGCCGTCAGCGCGACAACAGCGGTCGCGGTGGCGACCGCGGCGATCATCCTGCGCATCTGAGCTCTCCTCGTTTTATCCGAAGCCTAGCAACTTGCGCGGCGACCGCCAGCCGCTCGGGCGGCGTCTTGCCAAGCGCGAGCCGCCGAACCACCTTCTGCCCCATGTTCACCATCGAGCACGACTTCGACGCCACCGTCATCACGCTGATCGACGATCCCGCCACGCACCGCGAGGAGGACGTGACGATCAACGCATTCGAGGATTGCGTGACGCTGGAACAGTACGACCCGCGGACGGATCGGACGGTTCGGATCACCATGTCGCTGGCCCAGGTGCGCGATCTGGCCGCCGCGCTCGACCTGCCCGAGGGCGTCTATCGGCTCTCGCGCAGCTAGCGGTCCCAGACGCCGGTCGCCGCGTCCAGCTTGCGGTTGATATCCTGACCGAGATCCCGCAACCGGTCCGCCGCCTCCGCCTCGGCCTCGGCCCCGATGGCGGACCGTGGCGGCGGGGCGAGCACGACCGGCGCCCGTACCGCCCGCGCGAGCGACTCGAGACGGGCCGACAGCCTCGCCAGCGCCGCCTCCTGCGCGTCGAGGCGCCGCGCAAGCTGCGCCGGGTCGGGCGCGGGCGGCGCGAAGGCGGACGCCGCTAGGCGGCGGCAATTTTCGGGCAGACCCTGCAGTGCAGGCCCCGCAACGACCACGGGCCGCCCCGCCACGTTGCAATCGAAGAGGTCGGCGCGCGCCGCTCCGGCGACAGCGACGGCGAGTGCGGCAGCAAGGATGGTGACGCGATCCATGGGCCGAGGCTACTGCAGGTTGTCGAGGCGGAAAACCTTGTCGCGCGCGGCAGCTCCGCGCACCAGAGTCAGCCGGGTCTTGGCCACGCCCAGCGCCCGCGCCAGCAATTCCCGCACCGCCTCGTTGGCGCGGCCGCCTTCGGGCGCCGCAGTCACGGCCACACGCAGATGCGCACCCTCGTCGATCAGCGATTCACGGCCGGCACGCGGCGTCACGCGGAGATGGAACTCGGCGCCGGGCCGGGCGAGGTGGCTGAGGTCGGGCGGCTTGGGTCTGGCCATTCCCCCTGCTAGCACGTTTCGCCGCGGCGGCCCCATGGCCGCCGTTGACGCCGCCACCGGGAACGCCGAGATGGACCCCGCACCGAGAGAGAACGAATGACCGAACGCAATGAGCCCGCCCTGAACTTCCTGCTGACGCGCCGGTCGCGGCCAGCCAAGACGCTGACCGACGCCGGTTCCCGACCGCGCGACGCTGCGCCCGATCCTGACGGCGGCCGCGCGGGTGCCCGATCACGGCAAGCTCGAGCCGTGGCGCTTCGTGGTGCTGGGCCGCGACGCCCTGCTGCGGCTGGCCGACCTGGTCGAGCCGACAGGCGTGCGGCTGGGGCGGGATGAGACCGAGATCGCCAAGCAGCGCGCCCAGTTCGCCGATGCCCATCTGGCCGTGGCCGTCGTCAGCACGCCGCGACCGTCCGAGAAGGTGCCCGAGATCGAGCAGGTCCTGTCGGCCGGCGCCGCCTGCCTGTCGCTGCTGAACGCGGCGCTCGCCTCGGGCTGGGGCGCCAACTGGCTGACCGGCTGGGCCAGCCACGATGCGCAGTTCCGCGCCGAGGCGCTGGGGCTTGACGAGCACGAGCGGATCGCGGGCTTCATCCACATCGGCACCGAGCGCGCGGCCCCGCCCGAGCGGCCGCGCCCCGACCTCGACGCCATCGTTCACTGGCTCGACGCGTGATTCCCGCCGCCCTCCTGCGCGCCCTGGGCCAGATCGGAGATCCGGCCTTCCGCAGCGTTCTTTTGCGCGGCGTCGGGCTGACCATCCTGCTCCTGATCGGCGTCTACGCGGCCCTTCTGTGGCTGGTGAACTGGCTTCTGCCCGATACGGTGACGCTACCCTGGATCGGCGCTGTCGGCTGGATCGATGACCTCGCCTCGGGCGCCTCGATCCTGGTGATGCTGGTCGCCTCGGTGTTCCTGATGGTGCCGGTCGCCTCGGCCTTCACGGGGCTGTTTCTCGACGACGTGGCCGACGCGGTCGAGGCACGGCACTATCCCGCGCTCAGCCCCGCGCCGCGGCTGGGGCTGGCCGAATCACTCAGCGAAGCGATCGGCTTTTTCGGCGTCATCGTGGCGGCGAACCTCGGCGCGCTGGTGCTCTACCTTTTCTTCCCGCCCGCGGCGCCGGCGATCTTCCTGGCGATGAACGGTTACCTGCTGGGGCGCGAATATTTCCAGATGATCGCGACGCGGCGGCGCGGTCGCGAGGGAGCCCGCGCCATGCTGCGCCGCCACGGCGGCACGATCTGGCTGGCCGGGGCGCTGATGGCGCTGCCGCTGACCGTGCCGGTGCTCAATCTGCTGGTCCCGATCGTCGGCGCGGCGACCTTCACCCACCTATACCACCGGCTGGCGGCGACATCCGGTTGAACCAGTCGAGGTCGCGCACCGAGATCACGCCCGAGATGATGACGCCCGCGACCAGCACCCAGAGGATCACGGCGATGATCGTCGTCATCCAGAGCTTGCCCTTGAGGTTGAAGTCGTGCGGGGCGCCGGCGTGGGTGCCCGGGACGATGCTACCCGATTCGCCCTGCGTCTTGAGCCTCAGCGGCAGCACGACGAAGAACGTCATGAACCAGATGACGGCGAAGAGAACGAAACCCGAGGTAATTGCCATCACACCTCCTCCAGTTCGACAAGGCAGCCGTTGAAGTCCTTGGGGTGCAGGAACAGCACCGGCTTGCCGTGAGCGCCGACCCGGGGCTCGCCGTCGCCAAGCACCCGCGCCCCCGACGCTTGCAGGCGGTCGCGCGCGGCACGAATGTCAGCGACCTCGTAGCAGACGTGGTGGATGCCACCGGCGGGGTTCTTCTCGAGAAATCCCTGAATTGGCGAGCTCTCTCCCAGCGGATGCAGCAGCTCGATCTTGGTGTTGGGCAGCGTGATGAAGACCACCCGCACCCCGTGCGCGGGTTCGTCCTGCGGCGGTCCGACATCGGCGCCCAGCGTGTCGCGATACTGCGCTGCGGCCGCCTCCAGGTCGGGCACCGCGATGGCGACGTGATTCAACCGTCCGATCATTGACGCCTCCGCTTCGGCGCCGCCGCTTATGGCGGCCCGGCCCCGCCCCCGCAAGTCTCGCGCCGCGATTAACCCTGCGTTAGCCAGACTTCGCCTTTAGTCGACCTCGTTCGATGAGGGACAAGCTGCCATGACCGATTTCTCCGACCTGATAATGCGCCGTCCCGCCACGCCCGATCGCCCGTTGCAGGGCCAGACGGTGCTGGTGGTCGAGGACAGCCGCTTCGCCTGCGAAGCCCTGCGCCTGCTCTGCCAGCGCTCGGGTGCGCGGATCCGCCGCGCCGACACCATCACCGCCGCGCGCCGGCATCTGCAGACCTACAGGCCGTCCATCGTCATCGTGGACCTCGGCCTGCCGGACGGCGACGGGGCGCAGCTCATCGCCGATCTCGCGTCGGCCACGCCGCGCATCCCGGTTATCGTCGGCATGTCGGGCGATGATGGCGCCGCCGAGCGTGCCGCGACGGCGGGAGCGGATGCATTCCTTGCCAAGCCCATCGCCTCGCTCGCCGCGTTCCAGGACACGCTGAGGGCGGCGATGCCCAACGGACTCGAGACGCGCGCAGACGATGAGGCGATCGAGCCCGACCGCCTTGCGGTGCGCGACGACCTCGCCCGCGTCGCGGCGGCGCTCGCAGCGCCCGGGAACGAAGAGCAGATGGATTACCTGATCCAGTTCCTGTCCGGGGTCGCGCGCAGCGCCAACGACTTCGAGCTTGCCGACGCGCTTACCAGCCTCGCCCGGCACCGCGCCTCGTGCCAGCCGACGGACGCCAGCCTCGCCCGGGTCGCCGCTCTGATCCGCGCGCGCCTGAGCGAATACGACGCCTTCGCCGCCTGAGCGGGCCCTCCGGTCAGTCCTGCGGGATCAGCCGGAGGCCCAGCTCGCGCAGCTGCGTCGCCGTGGGCTCGGACGGCGCGTCCATCATCAGGTCCTGCGCCTGCTGGTTCATCGGGAACATGATGACCTCGCGGATGTTCTGCTCATCCGCCAGCAGCATCACGATCCGGTCGATGCCCGCCGCGCAACCGCCGTGGGGCGGCGCACCGTACTTGAACGCGCTGAGCAACCCGCCGAAGCGCCGCTCGACCTCGTCGCGGCCATAGCCCGCCAGCTCGAACGCCTTGAACATGATCTCGGGCTTGTGGTTGCGGATCGCGCCTGACGTGATCTCGTAGCCGTTGCAGGCCAGATCGTACTGGTAGCCCAGAACCTCGAGCGGATCGCCCTCCAGCGCCTCGAGCCCGCCCTGGGGCATCGAGAACGGGTTGTGGCTGAAGTCGACGCGGCCGGTCTCGGGGTCCTTCTCGTACATCGGGAAGTCGACAATCCAGGCGAAGGCGAAGCGCTTTTCGTCGAAGTGCCCCAACTCACGCCCGATCTCGACCCGCGCCTTGGCCGCCACCCGCTCGAAGTCGGCGGGCTTGCCGCCGAGGAAGAAGGCGGCATCGCCGTGGCCGAGGCCCAGTTGCCGGCGGATCGCCTCGGTCCGCTCAGGCCCGATGTTCTTGGCGATCGGCCCTGCCCCCTCGGGCGTGCCGTTGCCCTCGCGCCAGAAGATGTAGCCCATCCCGGGCAGCCCCTCCTTCTGGGCGAAGGCGTTCATCCGGTCGCAGAAGGCGCGGCTGCCGCCGCCGGGCGCCGGGATCGCGCGGATCTCGGTGCCATCCTGCTCCAGGATCTTGGCGAAGAGGCCGAAGCCGCCACCCGCGAAATGCTCGCTGACCCGCGCCATCTTGAGCGGCACGCGCAGGTCCGGCTTGTCGGTGCCGTACCACAAGGCGGCGTCGGCGTAGCTGATCCGCGGCCAGACCTTGTCGACCACATGACCGCCGCCGAACTCTTCGAAGACGCCCTGCACGACCGGCTGGATCGCGGCGAACACGTCCTCTTGCGTGACGAAGCTCATCTCGAGGTCGAGCTGGTAGAAGTCGGTGGGCGAGCGGTCGGCGCGCGGATCTTCGTCGCGAAAGCAGGGCGCGATCTGGAAGTAGCGGTCGAAGCCCGACACCATGATCAGCTGCTTGAACTGCTGCGGCGCCTGCGGCAGCGCGTAGAACTTGCCCGGATGCAGGCGCGACGGCACAAGAAAGTCGCGCGCGCCCTCGGGCGAGGACGCGGTGATGATCGGCGTCTGGAACTCGGTGAAGCCGGCGCTCCACATCCGGTCGCGCAGCGATCTGACCACACGGGCGCGCAGCATCATGTTGTCGTGCAGGTGCTCGCGCCGCAGGTCGAGGAACCGGTAGCGCAGGCGCGTCTCCTCGGGGTAGTCCTGCTCGCCGAAGACGGGCAGCGGCAGCTCGTCGGCGGCGCCCAGCACTTCGATGTCGCGGATGAACACCTCGACCTCGCCGGTCGGGATCCTGGGGTTCACCAACTCGGGGTCGCGCGCCTTCACCTCGCCGTCGATGCGGATGCACCATTCGCTGCGCACCTTCTCGACCTGGGCGAAGGCCGGGCTGTCGGGATCGGCCAGCACCTGGGTGACGCCGTAATGGTCGCGCAGGTCGATGAAAAGGATCCCGCCGTGGTCGCGCACGCGGTGGACCCAACCCGACAGGCGGACAGTCTGGCCCACATGCTCGGGCCGCAGCTCGGCGCAGGTATGGCTGCGATAGGCGTGCATTGTCTGTCCCCCGGGGCCGGTCGCGAATGGGCGCGATACACATGGCCGCGTGCGGGAAGTCAAGCCGCCGCCCCGGCGCCGGGTCCCGCCGGCCCGGCCAGGCGCCCTGCGACCCGGTGCCTCGCCGCCTACAGACCCTGAAGGCGAGTTTGACGCCTTTACAGAGACTTCCCCGGGGGACAAACTCCGATCGGGTGGCCGCACGACCGCGACCTGAATGGCGCGGCCGCCGGCAGGCAGAGAGGTTGACGAGGCGTCGCGAACGCCGGGGAGCGTATCATGTGGGAGTTGATTTTCGACAGAACCCTGCAGGCGGTCGTGCGCAAGGGAACGCTGGTCCTGCACATGCCTTCGGGGACCGCGCGCCGCTATGGCGAGGGCGGGCCGACGGTGACGGCGCGACTCAGCGATCCCGACCTGCCGCGCAAGCTGCTGCTCGCGCCTGACATGGCGCTGGGCGAGGCCTATACCGAAGGCACGCTGACGATCGACAACGACGATCTGCGCGGCTTTCTCGAGCTCGCCGTGCGCAACGCGCGGCACATGTGGTCGCTGCCCTGGCTGCGCGTGGTCGAGCGCGGGCGCCTGGCGTTCCGCCGGCTCCAGCAGGCGAACCCAGTGGGGCGGGCGCGGCGCAACGTGGCGCACCATTACGACCTGTCCTCCGACCTCTACGAGCTCTTCCTCGACCGCGACCGCCAGTACAGCTGCGGCTATTTCATCACACCAGACGACACGCTCGAACAGGCGCAGGAGCAGAAGAAGGCCCTGATCGCGCGCAAGCTGCTGCTGCGCCCGGGGATGAGGGTCCTCGACATCGGCTGCGGCTGGGGCGGGCTGGCGCTGACGCTGGCGCGCGAGCACGGCGCGCGGGTGGTCGGCGTGACGCTCAGCGAAGAGCAGCACCGCATCGCCACACGCCGCGCCCAGGAGGCCGGACTGGCCGACCGCGTCGAGTTCCGCCTGACCGATTATCGCCACGTCCCCGAGCTCTTCGACCGGATCGTCTCCGTCGGCATGTTCGAGCACGTGGGCGTGCCGCACTATCGCGAATACTTCCGCCACGTCCACGACCGGCTGAATCCCGACGGCGTCGCGCTCATCCACACCATCGGCTGGAGCGGCCCGCCGCACACCACCAGCGCGTGGATCGACAAGTACATATTTCCGGGAGGCTACGTGCCCTCGCTGTCCGAGATGATCGGCGCGGTCGAGCACGAGGACCTCTTCACTACCGACGTCGAGGTCTGGCGCCTGCACTACGCCGAGACGCTCAGGCACTGGCACGACCGCTTCGTGGCCAACATCGAGCGGGTCCGCGAGATCTACGACGAGCGGTTCTGCCGGATGTGGCGGTGGTATCTTGCCGCCTCCGAGATGACGTTCCGCCACAACAAGCAGATCGTCTTCCAGGTGCAGCTTGCCCACAAGCGCGACGCGGTGCCGCTGACGCGCGACTACCTCTTCGAGGACCGCCGCGCGGCGGGCGACATGGCGGCCGAATAGCTCAGAACGGCCGCCGGACGTTGCCCGAATAGAAGAACGCGCCCAACCCCATGACGAAGACCGCTATACCGGCGGCCGCATGCAGCACCACGGCCTCGAAAAAGTTCCGCCGGACGCGGTAGGACCATGCGAAGACCAGACCGCCTGCGAAGGTCATCGCGGCGACGATCCAGCTCCAGTACATCAGGTGCGCCAGAGAGAAGAGGCCCGCGTTCAGCAGCACCTGGAGGCGGACGTCGCGCGGCAGCAACCCGCCGTAGCGTCGGAAGAAGAGTGGCCGGAACACGATCTCCTGCGGCAATGCCGAGACGAAGGGGTAGAACACCACGATCGCCGCCATCAGCGCGGGGTTCGCGCGGATCAGCCCGAAGGCGCCGCGCCCGGTGCCCGCCAGCACCTCCGCCGCGACCAGCACCGTGACGGCGGTGAAGGCCGCAACCAGGCGCCACGAGATCCGTCCGGCCCCGACGGTCAGCTCGGACCAGGCGAAACCGCGGGTCCGGTGCAGCAGCACGAGGCCCGCGGCCGCCGTCGCCAAGAGGCCCGTCCACATCGCCGCGGGCGGCAGCAACGTCGCCAGCACCACCGGTCCGACAACAAACAGGGCCGCGAACTCCAGCCAGAGGCGGCCTTGCGTCACGCGGCGGGCGGGGTCGGTCGGCACGGACACATCTCTCCTCGAGTCGCCGGCATCAGATAGGGCTGCGGCGCTGCTTGCACCCGCCCGAGCCTCGCCCTAAACCCGCGACCGTTGCGCGCCAGCGGGGTCCCATGCCGAAGCGAACCGACATCCACTCGATCATGATCATCGGGGCGGGGCCCATCGTCATCGGCCAGGCTTGCGAGTTCGACTATTCCGGCGCCCAGGCCTGCAAGGCCCTGCGCGAGGAAGGCTACCGGGTGATCCTGGTGAACTCGAACCCGGCCACGATCATGACCGACCCCGGCATGGCCGACGCCACCTACATCGAGCCGATCACGCCCGAGATCGTGGCAAAGATCATCGAGAAGGAGCGGCCGGACGCGGTCCTGCCGACGATGGGGGGGCAGACGGGCCTCAACACGGCGCTGGCGCTCGCCGACATGGGCGTGCTCGAGAAGTTCGGCGTCGAGCTCATCGGCGCCAACCGCGCTGCGATCGAGATGGCCGAGGATCGCGGCCTCTTCCGCGAGGCGATGGACCGGATCGGTCTGGAGAACCCGCGCGCGACCATCGTCACCGCGCCCAAGCGCGAGGACGGCAGGCGCGACCTCGCCAAGGGCGTCGTCACGGCGATGGAGGCACTGGAAGAAATCGGCCTGCCCGCGATCATCCGTCCCGCCTACACGCTGGGCGGCACCGGGGGCGGCGTAGCCTACAACCGCGACGACTACGAGGCGATGTGCCGCGCCGGCATGGACGCCTCGCCCGCCGGCCAGATCCTGATCGACGAGAGCCTGCTCGGCTGGAAGGAATACGAGATGGAGGTCGTGCGCGACCGCGCCGACAACGCCATCATCGTCTGCTCGATCGAGAACGTGGACCCGATGGGCGTGCATACTGGCGACAGCGTCACCGTGGCCCCTGCCCTGACGCTGACCGACAAGGAATACCAGCGCATGCGCTCGGCAAGTATCGCGGTGCTGCGCGAGATCGGCGTCGAGACCGGCGGCTCGAACGTGCAATGGGCGGTAAACCCGCAAGACGGTCGGATGATCGTCATCGAGATGAACCCACGTGTCAGCCGCTCGTCGGCGCTAGCGTCGAAGGCCACCGGCTTTCCCATCGCGAAGATCGCCGCGAAGCTGGCGGTAGGCTACACGCTCGACGAGCTCGACAACGACATCACCAAGGTGACGCCGGCCAGCTTCGAGCCGACGATCGACTACGTGGTGACCAAGATCCCGCGTTTCGCGTTCGAGAAGTTCCCCGGCGCCGTGCCCGAGCTGACCACCGCGATGAAGTCGGTCGGCGAGGCGATGGCAATCGGCCGCACGATCCACGAGAGCCTGCAGAAGGCGCTGGCCAGCCTCGAGACCGGCCTCACCGGGTTCGACGAGATCGAGATTCCCGGCGCACCCGACCATGCCGCCATCGTCAAGGCGCTGTCGGCGCGGACGCCGGACCGGCTGCGGCTGATTGCGCAGGCCATGCGCTTCGGCCTACCCGACGACGAGATCCAGGCGGCGACCCAGTTCGACCCCTGGTTCCTGGCCCGCATCCGCGAGATCGTCGAGGCGGAAGAGCGGGTGCGTGCCGAGGGCCTGCCGCGCGACGAGGGCGATCTGCGGCGGCTCAAGATGATGGGCTTCACCGACGCCCGGCTCGGTGCACTTGCCGGTCGGCCCGAAGCCGAGGTGCGCCGCGCCCGGCTCTCGGCCGGCGTCACTGCCGTCTTCAAGCGCATCGACACCTGCGCCGCCGAGTTCGAGGCGCAGACGCCCTACATGTACTCGACCTACGAGAGCCCCGCGATGGGCGAGGTCGAGGACGAGGCGCGCCCGACCGATGCCCGCAAGGTGGTGATCCTGGGCGGCGGCCCGAACCGGATCGGCCAGGGCATCGAGTTCGACTACTGCTGCTGCCACGCCTGCTTCGCGCTGAGCGACGCCGGCTTCGAGACGATCATGGTCAACTGCAATCCCGAGACCGTCTCGACCGACTACGACACGTCCGATCGCCTGTACTTCGAGCCGCTGACGCTCGAGCACGTGCTCGAGATCCTGCGGGTGGAACAGTCTCGCGGCACGCTGATCGGCGTCATCGTCCAGTTCGGCGGCCAGACGCCGCTGAAGCTCGCCAACGCGCTCGAGGCCGAGGGCATCCCGATCCTCGGCACATCGCCCGACGCGATCGACCTGGCCGAGGACCGCGAACGGTTCCAGCGCCTGCTGGACCAGCTCGGGCTCAAGCAGCCGACGAACGGGATCGCCCGCTCCGAGGACGCAGCGCGCCGCATCGCCGCCGAGGTGGGCTACCCGCTGGTGATCCGCCCCTCCTACGTGCTGGGCGGCCGCGCCATGGAGATCGTACGCGACGACACCCAGCTGGACCGCTACATGCGCGACGCCGTGGTGGTCACGCCGGGCAGCCCCGTCCTGCTGGACAGCTACCTGACCGGCGCCGTCGAGGTCGACGTCGACGCCCTTTCCGACGGCGAACGGGTGCATGTGGCAGGCGTCATGCAGCACATCGAGGAGGCCGGCGTGCACTCGGGCGACAGCGCCTGCTCGCTTCCGCCCTACTCGCTCGACGCCGCCACCGTGGCCGAGCTCGAGCGGCAGACCGAAGCGCTGGCGCTGAAGCTGGGTGTGGTCGGCCTGATGAACGTGCAGTTCGCCATCAAGGACGGCGACATATACGTGCTCGAGGTCAATCCCCGGGCCAGCCGCACCGTGCCGTTCGTGGCCAAGGCGGTCGGCGCGCCCATCGCCTCGATCGCCGCAAGGCTGATGGCGGGCGAGAAGCTGGGCGGCTTCGACCTGCCCACGGCCTCGCCCGACCGCTTCGCCGTCAAGGAGGCCGTGCTGCCCTTCGCCCGCTTCCCCGGCGTTGACACGCTGCTCGGCCCCGAGATGCGCTCGACCGGCGAGGTCATGGGGTCGGACGCCACCTTCCACCGCGCCTTCCTCAAGGCGCAGCTGGGCGCCGGTGTGACGCTGCCGCAGGACGGCGCGGTCTTCCTGTCGATCAAGGACGCGGACAAGACACCGCAGCTTCTCGAGACGGCGTGCACCCTGGTCGAGCTCGGCTTCGAGATCGTGGCCACCCGTGGCACCGCCCAGTTCCTGGCCGAGAACGACGTCGAGGCGCGACTGGTCAACAAGGTCTATGAGGGGCGCCCGCACATCGTCGACCTGATCAAGGACGGCGGCATCCAGCTTGTGATGAACACGACCGAGGGCGTGCAGGCGGTCGAGGACAGCCGCGAGATGCGCTCGGTCGCGCTGATGGACAAGATCCCCTACTTCACCACGCTGGCCGCCTGCCATGCCGCCGCGCAGGCCATCGCCGCGGCGCGCGACGGCGCGCTCGACGTCCGGCCGCTACAGGCGGTCTGACCGCCGCTATTCGGGCGCGCTGAACACCACCAGCGCGCCGGCCGGATTGTCGATCGAGTTGAGGCTGATGGCCCGCCCGTCGCGGATCATCAGCGGGCCGCTCAGCAGCTCTTCGTCCTGGATGCCCACGGCCCACAGGATCTCGCGCTCCCCGAACGCCAGCGCCGCGATCCGTTCGAGCACGACCATCATGTCGAACGAGCTGATGCTCGACATGGTGGTGACGACGAAGACGTCGCTGCCGCCGCCCTCGCGCGCCACCGCCATGACGATGTTGCGAGCCGCCTCGCGCACCGAGGCGCCCGAAATGCCGTATTGCAGCCCGGTCTCGCGCTGGCGCCGCCGCTCGATGAAGGTCGGGCCGACCTGGATCGCGGCCTCGCAGCGGCTGCGCACCTCGCGCTCCATCGCGACGGTCAGTTCGGCCGGAAGGATCTCGCCGTCGAGGCGGTCGCTCACCAGATCGGCGTCGATCAGGTCGACGCCGCTTTCGGGAAAGCACAGGACGTGACGGGCGCTGAAATCGAGCCAGCCCTGCACCAGCCCGTCGCGCCGGTTCTTCACCAGGCCCAGCGCATCCTCTCCATATTCCTCCTGACGCCAGAACGGGCCGCTCAGCACGACGCGGACGCTCTCGCCGCCGGGAAACCGGTCGCGGTTCTCGGCGAAGAACCGGATCGTCGAGTTGATGCGCAGCTCGATCCCCTTGTCGATGTCGAGCAACACGTCCGGCGTCACCAGATAGCGGTTCGGCTCGCGCCGGGCGGCCTTGTCGAGCACGTCGCGCACCTGGAAGACGTCGCCCTGCAGGTCCGGGTCGATTCGAAGCAGCCATACGAAGCCGCCGCTGGCCGGATAGTCAAGGATGCCCACATCGCGCCCCGAATAGGTCATCGCCCGATTGCGCGAACGCTCGAAGCCGTAGGAAACGATCTGCAGGTCGCCGCCCAGGTCCTGCACCCCGAACGCGTCGACATCGAAGGCCGCCCGCCGCGCCTCGGCCTGCTCGCGGCGCAGGTCGGCGCGGCAGGATTCGTCGCACTGTGCGGCGGCGCTGCCGGCCCAGAGCAGCAGCGCGGCAAGGAAGGTCGCAATCCTCATGGCATCCTGTCCCTGAGCCAGGTCAATCCGTCGCCGCGTTCGAACTTCTGCGGCAGGTCGCGCACGAAGATCATCGAGTCGAACGAGCAGCGCTCGATGTCGCCGCGCACGATCGGGGCCAACGGGTCCTGGCGCGTCAGCGCGCGTTGCGCCTCGAGCACTTGGGCATCGAAGAGGGTCAGCGTCAGGGTGTGCTTGCGCATCTCGTATCCGGGCGACGTGGTGGGCACCACGGCGTCAAAATCCTCCAGCACGCGGGCGCTCAGGCTCTCGCGGCCCCTTTCGCGCCCCATGTCGTCCTCGGACGAGCGCACGAGGTGGTTGTTCACCTTGACCGAAAACGGGATCGGGTCGGGATAGCGTGCATCGTTGGGCTGAAAGCAGATCAGCTGATAGTCCAGCGTCACCTCGGCCCCGTCGGCGGCGGAGAAGTAGAATATCCGGGTCGTGGCGCTCTTCAGCCGGTTCTTGGTGCGCAGAAGCTGGATCCACTCCTCGCGCGAGAACGCGTCGCGATGCCTCTGCATGTCGGAAAAGCCGGCGGTGAAGAAGTCGGTGGGCGTGACCGCACGCCCCGTGTCGTCGACCAGCTGCGCCTCTTCGATCAGGCGCCGCTCATCCGAGACGTCGGGCGCCGCCAAGTCGTACTTGTAGGAAAAGATCGTGTCTTCGCTGAAGGCGAGGCCGTGCTGGATCTCGTCGAGGTAACGCTCGATCGTGTAGATCCCCAGCACGTGCTTGAGCGGCCAGATCACCACGAAGGCCCCCAGGAACACCACCACCGGCACAAGCAGGCGGATCAGCCAGCCGCGGGTCGCATTGTTGAGGTCGGTGAAGAACTTCTGCACCGGCCCCGGCGGAGGGCGCGCCTGCGCGGTCGGATGGGTGTCGCCGGTGTCTGCCACGGTCACGTAATCGGAGATAAAACTAACGAATTATCTCTGATTAACATGAATTCCCCTGTCGGGATAGCGCCGCGGCCGAATTCGCCTTGTCCACGATGCAGCGCGGCCCTTCGGCCCGTTAACACGACTGCAACGGGCCTGCCGTAGAACCCGAGGCGTCCGGGGGACCGGACGCGTAACGAGTACCCGGCCTTCGGGCCGGAGGGGTCCGGGGTCCGCCTCCCACACGGGGCGGGCCCCTCCTTCTGGACGGGTGGCGGACGACACGCTACGCCGCCGCCATGGCCAAGCTCTATTTCCACTACTCTACGATGAATGCGGGGAAGTCGACTCTCCTTTTGCAGGCATCGTACAACTACCGCGAGCGCGGAATGGAGACCTACCTCCTGACCGCCCGCCTCGACCGGCGCGCCGGCGAGGGCGTCATCGCCAGCCGCATCGGGATCTCGGCGCCCGCCGATACCTACGACGCGCAGGACGACCTTTTCGCGCGCATCGCGGCGCGGCTGAGGGCGAGCCCCGTCGCCTGCATCTTCGTCGACGAGGCACAGTTCCTGACCGAGGCGCAGGTCTGGCAGCTGGCCCGGGTGGTCGACGACCTCGGCGTCCCCGTCATGTGCTACGGGCTCCGCGTCGACTTTCAGGGGCGCCTTTTTCCCGGCTCGGCCGCGCTCCTGGCGCTGGCCGACGAAATGCGCGAGGCACGCACGATCTGTCATTGCGGCAAGAAGGCCACGATGGTGGTCCGCCGCGACGCCGGCGGCCGCGTCGTGACCGGCGGCGCGCAGGTGCAGATCGGCGGCAACGAGACGTATCTGGCCCTCTGTCGGCGCCACTGGCGCGAGGCCACCGGCGCGCCCGCCCCCGGTACGGCTCAGACCGGGTTCGGCAGCGCGCGCCCGTCCAGATAGGCAACGATGTTGGCGACGGCCATCTGCCCCATCGCCACCCGCACTTCGAGCGCTGCCGTTCCCAGATGCGGCAGCAGCGTCACGTTCTCCATCCGCCGCAGCACGTCCGGCACCTCGGGCTCGTGCTCGTAGACGTCGAGGCCGGCGCCGGCAATCGCGCCCGAGCGCAGTGCGCCGATCAGCGCCGCCTCGTCAACGATGTCGCCGCGGGCGATGTTCACCAGGTGCGCCGACGGCTTCATCCGCGCCAGTGCCGCCGTGTCGATCAGGTGGTGCGTCTCGGGCGTGGCCGGCACCGCCAGGACCACCACGTCGGCCTCGGCCAGCACCTCGGCAAGCGGCGCCTGGCGCGCGGGCACCCCCGGGTCGTCGATCGCCGAGCGGTTGTGGAAAATGACCGACATCCCGAACCCTGCATGCGCGCGTCGCGCGATGGCCCGGCCGATCCGGCCCATGCCCACCATGCCCAGCGTCAGACCGCCCAGATGCAGCCCCAGAAGCTGCGTCGGGTGCCACCCGTCCCAGCGGCCCGCGCGCACCAGACGCTCGCCCTCGCCAGCGCGCCGGCAGGTCATCAGCACCAGCATCATCGCGATGTCGGCTGTGGCGTCGGTGACGGCGCCGGGCGTGTTGGTCACCGCCACTCCGGCACGGTGCGCGGCCTCCACGTCGATGTGGTTGTAGCCGACGCCGAAATTCGCCAGCAGCCGGGTTCGGACCGGCCCCTCGAACGCCTCGGCGCGGAAGGCGTCGCGCAGCGTCGGAAGGATCACGTCGTACTCGGCCAGCGCCCGGACGGCAGCATCCACATCGAGCGGCACATTGCTGTCGCGGACGGTCAGGTCGCGCTCCGCCAGCGGGTCCAGCACGCCGTGCGGCATCGGGCGCGTCACGAGGATCCGCATCAGAAGAGCCGGCCGCCGGTGGGCACGTCGTGGTCAGGCGCGACCAGCACCACCGCGCCCTCGGCGTCGGGCACCCCCAGCACCAGCACTTCCGACATCATCGGGCCGATCTGGCGCGGCGGGAAGTTGACCACGGCCAGCACCTGCCGCCCGACCAGCGCCTCGGGCGCATAGTGCTGCACGATCTGCGCAGAGGACCGCTTCTCGCCCAACTCGCCCCCGAAATCGACCCAGAGCCTCAACGCCGGCTTGCGCGCCTCGGGGAACGGTTCGGCGCGGGTGATGCGACCGACGCGAATATCGACTCGGATGAAGTCCTCGTAGCCGATCGTCCCGCTCACGCGCCGAGTTCCCGCGAGCGTTCGGCGGCCGCGTGCACCGCCAGGCGCAGCAGCGCCGGAAAACCTGTCTCGTCGTCCATCAGAACGCGCAGCGCCGCCTCGGTCGTGCCCTTGGGGCTGGTGACGGCGACGCGCAGGTCGCCCGGCGGCTCGTCGGTCTCCATGGCCAGAGCGCCCGCCCCCGCGACCGTGGCCCGCGCCAGCCGCAGCGCCAGCTCGGGTGAGAGCCCCTCGGCGGCGCCGGCCGCGGCCAGCGTCTCGATCAGGTGGAAGACGTAGGCCGGACCCGAGCCCGACACCCCGGTGACCGCGTCCATCTGGCCCTCGTCGTCAAGCCGCACCACCTCGCCCACCGCAGACAGAAGCTCCTCGGCCAGCGACAGGCCGGCGCTGCCCGTCGCGGCGTTGCCGACAATGGCGGTGATGCCGCGGCCGATGGCGGCCGGCGTGTTGGGCATTGCTCGCACGATCGGCGTGCCCGCTCCCAGCGCTGCCTCAAGCCGAGCGATGCCGGTGCCGGCGGCGACCGACAGGATCAGCGTGCGGCCCCCGCCCAGGGGCGCCAGCGCCGGCAGCGCCTCGTCCATCATCTGCGGCTTGACCGCCACCACCGCCAGCGCCGGGTCGGCCGGCAGTGGCTCGTTGATGCGAACGCGGGTGTCGCGCAGCCAGTCCGACGGCACCGGATCGAGGACGAACACCGAGTCCGGTCGCACCCCCCGCGCCAGCCAGCCGCGCAGCATCGCGCCGCCCATCCGGCCGCACCCGAGCAGCACCATCCCGCGCTCGCGCACGTCGTCCATGTTCATGAGCCGCCTCCCCCGTTCGACGGGGGGCGAGACTAGGCGCGTCCGTACGCCTCGGCAATGGCGACCTGCATCGCCGCCAGCGGCTCGCGCCCGCCCCACGCGACAAGCTGGAACGCCGGGTAGTACCGCTCGGCCGCCGCCACCGCCGAGGCGATCAGCCGGTCGATCTGCTGCGGCACGGCAAGCTGCCCGCCCGACAGCACCAGCCCGTAGCGCCAGACCATCAGGTTCTGCGCCCCCCAGAAGGTGAAGGCGCCGGTCCAGCAGGCGTCATTCACGTGGTTCAGCATCTCGTAGAGCGCGGGTAGCCGGTCGGCCGGCGGCTCCATCTCGAAGGTCGAGACCAGGCGCAGCGTCTCGTCGTAGGGCGACCAGGCGAGCGTGATCGAGTAAGTCCGCCACTGTCCTTCCACGGCCATCGCGATCTGGTCGTCGGCCACGCGGTCGAAGTCCCAGTCGTGCGCCTCGGCGATGTGCTCGACGAGGTCGATCGG
Organism: uncultured Alphaproteobacteria bacterium; assembly: GCA_963773475.1. Classification (GTDB taxonomy): domain Bacteria; phylum Pseudomonadota; class Alphaproteobacteria; order Rhodobacterales; family Rhodobacteraceae; genus Roseitranquillus. The sequence goes on along the minus strand of CAVZBD010000012.1, from coordinate 109,201 downwards.
GTCCAGATCTTCGGTCAGGTACTGCTCGGAAAGCGACATGGCGCGGCCTCTCGGGTTGGAACCGGCTGCGGCGCGAACGCCCCACCACGGCTCGATGCCTGCTCAAGGTTCGGCGGGTGATGCCGCCGACCTTACTAGATATGGTGTGAGACCCGGTGACCCCTGTAAAGGAGAAACTGCGAGCGTGCCCCCGCACCGGGCAGCGCGAACCCGCGTCTCCCCTTGCAGCACACGGGATGAGCGGTCGCCAACAGTATCAATTACAGGTTGTGTTGCGGCCGGTCAGCTCGCGTTCCCGCCGCCTTCACCCGCGGACTGCGATTCGAGCTTCGCGATCCGCGCCTTCAGCGCCTCGTTCTCCTCGCGCGCCTTCTGGGCCATCGCCCGGACCGCGTCGAACTCCTCGCGGGTCACGAAGTCGCGATCGGCAAGCCAGCGATCGACCACGCCCTTCACGGCGGTCTCGGCCTCCTCGCGCGCACCCTGCGCCACGCCCATGGCGTTCGTCATCAGCTGCGACAGGTCGTCGAGGATCTTGTTGCGGGTCTGCATGTTGGCCTCCGGTCGGAATGCCTCTTGATATGGTCAGCCCCACCGGTTGCGCAAGGTTGACACCGGCGGCGCGGCGGGCACAGACGTCGCCATGACGCTCGCCATTCCGTTTCCGAACATCGACCCCGCGATCTTCGCGATCCCCGTGGGGGGATTCGAGTTCGCGCTGCGTTGGTATGCCCTGGCCTACATCGTCGGCATCATCGCCGGCTGGCGCCTGGCGCTGCGGGCATTGCGGACGCCGCGGCTGTGGCCGGCGCACCGGCCGCCGATGACGCCCGAGCAGCTCGACGAGTTCCTGACCTGGCTGATACTGGGCATCCTCCTGGGCGGGCGGCTGGGCTTCGTGCTGTTCTACCAGCCCGGCTATTTCGCCGCCCATCCGCTCGAGATCCCGATGCTTTGGCATGGCGGCATGTCGTTCCATGGCGGACTGCTGGGCGTCATCGTGGCGGCCTGGATCTTCACCCGGCGCCACGCCCTGCCGCAGGCCTCGACGGCCGACCTCCTGGCGCTGGGCACGCCGCCGGGCCTGCTGCTGGGGCGGATCGCGAACTTCATCAACGCCGAGCTCTGGGGCGCGCCGACCGATCTTCCCTGGGGCGTCGTCTTTCCCGGACCGCGGGCGCAAGACTGCCCCGGCGTCGCGGATCTTTGCGCCCGCCATCCCAGCCAGCTCTACGAGGCGGCGCTCGAGGGGTTGCTGCTGGGGGCGCTGCTGATTTGGATGGCGTGGCGGCGGGGCTGGCTCAGGGCGCCGGGGCGGGTCTTCGGTCTCTTCGCGGCGGGTTACGGCGTCGCGCGCTTCGTGGTCGAGTTCGTGCGCCAGGCCGACCCCCAGTTCATCACCCCCGACAACCCGGCCGGGCACGTCGTGCGGCTGGGCGAGGCGGGGCTGAGCATGGGGCAGCTTCTGTCGCTGCCGATGATCGCGCTCGGGCTCTGGCTGATGCTGCGCAGCCGACGCGAACGCCCGCCGCGCGCCGCATGACGCCCCTTGCCGCGCGCCTGGCCGGCCGGATCGCGGCTGTCGGCCCGCTCAGCGTGGCCGAGTACATGGCCGCCTGCCTGCTCGACCCCGAGCACGGCTACTACACCGGCCGCGACCCATTGGGTCGCGCCGGCGACTTCACCACAGCACCCGAGATCAGCCAGATGTTCGGCGAGCTGCTGGGCCTGGCGCTGGCGCAGGCGTGGCACGATCAGGGCACGCCCTCGCCCATCGTGCTGGCCGAGCTGGGGCCCGGGCGCGGCACCCTGATGGCCGACCTGCTGCGGGCCGCGCGCGCCGTGCCCGGCCTGCTTGACGCCGCGGCGGTGCACCTGGTCGAGGCGTCGCCGGCGCTGCGCGACCGGCAGCGCACCATCGTTCCGGAGGCCACCTGGCACGACGAAGTGGCGACGTTGCCGCGCGGCTCGCTCTTCCTGATCGCCAACGAGTTCCTCGACGCGCTGCCAATCCGCCAGTTTGTGCGCGCCGGCTCCGGCTGGCGCGAGCGCGTGGTGGGCCTGCGCGACGATCGGCTGACATTCGGTCTGGCCGACCCGGCGCCGCAGCCGTCGCTCGAACACCGTCTGGCCGACACGGCCGAAGGCGACGTGATCGAGACCTGCGCGCCCGCCGCCGCGATCGTGGCCGAGGTGGCAGGGCGCATCGCTACGGCGGGCGGTGCCGCGATCTGGATCGACTACGGCCACTGGCGCTCACGAGGGGACACGCTGCAGGCGGTGCGCCGCCACCACCCCGAGGACCCGCTGGCCGCGCCCGGCGAGGCCGACCTGACGGCACATGTCGACTTCGAGGCCGTGGCGCAGACCGCCACCGGAGCCGGCGCCGCGGTAACGCCGATGGTGCCGCAGGGCGTCCTGCTCGAGCGGTTGGGCATCACCGCCCGCGCCCGCGCCCTGGCCCGGCGTCTCGCCGGGACCGCCCTCGAGAGCCACATCGCCGCGCATCGCCGCTTGACCCATCCCGCCGAGATGGGCGACCTCTTCAAGGCCATAGCGATCCATCCGCCCCATCAGCCACCACCGCCCGGGTTTCTGGCATGACGCTCGAGATCATCACCTCCAACCTGCTCGAGCCCCTGCGGCACGGCTTCTTCACACGCCGCGGCGGCGCCTCGTCGGGGGTGTTCGCCGGGCTCAATTGCGGGGGCGGCTCCTCGGACCAGGCCGAGGCGGTGCGCATCAATCGCATCCGCGTGGCACACGCGATGGAGGTGCCGCCCGAGGCGCTGGTGGGGCTGCGCCAGACCCATTCGGCCGACGTTGTGCGGGTGAGCGTCGCCCCCGACGTGCCGCCGCGCGCCGACGCGGTGGTGACCACCGAACCCGGGCTGGCGCTGACGGTGCTGACGGCCGACTGCCAGCCGGTGCTGCTGGCAGACGCCGAGGGCGGCGTGATCGCCGCGACCCACGCGGGCTGGCGCGGGACGCTGGCCGGCGTGCTGGAAGCCACGATCGAGGCGATGGAGGCCGCCGGCGCGCGCCGCGACCGCATCGTGGCGGCCATCGGGCCCGCAATCAGCCAGCGCGCCTACGAGGTGGGCCCCGAGCTCTTCGAGGATGTCACCGCCGACGACCCCGCCGCCGCCCGGTATTTCGCCCAGGGCGAGGGTGACCGGATGCTCTTCGACCTGCCGGGCTACGGGCTCAAGCGGCTGCGCGCGGCCGGCGTGGCCGAGGCCGAGTGGACTCGCCACTGCACCTATTCCGACCCCGAGCGCTTCTTCTCGTATCGGCGGGCGACCCACCGGAAGGAGGCCGATTACGGCCGCCTCATCTCGGCGATCCGACTCTGAGGCTCAGGCCGAGCGCTGCAGCCGCTCCTCCAGCACGTCGAAGGGCACGCCGGGCTCGTCCTTGGCGCGGCGGATCACCAGCGACGTCTTGACGCTCGCCACGTTCTCGGCCGCCGTCAGCTCGCTCGGTCAGGAAGCGTCTGGAAGGTCGACAGGTCGGGCGCCACGCATTTCAGGATGAAGTCCACCTCGCCGTTCAGCATGTGGCACTCGCGCACCAGCGGCCAGTCGCGGCAGCGCTGCTCGAAGGCGGTCAGGTCGGCCTCGGCCTGCCGCGCGAGCCCGACCATCGCGAAGACCTGCACCTCGAAGCCCAGTTCCCGCGCGTCGACATCGGCGTGATATCCGCGGATATAGCCCGCCTCCTCCAGCGTGCGGACACGGCGCAGGCAGGGCGGCGCGGAAATGCCGACGCGGCGCGCCAGCTCGACGTTGGTCATCCGGCCGTCGGCCTGAAGCTCGGCCAGGATCTTCCGGTCGATCGGATCGAGCTTGTGTCCCGGCATCGCGTCTCCCTTCGGAATTTTGCAAACCTTACGCGGGCCCCGTATTGGCGGCAATATTGTTTCAATCCGCAAGATCCTCGGGCCATGCACCGGCCCGACACGGCGCCGGCGGGTCTTCCGCCCTGGCGCCTCGGGCGCTATATCGGCCGGGCCGAAGTCGAAGGAGGCGCCGCAATGGCCGAGCACACGCCACACCAAGCGTTCTGATCATCGGATCGGGCCCGGCCGGCTACACCGCCGGCGTCTATGCCGCGCGCGCCATGCTGGAGCCGGTGCTGATCCAGGGCATCCAGCCGGGCGGCCAGCTTACCATCACCACCGACGTCGAGAACTGGCCGGGCGAGGCCAGCATCATGGGCCCCGACCTGATGGTGAAGATGGAGGCCCATGCGCGCGAGACCGGGGCCGAGATCGATCTCGGACTACATCTCGTCGGCTCGACCTGTCCCACCGCCCCTTCACCGCGACGGCCGACAGCGGCACGACCTACACCGCCGACGCGCTGATCCTGGCCACCGGCGCGCAGGCGAAATGGCTGGGCCTGCCGTCGGAGGAGAAGTTCAAGGGCTTCGGCGTCTCGGCCTGCGCGACCTGCGACGGCTTCTTCTACCGCGGCCAGGAGGTGGTGGTGATCGGCGGCGGCAACACCGCCGTCGAGGAGGCGCTGTTCCTGACCAACTTCGCCAGCAAGGTCACGCTGTGCACCGCCGCGACGAGCTCCGGGCCGAAAAGATCCTGCAGGACCGCCTGTTCAAGAACCCCAAGGTCGAGGTGATCTGGGATCACGTCGCTCGACGAGGTGCTGGGCGCCGAGGACCCGCTGGGCGTCGAGGGCGTCCGCCTGAAGCACGCGAGACGGGCGAGATCGCGCGAGCTTGCCGTGCACGGGCGTCTTCATCGCCATCGGCCACGCGCCCGGCGTCGGAACTGGTGCGCGGACCAGCTCGAGACGCACATGGGCGGCTACGTGGTGACCAAGCCGGACTCCACTGCGACCTCGGTGCCCGGCGTCTTCGCCGCGGGCGACCTGACCGACCACGTCTACCGCCAGGCGGTAACCAGCGCCGGGATGGGCTGCATGGCCGCGCTGGAGGCCGAGCGGTATCTGGCGGAAACCGGCGCCGATAGCGGCAAGGATACCACCGAGCCCCTGGGCTGGGGCGCCGAGGCCAAAGCCGGCTGAGGCACGTCGGCGTCGGCGCAGATGTTGCCGCCGAGCCACAGTTCCGCCGCGCAACGGCGGATCGCGGGGAACCGGGCGGGCCTGGTTCGTGTTGCGGTGTCGTGAGGGTTCAGCAGGGTGCGCGGCCGAACCGCGAGGGCTCGGTCGTATTGAGGCAGCACCGCCGCACGCAGAACGGCGGAGCAGTAACCCGGGGCATCCCCGGCAGGCACGGACGAACCAAATGACCGCCATGACGGATATCAACCGGGAGCGACCGCTCCTCGGCAGGCGCATCATGCTGGTGGAGGACGAACCCATCCTGGCCCTCGATGTCGCCCTGACGCTCGAGGACGCCGGCGCCGAGGTGGCGGGACCCTTCCACCGCCTCGAGACAGCTCTGGCTTGCCACGACGCGGCGTTGATGCACGGAGCGGTGCTGGATGTGGATCTGGCGGGCCGCGAGGCCTTCGCGCTGGCCGTGCGACTGAGCGAGGCGGGGGTGCCGATCCTGTTTCACACGGCACGCACCGGCATTGACCCCCGGCGATACGGGCGGGCGCGGGTCTGCCAGAAGCCCTATGCGGCCTATCGGCTGGTGTCGGCCCTCACCCGCCTGATCGAGGCCGATGCCCACGACCGACGCGCGGTGACGCAGGACGCCGCCGCGCGCTGATCCTCGAGATCAGTGGACGCTGACCGGCGACAGGTCATGCTGTCGCGCCAGCAGGAATGCGAGGCGCCGGTCGCCGACAAGTGCCAGGCGCTCACCCTCGGAAGAATGGACGGCATAGACATGGTCGGCATCGCCGGCATGCTGCCGCATCTCCTCGGGGAGTTCGGCGGCGGGAACGGTGCGGATATAGACCAGCCGGTCGGCCGGCCCTTGCGCGAAATGGGAACGCGTATTCATCGTCTTGAGCCCTCCTCAGGCGCTCTTGATGTCGATCGTGCGGGCGATGGCCTGGGGCACGGCGCGGTTGAGGTCGATGTGCAGAAGCCCGTTCGCCAGGCTTGCGCCGCGTACCTCGACCCCGTCGGCCAGAACGAACGTGCGCTGGAACTGCCGCGCGGCGATGCCGCGATGCAGGAAGACGCGCTCGTCCCGATCCTCCGGCGACCGACCCCGCACGACAAGCTGGCTCTCCTCGAGCGTCACGGACAGGTCCTGCTCGCGGAAGCCGGCCACGGCCAGCGTGATGCGGTACTCCGTCTCGCTCGTCTGCTCGATGTTGTACGGGGGGTACCCGCCGGTATCGGATTTGGCGGCACGCTCGACCAGCTGTTCAAGCTGTTCGAACCCGAGAAGGAAGGGGTGCGACCCCAGCGCATGTTTGGTCATCGACACGTCCTTTGACAAGCGACTGTGCAATTTCGGCCCCGCTACGGCGACCGACACAAGATATGGGGCGCCGGGCCGGCCCCTGCAAGTCGCTCAGGCTAGGCGGCGCGGGCGAAACAGAGTAGACATCGAACGGGCCAGCTCAGCCGAGGCGCCGATGAACAGGCCAGACCAGATGAACCACGAAGACGTTCTGCGCACCCGTCTCGAGGTGCTGCGTCACGAGCACCGGGATCTCGACCACGCGATCCTCGCCCTCGAGGAGACGGGACGCGGCGACCAGCTCACGCTGCGCCGGCTGAAGAAGCAGAAGCTGCAGATCAAGGACCAGATCGCGGCAATCGAGGACGAGCTGTTTCCGGACATCATTGCGTGATCACCCGGCGCCGGTATAACCGGCGACCACGCAAAGAAGGGGGCGCGCGATGGACGTGGGCATCGTCATGGGCAGCCGGTCGGACTGGCCCACCATGAAGGCCGCAGCCGACATGCTGGACGAGCTGGGCGTCGCCCACGAGGCCCGCATTGTCTCGGCGCACCGCACCCCCGACCGGCTCTGGGCCTATGGCCGCGAGGCGGCTGAGAGGGGTCTGAAGGTTATCATCGCGGGCGCCGGCGGGGCCGCGCACCTGCCGGGGATGATGGCCTCCAAGACCCACCTGCCGGTGATCGGGGTGCCGGTGCGCACCGAGGCGCTGGGCGGCCTCGACAGCCTCTATTCGATCGTGCAGATGCCGCGCGGCTATCCGGTGGCGACGATGGCGATCGGGGGTGCCGCGAACGCGGGGCTGATGGCGGCGCAGATCCTGGCCCTGTCGGATCCGCCCTTGTCGGAGCGGCTGATCGCCTGGCGCCAGGCGCTTTCCGCCTCAATTCCCGAGGCGCCCGATGCCTGAGGCGCCGCTGCGTTCCGGCGCCGTCATCGGGATCCTGGGCGGCGGACAGCTGGGGCGGATGCTGTCGGTGGCGGCATCGCGGCTGGGCCTGGTCTGCCACATCTACGACCCTGCGCCCGCCCCGCCGGCGGGCCAGGTCGCCCGCACCACCGTCACCGCCGGCTGGGACGACACGGCCGCCCTCGCCCGGTTCGCCGCCGAGTGCGACCGCGTCACGTTCGAGTTCGAGAATATCCCGCTGTCGGCGCTCGACGCGCTCGGCTGTCCGGTGCTGCCGGGGCGCAGGGCGCTGGAGGTCAGCCAGGACAGGCTGGCGGAGAAGACTTTCATCGCAAGCCTGGGGCTGGAGGTCGCGCGCCACGAGGCGGTCGAGACGGACACGCTTGCCGCCGCGCTGGAGCGGATCGGGCCGGGCATCCTGAAGACGCGGCGCCTGGGCTATGACGGTCGGGGGCAGGTCCGGCTGCGGCCGGGCGACGATCCGGCCGAGGCCTTCGAGGCCATCGGCGGCGGCCCGGCGATCCTCGAAGGCCTGGTCGACTTTTCGTGCGAGATCTCGGTGATCGTCGCCCGCGACGCCGCCGGCACCGTAGTGGCCTACGACCCGGGCGAGAACGTGCACGAAGGGGGCATCCTGCGCACGACCCGGGTGCCCGCGCGGCTCGACCCCGACCGGATCGCCGCGGCCAAGGCCATCGCCGAGCGCATCGCGACGGGCCTCGACTATGTAGGCGTCCTGGGGGTCGAGCTCTTCGTCACCGGCCAGCGCCTCCTCGTCAACGAGATTGCCCCGCGGGTGCACAATTCGGGCCACTGGACGCAGAACGGCTGCGTGGTCGACCAGTTCGAGCAGCACATCCGCGCCATCGCCGGCTGGCCGCTGGGCACGGGTCAACGCCACGTCGGACGTGGTCATGACCAACCTGCTCGGCGACGAGGTCGAGCGAGCGCTCGAGATCGCGGCCGAACCCGGAGCGGCGCTGCACCTCTACGGCAAGGCCGAGGCACGGCCGGGGCGCAAGATGGGACACGTCAATCGCCTTGTCGGGCCCGCCACGTGACGGGCGCCGGCGCTAGGCGGCGGTGGGGCCGGTGATCCGCGTCGCGGTGCGGGCCCTGATCCTGCGCGAGGACCGGCTGCTTCTGGTCAACGCCTATCCCGACCCTGCGAACGACCTCTGGTGCGCGCCGGGCGGCGGCGCCGAGCTGCACCTGTCGCTGCCCGAGAACCTGATCCGCGAGGTGCACGAGGAGACCGGCCTGTCGGTCGACGTGGGTCCACCCGTCCTGGTCAACGAGTTCCACGACCCCGAGCGACCGTTCCACCAGGTCGACATCTACTTCCGCTGCCGCATCCTGGCGGGCGAGCTCGATCCGGACTGGCGCGATCCAGAGGGGATCGTGAGCCGCCGCGCCTTCTTCTCGCGCGACGAGATGGGCGGCATCCGCTTCAAGCCCGACAGCCTGCCGCGGGCCGCCTGGGGCGATGACGCGCCCATCTACGACCCGCTCGAACCGATCCTGCGCTAGGCCGGCCGGTCGGCAAAGAAACGCGGCCGAAGCAGCCGCACCGCCAGCGCGCCGACACCCACCAGCGCCAGTGCCACCCCGAAGATCCAGCCGAGCAACGGGATCAGCGTGGCGAGGGCGGCCGCCGCGGCGCCGACGAAGGCGGCAAGCGCGCGGTCGCCGATGCCGTGCGGCTCGCCCCGGCCGAACGCGTTGAGCAGCCCGACGCCGAAGACGTAGACGCCCACGACGTAGCCTATGAACACGACGATCAGCGCCAGGATCAGCGCCGCGGGGCTGACGAGAATGCCGACCAGCGTCACCGCCAGGACGAAAACCGCCCCGCTCAGCAACGACATCGCCAGAAAGCCCAGCCAAAGCGTACGGAACGGGCGCGCCAGGGCGGTGCGGCGCAGGTCGGCCATGAGGCCCGGCGCCACCGCGGCAAGAAGTGTCGCGGCTAGGCCGGTGGCCACCACGCTGCCGACAAGACCTGCCGCCACACCGCGCCAGCCGGGGACAAGGTCGGGGCCCTTGAACTCGCCCTCCTCGACCGTGCGGCGCGTGATCCGGTCGGGCGAGATCACGGCCTCGGGGACTTCGACGCTGTCGGGCCGGGCATTGTAGATGGTGAGGTTGCCTCGGATGACGGCACCTTCACCGAACGTGACGGTCTCGGCCGAGATGCTGGCGTCACCTTCAATCGTGGCGTCGAGCGTCACCGTCTCGCCGGCGAGAAGCGCATAGCCGCCAACCGGCCCCGTCACAGCAACGCTCGAACCCGCGGCACGCAGGTCGCCGCCGACAGCGCCGCCGACACGCACGCCGTAGCCCGTCACCGACGCATCGCCAGCGACGGCGCCGGTAGTGCGCACGTTCATTCCCACGCCGTAGAGGTCACCGCCGATGTCGCCGGTAACCTCAACTCGCCGTCCCGCAAGATGCGCCGAACCGGTCGCGGACGCCTGCATCTCGATGGTGTCGCCCGCCATGAAGACGTCGTCGGCGAGATCCTGCAGAACGAGGTCGTCGCCCGCCAGGAACGCGTCGCCGCCGAACAGGAAGCGCTCATCCTCCTGCGCCTGCGCCGAGGTCGCCAGGACAAGAAGAAGAACCGTCGTCCATAGCCGGATCATCGCGCACCCCTCCGTTTCGCGGTCATCATAGCCGACGGCGGCGGGCGCGCGGTTGAGCGGCATCAACGGTGGCAAGTGCGCCGTCTCGAAAAGACGGCAAAGAGAAAGGGGCCCGAAGGCCCCTTTCCGAAAGATCGAACCGATCTGGTCGGCTTACATCATGCCGCCCATGCCGCCCATGTCGGGCATGCCGCCGCCGGCGGCTGTCCTTCTTCTCGGGCTTGTCGGCGACCATCGCCTCGGTGGTGATCAGCAGGCCGGCAACCGAGCGCCGCGTCCTCGAGCGCGGTGCGGACGACTTTCGCCGGGTCGATCACGCCGAACTTGAACATGTCGCCGTATTCTTCGGTCTGCGCGTTGAAGCCGAACTTCAGGTCGTCGCTTTCGCGGACCTTGCCGGCCACGACCGAGCCGTCCACGCCGGCGTTCTCGGCGATCTGGCGCAGCGGCGCTTCGAGCGCCCGGCGCACGATGGCGATGCCGGCGTTCTGGTCGCTGTTCGCGCCGGTCAGGCCGTCGAGCGACTTCGCGCCCTGAACCAGGGCCACGCCGCCGCCGACGACGATGCCTTCCTGCACCGCGGCGCGGGTCGCGTTCAGCGCGTCATCGACGCGGTCCTTGCGCTCCTTCACCTCGACCTCGGTCATGCCGCCGACGCGGATGACGGCGACGCCGCCGGCGAGCTTGGCGACACGCTCCTGCAGCTTCTCGCGGTCGTAGTCCGAGGTGGTTTCCTCGATCTGCTGACGGATCTGGCTGACGCGGGCCTCGATCTCGGCCTTCTCGCCGTCACCGTCGACGATCGTGGTCTCGTCCTTGGTGATCGAGACGCGCTTGGCCGTGCCCAGCATGTCCATGGTGACGTTCTCGAGCTTCATGCCGAGGTCTTCCGAGATCACCTGGCCGCCGGTCAGGATCGCGATGTCCTGCAGCATGGCCTTGCGGCGATCGCCGAAGCCCGGCGCCTTGACGGCGGCGATCTTCAGGCCGCCGCGCAGCTTGTTGACCACGAGCGTGGCCAGCGCCTCGCCTTCGACGTCCTCGGCGATGATCAGCAGCGGCTTCTGGCTCTGGATGACCTGCTCGAGCAGCGGAACCATCGGCTGCAGCGACGAGAGCTTCTTCTCGTGCAGCAGGATGACGGCGTCCTCCAGCTCGGCGACCATCTTCTCGGGGTTGGTCACGAAGTAGGGCGAGAGGTAGCCGCGGTCGAACTGCATGCCCTCGACGACTTCGGTCTCGGTCTCGAGGCCCTTGTTCTCCTCGACGGTGATGACGCCCTCGTTGCCGACCTTCTGCATCGCGTCGGCGATCTGGCGGCCGATCTCCTTCTCGCCGTTGGCCGAGATGGTGCCGACCTGGGCGACTTCGTCGCTGTCGGTCACGTCACGGCGCCGACGACTTGATGTGTCGACGACCTTGGCGACGGCGAGGTCGATGCCGCGCTTGAGGTCCATCGGGTTCATGCCGGCGGCGACCGACTTCAGGCCTTCCTTGATGATCGCCTGGGCCAGCACCGTGGCGGTGGTGGTGCCGTCACCGGCCTCGTCGTTGGTGCGCTGGGCGACTTCCTTCACCATCTGCGCGCCCATGTTCTCGAACTTGTCCTCGAGCTCGATCTCCTTGGCGACGGTCACGCCGTCCTTGGTGATGCGCGGCGCGCCGAAGCACTTCTCGAGAACGACGTTGCGGCCCTTGGGGCCGAGCGTGACCTTCACCGCGTCGGCGAGGATGTTGACGCCCTTGAGCATGCGGTTGCGGGCGTCGGTCTCGAACTTGACGTCTTTCGCTGCCATGTTCGTCTTTCCTTCCTAAATAATCGCGGGTGGGAATGTTCGCGGTCGGCCTCAGGCGGCCTTCGAGGCGGCGTCGGCGCCCTCGATGATGCCGAGGATGTCGCTTTCCTTCATGATCAGCAGTTCTTCGCCGTCGAGCGTGACCTCGGTGCCCGACCACTTGCCGAAGAGGACGCGGTCGCCGGCCTTGACGACCATCTCGATCAGTTCGCCGGAGTCCTTGCGGGCGCCGTCGCCGACGGCGACGATCTCGCCCTCGGCGGGCTTTTCCTTGGCGCTGTCGGGGATGATCAGGCCGCCCTTGGTCTTCTCGTCGCTTTCGACGCGGCGGACCAGAACGCGGTCGTGCAGCGGTTTGAATGCCATCTGAAACGCTCCCTTGCGTTAGGCTCTTTTCGGTTTAGCACTCACCACAGGAGAGTGCTAATGGCGCCGAGATAGGAGCGCCCACGCACGCTGTCAACGGTTCAGAAAGACTGTGGGCCGCATCGCGGCGCCGGGCCTGCTCCGTGACAAGCCGGCGACCCCTTCCTATAAGGGCCGCGATCTTTACGAGGGACGCGAGAGGAACATGACGATCAAGGTTTTCGGACACAAGTCCCCCGACACCGACTCCACCGGCTCGCCGATGATCTGGGCGTGGTATCTCTCCGAGGTGAAAGGCACCCCGGCCGAGGCCGTGCTTCTGGGCGAGCCCAATACCGAGGCCGCCTTTGTGATGGAGCGCTGGGGCCTGCCGAAGCCGCAGATCATCGAGGACGTCGCCGAGGGCGAGCGGTGCGTCGTGGTCGACACCAACAACCCGGCCGAGCTTCCCGACGTCATCGGCGAGGCCGAGGTCCTGGAGATCATCGACCATCACAAGCTCCTGGCCGGAAACCTGAAGACGCAAGGCGCCGATCGACATCACCGTCCGGCCGCTCGCCTGCACCGCCACGATCATGCACGACCTGATGGGCGAGGATGCCGCGCGGATGCCCGAGGCGATCAAGGGCGCGATGCTCTCCTGCATCCTCAGCGACACGCTGGCGTTCCGCTCGCCCACGACCACCGATGTCGACCGAAACGCTGGCCGAGAAGCTGGCCGCCGATCTGGGCATCTCGATCGCCGACTATGCCGGCCGAAATGTTCGCCGCCAAGTCGGACGTCTCGGCGTTCTCCGACGCCGAGCTGCTGCGCATGGACAGCAAGAAGTACGAGGTCGGCGGCAAGAGCTTTCGGATCTCGGTGCTCGAGACCACCTCGCCCGCGACGGTGCTCGAGCGCAAGCAGAGGCTGCATGGCGGCGATGACGCAGGTCGCCAGGAGGATGGCGTCGACCACGTGCTGTTCTTCGTCGTCGACATCCTGAAGGAGGAGGCGACGCTGCTCGTCGCCTCGATCTTGCGCGCGAGGTGGCCGAGAAGAGCTTCGGGTGACGGTCGAGGGCGACAGGTGGTGCTGCCGGGCATCGTCAGCCGCAAGAAGCAGATCATCCCCGCGCTCAAGGTATGACGCCGGCCGGACAGGAACAGGCAAGGCGGCCGACGAGGCGCGGGCGCCAGGAATGGCACCTTTGGGCGCGATCGCGGGGCGCTCTTGATGCCCCGCATCGTCGACTCGCTCGCCGAGATCTCAGCCCCCTACGACGCTGTCTTCTGCGACCTCTGGGGGTGCCTGCACAACGGCGTCCGCCCATTCCCGACGGCCGTCGCGGCGTTGCGCGGGTTCCGCGATGGCGGCGGCAAGGTGGTGCTGCTGACCAACGCCCCCCGGCCCCGCGCCTCGGTGCAGCGCCAGATCGAGGACATCGGCGTGCCCGGCGACTGCTGGGACACCATCGCCACCTCGGGCGACAGCGCCCGGCTCGCGATGTTCCATGGCGCCGTCGGCCGCCGCGTCTGGCACTTCGGCGAGCCGCAGGACGCGAGCTTCTTCGAGCCGCTGCACCTGCTCCACGACGCCGTCGAGATCGAGCGCGTGCCGCTGGACGAGGCCGAGGGCATCGTCTGCACCGGCCCCTTCGACCCCCACGCCGACCCCGAGATCATGCGCGAGCCGATTCCTCTACGCCAAGACGCGGGGCCTCAAGCTCCTCTGCGCGAACCCCGACATCGTGGTCGACCGCGGCGAGACGCGGGAATGGTGCGCCGGCGCGCTCGCCGCGGCTCTACACCGAGATGGGCGGCGAGAGCCTCTACTTCGGCAAGCCGCACCCGCCGATCTACGACCTCGCCCGACGCCGGCTCGCCGAAGGCGGGAGGGCGCCGGATGCCGACAGCGTCCTGGCGATCGGCGACGGCATCGCGACCGACATCCAGGGCGCGCATCGGCGAAGAGATCGATTCGCTCTTCGTCACCGGCGGCCTCGCCGCGCACGAGACGGAAACCGCGGATCAGCCCGACCCCGGTCGCCTGGCCGCCTACGTCGACGAACACGGCTGGCATCCGCCGACCTACGCCATCGGCACCTTGCGCTGAGGAACCAACTTGACTTTCTGCGGCCGCGAAGTAATTTCCTTTCGTGATGGCGGCGCCTCTGCGCCCGTTTGTTGCGCGAGGAGTGGCCAGCATGCTCGACAACGCCCCCCGCGGCACGATCTGTCATCGAGGATCTCGAGATCGGGATGACGCGCGACCTCCGCAAGGAGGTCACCGACCGCGACATCGAGCTGTTCGCCGAGGTCTCGACCGACCGGAACCCGGTCCACCTCGACGACGACTACGCGCGCGACACGATCTTCGAGGGCCGGATCGCCCACGGGATGCTGACCGCCGGGCTGATCTCGGCCGTGATCGGCGAGCAGCTTCCGGGCCACGGCACCGTCTACCTCGGCCAGTCGCTGAAGTTCATGGCCCCCGTGCGCCCCGGCGACATGCGTCCGAGGCCGAGGTCACCGTGACAGCAATCGACCACGCCCGCCGCCGCGTCACGCTCGACACCCGCTGCGCAGTCGGGGAGACGCTGGTGCTCAAGGGCGAGGCGACGGTCCTCGCGCCCAGCCGCAAGTTCGACTGAAGCGCGGTTGCGCCCCGCCCGCCCGGGCGCTATCGCGCTGCGCCATGCGGACCGTCCGGGACACCTTTTCCGACCTGAACGCGGACTCCGCGGCGCCAGCGCCGCGATCGGCAATTTCGACGGCGTGCACCTGGGCCACCAGGCCGTGCTCGACCTCGCCCGGGACGGGCCGACGGCGGCGCACCCCTCGGCGTCGTCACGTTCGAGCCGCATCCGCGCGAGGTGTTCGCCCCGGAGGCGCCGCCCTTCCGGCTGATGAACGCCGAGGCCAAGGCCCACCGGCTGGAGAAGCTGGGCGTCGACATCCTCTACGAGCTGCCGTTCACGCGACATCGCGCCGCTCTCGGCCGAGGCCTTCGCGCGCGACGTGCTGGCATCCGGGCTCGGCCTCGCCCATGTCGTGGTGGGCGGCGACTTCCGCTTCGGCAAGGGCCGCGCCGGCGACGCCGATGACCTGGTCGCGCTGGGCCGCGCCATCGGCTTCGACGTCACCGTGTCGCCGCTGGTGGCTTCAGGCGCGGCGAGGTCTCCTCGACGCGCGATCCGCGAGGCGCTGAGCGAGGGGCGGCCGCGCGACGCGGCCGCGATGCTGGGCCACCTCCACCGGATCGAGGGCGCGGTGCTCCACGGCGACGAAGCGCGGCCGCGACCTGGGCTATCCCACCGCCAACATGTCGCATCGCCGGGCTGCACCCGCCGCGCTTCGGCGTCTACGCGGTGCGGGTCGACGTCCTGACGGGGCCGCACCCGGGCAACCTACCGACGGCGTCGCCTCGATCGGCGTGCGGCCGATGTTCGGCGAGAACCGCCCCAATCTCGAGACCTACCTCTTCGACTTCAAGGGCGACCTCTACGGCGAGCATCTCTCGGTCGCGCTGGTCGACTGGCTCCGCCCCGAAGAGCAATTCGACAGCTCTGGCGCCCTGGTCGCGCAGATGGACCGCGACAGCGCCAGGGCCCGCGAGGCGCTGGCATGAGCCGCGCCCGCCATGAAACCCGCGTCCCGACGCCCTCCGCCCCCGCTTCTGGGAGCGCGTGCCGCTGACAGACATGACCCCGCGGAGTGGGAGGCGCTCTGCGACGGCTGCGGCAAGTGCTGCCTGAACAAGCTCGAGGACGCCGACACGGGCGAGGTCGAGTTCACCCGCGTCGCCTGCCGCCTCTTCGACGGCGAGACCTGCCGCTGCGGCCACTACGCCATCCGCAAGCAGTTCGTGCCCGAATGCGTGGTGCTGACGCCGGAGAACATCGAGCACAATGCCTACTGGATGCCACGCACCTGCGCCTATCGCCTGCTGTACGAGGGCAAGCCGCTCTACGACTGGCACCCGCTGATCTCGGGGCGTCCCGCCTCGGTGCACGAGGCCGGCGTCTCGGTGCGCGGGCTGGACGGTACCGGAGTTCGAGGTGCCCGAGGACGAGTGGGAAGACCACATCATCGAAGAGCCGACGTGATCGCCCAGGCGACGCAGGGACGGCGGTCGGCTCCCGGCGCCGCCGCGGATTGTCCGCGCGCCGCGTTACCCCCAGCCAGACGGAAGCCCGCCGCATGAATTTCGCCTCCGACAACACCGGCCCCGCCCATCCCCGGGTCATCGAGGCCTCGCTCGCGCCAACGAGGGCTACGCCATGTCCTACGGCGCCGACGCCGCTGATGGAGCGGGTGCGCGACCGCATCCGCGAGGTCTTCGAGGCGCCCGAGGCGGCGGTCTATCTCGTCGCCACCGGCACCGCGGCCAACTCGCTGATCCTCGCGACGCATGGCACAGCCCTGGCAGACGGTCTTCTGCGCGGCGGCGCCCATATCGAGGAAGACGAGTGCAATGCGCCCGAATTCTTCTCGGGCGGCGCCAAGCTGACGCTCGTCGAGGCGCGAAGCGGCCTGATCGGCCCCGAAGCGCTGGCCGCAGCCATCGCGAAGGAGGAGAGCCGCGGCGTCCACGGCCCGCAGCGCGGCCCGGTCTCGATCACCCAGGCGACCGAGAACGGGACGGTCTACGACCTCGACGAGCATCGGCGCGCATCACCGAGATCGCTCGCCGGCACGGCCTGCCGGTCCACATGGACGGCGCGCGCTTCGCCAACGCGCTTGTCACGCTCGGCTGCACGCCGGCCGAGATGACTTGGAAGGCTGGCGTCGACGCGGTGAGCTTCGGCGGCACCAAGAACGGCCTTGTCGGGGTCGAGGCGGCGGTGATTCTTCGACCCCGCCCACGCGTGGGAGTTCGAGCTTCGGCGCAAGCGCGGCGCGCACCTGTTCTCCAAGCACCGCTTCCTGTCGGCGCAGATGGAGGCCTACCTCGAGGACGACCTCTGGCTCGAGATGGCGCGCGACGCCAACGGCGCGGCTGCGCGCCTGGCCCGCGGTCTGAAGCAGCGGCCCGAGGTACGGCTGGCACACGAGCCGCGCGCCAACATCATCTTTGCCGACTGGCCGCGCGCCGCACATCGCCGGCTGACCGAGGCCGGGGCGCAATACTACCTCTGGACGGGCGGGCTCGAGGGGCCGGACGACGAGATGCTGACCGCGCGCCTCGTCACAGATTGGTCTGCGCGTCCCGAGGCGGTGGACCGCTTCCTCTCCCTACTCGCCGGCTGAGCCGAAGGCGAAGGAGCGGGCGGGCCGGGAAGCGACTAGAGCTCTCCGGCCAGATGCGCGTCGAGATCGTCCAGCCGGTCCTGCCCCCAGAATCTCTCATCCCCGTCGGCGATGTAGAAGGGCACGCCGAATGCGCCCGCGTGCCACCGCCTCCTCGAGGTTGGCTGCATAGGCTTCGGCGCCGGACAGCAGCCCGCGATCCGCCAGCGCCGGGTCGAAACCCGCGACCTTCAGGCAGTCGCGGATCACGGCGTCGTCCGCGATGTCGAGCTCGTTCGCCCAGCACGCCGCGCCAAGGCCATGGATCAAGCCGCCCAGATCACCGCCGCCTGCCGCCTGCGCGGCGATTACCGCGTAGGAGGACGGGGCGGGGTTCGACGGCCAGTGGGCCGGCTGCAGATTGATGTGCAAACCTGCCTTGCGCGCCTGCCGTCGCAACTCTTGCAGGCGGTAGGCTTTGCGGTTCTCGTGCCGCTCGGCGGGCGCGGTCCCACCGGTTCGCGCAAAGAGCGTCAGCGCGTCGAGCGGCTTGTAAGTGACCGTTGCACCATGGCTGGCCGCGATCTCCTGAAGCCGGGTCCCCGAGAGATAGACGTAAGGAGAAAGGGTGCTGAGAAAGCAGTCGATATGCGCCATGCCCCATCCCTGCGTCACGGTTTGCGCGACCGTACCCGCGTGTTAAGCGGTGTCAACTTCCGCGAATCCGCCACGAATGCCAGGACCCTCGCAATGCCGAATCCCGTCGAGCCGAAGCTGATCTCCGGCAATGCGAACCGCAGCCTTGCCAAGGCGATCGCCCGGCGAATGTCGATGCATCGCGGCGTCGGCGTGACGCTGGTCGATGCCCGGGTCGAGCGGTTCAATGACCAGGAGATCTTCGTCGAGGTCTTCGAGAACGTCCGCGGCGAGGACATGTTCATCATTCAGCCGACCTCGAACCCGGCGAACGACAACCTGATGGAACTGCTGATCATGACCGATGCGCTGCGCCGGTCGTCGGCGGCGCGGATCACTGCCGTGATCCCGTATTTCGGCTATGCGCGGCAGGATCGGCGCACCAAGGCGCGCACGCCGATCAGCGCCAAGCTGGTCGCGAACCTCATGACGCAGGCGGGGATTGAGCGGGTGCTGACGATGGACCTGCACGCGGCGCAGATTCAGGGCTTCTTCGACATTCCCGTCGACAACCTCTATGCGAGCCCGATCTTCGCGCTCGACATCCAGCATAACTTCCGCGGGCGCCTGGACAACGTCACGGTCGTCTCGCCCGACGTGGGCGGTGTCGCCCGCGCCCGTGAGCTGGCGCAGCGCATCGGCTGCGCGCTCGCCATCGTCGACAAGCGGCGCGAAAAGGCGGGCGAGATCGCCGAGATGACGGTGATCGGCGAAGTCGAGGGGCAAACCTGCATCATCGTCGACGATATCTGCGACACGGCCGGCACGCTCTGCAAGGCAGCCGAGGTACTGATCGAGAACGGCGCGAACGAGGTTCACTCCTACATCACTCACGGCGTACTTTCGGGCCCTGCCGTCGACCGCATCGGCAAGTCGGTGATGAAGAGCCTGGTGGTAACCGACACCATCGAGCCAGTCGACCGCGTCCGCCAGGCCTCCAACATCCGTATCATCCCGACGGCGCCGATGTTCGCGCAGGCGATCATGAACATCTGGAACGGGACCTCGGTCTCGTCGCTCTTCGAACCGGAAACGCTCAGCCCGATCTACGAGGGCATGTACTCGGCCGCCTAAGGGCGCTCCGCTCCTCGCGCAGGCTCGCGCCATCCTCTCGTTCGGGCTGACCTCCGGGCAGCCCTCACCGCGCCACAGTCGACGACATGCCCACCATTGGCTGAGAATTCTGCTGCACGCTCGCAGCTGTCGACGCGCCCGGCCCCCGGCAGCATTGGGCTCGTCGCCGTCGGTCTGCCGAAAGTTGCTGGTGGACCCCGCGCAGGAACTCATCTCGTAGACTTCCGGCCGACCAAGCCGCGGAAGCGTCGGCACGTGCAACACCCTGCTTATCGGCCGACGCAGCCGATGGCGCGCAAATCCTTCGGGTCGCGCCAATGTTCTGGCGAACGGGTTCCTGTAAGCGGCATCGCGCCGCGGCCGCATGTCTCACAACAGTGGAACGGCGCGACAAAAAAAAGCCCGCCAGAGGCGGGCCTTTTTTCTCACCATGGAGCGGACTTCAGAAGTTGGACTGCTTGGGGTCGAGGCCAATGTGACTTCCCATCGCGACCATGTCCGAAAGCAGCTTGGCGGTGTCGTCGACGAGGCCGTGCTCCCCCTCCTCGCGCGCGCGCCGGTGCTGTTCGGCGGCCTCCGCGACCATCTGGTCAACGATTTCCTGGCTCATTTCGCCGCGAGGCAGCGAGCGCTCGGCGAGGACGGTCACACCTTCCCGGCGGATCTCTGCGAAGCCGCCGGTCACCACATATTCGTGCGTCTCGCCCTCGGCCTCGACCCGAAGGACGCCTGGCCGCAACGACGTAAGGACCGGCGCGTGCTGCGCCAGAACCGTCATGTCGCCCTCGGCGCCCGGGATCGTGACCTCGGACGCCTGCACCGACGACAGCCGCCGTTCGGGCGCCACCAAGTCGAACTGAAAGGTCTCGGCCATGATCAAGCCGCCTCGGAAGCCATGCGTTCCGCCTTCGCCTTCACGTCCTCGATGTCGCCGACCATGTAGAAGGCGGCTTCGGGCAGGTGGTCATACTCGCCCTCGACCACGGCCTTGAACGAGGCGATCGTCTTCTCGAGCGGCACCTGCACGCCGTCGGATCCGGTGAAGACCTTGGCCACGTCGAAGGGTTGGCTGAGGAACCGCTGGATCTTGCGAGCGCGCGCGACCGTCAGCTTGTCCTCTTCCGACAGCTCGTCCATCCCGAGGATCGCGATGATGTCCTGCAGCGACTTGTAGCGCTGAAGAATCCCCTGCACGTCGCGGGCAACTTGGTAGTGCTCCTCGCCCACCACCGAGGGATCGAGGATCCGGCTCGTGGAATCGAGCGGGTCGACGGCCGGGTAGATACCCAGCTCCGAGATCGCACGGCTGAGCACCGTGGTCGCGTCCAGGTGGGCGAACGAGGTCGCGGGCGCCGGGTCGGTCAGGTCGTCGGCAGGAACATAAATCGCCTGCACCGAAGTGATCGAGCCGGCGCGGGTCGAGGTGATGCGCTCCTGCAGGGCCCCCATGTCAGTGGCGAGCGTCGGCTGATAGCCCACCGCAGATGGGATCCGGCCGAGGAGCGCCGACACCTCCGAGCCCGCCTGGGTGAAGCGGAAGATGTTGTCAACGAAGAACAGCACATCGGTGCCGGACTGGTCGCGGAACTGCTCGGCGAGCGTCAGTCCGGTGAGGCCGACGCGGGCGCGGGCGCCCGGCGGTTCGTTCATCTGGCCGTAGACCAGCGCCACCTGGCTCTCGGAGAGATTGTCGGGCTTGATGACCTCGGATTCGATCATCTCGTGGTATAGGTCGTTGCCCTCGCGGGTGCGCTCGCCGACGCCTGCGAACACCGAGTAGCCCGAGTGCACCTTGGCGATGTTGTTGATCAGCTCCATGATGAGCACGGTCTTGCCCACGCCGGCGCCGCCGAACAGACCGATCTTGCCGCCCTTCGAGTAGGGGGCCAGCAGATCGATCACCTTGATGCCGGTCACGAGGATCTCGGTCGAGGTCGCCTGTGCCTCGAACGACGGTGCCTCCTGATGGATGGCGCGGTATTCGTCCGCCTCGACAGGGCCCTTCTCGTCGACCGGCTCGCCGATGACGTTCAAAATGCGCCCGAGCGTCGCGCTTCCGACCGGAACCTGGATCGGTGCGCCCGTGTCGCGCACTTCCTGGCCGCGAACAAGGCCCTCGGTCGCGTCCATCGCGATGGTGCGGACCGTGTTCTCGCCCAAGTGTTGAGCAACCTCGAGTACTAGGCGCCGGCCCTGGTTTTCTGTCTCGAGCGCATTGAGGATCTCGGGAAGCTCATCGCTGAACTGGACGTCGACGACGGCCCCGATCACCTGCGTCACCTTGCCGACTGCTTGATCTGCCATTTGGGTCTCCGGATCTTTGGTCAGAGCGCCTCGGCGCCCGAGATGATTTCGATGAGTTCCTTGGTGATCGCCGCCTGACGGGACCGGTTGTACTCGATCGTCAGCTTGTCGATCATCTCGCCGGCGTTCCGCGTGGCGTTATCCATTGCGCTCATCCGCGCGCCCTGCTCGGACGCCGCGTTCTCGAGAAGCGCCGCGAAGATCTGAGTGGCGATGCCACGTGGCAGCAGATCCTCGAGGATAGCCTCCTCGCTCGGCTCGTACTCGTAGAGGGTGGAGGAATCCGCCTCCTCACCTTCGAACGTGGCGGGGACGATCTGCTGTTCCGTCGGAACCTGCGCGATCACCGACTGAAACGTGTTGAAGTAGATCGTCGCGACGTCGAACTCGCCCTCCTCGAAGCGGTTGAGGATGTCGTCGGCGATCCCTTGGGCGTCGGCGTACGACGGCCGCTTCATCTCGGTCATGTCGTGGTGGCCGACAAACTTGTCGCTGTGGTCGCGCCGCAACATGTCGCGTCCCTTGCGTCCCACCGTCAGGACCTTGACCGTCTTGCCCTCGGCCACGAGCTTGTCCAGACGCGCCCGGGCCTTGCGGGTGATCGAGGAATTGAACGCCCCTGCCAGGCCGCGCTCTGCCGTGATGATGACGAGAAGGTGCGTCTTGTCCGATCCCGTACCGGTCAGAAGTCGCGGCGCCGAGGGCGAGCCCTCCACCGACTGTGCGAGGCCCGCCATGACCGAACGCATCCGTTCGGAATAGGGGCGAGCCTGCTCGGCCGCCTCCTGCGCGCGGCGCAGCTTGGCGGCGGCGACCATCTGCATCGCCTTGGTGATCTTGCGCGTCGACTTGACGCTCTCGATCCGGTTCTTGAGATCCTTCAGGCTGGGCATGTGTCGGTTCCGCTCAGCCGAAGTCGCGCGCGAATTCGTCGATCGCCGACCGGATCTTCTCTTCCAGCTCGCCCTTCACCTTGCGGTCGTTATTGGTGATGTCGGCCAGCAGGTCGGCGTGCTTCGAGCGCAGGTGGTTCAGCAGGCCCTGCTCGAACGGGCCGACCTGGTTCACCTTGAGCTTGTCAAGATAGCCCTGCGTGCCCGCGAAGATGACGCACACGATCTCGGCGTTGGTCAGCGGCGCATATTGCGGCTGCTTCATCAGCTCCGTCAGGCGCGCACCGCGGTTCAGGAGGCGCTGCGTCGCCGCGTCGAGGTCGGATCCGAACTGCGCGAAGGCCGCCATCTCGCGGTACTGCGCGAGTTCGAGTTTGATCTTCCCGGCCACCGACTTCATCGCGTCGGTCTGCGCCGCCGAGCCCACGCGGCTCACCGAGAGGCCCGTGTTCACGGCCGGACGGACGCCCTGGTAGAAGAGCTCGGTCTCGAGGAAGATCTGGCCGTCGGTGATCGAGATCACGTTGGTCGGGATGTAGGCCGACACGTCACCCGCCTGCGTCTCGATGATCGGCAGAGCGGTCAGCGAGCCGGAGCCATGGTCTTCGTTGAGCTTCGCCGACCGCTCGAGCAGGCGAGAGTGAAGGTAGAAGACGTCGCCGGGATAGGCTTCGCGACCCGGCGGCCGGCGGAGCAGAAGCGACATCTGGCGGTAAGCCACCGCCTGCTTGGAGAGGTCGTCATAGACGATGAGCGCGTGGCGACCGTTGTCGCGGAAGTATTCGGCCATCGCGGTCGCCGCGTAGGGCGCGAGGAACTGCATTGGCGCAGGATCCGACGCGGTGGCGGCGACGACGATGGAGTAGGCCATCGCACCGGTTTCCTCGAGCTTCTTGACGAGTTGCGCGACGGTCGAGCGCTTTTGGCCGATGGCGACGTAGACGCAGTAGAGCTTCTTGCTCTCGTCGTCGCCGGCCTCCTCGTTGTAGACCTTCTGGTTGAGGATCGCGTCCATCGCGACCGCCGTCTTGCCGGTCTGCCGGTCGCCGATGATGAGCTCTCGCTGGCCGCGACCGATCGGGATCATCGCGTCGATCGCCTTGAGGCCAGTGGCCATCGGCTCGTGCACCGAGCGACGGGGAATGATGCCCGGCGCCTTGACGTCGGCCATGCGGATTTCGGCTGCCTCGATGGCGCCCTTGCCGTCGATCGGCTGACCGAGGCCGTCGACCACGCGCCCGAGCAGCGCGTCCCCGACCGGCACAGAGACGATCGAGTCGGTGCGCTTGACGGTGTCGCCTTCCTTGATCTCACGGTCAGAGCCGAAGATCACCACGCCGACGTTGTCGGTCTCGAGGTTCAGCGCCATGCCCATGATGCCGCCCGGAAACTCGACCATCTCGCCGGCCTGGCAGTTGTCCAGGCCGTAGACGCGTGCGATGCCGTCACCGACCGACAGAACGCGACCGACCTCGGCGACCTCGGCCTCCTCGCCGAAGTTTCGGATCTGCTCCTTGAGGATGGCAGAGATTTCAGCAGCTTGGATCGCCATTTATCCGGCCTCTTTCATGGTGTTCTGGAGTGCGGCAAGCTTCGAGCGGATCGACGTGTCGATCATCTTCGAGCCGAGCTTGACCCGAAGGCCGCCGATCAGCCGCTCGTCCACGGACAGATCTGATCTTGACGTCGCTCGCCCGCGGCCTTCCTGAGCATCTCCGTCAGCTTCTGACGCTGGTCCTCGGAAAGCTGCCTTCGCCGCGACCACTTCGGCCGTGACCACGCCCTTCTCGCGCGCGAGACGGTCGCGCAGTTCCTGCACGAGCTGCGGCAGCACGAAGAGGCGCCGCTTGGATGCCATCAGCCGCAGCGTGTTCAGCACGATGCCGGAGAGCTCCATCTTCTCGCCGAGCGACGCAATCGCGCGGCCCTGCTGCTCGCGGCTGTAGATCGGCGACGCAATCAGCTCGCGAAAGTCGGCGCTATCCTTCAATGAGCTGGCCAAGGTTTCGACGTCGGCCTCGACATTGTCGATGGCGCCGTCCTCCTTTGCCAGTTCGAATATGGCTGTCGCATAGCGCGAGGCGATGCCCGTCGAGATCGAAGCCGGTTCGGACACGTCCACCCTTCCGTTTTCTCTAGTCCCTCATCCTGCCGGGTTTCGCCCCGGCAGGCCCTTGTCCCATTGGCCGCGGAAGGCTCCGCGCCAAAATCGCGGCGGGTGTAGCAGGAAGGTTCACACCTCGCAACCGCCCTTCGCCCTGCCCCAGCGTGCCATCGGGCTCAGGCCGCGCCGCCCTCGGCCTGGGGAATGGGATCGAGAACCCGAAGCGGTCGGCGAATCGGTCGTCGGGCAGCCCGCTCCGGTTGGCGGCAGGCGGGCGCTTGACCGCCTCGACCATCAGCACGCCACCGGCATAGCGGTTCGAGATCTTGCGGCCGGCACGTTCCCAGAAAGCCGCCGTTCGCAACCAGAAGGGCTGCTCGGTCGGCGGCTGAAAGAGGGCCGCGGCGTGGCGCTCGGGCTCAAAGCCATGCCGTTCCAGCTGGGTCTCGAGCTGGCTCAGGCTGTACGGCCGACCGAACCCGTAGGGGGTGCGGTCGCGCCGCGCCCAAAGGCCCGCCCGATTCGGCACGATGAAGAGAGCACGGCCCCCCGGCCCCAGCACGCGCTGGCATTCGTCGAGCAGTGACGACGGATGTTCAGATGTCTCGAGGCCGTGCAACAGGACCAGCTTGTCGGCACGCCCCGTCTCGATCGGCCACTGGGTCTCTTCGCAGAGAACGGAGACGTTGGGCCGTCCGGCCGGCCACGGCATCACCCCCTGCTGGCCCGGCATGAGGGCTACGACGCGACGCGCATCGGTCAGATACGGCCGCAAAAGTGGAACGGCGAAGCCGAAGCCCACCACCGTCTGGCCCCTCGCCTCGGGCCAGAGCCGCAGCACCTGATCGCGCACCGCCTTCTGCGCCCCGCGTCCAAGGCGGGTGCGGTAGTAGAATGTCTTCAGGTCGAGTACGTCGAGATGCATTGCGACGGCGTTGGGGATGGGCGAGGCTTGGTTCGAAGAATATCGCAGCCGGAGAGGAATGACCATGTCTGTGGAAGTCGTCACCGTCCCGTGCCGCACGGACAACTACGCGTTCCTGCTGCACGACAGCGACGAGCGGCCGCACCGCACTCGTCGACGCACCCGAGGCGGCGCCCATCCGCGACGCCTTGAACGAACGCGGCTGGAGCCTCGACCAGATCTGGATCACGCACCACCACGCCGACCACGTGGAGGGCGTCGCCGAACTGCGGTCACGGATGCCCGCGTGATCGGGGCGGAGGCCGACCGGCACCGCCTGCCCGCGCTCGACGAGGCGGTCGCACGCGACCAGAGCGTTCGATTTCGCAGGCCACGAAGTGCAGGTGATCGACGTGCTCGGGGCACACGGTGGGCCACATTGCCTTCTACGTCCCCGATGCGCGATGCGGTCTTCACCGCCGACAGCCTCATGGCGCTGGGCTGCGGCCGGCTGTTCGAGGGAACGGCGGGACAGATGTGGCAGAGCCTCTCGAAGCCTCGCCGCCCTGCCGGACGACACTCAGGTCTATTCGGGCCACGAATACACCGCCAGCGAACGCGCGCTTCGCCCGTACCGTTGACCCGGACAATCCAGCGCTTATCTCCCGCATCGAAGATGTCGACGCCGCCGCGCCGCAGGACGCCCCACCGTCCCGTCGTCCCTCGGACTCGAGAAGGCCACGAACCCGTTCCTCCGGGCGGCATCTCGAGAGGTGAAGGCGATCATCGGCATGCCTGACGCCGACGATGTCGAGGCGTTCGCCGAGATCCGGCGTCGCAAGGACGCATTCTGAGGGCGCGCCCGTCACCGACACCGACGTGACGCCCCGCGCGACGACACATCGATTTGTAGTGATCGTTGCGCAGAAAATTCTTGAAGGGCGGCCCGTCAAACCGAACTTTAAGATTGATGAGGCACACGGTCGGAGAAGGGTCTCCCTGCCCGGCCACATCAGAAGGAGCACGGGCCGTGCCTTCATTCTCGAACACGCTCGAGCAGGCCATCCACGCCGCGCTCGCGCTGGCCAACGCGCGGCGGCATGAGCTTGCGACGCTGGAGCACCTCCTGCTGGCCCTGATCGACGAACCGGATGCCGCCAAGGTGATGCAGGCCTGCTACGTCGACCTCGACGAACTGCGACAGACGCTGGTCGACGTTCATCGACGACGACCTCTCGACGCTCGTCGACCGACGTCGACGGCTCGGAGGCGGTGCCCACCGCGGCGTTCCAGCGCGTGATCCAGCGCGCGGCGATCCATGTGCAGTCCTCGGGCCGCGACCGAGGTGACGGGCGCCAACGTGCTCGTCGCGATCTTCGCCGAGCGCGAATCGAACGCCGCCTATTTCCTGCAGGAGCAGGACATGACGCGCTACGATGCGGTCAACTTCATCGCCCATGGCGTCGCCAAGAATCCCTCGCTTCGGCGAGGCGCGGCCCGTGCAGGGTGCCAGCGACATCGAGGAGGAGGCTCAGACGGAAGAGGAGGACAAGGAAAGCGCGCTGGCGAAGTACTGCGTGGATCTCGAACGCCAAGTCGCGCAGGGCGACGTGGACCCGCTGATCGGCCGCGAGTCCGAGGTCGAGCGGTGCATCCAGGTGCTCTGCCGCCGGCGCAAGAACAACCCGCTGCTCGTGGGCGACCCCGGCGTGGGCAAGACCGCCATCGCCGAGGGCCTCGCGCGCAAGATCGTCGCAGGCGAGACGCCCGAGGTGCTGTCGCAGCGCCACGATCTTCTCGCTCGACATGGGCGCGCTGCTCGCCGGCACCCGCTACCGCGGCGACTTCGAGGAGCGGCTGAAGGCCGTCGTGACCGAGCTCGAGGACCATCGCGACGCGATCCTCTTCATCGACGAGATCCACACGGTGATCGGCGCCGGCGCGACGTCGGGCGGCGCGATGGACGCCTCGAACCTGCTCAAGCCCGCGCTGCAGGGCGGCAAGCTTCGCTGCATGGGCTCCACCACCTACAAGGAGTTCCGTCAGCACTTCGAGAAGGACCGCGCGCTGTCGCGGCGGTTCCAGAAGATCGACGTGAACGAGCCGTCGGTCGACGACACGGTCAAGATCCTCAAGGGCCTCAAGCCCTATTTCGAGACGCACCACGACATCCGCTACACCTCGGAGGCGATCAAGACCGCGGTCGAGCTGTCGGCGCGCTACATCAACGACCGCAAGCTGCCCGACAAGGCCATCGACGTGATCGACGAGGCCGGCGCGGCGCAGCACCTCGTGGCCGAATCCAAGCGGCGCAAGACGATCGGCGCCAAGGAGATCGAGGCAGTTGTCGGCCAAGATCGCCCGGATCCCGCCGAAGAACGTCTGCAAGGACGACGCCGCGGTGCTGAAGGACCTCGAGGTCACGCTGAAGCGCGTGGTGTTCGGGCAGGACAAGGCGATCGAGGCGCTGTCAGCCGTCGATCAAGCTGGCCCGGGCCGGCCTGCGCGAACCCGAGAAGCCGATCGGCAACTACCTCTTCGCCGGCCCCACCGGCGTCGGCAAGACCGAGGTCGCCAAGCAGCTCGCCTCTTCGCTCGGGGTGGAGCTCCTGCGCTTCGACATGTCGGAGTACATGGAGAAGCACGCGGTCAGCCGCCTGATCGGCGCGCCTCCGGGCTATGTCGGGCTTCGACCAGGGCGGGCTCCTGACCGACGGCGTCGACCAGCACCCGCATTGCGTGCTGCTGCTCGACGAGATCGAGAAGGCGCACCCGGACGTCTACAACATCCTCCTGCAGGTCATGGACCACGGGAAGCTGACCGACCACAACGGCCGGCAGGTCGACTTCCGCAACGTGATCCTGATCATGACGTCGAACGCGGGCGCGCCGAACATGGCCAAGGCCGCCATCGGCTTCGGGCGCGACCGGCGCGAGGGCGAGGACACCGCCGCGATCGAGCGGACGTTCACGCCCGAGTTCCGCAACCGCCTCGACGCGGTGATCTCCTTCGCCCCGCTCGGCAGAGGAGATCATCCTGCAGGTGGTCGAGAAGTTCGTGCTGCAGCTCGAGGCGCAGCTCATGGATCGGAACGTCATCGATCGAGCTGACCAAGGCCGCCGCCGAATGGCTGGCCGAGAAGGGCTACGACGACAAGATGGGCGCGCGGCCGCTGGCCCGCGTGATCCAGGAGGAGATCAAGAAGCCGCTGGCCGAGGAGCTCCTGTTCGGCAGCTCGCCAAGGGCGGCGTCGTCAAGGTGGCCGTGAAGGACGACAAGCTCGACCTCGAGATCGACTGCCGCCGCAGGCGCCGCGCCTGTCGTCGACGCAAGCCGCCCCTGCTGACGGCCGACTGAACCCGGCATCCGCACTCGGAAAGCCCCGCCTTTGGCGGGGCTTTTTTCAGTTTCCGTGTGACTGGCGGAATAGCTGGCGGAACTTCGCGAGCCCGTACGGCCGCCTGCGCGCACGGGGCAGCGGGGCGACTACCGCTCGGTCAGCTTCAGCTCGATCCGGCGGTTCCGAGCCCGTGCCTCGGGAGTGTCGCCGATCCGCCACGGGCTGGTATTGGCCGAAGCCGGTCGCGGCAAGGCGGTCGGGCGGAAAGCCCAGCTGCTCCGTCATGTAGCGCACCACCGACAGTGCGCGCGCCTGGCTCAGCTCCCAGTTGTCGGCGTAGCGGCCCAGGCCCGACAGCGGCGTATCGTCGGTGTGGCCATCCACGCGCACCACCCAGTCGATCTCGGGCGGGATCTCGCTTGCCACGTCGCTCAGCAGCCGGCCGACCCGCGCGATCTGCGATCGGCCCTCGGCGGACAAAGTGGCCGAGCCCAGGCTCGAACAGAACCTCGGACGAGAAGACGAAGCGGTCACCTACGACCTGGACGCCCTCGCGTCCCGCCAGAAGATCGCTGAGCTGCCGCAGGAACTCGGACTGGAAGCGCGCGAGCTGCTCCGTCTCCTGCTCGAGCCGCCGCCGCTCTGCCTCTTCGAGCTCGGCGCGTCGACGCTGTTCGGCGGCTGCACGGGCCAGCGCCGGTTCAGACGGGCGCCCAGCGACTCGATCCGCACCTGGCTCTCGGCGTCGGCGTCTTCGGCCGCGTCAAGAAGCGCCTGCAGCGACCCCAGCTGCGTCGCGAAGTTCGGCCACCTGCTGGTTCAGCGCCGTCACCTCGCGGCGGCTTTCGGCGGCGGCTGCCTCTTCCTCGGCCAGCGCCCGATTGGCCTGAGCCAGAAGTGCCTGGCGGCGCTCGGCCTCGGTCATCTGCTCCTGGACGGCATTCTCGGCGGCGAGCTTGGCGGCCAGCGCAGTCTCGAGCTCGGCCCGAAGGTCAGGCGCCTCCTCGGCGGCTTCGCGAAGCTGCTCGGCCTCGGCCCGCGCCGACGCCAGAGCCGCCGCAAGGCGATCGCGTTCCCCAGCCTGCTCGCCGGCCTGCGCCCGCAGCGCCTCGAGATCCGCCTCGGCGTTGGCCAGTTCCTCGCGCGCGGCGTCCAGATCGCCGGCATAGGCGTCGCGGGCCAGCTGCACCGATGCCAACGCGGTGTTCATCGTCTCGACTTCGCCCTCGGCGTTCTTCTGTGCGGCGAGGGCCGCCACCAGCGCCGCCTCGACCGTCGTCAGCCGGTCCGCGGCGTCGGCGCGCGCCGTTTCCGTCTCGGCAAGGGTCGCGGCTGTCGCCTCGGCCTCTGCGCGGGCCTCCGCCAGCGCGCCCTGCGCCTCGTCCCGCTCGGACAGGGCGGCAGTGAGGCGCGCCTCGAGGTCATCGGTCGCGCCCTCGGCGGCGGCCAGCAGGGTCAGCGTTTCCTCCGCCTTGCGCCGCTGCTCCTCAAGCGCCAGCGACATGGCGGTAAGCTCGGCATCGGCATTCTCGAGCCGGTCGCGCAACGCTTCGGCGGCGGCGGCTTCGGCCAACCGTGCCTTTTCCTCCTCGCTCAGCGCCGTTGTGACGTCCTGCAGTTCGGTGCGCAGCGCTTCGGCTGCGGCGGCTTCGGCCAGCCGTGCCCGCTCGGTCTCGTCGAGCGCGTCCTGGTTCTCGGCCAGCCGCGGCCGAAGCGCCTCGGCGGCCGCCGCCTCTTGCAGGCGCGCCGCCTCCTCGTCGCTCAGCGCCTCCTGCGTCTCGGCCAGCGCCTGCTGCGTATCCGACAGCTGACCCGTCAGCTGCTCTTGGGTGCCCTTCGCGTCATCGAGCGCGGCCAGCGTCTCGCTTAGCGTGGCCTCGCGCTCGGAGAGCCGGGCCAGCGCGGTCTCCAGCGAGCTTCGCGCTCGGCCAGATCGGCGCGCAGATCCTCGGTCAGCGCCTCGAGCGCCTCGCGACGGGCGGCGGCAAGCCGCGCCGCCTCGGCCTGGGCGTCGATCTCGTCGCGGGCCTGGGCCAGGGCGAGGTTCAGCGCCTCCTGTTCGCGAGAAGGCTGGCCGCGCTCGTCGCCCAGCTCGCCGACCTGCGCCTGCGCCTCGTCGCGCTCGGCCAGGAGCGAGGCGACCTGCTCCTCGAAGCTGGCGATGCGGGCCGCTCGCTGGGCCAGCTCGTCTTCCTGTTGGGCGGCGCGCGCGGTGAGCGAGGCGATGCGTCGACTTCTGCGAGGCGACTCGGGAGCGCGGCGTCGGCAAGCTCGGCGCCCAGCGCGGCGTTTCGTCCTCGAGACGCGCCACCGACTGCTGCTCGAGCGCCCAGCGCGCGGGCCAGCGCGTCCATCTCGGCGGCGAGCTCGTCAGGGCTCGGTCGCCTGGCCGGTGATCGTTTCGCGCAGAACGAACTGGACGACCATGAAGATCGTCAGCACGAACATCAGCACCAGCAGCAGCGCCGTCATCGCGTCGACGAAGCCGGGCCAGATCGACCCGAGCCATGCGGTTGTACCGACCGGCGCGCAGGGCCATGGTATCAGCTCCGCCGCGGCCGACCAGAGGCGTCGGCGCCCTCGCTTCCGCGCTCGCGCGTGGTCAGCCGCACCGCCTGGCCAGCTGGCGCGATGTCGGCGCGCAGGTCGGCCATCGTCTCCTGCCGGCCGGCCGACATCTCCTCGAGGATGCGCAGAAGCTGCACGTCGATCGAGCGCAGGCGCATCCGGCTTTCGGCGTCGATGCCCTCGCGCCGCCCTCGGTCGCGGTCTGCTGGAGCAGCGGCGATCAGCCGCTCCTGCCCCTCGGCCACCCGCGTCCAGCGCCGCCGTCGCCGCCCTGTCTGGCCTCCAGCCGGTCCGAGTCAGCCGCTCGACCGCAGCTGGCCAGCACCGCCAGCCGTTCATCCGTCGGCCCGCGCCCTGGTCGACGTCGGATAGAGCTCGCCTGCAGTCGCTGCCATCTGCTCGGCCATGTGGTCGAGCACGCCCACCAGCGCCGCCTGCGTCGCCGCCGCCCTCGCTGTCGCCGCCGGCGAAGCCGAGCCGGGTGATGGTCGAGAGCCATTCCTCGAGCTCGCGGTAGAAGCGGTTCTGGCCGTGGCCGGCGAAAAGCTCCAGCAGGCCCACGACCAGCGACCCGGCAAGGCCCAGCAGCGAGGAGGAGAAGGCCACGCCCATGCCGCCGAGCTGGCCTCGAGCCCGCTCATCAGTCGGTCGAAGACCTCGACGCCGCCCTCGCCCTCCTGCGGGGCGAGCGCGCGGATCGTGTCGACGATCGCCGGGAACGGTGGTGGCGAGGCCGTAGAAGGTGCCCAGAAGGCCGAGGAAGATCAGCAGGTTGCCGATGTAGCGGGTGATGTCGCGCGCCTCGTCGATGCGGGTCGCCACGGAATCGAGGATCGAGCGCGAGGACGACGCGCTGAGTCTGCATCCGCGCGCCGCGCGACCGCAGCAGCGCGGCGAGCGGCGCCAGAAGCCGCGGCGCGCGCGTCATCTGGTGGCCGGGCGCGCTCGGCGGCGAAGCCCTCGATCCAGTTGACCGAACTGATCAGCTGGAGCGACCTGCCAGAAGCAGGCCACGACGCCGAGCACGAAGACGAAGCCGATGAGCCGTTCAGCCAGGGGTTGGCGAGGAAGACCGGCGCGACGCGCGGAAAGGCCACGTAGGCGCCCACGCCCACGAGCGCCAGCACGACCAGCATCAGGACGATCTGGCGGACCGGCTGCGAGAACTGCGGCTCGGCCTCGCGATCGGGCTGGCCCATCGCGGACGTGTCCTCTCGCTGCTCTTCTTGCGCCATGGATAGGGGTATACGCGGCGGACGTGCCAACCGGAAATCGATTGGTGGTCAGCGCGCGATCGTGCCGGACCCGCGCGGCCAGCCAGTCGAGGTCGGCATCGTCGATGCCAAGCTCGGGCAGATGCTGCGCCGTGTTCCAGAGATACTCGGTGTTCGGGCCCCGCCCGCCCATGGCGCGCGCGATGATCCGCGCCTGCTCCTCCAGGCGAAGCCCGCCGACGTACTGCACGATGCCCGGTGTCCACCACGTAGGCCAGCGCCTCGACCTGGCGGCCGTCGCGCAGGCGAAGCTCGACTCGCCGCTCGACATAGGCCGACGAGATCAGCTCGCGCTCGCGCAGGGCTTCGAGGGTGCGCGCCTCGCTCGCCGGGCGCGACCCGCAGCGCAAGCCCGCGGCAGCTGCGGCCCGGCCGCGGGTCGAGCGCCAGCACCAGGCCCGGCTCGCTCTCGGTGCCGCGGTGGTGGACCGAGCGCATGCAGAAGGTGCGGCTGTAGCCGGCCAGCGTGGCGATGACGCGCTCGGCCACGTCAAAGCCCGGATTCCACATCAGCGAGCCGTATCCGAAGACCCACAAGTCGTTGTCGCGCATCCGCTGGTCCTTTCGCCGCGCCGCCTTATAAACACCGCACGCCGGGAAGGGAACGTCATGCGAATACTCATCGCGGTTGTGCTGGTCGCGGCCTTTCTGTGGTTCGGCTACTGGTTCGTGGGCTCACGGGCGCTTCAGGCGGGCATCGAGCAGTGGTTCGCCGCCCGCCGCGCCGAGGGCTGGGTGGCCGAGACGTCGGACATCACCGTCCGCGGCTTTCCGAACCGCTTCGACGCGACCCTCAGCGGCATCGAGCTCGCCGACCCCGACACCGGCCTGGCCTGGACCGCGCCGTTTTTCCAGATGCTTGCGCTGAGCTACCGGCCGAACCACCTGATTGCCGTCTGGCCGCACGAGCAGACGCTGATGACGCCGTGGCAGCGGATCGAGGCGACGACCACCGAGATGCGCGCCAGCGTCGTGCTGGACGACGGGGCGGACCTCGCGCTCAACCGGGTCGCGCTGGTGGCCGAGGACCTGCAACTCGACTCGTCTGCCGCGTGGAGCGTGGCGGCTCAAGGCGTACGCTTCGCCACCCGCCGCAGGCCCGGCTCGCTATCCGCGCACGAAGTGGGGTTCGACGCCACAGGCCTCAGCCCCGGCGCCGGCCTGCGCGACCGGCTCGACCCGGCAAGGGCGCTGCCGCCCGAGATCGGCCGCCTCCACCTTGACGCAACGATCGACTTCGACGCCCCGTGGAACCGTCATGCCCTCGCGGCGGCACGGCCGCAGCCGACGCAGGTGACGCTGGGCGATCTTTCGGCCGAATGGGGCGGACTGAAGCTGAGCGCAGCCGGCGATCTCGACGTCGACACCCGCGGTGTCCCCGCAGGGCGCATCGTGGTCAGCGCGACGAACTGGCGCGAGATGCTGGAACTCGCGGTGACCGCCGGGGCGCTGCCTGCGTCCCTCGCCACCACCGTCGAACGTACGCTCGAGGCGCTCGCAACGCTTGCGGGCGGAGGCGACACGCTCGACGTGCCCCTCATCTTTGCGGGCGGACGGGTCTCGGTCGGGCCCATGCCGCTCGGGCCCGCGCCGCGCCTCGTCCTGCGCTGAACGCGGAACGGAACGGACGCCTATCCCCCCTTGCCACGACCGAAGTCGGGGGCGTCGGTGTCCTGGCCCGCCTCGACGATGCCGCGGCGGATCGCACGGGTGCGGGTGAAGTAGGCGTGCAGGTGGTCGCCGTCGCCGGTGCGGATTGCCCGCTGCAGCGCGAAGAGCTCCTCGGTGAAGCGGCCCAGGATCTCCAGCGTCGCGTCCCTGTTGGTCAGGAACACGTCGCGCCACATGGTCGGATCGCTGGCGGCGATGCGGGTGAAGTCGCGGAAGCCGGCGGCCGAGTACTTGATGACCTCGCTGTCGGTCACGCGGCGCAGGTCGTCGGCCACGCCCACCATCGTGTAGGCGATGAGGTGCGGCGCATGGCTGGTCACCGCCAGCACCAGGTCGTGATGGTCGGGATCCATCTCGTCCACATGGGCGCCCATCGCCTCCCACAGGGTGCGGAGGCGGTCGACCGCGCCTCGGTTGGCATCCTCGGGCGGCAGGAGGAGGCACCAGCGATTGCGGAAGAGGCTGGCGAAGCCCGCGCGCGGGCCCGATTGCTCGGTCCCCGCGAGCGGGTGGCCGGGGACGAAATGCACCCCTGCGGGAATGTGCGGCGCCACGGCGTCGATCACGGCACGCTTGACCGACCCCACGTCCGTCACCGTCGCGCCCGCGCGACAGGTGGGGCGCGATCTCGGCGGCGATGTCGCCCATGGCGCCGACCGGCGTCGCCAGCACCACCAGATCGGCGCCCTGCACGGCTTCGGCCGCCGTCTCGGTCACGCGATCGACGAACGCCAGTTCGAGTGCCGCGTCGCGCGTCTCGGCCGAGCGGGCCTGGCCCACGATCTCTCCGGCAAGGCCGCGCTCGCGCATGGCGTGCCCCATCGACGAGGCGATCAGGCCGAGCCCGATCAAGGCGACCCGGTCGTAGAGCTGGCTCATGCCGCCGCGGCCCGCCAGGAGGCGATTGCGGCGACGACGCGGCGGCAGGCGGCCTCGTCGCCGATCGTGATCCTGAGCGCCTCAGGAAAGCCGTAGTTCGCCACGTTCCGCACGAGGATCCCGTGGCGGCGCAGATGGGCGTCGCAGGCGCGCGCCTCGGCCTCGGCGGCGAATCGCGCCATCAGGTAGTTGGCATGGCTGCGGTCCGAGGGGATGCCGAGAGCGGCCAGCTCGCCCGCCAGCCACGCGCGCAGCCGCGCGTTCTCCGTCCGGCACCATTCGGCGTGGCCGCGGTCGCGCATCGCCGCCTCGGCCGTGCGCTGCTGCGTCTCGGACAGGTTGAACGGCCCGCGCACGCGGTTGAGCACGTCGACCACGTGGTCGGGCGCGTAGGCCCAGCCGATGCGCAGCCCCCCCAGCCCGTAGAGCTTCGAGAAGGTGCGCGTCATCACCACGTTCTGCCGTCGCGCCACCAGGCCCGCGCCGCCGTCATAGCCTTCGGCGAACTCGGCATAGGCCCCGTCGAGAACCAGCAGCACCTGCGGCGGCAGACCTTCGGCAAGCCGCGCCAAGGGATCTTGGCCGATCATCGTGCCTGACGGGTTGGCCGGGTTGGTGACGAAGACCAGGCGCGTGGCCGGGCCGGCGGCCCCCAGGATCGCGTCGACGTCGACCGTGCGCTCACGCTCGACCACCTCGACCGGGGTCGCGCCCGCCGCCAACGCCGAGATGCGATACATCGCAAAGCCGTGGCGGGTGTGGATCACCTCGTCGCCCGGTCCGGCATAGGCCTGGCAGAGCAGCGCGATCAGTTCGTCAGAGCCGGCGCCGCAGACGATCCGCCCTGCCTCCAGCCCCTCGACCTCGGCGATTGCGGCGCGCAGCTCGGCATGATCGCTCGACGGATAGCGGTGCAGCCGGCCGGCCGTGGCCGCGAACGCCTCGATCGCGGCGGGGCTAGGCCCGTGCGGATTCTCGTTCGACGACAGCTTGAGCACGTTCGGGACGCCGGCAATCCTGCTGGCGCCGCCGACATAGGGCTCGATCTGAAGAATGCCCTCGCGCGGGCGGATGCTGTGGGTCTGTTGGCTCATCGCGGCTCTCCGGTCGGGGCCGTTCTAGCCATGCCCGCGCCGCAGGGCCAGAGCACATCGGCCGCGGTACCGCCCCAGACCCCGCAACGCAAAGGGCCGCGCCGTTGCCCGGCGCGGCCCCCCGTTCCTCGCCCGAAACGATCAGTTCTGGGCGTAGTATTCGATGACCAGGTTCGGCTCCATCTGCACCGCGTAGGGCACGTCGCCCAGCGCGGGCCGACGCACGAAGGTCGCCGTCATCTTGTTGTGATCGGCATCGATGTAGTCGGGCACGTCCCGCTCGGGCAGGCCCACCGCCTCGAGCACGATGGCGAGCTGCCTGGAGCGCTCGCGGATCTCGATCACGTCGCCCTCCTTGCAGCGGTACGACGGAATGTTCACGCGCTTGCCGTTCACCTTGACGTGGCCGTGGTTCACGAACTGGCGCGCGGCGAAGATGGTCGGCACGAACTTGGCGCGGTAGACGACGGCGTCGAGCCGGCTTTCCAGAAGCCCGATGAGAAGCTCGCCGGTATCGCCGCGGATCCGCTCGGCCTCGGCATAGATGCGGCGGAACTGCTTTTCGGTCAGGTCACCGTAGTGGCCCTTGAGCTTCTGCTTGGCCCGCAACTGCAGGCCGAAGTCGCTCATCTTGCCCTTGCGGCGCTGGCCGTGCTGGCCGGGGCCGTATTCGCGGCGGTTCACGGGGCTCTTCGGGCGGCCCCAGATGTTCTCGCCCATGCGGCGGTCGATCTTGTACTTGGCAGAGGTGCGTTTGGTCACCGTCTGATCTCCTTCATGTGAAGGGCGTTGTCCTCTCCCCGAAGGGCGACAGGCATCCCCTTGCGGGGGCCACCAACACCAAAAGAAACCCGGGCCTCGCGGATCCGGATCGAGCGGCGCTTATACTGCCCGACCGCCGCCTGTCAACGCCGGTCTCCCGCCGCCCAGGTGCGCAGGCATCGGTCCTTTCCGCGACTGATCGATTCGATGGACGCGGTCGCGGCGCCTGCGACCTCCACGGCGGCACTCAGCGGGCCGCGGCCGGCGGACTGGCCGCACGGGCAATGATGGCTGCGTCGGCGGGTTCGGCCGCCGGCAGGTCCAGCGTCGCGACCAGGCCGGGCGCCCCCGCCTGCAGCGTCAGCGCACCGCCAGCGGCCTCGGCGACCTCCCGCGCGATCGCAAGCCCCAGGCCGGTGCTGCCGGCGCCGCCGTCGGCGGGCGCACCCCGCTCCATCAGCGTCTCGACGCGATCGGCGGGAATGCCGGGGCCGTCGTCGCCGACGATCACCCGCAGCCGCCCCTCGGCGCGGACCGCAGCGACCCGAACATGCGCCTCGGCATGTCGCGCCGCATTTTCCACCAGCGCGCCCAGCGCCTCGGCCAGCGCTCCCGCATCGAGCGCGGCGCAGAGATCCGGCGGCAGATCAAGGCTCCAGCCCAGTCGCGCCCCCGCCGGCGTCCGCTGCACGACCGAGACGACCTGCCCCGCCACCCGCGCCACGTCCGCCCGCTCGGCCCCCGCACGGGCGGACGTGGCGCGGGTGCGGGCAAGCTCGGCATCGACGACGCGCTGCATGGTCTGCACGAGGCTTTCGACACTGGCGGCCGCCGCTTCGTCGCCTCGCCTGCGCAGGCGGTCGGCCTCGCCCAGGAGTGCCTGTAGCGGCGTCTTGAAGCCGTGGGCCAGATCGCCTGCCCGGGCGCGGGCCCGAACGACATCGCGCTCACGCGCCTCGATCAGCGCGTCGAGCTCGGCCGCAAGCGGCTGCACCTCGGACGGGAAGTCGGCGCCCAGCCGCCGCGACCGTCCCGAACGTACCGCCGCGACGCGCGCCCCGACCGCTGCCAGCGGCCGCAGCCCGACCGCCACCTGCACCCAGCCTGCCGCGATCAGCGCAGCCGCCAGCAATGCAAGGTAGGGGGCAAGATCACGCAGGAAGGCGGTTCGCGCCGCGGTAAGCTCGGCTGCGTCCATCGCCACCGCGGCCCGAACCTGCGCCGCGCCCAGCCGGTCGGGCAGCGTCACGCGGCGCTCGGCCACGAGGAGCGTCTCTCCCGCAGGGCCGGACAGGCGCCAGACACGCAAGACCCCGCCCGGCGGCACGCCGGATGGCAGCGCCAGTTCGCCGTCCCATAGCGAGCGCGACCGCAGCAGCAGGCCCTCGCCCTCGATCTGCCAGTAGAGGCCGCCC
Source organism: uncultured Alphaproteobacteria bacterium (assembly GCA_963773475.1). Taxonomy (GTDB): domain Bacteria; phylum Pseudomonadota; class Alphaproteobacteria; order Rhodobacterales; family Rhodobacteraceae; genus Roseitranquillus. Next base: position 70,942 of record CAVZBD010000012.1, on the reverse strand, counting down.
AGCGGGCGGAGGAAGCGCGGGTCCGCCGGAGGCCGATCCAGGATCAGCCGCCCCCCGCTGTCGCGCTCGAGCCCGGCGATCAACTGGTCGAGCTGCACCGAAAGCTCAGCCACCGCGCGCCTCTCGACATGGGCGCCGAAGAGCGCGACGAGCCCCACCGCCGCCAGCCCCAACGACAGCAGGATCGTCACCGCGCCGGCCACCGCCAAGCGCATGCGGAGCGAGCGGCGCCACATCAGCCGGTGCACGCCAGATAGTAGCCGAACCCGCGCCGCGTGCCGATCACGCCCGGCCCCACCTTGCGGCGCAACCGCGTCAGCACCGCCTCGAGAGCGTTGGCCTCGCGCGCGTCCTCGTCTCCGTAGAGGTGCTCGAGCAACTCGGTCGGGGCCACCACGCGGTCGCGGTTAAGCACCAGATACGCCAGAAGACGGTATTCCAGCGCGGTTACAGCGACCGGCACGCCGCGAACAGCCGCGGTCATCAAGTTGGTGTCGAGCGCCAGGTCGCCCACCTCGATCCGCGCGCTGCCGCGGCCGGCGGCGCGACGGACGAGCGCGCGGGCGCGAGCCACCAGCTCCTCCATCCGAAACGGTTTCGGCAGATAGTCGTCGGCCCCCGCCTCGATCCCCTCGACCCGCTCGGTCCAGGCGCCGCGGGCGGTCAGCACCAGCACCGGCATCTCGCGCCCCGCCGCGCGCCACCGCTTGAGCACCGCCAGACCGTCCATCCGCGGCAGGCCGAGGTCGAGCACGACGAGGTCGTATTCCTCGGTGTCACCCAGCAGCCACGCCTCCTCGCCGTCGCCGCAGGTCTCGACGCGGAAGCCTGCGTTCTCGAGTGCGGCCTTCAGGTCGCCGGCGATTTGCGGGTCGTCCTCGACGGCGAGCGCACGCATCAGTCGAGGCGCGCCGGGTCGGAGTCGCGATCGCCGTCGAGCACCTCGCCCGTCTCGCCATCCACGTGGACCTCGAAGACGCGCCCCGCTTCGCCCGCGATCTCGAACTCGTAGATGTAGCGCCCGTGCTCGCGCTCGAACTCGATCTCGATCACCCGGCCGCCGAAGCGCGCGGCGACGTCGGCAAGGATGTCGGCCAGCGGCCGCACCTCGCCGCGCCGCAACGCCTCGCGCGCGCGTTCGTGATCCTCGTGATCCTCGTGATCCTCGTTGCCCTCGCCATCGGCGCCGGCGACCGCGGGGGCGGCGAGGACCAAAAGGAGAGGCAAGGCAAACAGCAGCTTCATGACCCTTCTTCATACCGCGGCGAGGCTGACACTTCGCTGACAGGGGCTGTCAGGCCGGTGTCAGGCAGCCTCGTGCATACCGCGCATGTCACCGCGGCCGCCCGCCGCAAGCAACAAGGAGATGCATTCGTGAAGCGCGCCATTCTTTTTCCCGGCCTTGTGGCCGCAGTCGCCGGCGGCACCGCGTTCGCCGCGACCGCCCAGCAGGAGACCAGGCCACCAGACATGCCCGCTCCGGCCGCCGCACCCGATCAGTCCGCCCCCCGCGCGCAATGGATGAGCGTCGCCGATCTGGCCGCGAAGCTGCGGGAGCAGGGCTACACCGTCCGCGAAATCGCGACCGAGGACGGCGCCTACCAGGTCGAGATGACCGACACCAACGGGATGCGCATCCGGACCTACCTCGATCCCGTCAGTGGCGAGCCCGTCAGCGACCGCCTGCGCGAGCGCGAGCGAGACGACGACCGCTACGCGCGTCGGGACGATGATGACCGCAGCGCCGGCCGCGACGACGACGACCATGGTCGTGGCGAAGACGAACGCGGGCGTGACGACGATGACGGCCAGCGCGGCCGCGACGGGGACAGCGACTGATGGCCGATATCTCTGCGAACACGCGCATGGTCCGGGTCTGGGACCCCCTCGTGCGGATTGGCCACTGGGTGCTGGTGGTTGCCTTCGCCACCGCCTACCTCACCGAGGGCGAGCCCGAGTGGCTACACACCTGGGCTGGTTACGCCATAGCGATCACCGTCACGCTCCGGGTGATCTGGGGCTTTGCCGGCCCGAGCACCGCCCGCTTTTCCGACTTCGTCACCGGCCCGCGGCAGGTGTTCGGCTACCTGCGAAACCTCCCGTTCGGCCAGGCGCAGCGCCATCTCGGCCACAGCCCGGCTGGCGGCGCGATGGCCGTGGCACTTCTGGTGGCGCTGGCGGTCACGGCTTTCACCGGCATGGCGAACCTTGCCGCCAAGGAAGGCGAAGGACCACTGGCGCAGGTAGTGGCCCAGCGTCCCGAGGTGCACGAGGCGGATGGCGAGAGGGGCGAGGAGGAGGAAGGCTTCTGGCAAGAGATCCACGGCACGGCCGCCAACCTGACGCTCGTCCTCATCGTGCTGCATCTGGGCGGCGTGGCGCTGGCCAGCCGGGCGCATCGCGAGAACCTGACCCGCGCGATGGTGACCGGCCGCAAGCGTCCCGGCTGATCCCGCGGGCGCGCACCGCGCCCGCCGGCCTCCCCCGAGACAGAGGCGGCCACAGCAGGATTGGCCGCCTCCGTACCCGCCTTCCGCCCAACCGAGATCAGGCACTAGGGCGATAGCGATTCCCCTGACTTCTCATCGCCCTTCGGAAGCATCCAGATTCCGGCGTGACCCCGGCTGGTGTCGCCCTGCCAAGCTCTGCGGATGAGCAGCGGCGCGCCCGTGGGCTCGAGCAGCCCACCGGCGCCGGGCGCGCGACAAGGTTCACCGGCGCGGAATGCACTTTACAGCGCCGAGGCAAGTTCGCACGTCAGGGCATGCACCTTTCCGCACGCCACCACCGTCTTGTGTCCTCGATCCTCAGCGGTGACGAGACGGTCGTCGTGATCGCGGGCCTGCCCGGCACCGGCAAGACGGCGCTGCTGAACGAACTCGCGCGACGAACGCGAGGCTCCGTCCTTCGATCGCTCCCGGCCGCGGCGCCGCCGTCGCGGCTCCTGCTCGTCGATCAGCATGAGGACGGGCCGTTCCCCGCTCCGCCGCCCGGCGCAAGGCTGGTTGTCGCCACCGATCCCGCCACCCTCGCGACCGCCCCGGAACTTCGGATGAGGAACGACGTGCGGCTCATTGCCGACGCCGACCTCTTTCTGGCGCCCGACGAGGATCCGGTCTTCGAGCAGAGCGGGGGCTGGCCGATCCTCGCGGCGCACTTCTCGCGCCCCGGTGCCGCCCCCGAGGATGCGGTGGACTTCCTGCGCGACGTCGTCGCCCGCCGTCTGTCTTCGGCGGGCCGCGACGCCGTTCTCGCCCTCTGCGCGACGCGCGGCGGGCTGCTCGATCCTCCGCTGCCGCCCGCGGCGCGGGCCGTCCTGCGCGAACTCGGGCCGCTGGTGCATCGCCAGGACGGAAGGTGGCAGCTTCGTCCGGCGGGTCTTGCCGGACTGCTGCGCCAGGCGACGGCCGGTCTTCGCGCCGGTACCGGTGCCGTGCGGCTGCTCGACGCCGGCGGTGAGCCGGAGCGGGCAATCGCGGCGGCGATCGGCGGCGGGCACCGCGCGCTTGCTCGCGAGGTCCTCGAGCGACACGGCGGCATGTTCCTGACGCACACACGCGGCCCCGACGCCGCGCGCAAAGTGCTGGCAGCCTTCGGTGACGACTGCGACCCCGAAGTCGTGGCGCTGGCGTTCATGCGCGAGGTAAAGGCAGGCGACGTCGAGCGGGCGGCATTCCTCCTCTCGCAGGGCGGCGGTGCGCACCTGGTCGACCTGGGACAAGCGCTTGCCGCGCCCGAGACGGTGCCGCCGCCGCTGGTGCTCTGCCGGCTGCTGCTGGCCATCTACCGCCACGAGGCGGGGCAGCGCGTGCTGCTCAGGGAAGCGTCCGAGGTACTTCGCAGGCTTCCGGCGGACGCAGACCTGAAGCGCGGTGCGGTCTTCAACACGGCGCTCGAGATGCACCTGCGGTCGTCGGCCCATACCGAGGCCGAGGAGATGGCGGCCCGGGCCCTGCCTCACTACGAGGCGGCCGGCGCGCCCTACCTCGCCTTCTACATCCACCTGCACCGGGCGGTGATCTTCCTGATGACCGGCCGCCCCGGCCGGGCCTCGGCGCCGCTCGAGGCCGCGGGCACGGCGCTCGATGCGACGCCCTTCGAGGTGCCGCAGGACGCGCGGTTCCTGTCTCTCCTGCGCGCGGTCGTCGCCTACGAGCAGGGCGATCCCGAGCCGATGGCCCGCTTCGCCGAGGAGAGCTTCCAGGATTTCGCGCACGGCGAGATCTGGCCCACGATCGCCGTCCAGGCGCTTGCCCATGGCGCGGACGCGCTGCTGCAGCTTCGGGGACTCGCCCCTGCCATGCGCTACCTCGACAGCTGGCGCGTGCAGGCGTGGCGGACCCGTCGCTTCCGCCTGCTGATCGAACAGCGCGAGGTGGCCGTCCTGCAGGGCGGGCGGCGCTGGAGCTCGGCGCGGCGGCAGCTCGAGGCGATGGCCACGCGCATCGGCCGGGTCTGGATGGACAGCTCGGGCGAGAACCTGGCCGATCTGCGCGCCTCCGAAGACCTGCTCCAGGCGATGCTCTGGCTCAGGCAGCAGGCCTTCGAGACGCCGCGCGACCCCGCCCTGCCCCGCCGGCTGGAGGCGTTCGCACGCAATCCGCGCCTGTCGTGGCGCAACCAGCGCTGTCTGAAGCTCTGGCAGGCCTGGGTCGAGCGGCGTCAGGGCCGCGTGGCGCAGGCCCGCCGCCTGCTCGCCGACACGCTGTCGGCCTCGGCCGCACACAAGTGCACCGCGCCGATCCTCGAAGAACGCATCTTCGTGCTGCCGCTGCTCGAAGACAATCGGATGATGCAGGGGCCGATGCAGGACGCGCCGCTGCCGCGCAACCTGCGGCGCGGCGCGGCGCAGCCCTTCGGATCGGGCCCTCTGTCGCGGCAGGAATGGCGCGTGCTGCTGCTGCTGGCTGAAAGCCGCTCCAACAAGGACATTGCCCGCGAGATGGCCGTCAGCCTGCCGACCGTGAAGTTCCACCTCAAGAACCTCTACGCCAAGCTCGGCGTCGGCGACCGTCGCGCCGCGGTCGAGGTCGCACGGACACGACAACTCGTCGACACCTGAGATCCGAAACCTATCCCACACGTCACGAAACCTATTCCTCTCCTGTCTGGATTCCCCTGCCCGCCTCGGTGAACCTCGTGCCGTCCATCATGGGGAGGGACGTCATGCCGCCGGGCTTCGTGGAATTTCTGTTGCGCCGCGCCTTCGGCTTCGCCGGCGTCCTGCTGGTCCTTGCGCTGATGATCTTCGTGCTGGCGCGCGTCGTGCCGGGCGATCCGGCTCGGATCGCGCTGGGCCCGACCGCGACGCAGCAGCAGGTCGACGCCATGCGGGCCGAGATGGGCCTCGACGACCCCCTGCCGGTGCAGTTCGTCAATTTCCTCGGCGGCGCGGTGCAGGGTGACTTCGGCCGCTCACTGATCTCGGGCAATCCGGTGGCCGACGAGATCGTCGCGCTGCTGCCCGCGACGCTGGAACTGGTGCTGGCCACGCTCTTCATCATGCTGCTGGTCGGGCTGCCGCTGGGCGTGCTGGCCGCGCGATACCGCAACACATGGGCTGATACCGCGCTGCGGCTGATCGCGCTGACCGGCGTGACCATGCCCAGCTTCCTCTTTGCGATCCTGCTGCAGCTCTTCGCCGCCTACTACCTGAGCGATTGGCCGATCCTGGGGCGACTGTCGCGCGGCCTCGACGGATTCGAGGGGCCGACCGGCCTGCTCACGCTTGACGGGCTGCTGACCGGGCGGCCCGACGTGACGCTCGACGCGCTACGGCACCTGGCTTTTCCGGCCCTGGCGCTGGCGATGTCCGGCATCGGGCAGATCATGCGGATCACCCGCTCGGCGATGATCGAGCACCAGCGCCGCGACCACGTCCAGACGCTGCGCAGCTTCGGCGTGCCGGGCCGCGTGGTGACGTTCCGCTACCTGCTGAAGCTGTCGTCCATCGCGCCGCTGACGATCATGGGGCTCGAGTTCGCCTCGCTGATCGGCAACGCCTTCGTGGTCGAGCTGGTCTTCTCCTGGGGCGGCTTCGCCTCGCACGGGCTCGAGGCGATCATGCAGAAGGACCTGAACGCGGTGATGGCCGTGGTGCTGGTCTCGGGCTGTTTCTTCGTGGTGGCGAACCTGCTCATCGACGTGCTGATCGGGATCCTCGACCCGCGGCTGCGCATGAAGGAGTCCCGCTGATGGCCCTGATGGAGGAACAGGCCGAGGTCCTGTCGGCCCGGCGCATGGCATGGCTGCGTTTCCGCGCCAACCCGGTGGCGATCCTGGGCGCGCTGATGGTGATCTCGGTCGTCCTGATGGCCCTCTTCGCGCCCCTGCTCGCGCCCCACCCCGACCACGCGGGCGCGGTGATCGACTTTCGCAACAAGCACCATCCGCCCAGCGCCGAGTACCTGATGGGCGCCGACAAGGTGGGCCGCGACATTCTGAGCCGGGTGATCTTCGGGTTCCGCGTCTCGCTGCTGCTGGTGGTGGGCGTTCTGGCCATCGCGGTGCCGGTGGGGGGCACGCTGGGGCTGCTCGCGGGCTACTTCTCGGGCCGTGTCGAGAGCCTGATCACCGGCTTCACCAACGTGATGCTCGCCATTCCCCCGCTGGTGATGGCGCTGGCCATCGGCAACGTGCTGAACCCCAACCTGATCACAGCGATGTTCGCGATCACGCTGCTGTGGTGGACGTGGCACGCGCGCCTGGTCTACCGGGTATCGAAATCGGTCGCCGCCGAGGACTTCGTCGAGGCCGCCCGGCTGGCAGGCGCCTCGCACTGGCACATCCTGACGCGCGAGATCCTGCCCAACTGCATCGCGGTCATCTCGGTCAAGACGACGCTGGATGCAGCCTTCATCATCCTCTTCGGCGCGACGCTGTCGTTCCTCGGACTGGGGGTGCGGCCGCCGACGCCCGACCTCGGCACGATGGTCGCCGACGGGCGCCAGTACCTGCCCGAGATGTGGTGGGGCGTGCTCTTCCCGGGCCTCGCGATCTTCTACGCGACCCTCGGCTTCAACCTGCTCGGCGACGGGCTGCGCGACATGTTCGACGTGGAGGTGTGAGAGGCATGGCGCTGCTCGACATCCGGAACCTCGACCTCTCGTTCACCAGCTACGGGCGGACCAGCCGGGTGCTGAAGGACGTCTCGCTGTCGATCGCGGAAGGGCAGCGCGTCGCCCTGATCGGCGAGACCGGTTCGGGCAAGTCGGTGACGTCCAAGGCGGTCCTGAACACCCTGCCCGGCAACGCCAGCGTCGACGGCGGCCAGATCCTGTGGCGGGGCGACGACCTGCTGAAGAAAACGGACGGCCAGCGCGAGGCGCTGAAGGGGATCGAGATGTCGGTGGTCATGCAGGACCCGCTCTCGTCGTTCAACCCGGTCTTCACGATCGGCCGGCACCTCGACGACGTGCTCTACTGGTCCGACCGGCGTGCGGGGCGCCGGGACAACCGCGCCGGCCGCGCGACCCGCATCGCCGAGGTGCTGCGCAAGGTGCAACTCGCGGATCCCGACCGCGTCGTCCGCGCCTATCCTGCGCAGCTTTCGGGCGGCATGCGGCAGCGGGTGCTGATCGCGCTTGCGCTGATGAACCGGCCCGCCCTGCTGATCGCCGACGAGCCGGGGACCGCGCTAGACGTGACCACGCAGGACGAGATCCTGCGCCTGATCAACCGGCTGGTCGCGGAAGAGGGGCTGTCCCTCCTGATGATCACCCACAACCTCGGGGTCGTGCGGCTGACGGCCGACTACGTCTACGTCATGCGCAAAGGCGAGATCGTCGAGCAGGGGCCGCTGAAACGCATCTTCGAGGCGCCGCAGACCGACTATGCGCGCGAGCTGATCGGGGCGATCCCGCCGCTCTACGGCGAGGGCGTGAAGGACCAGGCGGTGTCGGACGCCGAGCCGCTGGTCAGGCTGGAAAACGTCTCGAAGACATTTATCGAGCGTCGACTGCTGCGCGCGCCCGCCCACAACACCGCCGTCCGCAGCGTCGACCTCGAAATCGCCAAGGGCGAGATCTTCGGACTGGCGGGCGAAAGCGGGTCGGGCAAGACCACCGTCGCCCGGATGGTCATGGGCATCATGCGCCCGTCCGAGGGGCGGGTGATCATCGACGGCGTGCCCCTCGACGAGATGGCGGGTGGCCGCGCCGACCGCGGCATGGCGCAGATCGTCTACCAGAACCCCGGCACCTCGCTGAACCCCAAGCGCACCGTCGGCCAGACCCTGTCGGTGCCGCTGGACTTCGCGGGCCTCGACCGCAAGGAGCACGACCGGCGCCTCCCCGAGCTTCTGGCGCGGGTCGACCTGCCGCCGCATTTCGTCAGCCGCTATCCGCACGAGCTGTCGGGCGGACAGAAGCAGCGGGTGGCCATCGCCCGCGCGCTGGCGGCCGACCCGCGGCTGATCGTGCTGGACGAGCCCACCTCGGCGCTCGACGTTTCGGTGCAGAAGCGGGTGATCGCCCTGCTGGAAGAGTTGCGCCGCGACCTCGGGCTGACCTACCTCTTCATCAGCCACGATCTGTCGCTGATGCGGAACTTCTGCTCGCGCATCGCCGTCATGCTGCGCGGCGAGTTGGTCGAAGAGGGCCGGCCGGCCGACGTCTTCGCCGACCCGCGCCACCCCTACACCCGCGCGCTGATCGCCGCGATCCCGGTCATCACCGATGCCGAGGAGGCGGCCAAGCCGCGCGTCACCCAGGAAGAGAAACAAAGGTTCCTCGTGTCCTCGGCGGCATGAGACGAAGGAGAGGCGAATGGTCCTGAGACTTGGAATCGACGTCGGCGGCACGAACACGGACGCCGTGATCCTGCGCGACCGCACGGTGCTGGCCGGCGTGAAGCGGACCACGACCGAGGACGTGATGAGCGGCATCGCCGAGGCGCTGGAGGCGGTGATCGAGGCCGCCGGCGTCGCCCGCGAGGCGATCGACGTGACGATGCTGGGCACCACCCACTTCACCAACGCGGTGATCGAGCGCCGCGGCCTCGACCCCGTCGCGGCGATCCGGCTGGGCCTTCCCGCGACGGCCTGCCTTCCGCCGATGGTCGACTGGCCCGAGGACCTGGTGGCCGAGGTCGGCGGCCACACGTACCTGCTGCACGGCGGGTACGAGTTCGACGGGCGCGAGATCGCGAGCCTCGACGAGGACGAGCTTGCCCGCATCGCCGAAGACATCACGGCGAAGGGCATCAAGGCCGCGGCGATCTCGTCGGTGTTCTCGCCGATCAAGCGCGAGATGGAGGAGCGCGCCCGCGATATCCTGCAGGAGAAGTGCCCGGGCCTGGCGGTTGTTCTGTCGAGCGAGATCGGCCGCATCGGCCTGCTGGAGCGCGAAAGCGCCGCCATAATGAACGCCAGCCTGCTGACGCTGTCCGACCAGACGGTGGATGCCTTCGCGCGCGCGCTGGATGGCGCAGGGCTGAAATGCCCCTTCTTCGTCACCCAGAACGACGGCACGCTGATGGCGGCCGACATCGTGCGCCGCTTTCCGGTGCTGACCTTTGCGTCGGGGCCTACCAATTCGATGCGCGGCGCGGCGTTCCTGACCGGCCAGACCGACGCCATCGTGATCGACATCGGCGGCACGACGACGGACGTGGGCGCGCTGCAGCATGGCTTTCCGCGGCAGGCGGCCACGGTGGTCGACGTGGGCGGCGTCCGGACGAACTTCCGGATGCCCGACGTATTCTCGATCGGCCTGGGCGGCGGATCGCTGGTCCGTGCCATCGACGGCCGCGTGAAGGTCGGGCCACAATCGGTGGGCTATCGCCTTACGCGTGAGGCGCGGGTCTTTGGCGGCGAGACGCTGACCGCGACCGACATCGCGGTTCGCGCCGGCATGGCCGAGGTCGGTGACGCCTCGAAGGCCGCAGACATCGATGCCGCACTGGTCGAGGCCGCGCGAGCCGAGATCGCCGACATGCTGGAGGCCGCGGTCGAGCGCAGCCGCGTCAGCCCCGAACCGATCCCGGTGATCGCCGTTGGCGGCGGGTCGATCCTGGCGCCCGACCGGATCGGCGACCTCGAGGTGCTGCGCCCCGAGAACTTCGCGGTGGCCAACGCCGTGGGGGCGGCCATCGCCCAGATCTCGGGAGAGGTCGACCGCATCTTCGCGCTCGAGGGCCGCTCGCGCGAGGACTGCCTGGACGAGGCGCAGAAGGAGGCGAGCGAGAAGGCGATCAGGGGCGGCGCGCAGGCCGACACGCTCAGCGTGATCGAGCGCGAGGACGTGCCGCTGGCCTACCTGCCCGGCAATGCCACGCGCATCCACGTGAAGGTCGTCGGCGAGATGGGGGACATCCATGCGTGATCTGGACCAGGTGGCCTGGACGCTCGACGAGACCGACATCGAGGCGCTCGAGATCGGGGCCGGCATTCTCGGCACCGGCGGCGGCGGCAACCCGTATATCGGCAAGCTGCGCGCCCGGCAGGCGCTGCGCGAGGGGCACCGGATGCGGATCGTGCCGCTCGACGCGCTCGACGACGACGACCGGATCGTCTCGCTCGGCGGGATCGGCGCGCCGCTGATCTCGTTCGAGCGGATCAAGGAGGGGCGCGAGGGCCTGCGCTGCCTGCGCGCGCTCGAGCAGCGGCTGGGCTTCACCGCCGACGCCGTGGGCTGCGAGGAGATCGGCGGCCAGAACGCGATGGAGCCGCTCATCACCGCCAGCCTCGCCGGGCTGCCGGTCGTGGACGGCGACGGCATGGGCCGCGCCTTCCCCGAGATGCAGATGACGACCTATTCCATCTACGGCCACCGCTCGACGCCGTCGGTCATGTGCGACCCGCACGGCAACGTCGTGACCTTCGACCACGCCATCACCGAAAAGTGGCACGAGACGATGGCGCGCGCCTGCGTCATCGCGCAGGGCGGCGCCTCGACCCTGGCCTCGGCACCGATGACCGGCGCCTTCATGAAGCGCTTCGCGATCCCCGGCAGCTACACCCAGGCCATCGGGCTGGGCCGCGCGGTGATCGAGGCGCGGCGCGCGCACGAGGACCCGGTCGAGGCGATTTGCCGGCGCGAGGGCGGCAAGCGCGTCTTCGCCGGCAAGATCCGCGACCTCAAGCGCCACTTCCGGGGCGGCTTCAACGTGGGCGTGGCCGAGATCGAGGGGCTGGACGCCTGCCGCGGCTCGGTGGGCGAGATCACCATCCAGAACGAGTACCTGATCTTCGCGCGCGACGGCGAGATGCAGGTCTGCGTGCCCGACCTGGTCGTGGTGCTCGACCTCGACACGGGGCTGCCGATCACCACCGAGCTTCTGCGCTACGGCCAGCGGATCGCGGTGCTCGCCCTGCCCTGCCACCCGCTGCTGCGGACGCCCGAGGCGCTGGACGTGATCGGCCCGGCCGCCTTCGGGCATCCCGACATCACCTACCGGCCGATGGCCGAGAAGGAGGCGGCATGAACTTCGAGATCGGCCCCGACGACATGGAGGCCGTGGCCCTGGGCGGCGCGTTCCTTGGCACGGGCGGCGGGGGCGACCCGTACATCGGCAAGCTGATGGCCCGCGCCGCGATGAAGGACGGCGGGGCGGTCCGCGTGGTCGACGCCTCGAAGGTCCCCGACGACGCGCTCTGCGTGCCGGTCTGCATGATGGGCGCACCCACGGTCATGGTCGAGAAACTGCCCAACGGCGAGGAGGCGCTGGCGGCGCTGCAGGCGCTCGAGGCCCATCTCGGCCGCAAGGCCGATTACCTGATCTGCATCGAGGCGGGCGGCCTGAACTCGACGATCCCATTCGCCGTGGCCGCCGCGACCGGCCTGCCGCTGATCGACGGCGACGGCATGGGTCGCGCATTTCCCGAGCTTCAGATGGTCACCTTCACCATTCATGACGTGGCGGCGACGCCGATGGTGATCGCGGACGACAAGGGTAATTCCGGCGTGCTCAACACCATCTCGAACCAGTGGACCGAGCGACTGGCCCGCGCCGCCACGGTCGAGATGGGCGGCGCAGCGCTGGTCGCGCTCTACCCGATGAGCGGCGCGCAGGTGAAGCGCGCGCTGCTGCGCGACACGCTGAGCCTGGTGCACGAGATCGGCCGCACGATCCTCGCCGAGCGCCGCGCCAACCGACATCCCGGCGACGCGCTGATCCGGCGCTGCGGCGGTGTCGACCTCTGCACGGTCCGCGTGACCGACATCGAGCGCAAGACCGTCGGCGGCTTCGCCCGCGGTCGCGCCCGCCTCGTCGGGCTGGACGCCGACCAGGGGCGGGAGTTCGCATTGTCGTTCCAGAACGAGTTCCTGTGCCTCGAGGACGCGGAGGGCGAGCCGCTCGCGCTCACCCCCGACCTGGTCTGCGCGCTCGACGCAGACGGCGGCCTGCCGGTGACGACCGAGTCGATGCGCTACGGCATCGCGCTGCGCCTGATCGCGCTGCCGGCCGACGCGCAGTGGCGCAGCGCTGCGGGGCTCGACCTCGTGGGGCCGGGCTATTTCGGCTACGACCACGCCTACGCGCCGGTCGAGGACCTCGCCGGCCGCCGGCCCGCCGCGGCGACCGCATGACCAGACTGCCCAACAAGGAGGACACGACATGAAGAGACTTCTGACGGCCTCGGCCCTGGCGCTGTGCGCCGCGCTGCCCGCGCAGGCACAGGACGACAAGGTGGCCATCACCGTGAACGCCGTGCAGATCTTCGGCACGATCGACCCCGCCAAGATCAACGACTACACCGAGTACATGGCGGCGGTGAACCTCTACGACGGGCTCACCACAGTGGACGGCACCGGCGCGGTCATCCCGCAGCTTGCCGAAAGCTGGGAGATCTCGGACGACAACCTGACCTACACCTTCACCCTGAAGGAAGGCGCGACCTTTCAGGACGGCAGCCCCGTCGAGGCGTCCGACGTCGTCTACTCGATCCGCCGCCTTCTCGATATCAACGAGGGGCCGGCCTACCTCTTCACCGACCTGTTGAACGAGGGCGCGGTGACCGCGCTCGATGACCGGACCGTGCAGATCAAGCTGTCGAAGGTCTACGCCCCGTTCATCTCGATCACGCCGCTGCTCCTCGTCGTCAACGAGGGCGCGCTCGAGACCTCCGACTCCGACCCTTGGGGCGAGGAGGTGCTGGCCAACACCAGCGTCGGCGCCGGCCCCTACAGCCTGTCGAGCTGGGATCGCGGCGCGCAGATGACGCTGGCGCGCTACGACGGCTATCACGGCGGCTGGGACCGCGGCACGCCCATCGACGAGGTGCGCTTCGTGATCACCCGCGACGAGGCGACTGTCCGGGCGCTGGCGCAGCGTGGCGAGCTGGGCATCTCGTCGCAATACCAGTCGACCGAGACCTACGAGGGAATTGCCGCGCTCGACGACTATCGCCTCATCACCGCGCCCACGGCGACCGGCTTCTACATCAAGCTGAACAACCAGGTCGCGCCGACTGACGACATCCATGTCCGCCGCGCCATCGCGATGGCGATGGACTATGCCACGATCCGCGAGGCGATCTATCCCGGCGCGGTCCTGCGCGGCCCGCTGGCCGACGTGTTCGAGGATGCGGTGCCCGCCGACGCCGAGGCCCCGACCTTCGACCTGCAAGCGGCGCAGGAAGAGCTGGCAAAGTCGGAATACGCCGGCAACGGCCCGATCCCGCTGAACCACGTCTATGTCTCGAACACCGCATTCGAGGAAGAGATCTCGCTGCTCTTCAAGTCGGTGCTCGACCAGATCGGCTTTGACGTGACGATCCAGCCCGAGCCCTGGAACCGGATCACCGAGCTCGCCTCGTCGATCGAGACGACGCCGCACACCACGCAGGTGTTCTACGGGCCGACCTACCCGTCGCCGGACTCGGTCTTCTATGTGCAATACCATTCCGACGCGACCGGGACGTGGTCGTCGATGGACTGGGTCATGGACCCCGAGGTGGACGAACTGATCGAGGCGTCGCGCCAGGAGACGGACACCGACGCGCGCAACGCGATCTATAAGGACATCTACGGCAAGCTCGTCGAGGACCAGCGCTCGATCTGGCTGCTCACGCAGGAGCGGCGGCACGCGGCGCACAAGTGCCTCGAGGGGTACGAGTGGGTGCCGATGCAGAGCTGGGACTTCGACTTCTCGCGGTTCACCTGGACCTGCAGCTGACTTTGCGGGGCGCCGCCGTCGCGGCGGCGCCTTCGACCGCGGCAGCCGGCCCGGGGCTGCATCCGACCCGGAGCGACGAGACGGCGGGCCGGCGCCAGCCGCATCGCAAGCGTCGGAGCGGCGGCGAACGCCGAGACACTCGCCGACGACCCCCACCTCCCAGACGAACCGATCGGCCTTCCTGCCGCGCCTGGCCGGCGCCGCCGCAAGGTGCGTGCCCCTTCCCGACGCGGCGCTACCGCTGTTCGCGTCATCGGCCCAAGATCATCGCGGGTCATGGCGGTGGTCCGGCCGAAAAATATCTGCAAGAAATAGTCTTGCTGCCACCCGCGCCGACGACGCGCGCACCGGCGAAGAAACAGAAGACAGGGAGACCATGATGCTGCGACTGAAAACCCATCTCGCGGCGGCGACACTGGCGGCCTTCGCCGTCGTCGCGGCGCCGGCGGCGAAGGCCGAGACGCCGCCGGACACGCTGATCCAGGCGTGGGCCATCGACGACGTGATCAGCCTCGACCCGGCCGAAGTGTTCGAGTTCACCGCATCCGAGGTGCTGGGCAACTCCTACCAGGGGCTCGTCAGCTACGACGTCGATGACGTCACCGACATCTACGGCGAGATCGCCGAGAGCTGGGAGGTCAGCGAGGACGGCAAGACCTTCACCTTCACGATCCGCCCCGACATGCAGTTCGCCTCGGGCAACCCGATCACCGCGTCGGATGCGGTCTTCTCGCTGCGCCGCGCGGTCAAGCTCGACAAGTCGCCGGCCTTCATCCTGACCCAGTTCGGCCTGAGCCCCGACAACGTCGACGAGAAGGTGCGCCAGACCGGCGACATGACCTTCGAGCTCGAGATGGACAAGCCCTACGCGCCGACGCTGCTGCTCTACTGCCTGACGGCGACGGTGGGCTTCATCGTCGACGAGCAGCTGGTCATGGAGCACGAGCAGGACGGCGATTTCGGCTACAACTGGCTGAAGACGAACTACGCGGGCTCCGGCCCCTTCACCATCCGCGACTGGCGCGCCAACGAGGTCATCGTGCTGGAGCGCAACGACAACTTCTCGGGCGATGCCCCGGCGATGATGCGCGCGATCTACCGCCACATCCCCGAGGCCTCGACCCAGCGGCTGCTGCTCGAGCAGGGCGACATCGACATCGCCCGCAACCTCGGCGCCGAAGAGATCGCGGCGCTTGCAGGACAGCCCCGGACATCAAGATCGAGAAGGGCATCAAGGGCTCGATCTACTACATGGGCCTGAACCAGAAGAACGAGTACCTGTCCAAGCCCGAGGTGC
This sequence comes from uncultured Alphaproteobacteria bacterium, assembly GCA_963773475.1. Taxonomy (GTDB): domain Bacteria; phylum Pseudomonadota; class Alphaproteobacteria; order Rhodobacterales; family Rhodobacteraceae; genus Roseitranquillus. Next base: position 55,527 of record CAVZBD010000012.1, on the reverse strand, counting down.
GGAAGGCGATGAAGTACCTCGTCGACTACCAGGCGATCGCCGACACGATCATGGACGGCAAGGTGCAGGTGCACCAGGCGTTCCTGCCCGACGGGCTTCCTCGGCGCGCTGAACGACACGCCGTACGAGCTGAACGTCGAGAAGGCCAAGGAGCTGCTGGCCGAGGCGGGGCTCGCGGACGGCTTCACCGTCACGATGGACACCCGCAACACGCCCGAGATCACCGGCATGGCGCAGGCGATCCAGCAGACCATGGCCGAGGCCGGCATCAAGATGGAGCTGATCCCGGGCGACGGCCAGCAGACGCTGACCAAGTACCGTGCGCGCAACCACGACATCTACATCGGCCGCTGGGGCCCGGACTATCAGGACCCGCACACCAACGCCGACACCTTCGCGCGCAACCCCGACAACTCGCGACGACGCCGACGGCCAAGCCGCTGGCCTGGCGCAACTCCGTGGGACATCCCGGAGATGACCGCGAAGGCCGACGCGGCGGTGCTGGAGAAGGACACCGACGAGCGCGCCAAGATGTATCTGGCGCTGCAGAAGGAGCACCAGGAGGTGTCGCCCTTCGTCATCATGTTCCAGGAGATCGAGGTCCTCGGCATGCGCGACGACGTCAAGGGCTTCATCATCGGCCCGTCGTTCAACGACAACTCGTTCGCGCCAGGTCACGAAGACACGGTGAGCGCGGTCTCGCCAGCCAACACGGGAGGGCGCTGGCGCGCCCTCTCCATCATTCGGCATGAAGGGCCGGCCGGCTGGTCGCGACGATCGCTGGTGACGTTCCTCGGCCTGCTGCTCGTCACCTTCCTGATCGGCCGCGTGGTGCCGGTCGACCCGGTGCTGGCGGTGGTCGGCGACCGCGCGTCGCAGTCGACCTACGACGCGATGTATATCGAGCTCGGCCTCGACAAGCCGCTCTACCAGCAGTTCTGGATCTACCTGCGCGACGCGCTGTCGGGCGATTTCGGCACGTCGCTGCTGACCAAGAAGGACATCGCCGACGACATCGCGCGGGTCTTCCCGGCGACGCTGGAGCTGGCGACCGCCGGCATCATCATCGGCACGCTCATCGGCATTCCGGCGGGCGTGCTGGCCGCGGTCAGGCAGGGCGGCGCGGCCGACCAGATGGTGCGGGTGCTGGGCCTGGTCGGCTATTCCGCGCCGATCTTCTGGCTGGGCCTGCTGGGGCTGCTGGTCTTCTACGCGCAGCTCGGCTGGGTCGCGGGGCCCGGGCGCATCGACATCGCCTATGAGTACGCGTTCACGCAGGTCACCGGCATCCTGCTGATCGACACCGCCATGCAGGGAGAGTGGGACGCGTTCCGCAACGTGCTGGCGCATCTGGCGCTGCCGGCGATGCTGCTCGGGCTATTTCTCCATGGCCTACATCAGCCGGATGACGCGGTCCTTCATGCTGGACGAGCTGGCGCAGGAATACGTCACCACCGCGCGCGTCAAGGGCGTGCCGGAGTGGCGGATCATCTGGGTCCACGCGCTGCGCAACGCCGCGGTGCCGCTGGTGACCGTGGTGGCGCTGAGCTATGCGGGGCTGCTCGAAGGCTCGGTCCTGACCGAGACGGTCTTCGCCTGGCCGGGGCTCGGCCAGTACCTGACCAATCAGCTTGCAGAACGCCGACATGAACGCGGTGCTCGGCGGCACGCTCGTGATCGGCGTGATCTTCGTCGGGCTGAACCTGCTTTCCGACCTGCTCTACGCCCTGCTCGACCCGCGCGTCAGGCGGCGCGGATGAGAGCCGCGCCACCCGCGACTGGCTGCTGGACGAGGAGCCGACGTCGCGGCGCCAGGCCGGCGCTCGGGCAGGCCTACCGCACATGGCTGACGTTCCGCGCCAACCGGCTGGCGATGCTCGGCCTCGGCATCGTGGTGGCGCTGATCCTGATGGCGATCTTCGCCGACCTGATCGCGCCCTACGACCCGCTGCGCGGCGGCGACCTCAGGACCGAGCGGCTGCTGCCGCCGTCGTGGGACCACCTGCTGGGCACCGACGAGCAGGCGCGCGACATCTTCAGCCGCATCGTCTACGGCAGCCGTCTGACGCTGCTGGTGGTCGCCCTGGTGGCGCTGATCGCGACGCCGATCGGCCTCGCCGTCGGCACCAGCGCCGGGCTACTTCGGCGGCTGGGTCGACACCGTGCTGATGCGGATCACCGACATCTTCCTGGCCTTCCCGCGCCTGATCCTGGCGCTGGCCTTCGTCGCCGCGCTCGGGCCGGGCATCGAGAACGCGATCATCGCCATCGCCATCACCTCCTGGCCGCCCTACGCGCGCCTCGCGCGGGCCGAGACGCTGACGATCCGCAACGCCGACTACATCGCCGCGATCCGCCTGCAGGGCGCGCGCAGCCCGCGGATCATCTGGGGCCACGTCGTGCCGCTCTGCCTGTCGTCGGTGATCGTGCGGGTCACGCTCGACATGGCGGGGATCATCCTGACCGCGGCGGGCCTCGGCTTTCTCGGCCTCGGGGCGCAGCCGCCGCAGCCGGAATGGGGCGCGATGATCGCCAGCGGGCGGCGGTTCCTGATCGACTTCTGGTGGGTCGCGACCATGCCCGGCATCGCCATCTTCGTCGTCAGCCTCGGCTTCAACCTGCTGGGCGACGGGCTGCGCGACGTGCTCGACCCGAAGGCCGCGAAATGAGCGCGCTGCTTCATGTCGAGGACCTGCGCGTCGCCTTCCCCTCGCGCCAGGGCCCGGTCGAGGTGGTGCGCGGCGTCGCTTCACGCTGGGGCGCGAGCGGCTCGGCATCGTCGGCGAGAGCGGCTCGGGCAAGTCGCAGACCGGCCGCGCCATCCTCGGCCTGACGCCGGGCCGGGTCACCGCCGAAGCGGCTGGAGTTCGAGGGCACCGACCTGCGCGACGCCTCCGCCGCGACCTGGCGCACGCTCCGCGGCCGGCGGATGAGCATGGTGATGCAGGACCCGAAGTTCTCGCTGAACCCGGTGATGACCATCGGCCGCCAGATCGTCGAGGCGGGCCGCCGCGGCGGCGTGTCGAAGGCCGAGGCGAAGGACCGCGCGATGGCGACGCTGGAGGCGGTGCAGATCCGCGACCCCGAGCGGGTCTTCGGCGCCTATCCGCACGAGCTCTCGGGCGGCATGGGCCAGCGGGCGATGATCGCGATGATGCTGGTGGCCGAGCCCGACCTGCTGATCGCCGACGAGCCGACCTCGGCGCTGGACGTCACGGTGCAGCTCGAGGTGCTGGGCATCCTCGACCGGCTGGTCGCCGAGCGCGGCATGGGCCTGATCTTCATCAGCCACGACCTGCGCCTGGTCTCGTCGTTCTGCGACCGGGTGCTGGTCATGTATGCCGGCCGCGTGGTCGAGGAGATCGCGGCGACCGATCTCGCCCATGCCGCAGCATCCCTACACCCGCGGCCTGCTGAACTGCCTGCCGACGATCGAGGGCGGCGCGCCATCCGCTGCCCGTCCTGTCGCGCGACGCGGCGTGGGCTGCAATGAGCAGCCTGATCGCGGTCCACGACCTCGAAGTCACGTTCGGGCACGGCGGCGAGCACCGTGCACGCCGTGCGCGGCGTCGGCTTCGACGTCGCCGAGGGCGAGAGCTTCGGCATCGTCGGCGAAAGCGGGTCCGGGCAAGTCCACGGTCCTGCGCGCGATCTGCGGGCTGGCGCCCGACGTCCGGAGGCAGGATCACGCTCGACGGCCAGCCGATCCGCTCGCCACGGTCGGCGGCCTTCTACCGCCGCGTGCAGATGGTGTTCCAGGACCCCTACGCCTCGCTGCACCCGCGCCACACCGTCGACAAGGTGCTGTCCGAGCCGCTGGCGATCCACCGCTTCGACGACCGCGAGGCGCGGATCGAGCGCGCGCTCGAGGACGTGGGGCTCGGCCGCGGCTTCCGCTTCCGCTATCCGCACCAGCTCTCGGGCGGTCAGCGCCAGCGCGTCGCCATCGCCCGCGCGCTGATCCTCGAGCCGCAGGTGCCTGCTGCTGGACGAGCCGACCTCGGCGCTCGACGCCTCGATCCAGGCGGAGGTGCTGAACCTGCTCGACGGCTGCGGGACCGAGCGCGGGCTGACCTACATCCTGGTCAGCCACGACCTCGCCGTCGTCGCGCACATGTGCGAGCGGCTGCTGGTGATGCAGCACGGCCAGACGGTCGAGGAGCTGACCCGCGAAGCGCTGCGATCGCGCCGGGCGCGGGCAGGATTACACGCGAAACCTGCTGCGCGCGAGCGCGGGGTTCGATCGCGAGAGCGCGCGGAGCGCCGATGCCTGACCCCATCCCCGTCTTCGACGGTCACAACGACTTCCTGCTGCGGCTCCTGCGAGGACCCCGAGCGGCGATCGACGCTCTGGCCCAAGGGCGACGGCTCGGGGCATCTCGACCTGCCGACGGATGCGAAGGGGCGGCTTTGGCGGCGGGCTCTTCGCCATCTACGTCCCCTCGCCCAAGGACGGGCGCCGACTACGACGCGGCGATGGAGACCCGCCCTACGACGTGCCGCTGCCGCCGCAGCTCGACGCCGGCGAAGCGCAGTCGGTCGCGATGGCGATGGCCGGGCACCTGCTGTGGATGGAACGGGCGGCGGACGGCGCGTTCCGCATCTGCCGCACCGCGGCCGAGATCCGCGACTGCCTGCAACGCGGCGTCGTCGCCGCCATCATGCATATGGAGGGCGCCGAGGCGATCGCCGCCGACCTCGACCCGCTCTACCTCTGGCACGCGATGGGCCTGCGCTCGCTCGGGCCGGTCTGGAGCCGGCCGACCGTTTTCGGCCATGGCGTGCCGTTCCGGTTTCCCTCGTCGCCCGACACCGGCCCCGGCCTGACCGCGGCCGGCCGCGACCTGGTCCGCGCCTGCAACGAGCTGCGGATCCTGGTCGACCTGTCGCATCTGAACGAGGCGGGGTTCGACGACGTCGCGCGCCTGAGCGACATGCGCCGCTGGTCGCCACCCATTCCAACGCCCACGCCATCACGCCGTCGAGCCGCAACCTGACCGACCGGCAGCTCGCGATGATCGCGCGAGACCGGCGGCATGGTCGGGCTGAACTTCGCCACCGGATTCCTGAGCCCCGACGGCCACCGCGACGAAGAGATGGGCTGGGAGCCGATCCTGCGCCATCTCGACCACCTGATCGAACATCTCGGCGAGGATCACGTGGGCTTCGGCTCCGACTTCGACGGCGCCACGGTTCCGGCGGTGCTGCGCGATGCGGGCGGGCTGCCGGCGCTGCTGGGCGAATTGCGCCGGCACGGCTATGACGACGCGCTGCTTCTGAAGCTTGCCCATCGCAACTGGCTGAGCATCCTCGAAGCCACCTGGGGCCGGTGAGTCCCCGAGCGTGCACCGCGGCTTGCACGTCCGCCCTGTCTCCGTCGGCCAAGTCACCGCCGATTGGCCAAAAGACGAATGTCTTCTGTCGCTGTTCGAATGGTGGTGGCCGAGACGCGCAGCCCGATAACCGCACCGGCTCAATCCGCGATGCGCTGACGAGCCGCTCAGGTATACCGCGCGAGCCCGCAATGAGGCCAGTGATCCTCAATCCTGATCTTCGGACGCCCGGCGAAGGACAGGCGCCGCACCCGGATCTTCCTGAACACGTTCCGCATGGCTTCGATCAACCCCGCAGGCTTCCCGGCATCCTGAACCTGCGCCGCAGCCTCAAGCGCCGGTTCCGACGCTGTCTGGCCCGGCTTGAGCTCCGGACCCGGCAACGCGAACGCCGGGCCGAGCATCGTCGCGAACGCTCCGGCGATCTCGGACAAGTCTGCGCCCCCACGTCAACCTGACTGGGATTTCCTCAACCGCGACCGCCTTGGCATACGCGTCGGTCGATCAGCAACTCAGCTCAGCCAGCCAGCCAGAGGTCGCTGTTCGGTCAGCCGCACTTTGAGTGGCCGCAGGCCGCGCAGGTCAGGCAGCCCTCGATCATCCGCATGTCCATCGCGCCGCATTGAGGGCAGGTCGCGCCGCGCGGGGCGCCGACAGTGACCACCCTCGCGCGGGGATCTGACTTGAGGCCCAGACCCTCGCCGTCAATGAAGCCGATCTCGATCAGGTGGCGCTCGATGACGCCGCCGATGGCCGCCAGGATCGAGGGGATGTAGCGCCCCTCCATCCAGGCACCGCCGCGGGGGTCGAACACCGCCTTGAGCTCCTCGACCACGAAGCTGACGTCGCCGCCGCGGCGGAAGACCGCCGAGATCATGCGCGTCAGCGCCACGGTCCAGGCGAAGTGCTCCATGTTCTTCGAGTTGATGAAGACCTCGAACGGCCGCCGGCGGCCGGCCACCACGATGTCGTTGATCGTGATGTAGATCGCATGCTCGGACATCGGCCACTTCGAGCTTGTAGGTCTGGCCGTCGAGAGCGCCCGGCCGGTCCAGCGGCTCGGTGATGTAGACAACGTCGCCCTGCATGGCGCTGGCACCCGCGGTCTCGGCGGCAATTTCTTGAGCCGATGTCGCCGGCGCGTTTTCCTCAGCACCGAAAGTGAGCCAAGCCTGCTCGACTTCAAGCGCTACAGCCAGCTTGCCGATCGTTCGGATGTTCGGGGTTTTTCTGCCCGTCTCAAACTCCGACACGTAGCTCGTGCTCAGCCCGATGAGATCAGCAAGCTGCGATTGGCTGATGCCACGCTTCTTTCGAACGCTTCGCAGTCGATCGCCCAAGGTTCGATCCTCAGGCTCTGCAACGCTCAACACGCTGCCCGTCACCTCGTTCGGGCGATAGGTCGTGCAGCCTTTGCAGCCCTGGTCCCAGGCCGCCATGTAGACGTCCTTGAAATCGTCGAAGGCGATGTCGGCGGGGCAGTTGATGGTCTTTGAGATCGAGGAATCCACCCATTTCTGCGCCGCCGCCTGCATCCGCACATGGTCGAGCGGCGTAAGGGTCTGCGCGTTGACGAAATGTGCAGGCAGCTCGGCGTCGCCGTGCATCTCACGCCAGAGCTGGACGGCGTAGTCGACCACCTCCTCCTCGGTGCGGGTGCCGTCCTTCTGCAGCACCTTGCGGGTGTAGGCATAGGCGAAGACCGGCTCGATGCCGGAGCTCACGTTGCCGGCATAGAGGCTGATCGTGCCCGTCGGCGCGATCGAGGTCAGCAGCGCGTTGCGGATGCCGTTCTCGGCGATCGCCGCGCGCACGTCCTCGTCCATGTGCGCCAGCGACCCGCTCGCCAGATACGCGTCGCGATCGAAGAGCGGAAAGGCCCCTTTTTCGGCCGCCAGTTGCGCCGAGGCCAGATAGGCGGCGCGTGCGATCCGGTGCAACCAGCGCTCGGTCTGTCGCGCCGCTTCCGGCGAGCCGTAGCGCTCGCCCACCATCAAGAGCGCGTCCGCCAGACCGGTGACGCCAAGGCCGATGCGCCGCTTGGCCGCCGCCTCCTCGGCCTGCTGCGGCAGCGGGAAGCGGCTGGCGTCGACGGTGTTGTCCATCATCCGCACCGCCACCGCGACCAGCTCGTCGAGCGCCGCCTCGTCCAGTCTCGCCCCCTCCTCGAACGGCCGGTCCACCAGCCGCGCCAGGTTGATCGAGCCCAGAAGGCAAGCGCCGTAGGGCGGCAGCGGCTGCTCGCCGCAGGGGTTGGTGGCTGCGATGGTCTCGGCATAGGCGAGGTTGTTCATCGCGTTGATGCGGTCGATGAAGATCACGCCGGGCTCGGCGTAGTCGTAGGTCGAGACCATGATCCGGTCCCACAGCGCCCGGGCCTGCACCGTCCGGTAGACGGTGCCGTCGAATACCAGGTCCCACGGCGCGTCGGCCTTGACCGCCTTCATGAAGGCGTCGGTGACCAGGACGCTGACGTTGAAGTTGCGCAGCCGCGACGGGTCCGCCTTGGCAGCGATGAAATCCTCGATGTCGGGGTGGTCGCAGCGCATGCAAGCCATCATCGCGCCACGCCGGCTGCCGGCCGACATGATGGTGCGGCACATCGCGTCCCAGACGTCCATGAAGCTGAGCGGGCCCGAGGCGTCGGCCGCCACTCCCTGCACCGGCGCGCCCCTGGGCCGGATCGTCGAGAAGTCGTAGCCGATGCCGCCGCCCTGTTGCATGGTCAGCGCCGCCTCCTTCAGCGCCTGGAAGATGCCCTCCATCGAATCGTGGATCGTGCCCATCACGAAGCAGTTGAAGAGGGTCACGCTGCGGCCCGTGCCCGCCCCGGCGGTGATCCGGCCGGCCGGCAAGAAGCGGAAATCCTCGAGCGCCTCGTAGAACGACTTCTCCCACCGCGCCGGATCGGCCTCGACGGCTGCGAGGGCGCGGGCAATGCGGCGCCACGTATCCTCGATCGAGCGGTCCGCCGGCGTGCCGTCGGCATCCTTGAGGCGATACTTCATGTCCCAGATCTGTTCGGCGATCGGGGCGGCGAAGCGGGACATCGGGAATTCCTCGGCGACGTTCGTTGAAGGTTCTCCATGGTACGGCCCTTGGGCGCGGCAGGCAATATCTGGCGGAGCTTCCCCTTGCCCACCGCAAGGGGTTGTCCGAAATTGGAGGCATGGGGAATCTGCATCTGATCAAGCTCTGCGTCGGCTCGGCCGGCCCCGAAGCGCTCGAGGCCTGGCAGCGCGGCACCCGTGCCCGGGGCGAGGACGGTCTGCCACGGCACGTCACGCGGGTGCGCCCGAAGCGCGCCGACGAGGTGCTCGACGGCGGCTCGCTCTACTGGGTGTTCAAGGGCGTGGTGCTGGCGCGGCAGCCGATCCTGCGCTTCGACGAGGTGCAGGGCGGCGACGGCATCGTCCGCTGCGCCATCGTGCTCGACCCCGGCCTGGTTCGGACCGAGGCGCTGCCGCGGCGCCCGTTCCAGGGCTGGCGCTACCTCGCGGCCACCGACGCGCCGCGCGACCTTGCCGGGCACCGGCAGGCCGAGACATCGCTGCCGCCGCGCCTCGCGGCCGCCCTCGCGGATCTCGGGGTGCGCTGAGCGCGGCCCTCAGTGCCCGATGCCGAGGCGCGCCTCGAGCGTGCGGAACGCCGCAATCGCCTCACCGCTCCAGTCGGCGTCGACCGCGCGGAAGAGCGTCGCCTGGCTGCGGTGCACCACCCCGTCGGCGAGCGGCTTGAGGTGGTTGGCGCGCAGCGTCTCGCCGGTCGAGGTGATGTCGGCGATCGCCTCGGCCGTCAGGTTGCGCACCGTGCCCTCGGTCGCGCCCTGGCTGTCGACCAGCCGGTAGTCGGCCACGCCCGCGTCCTTGAGGAACTCGCGCACCAGCCGGTGGTACTTGGTCGCGATCCGCAGCCGGTGCCCGTGGCGGCGGCGAAAGTCCCACGCCGCCGCGTCCAGATCGTCCAGCGTATCCACGTCGACCCAGTGGTGCGGCACGGCGACCACCAGGTCGGCGTGACCGAAGCCAAGCCGCTCGATCTCGGTCACGTGCCGCTCCCACAGCGGCAGCTTCTCGCGCACCAGGTCCGAGCCGGTGACGCCGAGATGCACCCGCCCCGCCGCCAGCTCGCGCGGGATCTCGCCGGCCGACAGCAGCACCAGCTCGACAGGCGCGCCCGAGACCTCGCCCGACATACTCGCGCTCGTTCCCGGTGCGGCGCATCTGGACCCCGCGGGACCCGAACCAGGCGAACGTCTTGTCCATCAGCCGTCCCTTGGACGGCACCGCCAGCTTGATCGTCATCGCCGAAGCTCCAGCGTCAGGCCCGGCCGGATCACGCCGCCCACCGCGGGGATGCCGCGTCCGGCGCCCAGCGCGCGCGTCAACGCGTCATAGCGCCCGCCCGTCGCCACCGGCGGCAGGTCGGGCCGCGTCTCGGCGAAGAAGCCGAAGACGAAGCCGTCGTAGTATTCCAGCGTGGTGCGGCCGTAGCTGGCCTCGACCTCCAGCGTCGCCACCTCGACGCCGCGGCCCGAAAGCGCCACCAGCCGTGCCTCGAACCGGTCGACGGCCGGGGTGAGCGGCGGCATGTCGACGGCCATGTCGCGCAGGCGGACCAACGCCTCGGGCGCCGGAGCGCGCAGGCCGAGAATGTCATCGAGCAGCGCCACCTCCCCGGCGGAGATCGGCGGCTCGGCCGCCGAGGCGCGCAGGGCCGCGATCCGCTCTTCGACCTCGTCGCGGCTGCGCAGCCCGAATTCCGGGCCGGCGTCGCGCAGCGGATCCGACGCGGCCAGCAGCGCCGCCCGCGTCGGCGGCACCGGCGCGCGGCCGCCAAAGCGATCGAGCAGCGCGCGAAACCGCCGCGGGCGCCACAGATGACGCAGAAGCGCGGCGCGGCGGCGGTCCGAGGTACGCAGCCCCGCGACCGCCGCTCGCAAGAGGCCGATGTCGCCGGTGGCAGCCCGCAGCCGCAGCGGCGCAAGAAGCTCGGAGAAAAGCGCGAAGACCTCGGCGTCGGCGCGCGCCGGGTCGGCGCCGTCGAAGACCTCGAAGCCCACCTGCATGTATTCGGCCGCGCGCTCGGGATCGACCTCCTGCCGCCGGAAGACCTCGCCGGCATAGGTGTAGCGCGCCGGCTCGGCCCCGCCCTCCATGTGCGCCTGCACCACCGGCACGGTGAAGTCGGGGCGCAACATCATCTCGCCCCTCAGCGGATCCCAGGTGGTGAAGGCGCGGGCGCGGATGTCCTCGCCATAAAGATCGAGCAGCGTGTCGGCGGGTTGCAGGATCGCGGCCTCCACCGGGCTTGCGCCGGCCGCCTCGAACGCCGCCTGCAGCCGTGCCGCCTCGGCTCGCACGGCCGCCTTGTCGGCTACCGCCCTCACGCCCCGGCCGCCGCGCCGAAGGCGCGGCGCGGCCCAACCCCGGGCAAGCGCGCCAGCGCGCAGTCCGGGGGCGGGAGCGCCCCGTCGCCGAGACCTTGCGTCATTGCCGTCTTTGCGCAGCCTGTCCGCCCTGCCGCCATCAGCCCGCGTCCAGGATCCGCCGGATCTCCGAGACCAGGTCCGCGCGGGCGATCTCGCGCTGGGCGGGCTGCGCCTTCCACTCCTCGAGGCTGGCGCTCTCGGCGATCTTCGCGCCCAGCACCAGGTCCTTGATCTGCACGACGCCGCGAGTCGCCTCGTCGCTGCCCTCGATCACGGCCACCGGGCTCGCCGCGCCGGTCGGCGTATTTCAGTTGGTTGCCGAAATTCTTGGGGTTGCCCAGGTAGACCTCGGCGCGGATGCCCGCCTGGCGCAGCTCGGCCGCCATCGCCTGGTAGTCCGCCATCCGATCGCGGTCCATCACCGTCACCACCACCGGCCCCGAGGCGACGGCGGCGCCCCGCGTCGCCGCCAGCGCAGCAAGCAGCCGGTCGACCCCGATCGAGACGCCGGTCGCCGGCACCGCCTGCCCGGTAAACCGCTTGACCAGATCGTCGTAGCGCCCGCCCCCCGCGACGCTGCCGAACTGCCGCGGCCGCCCCTTCTCGTCCAGCGATCTCGAAGGTCAGCTCGGCCTCGAAGACCGGCCCGGTGTAGTAGCCCAGCCCGCGCACGACGCTCGGGTCGATCACGAACTGCCCCGGCCCGTAGCCCTGCGCCGCCATCAGCTCGGCCGATCTGCTCGAGCTCGGCCACGCCCTCGGCGCCGGTGGCCGAGGCGCCCACAAGCTCGCGCAGGCGCCGCACCGTGGCCGCGCCATCGTCGCCGCCGGCGCCGAGGAAAGCCATGACCACCTCGGACTGCGCATCCGACAGCCCCGCGCCCTCGGTGAAATCGCCGCTCTCGTCGCGCCGCCCCGCGCCCAGGAGCGCCCGCACGCCGTCCTCGCCCAGCCGGTCGAGCTTGTCGATCGCCCGCAGCACGATCCCCCGCTCGTGCGCCAGCCGCTCGGGTCGGCCGGCTCCAGCATCCCCGCCGCCTCCATCACCCCGTTCAGCACCTTGCGGTTGTTGACCCGCACCCGTACTCGCCGCGGGCGATCCCCACCGCCTCGAGCGCATCGCACAGCATCGCGCAGATCTCGGCATCGGCGGCTACCGACGGCGCCCCCACGGTATCGGCATCGCACTGGTAGAACTGGCGGAACCGGCCCGGACCCGGCTTCTCGTTGCGCCAGACCGGCCCCATCGCGTAGCGCCGGTAGGGCGTCGGCAGCTCGTTGCGATGCTGGGCATAGACGCGCGCAAGCGGCGCCGTCAGGTCGTAGCGCAGCGCCAGCCAGTCCTCGTCCTCGTCCTGCCAGGCGAAGACACCCTCGTTCGGACGGTCCACGTCGGGCAGGAACTTGCCCAGCGCGTCCACCGTCTCGACGGCCGCGGTCTCCAGCGCGTCGAAGCCGTAGCGGTGGTAGACCTCGGCCACCGCCTGCAACATCGCCGCGCGCCCCGTCACCTCGGCGCCGAAATAGTCGCGGAACCCCTTCGGCGTCTCGGCCCGGGGCGCGTCTTGGCTTGGCCATCTTCGCCATCGGCGGGCGCCCTCTTCGCTGATCGCGGCGGGGTCTAGCCGAAGCTCCGGGGCGGGGCAAGGCGGCGCGGCGCGGGGCCGGCCCTTGCACCCGGTCGCGCCGCGTGCCAACCCGTTGCCATGAACCAGATCACCGAGATCGAGGAGCGGATGGCCCACCTCCTCCGGGCGGTCGAGGATCTTTCCGACACCGTCGCGCGGCAGCAGCGCGAACTGGCGCAGCTCGACCGCCGCGTGGCGCTCCTGATCGAGCGCGAGGCCGCCCGCGAGGCCGAGACCGGCGGCGTGGCGATCGCCGACCGCCCGCCGCCGCACTGGTGAGCGGGTGAGGTTCCTGCGCTGGCCGCGCCGGAGCGGTGTCAGCCATTCGCTGGCCTCGAGCCTGTGGCCTTCGCCGTCGGCAGCGCGGGCGGTTTCGCGGCGCAGGCGCTGGGTCTGCCGCTGCCGATGCTGCTGGGCTCGGTGCTGGCCGTGGGCGGCGTGGCGCTGGCCGACCTGCGCCCGGCGGGCCTCGCGCCGCTTCTCCCGCAGACGCTGCGGCTCTGGTTCATTCCCGTGATTGGGGTGGCGATCGGCGCCGCCTTCACGCCCAGCATCTTTCAGGAGGCCACCACCTGGTGGCCCAGCCTTCTGGCGCTCTGCTTCTTCATTCCGGCAGCCCACGGGCTGGGCTTCGTGCTCCTGCGCCGGCTCGGCGGCCTCGACGGCCCGACCGCCTATTACGGCTCGATCCCGGGCGGCCTGCTCGAAAGCGTGATGATGGGCGAACAGGCCGGCGCCGACGTGCGGATGCTGGTGATGCTCCAGTTCATGCGGCTGATCCTGTGCATCCTGCTGGTGCCGCTCGGCTTCACCTGGGCGACCGGGCACGCCGTGGGTTCGGCGGCGGGGATCGCTATCGGCAAGGGCATCGGGCTTTCATTCACCGACTGGGTGGTGCTCGGGGCGGCGGGACTTGTGGGCGCGCTGGCGGGTCACCGGCTGAAGCTGCCGGCCGCCTTCATGACCGGCCCGCTGCTGGCATCGGGGGCGGTTCACCTGGCTGGCTGGGTCGAGGGCGCACCGCCCGGTGGCTGGTGTCGCTGACCCAGCTCGTCGTCGGCACCAGCCTCGGCGGCCGCTTCGCCGGCATGGCGCCGCGGGCGTTCCTGACCGCCTCGCGCCTTTCGACGATCAACGTCGTCGCCGTCCTGGCGCTGGCCGGCGCCGCCTCGGCCGCGCTGGCCGGCCCCGTGAACGAGCGCTGGGAAGCCGTGTTCCTGGCCTTCTCGCCCGGCGGGCTGGCCGAGATGTCGCTCGTCGCGCTCTCGCTCGAGTATCAGCGTGCTCTACGTGACGGCCCACCACGTCGCCCGGATCGTGCTGTCGATCAGCTTCGCCAAGCTCTTAGCCAACCGCATCGCGCGGATCTGAGGCGGCTTTCCGCCCACCGTCGCAAGGCTCGGGGTGTCGCGCCCCTTCCGGCTGCGACGCCCCTGACTCCGGCCCGGTCAGACCTCCTCGACCGCCAGCACGCCGGGCAGCGACTTGATCGCGCCCTTGATCTGCGGCGTGACGGGGAATTCGCTGGCCGGGCGTCATCTCGATCTCGCCCCGCAGGGCCGTCGGTCGATCAGGCAGAAGGCTGATCGGCCCGCCGCGCCGCGCGCCGTCGGCCGTCCGGTCGGCAGCGCCCCAGCACCGACGCGACCGCGCGACGCCTCGGGCGCCGTCGACGAAGACCCTGAGCGCCATGCCGCCCGCGCCGCCGCGACCACCGTGTCGACCGGCGCCACCGCCGCGCGCGAGCAGCTTCAGCTGCTCGCTCTCCATCGTCGCCTCGACCGTCAGCACCACGTTCGCCCGGTCTCCAGGTGGTCGCGCGCCGCCTCCAGCGTGTCGGAGAACACCGTGACCTCGTAGAGCCCGGTCGGGTCCGACAGCTGCACGAAGGCGAAGCGGTTGCCGCGCGCCGACTTGCGCTCCTGCCGGCCCGCGACGGCGCCGGCCATCTTGGCGACCAGCGGCGCCGCCTCGCGCCGCTGGCCGTCACCTCGGCCAGCGTCATGCACTCCCGCCCGCGCTTCAGCGGCGCCATGTAGTCGTCCAGCGGATGGCCCGAGAGGTAGAAGCCGATCGCCTTGCATCTCCTCGGCCAGCCGTTCGGCCGGCAGCCAGTCGTCCACCGGCGGCAGGCGCGGCTCGGGCAGGTCGTCGCCCGCCTCGCCGAACAGCGACACCTGCGTCGCGGCTCTCGCTGGTCGTGCACCGCCGCCGAATAGGCCACCAGCGCGTCGAGCCCGTCGAACACCCGGCGCCGGTTGCGGTCCAGCTCGTCGAAGGCGCCGGCGCGCGCCAGCATCTCCAGCGGGCGCTTGCCGATCCGCTTGAGGTCCACCCGCCGGGCGAAGTCGAAGAGCGTCGCGAAGGGCCGCTCGCCCCGCCCCGCCACGATCAGCCGCATCGCCTCGACGCCGACGTTCTTGAGCGCGCCGAGCGCGTAGACCATCTCGCCCGTCCTCCACGTGAAGGTCGCGTCCGAGCGGTTGACGCAGGGCGGCACGATCTCGATCCCCAGCCCGCGGCGCACCTCCTCGGCATAGACGGCCAGCTTGTCGGTCAGGTGGATGTCGCAGTTCATCACGCCGGCCATGAACTCGACCGGGTGGTTCGCCTTCAGCCAGGCGGTCTGGTAGCTGACCACGGCATAGGCGGCGGCGTGGGACTTGTTGAAGCCGTAGTTGGCGAACTTCTCCAGCAGGTCGAAGACCTCGCTCGCCTTCTCCTCGTCGACGCCGTTCTCCTTCGCGCCCTCGATGAACTTCGGGCGCTCGGCGTCCATCGCCTCCTTGATCTTCTTGCCCATGGCGCGGCGCAGCAGGTCGGCGCCGCCGAGGCTGTAGCCCGCCATCACCTGCGCGATCTGCATCACCTGTTCCTGGTAGACGATGATGCCCTGCGTCTCGTCCAGGATGTGGTCGATCAGCGGGTGGATCGAGGCGCGCTCGCGCTGGCCGTTCTTGACCTCGCAATAGGTCGGGATGTTCTCCATCGGGCCGGGACGGTAGAGCGCCACCAGCGCGACGATGTCCTCGATGCAGGTGGGCTTCATGCGCCGCAGCGCGTCCATCATGCCCGAGCTTTCCACCTGGAACACGGCGACCGTCTTGGCGCCGGGCGTAGAGCTCGTAGGTCCGCTCGTCGTCCAGCGGGATCAGCCCGATGTCGTTCTCGGCGCCCTCGGCGGGCTCGTAGAGCGTGTGCCCGTCGGCGGCCACGTGCAGGTCGCGCCCGCCGCCGCGGATCAGGTCGATGGCGTTCTGGATCACCGTCAGCGTCTTGAGGCCGAGGAAGTCGAACTTCACCAGCCCCGCCTGCTCGACCCATTTCATGTTGAACTGGGTCGCCGGCATGTCCGAGCGCGGGTCGCGGTAGAGCGGCACCAGCTCGTCCAGCGGCCGGTCGCCGATCACCACGCCCGGCGGCGTGGGTCGAGGCGTTGCGCAGCAGCCCCTCGACCTGCTGGCCGTAGGTCAGCAGCCGGTCGACCACCTCCTCGGCCTGCGCCTCCTCGCGCAGGCGCGGCTCGTCGCCAGCGCCTTCTCGATGCTGACGGGCTTCACCCCCTCGACCGGGATCATCTTGGACAGCCGGTCGACCTGGCCGTAGGGCATCTGCAGCACGCGGCCGACGTCGCGCACCGCGGCCTTGGACAGAAGCGCGCCGAAGGTGATGATCTGCGCCGACCTTGTCGCGGCCCGTACTTGCTCCTGCACGTAGCTGGATCACCTCCTCGCGGCGGTCCATGCAGAAGTCGATGTCGAAGTCGGGCATCGACACCCGCTCGGGGTTCAGGAACCGCTCGAACAGCAGCGAGTAGCGCAGCGGGTCGAGGTCGGTGATCGTCAGCGCATAGGCCACCAGCGAGCCCGCGCCCGAGCCCCGCCCCGGCCCCACCGGGATGTCGTGATCCTTGGCCCACTTGATGAAGTCGGCGACGATCAGGAAGTAGCCGGGAAAGCCCATCCCCTCGATGATGCCCAGCTCGAACTCCAGCCGCTTCTCGTAGTCCTCGACCGGCGCGGCGTGGGGGATCACGGCCAGCCGCGCCGCCAGCCCCTCCTGCGCCTGGCGGCGCAGCTCCTCGACCTCGTCTCGGCGAAGCGCGGCAGGATCGGCGCGCGCTTGCGCGCCTTGAAGGCGCAGCGGCGGGCGATCTCGACCGTGTTCTCCAGCGCCTCGGGCAGGTCGGCGAAGAGCGCCGCCATCTCCTGCGGCGACTTGAAGTAGTGCTGCGGCGTCAGCCGGCGGCGCGGCGCCTGCTGGTCGACATAGGCGCCCTCGGCGATGCAGATCAGCGCGTCATGCGCCTCGTACATCGCCGGCTTCGGGGAAATGCACGTCGTTGGTCGCGACCAGCGGCAGGTCCATCGCGTAGGCCATCTCGACGAAGCCGCGCTCGGTCAGCCGCTCGGCCTCGGGCGGCCGCCGTCCTCGCCGGGATGGCGCTGCAGCTCGACGTAGAGCCGGTCGCGGAAATGCCGCGGCCAGCCGCGCCACCAGCGCCTCGGCCCGTTCGCGCTGCCCGCGCGCAGGAGGCGCCCCACCGGCCCGTCCGGGCCGCCCGTCAGGCAGATCAGCCCCTCGGCATGGGCGGCCAGCTCGTCCAGCGTCGACCTGCGGCAGCCGCCCGCCCCTCGCCGAGGTAGAGGCCGGAGTTCAGCTTCATCAGGTTCCGGTAGCCCGCCTCGTTCTGCGCCAGCAGCACGACCGGCGCCGGGCGGCACCGGCGCCTCGCCCGGCGCCGGCGCGCTCGTAGGCCAGTCGACCTGGCAGCCGATGATCGGCTGCACGCCCTCGGCCGCGGCCCCGACCGAGAATTCCAGCGCGGCGAACAGGTTGTTGGTGTCGGTCACCGCGACGGCCGGCATCCCGGCCGCGGCGGCGAGCTTCGGCAGCTCCTTCAGCCGCACCGCGCCTTCGAGCAGCGAGTATTCGGTGTGGACGCGCAGGTGGATGAATCGGGGCGAGTTCGGCCATGGCCCGACGCTAGCCTCCCGCGTCGCCGAGAAACAGACGCCAACGCGGCCACGGCGCACGGCCACGGCGCCGGCGCGGAGTGCGGCGGGTGGGGCCGGCCTCCGCGCCGGCGCCTCGAAAAGGTTAGGCGCAGACCTAACGAATCGGTGCGCCCGATCCGGACGCGTGTTAGTTAGGCCCATGCCTAACGATCTCGACCCCCTCTTCCAGGCCCTATCCGACCCGACCCGCCGCGCCGTGATCGAGCGGCTGAGCGAGGGGCCGGCCGCCGTGGCCGAGCTCGCCCGCCCGTTCGACATGGCGCTGCCCTCGTTCCTGCAGCACCTCAAGATGCTCGAGCGCTCGGGCCTCGTCCGGTCCGAGAAGGCCGGCCGCGTCCGCACCGTGCACCTCGAGGCCGCGGCGCTCGCCCCGGCGCAGAACTGGCTCGCGGCGCGGCAGCGGGAGTGGGAGGCGCGGCTCGACCGGCTGGAGGATTTTCTGGAGGAGATGGACGATGAAGGACCTCAATGAGAATCTCGACCTCGTGCTCGAGCGGCAGCTCAAGGCGCCGCCTGCCAAGGTCTGGCGCGCCCTGACCGAGCCCGAGCTGCTGAAGCAATGGTTCGCGCCGCGTCCCTGGCGGATCACCGAGGTCGCGCTCGAGCTGCATCCGGGCGGCCGCTTCCACACCAGGATGGTCGGCCCCGACGGCGAGGCCGAGGACTGCGTCACCGACCCCGAAACAGATGCCGGCTGCGTCCTCCTCGTCGAGCCCGAGCGGCGCCTGGTCTGGACCGACGGTCTCGCGGCCGGCTTCCGCCCGGTGCCGGGCGGCTTCATGACCGCCGACATGCGGCTCGCCCCGTCGGGCGGCGGGACCGACTACCGCGTCCTCGTCCTGCACAAGGATGCGGATGACCGGAAGCGGCATCTCGAGATGGGGTTCGAGAGCGGCTGGGGCACCGTCGCCGCGCAGCTCGACGAGGTCGCCTGCGCGTTGTGAGGGAGGCCGCGACGGGAACGCATCATGACACGCTGTCGCTCGAGCGACGGATGCGCGCCGATCCCGCCGCGGTCTGGCGCGCCTGGACCGACCCCGCCCTCAAGCGCGCCTGGTTCGTCGATGCCGATGAGCCGGGCTGGGAGACGCTGGAATACGTCTGCGACACGGCAATCGGGGGCGTCGAGCGCGGGCGCTTCCGGCACGGCACGGTCGTGCACGAGAACCGCACGATCTGCCTCGATCGCGCCGAGGGGCGTCGCCTGGTCTTCGCCTACACGATGGCGCTCGACGGGGTGCCCCAGTCGGCCTCACTGACAACGGTCGAGATCGCACCCGACGGCACCGGCACGAGACTGGTTCTGACCGAGCAGGCGGCATTCTTCCACGGCCCCGACGGCGCCGGCCTGCGCCGCGACGGGTGGGGCTGGCTGCTGGACCGGCTCGAGGCGCAACTCGCCCTCGCCGCCTGAGCCTGCCTGGCGAGAGGCGGCCGGCGGCTGACGCCGCGACAGGGCCGGCGGCCTCTTGCCAAGACGGGCCGTTTGCGGGTCTGATCGCGTCACAAGGTGGGGGGCACCGCTTTACGCCGCATCGGGCGGGGCCTCGGGAACCACCGGTGCAGAGAAAGCGGCGGACCGCGACCATGCCGATCTCGTTCCTGCTGAACGGTGAGGCCGTGACCTTGAAGCGTGCATCCGCCACGCGCACCCTGCTCGACTGGCTGAGAACCGAGCGTGGACTCACGGGAACCAAGGAAGGCTGCAACGAGGGCGATTGCGGCGCCTGCTCGGTGATGGTCACCGACGAACGCGGCACCCGCGCGCTCAACGCCTGCATCCTGTTCCTGCCGCAGCTCGACGGCCGCGCGGTGCGCACGGTCGAAGGCCTCGCCGGCCCCGACGGCACGCTGCACCCCGTCCAGCAGGCGATGATCGACCATCACGGCAGCCAGTGCGGCTTCTGCACGCCGGGCTTCGTCACCACCCTCGCGGCCGCGCATCTCGAGGGCCGGACCGACCATGACGACGTGCTGGCGGGCACTCTCTGCCGCTGCACCGGCTACGCGCCCATCGTGCGCGCCGCCCGCGCCGCCGCCGACATGCCCGCGCCGCCCTGGATCGACGACGCGGCCCGTGTCGCGCACCGGTCGCCACCGGACCAGGCGGCGAACGCCGCCGCGGGCGCGGAGGCGGGGGCCGCAGACGCGGCCCTCTCCGACGCGCCCGCTCCCCCGGACGGGCCACCCGGCAGCGACTGGGGCGAGCGCGATGCTGTCGCCGGTACCTCGGCCGCGGCCGGCGCCGGCCGCGCGGGCGGCGAGGCATGGGTGCGCCCCGGCTCGGGCGACGAGTTCGCCGCCTGGTATCGCGACAACCCCGAGGCCACTCTCGTCGCGGGCGCCACGGATGTCGGGCTCTGGGTCACCAAGGGCCTGCGCAACCTCGGCGTCGTGGCGTTCCTGAACCGCTGCGCCGACCTCGCGGGCGTCGCCGTCGACGACGACGGCGATCCGCGTCGGCGCCGTGACCACGCTTTCCGAGTTCCGCGAGGCGATCGCGCCGCACCATCCGGCCCTGGCCGAGCTCGTGCGCCGCTTCGGCTCGCCCCAGGTCCGTGGCGCCGCGACGGTGGGCGGCAACATCGCCAACGGCTCGCCCATCGGCGACCTGCCCCCGGCACTGATCGCCCTCGACGCGACGCTGCACCTTCGCCGCGGTGACGACCGGCGCACGCTGCCGCTCGAGGCGTTCTTCCTCGACTACGGCCGCCAGGACCGGCGTCCGGGCGAGTTCGTCGAGGCAGTCTCGATCCCGCGCCAGCCCGACCGGCTGCGCTGCTACAAGCTGTCCAAGCGCTTCGACCAGGACATCAGCGCCGTCTGCGGCTGCTTCGCGATCACGGTCGAGGGCGGCGTCGTCACGGCGGCCCGCATCGCGTTCGGCGGCATGGCCGCCACCCCGCGGCGGGCCGCCGCGGTCGAGGCCGCGCTGACCGGACAGAGCTGGGACGAGGCGAGCGTGGCGCGCGCCGCCCGTGCCTTCGCCGACGACTTCACGCCCCTGACCGACATGCGCGCCAGCGCGGCCTACCGCCTCGAAGGGGCGCGCGGCATGTTGCACCGCTGCCTGGCCGAGGACACGGGCCTTGCCGCCAACGTGCTCGAGGTGACGCCATGATCCGGTCGCAAACCCGGCGGTTCACGCGCGGAGGCCGGACATGAGCGTCGCCCGCCCCCTGCCCCACGACGCCGCGGCGCTGCACGTCACCGGCACGGCGCGCTATGTCGACGACATCCCGGCGCCCTCCGGGACGCTGCACCTCTGCTTCGGGCTCTCGGCCGCGGCGCGGGGGCGGATCACCGGCATCGAGCTCGACGGCGGTGCGCGCCGCCCCGGGCGTCGCGCTGGTGCTGACGGCGGCCGACCTGCCTTTCGCCAACGACGTCTCGCCGTCGATCCATGACGAGCCGCTGCTGGCCACGGACGAGGTGTTCTACCATGGCCAGCCGCTTTTCCTGGTCGCCGCCGACAGCCACCTGGCCGCCCGCAAGGCCGCGCGCCTGGCGCGGGTCAAGATCGAGCCCCTGCCCGCGATCCTGACGCTCGATCAGGCGCTTAAGGCCGACAGCCGCTTCGAGGAGGGGCCGCGGACCTACGCCAAGGGCGACGCCGAGGCCGCGATCGCCGCCGCGCCGCACCGCCTCGACGGCGAGATCGAGATCGGCGGGCAGGAGCACTTCTACCTGGAGGGCCAGGCGGCGCTGGCGCTGCCGCAGGAGGGGGGCGACATGATCGTCCACTCCTCCAGCCAGCACCCGACCGAGATCCAGCACAAGGTGGCCGAGGCGCTGGGCGTGCCGATGGCGGCCGTCCGCGTCGAGGTGCGGCGCATGGGCGGCGGCTTCGGCGGCAAGGAGAGCCAGGGCAACGCGCTGGCCGTCGCCTGCGCGGTGGCGGCGCGCGCCACCGGCCGCCCCTGCCGGATGCGCTACGACCGCGACGACGACATGATCATCACGGGCAAGCGGCACGACATGCGCATCCGCTACCGCGTGGGGTTCGACGACGACGGGCGGATCCGCGGGATCGACTTCGTCCACCACGTGCGCTGCGGCTGGAGCCAGGACCTCAGCCTGCCGGTCGCCGACCGGGCGATGCTGCACGCCGACAACGCCTACCATCTGACCGACGTCCGCATCGAGAGCCACCGGCTGAAGACCCACACCCAGTCGGCCACCGCCTTCCGCGGCTTCGGCGGCCCCCAAGGCATGGTGGGCATCGAGCGGGTGGTGGACCACATCGCCCACGCCCTGGGGCGCGACCCGCTCGAGGTACGGCGCGCGAACTACTACGCGCCCATGACCGACCCCGAGGCACCGCCGGGCGAAGCCGTCGACCACCGGGACCTTCCGGCCGACCAACACGTCGACCTCGCCTCGCGCGGAGTGCCGGCGCAACCGGAGGGCAGCGCACCGCCGCCCGCGACGGCACGGCAGACGACGCCCTACCACATGCCGGTCGAGGACTTCATCGGCGGCGAGATGACCGACAGGCTGGTCGCCACGGCCGACTACGCCGCCCGGCGCGAGGCGGTGCGGGACTGGAACGCCCGCCAGCCGATCCTCAAGCGCGGACTGGCGCTGACTCCGGTGAAGTTCGGGATCAGCTTCACGCTGACGCACCTGAACCAGGCGGGCGCGCTGGTGCACGTCTACCAGGACGGCAGCGTGCACCTGAACCACGGCGGCACCGAGATGGGCCAGGGCCTGTTCCGCAAGGTCAGCCAGGTCGCCGCGCACCGCTTCGGCCTGCCGGTCGAACGGGTGAAGATCACCGCCACCGACACCGCCAAGGTGCCCAACACCTCGGCGACCGCGGCCTCTTCCGGCTCTGACCTCAACGGCATGGCGGTCAAGGCCGCGTGCGACACCATTCGCGACCGGATCGCGACGCTGGTCGCCGAGCGCCACCAGGCCAAGGCGGCCGAGGTACGGTTCGAGGACGAGCGCGTCCATGTGGGCGGCGAAAGCTACGCCTGGGACGAGGCGGTGCGCCTCGCCTACGAAAACCGGGTGAGCCTGTCGTCGACCGGCTACTACAAGACCCCCAAGGTCGAGTGGGACCGGATCGCCGGGCGCGGCCGGCCGTTCTTCTACTTCGCCCAGGGCGTGGCCGTGACCGAGGTCGTCATCGACACGCTGACGGGCGAGAACCGGATCCTGCGCACCGACATCCTCCACGATTGCGGCGCCTCGCTGAACCCGGCCATCGACATCGGCCAGATCGAGGGCGGCTTCGTGCAGGGCGCCGGCTGGCTGACCACCGAAGAGCTGGTCTGGGACGACAAGGGACGGCTGACGACGCATGCGCCGTCGACCTACAAGATCCCGGCCTGTTCCGACCGTCCGCAGATCTTCAACGTCGCGCTCTGGGACGGGCGCAACCGCGAGGAGACGATCTATCGCTCAAAGGCCGTGGGCGAGCCGCCGCTGATGCTGGCGATCTCGGTCCTGATGGCGCTGAGCGACGCCTGCGCCGCCTGCGGCCCGCACTACCCCGCGCTCGACACGCCGGCCACGCCCGAGCGGGTGCTCGCCGCGGTCAGGCGGGCCCGGGGCGAACGATCGTGACGGGGCGCTCAGTAGTTGGCGGGCGGATCGCTGGCGGGGAACGACTCGTCGCTCGCCTCGTCGGCGTCGGTCCAGCGCCGCGGCGGGTCGCGCATCGCCTCGGCGCCGGCGGGCCGCACGCCGCCCGCCGCCTCGGCATCGGCGCGGGGCGAATAGGCGGCGTGGCCGCGGCGCCGGAAAGACGGCACCCGACGGCCCAGCCGGTCGGCCAGGCTACGGGCCAGGATCGCGCCAAACGTCGCGGCTGCGGCCAGCACGACGAGGCGCGGCAGGTCGGAAGGGGTCGGACGTGACGACATCGCGGAACGCTCCTGTGCGGCCGGGCATGGTGCACCCGGTGACTCAAGACGTCGCGCCGCCGCTTGTTCCTTGCCGACGCCTCCCGACCGGGGACGGCGGATGAGCTTCGACCGCGACGCCCTCGCCCGCGCCGTTGCCCGGCACGGCCGCGTCGCCCGCGTGGTGGTGGCCGCGGTCAGGGGCTCGGCCCCGCGCGAGGCGGGCGCGTCGATGCTGGTCTGGCCTGAGGGGCAGAGCGGCACAATCGGCGGCGGTGCGCTGGAATGGGAGGCCGCCGCGACCGCCCGCGCCGCGCTGGCCGCCGATCGCGACCGGATCGACCGCCGCCCCCTGGGCCCCGCCCTCGGCCAATGCTGCGGCGGCGCAGTGACGCTGCTGACCGAGATCTGGGATGCTCGCCGCCTCGACGACGTTGCCGAGACGGTGGCGCGCCCGTCGCCCGACGGCCCGCCCGAAATGCCGCTGTCGGTGCGCCGGCTTCTGAACCTCGCCCGGTCGCAGGGGCGGTCGCCGGCACCGGGCCTCGTCGATGGCTGGATGGTCGAGCCGGTGACCCTGCCGCAGCGCGAAATCTGGATCTGGGGCGCGGGCCATGTGGGCCGGGCGCTGGTGCAAACGCTGGCGCCCCTGCCCGACCTGGCGCTGCGCTGGATCGACACCGGCGCCGACCGGTTTCCCCCCAAGCCGCCCGAGGGGGTGACGACCGTCGTCGCCGCCGATCCGCCGTCGCTGGTCGTCCATGCCCCGGCCGCGGCCGAACACCTGATCCTGACCTACAGCCACGCGCTCGACCTCGAGCTCTGCCACCGGCTGCTGGGCCACGGCTTCGCCGCCTGCGGCCTGATCGGCTCGGCCACGAAATGGGCCCGCTTCCGCGCCCGGCTTCGCGATCTCGGGCACGAGGATGCCGCCATCGACCGCATCGCCTGTCCGATCGGAGACCCGACGCTGGGGAAGCATCCGCAGGCCATTGCCGTGGGCGTCGCCGCCGGGCTACTGAGGCCGGCGAAACGCGGCGCGGCGGCAGAGGGGGGCAGCACGGCGTGAGCGAGACGACGCTTCTGTCGGTGCAGGGCCTGACCAAGGCCTATCCGGGCGTCGTCGCCAACGACGATGTGTCCTTCGCCATCCGCCCCGGCGAGATCCACGCCCTGCTGGGCGAGAACGGCGCGGGCAAGTCGACGCTGGTCAAGATGCTCTACGGGCTGGTGCGCCCCGACGAGGGGCGGATGGACCTGCACGGCCGCCCCTACGCCCCGGCCTCGCCGCAGGAGGCGCGAACCTCGGGCGTCGCGATGGTGTTCCAGCACTTCTCGCTCTTCGAGGCGCTCGACGTGGCCGAGAACGTGGCCCTCGGCATGGCCAGCCCGCCGCCGCGTCGCCAGCTGGCCCGCCGCATCCGCGAGGTCAGCGAGGAATACGGCCTGCCGCTCGATCCCGCGCGGCTGGTGGGCGAGCTTTCGGCGGGCGAGCGCCAGCGGGTCGAGATCGTGCGCTGCCTGCTGCAGGACCCGCGCCTGCTGATCATGGACGAGCCGACCAGCGTGCTGACCCCGCAGGAGGCCAACATCCTCTTCCGCACGCTCAGGACGCTGGCGTCCGAGGGAACGGCGATCCTCTACATCAGCCACAAGCTCGAGGAGATCCGCGCCCTCTGCGACGCTGCCACCATCCTGCGTCTGGGCCGCGTCGTCGGCCGCTGCGATCCGCGCCAGAGCTCGGCCGCGGAACTGGCCGAGATGATGGTCGGCGGCAGCCTGCATGTCCCCACCCGCGCCGCGGCCGCGCCGGGCGACGTGGTGCTCGAGCTCTCCGGCCTCTCGGTGCCGTCGACCAGCCCCTTCGGCACATCGCTCAAGGACGTGACGCTGACGGTCCGGGCCGGCGAGGTCGCTGGGCGTCGGCGGTGTCGCCGGCAACGGCCAGGACGAGCTTCTGGCGGCGCTTTCGGGCGAGGTCCGCACGACGCCGGGCGCGGTGCGCTTCGCGGGGCGCGACATCGGCCATCTGGGTCCGGTCGAGCGCCGCCGTCTGGGCCTGCTGGCCGCCCCGGAGGAGCGTCTCGGCCACGCCGCCGCCCCCGACATGACACTGACCGAGAACGCGATCCTGACCGCCGCGGTGCGCGAAGGGCTGACGCGGTACGGCTTCGTGCGCTGGGGTGCCGCGCGCGACTTCGCCCGCCGCGTGATCGAGGCGTTTGACGTCCGCACCCGCGGCGCCCGCACGGTGGCCCGCGCGCTTTCGGGCGGCAACCTGCAGAAGTTCGTCATCGGCCGCGAGATCCTGCAGCGCCCCCGGGTGCTGGTGGTGAACCAGCCCACCTGGGGCGTCGACGCGCAGGCCGCGGCGCAGGTACGACAGGCGCTGATGGACCTGGCCGCCGAGGGCGCCGCAGTCGTCGTCGATCAGCCAGGACCTCGACGAGCTGATGGAGGTGTCCGACCGCTTCGCCGCCCTGAACGAGGGCCGGCTGAGCCCGCCGCGCCCTGCGCGCGAACTGACCGTGGACCAGATCGGC
The DNA here is from genome assembly GCA_963773475.1 of uncultured Alphaproteobacteria bacterium. Classification (GTDB taxonomy): domain Bacteria; phylum Pseudomonadota; class Alphaproteobacteria; order Rhodobacterales; family Rhodobacteraceae; genus Roseitranquillus. Next base: position 29,722 of record CAVZBD010000012.1, on the reverse strand, counting down.
CTGATGCTGGGCGGCGCCCACGGCATGGAAGTGGCGCATCACCACCACCATCCCGAGGCCGCCGCGGTGGGGGCGGGACGATGACGCACCGGACGGCCCAGGAAAGGCGCAAATGATACATCTGGTCAAGCGCGCCGAGCCGAGCCGCACCTGGATGGCGGCAACCCCCGTGCTGGCGGTGGTGCTCACCATGGTGGCCGGCAGCATCATGTTCGCCCTGCTCGGCAAGGACCCGACCCTGGCAATCCGCACGATCTTCTGGGACCCACTGTTCCACCCCGACTTCGCCAGCTACTCGCGCCCGCAACTTCTGGTGAAGGCGGGGCCGCTGATCCTGATCGCGATCGGGCTGTCGCTCGGCTTCCGGGCGGGTGTCTGGAACATCGGCGCCGAGGGGCAGTATATCATGGGGGCGCTGGCCGGCGGCGGCACGGCGCTCGCCCTCTACCCGCTCGACGCCTGGTTCGTCTTTCCGCTGGCCGTGATCGCCGGCACCCTCGGCGGCTGGGCCTGGGCGATGATCCCCGCCCTCCTCAAGACACGTTTCAACACCAACGAGATCCTGGTCTCGCTGCTGCTGGTCTACGTGGCCGAGCAGATCCTGGCCTCGATGTCGCTGGGCCTTCTGCGCAACCCCGAGGGCGGCGGCTTCCCCGGAAGCCGCAACCTCCAGCAGTACGAAGCCGTGGCGAACACCGAGCTTGTCGCCGGGACCGGCCTGCATTGGGGCGTGGTCGCGGCCTTCGTCGCCGCGCTGGCGACATGGGTGCTGCTGACGCGGCACATCACCGGCTTTCGCATCCGCCTGGCCGGCCAGGCGCCCCGCGCGGCGCGCTTCGCCGGGGTGAACCCCGAGCGGCTGGTGGTGTTCTGCCTGGGCCTCTCGGGTGCGCTCGCAGGCCTTGCCGGGGTCTTCGAGCTGACCGGGCCGGCGGGGCAGATCTCGATCGACTTCAACGTGGGCTACGGCTTCACCGCGATCATCGTGGCGTTCCTCGGCCGCCTCCACCCGCTCGGCATCGTGCTGGCCGGGCTGCTCATGGCGCTCACCTATATCGGCGGCGAGCTGGCGCAGTTCATGCTGGGCGTGCCCGCCGCGGCGATCCAGGCCTTCCAGGGGATGCTTCTGTTCTTCCTGCTCGCGGTCGACGTGCTTTCGGGCTACCGCATCGCCTTCGGCCGGCGCGAGGCCGCGTGATGGATCTCTCCGCGATCAACCCGGTCCTGCTGGTGGCCTCGCTGATGGTGGCGGCGACGCCGATCCTGCTCGCCGCCATCGGCGAACTCGTGGTCGAGCGCGCGGGCGTGCTGAACCTCGGCGTCGAGGGGATGATGATCACCGGCGCCGTCTGCGGCTTCGCCGTCGCGGTCGAGACCGGCTCGCCTGCTCTGGGCTTTCTGGGCGCGGCAGCCGGCGGCGTGCTGCTCAGCCTGGTCTTCGGGGTGCTGACGCAGTTCCTGCTGTCGAACCAGGTGGCGACGGGCCTGGCCCTCACCCTCTTCGGCCTCGGCCTCTCGGCGCTCATCGGGCAGGGCTATATCGGGGTCAAGGCGCCGCCCACCTTGCGGGTCGATCTCGGCCCGCTCACCGACCTGCCGGTGGTGGGACGCATCGTCTTCGGCCATGACCTGATCGTCTATCTCGGGCTCGCCCTGACCGCCTGCGTCTGGGCGTTCCTCAACTACACCCGCGCCGGACTGGTCCTGCGCGCGGTGGGCGAGAACCACGACGCGGCCCACGCGCTCGGCTACCGCGTGGTGGCGATCCGGCTGGCGGCCATCGCCTTCGGCGGCGCCTGCGCCGGGCTCGGCGGCGCCTATCTCAGCCTGATCCGCGTGCCGCAATGGACCGAGGGGATGACCGCGGGGGCGGGCTGGATCGCGCTGGCCATCGTGGTCTTCGCCTCATGGCGGCCCTGGCGGGTGCTGCTCGGCGCCTGGCTCTTCGGCGGGGTGACGGTGCTGCAGCTCAACCTGCAGGCGGCAGGGCTGGCCGTGCCGGCCGAGATCCTGTCGATGTCGCCCTACCTGATCACCATCCTGGTCCTGGTCATCATCTCGGCCGACCGCACGCGCGCCGCCCGCGGGGCGCCCGCGTCGCTCGGCCGGATCTTCTATGCCTCGAGCTGACGGGGCAGCATCCGGGCGAGTGGCCCGGCATCAACAAGGGGGTTTGTTGGCATGAAACATCTCGCACTTCTGGGCGCGGCACTGTCGCTCGGGCTCGTCACGGCGGCCGCGGCGCAGGACGACAAGACCAAGGTCGGCTTCGTCTTCGTCGGCCCGATCGGCGATTACGGCTGGAGCTACGAGCACGACCAGGGCCGCCTCGCCCTCGAGGAGGAACTGGGCGACCAGGTCGAGACCGTCTATCAGGAAAGCGTCCCCGAGGGCGCCGACGCCGAGCGGGTGCTGACGCAGATGGCGCTTTCGGGCGCCGACCTGATCTTCACCACGTCGTTCGGCTACATGGACCCGACGCTCAACGTCGCCAAGAAGTTCCCCGACGTGAAGTTCGAGCACGCGACCGGCTACAAGACCGCGCCCAACGTCGCCACCTACGGCGCCCGCTTCTACGAGGGGCGCGCCGTGATCGGCTACATCGCCGGCAAGATGACCGAGTCGAACGTGGTCGGCTACATCGCCTCGTTCCCGATCCCCGAAGTGATCCGGGGCATCAACGCGGCCTACCTGCACGCCCGCGACGCGAACCCGGAGGTCGAGTTCAAGGTGGTCTGGGTGAACGCCTGGTTCGATCCCGCCAAGGAGGCCGACGCCGCGCAGGCGCTGATCGACCAGGGCGCCGACGTGATCATGCAGCACACCGACTCGACCGCGCCGATGACCATCGCCCAGGACGCGGGCATCGTCGCCTTCGGGCAGGCCGTCGGACATGTCGAACTTCGGCCCCGACGCCCAGCTCACCGCGATCGTCGACAACTGGGCGCCCTACTACGTCGAGCGCACGCGCGAGGTGATGGACGGCACCTGGGAGAGCGGCCAGACCTGGGGCGGCATGGACATGGGCATGGTCAAGATGGCGCCGTTCTCGGACCGGATCCCCGATGACGTCCGCGCTGGCGCCGAAGACCTCATGGCGCGCATCAAGAGCGGCGAGTACCACCCGTTCACCGGCCCGATCAACAAGCAGGACGGCAGCCCCTGGCTGGCCGAGGGCGAGGTCGCCAGCGACGAGGACCTGCTGGGCATGAACTTCTACGTCGAGGGGCTGCAGGGGCAGATCCCGAACTGACGCCCATCGCACCCCGCGCCGCCGCGCGGGGTGCCAGAAGGCGCAAAGGACCGGGCCGCGACAGCGGTCCGGTCCTTTTCCTTTTCACAGCTCACCGGAAACGGGCGCGCGCGGCGGATCAGGCGGCGCGGCCAGGGGCACTCGCTCAGGCGCTCGTACACGGAGATGACGGCGCGACGCACCTCGCAGCAGCCATCTCGTCTTGCAGGGTAGCACGCTGGCGGCTCCTGAAAGGTCCGGCATACCTGACCCCGCAGCGGCCGCGCGGGCCGCGCCGCTCAGACCGGCTCGGGGCGATACTCCGCCCCCGTCGCCACCTCGTACTCGGCCGGCGGATAGCAGGACGGCGCCCGCTCGAGCTCGGGATAAAGGCGCAGAAGATCGCTCCGGCACCCCTCGTCGAGCGCGCTGACCGCCTGGGGCGTGGCCAGGAACGAGGCGATCGGCAGCCCCTCGGCCTGCACGACCTGATGGCAGTCGAAGACCAGCGTGTAGAAGGTGACGCCCGCAGGGCTCATGTCGACGAAGGCGCGCTCGCTCCGCCCCGCCAGGTCGCGCGCCGCCATCAGCCGGCAGCGTCCGTCGCGTGTGCCCACCACCCGGCCGGCCGGGACCAGCACCCGCTGTCCGCCGCCCAGCAGCACGTCGCGCCGCGGCATCATCGGCCCCACCGCCCGCGTGCCCAGCCGGATCGGCGCCAGCGACGGGTCTGCCAGCATCTCGGCCGTGCCGACGCGCCGGGTCCAGATCAGACGCACCGGCTGCAGACCGTTGTCGCGCGTGATCACCAGATCGCCCCGCCGCAGGTTCTCCACCCGGCGCCAGCCGCCCGGCACCCGCAGGTTCGCCCCCGCGCCCACGCCCGCGGGCGCCTCGCCCAGCGGGTCGCCATGTCCGACCGGCACGGCCCCTTGCGTCATTCTCAGGTCGATCTGCATCGACATCTTCCTCCGGCAGCATGCCCCCGGGGGATTATCGGCAATCAGGAATTGACAAGGCGTGAACGGAATCACCGTCTGCGCGATGCCGCGCTTGGGCGTGCCGCGGGTTCAACCGTCGGCGCGCAACCGTTCGTTCGCCGGATCGTAGGGGCTGTCGGCCACCACCTCGGCGGGCCAGAGTCGGTCCTGCATCTTCACCTGCAGCCGCGTGCCCGGGCGGGCCTGCGCGGGCGCCACGTAGCCCATCCCGATCGATCGGCCGAGGCTGACCGACCAGCCGCCGGACGTCAGCCGCCCGACCCGCGCCGCCCCGTCGTAGAGCGCCTCGCGCCCCCACGGATCGGCGCCCTCGGGTCCGTCGATCACCAGCGTCACGCAGCGGCTGCGGATCCCGGTCTCCTGCATCGCCTCCTTGCCGCGGAAGCTGCGCGAGCAGTCGACGAACCGGTCGAGCCCCGCCTCGAGCGGCGTCGCGTCCCGCCCCAGCTCGGCGCCGAAGGCGCGGTAACTCTTCTCCTGCCGCAGCCAGTTCATCGCCCGGCTGCCGCAGAGCCGCATCCCCCGCGCCTCGCCCGCCGCCATCAGCCGGTCGAAGAGGTGGTTCTGCATCTCGATCGGGTGGTGCAGCTCCCAGCCGAGCGAGCCGGTATAGCTGACCCGCAGCGCCCGCACCGGCACCATTCCCAGCTCGACATCGCGCACCGAGAGCCAAGGGAACCGCCGGTTCGACAGCGCCGTCGCGGGCTCGGCATCGACGACAAGCTCTCGCAGCACCTCGCGCGCCCCGGGCCCGGTGAGCGCGAAGACGCCCACCTGCGACGTCACCTCGACCAGGCGGATCTCTCCGAAACGCCCCTGCGTCTCCTCGATCGCCTTCGCCAGCAGGTCGTGATCGTACGCGTGCCACGCCCCCGCCGAGACCAGGTAGAACCGGTCCTCGCCCAGCCGCGCGACCGTGTATTCGCTGGCGACCGTTCCGGCGGGCGACAGCGTGTAGGTCAGCGACACGCGCCCGACCTTCGGCAGCGCATTCGTCGTGTACCAGTCGAGGAACGCCGCCGCGCCCGGCCCGCTCAGCTCGTGCTTGGCGAAGGGGGTGACGTCCAGCAGGCCGACCCCCTCGCGGATCGCCCGCGCCTCGGCCTCGGCGTGCGGCCACCAGCCGCCCCGGCGGAAGCTGCGCGCCGCGTGGTCGTCGAAACCCGGTTCCGCGAAATAGGTCGGCCGCTCCCACCCCGCGACCTGCCCGAACTGCGCGCCGCGCGCCACCAGCCGGTCGTAGCAGGGCGCGGTGCGCAAGGGGCGGCAGGCCGGCCGCTCCTCGTCGGGATGGTGCAGGATGAAGACGTGGTCGTAGGCCTCCTCGTTCTTGCGGCAGGCGTACTCGGTCGTCATCCACGCCCCGTAGCGGCGCGGGTCGAGCGCGGTCATGTCGATCTCGGCCTCGCCCTCGGTCATCAGCTGCGCCAGGTAGTGGCCGGCCCCGCCCGCCGCGGTGATGCCGAAGCTGAATCCCTCGGCCAGCCACAGGTTGCGCAGGCCCGGCGCGGGGCCCAGCAGCGGGTTGCCATCGGGCGTGTAGCAGATCGGGCCGTTGAAATCGTCCTTCAGCCCCACCTCCTCGGCGCTCGGGATGCGATGGATGAAGCTCATGTACTCCGCCTCGATCCGTTCCAGGTCGAGCGGGAAGAGGTCGGCGCGGAACCCCTCCGGCACCCCGTGGGCGAAGCGCGCGGGCGCGCCCTTCTCGTAGGGCCCGAGGATCCAGCCCCCCCGCTCCTCGCGCACGTACCACTTGGCGTCGGCGTCGCGCAGCACCGGGTGCTCGGGCTGCGTCTCGCGGAACGCCCGCAGCGCCGGGTCGGGCTCGGTGACGATGTACTGATGCTCGACCGGGATCGCGGGCATCTTGATGCCCAGCAGCCGCGCGGTGCGCTGCGCGTGATTGCCCGAGGCTGTCACGACATGCCCCGCCGTCACCTCGACCCGCTCGTCGGTGGGCACCAGGTTGCCGCCCTTCTCGGCCATCCGCGTCAGCGTCACCACCCAGGCGTCGCCGTTCCAGCGGAAGGCGTCGGCCTGCCAGCGCCGCTCGATCGTGACGCCGCGGTTCCGCGCCCCACGGGCCAGCGCCTGCGTCACGTCGGCCGGATTGATGTAGCCGTCGGTGGGATGGAAGATCGCGCCCACCAGGTCGTCGGTGCGCACCAGCGGCCAGCGGGCGCGGATCTCGTCGGGCGTCAGCCACTCGTAGGGGACGTTCACGTTCTCGGCCGTCGCGGCGTAGAGCATGTACTCGTCCATCCGCGCCTGCGTCTGGGCCATCCGCAGGTTGCCGACGACGCGGAAGCCGGGGTTCAGCCCCGTCTCCTCCTCCAGCGTCTTGTAGAGGCGGATCGAGTGGTCGTGGATGTGCGTCGTCGCGTAGCTCATGTTGAAGTAGGGCAGCAGCCCCGCCGCGTGCCAGGTCGAGCCTGCCGTCAGCTCGTCGCGCTCGACCAGCAGCACGTCGCTCCAGCCGGCCTTCGCCAGCGCATAGGCGATGCCGGCGCCCACCGCGCCGCCCCCCACGATCAGTGCCGAGACGTGATCCTTCATCGCCAAGCCCCTCTACCGGCCGCTGCTGCCGCAAGAATGCCGCGTCCGGCACGGCAGGGACAGGTGCGGGCGACGAAAGGGGGACGGAAAGCGACACGCGCCCGGCGGCCTGCTTGCCTGCCCCCGGCCCGCGCCTTACAAGCCGGCGAACGGCGAGGGACGACGACAGTGCTGATCTGCCCCACCAAGGACGAGATGCGCGCGGCCGCAGCCGACATACGGGCGAAGGGCCGCAGTGTCGCGCTGGTGCCGACGATGGGCTACCTGCACGAGGGGCACATGTCGCTGATCGACCGCGCGTCCGAGCTTGCCGACGCGGTGGTGGTGTCGATCTTCGTCAATCCGACCCAGTTCGGCCCGAACGAGGATCTGGCGAACTATCCCCGCGACGCGGTTCGTGACCTGGCGCTTCTGCGCGAGGCCGGCGTGGCCTCGGTGTTCGTGCCCACGCCGGAAGAGATGTACCACCCGGCCGCCGAGACGGTGGTTCACCCCACGCGGCTGGGCGGCATGCTGATGGGTGAGCTGCGCCCGGGCCATTTCCGCGGCGTCGCCACGGTGGTGACCAAGCTTTTCAACATCGTGCAGCCCGACGTGGCCGTCTTCGGCGAGAAGGACTACCAGCAGCTCGCCGTGATCCGCACGATGGTGCGCGACCTCGACATGCCGGTCCGCATCGAGGGCGCGCCAACGATGCGCGAGGCCGACGGACTGGCGCTGTCCTCGCGCAACGTCCGCCTGACGCCCGCCGACCGGGCGGCGGCGCCGGTGCTGGCCCGCGCGCTTGACGCCGCCGAGGCCGCGGCCCGCGCGGGCGCGACGGCGGCCGAGATCGAACGGCGTGTGCGCGACACCGTCGCCGCCGAGCCGCGCGCCGACCTGCAGAGCGCCGACCTGCGCGACGCCACCACGCTCGAGCCGCTTTCGGGACCTCTCGACCGGCCGGCCGTGGTGCTGGTCGCGGCGCGGTTCGGCAACGTCCTTCTCATCGACCAGCGCGTCGTAACCCCCAGCGAGGGCACCTCATGACAACCGAGCCGCAACAGCCTGTCCGCCGCATCACCGTGCCGCAGATCGCCAGCCGCAAGGGGGGCGAGCCGATCGTCGCGCTGACCTCGTATCACGCGCACACGGCGGCCATCGTCGACCGCTACGCGGACTTCATCCTGGTGGGCGACAGCCTCGGGATGGTGATGCACGGCATGGAGACGACGGTCGGCGTGCCGCTCGACCTGATGATCATGCATGGCCGCGCCGTGGCGCGCGGCACCCGCCGGGCGCTGGTCGTGGTCGACATGCCCTTCGGCAGCTACGAGGAGAGCCCGAACGTCGCCTTCCGCAACGCCGCGCTGGTGATGAAGGAGACGGGCTGCGGCGCGGTCAAGCTCGAGGGCGGGCGGCGCATGGCCGAGACGATCCGCTTCCTGACCGAGCGTGGCATTCCGGTGATGGCCCATATCGGCCTGACCCCGCAGTCGAGCCACGTCATGGGCGGCTTCAAGACCCAGGGCCGCGACGAGGACACCTGGCCCAGCCACATCGCCGACGCGACTGCGGTCGCCGATGCCGGCGCCTTCGCCATCGTGGTCGAGGGCGTGGTCGAGCCGCTGGCCGAGAAGATGACCGCCGCCGTCGACATCCCCACGATCGGCATCGGCGCCTCGCCGGCCTGCGACGGGCAGATCCTGGTGCTCGAGGACATGCTGGGCCTGAACCCGCGCCCGCCGCGCTTCGTCAAGGTCTACGGCAGCCTGGGCGCCGAGATCGAGAACGCGGTCAAGAGCTACGCCGAGGAGGTGCGCGCCCGCACCTTCCCCGCCGACGAGCACGTCTACCGCTAGGCCCGGCGGCGTCAGGGCTCGACCACGACCCCCTCGTCGGGCAGCAGCCGCTCGACCGGGCCCTGCTTCCGCTCGGCCCGGGTCGACAGCAGCAGGCGCCCCGGCAGCGCCACGTCCCGCTCCTCGGACCCGAGGTTCAGCGCCACCGTCAGGGCGCGGCCGTCATGCGCGCGCCGAAAGACCAGCACGTCGCCCCTGGCCGAGACGGTCCGGTAGCTGCCGACCGACAGCGCCGGCTCGGCCCGGCGCAGCGCGACGAGCGCCCGGTAGAGGCTCAGCATCGAGGCGGGGTCCCGCGCCTGGACCGAGGCCGGCGCGCCGGGCGTCTGCGGCAGCCAGGGCCGCCCGGTGGTGAAGCCAGCGTTCGGCGTCTCGTCCCACAGCATCGGCGTGCGCACGGGGTCGCGGCCGAGGCCCAGACCGGGGGCGTTTCGCTCCCACGGGTCCTGCACCGCGCCGGGCGGGATCTCGCCGTCCAGAAGGCCCAGCTCCTCGCCCTGATAGATCGTGGGCGTGCCGCGCAGGGTCAGCAGCAGCATCGCCGCCACCCGCGCCTGCGCCGTCCCCACGCGGCTTGCGACACGCCGGCGATCGTGGTTGCCCAGCACCCAGTTGGGCCATGCCCCGGCCGGCAGCGCCGCCTCGTAATCCTCGATCAGGCGGGCCAGCCCCGCGGCGTTCCACGGCGCCGAGATCAGCTCGAAATTGAACGGCAGGTGAAAGCCGTCGAGGTCGTCGCCATAGTAGCGCATGACCTCGTCGATGGTGCCGTAGGCCTCGCCCACCAGCACCCTTTCGGGGAAGGCGTCGGCGATCTCGCGCATCTGGCGGACCACCTCATGCGTCTCGGGCTGGTGGCGGGCATGGATGCGCCTGAGGCTCTGCGCCGGGTCCATGTGCGGCTGCCAGTCGGGGTTCGGCGGATGGTCGCCGCCATCGGGGTTCGGCGCGATGTGGGCCGCCGCGTCGATGCGGAACCCGTCGACGCCGCGCTCGAACCAGAAGCGCATGATGTCGAACATCGCCGCCCGCACGTCCGGGTTGCGCCAGTTCAGCGCCGGCTGTTCGCGCAGGTACATGTGCAGGTAGTACTGGCCGGTCGCCTCGTCCCATGTCCAGGCGGGGCCGCCGAACTCGCTCAGCCAGTTGGTGGGGGGCCCGCCCTCGCGCGCGTCGCGCCAGACGTACCAGTCGCGCCTGTCGCTCTGGCGGCTCGACCGGCTGTCCTCGAACCAGGGATGGCGGTCCGACGGCGATGTCGGTGCCACCACCCAACCGGAGGTAGCCCTCGCGGAGAATCCGCACCGGGCCGTTGTAGACGTGTCGGCCGTAGTTGCCGGCGGCGTTGATCCAGATGATCCCCGCGGCCAGGGCATCATCGACGATCCGGTTGACCGGCCCCCGGCCGTCGCCGTTGCCCCCCCCCTCGAACGAGCCGCTGAAGAGGATGATGTCCACATCCTGCTCGATGGCGTAGCGCACGGCCGCGCAGGAGCGTGGGGCCGCTGGCGTTGAGCAGGAAGAACTTCGGCCCTCGCGGGTGCGAGCCGGTGACCCCCCAGACGATCTGCGCCATCTCGCGGCCGTGGCGGTTGCCCGGCTCGAACGGTTTGCGGTATCCCGGATCACCGAGGTCGGCGTGGCGCCGGACGAAATCCTCGTCGTAGTCTTCGACGACCACGGTGTCGGCCGGCAGGTACGGCCGCTCGCCGACGCCCTCGAAGCCGTAGTCGAGCACGGCGACCTTGATTGACTCGATCCCGGCGACGCTCGCGTACTCCGGGTCGAGCCCGAGCCGTTCGCGGACCTGGCGGACGTTGGTCATCCGGGCCGCGGCCATCGGCGGCCCCGGCGACGACGACTCGGGCGGTGCCGCGACGACACCCCGGCCGCACGCCAGGAGGCCCACCAGGCCGATCGTCGCAAACCCCCGCATGTTTGAGCCCCTCCAGCGCAGTCAACCACCCCGACCGGCGATCGTCGCGGCGGTCGGGGCCGATCGTGGTTCGTGTTGAGGCGGGCCGGTCCCGGGTTCGTCGCCCGGAACCGGTCCGCAGGACGTCAACGGGCGATCACCAGTAGCCGAAGCCGCCGTAACCGCCGCCGAAGCCGCAGCCGCCGAACCCGAAGGACGGCCGGTAGAAGCTGCTGTAACCCAGGCTGAAGCCAACCCGGTTCCAGCCGCCGTAACCGCCGTAACCGCCGCCGAAGCCGCCATAACCCAGGCCGCCGTAACCGCCGCCGAAGCCGCCATAACCCAGGCCGCCGTAACCGCCGCCGAAGCCGAGGCCGATCCGGGAGTAACCGAATCCGCCCCGCCAGCCGCGCCAGCCGCAAGCCTGGGTGGGCGCTTCGCTATCGAGCTCGCTCGCCTGCCAGCCGTTGGCCGCGGACGGCGCGATGTTCGCGGTCTCGATCGCTCCCGGCGCGACTGCGGCCGGCGGCGTCTTGGGACCGAACTCCTCGTCCAGCTCGCCGGCGCAGAGCGGCAGCGCGGCGAAGAGCATCAACGCCAGGCCTCCAAAGAATCGAATCACGTTCGCCTCCTGTGTGAAGGTTCCCACCGCTTGGTACAGGATTCCTTCCATCAAATCTCTCCGGAGTCCTTTCCGAAGCAAATCGCGGACCAGACCGACCGACCGCCATCCCGAAGAACACTGGCCCGATCGACCTCAGCGGCTCAGCGGCCGCCTTCCCTCTGGTGCTGGGTCGTGACCCAGCGCCTTCCGGGCGGCCAACGCGGGGAAGCTGGGTCGTGACCCAGACTACAAACTGTCCCCGTTTCAGGCACCGCGCGGTTCAGGAACAGTTCCTCAGTGGCCACCTTTCAGCAGTGCCCCGAGGAGTAGCAGGACGACCACGACCCCGGCGGCCCAGAGCGCCGCCTTGACGCCGGCCGACAGCGGCGCGGCGGGGGTCGTGCGGAGATACTCGACGAACGGCTTGCGCTCGACTGTCGGCGCGGTGGACAGCGGCTCGTCGTCCTCGAAGAGCATCTGCTTGCGGCGCTGATCGACTGCTCTTGAGCGCGGGGGTCGGTGTGCGGCCGGGCCATCGCGGAACCTCCGGGATCGGTCGGGTCAGGGCCGGGCGTGGAAGTACCAGTCCCAGCTCCGGGGCTGGTCGGCGAACTGCATGCCGCCGATGATGCTCTCGTCCCAGGGGTACAGCACCCGGTCGAGCGTGATCGAGCCGAAGCCGGCCTTGCGGAGCCGGTACTCGACCTCGAACGGCTGCCAGAACTTCTGCCGCAAGCCCTGGAAGGCGAACCGGCCGAAGGCGAAGTCGTAGCAGGAATGTTCGGCGTGGAACGCGGCGTGCCGCTCGGCCTCCTCGGCAGGCATGCCGTCGTCCCGGGCGCGGTCGAGCACGAGCATCGTGTGGTACTGAATCGCGTCGATCGAGGGCAACGCCCCCAGGAACTCGCCGCCGGGTTTCAGGCTCGCCCGGATCGCCGCGAGCGTCCGGTCGACCACCTGGTCGTCGGGCATCACGATCGAGTTGACCGCCACGGCGACGTCGAACCGGCCCGCCTGGTCGTCCAGTTCGTGCATCATCCGGGGCAGGTAGGTCACACGGTCGGCGTTGCGGCCGAGGCGCTCGCGGGCTCTCTTGAGCATGCCGGGGGCGAAGTCCAGGGCGACGACCTCGCCGAACCGACCGACGAGGTGCGGCAGCAGCGGGCCGGTCCCGCAGCCGAGATCGATGACCGCCTTGCCCGCCGGGTTCTCGATCGCCTCCAGCGCCGGGAGGATCGGGTTCTCGACCCCCGGCAGGAATGGGTCGAGGAACACGTCATCATAACGGGCCGCGTGGTGGCTCCATGCCGACCCTGTTCCTTGAGTTCGTTCACGTGGGAGTATTGCGCCAGGGTCGTGGGGGGTCGTGGGTCAGGCTCGTCCTCTATTCTAGGTTGGAATGGAGACGAAAACGAAAAGCGCCCCGAGAACGCGGACCGAGTTCCTTCATCGCGGGCGATAAACATGGCGGTCGGAGATCATCCAGAAGAGGATGCCGAGGTACAGGGAGAGGATCAGGCACACCCCGTAGAGGAACTCTCGACCGATCGACTCCGGCGGCCGGTACCCCGTCGTCGTCGCCAGGACGGCCGCCCCGCCCACGATCCAGCCGCCCCGAGACTTCACCTAGCCCACCGTCTCCACGTTCCGCGCCAGGGCGTCCCGGAACGCGAACGGCAACCCGAACCCGCCCAGCAGGATCAAGGCCATCGGCGGCATCCGCCGGCCGGCATCGAGAACCAGCAAGACGATCAGGCCCGCGAGGATGACCACACACTTGAACAGGCCGAACCCGCCCATCTTGCGAACGAAGTGCTTGAGCCGATTCATGCCCCGCTGGACCTCCCCGTCCTCGACCGTTTGCCGTTGCCGGCGCGGTTGACCAGCCTCGGGCGCAGGGCTCCCTCTGCATCGACTCCAATCGGCGGTGCGAGCATTCGCACGCGGCGAGCTCTCTCAGCGTCTTGGCAAGCGGGACAGGAACCGGGCGTAGTCGGCCAGGGCGGGATAGCGGTTGGCCAGGGGGGTCGGACGCACCGGCCAGGGGGCGGCGAGGGCGTCGGCGAGGGCGAACGGAACCTCGGACGGGGACAGGCCCGGGTGCGGCTCGACCCGAAACGACCAGGACAACACCGACAGTTGCCATCGCAGCGGCCCGGAGGGGAAATCCCGAGGCAGGGGTCGATCGGTCCGAAAATGCTCCAGGTGCTTGTGCCAGGATAAGATCCGCTCGCCTCCCGGTTCCCGGGCCAGCCGCTCCAGTTCCGCCGCGCCGAGGACCGGACCCCGGTAGCGGAGGGACTCGCTCAGCCGGACCATCAGCCGGGTCGGGTCGGGTTCCCGATCGTCGTGGTCGCTGTCTCGGCCGAGGATCTCCAGCGCGCCGAACCGAGCGGCGAGGTCGAGCAGGCCATCGGCGACGAGCATCCTCTGGTCGGCATCAACGGCGGGGTCGTCCCGGAAGTCGCTAGGTCGTGGAAGGTTCCGCTCGGCCGAGTCGGAGTCGGGAGGGGAACCGTCGCGTCGGTTGGCGTCCCGCGATCCGGGGTTCACGAGGGCCTGGCCCGCCCCTTCTTCCGCCTCGCCGCCCCGGTCGCGCAGGGCCAGCGCGATCACGCGCCGCCAGGGCGAGAAACACCAACACCGTCGTCCCGACGGTGTGTCTCGGAGATCGAAACCAATGCAATGAAACGGGATAGGACTTATCGGCGGGGTCGGGCAGGGTGTCGGGCGTGTCGTACGAGGGGTCAAGTTCGACGCTCGCGCAGTCGGGGCAGCGCGAGAAGGTCGAAGCGGTTGGCGTTGCCGAAGGCCAGCGTCGCCACCGTCGCCCGCCGCCGTCTGCCGCTCGGGCAGGAGTGCCCGCCAGACGGCCCGCGCCAGGTCGTCGATGGGCCGGTCGGCCTCGATCGCCACCCGCCGCCGCTGGGCGATCGCCTGCGCGATCCGCGCCGCCAGGGCGGCCGGGTCGCCGGCCGGCAGGGTCGGCAGCGTCCGGTCGGGCATCGACGCCGGCCGGCAGGGTCGTCGTCTCCGGTCCCCAGCGACCGCACAGATCGCCCCGGCCAGAGCGAAGGGGTCGAAGCCGGCCTTGCGAAACTCGCGGGGCTCGACGAACAGCCCGTGGAACGCCAGGGCGCCGGGCCGGCCGTGGTCGTCGGCCCCCTGCGGGCAGACCCCGACGACCATCCAGGGGCCGCGATCCGGCAACCGCAGCGCGAACAGCGCGCCGGCGGCCGCGTCGGCGTCACCCGCGCGACGGCTCGCCGTACCGCTGGCAGGCCGCCCGGAAGGCCGTCCAGCCACTCCGGCCGGCAGCCCGGCGAGTGCGCCAGCAGGTCGTAGCCCGCGGTGCCAGAACGGGAAGCTGCCGTAGACGGCCTGCTCGTAGCGGACCGTGGGCATGACGGGGCTCGGGAGAGGGCGAGGGGCGGAGCACGGCGAGACGAGGCAGCGATGCCGGCCCCATCGCCTGACCCCGAACCCTCACTCCATTGAATTGAATTAAACCGCATAATTGATGAATCGAACTTTTTGAATGGGGGCAGGGTGTCCGGCGGTCGGGAGTCGGCGGCAGGGTCCGGTTCGCGGCATCACTCGCGAGCCGGGCCGGGGCAGCCGGGGGATGCGGAAGTCGGACTCGAAGACCAGCCGCGGTGCGGCCCCCCTGCGGGGGCGATCTCGCCGGACGAGCAGGCGCATCGCCAGCGGGTCGCCCTTCGGGCGTGTTGAGCCGGATAGACGCCGGTGCCGCCGGAGGACCAGTCGAAGTCGAGGATGCGGATCGACACCGGCCAGCCGTACTTCCAGCGGATCGGCCGGGGGAAGGTGTAGTTCCAGATCGGGTCGTGGGTGTTCGGCGCGGATCGGGATCGGCCCGTACTGGACGCCGTTGACGAACACGACCACGCCGAGGTCCGGCCCGCCGCCGGCGAGGTACTTGCCGACGTCCTTCTCGACCTGCCCCCGCTTGAGCGTGACGCGGTACTCGCCCGGCTCGCTGATCTGGTCCCACCAGTCGAGGTAGTCGCGGGCGTCGCCGGCGTAGCGGCCCTGCGGGGTTGTCGTTGAGGTACGACCGCAGCAGCCCGGCGACCGTCGGCACGTCCTGCGGGGTGGGCGGCCCAGTGGTCGAAGGCCTGGCGGTAGGCGTAGAGGTCGCGCTCGCGGTCGATCTGGTCGATCGCGTCGAGCGCCTCGCGGACGAACTGGCCGCCGTCGCGGTGGGCGGCCAGGTAGTCCTCGTACTTGCGGCGGCGGGTGGCGAAGTTCGTCGGGAACTTCCGGGCGAAGTCGCGTGCCTTCTGGATGTCGGCCTCGTCGATCCGCCGCGACCGCCGCCGTCGAGCAGGGTCTCGACCTCGCCGGCGTAGCGGCTCTCGGGGTGCTCGGTCGAGGAACGCCCGGGCGCTGCTCGATCAGGCCGGCCAGGTCGGCGTCGGGCAGCGTCCAGCTCGCGGGCCAGGGCGTCGACCTCGCTGCGCTCGGAGCGGTCGCGCCGCTCGGCGACGAGCTGTTCCTCGAGCTCGGCGATCCGCGCCAGGGCCTCGTCGCGGTTCGGGCTCTCGGGGAACTCGCGGAGGAACGCCTGGTAGGCGGCGATCCGCTCCTCGGGGTCGTCGTCGGCGACCAGGTCGGCGGTCGGCAGCGTCGCGCCAGCGCTCGTCGTGCCGCTTCTGCGCGTGGCCTCCTCGACGCGGCGGATGTCGCCGAGCCAGCTCGGGGGCCTCGTCCTTGATCGGGTGAGCGTCGCGGGCAGGTCGGGCGCTCGGTCCCGACGGCCACCCGCTGCTCGGCGGCCTTGACGGTCCACTCGCGGAGCTTCTGCCGGCGCGGTCGCGGGCCTGCTCGGGCCAGAAGACCGGCAGGAGCGGGTGCCAGGCCAGGAACTCCCGCCAGCGCTGCTCGACGGCCGTCGGCGGGTTGTCGCTGCGGCGCTCGAACGCCAGCGCCTCGCGATAGCCCCAGGCGTCGTAGCCCGCCAGGCCCGCGACGAGCAGCCGCCGGCCACCGCCGCCAGACCGCAGGGCCGTCCGCCGCCAGCGCCTGCGCGCAGGACGCCCAGCCGGCGGCGGAAGTCGGCGATGTGCTCCGACTGCGGATAGCGCCGCTCGAACGCCTTGACGCACCGCGACAGCCGGGGCAGGTCGTCGGGGGCGAGGTCCCAGAGCCATTCGAGCTGCTCGCGGTCGATCGTCTTCGAGCTGCTCGGCCAGCCAGACCAGCGGGCCTTCGAGCCCCAGCGGGTGCAGCTCGGCCGGCGGGCGGTCGTCCGACGGCCCCCAGGCCGTACGGGCTGACGGCGAACATCGCGCCGTCGCGGGGCGTGCTGGGCCAGGGCGTGCCGGGTCATCCCGTAGCGGTCGTCGACCAGCCGCTCGACCTCCGTCCGGCGGCGGGCCGCCGCTCGGCCAGGACGCGGTCGTACTTGGTGATCAGCAGCGCCACCGGCCGGCCGGCGGTCGCGTCGTCGGACGACTCGATGTAGCGCTCCAGCAGCTCCTCGACCTCCTGCTGCCGCCGCCGGCGCTCGGCCGGCGCGGCCGAGCCCTCGGGATCGAGGCAGAGCAGCACGGCGTCGCAGTCGGCGAAGAACTCGCGGATCGGCGCGTCGGAGCCGAGGGTCGACGTGCTCGCCCTGGTAATCCTTGACGATCAGGTCGAACCGCGCCGGGCCGTGGTAGAGCCGCAGGTGCAGCTCGGTCTCGGCGAGGGTGCCGGCCAGCGGCTCGCCCGACTCGATCTGGGCGATCTTCTCGGCCAGGTACTCGGCCGTGCTCGGCCGTCGCCGCCGCCAGCCGCACCCCGGGCACCCGCCCGGCGGACGCCTCGCGATAGAACATCGCCAGCAGCGTCGTCTTGCCGACCGCCCGGTGGCCGAACAGCGCGATCCGCTTCGGGCCGGTCAGCCGGCGCTCCAGGGCGTCGAGATGGGCCTTGCGACGGTTCGACATGCCGAGCGACTTCCGAGAGGGATCGAAGGGCAGACGTCGTTGCTCACCTGAATACGATCCTGCCACAGTCCCGGGGGTTCGTATCTGCGGCGAATCACGGTGGCGGTGATCCGGGAGGAGACGAGGGAAGCGCCGACCAAGGCTTGTGCGACGTCCGGATCGAATATCGGAGGATGACGCTTTGGCATTCTGCCGGATTCGGACAATAGTTTCGTCGACAATCATCCGCATGTTGACGCCGAACGGATCCTGTGATCGGACCAGGTTTGGCTTTCGCATGCTCGGAAGGACACAGTCGGACGGATCAGCTTGCTCTTTCCGGATCGTCCAACGGGCGTTGACGTCCATCCCGGTCATAGAGCTTGTTGGGTTCGATCGCCGATCGGCCTATCAACGTCCATTCGCCGCATCGGTCTCTCCGGAATTCCAGCTCGAATATGAGGCTCAGATGCTCATCAGATAAGCCAATGCCGGTCCTGACGCTGAGCGTCGAATAGCGGTGTGGCGTCGGTCAGTGGTCATGCTGGCGAGCTCGCTTGATCCTGTGAATCCAGGCGTCCGGGGATGCTCCGGCTCTGATCAGTTCTTCTTCAACCAGAATCGGCACGATGTACGAACGTCGGGATTGGCGCCGAGCAATGGCGAGGCCAGCCGATCACGGCAGCCCGTTGTGCCTCTGGATCCTGGGCCAGGCCGAGGTTGATCGAGCGACAGGGTGAACCAGGTGACGAGGTAGCCGTCAACCTGGCCAGGGCGTTGGTCGCGGCCCAGCAGCGACGAGTAGGCATGGCGAACGTCCATCCATCTCCAGAGTCTCTCCTCCCCGCGGCCGTCCTGTTTCGGCGAGGACGTCCCGACGGCGATTCGGGCCAGCCTCGCGCCCATCGAGGATCAGGGCGAAGGCGTCGTCCGGGCCGTGGTCGAAGCGCATCCGATAGTCGGGCCCGTCGAAGAGCCGGCCGGGACGGAATACGCCTCGACCCGACGCACCGGCATTCACCATCCAGAGATGGGACGGCCGACGCGACGTGATCGCCGCTTCTCGGCCTTGTTACAGGCGATCGACGTATCGGCCACCTCGACCACCAGGGCCACGTCCGGCCGGCGCGGAGGGTCCTCGAGGTAGTCGTCGCGATGCCCCCGGACGATCCTCAGGTCGGGCACCGGCTCACTGTCGTCGGTCGCGGCCAGCGGGCTCTTCCCGGCCGACGTATCGCCGGCGGTGACGCCGGATCAGAACCTCGCTCAACTTGCCCGAGGAGATGTTGTGCGGTTGGTGTTTCGTCATCTTGGAAACCAGATGCCCGTTCAGCAGCTCGACGCGGTCGTCCTCGGTGAGGATGCCGGCGCGGGCCATCCGGTGGTACTGTCGACGCTCAGCCGGTGATCGGCAGCGTCGGCACGAGCGGATGGCCGGCCCTGCGCGTTCGAGGGGAGCGGTGTCCGACGGTCGCCATCAGGACACCCCCGGCGCTTCACCTGCCCTTCGTCGACCTGGCTGACGGCCACGCGCGCGGCCCTCCGACGGATCAGGCGAGCCGGCCAGGTGAACGGCCGGAACATCCAGCGGACCGGCAGGCCGAGCAGGACCATCACGGCCAGCGAAGGCGATCAGGCCGGCGAGGACCATGCCGGCCGCGGAGGCACGCCGGAGTCGAGGCCGTACTCGGCGAGCCTGGCCCCGAGGGCCGATTCGAGGCCCGCGGGCCGCCCCGCCGCCGACGGCGCCGGCCAGGCTGATGCCCGCCTTGGCGAACTGCTCGACGGCGTACTCGGTGACGCTTGCCGGCGGTGTCGACGAACTGCTCGGGGTTGGCCAGGAACAGGGCCAGGACGCCGGCGGCGGCCAGCTTCTTCTTGTGCGGCAGCACCGTGTCGGTGAAGAAGCCCCAGCCGCCGCGGCCGGTCTTGCGGAGGACGCCGATCGTCTCGGGCCCCTCGCGGGCGATCACCTGGGCGACGTCGGCGCCGTAGACCCGCACGGCGGTCATCCCCTCGACGCCGAGCTTGCGGATCATCGGCTCGGCCTCGCCGGGGTAGCGGCGGGCGAGCGTCTGGGCGGTCTCGCCCATGCTCGACGACCAGCCGCTTCTCGGCCGGCGCCAGGTCGGAGAAGGTCCGGGCCATCTCGGCGTCGGCGCCGACGAGCCGGTTGAACCGGGTCCAGCGCCGCCTCGGCCGGCTCGTCGAGCCGTCCGGCGGCGCGGGCCAGCGTCGTCGGACTGCCGGGCCAGGCCCTCCAGGCTCTCGTCGGCCTCGCGCACCAGGAGCCGGTGCCGGTCCTGCGACCGCCTCGTCGGCGCCGCGGATGGCCGTCTCGCCGCCGGCGCGGGCCTCGCGGACGGCCTGCTGCACGACCTCGTCGAGCCAGGAGAGCTTGCCCGCATGCGCAGGCCGCGGCGCCAGGGCGACCAGGTACGCCAGCACGACCGAGGGTCGGAAGCCAGGCCGGTCGATGGGAGGAAGTCGGGATGGTCATCGCAAAAGTCCTCGGGCAGCCCGGTCTCCCAGACCTGTGGGGGAGATCCTCCGAGGCCGACGCTGTCAGGGTGTTCGGTCCGGCTGACTGGAATCTTCGCAAGAATCGAGCCGTGCCGACGCGGGGCGTCGCTTTGCCCAGAAATATCGAGTCCGACCATCGAAATTCGGCGTGTGAACTTGTGGCCGTTTTTCCATCTCGGCTTTTCAAGGGTCCTACGTTTGGGGTCGTCCCTTGAAGATGTGTGTCGCTCATTCCAGGAGATCATAAACTCGGCTGCGGGGCAATCAGGATCGAACCTTCGGGGCAGAACGCGGCAATGGTGCGTGACTGGGTGGTTGGTGGGTTTGATGGACCGCGAGGTCGCGCCGCCGTCCGGCCCGGAGTCTGGGATCCTTGGCACCGAGTCGCGCGGGCGGTCGGGAGCGGGGATGGCTTGAGGGTTTCAGAACCGCAACCCGCGGATGGGCGGAACGACCCGGATGGGCCGGGTCAGGGGATCGGCTGGGGGCGGCGGCTGGTCAGGTGCTCTTCCATCTTGTGCATGGCGACGACCCCGATGCCGGCCTGCAAGGCCTGGGCGGCGACGTACTTGACGCCACGCTCGGCCGGGATGCTCCGCAGACCACCGTGACGCCGTCCTTGACGAACCGCAAGCCGGGGCCCAGGTGCTCAGCCGGAGCCCGGCCTTCTCGCAGAGCGGGCGGCCCAGCGCGGGTCAGGTCCCCAGCTCCAGCCGGGCCAGGGCCTCGGGGAAGCTGGCGGAGGACCTGGAAGGTGCCGCCGGCCAGGCGGACGGCCCACCATCGCGAGAGGCGCTCGGCGGCGGCCTCGGCTCCCTCGCGGGCCAACCTCGCCGGCGATCCGGCCGGCCGATTCGGCCGCCTCCTCGATCAGCTCGCGGCCGACGGCCTGGACCGCCTCGCGGCCGGCGGCCTTGACCTCGATGCGGGCGGCCTCCGCGGCGGCGACCCCGTCGGGCTGGAACGCCGCCAGGCTCAGCACGTCGGCGACCACGAAGCAGCCGTCGACCAGCGCCCAGGTCAGCTCGCCGGAGGTCGGCGACTGGCCCTGCCCAGCACGCGGGAAAGGTGGAGCAGGTCGTAGAGCGGCAGGAACTCGTAGAAGTGGGTCTCGGCTCTTGCCTCAGGATCGGCGCGGTCCAGGCCGTCCCGGGCGATGATGCCGATGGTCGCCTGGCCGCTGTCGTTGGACATCGCCAGCACGCGCTGGGCGAACGCCTCGGTCAGCGACTTCTCGTCCTTGGCGCGCAGCAGCGGCCAGGGCCTCGGGGGCCGGGTCGGACTGGGCGACCGGCGGGATGACGCTGGGGCCGTGGCGGCGGAGGATCTCGCGGAAGGTGGCGTCCGCGGCGTACTTGGCCAGCATCGCGAGGGCCATCGGCCCGTGCTCGGCCAGGGCGGCAACCGCCTGAGCCCGGACGATCGAATCGTCGTAGGCGCCGTAGACGACCTCGGCGGCATCGGCGCCGACGGCCCGAGGGCCCGCTCTCCAGTCGGTCCGTACTCGACGGCCAGCCGCAGGGCGTCGGGACCGCCGCCGACCGCCTCGGACCAGCCCGACCGACGCGACGTGCCGCAGGTTCCCGGCGACCGACTCGGCGGGGTGGGTCCCCAACTGCTCATCGACGTACTCGGTGTTCACCCGCAGCAGGATCAGCGCGTCGGACAACGGCAGCGCGTCGCCCAGGGCCAGCAGCACCGGGCCGTAGAGGCGTACCAGGGCGAACCCGTCCAGACCGTGCAGGCGGAAGGCCTCGATGGCCAGCGGGCCGAACTCGTCGAGGGTCCGCAGAGCGGCGCGGAGATCGGCGGCGCCCGGGTCCAGGCTGATGAAGTCGAGGATCACCAGCGCGTCGCGCAGTTCGTCCGGGTCGTCCTCCAGCCGGCGGATCAGGTCGGCGACGCCCGACGGGTCCGCCAGGATCAGGGGCAAGGCGTTGGGGTACTCGGCGGCGAGCCGTCGCTGGAAGGGCTCAGCCGGGCGATCTCCTCGATCAGGATGCCGCGGTCGATGTCGTCGGCCCGCTTCAGGGCGAAGTACTCCCGCCAGTGCAGCAGCAGGTCGGCCGCCGCGTGTCGGAGAGGGTATCGCGCAGGCGGTGGAACTCCCGAGGATACTTCTCGTAGAGGAAGACGGCTTCGAGGCCGAGACGGTCCAGGAGCATCAACCCCCGGAGCCCATCAGACTGCTCGATCGCCAGGGCGTTGTGGTGATAATCGCGGAGCACCCGATCGACAAGATCCTCGTGACCGGGGTAACGCGCCCGCATCACGACCTCGGGCGCCGGCGTTCCGGGGGCCGCCCCATCAACCGTCGCGACCTCGGGGTCGGAGCGCGACGGCGGCTCGGGCGCCTTCCAGGCGAGCTTGCAAAGCACGCCGAGCGCGGTCAACAGGACGACAACAGCGAAGGTCTGCTTCATCAGAGAAGGGTCCCGCGGTCGAACCCGGGCCATCGGGGGGTGTGGTTTACCGGACGGATCGACCGGCTTCGCCGATCGACGTGCCAGGCCCGGGCATCATACTCTCCGACCCGTCCCGAGGCTACCGGAACCGTACTTCTATTGTCCGGCTCCCTGCCACGGGCGTCAATTCCGGACGCAAACTTCAGGCCAGTCTGAAATAACGCGGCGACATCGGCCCCGGCACGACACCCGGAACCCATCGGCGGGCATTCCCTCGACGGACCACGACCTTGATTCACCCGACATCTACCATCGACCATTTCCCCGGGCTGTCTGGGGAGTCTGGAGGAGATTCCGGAACAGGTAAGTTGCGTTGGTCCGGTTGAGCCTGACGTGAGGGCTCCCGAGCCGATCGACGCGAGTCACGTCGAGGTGAAGGAGAGTCAGGCGGGTCACGATCTTATGGTCCTTCGATCGCGAGGTCTGGGATGTTTGCCGAAATCGGCCGGCCAGCCTGGAATTTTGATCGCGGCGGGGCGGGTCGTGGCCGGAATCGCGGAAGCAGGCCGTCCTGGACCGGAATTGTCCGGATCGGTTGGCGCCCGGCGGCGAGTCTCACACAAACCGCGACTTCGAGATGGTTTACACCGAGGGGGACGGCCCGGCGCAGGAATTGGGGCGGCCGGCTTTGCCGAGGAGGGCATCGGCCCGTTAAGATGATCCCGGCCTGTCCAGTGGGGGCGGGCCCGTCCCTGACCCGACTCTCCAGGGGGGCGATGTGCTCGGGGGCCGGGGCAAGATCCCGGCGACCGGATTCTCGGTCGAGTCGAGAGGTGGACGCCGATGTCGATCAAGGCGGTTGAGGCGGTGGGCAACGTCCGGACGAAGATCGTGGCGACGGTGGGCCCGGCGTCGCGCGATCCCCGCACTCTGGAGGCGCTGATCCGGGCCGGGGTCGACCTGTTCCGGCTGAACTTCTCGCACGGGACGCACGAGGAGCATACCGCGACGCTGGCCGACATCCGCCGCGTGAGCCGAGAGATGGGCCGTCATATCGGCGTCCTCCAGGATCTCGGCGGGCCGAAGATCCGGCTGGGGCCGATCCCGGGCGACGAGGTCCTCTGCGGCCTCGGCGAGGTCTTCACCATGGTCTCGGAGCGTCGCTCCGACGATCCTCACGAGCTGACCAGCACCTACGCCTCGTTGACCGACGATCTGGCCGCCGACGAGACGGTCCTGTTCGCCGATGGCTCGGTGGCCATGCGGGTTCGGGATGTCGGGCCGGGCTTCGCCGTCATGGAGGTGACGCTGCCCGGCCGGCTCCGGTCGCGTCAGGGGGTCAACCTGCCGGGTTCGACGCTCAACGTCAAGGCGTTGACCGATAAAGACCTGCGTGATCTTGACTGGGCCCGCGACAACCCCGTCGATTACATCGGCCTGTCGTTCGTGCGGCAGGCCGCCGACGTCTGCTGGCTCCGCGAGGAGCTGCGCGCGCGGGGCATCGGCGCCCGGATCATCGCCAAGATCGAGAAGCCGCAGGCGGTCGCCAACCTGGCGGAGATCCTCGCCGAGACCGACGCGGTGATGGTCGCCCGGGGCGACCTGGGGGTCGAGATGGACGTGACCCGGGTGCCGGCGATCCAGAAGCAGGTCATCGCCGCCTGCCACGAGGCGCGGGTGCCGGTGATCACGGCCACGCAGATGCTCGCCAGCATGGAGACCTCGAACATCCCGACCCGCGCCGAGGCCAGCGACGTCTTCAACGCGATCCTCGACGGCACCGACGCGGTCATGCTCTCCGGCGAGACGGCCGTCGGGACCTACCCGGTCGAGGTCGTCACGACGATGAGCCGGATCGCCGCCGAGGCCGAGCGGCTGATGGTGGATGTCAACCAGGGCGAATCCGGACAGATGCTCATCGAGGCCGCCTGGCACCGGATCGCCCCCAAGTCGGCCCGGCGCCGATCGTCACGCCGATCACCGACGCCATCGTCGAGGCGGCCAGCACCACGTGTCGACGGCTCAACGCGACCCTGCTGGTCGTGGTGACCAAAACAGGTGGCACGGCGCTCGCCATCTCGAAGCACCGCAACGCCACGCCCACCGTGGCCCTGGTCGACGACGAGGAGACCGCCCGCGTCATGGCACTGTACTGGGGCGTCACGCCTTTGGTCGTCCCGAACATCACCGACACCCGGCTGGCCCTCGACGCCGTCCTGCCCTGGGCGCACGAACGCGACCTGATCGCCACCAACGACCGCATCGTGGTCGTCCGCGGGGTCATCCCCGGACGACGGGTCCACAACGCGATGCTCGTGCACGAGGTGGAGTGACCTCAAGCCGGGACAGTCGATCCGTGGTCTTTCGGGAGGCAAAGTGGGTCGGCGCACCGTCGTCCAACCTTCGACGCGGCAATTCCTCGGGTGATTCGGGAAGGCTCGGCCGCGACCGTGTCGGGGCCGAGCCGTTCGCGGCGTGGTTCAGCGCGTCGAGCCCTTGCAGGGCCTTCAAGATCTCGTCGGCGCCGGCACGGCCCCCGTGCGATGTGCTGACCCTGGCGAACCGGATGGTGCCGTCGCGGTCGATGACGAATGCGGACGGGTAGGCCGTCTCGCTGGGAGCGTCCCACCGTAAGCCATAGGCGTTCGTGAAGGTGTAGTCCGGGTCGAGCACCATCGTGAAGTTCTCGGGCAGGACCGTGTCGCCGACGAACTCCTCGGCCCGCGCCTTGAGCATCGCCGGCGGCCCCGGGTAGACCAGGACGACCCGCGCCCGGCCTTCTCGAACCGGCCCGCCTGCTTCAGGAGGTCGACGACCTGGCGGCTGCAGATCGGGCACTGGTAGCCGGGGAAGCCGCGGAGCACGACCAGCGCAACCGGGCCTTGTTCGGACAGTTCCTCCAGCGTGACCATGCCGCCCGTCAGCGACTCCAGGGCAAAAGCCTTCGCCTCCTGCCCGACCTTCGGTGCCGAGGGGCCGTCGGTGGCGAAGCTCGACGTGCTGAGCAGGCCGATGGCCACGCCGAGGGCAAGGACAGTCCGGATCGAGGGGCCGGGGACGGACGTTCGGCGACACTCATGGCTCGCAACTCCTGGTGGTGGGGCGACAGGCCGATCGTGGCGGTTTCGGTGGCTCGCACGGTCCGCCGAACCGGGCTGATGGCGATCGTGCCAACAGGGACGCCGATCCGCGCCCATTATTCGAGACTCCTCGCCGATCTCCACCGCCGGTCGGGTGCCGCGGGTGTCTTCAACCCGCGGCACCCGGTGATCGCCATCAAATCTTTTGCCGGGCGCCGCGGGTCGTCCCCATCTCATGCTCGGAATCGTGTCGATCGCACGGATTCCGGAGGCGGAACCCGTGGCTCCCGGCGCCGGGCGAGCCTGGCCCACTCCGCGCAGAGCGCTCGTCCCGAGGGTCAGTGGATCGGGTCGGCTCGCCAGAAGCGGACGGCGCCGGTGTGGTCGGTCGAGACCAGCATCGAGCTGTCGGGGGCAAACGCCAGGCCGTTGACCTGCGCGGTGTGGCCCTGAAGGTCGAGGAGGTTCTCACAGGTCACGGGGTCCCAGAGCCGGATCGTGCCGTGGACGCCCGCGGAGGCGAGAGACTTGCCGTTCGGGGTGAAGGCGAGGCAGCGCAACTCGTCGTGGTCGCGGATCGACTCGTGGACCGCTCCGGTGACGAGGTTCCAGAGCCGGATCAGGCCATCCTCATCCGCCGCGGCCATCGTCGTGCCGTCGGGGTTGAAGACGACCGACGACACGGCCTCCCGGCCGACGATCGTCCACAGGGTCGCGCCGGTGTCGATGTTCCAGAGCCTCACGGATCGATCGTTGCTCGCGGAGGCGAGCCGTCGGCCGTCGGGGTGGAAGGCAACGGCGCGAACGGTGTTGGTGTGGCCCGGCAGGACGCGCAGGAGGCGGCGGGAGGCGACGTCCCAGAGGCGGATGACGAGGTCCGAGCCGGCGGAGGCGAGGATCTTGCCATCCGGGCTGAAGGCGATCGTGCGCACGAAGCCGGTGTGGCCGGGCAGCGAGGTGAGCAGGGCCCCGCTGTCGGCGTCCCACAGCCGGAGGTTGTCCGTCGACGACAGGGCGCACGAGGCGAGGATGCGGCCGTCCGGGGAGTACGCCAGGCCGGCGACGGTCCCCTCGGGATGTCCGCGCCAGGCGATGCGTCGTCGGCTGTCGGAGGCGTTCCACAGGGTGATCGTCTCGACGGCGCCGTCGTCGTCGCAGCCGGTGGCGATGGTCCCGCCGTCAGGCGAGATGGCGACGGCCCACGCCTCGTCGGGGTGTTCGGTCGCGTCCCTCGGCTCGTGCCGGTCGAGCCACCAGCGGCGGACGGTGGGGCCGCCGCTGACGAACAGCGACCGGCCGTCGACCGCGAAGGCCAGGTGCTCGGTTTCCCTCGGACGCCCCGGGAAGACGGCCCGCGCCGCCCGGTGGCCGCCCGGAACTGGGTGATGGGTCCGCGACCGCCCGGCACGCCGTAGGCGGTCAGGGCCACCCGGCGGCCGTCGGGGGAGAACGCCAGATCGACGTCGCGTTCCGGGCGGATCAGGGAGTCGGGCCGCAGGGTTGGCCCCCGGCCGGTGGCACGGTCGCGGAGGTGAACCAGCCCGGTAGGCTCGACGACCGCCAGGGTGGCGCCCTCGGGGCTGAAGAGGAGCTCCCGGATCGGTGCGGCGATCGGGTCGCACACCCGCTCGAGGCCGGTCGCGACGTCGTGGAAGAGAATCCCGCGATCTGGCGTTTCGATGGCGACGGTCTGGCCGTCGGGGGAAAACGTCCACAGCCGTCCCGTGTTCAGGGGCTCCGGCAGCTTTCCCTGGACCGCTCCCGTGCGGGCGTCGAGCAGGCTGAGGATGCCCCGTTCGTCCACCACGGCGACCCGCCCGGCCTGGGCGGCGAAGCGGAAGTCGCGGAACCCGCCGAGGTCGACGCACGCGCGGGGCCGGGCGGGGTCGGGGGCCAGGTCCTGGACTGACAACTCCAGAGGGTCGTCGCCTTGGCCCCAGACCGAGGCCAGCAGGTTCGGGCCGACGAAGTCGGGGAAGTTGACGAGGGCACACCCGGGCCGTGGCGGTTCCAAAAACGCAATCAGCCGACCGGTGGCGACGTTCCAGAGGCTCAGGCGCGACGCGTGAGCCTGGTCGAGTTCGTGCGTGCTGGTGACCAGCAGGTGGCCGTCCGGCGAGAAGGCCGCGCTGTAGATCGACCGTTGACCCCCCGCGTCGAGGGTGTGGACGAGCCGGCGCGAGGCGACGTCCCAGAGCCCGACGGTCCCGCCGTCGAGCCGGCCAGCCAGAGTGCGGCCATCGGGCGAGAGTGCGATCTCGTGGACGTTCCGGTCGCTGCGCAGGGGTTCCATGTCGCGTCGGGCGAGCCGGTGCAGGTATCCCCAGCAGAAGCCGCGGGGTTCGAAGGCCCGGAGTTCGAAGCCGCGAGGTTGGTGCCCGATCGCGTCGAGGATGTCCTGGGCGCGTTCGATCTCGCCGAGGTCGAGCGCTTCCCGGGCCTGGTGGAGCCGGTCCGAGTGCAGGTGGCGCCAGGCGATCTCGGCGTACTGGTCGGCCCGGCGCGTCTCGCCCTCCAGGTCCTCGTTGTACTCCCGCAGCATGGCGTTGTAGTGGGCGAGGCCGGCGATGATCACGGCTGGCAGGAGGGCCGCGGCGACGAGAAGAGTCGCGCCCAGGGGGTGCCGGCGGCTCCATTTCCAGGCCCGCTCCGGGACCGACGCCGGGCGGGCCAGGATCGGCTCGCCGGCCAGGAAGCGGGCCAGGTCGGCGGCGAGGTCGGCGGCGGTTCGGTAGCGGTGCCGCGGCTCTTTCTCCAGGCAGCGCAGGACGATCGCCTCGAGGTCGCGCGGCACGTCCGGGCGGAGTCGACGGGGCGGCGTCGGCTCGTCGACGATGACGCTCCGAACGGTCTCCATCGGGGTCTCGCCCTTGTGCGGCGGCCTGCCGACGAGCAGCTCGTAGAAGATGACGCCCAGGGCGTAGACGTCGGTCCAGGGGCCCAGCTCCCGGAGCCGGCCCTGAGCCTGCTCGGGGGCCATGTAGGAGGGCGAACCGATCGGCATGCCGCTCTGGGTCGCCTCGGTCGCCTCGTCGAGCACCTTGGCCAGCCCGAAGTCGGTGATCCGGGGGATCCAGCCCTCGACGACACCGGCCACAGGCTCGGCGGCGTCCGGTGCGTGCGCGGGAGAACCAGAGCCGGAACGGGCCGGGACGCTCTGGAACAGGACGTTGGCGGGTTTCAGGTCTCGGTGGAGGATGCCGCGCTCGTGGACGTGCTGCATCGCGCCGGCCAGGGCGGCGACGAGCCGGGCGGCCGTCCTAGGAGGGATCGGCTGGGTCTGGCGTTTCGTCCATTTCTCCAGGGTCGGCCCGTCGCAGTAGGCGGTGGCGATGTAGCAGATCGGTCCCAGCTCGCGGGCCTCGAGCACCGGCACGAGGTTCGGGTGGTCCAGCGCGGCGGTCGCGCGGGCCTCGTTGAGGAACCGCCGGCGGACGCTGGGGCGAGTCAGCACCTCGAGCAGAGGCACCTTCAACGCCACAGGGCGGTTCAGCAGCGGGTCTTCGGCCAGGAAGACGACGCCGAAGCCGCCCCGGCCCAGCTCGCGGACGATCCGGAACCGGCCCAGGCGGTCGGGTCCGGGCTCGTTCTCGACCTTGGCGTCGGCACCGACAGCCTCCAGGTTCGGCGTGTTGAACCAGGTCACGTCGGCGCTGAGCGTCGAGGCTCCGGTGTCGGCCGCGGGGTCGGGGCCTCTGGGCCAGAGCTGCTGGATGAGGGCCAGGCAGTCGTGGAGGCGTCGGGCGAACTCGGGGTCGTCCGCGCCGGTCGGGCAGGGGGGCGGGGTCCGGCCGCTGGCGAGAGCCTCCTCGCAGGCGATCAGATAGGCGGCCAGCAGTGCGTCGGGGTCGCCCTCGGCGTCCGGTTGGAGAGGCCGGTCGTCCTCGGGTTCCCCGGGCGTCGGCGTGACGGGTGGAATCTCGTCGACGCGGCTCACAGCAAGGGTCCCAGCATGGCCTGAAGTCGTTCGATGGCGCGGGCCCAGGTCTTCCGCGCGGCGTCTGTCGAGATGCCCAGGCGGCGGCCGATCTCCTCGTGGGCGCAGCCGTCCTGGTGCCGCCAGCAGAAGACCTGGCGGTAAGGGTCGGGGAGCTGGTCCACGGCCCGTTGCAAGGCGAGCAGCTGCTCGCCGCGCATGAGGATCTCGCTGGCCGAGGTTCTCTCCTCCGCAGCCTCGGCCGCGGCCTGATGCAAATCCAGCGGCACTTCCCGGCCAACGCCCCGGCACGCGGCGAGGGAGTGGTCACGCCGGAACTGCAAGAGCTTGTTCCGCAGGATCTGGCGCAGCCAGGCCCGCAGCTCCGCCTCGGAGCCGCCGGCGAACTGGTCGAAGCGATGGTGCGCGACGAGCAGGGTCTCCTGCACCAGGTCGGAGGCGCCGCCCCGGGACCGCAGCGCCGGGTGAATCTCGCGGCTGGCGATCAGCAGCAGGTATTGACGGCAGGCCTCGACCGCCTGGCTGAGCGAGTCGCGGCATCCGCCCCGCGCCGCCTCGATCCAGGGTTCGGCCGCCGAGCTCTCCTCTTCCCGGCACATCCTGGGCATCGTCAACCCTCGACGATCTCGACCCTGTTCCCACCAAGATATCGCCAACGTCCGCGCGTGCGATGGATGTTGGCGGTATCTCTT
>CAVZBD010000011.1:0-124779 GCA_963773475.1 uncultured Alphaproteobacteria bacterium | reverse complement strand
AATGTATTGTCGGCGCGCTTCCCCTGCACCGAGGAGCCGACCGCGATCGGCTAACCGCGCCGACCGCGGATGCACGTGCGGCTGCTGCCTACGACGGCTGATCTGCTGTGACGTGGGCTTCGGCAAGACCGAGGTCGCGATGCGTGCCGCGTTCGTCGCCGCCATGTTGGGGTGCAGGATGCTCATCGCGCTAACCACGCTGCTCTCGCGCCAGCACTACGCCGCCCTTCTTTGTGGAGCGCTTTCGCGGCTTTCCGATTGAGGTTCGTTAGTTTTCCGCTTCGTCTCTCGTCCAAGGAGCGTCGGACACGCGCACGCGTCTGGCGGGGATGGTCGGTTTGACATCGTCATCGGCACCGTATGCGGCGCCTCTCGAAGCAGACCGCTTCCGGAACCTGGGCCTCCTCGTCATTGATGAATAGCAGCACTTTGCTCAAAAAGACCCCACAAAGGGGCTGCTGAAGGCGCAGCGATGTCCACGTTCTGAGACCGGCGCCGCGACGCGCATCCGCCGGACATTGCAGATGAGCCTGCGGTGTGCGCGACCTGTCCATCATCGGCACGCTGCCGTTTGAACGGGCCGGCGATCCGGACCCTACGTCAGCGGGTTCCACACGGGCTGACCGTGCGCCGAGGTGCTCCTGCGCCAGAGATGCGGCGGCCAGTCGTTCTACGTGGTGCCCCGACATCCCTGAGGTCGAGGTGTTCCTGCGCGAGCAGGTGCCGGAGACGCGTGGCGGAAGCCGCCCACGGCCATGGCGGCGGGCGGCCTCCGACCAGCGGATGAACGCCTTTTACGACGGGCAGTACGTTGCCGTCCGGCCACCACCATCGTGCAAAAGGCCTCGACATCCCGCGGCCAGCCGCCGCCTCTCATCGTCCACCGCGCCGACACGTTCGGCCTGGCGCAGCTCTACCAATATCCGGGGCCGGGGTGGCTCGAAGACCCGCGCCTACGCCTACCTCACCCACCAAGCCGCGCACCAAGCTGACGCCGGGGCGGCCGACAAGCGCCTGCGGGTTCTGGGGCAGCCTCGACAGCCTGGGCGCCGGTGGCCACCTGGCCAGCCAGGAGGATCCGGTGCGAACCTGGTGGGCCGAGGGAGGTTGGGGCCACGAGGTAGGCTAACGACCAACTGTAACTCAGTTGATGTCTTTGAGGAGACGATCGCCAAGCTCAAGTCGGGCGAGCTCTCCGCCGGCCTGCCGGTCACGGCCTGGCGTTCCCGGGTTGCATGTCCCTGAGAGGCTATGTGCCCGGCACCCTGGACGTGCGCCTGGGCCTTGACCGGCGTTGTCCAGCCTCGGCATACTAAGGTCGAGCTCGAGGGCTTCGCCGCCGGAACCATCGACCGCTTTGGAAGCTGCCAAGGAGGTCAACACGCTCCCACCAGGCCAGTGGGGAAGAAGGCTGGGCATCGCCAAGCTGGATGGTGCCCAAGGTGCGGCACTGATTGGTGCAGTTCCACAACGACAAGTTCGCCAACCCCGCTTTTCTCCAGTTTATCTGCTAGAGGACGGCCTGGCCGAAGGTCAAGGACAACAAGATCAAGCAGGAGAGCCCAACAGCGCTACTCTGCCTCACCGGTCAAGGCCTTGGACAGGAAGAAATACAGCTGATGCTTATTCTGTCTGGCGACTGCGACATCGGCTCCGGCCAAGGAAACCGGGAACCCACACAAGATTTGAACAAGTCGAGCTGTACCGCTTACACCTCGACCGGCCTGGGTGGTCCTCCAGCAGACCCGACTGCTGTCGGCAGAACACTCCCTACACTGCAGCTGGGGTGTGGATATCCAATGACACCCCCTAAACTGGGGTTAGCAGGCCTTCTGGCTTGCAGCAGCTGGGTCGCTCCCCGCCCCCGGACACGCGATCACTGGATTCAGGCAGAACCGCGGAGGCCGGCAACTTCCTGATCGCAAGAGCGGAAGCCGGCGCACCCGTCGCAAGGCGCAGGCCGATCGGCGCCGCGATGGAGCACCGCCGCCACCCGCTGGGCGCATCCAGCCCACTGATCGAGCGGCCACTTCCGGCGAGGAAACTTATTCGTCCATCGCCAGAGCGTAGCCTCCGAATTGCCGATGGGCCGAGGTGGCTGGAAGAAGACGCTGTCGTCCAGACGATGACAAACGCCGCGAAGAGCGCGGTGTCGCCCAGCAGGTCGAAGCTACGAGAACGCTCATCGCGCCGAGAAGGCCACCTGCGCAGCAAGGGGTCACCGAGACGAGGAATCGCATCCCCATCACCTACTGCATTCAGCAGGCTGGCCGAGCCCGCGACCTCCGAACGAGAGCGGAGCTCGCGCGGTCGAGCACCATGTTGAAGATGGGCTGCGTCGACACCAGCATCGTGAAAGACAATCCCCGAACGCCAACGACAGTACCACCAGCACCACCTGCCGGACGCAACAACCTCCACCAGCCCCTCCGAGCAGCCGCAGGCGGACGGCCGCCGCCGCTCGG
Organism: uncultured Alphaproteobacteria bacterium; assembly: GCA_963773475.1. Lineage (GTDB taxonomy): Bacteria > Pseudomonadota > Alphaproteobacteria > Rhodobacterales > Rhodobacteraceae > Roseitranquillus. The sequence goes on along the minus strand of CAVZBD010000011.1, from coordinate 122,314 downwards.
CGGGAACGTTCTCCCTCTGTCGCAGCGTCATCCAGAGCGCGCCTATGGATGCAGAACACCACGAAGGCCGCGAAACACGCTCCAGCCGGCCACTGGGCGCGGATCTAGCGCCCCGAGCGGAGGGGCGAGAGCCCGCACCGAGGGCTGGAACTGGGCATCACGAACGACATGAGCTTGGCCATCTGCCGGCCGGCGTAGAGGTCGCGAACTGATGGCGAGCGCGACCACCCGGGGGCCGGGAGGTCCCGGACCACGCGCGCGATCAACAGCTGCTCGAGCGAGTTCGACACCTCTGCTGCGCGGCCCCATGATGTAGAGAGCCACGCCCACCAGGGGACGATGGGCCGCCGCCCGAGCCTCCCCAAGAGCCGCCCGGCGGCAGAGGTTCCGCGCCCATGCCGAACACGAAGCTACTGAGCACCAGTTGTGCGGCGGGTTCGGCGCCTCGGTGTCAGCGACGACGCGATCTCGGGCAGCAGCATTGCGTCCATCGAGGCGCACGTGGCCGACCAGCATCGCCATCAGGGGCGACGAACTCGGGACGGAATACTTCGAGCACGGTGGACGAGGGCACGGGGAGCGCAATCGCGCAGGCCCCGCCTCATGCGACGAGGGCTGCGCCTCTTCCACGCGTGCGGAATAGACCAATGCCTCGCGCGCCGCCAGCGGCGCACGGCGCCGGCGAGCTGCGGTTGACGAGCTCGTCGATCATGGGGTGCTTCCAGAGCTCCGGCGGCTGCGCCCGGCAATCACGCGCGCGCCGCTGCCTCACCACCGAAGGTGGGCACGCCGGTCACGCTGCGTTCGCGGGCGTGGGCGTCGCGAACGCGGATCTCGTCGCACATCGGCGTCGCTGGCCAGGAGCCGCTCGATCATCGCGCGGTCGAGGCGCATCGCCTCGGCGAGGTCGAGGCACACCGCGTGATCGCCGATGTCGCGCCCCTCTCGTGGAAGAGCGCGGAAGAGCCATGCTCACGGCCGCCGTCTGGCGCCCCTCGAGCCCGGCCCAATGGATCAGACGGTGCGCGTCGAGCGTGTCGGCGTCCGTTCGATGGCCTCGAAGTCCAGCGTGGTCGGCCGCCTTCGCGATCCGGTCATAGACCGCGGCGACTCCGGTGCCGCCAACTTGCGCTGGACATAGGTCTGGTGCTCTTCGGCGGCATCTCGGGTTGAGCTGAAACTCGGTGCCACTCGATCGCGAACGGGTGGTCGGGATGCGCCTCGAGGTCCAGCTGCGCCTTGCGATTCGTAGCACCAGGGGGGAGAACAGGATCCGAGAGGATGTTGAGTTGATGGACATCCCCCCGATCTAGACGGTAGCGGCCGGGTTTCGGCCGGGCGCGCGCTCTAGTTGGTCCGCCCCACCGGAGAGGTGGACAGATCGTCGTCGCCGAAACCGCCGTCCTCGGAGGATCCACGCTCCGGGGACGATGCCTCGCGGGCACGTTGGCGGGCTCGAGCTCGTCCACGGCGGATGTTCGACGGCACCGAGCCCATGCAACGTACACCGCCTCGTTCGCCTCCTCGCGGGTCACTAATCACCTTGGCGAGGAATAGCTTCATGAAGCTGCGACGGTCGCCGTCGATCCCCAGAAGGTCGGCCTCGTCCGTGGCGGGCCAGCGCTGTTCGATCGCTGAACGAAAGCGGGCCAGTTCCCTTTGACAATCTGCCAGTCGATGACGTCCTCCGCCAGCGGCCTGTCGGGGGAAAATGCACCTGGAAGAGCTTCCGGGCTCGTAGCGCTTAGCCGGCCCCTATTTCCCATACCAGGCGGAGGGGCTCGCTGCACCGAATCCTAATCCAATTCCTCCCACTTTGGCATATGACTTCCGTAGGACGGCGAGCGCCGGCGCCCGCCGCTCAATCGGCGGGCTCTGCTAACTATGCAGATGTTCGGCTGCAAAGTGTATCGAGCCGCCGGATCCAAAACTCTTGCAGGCCTGCTGTCCCTCGTCGTCCTCAACTCCTGGTCCAGCGCCCGCGATGAAGTTGTTGTGGTGTTTTTCTCGGAGGTCAGCACGCGTCGATCATCGCCTTGATCTGTGTCTGACTTCACGCCCATCCAGTGCAGCCTGTGGTCGGCTGCGGGCTCCGCGCTCAGTAGAGCGACTGCTCGTTGCCGGGGTGAGAGACCCGCGCGCGGTACCACGTCATGTCTTTGAAATGGAAGGCGTTGGTCCGCTCCCTGCGCTATTTGCTTTATCTCCAGATGCCGAGGCGGCGGCGAAGTGTCGACGACCTGCTGCAGTCGGGCGGCGCCTGGTTGGAGCAGGATCTCGAAGGTGAAGGGCGGCCGCTGCGTCTGCATCTCACGCCGTCGCGCACGGTCCAGCCGGCTCGGCTATTGAGCCAGGCTCCGTGCGCGGACCACGGCCGGCGCGGTTGCGCTCGGAGCCGTCCGAGACGGGCAGGGCGTAGCCCTCGCAGCGCGCCCCGCAGGAGCTCGTCCTTCCAGGGCTCGAGAATTCGGCGACGCGGCCCTCGGCCGGCCCCTCGCGCATCCCCAGCTCTCGGGAATTGAAAAGTAGGACGTGATGCGGGGGTTGCTCGCTACTGTTCAAGTTCTGGTTGATGAACTCGAAGTTGAAGGTGTTCATCATCGCCTTTGCGCACCGTGCCAGCTCGGCGAAGGCCGGGCTGCGGGTGTTCATCACGAGGCCAGCCGATGCCGAGGGGCGCTGGTGCGGGGATCTCGGACTCGGACCATCCTGCCGTCCTGCACCGCCTGGGAAGTTGTACTGGGTTCAGCGCGCGGCATCGCCCTCGCGGTAGCTGTTGATTACGGTGCCTCTAACGCCTCGAACGCCGCCGTCGCCGAAGAGTCGTAGCGGATCGTGTCCAAATTGTGTTGCCCGCGGTTGAAGGGCAGATCGCGCCCCCACCAGTCGGGGGTCGCGCGTGAACTTGATGTAGCGTGGGGTCGAAGTTGCCGATCACGTAGGGGCCTGACCCATCTTGACGGGTTCTTGAGCTCCAGGTGCTGAAGGAGTGCTCTTTGAACTGGCTTCTTCAGGATTGGCTGCAGCCCGTAGGATCAGCGGCAGCTCTCGTGCACTCGGTCGAAGCTAGCGACGTGCGCTTGCCCACCTGCTGGTGCTGGCGACCTTGCTTTGGTGCTGCGGTAGAGCGGGGGTGGCCCTCGAGGGTCTCGAATCAACCACATCCTTCGGGCTGTTACCGGCGTGCCGTCGGCGCGCCTCGGTGCGGCGCCAACTTAAACCCATCGTGATTTTGGGTCCGCACCTCTATGATTTGCGCAGTATGTCGAAGACCGAGATGCCATGTGCGTAGGGCGCGACCCTCTACACGTGCGGGTTCAGGCTGTCGACTGCGCCTCGCCGAAGACGCACGCGGCTGCCTGGGGCGCGTCGGGATCGGACGTAGGTAGCGCCTCGAAAGTCGGTGGGCACGCCTGCATTGCCGCACACATCGCCACCCGTGCTGCGGTTCGGCTCGTCTGGCCGCGCCGGCTGCAATAGCAGGAAGGCCAGGGAGGCGAGGAGGCGCCGGAGGTGTGGATGCATCGACCTGCCGATCCTTGTTATCCTTGTGTCTTGGCGGCGAGCCAGCCGTAGCGCAGGTTCAAACTTTGGGCTTGGCTGCTGGTGGTCGAGTGCGCGTATAAGTATTCCCACTGTCCATAGGTTTCTTGCCTATGGTAAAAATGCCTCAACAACTCAACGCCCGCCTTGTGTGCGTTTTTTTTTGGGTTGAGGCCAAAGTGGGCTGCTTGCAGCGCGGAGCGGCGGCGGCGGACGCGCTTGCCGCGCAAGCAGAGGCTGATGACGGGGCGATGAGATACTTCTCATTAGCGCGAAGCCGATATCCCGACGAGGCTGTCCAGCGTCGCGGTGACGATCCAGGCCGACTGCGCCTTCTGCAACTGCGACGATGCCGTGGCTCGGCTCACGTGGTGGATCAGCCCGTAGGGGCGTGACTACTCTCGTCCAGCCCGTGAGGATGATCGAGCCGCCGACCCAGAACATCGTGGCGGTGCCACGACGAGAGTGAAGCACCGGGCATCGCCTTGACGCATGGCCGTGGCGGCGAAGCCGCCAACTCCGGGCGAGCTTCAGGCCCTGACGTCGTTGGCCTCACTCAGGATCGCGACCGACCCGTAGACGAGGGCGGCGACGGCCGCACGACGATCGCCAGGTACTCCGCGCGCGATGAGTTCTCGGTTCTATGGTCGCGGAGCCAGAAGACGATGATCTCGCCGAGGCACGAAGTTGGTCTTGATGGCGGAACGCGCTTCTTCTCGAGATGTGCTTGCCGTCGAATTGTCTGCGGCTTCGGCGCGTGGTCGGTCGCGGTGAAGACGTGAGTACTTCTCGGTGCCCTCGAAGCAGAATAGGCGCCGCCGAGCATCAGGAGTGGTGAGAGCAGCCAGGGGGCGCGAAAAGGGGCGCCAGACCATCGCCGCCGGCAGGCACCACCAGCTTGTTGAACCGAGCCGCCGGCCATGGCCGACAATGACAGCTCGCGCGTGGCCGGCAGGCCGGTGACGTATTTCGGCGTCACCCGCATCGTCGATCACCACGCCCGCGGCCTTGGTGCGGCCTTGGCCGCGCTCGTTCACTCACGGGCTGCGCACTCGGCCGCTGACCTTGGCGGCATGGCCCGCGATGTCGTTGCACCTGCTGTCGCGCCTCAGCCGGACTCGGAGCGCCGCAACGTCGTCTTCTAAGGGCCACAAATTCTGCTCACGCCCGCGCTCCCTTCGTCCGCTCATGCCGGGGCAACGCGCGCGGGGGTGCGGGTTCCCGCAGGCGGTGCTCAGGGGGATTCCTTTGCATATGCAGCATCACAGACGCCGACGCGAAACGCGGAAGGGTCACGAGACGGCTCGAGGGAAGTGCGTATCGTGGACCGGCGGCATCGGGGCTGGGGATCGCACTGGCGCTGGCCGAGGCGGGCGCCGACGTGGTGCTGAACAGCTTTACCGACAATGACGACGGCACCAAGCCTGGCGAGCGCGGCTGGGCCGCCAGCGGGCGGCGGGTGCGCTACATCAAGGCCGACATGTCGCGACCCGACGAATGGCGGGCCGTGGAGGATGGCGCGCCAGTTCCTGGTGAACAACGTGGATCCAGCACGTCGTGCGGCTATGAGTTTCCGACGAGAAGTGGGACGCGATGATCGCGTCCCACTTCTCGGGCGGGAACTGGTCCACCGGCGCGACGTGCTGGATGCCCGCGTTGTTCACCAGGATGTCGCACGCGCCCGCCTTCTCCACCAGCGCCCGGCATTCGTTGGGTCGCGACATGTCGGCCTTGATGTAGCGCACCCGCCGCCCCGTCTCGCGGCCCAGCCGCTCGGCCAGGGCGTGGTCGTCGTCATTGTCGGTAAAGCTGTTCAGCACCACGTCGGCGCCCGCCTCGGCCAGCGCCCGTGCGATCCCCAGCCCGATTCCACTGTTCGAGCCGGTCACGATCGCGGTCTTTCCCTCAAGCTGCATCTCGTCCCTCCGCGTTTCGCGCGCATCCTGTCATGCTGCATCTGCGAAGGGAACTGCCCTGAGCACCGCCCTGCGGGAACCCGCACCCCCCCGCGCGGCTTGCCCCCGCATGAGCGGACGAAGGAGCGCGGGCGCATGAGCGGATTTCTGGCCCTTCTCGACGACGTTGCGGCGCTCGTCCGGCTGACGGCGACCACGGTGACGACATCGCGGGCCATGCCGCCAAGGTCGGCGGCAAGATCGGCGCCACCGTCGTCGACGACGCGGCCAAGGCCGGGACCAAGGCGGCGGGCGCGCTGATCGACGACGCCGCGGTGACGCCGAAATACGTCCACGGCTTCCCCGCCGCGCGCGAGCTGCCGATCGTCTGGAAGATCGCCCGCGGCTCGGTCTTCAACAAGCTGGTGATCCTGCTGCCGGTGGCGCTGCTGCTGACGCCTTCGCGCCCTGGGCGATCCCGCCGCTGCTGATGCTCGGCGGCGCCTACCTGTGCTTCGAGGGCGCGGAGAAGGTCCTCCACGCCATCGCCCCCGAGACCACCAGGCCGAGATTTACCGCGAGAAGCCTCCGCCGCGCATCTGGAGAAGAAGCGCGTCGAGGGCGCGATCAAGACCGACTTCATCCTGTCGGCGGAGATCATGACCATCGTCCTCTCGGCCATGCCGGAGGAGATGTCGCTCTGGCTGGTCACCGCTGGCGCTGGCGGTGGCGGGGCTGCTGATCACCGCCGCCGTCTACGGCGCCGTGGCGCGATCGGTGAAGGCCGACGACCTGGGCCTGCTGATGGCGCGCGCCGGGCGGCTTGCCGCCACGCGCCGGCTGGGGCGGGCCATCGTCAAGGCGATGCCCGGCTTCATGTCGCTGATCTCGGTCGTGGGCACCGCCGCGATGCTCTGGGTCGGCGGCTCGATCATCCTGCACGGGCTGGACGAGCTGGGCTGGCACGCCCCCTATGGGCCGATCCACCACGTGGCCGAGGCCGCGGCACATGCCGTCGCGGTTGCAGAAGGCGCGGTGGCCTGGATCGTCACCGCGACGCTGGACGGCCTCGTCGGGCTGGCGATCGGCTTCGCGCTCATTCCGGTGGTGAAGTATCTCATCGCCCCGGTCGTCGGCCTCTTCGGCGGCAAGGCCAAGACGCACGCCTGACCCGCGGCCCTTCGCCGCCGCCGCTCCCCCGGCGCGCGAATCCGGCCGCCCGCCTTCGCCTCAACCCGAAAAAAACGCCCGCACAAGGCGGGCGTTGAGTTGTTGAGGCAGGTTTCATACAGGCAAGAAACCTATCGAGCAGTGCAATCTTTATACGCGCTCGACCGCCGGCGGCCAAGCCCAAAGTTTGAACCTGCGCTACGGGCTGCTTAGGCTCGCCGCCAAGACACAAGGATAACAAGGATCGGCAGGTCGATGCATCCACACCTCTTCCGGCGCCTCCTCGCCTCCCTCGCCTTCCTGCTTGCAGCCGGCGCGGCCGGCGCCGAACCGCAGCACGGGCTGGCGATGTATGGCGATCCGGCGCTGCCGCCCGACTTCGAGGCGCTACCTTACGTCAATCCCGACGCGCCCCAGGGCGGCCGCATCGTCTTCGGCGAGGCGGGAGGCTTCGACAGCCTGAACCCGCACATCCTCAAGGGTCGCGCCCCCTACGGCATCGGCGTCTACGTCTTCGAGACGCTGATGGGCCGAAGCTGGGACGAGCCCTTCACCCTCTACGGCCTGCTGGCCGAATTGGTCGAGGTCGGACCGAATCGCGAATGGGTTGAGTTCACGCTCCGCCCCGAGGCGCGGTTTTCCGACGGCACGCCGGTGACGGCCGAGGACGTGCTGTGGTCGTTCGAGACCCTCGGCACCGAGGGCCACCCCCGCTACCGCGGCGCCTGGGACAAGGTCGCCAGCGCCGAGCAGGTGGGCGAGCGCACCGTCCGCTTCACCTTCTCGACCGAGGATCGCGAGCTGCCGCTGATCCTCGGGCTGCGGCCGATCCTGAAGAAGGCCCAGTACGAGGGGCAGCCCTTCGGCGCCTCGGGCTTCGACCCCGTCCCGATCGGGTCGGGCCCCTACGTGATCGGCGACTTCGAGCCCGGCCGCTACATCGAGTTCACGCGCGACCCCGACTGGTGGGGGCGCGATCTGCCCTTCAACCGCGGGCAGCACAATTTCGACACGATCCGCTACGACTACTTCGGCGACGGCGACGTGGTGTTCGAGGCGTTCAAGGCCGGCGTGATCGACAGCTACCGCGAGGGCAATGCCGCGCGCTGGAAGACCCAGTACGACTTTCCGGCGGTGCAGGACGGCAGGATCGTCAAGTCCGAGATCCCGCACCAGCGCCCCTCGGGCATCACCGGCCTCGTGATGAACACCCGCAGCCCGGCCTTCGCCGACTGGCGCGTGCGCGAGGCGATGATGAACGCCTTCAACTTCGAGTTCATCAACCAGACCTTGAACGGTGGCGAGCAACCCCGCATCACGTCCTACTTTTCCAATTCCGAGCTGGGGATGCGCGAGGGGCCGGCCGAGGGCCGCGTCGCCGAACTGCTCGAGCCCTGGAAGGACGAGCTCCTGCCGGGCGCGCTCGAGGGCTACGCCCTGCCCGTCTCGGACGGCTCCGAGCGCAACCGCGCCGGCATCGCGCGCGCGCTCGACCTGATGGCCGAGGCCGGCTGGACCGTGCGCGACGGCGTGATGCAGAACGCGGCGGGCCAGCCCTTCACCTTCGAGATCCTGCTCAACCAGGGCGCCACCGAGACGCAGCAGGTCGTCGACATCTTCGCCGCCGCCCTCGGCCGTCTCGGGATCGAGCCAAGATCTCGGCCGTCGACAGCGCCCAGTACCAGGAGCGGACCAACGCCTTCGACTTCGACATGACGTGGTACCGGCGCGGGCTCTCGCTCAGCCCCGGCAACGAGCAGTCGCTCTACTGGGGCAAGGAGGCCGCCGACCAGCCGGGCTCGCGCAACTGGATGGGCGTGAAGTCGGACGCGGTCGAGGCGATGATCGACGCGCTGCTGACCTCCGAGACCCACGACGACTTCGTCGCGGCGACCCGGGCGCTCGACCGGGCGCTGACGACGGGGCGCTACGTGATCCCGGTCTGGTACTCGCCGGTCAGCTACATCGCCCACGACGCCGAGCTGCACTATCCCGACCGGCTGCCGATCTACGGCGACTGGATCGGCTTCCAGCCCGACGTCTGGTGGCGCGAGCCCGCCGGTTGAGCGGCGGCCGCCGGCGCTCGCGGTCCTACGGGAGTTCATATGCGAGTCATATGCGAGTTCGACCCCGGATTTCGGACCGCCGCAGCGCCTCCGCCGGCCCCGGGGGCGGCGATCGGGGCCGTCTGGCCGACAATTCACTCTGCCCGGAACCTTCTTCCGCCAGGGTGCATTTTCCCCCGACAGCACTCGCGGAGGACGTCATGGACTGGCAGATTGTCGAAAGGAACTGGCCCGCTTTCGTACCAGCGATCGAACAGCGCTGGCCCGCCACGGACGAGGCCGACCTTCTGGGGATCGACGGCGACCGTCGCAGCTTCGTCGACTATCTCGCCAAGGTGAACGAGCTGACCCGCGAGGAGGCGAACGAGGCGGTCGAGGTCTGGCTGATGGGCTCGGTGCCGTCCGACGTCCGCATGGACGAGTTGCGCGACAACCGCAACATCCGCGACAGCGGCAACTACATCCCGCCGGGCGAGGACGTCTATTCCGAGGACGGCGAATTCGGCGACGACGATCTGACCACCTCTCCGGTGGGGCGGACCAACTGAGCGCGCGCCCCGGCGCCCTCGAAACCCGCCCGCGACCGTCCTAGATCGGGGGGATGTCCATCAAGCTCGACATCCTCTCGGATCCTGTCTGCCCCTGGTGCTACATCGGCAAGGCGCAGCTCGACCGCGCCCTCGAGGCGCATCCCGACCACCCGTTCGCGATCGAGTGGCACCCGTTCCAGCTCAACCCCGAGATGCCGCCCGAAGGGATGGACCGCCAGACCTACGTCCAGCGCAAGTTCGGCGGGCCTGACCAGGCGGCCGCGGTCTATGACCGGATCGCGAAGGCGGCGGAGGCCGCCGGGCTCGCACTCGACTTCGAGGCCATCGAACGGACGCCCAACACCCTCGACGCGCACCGTCTGATCCATTGGGCCGGGCTCGAGGGGCGCCAGACGGCGGCCGTGGCATCGCTCTTCCGCGCCTACTTCCGCGAGGGGCGCGACATCGGCGATCACGCGGTGCTGCTCGACCTCGCCGAGGCGATCGGCCTCGACCGCGCGATGATCGAGCGGCTCCTGGCCAGCGACGCCGATGTCGACGAGATCCGCGTTCGCGACGCCCACGCCCGCGAACGCGGCGTGACCGGCGTGCCCACCTTCGTGGTGGGGCAGCAGCACGTGGTGCCCGGAGCGCAGCCGCCGGAGCTCTGGAACGCCGTGATCGACGAGCTCGTCAAGCGCAGCTGACCCCGGCGCCATCGCGTCTGGCGGCGTCCGAGGCATTGGTCTATTCCGCGTGCGTGGAAGAGGCGCACCCCGCGTCGCATGAGGCGGGGCCTGCGCGATTGCGCTCCCGTGCCCTCCCTCACCTGACATGTCGAGGTTTCATGCCCGAGCGCCTTTCCCGTCCCGAGTTCGTCGCCCTGATGGCGATGCTGGTCGCCACCATCGCCTTCTCGATCGACGCGATGCTGCCCGCCCTGCCCGAGATCGCGTCGTCGCTGACGCCCGAGGCGCCGAACCGCGCGCAACTGGTTCTCAGCAGCTTCGTGTTCGGCATGGGCGCCGGGACGTTCTTCACCGGGCCGCTCTCGGACGCCTTCGGGCGGCGGCCCATCATCCTGGTGGGCGTGGCCCTCTACATCATCGGGGCCACGGCCGCGGGATTGTCGAACTCGCTCGAGCAGCTGCTGATCGCGCGCGTGGTCCAGGGGATCGGTGCGTCCGGCCCCCGGGTGGTCGCGCTCGCCATCGTTCGCGACCTCTACGCGGGGCGGCAGATGGCCAAGCTCATGTCGTTCGTGATGCTGATCTTCACGCTGGTGCCGGCGCTCGCCCCCTCGCTCGGGGCGCTGATCGCCGCCGTGGCCGGCTGGAGGGGCGTCTTCGCGGCCTTCGTGGTGTTCTCGTCCATAGGCGCGCTCTGGATGACGCTGCGACAGAGGGAGACGCTGCCGCCCGAGCGGCGGCGCCCGATCCGCCTGCGGCTGCTCTGGGAGGGGCTGGTCGAGGTCTGCTCGTCCCGGCAGGTGGTGCTGACGACGGTGGTACTGTCGCTGGCCTTCGGGATGCTGTTCACGATGCTGGTGTCGACGCAGCCCGTCTTCGACGTGGTCTTCGACCGCGCCGACAGCTTCCCGCTCTGGTTCGGGGGGATCGCGCTGGTCGCGGGCTCGGCCAGCCTGCTGAACGCGGTCCTGGTCGAGCGCCTGGGGATGCGGTTCCTCGTCTCGGTGACCCTGCTTGCGCAGGTGGCCTTCTCGGGCGCGATGAGCGTTCTGGTAGGCTTCGACCTGCTGGGCGAGACCGCGCTCTTCGCGGCGTTCATCATCTGGACGACCAGCGTCTTCTTCCAGGCCGGCCTGACCATCGGCAACCTCAACGCGCTGGCGATGGAGCCGATGGGGCACCTCGCCGGAATGACCGCCTCGATCGTGGGTTCGATCGCCACGGTGGCGGCGGTGCTCATCGCGGCGCCGATCGGGCTCGCCTTCGACGGTACGCCGCTTCCGCTTGCGATCGGGATCTTCAGCCTCGCCGTTCTGGCGAATCTCGTGATGCGCGCTATTCCGGGGCGCGAGGCAGCGACCCCACTCAAGCCAGGAAGGGCCCTCTAACCCCGGTTTAGGGGGTGTCATTGGATATCCCGCACCCCCCGTGCCATGTCCGGATCAAGGCGCGACGGTTCGTGCCGACGGCATCGGGTCCGGCATGCTGGACCACCCAGGGCCGAGTACCGGTCGGGGTCGAGGTGTAAGCGGTTCGGGTTCGACTTGTTCGGATCTTGGTGAGTTGCCCCGGTTCCTGCGCCGGGCCCGATGTCGCAGTCGCCAGACGGATCAGCGTGCGGCTTGTGTCTTCCTGTCCGAGGCCTTGACCTTGGCCGCAAGGTCACGCGCGATGGCGAAGGCGCCGCGGATCTTGTCGCTGTCCTTGGTCCAGTCGCGACGGACCACGATCTTGTTGTCCTTGACCTTGGCCAGGCCGTCCTGCTCGCGGATGAACTCCACGAGACCCGCGGGGTTGGCGAACTTGTCGTTGTGGAACTGGATCGTCGCGCCCTTGGGGCCGCCGTCCAGCTTGGCGATGCCGGCCTTCTTGCACTCGGCCTTGATGCGCACGATCAGCAGCAGCGTGTTGACCTCCTTCGGCAGCTTGCCGAAGCGGTCGATGAGCTCGGCGGCGAAGCCCTCGAGCTCGACCTTGGTGTCGAGCTCGGACAGACGCCGGTAGAGGCCCAGGCGCACGTCCAGGTCGGGCACGTAGGTCTCGGGGATCAGGACCGGAACGCCCAGGTTGATCTGCGGCGCCCAGGTGTCGCTCTCGTCCGGCAGGCCCGCGAGCTCGCCCGACTTGAGCTTGGCGATCGTCTCCTCGAGCATCGACTGGTAGAGTTCGTAGCCAACCTCGCGCACGTGGCCCGACTGCTCCTCGCCCACAAGGTTGCCGGCGCCGCGGATGTCGAGGTCCTGGCTGGCCAGGGTAAAGCCGGCGCCCAGGCTGTCGAGGCTGCCCAGAACCCGCAGGCGCTTGTCGGCCGCCGGCGTCAGCTTGGTGCGCGGCTTGGTGGTGAGGTAGGCGTAGGCGCGGGTCTTCGACCGCCCCACCCGGCCCCGGATCTGGTAGAGCTGCGCCAGGCCGAACATGTCGGCGCGGTGGACGATCAGCGTGTTGGCCGACGGGATGTCGAGGCCGCTTTCCACGATGGTGGTGGCCAAGAGCACGTCGTACTGCCCGTCGTAGAAGGCGTTCATCCGCTCGTCGAGGCCGCCCGCCGCCATCTGGCCGTGGGCGACCACCACGCGGACCTCCGGCACCTGCTCGCGCAGGAACGCCTCGACCTCCGGAATGTCGCTGACGCGGGGCACCACGTAGAACGACTGGCCGCCGCGATACTTCTCGCGCAGGAGCGCCTCGCGCACGGTCACCGTGTCGAACTCGCTGACATAGGTCCGGATCGCCAGCCGGTCGACGGGCGGCGTGCCGATGATGGACAGGTCGCGCACGCCCGTCAGGCTCATCTGCAATGTCCGCGGGATCGGCGTCGCGGTCAGCGTCAGCACGTGGACATCGCTGCGCAGCGCCTTCAGCCGCTCCTTGTGGGTGACGCCGAAGTGCTGCTCCTCGTCGATGACGAGGAGGCCCAGGTTCCGGAAGCGGGTCTGCTTCGAGAGCAGCGCGTGGGTGCCGATGACGATGTCGACCGACCCGTCAGCCAGACGCTTGCGCGTGTCGGACGCTTCCTTGGACGAGACGAAGCGGGAAAGCTGGCGAACCTCGACCGGAAAGCCGCGAAAGCGCTCGGCGAAGGCGGCGTAGTGCTGGCGCGAGAGCAGCGTGGTTGGCGCGATGACGGCGACCTGCTGGCCCGACATCGCGGCGACGAACGCGGCGCGCATCGCCACCTCGGTCTTGCCGAAGCCCACGTCGCCGCAGATCAGCCGGTCCATCGGCACGCCGGCGTGCAGGTCGGTCAGCACGTCCTCGATCGCGGTCAGCTGGTCCTCGGTCTCCTCGTAGGGGAAGCGCGCGCAGAAGGCGTTCCACATGTCGTCGGGCGGCTCGAGGATCGGGGCCGAACGCAGCATCCGCTCGGCGGCCACGCGGATCAGGCGGTCCGCGATCTCGCGGATCCGCTGCTTCATCCGCGCCTTCTTGGCCTGCCAGGCGCCGCCGCCGAGCTTGTCGAGGATCCCCTCCTCGTGGCCATAGCGGCTGAGCAGTTCGATATTCTCGACCGGCAGGTAGAGGCGGTCGCCGCCCTGGTACTCGAGATGGATCATCTCGTGCGCCGCCCCCAGCGCCTCGACCACCTCCAGCCCGATGTACCGCCCGACCCCGTGATCGACGTGGACGATCAGGTCGCCGGGGCTGAGGCTCTGGTGCTCGGTCAGGAAGTTCTCGGTGCGCCGCCGGGCCTTGCGCTTGCCGCGCACCAGCCGGTCGCCCAGCACATCCTGTTCCGAGATCACCGTGACGCGCGTCTGGCCCAGCGGCCCCTCGAACCCGTGCTCGAGCCCCCAGACCGTCAGGAAAAGCCCGCCCTGCCCCTCGGGCAAGGCGCGCACGTCTGCGGCATGGCGCGCGTCGCGCACGTCCTGATCCTGCAGAAGGCCTTCGAGGCGTTCGCGCGCGCCTTCCGAATAGCTGGCCACGACCACGTGGCCTTCCTTGCGCTTTTTCCGAACATGGTCTGCCAGCGCGTTGAATAGGCTGACCGATTCCTGCTGCCGCTCGGGCGAGAAGTTGCGCCCGATCCGCCCCCCTGCGTCGGTCGCACCCGGCCCCGTCGCCTGCGGAAGGGCCACGAACTGGAGCACCCGGCGCGCTTGCATCACATCGGCCCAGGCCGCGTCGTCGAGGTAGAGCAGGTGCGGCTCGGCCGGCTTGTAGACGCTGTCGAGCCGGGCGCGCGACTTCATCGCCTCGGTGCGGTTGTCGTAGGCGTCGGCGATCAGTTCCCACCGCGCATGGCGCGCAGGCGTCGCCTGGTCGTCGAGGCAGATCGTCGCCTCGGGCAGGTAGTCGAACAGCGTCTCGAGACGCTCGTGGAAGAACGGCAGCCAGTGTTCGAGCCCCTGGTGCTTCTGTCCGGCGCTGACCGCCTCGTAGAGCGGATCGTCGGTGCCCGCGGCGCCGAAGGCCGCGCGGTAGTTCTGGCGGAAGCGCGTGATCGCCGCCTCGTCGAGGATCACCTCGGAGACCGGCGCGAACTCGACCCGCGTCAGGCTTTCGCTGCTGCGCTGGCTGGCCGGGTCGAAGCGCTTGGCCGCATCGAGCGTGTCGCCGAAGAGGTCGAGGCGGACGGGGCCGCTCTCGGCCGGGGGCCAGACGTCGATGATGCCTCCGCGGATGGCGTAGTCGCCCGGCTCGGCCACCGTCGGGGCCTGAACGAAGCCCATGCGCGCGAAGAAGCGCCGCAGCGCCCCCTCGTCGATGCGGTGGCCCACGCGCGCCGTGAACGCCGCGTCACGCACCACCTCGCGGGCCGGGACGCGCTGCGTCACCGCGTTCAGCGTCGTCAGCAGCACGAAGGGGCCCGGCACGTCCTGCGCCAGGGCCGCCAGCGTCGCCATGCGATTCGCCGACACTTCGGGGTTCGGCGAGACGCGGTCGTAGGGCAGACAATCCCATGCCGGAAAGCTGAGAATCGGGACGTCGGGGGCAAAGAACCCCAGCGCCGCCTGCATCGCTGCCAGCCGCTTGTCGTCGCGCGCGACATGGATGACGGAACGGCCGGATTTCTCGATCTCGGCCGCGACGAGCCGCGCGTCGAATCCCTCGGGTGCGCCGCTGACGGTGACATGATGCTGCTTCGGCATGGCGGTCAGGTAACGAGCGCCCCGGCGGTGTCAACGCCCGGCGAGGCGGTTGTGGTTCAGGAAGCCAGCGGATTGGTGGTCAGCGTCCACCACATCCCCCAGAGCGCGACGAGGAAGATCGCGGTCATTCCCATTGCCTGGGTGCGGCGGCGGGCGGCGCTCAACCGCCGGCAGAGCTCGTCGCCACGGACCCGTTGCGACGTGATGCGCCGCGCCACCCGCTGGTCGAAGAGCCAGACGGCCAGGAACGGACCGCCCATCAACAGGAGGGCCTGCGCCAGCTCGACGCCGTAGGCAAAGCCAAGCAACGCAAGCGCGGTCACGAGTGCCGAGAGCGTCGCCGACCCCAGCGGGCCCGCCGCCATGGCCGAGCGCAGCCGACGCCTTGCCGTGACCTCGACCAGGCGCTCGAGGTCACGTTGTGCGGTCGGGTCGGCGCGGCAGGCGCGACGCAGCAGGTCGTAAGGCGCGCCGAGGGTCCAGTGGATCGCGAACGACCACAAAAGGGCCAGCATGACCCAGTACCAGACGCTCGAGAACGAGCGCGTGTCGATCACCTCGAAGACTGTCGAGAACACGCCTGACCCCACCGGAACCTGGCCGGACCGTAGCCAGCGGGCGCGCCCTTGGCCAGATGCGCGCAATGCTGCTAACGATGCGCCGTCACCGCCCGCCCGAGGATGCCGATGTCGCTTGCCCCCTACCCCGCCGCGCGATTCCGTCGTGCCCGCCGCACCGACGCGCTGCGCCGCCTGACGCGCGAGAACGCGCTCTCGCCCGACGACCTCATCTGGCCGATCTTCGTCACGGAAGGCGACGTTGAGGAGACGCCGGTCCCGTCGATGCCGGGCGTTGCGCGTCTGAGCGTGGCGCGAGCCGTCACCTGCGCCCGCGAGGCCATGACCCTCGGCATCCCGGCGATCTGCATCTTTCCCCACATCGAGCCGGCCCTGAAGAGCGAAGGCTGCGAAGAGGCGTGGGCGCCCGACAACCTGTCGAACCGGACCGTGCGGGCCATCAAGGACGCGGTGCCCGAGATCGCGGTGATGACCGACGTGGCGCTCGACCCCTACAACATCAACGGCCACGACGGCATCGTGCGAGACGGCGTGATCGTGAACGACGAGACGGTCGAGGCGCTGGCGCGGATGGCGGTGGCGCAGGCGGCAGCCGGCGCCGACATCCTGGGGCCCTCGGACATGATGGACGGCCGGATCGGATCGATGCGCCAGGCACTCGAGACCGAGGGGCACCAGGACGTGCTGATCCTGTCCTATGCGGCCAAGTATGCCAGCGCCTTCTACGGGCCGTTCCGCGACGCGGTGGGCGCGTCAGGCGCGCTGAAGGGCGACAAGAAGACCTACCAGATGGACCCGGGCAATTCGGACGAGGCGTTGCGGCTGGTGGCGCGCGACCTCTCCGAGGGTGCCGACATGGTGATGGTCAAGCCGGGCATGCCCTATCTCGACATCTGCCGCCGGGTGAAGGACCGCTTCGGCGTGCCCACCTACGCCTATCAGGTGTCGGGCGAGTACGCGATGTTGCGTGCGGCGGCCGCGAATGGCTGGCTCGACGGCGAGCGTGTGATGCTGGAAAGCCTGCTGGGCTTCAAGCGCGCGGGCTGCGACGGAATCCTGACCTACTTCGCGCCCCAGGTCGCGCGGCTGCTGAACGGCTAGGCGGCGCGGGCGGACAGGGCGTCGTCAAGGACGGCTCGGACGACGGCAAGGTCGACATCCTCGGCCACGAAGGCTTCGCCGATGCCGCGGACGAGGATGAAGCGGAGCTGCCCCTGCCGCACCTTCTTGTCCTGCATCATCAGCCCGACAAGCCTGTCCGCATCGGGCAGCGGCCCGCGAATGTCGTCCAGCCTCGCCTTCATGCCCATCCGTCGCAGATGCGCTTCCACGCGACCAGGTGCGTCGGGCGGGCAGAGCCCCAGCCGCGCCGACGTCGCGAAGGCCAGCGTGCAGCCGATCGCCACCCCCTCGCCGTGGAGCAGGCGGTCGGAATAGCCCGTCGCCGCCTCGAGCGCATGGCCGAACGTGTGGCCCAGGTTGAGCAGCGCACGCTCGCCCCGCTCGGTCTCGTCCCGTTCGACGATCCCCGCCTTCATCGCGACCGACCGCCGCACCGCCTCGGTGCGCAGCGCGAGGTCGCCGCCCGCCAGGGCCGGGCCATGCTCTTCGAGAAAGTCGAAGAACGGCGCGTCACCCAGCAGAGCGTATTTGAGCACCTCGCCATAGCCGGACAGAAAGTCGCGCTCGGGCAGCGACCCGAGAAGCGAGATATCCGCCAGCACCAGGCTTGGCTGATGGAACGCGCCCACCAGGTTCTTGCCGTGGCTCGAATTGATGCCGGTCTTGCCCCCTACCGACGAATCCACCTGCGCGAGAAGCGTGGTGGGAACCTGCACGAAGCGCACTCCGCGCCGCAGGATCGCCGCCGCGAAGCCCGCCAGATCGCCGATCACACCGCCGCCGAACGCGATGACGATGTCGTCCCGTTCGACCTGCTGCTCGAGAAGCCATTCGACCGAGCGCTGCAGCTCCGCCCAGGATTTCGTCCGTTCGCCCGGAGGCAACGCGAGACTGGTGTGAACGATGTTCTCGCGCGTCAGCGCCTGCTCCAGCCGTGGCAGGTGAAGGTCCGCGACACGCTCTTCGGTGAGGATTGTCACCCGCGGTCGTGGCGCAAGAGGCCCGATGAGGTCCGCCGCACGGTCGATGATGCCGGCGCCAATGTGAACGGCGTACTGACGCCCGGCGCCCA
This sequence comes from uncultured Alphaproteobacteria bacterium, assembly GCA_963773475.1. Lineage (GTDB taxonomy): Bacteria > Pseudomonadota > Alphaproteobacteria > Rhodobacterales > Rhodobacteraceae > Roseitranquillus. Next base: position 104,556 of record CAVZBD010000011.1, on the reverse strand, counting down.
GATCCACATCGACGCGTTCGCTCATGCCGTGTTCTCCATCAGGTCAGGGCGACGGGCCAGTTCGCTCTCCACCAGGCGAGCCATCTGCGCCGCCGACACGCCTGCACGCGCATCGACGACGAGGTCGGCCTTGGCGTAATGCTCGGCACGTTCCCGCGTCAGCCGCTCGAGCGTCGCGCGCGGATCGGGCGTCTTGAGCAACGGACGCGTCGGTTTCGTCTTCACCCGCTGCCACAGAAGACCGGCCGGCGCCCGGAGCCAGACCGACACCGCCCGCTCGGAGATCAGACGGCGATTCTCCTGGCTGAGGAAAGCGCCACCCCCCACGGCGAGGACGCACGGAGGCCCCTCGAGAAGCCGGGCGATCACCTGCTGCTCGCGGTCGCGAAAGAACGACTCGCCGTCGCGGGCGAATATCTCGGTGATGGTGCGGGCCGCCGCGCGCTCGATCTCGGTATCGCTGTCGAGGAAGGCGACATCCAGCCGTCGCGCCAGGGCCGAACCGACGGCGGTCTTGCCGGCTCCCATCATGCCCACCAGAACTATGGTCTTTCTCAGTTCGCCCATGTCCCCGTCGATCGGCCCGGCCGGCAGGCAGGGCCCCGCGCATCACTGCCGGGTCCCGTGAATGACGTGCTTTCCGCCCGAAGACCATATATAAATGCGGCCGGGTCGCCGCAGACGCGGCCAATACGGCGTGCGCGCCGTGCAAATGTAGACGAGGCAGAAGGGCGACACCCAGATGGGGCGGTTATTCAAGGCTTTGCTGGTGATCATTGTGCTCGGGCTCCTCGCCCTGACGGGATACGCCTATTTCGGAGATCTGGCCCCGGAACGGGTAGAGGTGAGCGAACCGGTGACGCTTGATGCGAAGTAGGACGACCCTCGCGCTGGCCATCATCGTGCTCGCCCCGCCGGCAGCGGCCGAGGCGCCTCTCTCGGCGATCGACTGGCTGTCCGACAGTCTGGTCGAGCCGGCACTCGGCCCCGCCCTGCCCGAACCGGTCGAGGTGCGGCCGCTGGCAGGGGAAGGCGCGCCGGTGGGCAACATCGAGGCGCTCTCGCCCCGCGTCGGCAGCGATCTGTGGGCCGCGTCGCAGAACGAGGACGTGATCCGGTCGATCGAACGGCTGCCGCGAGAACTGCCGCCGCCGCTGGCCGACCTGCTGGCCGATCTTTTGCTGCTGTCGGCAACGCCGCCCCGCGCGGACGACGGCACGTTTCTTCTGACCCGCATCGACCGGCTCATGGCGATGGCACGGCTGAACGACGCGCTCGCCCTGATCGAGGCGGCGACGGGAGGCGGGGCCCCTGCCCCCGATCTCTTTCGGCGCCGCTTCGACATCCAGCTACTGACCGGGAACGAGGATTTCGGCTGCCACGACCTTGAACAGCGACCGGACATCTCGCCGACCTATCCCGCGCGCATCTTCTGCCTGGCGCGCGGCGGCGACTGGCCCGCGGCCGCGCTCACGCTGGAATCCGCGGATGCCCTTGGGGCGCTGGACAAGGATCAGGACGCGATCCTGGCGCGGTTCCTCGACGACGGGATCGAGAACCTGTTGCCGCCACCGCGTACCCCGTCACGGGTGACGCCCCTCGACTTCCGCATCTTCGAGGCGATTGGCGAGCCGCTTCCGGCGAACGTGCTGCCGCTGCCGTTCGCCCATGCCGAGCTGCGGGGCAACGTGGGATGGAAGGCGCGGATCGAGGCGGCCGAGCGGCTTGCCCGCTCGGGGGCCATTGCGCCCGATCGCCTGATCGCGCTCTACCTCGAGCGCCAGCCGGCGGCGTCCGGCGGCATCTGGGACCGCGCTCGGGCAATCCGCGAGCTCGATCGCGCGGTGGCGGCGGGCGAGCCCGAGGAGGCTGCGGCGGCGCTCGATTCGGCCTATGGGCAGCTGGCGCAGGCGGGTCTTCTTCATGCGCTTGCCGAGACATATGCGGCAGACCTGGCCCGGCTGCTGCCGCAGGACGCGCGGGTTCAGCGGCTGTCGCAACTGGCGGGCAGCCTCCAGTCGCCACAAGAGCTCTTGGAGGCCGCGGGCGGCGACGATCCGAACCTCAGCACCGCGATTCGCAGCGGCTGGAATGCGGCCGATCCGTCGGGCTCGATGCAGCGCCTGATCGACGAGGGGCGCGCGGGTGAGGCCCTGCTGACGGCGATCGGCGTCCTGGCACAAGGCGCGGACGCGGATCCGGCCGATTTTGCCGCCGCGCTCCGCACGCTCAGGCATTACGAGCTGGACGAGTCCGCTCGACGCGCGAGTGCCTGGCTTCTGCTCGCGGCAGGATGATGCAGGCGGCGGGCCGGATCGAAGCCTTCATCGAGGCTCAGGCCGCCGAACAAGGCGCGGCGGTCAACACCCGCCTCGCCTATGCGCGTGACCTGGCCGACTTTGCCGAATGGATCGAGCGGAGCGGCGGGTCGCTGCTCGAGGTCACGCGGGACCGGATCGAGAGTTACCTGATCCACTGCGACGCCGCGGGCCTGTCGCGCGCGACACGCGCCCGCCGCCTGTCGGCGATCCGCCAGTTCTTCCGCTTCGCGTTCGAGGAGGGTTGGCGGCCCGACAACCCGGCAATCCAGATCAGGGGGCCCGGCCGCGAAAAGCGGCTGCCCAAGACGCTGAGCGAGGAGGAGGTGGGCCGCCTGCTCGACGCGGCGCGCAGGCTGGGCCGCTCGCACGCCGACCGGACGCGGAACGCCTGCCTGATGGAGGTGCTCTACGCGACGGGAATGCGGGTGAGCGAACTGGTGACTCTGCCCGTCGCCGCGGCGCGGGGCGACCCGCAGATCCTGCTGATCCGCGGCAAGGGGGGACGCGAGCGGATCGTCCCGCTGACCCAGACCGCCCGTGAGGCTCTCGCGGCATGGCTGATCGAGCGGGACGCCGAAGTCGAAGACCTGCAACGGCACGGCGGTTCCACAGCGTCGCGGTTTCTCTTTCCCTCGCGCAGCCGGGCGGGGCATCTGACCCGCCACCGCTTCTACGTGCTGATGAAGGAATTCGCCGTGACGGCCGGCGTCTCGCCCGCCAAGGTCACGCCCCACACCCTGCGCCACGCCTTCGCGACGCACCTGCTGGCGCACGGGGCAGACCTGCGCGCGATCCAGACCCTGCTCGGCCACGCCGACGTCGCCACCACCGAGATCTACACGCACGTTCTCGAGGAACGATTGCAGGATCTGGTGCACCGCGCCCACCCCCTCGCCCGCGAGCCATCTTGCACGCCCGACGGGTCGTCCATATGAGGGCCGAAAACCAGTAACCTGAGAATGAACAGCACCACCATCTTCGACACGGCGTTCTGGACCACCAGTGTCGCGATTCTGGCGCTGCTTGTGCTTTCGGCCTTCTTCTCGGGCTCCGAGACCGCGCTGACTGCGGCCTCGAGGGGCAAGCTCCGCGCGCAGGCTGACAAGGGCTCGCGCGGGGCCGAGCAGGCACTCAAGATCACCGAGGACAACGAGCGGCTGATCGGATCGGTCCTGCTCGGCAACAACCTCGTCAACATCCTCGCCGCCTCGCTCGCCACGGCGCTGTTCACCAAGGCGTTCGGCGAGTCGGGCGTGGCGCTGGCCACGCTGGTGATGACGGTGCTCGTCCTCGTCTTTGCCGAGGTCCTGCCCAAGACCTACGCGATCACCAACGCCGAGCATGCCGCCTCGCGCGTGGCGCCGGTGATCCAAGTCGTGGTGCTGCTCTTCGCCCCGGTGGTGAGTGCTGTGCGGCTGCTGGTCAGGCTGGTCCTGCGCCTTTTCGGCGTGCGCGCCGACCCGGACAGCCAGATCCTGGCCGTGCGCGAGGAGATCAAGGGCGCGATCAAGCTCGGCCACTCGGAAGGCGTGATGAAGAAGGAGGATCGCGATCGCATTCTCGGCGCTCTCGATCTCAACGAGCGCACGGTCGAGGAGATCATGCGCCATCGCAGCCAGATCGAGATGATCGACGCCAGCCTGCCGCCGTCGCAGATCCTCGACCTCAGTCTCGCCTCGCCACACACGCGGCTGCCGCTGTTTCGTGACGACCCCGAGAACATCATCGGCGTCATCCATGCCAAGGACCTGTTGCGCGCCATCTACGCCAGGCGCGAAGCGTCACAGGACATCAAGACCTTCAACGTGATGGACGTGGCGATGAAGCCCTACTTCGTCCCCGAGACCACGACGCTGGCCGAACAGATGCGCCAGTTCCTGCGGCGCCACACCCATTTCGCGCTGGTCGTCGACGAGTACGGCGCACTGCGGGGCCTGATAACCCTCGAGGACATCCTCGAGGAGATCGTGGGCGAGATCACTGACGAGTTCGACCTCGATCCGGCCCACCCGCTGCGCCGGACCGAGGCGGGCGACTGGATCGTCGACGGCGGCATGACGATCCGCGACCTCAACCGCGAGACCGACTGGGGCCTGCCGGACGAGGAGGCCAACACCGTCGCCGGGCTGGTCATCCACGAGGCGCAGACGATCCCGACGGTGGGCCAGGTCTTCTCGTTCCACGGCTTCCGCTTCGAGGTCGCCGCGCGCAAGGAGAACCGGATCACGCGGCTCAAGATCCGGCCGCTGAGGTAACGCCTACCCGTTCACATCGACGACCGCCCGGCCCCGCATCCTGCCCTTCAGGATGTCACGGCCGAGTTGCGGCAGGTCTTGCAGAGTCGCGGGGCGGATCATCGCCTCGAGCTTGTCCATCGGCAGGTCCGTGGCGATGCGGGTCCAGGCCCGCACCCTGTCGTCGTAGGGCCGCATGACGCTGTCGATGCCCAGCAGGTTGACGCCCCGCAGGATGAACGGCGTCACCTTGGCGGGCAGGTCGATCCCGCCCGCCAGCCCCACGGCCGCCGCGCTCGTGCCGTACTTCATCTGGCCCAGCACCCGGGCCAGCATGGCGCCGCCGACCGCGTCGATGCACCCCGCCCAGGTCTCGGACTTGAGCGGCCGCTTCACCGTTTCGGCGAGGTCGGACCGGGGGACGATGGTCGTGGCGCCCAAGTCGCGCAAATAACCCTCCTCCTCGGACTTGCCAGTTACCGCGGCGACCTCGTACCCGAGGCGCGCGAGAAGCGCGGTGGCGACCGAGCCCACGCCACCGGTCGCGCCCGTCACCAAGACCGGACCGCTGCCCGGCCGCAGCCCATGATCCTCGAGCGCGTTCAGCGCCAGCATCGCCGTCAGGCCGGCGGTGCCCACCGCCATCGCCTGGCGCGTCGTCAGCCCGTCTGGCAGCGGAACCAGCCAATCGGCCTTCACGCGCGCCTTCTGCGCATAGCCGCCCCAGTGAACCTCGCCCACGCGCCAGCCGGTGAGGATCACCCTGTCGCCTGGCGCGTAACGCTCGTCGTCCGAGGCCTCGACGGTGCCGGCAAAGTCGATGCCCGGCACGTGCGGGTAGGTCTTCACCAGGCCGCCGCCCGGTCCGATGCAGAGCCCGTCCTTGTAGTTCACGGTCGAGTATTCGACCGCCACCGTCACCTCGCCTTCGGGCAGATCGTCGTCGCCGATCTGGCGGACTTCGGCGTGGGTCTTTCCGTCCTCGTCCTTCTCGACAACCAGCGCGTCAAACATCTGCGATCTCCCTCGTGGTCCCCGCGTACCCTGACCCGCCCGCAGGCGGGCGGCAAGTCAGGCGTCGGGCATGAGAAACAGGTCGGTCGGCCCGGGCCTTGCTCCGGCTGCCGTCAGCATCGCGTGCACCTGCCCCCTATGGTGCGTCTGGTGATTGAAAAAGTGCTGCACGACCATTGCCCGCGGACGCACCACGTCGCGCCCCTCGGCGCCGGAGGTCCACGCCAGGTCGCCCTCCAGCGCCTCGTCGCTCAGCGCCGCGGCCCAGCGAGCGATGCGGGCGTCACTGATACGGCGCTTCGAGCGCAACTCGGACCAGTCGTCGATCCAGCCCGGACTTTCGGCCAGCTTCACGCGCGGCGGTTCCCAACGGTCGAATCTGCTCATCCAGACGTGATCGGCCCAGAGGAGGTGGCTGAGGGTGCGGTGGATGCCGCCGAAGAACGCGCCGCGATCCTGCTGCCGCGATTCCTCGGACAATCCATCAGCCGCGTCATACAAGTTTCTGTTCTGCCACGTATTGTAGCGTGACATCATGCGGACGAAATCGGCGGTAATCATGGCGGCTGCCTTGTCTTTCCTGGCGGCGCTGTCAATGCCCTTGCCGCCTCATCGGGCCCATCCTAGCGTCTCGGCCAAAGACCAACACAGGGATGGGTCCCAATGCGACACCTGATCGTGCCCGCCGTCGTTCTGGCGGCCACCGCCGCGTCCGCGCAAGACGACGAGCTGCTCGTTTTCGACTATTCGGGCTTCGAAGATCCAGCCTTTCACGCGGCTTACGTGGAAAAGCACGGACAGAGTCCGCAGTTTGCCTTCTTCGGCGACGAGGAGGAGGCGTTCCAGAAGCTGCGCTCGGGCTTTCGCGCCGACCTGAGCCACGTCTGCGCCGGCTCGGTCACCAAGTGGCGCGAGTCGGGCATCATCGAGCCCTGGGACGTCAGCCAGATCGAGGCGTTCGACGACCTCAACGCCAGTCTGATGGGCAGCGATGTCACCGCCGGCAGCGACGAGGTCTACCTCATCCCCACCGACTTCGGCTCGACGGCGATCGCCTACAACACCGAGGAGGTACCCGAGGAGGCGGTCAGCTCGCTGGACGTATTCCTCGACCCCGCCTATGCCGGCCGCGTCACGCTTCCCGACAACGTCGACGACGCCTATGCGCTGGCCTACCTGGCGACTGGCACCACCGACTGGACCGAAGTCGACGACCAGCAATTCGAGGCCGCGACCGACTGGCTGCGTCGGGTTCACCCGAACCTGCGCACCTACTGGACCGACCCGGCCGAGCTCGCGCAGCTCCTCGCGACGGGAGAGGTCCTGATCGCCTGGGCCTGGAACGAGACGCTGCCGACGATGGCCGAGCAGGGCTTCCCGATCGGCTTTCAGCGCGAGCCGGCCGAAGGCTCGTCCCTGTGGCTCTGCGGCTACGTCAATCTTGTCGAGGGGGAAGGCTCGGAAGACAAGGCCTACGACTACATCAACGCTTTTCTTGATCCCGCCTCGACCCAACCCCTGCTGGAGGAGGGTTTCGGACACTCGAACGCCGCGGCAATGGCCGACGTGGGAGAAGAGGCACTGACGGCCTCGGGCCTCGGCCAGATCGACGCGCCGGTGCTGGCGCAGCTGCCCCTTCCCAACGAGCTGCGGGAGCGCCAGAGCGAGGCGTTCGAGCGCATCAAGGCCGGTTTCTGAGACAGCCCCTGCAGGCGGCGAACTCAACGACTTAACTTCCGGCGCTTGCCGGATAAGTTGACATCTCACCAGTTGGACAGACCGAGGAAGGAAAGCGAATGACCCGAATTCTGGGCCTGATCGTGTCGGCACTGATGCTGGCCGGTATCGTCACCGGTGCCAGCGCACAGGACGCCGGTCGCTACGGCAAGCAGAAGGTCGTCTATCACATCAACTACAATGGTGGCGAGGACAGCGCCGCCTATCGTGGTGCGATGCGCAACATCCAGAACCACATCAACGCCGTCGGGGCCGAGAACCTCGACATCAAGGTGGTGCTGCACGGCAACGGGCTGGGGCTCCTGATGGCGGCGAAGGACGACGAGAAACTGCAGACCCAGGTGGGCAGCCTCAAGGGACAGAACGTCGCCTTCCATGTCTGCAACAACACGCTGGAAGGCCGTAACATCAGCTACGAGAACGATCTCTACGACGTCTGGAAGGAGGACATCGTCCCCTCGGGCGTGGCCGAGCTGAGCCGGCTTCAGCAGATGGGCTACACCTACATCAAGCCGTGACGTGGCGCGGTCGCCCCGCGGCTTGCAGAGCCGTGAGGCGCCGCCTATATTTCGGTCGTCCCTTCGGGGACTATGGGCATAAACGCGCACGTAATAAGCGGATCGGACCCGGGGGCGGTACCCGGCGGCTCCACCAGAATTCCCTCGTTGGGGGCGACTGGGGCCGAAACAGGATCGACGAACGTGTAAAGGTGTAGCTTTGTCCCGGTGAGGTACCACCGTTATCGGTCCGCAAAGTACAGTTGCCAACGACAACCGTGCTCCGGTCGCGCTGGCTGCGTAAGCAGTCCGCAAGACCGAAATTCAAGTCCTAGGCTCTAGCAAGTCTGGGCGGGGTTCGCAGGCACCTGGCAACAGAAGCCTGCATTTTCGTCGGACACGGCAATCCCCATCTTCCCAGTGCGTCAACCTGTGGTAGTGTCAATTCAAGGGACACTGCAGGATGACAAGGCCCAAGCCTTGATCATGGCCGCCGATCCGACTTCGCCGCGCTCCTCCCCTGGCGAAAGGATCGGCGGCCGACGTTCCGTCAGATACTTCGGCCCGGCAACCGCAAGGATGATCCGGGTGCATCGCCTCCACTTCCCATCGGCACCGAATCTTCTATGTTGAACCTGCCAAGGGCAGAGAAAATCGGGCGATGACGCGGACCATCGACTACGGAAACCTGATGCACCGCGCTATGCGCCGGCTGATCCAGCAGGTTCTGTCGGATGTGGCGGAGTCCGGCCTGCCCGGCGCGCATCATTTCTTCATCACCTTCGACACGATGCATCCCGATGTGGAAATTGCGGACTGGTTGTCGGATCGGTATCCGGACGAGATGACCGTGGTGATGCAGCACTGGTTCGACAATCTCGACGTGAGCGACGAGGGCTTCTCGGTGACGCTCAACTTCGGCGAGACGCCCGAGACGCTCTACATCCCCTACGACGCCATCAAGACCTTCGTGGACCCCTCCGTCGAGTTCGGACTGCGCTTCGAGACGCACGAGGTCGACGAGGAAGACGACGCCGAGGCGCCCCACGAGGAGGTCGAGGAGCAACCCCAGCGCGACGCCGAGATCGTCAGCCTCGACAAGTTCCGCAAGTAGCTCCCGCCGCTTGCGCGCGGCGTGTTGGCATCGCCGGCCGGACCGTCTAAGCCCGCCAGAGCGCAGACGAGGAACCGCCGATGAGCCAGACACGCACGGAATCCGACAGTTTCGGGCCTCTCGAAGTCCCGGCCGACCGCTACTGGGGGGCGCAGACGCAGCGTTCGCTGATGAACTTCCCCATCGGCTGGGAACGGCAACCGGTCGCCATCGTCCGTGCGCTGGGCATCATCAAGAAGGCCTGCGCCCGGGCGAACATGGCCGAGGGCAAGCTCGACGGGCGCCTTGGCGAGGCAATCGTCGAGGCCGCGGGCGAAGTCGTCGCCGGGCGGCTGGACGACCACTTCCCGCTCGTCGTGTGGCAGACCGGCTCAGGCACGCAGTCGAACATGAACGCCAACGAGGTCATTGCGAACCGCGCGATCGAGATCCTCGGCGGCACCATCGGCTCGAAGGACCCGGTCCACCCGAACGACCACGTCAACATGAGCCAGTCGTCGAACGACACCTTCCCGACGGCCATGCACATCGCCACGGCGACCACAGCGCGCGACGTGCTGCTGCCGGGGCTGCGCAAGCTGCACGAGACGCTCGAGGCGAAGGTTCACGAGTTCGACGGCATCATCAAGATCGGCCGCACCCACACGATGGACGCCACTCCGCTGACGCTGTCGCAGGAATTCGGCGGCTACGCACACCAGCTCGCCAAGTCGATCCAGCGCGTCGAGACCGCGCTTGGCGACATCTACGAGCTGGCGCAGGGCGGCACTGCCGTCGGTACCGGGCTCAACTCGCCCAAGGGCTGGGGCGAGCGTGTCGCCGCCAATATCGCCGAGATCACCGGCTTGCCGTTCCGGACTGCGCCGAACAAGTTCGAGGCGCTGGCCGGCCATGACGCCATGGTCGCCATGTCCGGCGCGCTCAAGACCGTGGCGGCCTCACTCTTCAAGATCGCCAACGACATCCGCCTGATGGGCTCGGGCCCACGCTGTGGCCTATACGAGCTGCTCCTGCCCGAGAACGAGCCCGGATCGTCGATCATGCCCGGCAAGGTGAACCCGACCCAGGCCGAGGCGCTGACGCAGGTCTGTGCGCACGTGGTCGGCAACGATGCGGCCGTAGGCATGGCGGGCAGCCAGGGTCACTTCGAGCTCAATGTCTACAAGCCGATGATTGCCTACAACGTCCTGCAGTCGATGCAATTGCTGGGCGACGCCGCCGCCAGCTTCACCGACAAGTGCGTCGCCGGCATCCGCGCGAACGAGACGCGCATCGACCAGCTCATGCGCGAGAGCCTGATGCTGGTCACCGCGCTTGCGCCCGAGATCGGCTACGACAACGCCACCAAGGTCGCCAAGACGGCGCACAAGAACGGCACGACGTTGCGCGAAGAAGCGGTGGCGCTGGGCTTCGTCGATGCCGAGACGTTCGATCGCGTGGTCCGGCCCGAACAGATGCTGGGGCCGCGGTGAGCAAGCCCGTCAACCTCAACCGCGTCCGCAAGGAGCGGACGCGGAACGAGGCGCGGCGCGTGGCCGACGAAAATGCCGTGCGCTACGGCCGCACCAAGGAGGAAAAGGCCGCCGATGCCGCTCGCGCCGAGATCGAGGCGCGCCGGCTCGACGCGCACAAGCGCGACGAGTGATGCGGCCACCACAGAAGCGTTCGCTCACGCTGCGCGGCCACCGCACGAGCGTCTCGCTCGAGGATGAGTTCTGGCAGGCGCTGCGGGACGTGGCGGCCGACCGTGGCGTCTCGATCAATGGGCTGGCCGCCGAGATCGACGCCGCGCGGCCCCCGGACGTCGGGCTGGCTTCGGCCCTTCGCGTCTTCGTCCTTGGACGGTATCGTCAGCCGGACTGATGGCTGGCTGGACAGTCCCGGCCCCTGCTTTTAAGGCGGCGAAATGGATATCGCGGAAGATCTCGACGCCTCGGGCCTGCTCTGTCCCCTGCCGGTCCTCAAGGCGCGCAAGCGGCTTTCGATGCTCAAGGCAGGCGAGCTGCTGAGGCTGCACACCGACGATCCGGCAGCTGTCGTCGACGTTCCACACTTCTGCCGCGAATCAGGGCACGAGATGGTCCGCATGGCGACAGAAGGTGACGGCCACGTCTTCGTCATCCGCAAGGTCTGAGGCGGGTCCGCCCGAGGGCAGACCCGCGCTCCATTCAGCCGCCGAACGACCACCAGCCGCGACGCTTCGGCTTGGCCGGCTTCTCGGCCACGAGTGACGCCCGCTGCTCCTCGGCCGCCGCCTCCTCGTCCTGCCGCGCCGCCTCGTCATGGGCGTCCGAGGCGTCGTCCGTCGGGACGACCGAAACCGCGTCCGAGGCCGCGCCGACGGCCGGCATGGCAGCCTGAGGCTCCTCCTCAGGGGCCGGAGCCTCCGCTTGCCTCTCCTCGGCTGCGCTTTCGGTCGGTTCGGCCTGCGGCGTCCAAGCCTCGGCGGCATGCAGCGTCGGCTCATCGGCCGCAGGCTGCTGCACCTGAACAGTCTCGGCCTCGACCGTGGCGTCCGGCTGTTCGGCAGTCGGCGCGACGGCGGCCTCGGGCTCGGACTCGCTCGGCGCAGGCGCCTCTTCGGCCGAAGCCTGCGCTTCGTCCCGGACCTTCGGCTTGCGTCGCGACCGGGTGCGGCGCGGCCGCTCGGGGGCCGTATCGGCAGCCGCATCGGCGGATGCGTCGCCGTCGCTCTCCTCCCCTGCCGGCTCTTCTGCCGCAGTGGCATCCGCCGCTTCATCGCCATCCGACACTGTCGCTGTCTCGGGTTGCGCCTCGCGCGCACCGGACTTGCGACGGCGGCGGCGGCGGCGGCGCTTTTTACCCGATCCGCCGCCCTCGCCCTCGTCCGTCTCGGCCTCTGGCTCGGGTGCGGACTTGACCTCGGGTTCCTCCTCGGGCTCAGCCTCGGCAGTGACGACGTCGGCGTCGTCGATCTCGTCCATCAATGCCGGATCGACCGAGATTACCGGCGCGACCGCCTCGACCACACGCGTCTGCGTCTTGAACTTGTCGATCGAGAAGTCCGGACTGACGAGGTGAGGATCGCCCTCGATGCGTACTGCCATGCCATAGCGCGCCTCGATCCCCGCGATGTGCTCGCGCTTGTAGTTCATGAGGAAGTTCACGACGCTGATCGGCGCCTTGATGAGGACCTCCAGCGTCTTGCGCCGGGTCCCCTCCTCCTCGACCTGACGCAGGATCTGCAACCCGAGGCTCTCGTCGCTGCGCAGAAGGCCCGTTCCGTGGCAGGCGGGGCATGGCTGGGTCGACGCCTCGAGCATGCCAGGCCGCAACCGCTGGCGGCTCATCTCGAGCAGGCCGAAGGCCGAGATCTTGCCCACCTGGATCCGCGCCCGGTCGGTCTTGAGCTTGTCCTTGAAGCGCTTCTCGACCGCGGCGTTGTTCTTGCGCTCCTCCATGTCGATGAAGTCGATCACGATCAAGCCCGCCAGGTCGCGCAGCCGAAGCTGCCTGGCGATCTCCTCGGCCGCCTCGAGGTTGGTGTTGAGCGCGGTCTGCTCGATCGAGCCTTCGCGCGTCGAACGACCCGAGTTCACATCGATCGCCACCAGCGCCTCGGTGACGCCGATCACGATGTAGCCCCCCGACTTGAGCTGGACGGTCGGGTTGAACATCGAGCTGAGGTAGCTCTCGACCTGATAGCGCGCGAAGAGCGGCATCGGATCTGCGTAGAGCTTCACGTTCTTGGCGTGGCTCGGCATGATCATCTTCATGAAGGATTTGGCGGTCTTGTAGCCTTCCGCCCCCTCGACCAGCACCTCGTCGATCTCGCGGCTGTAGAGGTCGCGGATCGAGCGCTTGATGAGGTCGCCCTCCTCATAGATCTTCGTCGGCGCGATCGACTTGAGCGTGAGCTCGCGGATCTGCTCCCAGAGGCGCTGCAGGTACTCGTAATCGCGCTTGATCTCGGACTTGGTGCGCTGCGAGCCGGCCGTCCGGATGATGAGGCCGGCGCCCTTCGGCACGTCGAGTTCGGTGGCGATCTTCTTCAGCTTCTTGCGGTCGGTCGCGTTGGTGATCTTGCGACTGATTCCGCCGCCGCGCGCCGTGTTCGGCATCAGCACGCAGTAGCGGCCGGCGAGGCTCAGGTAGGTGGTGAGCGCCGCGCCCTTGTTGCCGCGCTCTTCCTTGACGACCTGGACCAGCATGATCTGCCGGACCTTGATCACCTCCTGGATCTTGTACTTGCGCACGCGGGGCTTACGCGGGCGCCGGATCTCTTCCGAGACGTCCTCGTCGGCCACCGAACTCGATCTCGCTGTCGCGCGTCGATGCGTCGTCCATGGCGCGGTAGGTCGACGGCTTGTCGCCGTTCTGGCTCTCGTCGCCCTTTTCACGCTCTTCGGAGTTGCCGTCCTCATCGCCTTCCTGAAGGTCGACGATGTCCATGCCGGGGATCTCGGCGACGACGGCGGCCGTGCGGGCCTCGGCCTCGCGTTCGGCGCCCTCGCTGGCCGACGCATCGGCTCCATCCGCGCTGTCGTCCGCCCGCCGCGCGTCTTCCGCGTCGGGCTGGCGCACGTCCTCTGCCGCCTCGCCGGTCGCGACAGCATCGTCGCTGCGTGTCGCCTCGGCCTTGGCGCGTCGCCGGCGGCGCGGCTTGGCCGGCGCGGGCTGGTCATCCTCGTCGCCTTCCTGCTCGACCGCCATTTCCTCGGCCAGCAACGCCTCACGGTCGGCGACCGGGATCTGATAGTAGTCGGGATGGATCTCGGCGAAGGCGAGGAATCCGTGGCGATTGCCGCCGTAATCGACGAACGCCGCCTGAAGCGACGGTTCGACGCGCGTCACCTTCGCGAGGTAGATGTTGCCGGCTAGCTGGCGCTTGCTCTCCGCTTCGAAGTCGAATTCCTCGACCCTGTTTCCGTCGACCACGACCACGCGGAGTCTCCTCGGCGTGGGTGGCATCGATAAGCATCTTCTTGGCCATGAAATCTCGTTGCATCCGGAGTGGGCCCGGCCCTTGGGCGCGGGGGATCCTCCGACATGTCCTGTGGGGGCGATGCGGTCCGCTCGGGCGCGGCCGGCGAAGGGCCGCGGCCCTCGCGCCTGGTTCGCCTCGTCACGTGCTCGCCTCATCGCGTTTCTTCTCCGACGCCCCCGGTGGAGGCGCCTGCTCAAGGCCCGGCGTCTGTGTCGTGCACGGGCAGGTGTCCGGCCCGGGGGCCAATCGGTCGCGACAGCGGCGGCTTCCAGCCTGTCCGTCCGCAACGACAAAACTTGCGGGAGCGCCACGCAATCGGCGGCTGCATCTCGTTGGCGGACCATACCGGCGACAGATATCGAAATTCAATGCAAGAATTCCGACATCTCACGAGTCTCAGAGATAATCCGAGCGGCTCAACCCGTACTTGGCCATCTTCTCGTTCAACGTGCGCCGCGGCAGGCACAGCTCTTCCATGACATTCACGATCGACCCGCGATGACGGCGCATGGTGTTGTCAATCAACATTCTTTCGAACGCTTCGACATACTCCTTCAGGGGCTTGCCCTCGGTCGTGATGGCCGGCGTCGTGCCCTCGTCGTCGGACATCAGCAGCGAAGCGATGCTGCCGCTGCCGCGCCGGCTCTGCAGCACCGAGCGTTCCGCCACGTTCTGCAACTGACGGATGTTTCCCGGCCACGGCGCCTGCAGTAGCTGGGCGGCCTCCTGCGCCGTGACCTCGGGCGGCGGGCTGCCGTACTCCTCGGCCGCCTGCTCGGCGAAGCGGGTGAAAAGCGTCAGGATATCTTCGCCGCGCGCGCGCAGGGGGGGCAACGTGATCTTCATCGTCGCCAGCCGGTAGTAGAGGTCGGGCCGCAGCGCATCCTCGCAGGTGCGCCCCTGCTCCTGAAGGTTACAGATCGCGACGATCCGTGTCTCGGGCGGCGTACCCTGGTCGTTCATCCAGGTCAGAAGCCGCGCCTGGACGGCGGCCGGAAGCGCCTCGATGCTCTCGAGGACAAGGGTGCCGCCGCGCGCTTCCTCGAGCAACGGCATGACGCCGCCCTCGCCCCCGAAGAGACTCGCCGTAAGATCGGCCTCGGTGCTGCCTTCGCAGGAAAACAGGACGAACTTGCGCCCAGGCTTGGCGCCCACCGCGTGCAGGGCATGTGCGACGAGGGTCTTGCCGGTCCCCGTCTCGCCCTCGATCAGCACGTGCCCGTCGGCCTGGCCCAGGTCGAGGATGTCCTCGCGCAGGCGCTCCATCACCGGCGACTGGCCGACCAGCTTCTTCATCAGGCCGGAACCATCCGACAGTTCGCGACGCAGCGCCCGGTTGTCGAGCGTCAGTCGCCGCGCCTGCGTCGCCTTCTTGGCAAGCTCCGTCATCCGATCCGGGTTGAACGGCTTTTCCAGAAAGTCGAAGGCGCCGACGCGCATGGCCTCGACGGCCATCGGCACGTCGCCATGCCCGGTGATCATGATCACCGGCAGCGCCGAATCGACGCTCATCAGCCGCTTCAGAAAGGTCATGCCGTCCATGCCGGGCATGCGGATGTCGCAGACCACGACGCCCGGATACTCGGCCGTCACCACCCTGGTCGCCTCTTCGGCGCTGGCGAAGGTTTCCGTATCGAACCCCGACAACGCCAGCCATTGCCCAATGGACTGACGCATGTCCTTCTCGTCGTCCACGATCGCGATCTTCATCGCCTGTGCCATGTCCCCACCCTACTCGGCCGCTGCCACGGCGCTGTCCATCAGCGGAAGATGCAGCTCGAAAATCGCACCACCCTCATCGGCGTTCCGAGCCATGAGTCGCCCACCGAGATCGGCCGCGATGCTCGACGAGATCGCAAGCCCCAGTCCGACGCCGTCGCCGGGCGCCTTCGTGGTATAGAACGGCTCAAAGAGATTTTTAAGATCCTCGATGCCGTGTCCGTTGTCGCGAACCGAGAGGACCACGCGGCCGGCACGCGGCGTCGCCGCGATTTCGATCCGGGGAGCGTCGGTTTCACGCGTCGCGTCGATGGCGTTGCGCAAAAGGTTGATGATTATCTGTTCCAGCCGGATCCGGTCGGCCATCACCATGACCGACTGCGCGCGGCACGCGCCGCACCAGATCGACCTCGCGGCCCTTGAGTTGCGGCTCCATCATCTCGAGCGCCGACGACACAGAGGACACCAGGTCGACCGGCTCGAACGCGTCGCCGCCCTTGCGGGCATAGCTCTTGAGCTGGCGCGTGATCGCCCCCATGCGCTCGATCAGGTCGTCGATGCGGTGGAACGACGATAGCGCCTCCTCGGGCCGGCGGCGCTGCAACAACAGCTTGGCGCCCGCGAGATAGGTCTTCATCGCCGCCAGCGGCTGGTTGAGCTCATGGCTGACCGCGGCCGACATCTCGCCCAGCACAGCCAGTTTGCTCGACTGTGCCAGAGTCTGTTCGGCGACCTGCAGGTTCTTCTCGACCTTCTCGCGCTCGGCCATCTCGCGCTGCAGCGCCTCGTTGAGCGCCCGCAGCTCGGCCGACTCGCGTTGGAAGAACAGCGACCGCGACAGGGCCTTCCGACTGCGAAGGTAGAACGCAGCCGCAAGAACGATGGCGAACCCCATGATCTCAAGAGAAAGAACTGCGTTCACCCGCTCACGCACGCCCGAATAGGTGGTGAACGAGGTCAGCCGCCAGCCCTGGAACGGGATCCGTGCCTCCTGGCGCAGCACAGCCTCGCCGCCGATATAGACGTCAGCTGGCAACGCGGTCCAGTCGACACTGGCCTGGATCGCCCGCTGGATCGCAGACGGCGCGGATCGAATGGCCAGCGCCTCTTCCTCGGTGCGACCACGCCAGCGCCCCTCGGTCGCCAGAATGATCTGGCCCGAGCTGTCGGTGACCATGACCGCGTCCGAGAACCCCGCCCAGGCCTGCTGGAACTTCTGCAGATCGACGCCCACCACGATCACGCCCACGATCTCGCCGCCCAGTTCGACCTTGCGCGAATAGCCGAAGGCGGTGGCTCCGCTTTCGGTCTCATAGGCGGTGAAGACGGTGTCGGGCGCTCGCTGGGCATTGACGAAGAACGGAGCCGAACGATGCTGCTCACCAATCCGGTTGCGGTCTGTGGCGGCCACGATCCGCCCGTCCGCATCGAGCAGGTAAAGCGACGCCGCCCCGATTTCGTCCTTGTAGCTGATCAGACGTTGCGTCGTCTGCGAAAAGTCGCCCGACGTCAGCGCGCCGATCAGGGCCGGGTCGCGCGACAGAAGCAGCGGCACGATCGAGGCGCGCTGAAGCTCGGACAGGATATTGCCGGTGTAAAGCGCCAGCCTCACCTCGGCGCGGTTCCGCAACGCTTCGGTGAACCGTTCGGTCAGAAGCTTGTTGGTGATCCAGACGGTCGTTATCGCGACCACGACGATGGCCGCCAGAACCCCCCGCGTGCGCCATAACGGCACACGACCGCCGCGCTTGGCGACTCCGGTCTCTGTCGGCTGCCTCATGGATACACGATAGGTCCGCGTCGGGACCGGCTCAAGCGACGCGCGCAAGCGCGCCCACGGCCGATTCGAAGAGAGCGACGCCGTCGGCTGATCCCAGGCAGGGCTCGATCGCCCTCTCGGGGTGCGGCATCATCCCCAGGACCCGGCGGTTCTCCGACAGGATGCCCGCGATACGGTCCATCGAGCCGTTGATGTCCTCGGCATAGCGGAAGGCGACGCGATCGTCACCTTCCAGCCGCCGCAGCGTATCGGGCTCGGCCACGAAGTTACCGTCGTGGTGCGCTAGGGGCAGGCGCAGGACAGCGCCTGGCGCGTAGGCGCCGGTGAATGCGCTGTCGGAGGTCGCTACCTCGATCCACGCGGTTCGGCAGATGAACGAGAGGCCGGCGTTGCGCATCAGCGCACCCGGCAGCAACCCCGCCTCGAGCATGACCTGAAAACCGTTGCAGATGCCGAGACCGAAGCCGCCGCGATCGAGATGCCGCCGCACGGCCGACATGACCGGCGCTCGCGCGGCCATCGCGCCGCAGCGCAGGTAGTCCCCCCACGAAAAGCCCCCAGGCAGAGCGACAAGGTCGACGCCGTCGGGCAGCGAGGACTCCTTGTGCCAGACCATCGCCACCTCGGCGCCGGCCTTGCGCAGCGCCACCGCCAAGTCGCGATCGCAGTTCGATCCGGGGAAGACGACGACCGCGGCCTTCATGTCGTCTCGACGCGGTAGCTTTCGATCACCGGGTTCGCGAGGAGTCGCTGGCACATCTCGCGAACCCGCGCTTCGGCCGCCGCCGGATCCGCCTCGTCGAGGTCGATCTCGATGACCTTGCCCTGGCGAACCTTCTCGACGCCGTCGAAGCCCATCCCCTCGAGCGCCAGGCGGATCGCCTCGCCCTGCGGGTCGAGCACCGCGTCCTTCAGCATGACGGTCACACGCAGTCGGGTCATGTCAATTGATGAGGGTCGGCTTCGCGGCATGAGTGACATTCGACGGCAGCACGCCCAGGCGCTTGGCAACCTCGGTGTAGGCATCCGCGAGATTGCCAAGGTCACGGCGAAACACGTCCTTGTCCAGCTTGTTGCCAGTCTCGACGTCCCACAGGCGACAACTGTCGGGGCTGATCTCGTCGGCCACCACTAGGCGCTGGAAGTCGCCGTCCCAGATGCGACCGATCTCGATCTTGAAGTCGACCAGCGTGATCCCGACGGCCATCATCGTGCCCGACAGGAAATCGTTCACCCGCAGCGCGAGCGCCACCATGTCGTCCAGATCCTGCTGCGTCGCCCAGCCGAAGGCGATGATGTGCTCCTCGGTCACCAGCGGATCGCCGAGCTCGTCGCTCTTGTAGTAGAACTCGACGATGGGCCGGGGCAGCGGCGCCCCCTCCTCAAGCCCCAGGCGCTTGGAAAGCGAACCGGCGGCAAGATTTCTGACCACCACCTCGAGCGGGATTATCTCTACCGATCTTATGAGTTGCTCACGCATGTTGATGCGCCGGATAAAGTGCGTCGGAACGCCGATCTGGCCCAGGCCGCGCATGAAGAACTCGCTCAGGCGGTTGTTCAGGACACCCTTGCCCTCGATCACCTGGTGCTTCTTGGCGTTGAAGGCGGTGGCGTCGTCTTTGAAGTACTGCACGAGCGTCCCCGGCTCGGGCCCTTCGTAGAGGATCTTCGCCTTGCCTTCGTAGACCTTCTTGCGGCGTGCCATGTGAGCTCCAATAGACCATGGCGCCGCGGTGAGGCACCCGGCGCCGAGTGCGCCTCCTATATGGGAACTCGTCTCATCGCACAAGAAGCCGCCTCTTGGCATCGCCGGCGCGCCAAAGCATATCTGTGGGCAAACAAGTCCGAGGAAGCGCCATGACCACCTTCGACGACCGCGAGCACGCCTTCGAGAACAAGTTCGCCCACGACGCCGAGATGCAGTTTCGGGCCGAAGCGCGGCGCAACCGGCTTCTCGGGCTCTGGGCGGCCGAGATGCTCGGCAAGAAGGCGGACGAGGCGTCCGAGTACGCCGCCGAGGTGGTAAAGTCCGACTTCCAGAGCGCCGAGAGCGACCGCGTGCTGCGCAAGGTGTCCGACGATCTCGGCGACCGGGTGACGGATGAGGAAGTGCGCGCCAAGATGGACGAGTTGCTGGCGGCGGCCAAAGGCCAGATCGTCGACGAGGTGAGCTGAGGCAATTGCGTCGAGCGGCGGGCGCGCCCAGACACGACAGTCGGGCGATTGCGCGGGCGCGTCGGGCGTGGCAGGTAGCGCGCCGACGGCCCCACCCTGACGGTCACGCAATTCGGATCCGCCATGACTGACGCCTTGACGACCCTTCTCGACCGCCGCCAGTGGCTTCTGGCCGACGGCGCGACCGGCACCAACCTCTTCAACATGGGGCTGACGGCAGGTGATGCGCCCGAACTCTGGAACGTTGACCACGCCGACCGCGTCCGCGAGCTTTATCGCGGGGCAGTCGACGCCGGCAGCGATGTCTTCCTGACCAACACGTTCGGAGGCAATGCCTCGCGCCTGAAACTCCACAACGGGCAGGACCGCGTCGGCGAGTTGAACCGTGTGGGCGCCGAACTGGGGCGCGAGGTGGCCGACGCGGCCGGTCGACCGGTCGTGGTCGCCGGCTCGATGGGGCCCACCGGCGAGATCATGGAGCCGATGGGGACGCTGACGTTCGCGGTGGCGGTCGAGATGTTCCACGAGCAGGCCGAGGCGCTCAAGGCGGGCGGCGCCGATGTGCTGTGGGTCGAAACGATATCGGCGGCCGACGAGTATCGGGCGGCGGGAGAGGCCGCGCGCCTCGCCGGGCTGCCCTGGTGCGGCACCATGAGCTTCGACACCGCCGGCCGCACGATGATGGGCATCACGTCGCAAGCTTTCGTCGAGCTGGTCGACCGGCTCGATCATCCGCCGCTGGCCTTTGGAGCGAACTGCGGCGTTGGCGCCTCGGACCTGCTTCGCACACTGCTGGGCTTCGCCGCGCAAGGTCCCGAGCGGCCGATCATCGCCAAGGGCAATGCCGGTATTCCGAAGTTCGAGGATGGTCACATCCATTACAACGGCACGCCCGAACTGATGGCAGATTACGCCGTGCTGGCCCGAGATTGCGGCGCGCGGATCATCGGCGGGTGCTGCGGTACGACGCCCGAGCACCTTCGCCACATGCGCGAGGCGCTCGAGACACGGCCCTCCGGTCCGCGCCCGACGCTCGACGTGATCGCAGAGCGGCTGGGCGGCTTCTCCTCGCCCGCCGACGGAACAGGCGACGATGCCCTCGCGACACGCGCCCGTCCCCGCCGGCGCCGCCGGAGCTGATGCCGATCTAGAACAGCGAGAGCTGGCCGTCTTCCGCGCGCGGAATACGGAACAGGTCGGTCCTGAGTGGCGGCAGCGGTCGGTCGAGCCCCTCGCGCCGCGCCGCCACCTCAAAGCGCCGGCGGACGAGTTCGGCCAGCACCCCCTGCCCCTTGAGCCGTCGCCCCCAGGCCGGGTCGTAGTCGCGGCCGCCATGCACGTCGCGCACCTGCGCCATCACCTTGAGCGCGCGACCGGGATAATGCGCCTCGAGCCACTCGCGGAAGAGACCGCCACCTCGAGTGGCAAGCGCAGCATCGCCCAGCTGGCCGAGCGGGCCCCGGCCTCGCGTGCTGCGGCCAGGATCGCCTCGATCTCGTGATCCGTCAGCCCCGGAACAACCGGCGAGAGCATGACGCGGACCGGAATCCCCGCCTCCGCCAGTCTGCGCATCGTCTGGATGCGGCGCTGGGGCAGTGGCACCCGCGGCTCGAGCGCCCGGGCAAGCGGCGCATCCAGCGTCGTGACGGTAATGCCCACGGTCGCGAGACCGTCCGCGGCAAGATCCGACAGGATGTCGACGTCGCGCTCAACCAGTGTGCCCTTCGTCGCGATCCCTACCGGATGGCGAAAGTCACGCAGCACCTCGAGGACACCGACGCATCACCCGATTCTCCCGCTCGATCGGCTGGTAGGGGTCGGTGTTGGTCCCGATGGCGAGCGTCTGCGGACGGTATCCCTTCGCCGACAGCTCCCGCGCCAGCGCCTGCGGCGCATTCGGCCGCACGATCAGGCGCGTCTCGAAGTCGAGGCCGGGCGACAGGCCCAGCCAGGCGTGGGTCGGGCGCGCGAAGCAGTAGATGCACCCATGCTCGCACCCGCGGTAGGGGTTCAGCGACCGGTCGAATGGCACGTCGGGCGAGGTATTGCGGGTGATGGCGCGGCGGACCCTTTCCGCGCTCACCTGCGTTTGCAGCGGCGGCAGGTCCTCCTCAAGGTCCCAGCCGTCGTGGAACGCCTCGCGCTCGGTCGCCTCGAAGCGGCCCGCACGGTTCGAGCCGGCGCCCCGACCTCGGGGGCGCGAGGTAGAGAAGGCAGGATTGCTCATGGACGGGATTCTAGAACATAAGAGGAACGCCCGCCAGACCTCCCGCGCGTCCGCGTGGCCGAGCGGCATTCGGCCGCATCCGGGCCCACGTCGCCGCCAAGAGCCGACCTGTCGCAAACCGTTGTGACATCCGCCCTCATCGCGTTGTAAGGAGACAGCCGACGCCGCGATGGGGCCGGTTTCTGCCCCCGGAGAATGACATGGCCGAAGACGACGAGATCATCCTTGCCGAGCTTTCCGACGACGACCTCGTGCAGCAGATGCATGACGACCTCTACGACGGACTGAAGGAAGAGATCGAGGAGGGTGTGCAGCATCCTGCTCGGCCGGGGCTGGCAGCCCTACAGGGTGCTGACCGAGGCGCTGGTCGGCGGCATGAAGATCGTCGGCGAAGACTTTCGCGACGGCATCCTCTTCGTTCCCGAGGTGCTGCTGGCCGCCAACGCGATGAAGGGCGGCATGGCCATCCTCAAGCCGCTCCTGGCCGAGACCGGCGCACCGCGGATGGGCAAGATGGTCATCGGCACCGTCAAGGGCGACATCCACGACATCGGCAAGAACCTCGTCACGATGATGATGGAGGGCGCGGGCTTCGAGGTGGTCGACCTCGGCATCAACAACCCGGTCGAGAACTACCTCGAGGCGCTCGAGAACTACGAGGCCGACATCCTCGGCATGTCCGCCCTGCTGACCACGACGATGCCCTACATGAAGGTCGTGATCGACACGATGAAGGAAAAAGGCATCCGCGACGACTACATCGTGCTCGTCGGGGGCGCGCCGCTGAACGAGGAATTCGGCCGCGCCATCGGCGCCGACGCCTATTGCCGCGACGCCGCGGTGGCGGTCGAGACGGCCAAAGGCCTCGTCGCGCGCGAGCACAACCAGGCCGCCGCCGGCTGACCCGGTTGCGGCCAGCGCCCGCCATGGCCGCAGCGACCGGTTTCGTGCCGCTCGATCAGCTGGTCCTGTGTCGTCGCCGCGGCCGGGGCCCTCACCGTCTGGATCGGCGCGCTGTGTCGCGGCGACATCGATGCCCGCTCCTGGCGCTCGGCGGGCGCGATGCCGCCCTGCTGGCGGCCTACGTGGTCTGGCGCGTGGTGGCCGACCGCTCGCGGAGCGCGAGGACGCCGCTACGACCGGATGCGAAGTGACATCCTCATCGTCACCACCGACGCCGTCCCGGGGCGCGAGATCGCGCAGACACTGGGCCTCGTCCGCGGCTCGACGGTGCGGGCCAAGCACGTGGGTGCGACATCGTGGCCGGGCTTGCGCAACCTCGTCGGCGGCGAGGTACGCGAATATTCGGCGCTGCTCGGCCGGCGCGCGGGACCAGGCGCTCGATCGGATGGCGGCCGAGGCGCAGGCGCTGGGCGCCGACGCGGTGGTGGCGGTGCGGCTCGAGACCTCGACGATCCAGCACGCGCGCGTCCGAGGTGGTCGCCTACGGCACGGCCGTGCGGCTCGATGACCGCATGACGCGCGTTCCGGAGATCCGCCGGCAGGCCTCGGGCGACGCCGCTCGAGGGCGGGCACTGGTGCTCGCCTGCGGCGCGCTCGCGCGCGAGATCCTCGCGCTGATCGAGCGCAACGGCTGGACGCATCTGGACCTGAACTGCCTGCCCGGCGATCCTGCACAACCGCCCCGAGCGGATCCCCGCCGCGGTCGACGCCGCACTGACCGCCGAATGCCGCCACTATGGCCGCATCTTCGTCGCCTATGCCGATTGCGGCACCGGCGGCAGGTTGAGCCAGGCCTGCGCGCGGACACGGCGTCGAGATGATCGCAGGCCCGCACTGCTATGCCTTCTTCGAGCGGCTCGAGGCCTTTGCCGCGCACGGCGATGATGAGGCGACGTCCTTCTACCTCACCGATTTCCTCGTGCGGCAGTTCGACGCCTTCGTCTGGCGCCCGCTCGGCCTCGACCGACACCCCGAACTGCGCGAGATGTATTTCGGAAACTACGAGACGGCTGGTCTACCTGGCGCAGACCGACGATCCGGCGCTCGACTCGCTGTCGCGCAGGATTGCGCCGCGCGCCTCGGCCTCGACTTCGAGCGCCGTCTGCACGGGCTACGGCGACCTTTCCACAGCGCTCTCCGCGCTCTGAGCGGCCGTTGCCAGCATCCGGATCCGCTCGACCATCGCGCGCAGCCCGTTCGAACGCTGCGACGACAGGTGCTCGTCAGGTCCAAGCCGCCCCAGCTCGCGCCTGCGCGTCGACCTTCAGCACCTCGCGGACGCGGAGCCCGTTGTAGAGCGCGCGCAGGATCGCGATCAGACCGCGCACGATCATCGCGTCGCTGTCGCCGTGGAACGAGAACGTGGCCGCCCCGCCGTCGCCTGCGATCTCGGGAACGATCCAGACCTGGCTCGCGCATCCTTCGACCTTGGTCGCGGGGACGCGCAACGACTCGTCGAGCGGCTCCATCGCCCGGCCGATCTCGATCACGTGCCGGTAGCGGTCCTCCCAGTCGTCGAGGAACTCGAACGTCTCGACGATCTCTTCGAATGCAGGCTGTAGCCATGGTCCTGCCTTTCGCCTCGTGAGGTATGCCCCCGGGCCGAGGCTGTCCAGTCCGGCGCGGCCCGTCTTTCAGCCGCATCGCCTTCCGCTAAGCGAAGAGGGATCGCTGGCGGGGGACGGAAGCGCATGAAAAGACGAAACCTGATCACCGCGTTCGGAGCGGTTTCGCTGCTTTCGGCCTGCGGGCTGGGCGGGTCACGGCTGAACCCGTTCAACTGGTTCGGCCGCGGCACGCGCACCACGCCGGTCGCCGCCGACGTCGCCCCCGCCGCCGACCCCGGCCGCTCGTTGATACCGTGGTGACACTGCGGATCGAACGGACGCCGGATGGCGCCATGATCCGCGCGGCAGGCCTGCCGCCACGGCAGGGTTGGCACGCCGCCGCCCTCGTCGCGGCGCCATCACCTGCGCCGGGCGTGCTCGTCTACCAGTTCCGCGCGCTGCCTCCGATCGGGCCGACACCCGTCTCGACGCCCGCCTCGCGTGAACTGGTGGTGGCCACCTATCTCGGCAATCAGGGCTCTGGCTGGCGTGCGCGAGATCCGCGTCAGCAGCGCGCGAAACACCCTTTCGGCCCGGCGCTAGAGTTCGATTACCCGAACCTGGCTGCCTTCGGCCGCCAGCCCGATCTCGCCTTCGCACAGGCGCAGGGCATCGCCGCCGAACACCTTGCGCCGCCATCCGCTCAGCGCCTGCACATCGCGCGCGCCCGCCGCGATCGCGTCGAGGTCGGATGCCGAAGCGATGAGCTTCTGCGCGACCCCGACCCGTTCGGACTTGGACTTGAGAAGCACGCGGAGAAGGTCGGCCAGGGCCGGGCTGGGCTGGGCCCGGTCCTTCTGCGTCTCGACCTTGGGATAGTCCTGCGGCTCGTAGGCCTGCGCCCGCGCCACCGCCTGAAGGATGCCGTCGGCAATCGGCCCCCGCCGTGCCTCGCGCAGAAGCAGCCGGGTGCGCGAAAGATCCTGCGCGCTCTGCGGCTTGACCGAAGCAAGCTCGACCAATGCATCATCCTTGAAAACGCGCGAGCGAGGCACGTCGTTCGTGTTGCGCGTAGGCTTCGCGAAAGCGAGCAAGCTCCTTCACCATCGCCATGAAGCGGCCCGAATTCGTTCGAGTCTTCACCCGCCGCCACGCTTCCTCGGGATCGACAACGTAGGTGGCGGGGTCCGAGAGGATCGACAGCTCTTCCTCAACCCACTCGCGTCGGCCAGTCCTGTCGAGTTCGGCCGACAGGTGCTCGTAGATGACCCGCAGGTGGGTCACGTCGGCCAGGGCGTAAGCCTTCTGCGCATCGGTCAGCGGCCGGCGCGACCAGTCGGTGAAGCGCGAGGTCTTGTCGAGCGATGCACGCGCAATCTTGCGCACCAGCGTCTCGTATCCCACCTGCTCGCCAAAGCCGCAAACCATCGCCGCGACTTGCGTGTCGAAGAGCGGCTGCGGGATGACGCCGCCCTGGATGTAGAAGATCTCTAGGTCCTGGCGCGCCGCATGGAACACCTTCGTCACCCGCGGGTCGCGGAAGAGCGCGTAGAGCGGATCGAGCGACAGCCCGTCGGCGAGCGGGTCAACCAGCACGGCGCAATCCTCACCCTCGCCGGGAACCGCCAGCTGCACCAGGCAGAGCCTGGAGTAGTAGGTGCGTTCGCGGAGGAACTCGGTATCGACCGTGACGTAGTCGTGACGACTGGCCGTGTCGCAGAATGCGGCAAGCCCTTCAGTGCTTGTAATGGTAATCATACGCTCTGCGCGGTAACGGGAATGGCGCCCTCATAGGCGAAGGGTGGCGGAAAGAAAAGCTCAACCGAGAAAGAGCGGCGCGCGACAGCCTGCGGCCACGCGGCGCAGCACCGCAGGATAGAGCTTGTGCTCCATCTCCAAGACCCGTCCGGCCAGGGCCTCGGGATCGTCGTTCGCAAGGATCGGCACCCGCCCCTGCCCCAGGATCGGTCCGTCGTCCAGCGCGGCCGTCACTTCATGGACGGTGCAACCCGCCTCGGCATCGCCCGCGGCGATGGCCCGGGCATGGGTGTTCAGGCCACGATACCTGGGCAGCAGCGAGGGGTGGATGTTCATCATCCGCCCCGCCCAACGGGACACGAAGTCGGGGCTGAGGATCCGCATGAACCCGGCGAGGCAGACGAAGTCCGGCCGCGCCGCCTCGAGCGGGCGGGCAAGAGCGGCCTCGAACGCCGCTCGGTCGCGGCCGAAGGCGCGACGTTCCACGGACGTGGCCGTCACGCCCAGTTCCTGCGCCCGGTCGAGCCCGAGCGCCTCGGGATTGTCCGAAAGCACGAGGACCGGCCGCGCCGGATGATCGCCAGTCATAGACCGAACCAGCGCCACCATGTTCGAGCCGCTCCCGGAGATCAGGATCGCGACCCGCCGTGTCACCTCAGCGCGACCGCTCAGGCTCACGCCGTGGCCCTCCCCGACCCGCCCGATCACGTGGACCTGCTCTTCGTGACGGCGCAGGACCTCGATCAGCGAGCCGGCCGAGGCCTGCTTGACGACCAACACCATCCCGATGCCGCAGTTGAACGTGCCGAGCATCTGTTCGCTGTCCAGGCGCGCGCGGTCGGCGATCCACTCGAATACCGCCGGCAACTCCCAGGCACCAAGGAGGATTTCGGCGCCGAGACCCTCGGGCAGGACGCGGGGCAGATTGCCGAGGATGCCGCCGCCGGTGATATGGGCCAGCGCGTTGACACCGCCTGCGCGGACGGCCGCCAGTGCCGCGGGGACATAGAGCGCGGTGGGCGCAAGCAGCGCGTCGCCGAGCGGCTGGTCGGCGAAGGGTGCCGGATCGGTCCAGCCCAGCCCCTCGCGCGCGACGATCTCGCGCACCAGCGAAAAGCCGTTGGCATGGACCCCGTGCGACGCCAGCCCCAGCAGGACGTCGCCCTCGGCGACTGCCGTCGGCAGCGCCTCGCCCCGCTCCACCGCACCGACGGCGAAACCCGCAAGGTCGAAGTCGTCGCCACCGTAGAGGCCCGGCATCTCGGCCGTCTCGCCGCCGATCAGGGCACAGCCGACGGCGCGGCACGCCTCGGCGATGCCGCCGATCACAGCTTGGGCGCGGTCAACCTCGAGCCTGCCGGAGGCGTAATAGTCGAGAAAGAACAGTGGCTCGGCACCGTGGCACACCAGGTCGTTGACGCACATCGCCACCAGGTCGACGCCAATCGTCGAGAGGTTGTTCGCGTCGATCGCCACGCGCAGCTTGGTGCCGACGCCGTCCGTCGCCGCGACAAGGATCGGATCGCTGTAGCCGGCCGCGCGGAGGTCGAAGAGGCCGCCGAACCCTCCAAGGCCGTCCAGGCTGCCGGGACGCATGGTGGCGCGTGCCAGCGGACCGATGCGCGCGACCAAGGCATCGCCGGCGGCGATGTCGACCCCGCTGTCGGCATAGGTCAGGGAAGAGCCCTCGTCGGCCATGCGCGTGCTCCGCGATCGTTCCGCCACGCGCGACGGCTAGCAGCGCCCCTGCCCATTGTCCATCGAGGCCCGCTCGGCGTTGTTGACCGCTCGACCGCTTCTGATAAGCCCTGTCATGTGGGGCCTGTAGCTCAATTGGTCAGAGCAGAGCGCTCATAACGCTTTGGTTGGGGGTTCGAGTCCCTCCGGGCCTACCATGCCGCCCCTCGCCGCGCCCCGCGACTGCGGGCACGGCCGGCCCGCTCGGGCACGGGGGCGTCGTCCCGGTGCGACAGCCCGCGATCCCTTTGAAACCGGGATGCTGTTCCCTCTCGCCTCCGGCCGCTAGTCTGACCCGACGTCCGCAAGGAGGCACGGTTGGAGGCAGTTGACGCATTGTCGCCGGTGATGGCGATCGCCCTCGTGGGCGGCCTGGGCGTGGGCTCGCAGTGGCTCGCCTGGCGCCTCAACATTCCGGCGATCGTGCTGATGCTGGCTGCGGGCGTGGTCGTGGGCCCGGTGCTCGGCACCTTCGATCCTGCCCGCGACATCGGGGCGCTGATCGACCCGGTCATCTCGATCGCGGTGGCGGTGATCCTGTTCGAGGGCGGGCTCACGCTCAACTTTCGCGGCCTGCGCGATGCGGCCGAAGGGGTGCGGCGGCTGGTGGTCATCGGCGCACCGCTGGGCTGGCTGCTCTCCGCGCTCGCGCTACGCTACGGCGCGGGCCTCAGCTGGGAGAGTTCGGCCGTGTTCGGCGGCATCCTCATCGTCACCGGCCCGACGGTGATCGCCCCGCTCTTGCGCCAGGCACGTCTGTCGCGGCGCCCCGCGCTGCTGTTGCAATGGGAAGCCATCGTCAACGACCCGATGGGCGCACTGGCGGCGGTGCTGGCGTTCGAGGTGGTGCTCGTCCTGCACACATCCGAGCAACTGGGCGAGGCGGCGCTCGAACTGACGCTCGGGATCGGATTCTCGGTCGCCATCGGGCTGGCCGCCGGGGTGGGTCTCGCCCGCGCCTTCCGGGGCGGCCGCGTGCCGGAATACATGAAGGTCTCGGTCCTCTTCGCGACGCTCCTCGTCGTATTCGCCTCGTCGAACTTTGCGCTGCACGAAAGCGGCCTCGTCGCAGTCACCATCATGGGGATCGTCATCGCCAACGCGGACCTGCCCTCTTACGAAGAACTGCGTCGCTTCAAGGAGCATGCCAGCGTACTCCTCGTCTCGGGCGTCTTCATCCTGCTGGCCGCGTCGCTGGACTTCGCTTCGCTCGCGGCGCTCAACTGGCGCGCAGCGCTACTGGTGGCGCTCATCGTTCTGGTGGCCCGCCCGATCACTGTTTTCGTCTCGCTCGCGACGACGCAGGTGTCGTTCAAGGAACGGCTGCTGGTGGCTCTCACCGGCCCGCGCGGAATCGTGCTGGTCGCGGTGGCAGGCCTCTTCGCCGAACGACTGACGGCGCTGGGCGTCGAGGACGGCGGGCTGATCGGGCCGCTCGCCTTCGTGCTGGTGGCGGCGACCGTCGTGGTGCATGGCTTTTCGCTGGCTCCCTTCGCCAAGGCGCTGGGCCTGACGGGCGGCGAGACGCCCGGCGTGCTGATCGTCGGCGGCTCGCCCTGGGCCACTGCCTTCGCCCGCGCGCTGCAGCACGCTGACGTCCCGGTCCTCGTGGCGGACACGAACTCGCGTTACCTCAACGAGGCGCGCGACGTCAGCATCCCCACCTTCCACGGCGACATCCTTTCGGAGGCAGCCGAGCACAGCGTCGAGCTGGTGGCCTACCGTACCGTCGTCGCCGCAACCGAGAACGATGCCTACAACACGCTGGTCGCCACCGACCTCGCCCCCGAATTCGGCCGCGCCCATGCATATCAGGTCGCCCGCATCACGCCGGACGGCGCACGCCATGCCCTGCCGGCTACGCTCGGCGGCCGGCGCTTCGGCGCGAACGACACGATCGTCGCGCTGAACCGCCGGATCGAGAAGGGCTGGACCTTCGACGTGAGCCGCCTGGGCTCCGACCAGGGGCTAGCCGTCTGGCGCGAAACACATCCCGACGCGGTCGCGATTGCCGAGGTCACACCGCAGGGCGAGCTGCGGATGATCGCCCCCGATGACGAGCCCGAAGATGCGCCGGGTGCATCGGTCGTGGCGATGCTGCCCCCGGCCGAGGGAGCGCCGAAAGCCGCGCCCGCGCAGGCCGCCGCGACCAAGGCAGCAATCCGACGTACCTGAGGCCGTCTCGCACCGGCAGCAGGATGATTGACAGCCTCTGCGGCCGCCGACATTGTCCGACCAAAAGGGAATTGGTTGCGAAGTGACCGCCGCTACGACAGCGCAGAATCCGGAACCCTCGGTCGAGCCGCTGTGGCGGATCCAGGATCTGTGCCTGCGGCTGCGGGGGCGTGACCTCGACCTCGTGCAGGACGTGACGCTGCAAGTCGCCGCGGGCGAGACGCTTTGCATCGTGGGCGAGTCCGGCTGCGGCAAGAGCATCACCGCGCTGGCGTTGATGGGCCTTCTGCCACGCGACGTCATCGGCGTCCGGAAGGGCCGCATGCACTTCGAGGGACGCACCTACGATCTGCCGACGTTCGACCGCTATCGCGCGCTGCGCGGCGACCGGATGGCGATGATCTTTCAGGAGCCGATGACCTCGCTGAACCCCGCCTTTCGCATCGGCGAGCAGATCGCCGAGGCGGTGCGCTGCCACCGCGACACGACACCGCGCGAGGCCGAGGCGCGCGCGCTCGAGATGCTGACGCGGGTGCGGCATTCCGGCACCCGAACAACGCCTGCGCGAGTACCCGCACCAGCTTTCGGGCGGGATGCGTCAGCGGGTGATGATCGCCATGGCGCTGGTCAACAGCCCGTCGCTGCTGATCGCCGACGAACCCACGACCGCGCTCGACGTGACGATCCAGGCGCAGATCCTCGACCTGATCCGCGACCTGCAGGGCGAGGCGCGGATGGCCACGATCATGATCACCCACGACCTCGGCGTCGTGGCCGAGATCGCGACCGACGTGGCGGTGATGTACGCGGGCCAGATCGTCGAGCAGGGGCCGGTGGCCGAGATCTTCGCCAACCCCCAGCATCCCTACACGATCGGGCTGATGAGCTCCGTGCCCAAGCTGAGTGGCGCCGCGCGAACGGCTGGCGACAGTGCCGGGGACGGTGCCCTCGGCCGAGACGATGCCGCCGGGCTGCCGTTTCTCCTCGCGCTGTCCCTTCGCCGCCGAGATCTGCGCGACGCGTCCGCCGCTGGCGCCGATCGCGCCGGACCACCGCGCCGCCTGCCACTTCGCGCCGCTCGAGACGCGTGCTGAGGCTTTCGGCGTGAGCGCGCCGATCCTCGAGGCGCACGATCTCGTCCGCCATTTTCAGGTCGGCGGCGGCTTTCTGCAGAAGTCGCAGACCCTGCTGGCGGTCGACGGTGTGAGCTTCCAGGTCAGCCGCGGCGAGACCTTCGCCATCGTCGGCGAATCCGGCTGCGGCAAGTCGACGTTGGCGCGCCTCCTGATGCGGCTGCTGACACCCACCTCGGGCCGCGTGAGCTTCGAAGGGCGCGACATCACCACGCTCGAGGGGCGCTGAGCTGGCCCGGCTCCGCGGGGAGATGCAGTTCGTCTTCCAGGACCCGTTCTCCTCGCTCAACCCGCGCATGAGCGTGGGCCGGCTGGTGGGCGAGCCGCTCGAGACGCACGCGCCGCAGCTGTACGCCGCCGCCCGGCGCGAGCGCGTGGCAGAGCTTCTGGCACTGGTCGGCCTGCGGCCCGGAACATGCCGGCCGCTACCCGCACGAATTTTCCGGCGGACAGCGGCAGCGTATCGGCATTGCCCGCGCGCTGGCCTCGGGGCCGAAGCTCATCATCGGCGACGAACCTGTCTCGGCCCTCGACGTCTCGGTTCAGGCGCAGGTGATCAACCTGCTGGGCGATCTGCGCGACGAACTGGGGCTGACCCTGGTCATCATCGCGCACGACCTGGCCGTCATCCGGCACATGAGCGACCGGGTCGCGGTCATGTACCTGGGCCAGATCGTCGAGGCGGGACCGGCCGACGCCGTCTTCGCGTCGGCGCGCCACCCCTATACGCTGGCCCTGCTGTCGGCGATCCCCGAGCCGGATCCGCGGCGCGCGCCACGGGCGGCTGGCGCTCAGCGGCGAGACGCCGAGCCCGGTGACGCCGCCGTCCGGCTGCCGCTTCCGCACCCGCTGCCCGTTCGCGCGCGATCTGCTGCGCCGAGCGAACGCCCGAGCTGCGGCCGGTGCGCTCGTCCGGCCACGTCGCCGCCTGCCACTTCTGGGAAGAGATCGCCGAGCAGGCGCTCAGCGCCCCGCCGCGCCGTCCGACGGCCGCGCGCCGGCGGCCGAGCGAGCGGTTCGCGCTCTACCGCGCCGCGCTCCGGCGGCGCCCGACGCCGTCGCCCGGCCAGACACCCGATACCAGCAGAGGAGAGAGAGCGATGACCATCACACGCACGACGCTGGCCTGGCCGCGCTGCTCGGCGCCACGGCCCTCGGCGCCCTGGCGCAGGACCTGCGGATCGGACTGCAGGAAGACCCCGACGTGCTCGACCCAGACCAGTCGCGCACCTTTGTCGGGCGCATCGTCTACACCTCGCTCTGCGACAAGCTGGTCGACATCACCCCGAGCTCGAGATCGTCCCGCAGCTCGCCACCGACTGGGCATGGACCGACGACGGCACCGAGCTGACCATGCAGCTGCGCGAGGGCGTCACCTTCCATGACGGCACGCCCTTCGACGCCGAGGCCGTGGTCGCCAACATCGACCGCAGTCCAGAACCTCGAGGAGAGCCGGCGCAAGTCCGAGCTGGCCTCGGTCACAGCGCGTCGAGGTGGTCGACGAGCCCACCGTCAAGCTTCACGCTCGCCCAGCCCGACGCGACGCTGCTGGCGCAGCTCGCCGACCGCGCGGGCATGATGATGTCGCCGACCGCCGCCGAGGATGCCGGGCGCCGATTTCGGCTTCGAACCCCGTCTGCTCGGGGCCCTTCAAGTTCGGCGAGCGCGTGCCGCAGGACCGGATCGTGCTGGAGAAGTTCGCCGACTACTGGAACGCCGACGAGATCCACTTCGACACGCGTCACCTTCCTGCCGATCCCGGACACCACCGTGCGGCTGGCGAACCTGCAATCGGGCGATCTCGACATGCTCGAGCGGCTCGCCGCCACCGACCTGCGCGCGGCCGAGCGCGATCCGAACATCGAGGTCGCGAAGGCCACCTCGCTCGGCTACCAGGGCATGACCATCAACGTCGGCAACGGCGACCGCGCAGCCAACCCGCTGGGCGAGAACGCGCAGCGTGCGCCAGGCGCTTCGAGCCTCGCCATCGACCGCGAGGCGCATGAACCAGGTCGTGTTCGAGGGCGCCTTCGCGCCGGGCAACCAGCCGTTCCCGCCGACCTCGCCCTGGTACGACCAGGACTATCCGGTCCCCGAGCGTGACGTCGAGCGCGCCAAGGCCCTGCTGGCCGAGGCCGGCTATCCCGACGGCGTCGACGTCACGTGCAGGTCGCCAACAACCCGGTGCAGATGCAGGTGATGCAGGTGATCCAGGCGATGGCGGCCGAGGCCGGCATCGACATCGAGCTGCGAAGCCAAGGAATTCGCGACGCTGCTCGCCGACCAGACCGCGGGCGACTACCAGGCCAGTCAGGTCGGCTGGTCGGGCCGCGTCGATCCCGACGGCAACATCCACCAGTTCGTCACCACCGGTGGCGGCATCAACGACTGCGAGCTATTCGAACGCCGAGGTCGACCAGCTGCTGAACGAGGCGCGCACCTCGAACGACCAGGCCAAGCGCAAGGCGCAATACGACGCGGCGCGCGACGATCCTCAACGAGGAGCTGCCGATCATCTACCTCTACCACCCGGTCTGGATCTGGGCCTACGACAGCGCCATCGAGGGCTTCACGCCCTATCCCGACGGCATGATCCGCCTCGAAGGCGTGCAGATGGCCGAATGACGTGACCGCCGGACGCGCCGCCGCGCGCCGGCGCGGCGCATCTGCAACAGGAGTCGCCGATGCTCGCATTCATCCTCCGCCGGCTGCTGATCGCGATCCCGACGATCCTCCTGATCTCGGTCTTCGTCTTCGCGCTGCAGAAGCTGCTGCCGGGCGACCCCGTGCTGGCCATGGCCGGCGAGGAGCGCGACCCCGAGACGCTGGCCTTCCTGCGCGAGAAGTACCACCTGAACGACCCGATCCCGGTGCAGTACCTGAACTGGGTCGGGCAATGCGCTGACAGGGCGATCTCGGCATCTCGCTGCGCACCAACCAGCCGGTGCTCGAGCTGATCGCTGCAGAAGCTGCCGGTCACGATCCAGCTTGCGCTCATGGCGATCGCTCTTCGCGCTCGCTCATCGGCATCCCGGCCGGCATCCTGTCGGCGGTGAAGAAGGGCACGGTGACCGACTAGCGGCCAACGTCGTGGCGCTGTCGGGGCTGTCGATCCCGAACTTCTGGCTGGGGATCATGCTGATCCTGCTGGTCTCGGTGCACTGGCAGCTGCTGCCGGCATCGGGCTACGTGCCGCTGTCGGAGGATCCGGTGCCGCTCGCTCACGACCATGATGATGCCGGCCTTCGTGCTGGGCACCGCGCTGGCCGCGACGCTGATGCGGCACACCCGCTCGGCCATGCTGGGCGTGCTGACGTCGGACTACGTGCGCACCGCGCGCGCCAAGGGGCTGCGCGAGCGCGGCGTGGTCCTCAAGCACGCGCTGCGCAACGCGCTGACGCCGATCGTCACGCTGACGGCGCTGCTCTTCGGCGAACTGCTCGCGGGCGCGGTGCTGACCGAGCAGATCTTCACCATCCCCGGCTTCGGCAAGCTGGTGGTCGATGCGGTCTTCAACCGCGACTACGCGGTGGTGCAGGGGATCGTGCTGGTCACCGCGGTCGGCTTCATCGTGATGAACCTGCTCGCCGACGTCGCTCTACGTCCTGCTCAACCCGCGGCTGAGGCCGCAGATGACGCACGCCACGTCAGCGACCCCGCCACCGCCGACCCGGTCCTGTCCGCGCGCCCCGAGAGCCGCGTCTGGAGGAAGTTCCGCAGCCACCGCAGCGCGGTGCTGGGCGGCGATCCTCGTCGGCTTCTTCGTGGTCATCGCCCTTGCCGCGCCGCTCCTGCCGATCCCCGATCCCGCGGCGACCGACTGGGCCGCGGTGCGCAAGGCGCCCTCGGCCGCGCACATGCTTCGGCACCGACGAGATCGGGCGCGACGTGCTGTCGCGGATGATCTGGGGCGCGCAGGCGTCGCTTCTGGCGGGCGTCGTCTCGGTGGCGATCGCGGTGACGCTGGGCGTGCCCTTCGGCATGCTCGCGGGCTATTTCGGCGGCTGGACCGACGCCGTCATCTCGCGCTGCACCGAGGCGCTGCTGGCCGCGCCGTTCCTGATCCTGGCGATCGCGCTGGCCGCCTTCCTGGGGCCCAGCGCTGACCAACGCGATGATCGCCATCGGCATCTCGGCCACGCCGATCTTCATCCGCCTGACCCGCGGGCAGGTCCTGGGCGTCAAGGCCGAGGATTATGTGGACAGCGCCCGCGCCATCGGCCTGTCGACCCCGCGGATCCTGGCGCGCTACATCTTGCCCAACGTCGCTGCCGCCGGTCCTGGTGCAGGCGACGCTGACCATCGCCACGGCGATCATCGCCGAGGCGTCGCTGTCGCTTCCTGGGCCTCGGCCAGCAGCCGCCGGCGCCGTCGCTGGGGCTCGATGCTGAACACCGCCAAGAACTTCCTCAACCAGGCGCCGTGGATGGCGCTCTGGCCGGGGGTCGCGATCTTCCTCGTCGTGCTCGGCTTCAACCTTCTGGGCGACGGGCTGCGCGACGCGCTCGACCCGCGCGAACAGTAACGAGAGGCAGCATCATGCAGACTTCACCACCCGCCCCGAAATCCGCGGCACCTTCGGCGTCGTCACCTCGACCCACTGGATCGCCTCGGCGGCTGGGCTTCGGCATGCTCGAGCGGGGCGGCAACGCCTTCGACGCCGCGGTGGCCACGGGCCTCGTCCTGCAGGTGGTCGAGCCGCACCTGAACGGCCCGGCGGGCGACCTGCCGGCGATCCTTCCACTCGGCGAGCGCGGCAGACGCGAGGTGCTCTGCGCCCAGGGCGTCGCGCCCGCCGGGGCGACGATCGAGCATTACCGCGGCCTCGGGCTCGACCTCGTGCCCGGCTCGGGCCTGCTGGCGACGGTGGTGCCCGGCGCCTTCGACGGCTGGATGCTGATGCTGCGCGACCACGGCACGATGAGCCTGGCGCGAGGTGATGGCGCCGGCCATCGGCTATGCGCGCGACGGCCACCCGCTGCTGCCCCGCGTGGCCCAGACCATCGCCGGACTGGCCGAGTTCTTCGCGCGCCGAATGGCCGAGCTCGGCCGCAGACCTGGATGCCCGGCGGCGCGGCCCCCGAGGCCCATGCCCTGTTCCGCAACCCCGATCTCGCGCGCGACCTACGACCGCCTCGTCGAGGCAGGCGAGGCCGCCGGCGACGACCGCGCAGGCCCAGATCGACGCCGCCCGCGCCGCCTGGCGCGAGGGCTTCGTGGCCGACGCGATCTGCGCCTATCTGAAGGACGCCGAGGTATGGACGTCTCGGGTCAGCGCAACCGGGGCGTCCTGGCGCGCGAGGACATGGCGGGCCTGGTCAGCCACCTACGAGGCGCCGCTCAGATACGACTATCACGGCTGGACCGTCCACAAGACCGCGCCGTGGGGCCAGGGGCCGGTGCTGCTGCAGGCGCTGGCGATCCTGAAGGGCATCGATCTCGGCGCGATGGACCCGATGGGCGACGACTTTCGTCCATACGGTGATCGAGGCGATGAAGCTCGCCTACGCCGACCGCGAGGCCTATTACGGCGACCCGGCCCATTCCGAGATCCCGATCGAGCACCTGCTCTCCGACGACTACGCCGCCGAGCGCGCGGCAGCTGATCGGCGACACTGCCTCGCGCGAGCAGCGGCCGGGACGGGTGCCGGGCTTCGAGCACCTGGCCGACGCCTATATCGAGCGCGCCGCCCGGGCGATTTCCGCGCCGGCGCGGCGCCAGCGCCGGCGAGCCGACGATGGCCCACCTGACCGAACGGCGAGGCGATACGGTGCATCTCGACGTCATCGACCGCCGGGGCAACATGGTCGCCGCCACGCCCTCGGGCGGCTGGCTGCAGTCGTCGCCGGTGGTCCCCGGCCTCGGCTTCCCGCTCAACAGCCGGGCGCAGATGTTCTGGCTGGAGGAGGGGCTGCCGACCTCGCTCGCGCCCGGCCGCCGGCCGCGCACCACGCTGACGCCCAGCTTGCGCCGAGAAGGACGGGCGCCGCCTCGTCTTCGGCACGCCCGGCGGCGACCAGCAGGACCAGTGGCAGCTGTCTGGTTCCTGCGCTTCGTCCATCACGGGCTGGACCTGCAGGAGGGCATGGACGCGCCGCTGTTCCACTCGATGCACTTCCAGGGCTCGTTCTACCCGCGCGAGGCCAAGCCCGGCGCGATGATGATCGAGCCCAGCTTCGGCGAGGCCGTCATCGCCGAGCTGCGCGCCCGCGGCCACGACGTCACGGTCAGCCGAGCCCTGGTCGATCGGCCGGCTGACCGCCGCGCTGCGCGAAGCGGAGGGAGTTCTGCGCGCCGCGGCCACGCCCCGCCTGATGCAGGCCTACGCGGTGGGCCGGTGATGGGGCCTGCGGTCCCTCAAACCACGGAGCGGCCCGAGCTCCACGTCAGGGCCGCACGATGATCGGCCTCGACACTTCGACCGCCCTCACGCTCGTCGCCATCGCGGCCGCGGCCGGCGTGGGCGGCGGCATCCTCGCGGGGCTGCTGGGCGTCGGCGGCGGGATCGTCATCGTCCCGGCGCTCTACCTCGCGATGTCGACGGCAGGCCTCGATCCGGCGGTGACGATGAAGGTGGCGGTGGGCACATCCCTCGCCACCATCGTGTTCACCTCGCTTTCCTCGAGCTGGGGGCACTATCGCCGCGGCGCGCTGGACATGGCGCTGCTGCGCCTGTGGGCGCCATCGATCCTGGTCGGCGTCATCTTGGGCGCGCTGCTGGGCGGCGTCGTCAGCGGCTACGTCCTTGTTGCCGTCTTCGCGGTGGTGGCAGCCGATCGTCGCCGCCAACATGATCCTGCGCAGCAAGGCCGAGGCGCCGGCCGAGCGGTCGTTCTCGCGCCCGGTCTGGGCCGCGCTCGGGGTGCTGGCGGGCGCGCTGTCGGCCATGATGGGGATCGGCGGCGGCACCGTCTGCGTGCCGCTGCTGAACTTCCTCGGCTACGACATCCGCCGCGCCGTCGGCACTTCGGCCGCCATCGGCTTCGTCATCGGCCTGCCCGGAGCACTCGTCTACGCCGCGACCGGATGGGGCGCCGAGAACCTGCCGCCGTTCTCGCTGGGCTACGTCAACCTTCTGGCAGCGGCGATCATCATCCCGCTGTCGACGACCTTCGCCCGCGTCGGCGTACGTATCGCGCACACGATCCCGCGGCGGGCGCTGCGCCTGGCATTCGGCATCTTCCTGGCACTGACCTCGGCGCGTATGTTCGCGGACCTGGCCACGGCATGAGCAACGCCGGCCTCGTCGGCGGACCGACGCAGACGCTGGTGTCTCACCTGCGCCGCGGCCTCGCCGACGGAAGCCTGACCGAGGCCGGACGGCTGCGGCCGGAACGGGTTCTGGCGCGCGAACTCGGCGTGACGCGCGCCCGGCTGCGGCGCGCGCTGGAAGAGCTCGAGCGTGAGGGCTCCATCTTCCGCCGCCGCGGCCAGGGCACGTTTCCCGCGCCGCCCCCCGCCGTCGAGATCAACCCGTTTCGCCGCCTGGGCAGCCGCGTCACTCCGCGCGACGTCATCGAGGTGCGCCTCCAGGTCGAGCCCGCCCTTGCCGCGCTGGCCGCCGAGCGCGCCGGTCCGCCCGAGGCACGGCTGCTCGAGCAGCTGGCGGAGGCGACGCGCGATCCGATCGACACGGCGGCCTACGACAGGGCCGACGACGTCTTCCACTACAAGATAGCCGAAATCGCGCGAAACCCGCTGTTCCTGACCCTCTATGACTCGATCCGCGCGGTGCGGGCCGGCGCCGCTTGGGCCCACCGGCGTCACGAGGCCTATTCCGCCGCCACAATCGCCGAGCTCGGACGGCAGCACCACGCGCTTTGTCCCACATTGCCGCCCGAGGTCGAAGCTGCGCGGCAGGCCATGGCCCGCCACGTCCTGACCGTTTCGGCCGCGATGGGTTGAGGCGGCGGGGGGCCCTCCGCGCTCAAATGCATGCGATCAGGGCAGCTTGGCGGGGGCAAGGCCGGAATAGAACGCCGCGAGCGCGGCGATATCGGCGTCGCTGAGGTCATGGGCGGCCTCGTGCATCAGTTCGGCCCGCGCGCCACCACCTCGACCGCCCTTCGCGCCAGAGCCGAAGCTGCGCCTCGATGAACGGCGACGTGCTGCCCCGCAAGCGACGGGAAATGAGGCGAAACGCCGCGTCGCCTCGGGGCCATGGCAAGCGGCGCAGGCCGGCACGTCATCGTCCGCGGCGAGACCAAGCGCAAGCTCGCGCCCGCGCGCGAGCCAGTTCGGGGTCGACTTTCCGGCCCTCGCCCGTCGGCTGCTGGCGCGCGAAATGGCGCGCCAGCTCGTCGAAGGCGTCGGGGCCCGACCTCGCTCGCCGCGTGGGCCATGAAACCGCTCTGCCGTGTGCCGGCGATAATAGGCGCCGCAGCGCGTCGCGCAGATAGACGTCGTTCTGGATGTCGAGGCGGGGAACGAAGGGATCTCGGCCATCGCCGTCGAGCGGCCGTGGCAGGTCGCGCAGTAGGCGAGGTGCCGCGTCGTCCTCTCCGGGGCGGGGCGACAAGATCGCGCGTAGCCCGCCTCGGACATTGCGCGCCGCCCTCAGGAAGGCGACGACCGCCCAGACCTCGTCCTCCCGCGCGCGGGCCAGGCGGGCATCCCGCTCATCTTGACGCCCTCGTGGACGATCCAGTGAAGGTGGCTGCGGCTCCCACTCGCCGGCCAGCGCGTCGAGCATGCGGCGGCCGCGGCTTCATGCTGCCGCACGTGGCGGTGCGCGGCTCGCCCGGGCGCCGCGTGGCAGAAGCGGCAGGCGGCTGTCGAAGTGCCGCGCCCCGAGCGCGACCAGCCGTCGGCCCTCAAGCGGCGGCACCGCCGAAGCCGGCGGCGCGCGCAGCTCGCACCGAGTTCTCGAAGGTCGTGTGCAGGATCCAGGACACGCCGGGCAGATGCCCCGCCCGCGCCGACACGTTGTAGAGGCCGAGCCCGACCACCGCCGCGGCACCCACGATGCCCAGCGCCGCCAGCACCGCGAGCGTCCAGCAGCACGCGCCTCATGGCCGCACCGTCCTCGGACCCGAGCGCGCGTCGCACGCACCCAGAGCCCGCCCGACCAGGTAGACCGGCGTGCCGATCGCCAGCATGATGATGCCGCCCAGCTGCTGGCCCCCAGGTCGTGGGCGCGGCCGGTCGACGGCGGCGTAGAGGTCGCGCGGCGCAAGGACCAGCAGCGCCCCGAGCAGCGTCATGTGCATCGACGTCAGCAGCAGCGCGCCGGCGCCCGCCAGCGGCTGGTCGTGCCGGAGCGACCCAGGCCCAGACGAGAAGGCCCGCCAGCAGGAACGTCGCCTGCTCGGCCGCCGTGGCCCGCACGGACCGGCCGCCAGCGCCGCGCGCCGCCGGAAGATGCCAGGCCCAGACGACGACGAACTCGGCGCCGGGCGCCATCAGCGGCGACATCGTCAGGGCCCGCGCGAGCGCGCGGCAGGCCGATCACCAGCCCCGGCGCCACCAGCGCGACCAGCGCCACATGGCGCAGCATGTGCCCCGCGAAGGGCGCCCCGATCCAGGTCGCCGAGCGGCAGCAGCCAGAGCACGAACAGCGCCAGCAGGATCGACGGAGCGCCGACCGCCCTCATATGCAGCCCCCGATGAAGACGACCGGCAGCGAGACGTAGATCACGCCGACGAAGGCGATGAGCGACAGCAGGAACGCCGGCGTGGCCGAGAAAGCGGTGCCGGCCCTTCGGCGGCGTCGCCGGCACCGTCGATCCCGGACCCGTCGCCGTCGGCTCGGACGTGCCACTGCTGCCAGGACCGCCAGCCGAGCCAGCCGATGCAGCCGAGCGCCACCACCGTCAGCACGGCGATCACGGCGCGAAAGACAGCGAAGCCGTCGCCGTCGCAGCTTGGCGCAGTAGACCGCCGTCCCGGCGTAGCTGACGATGAAGTGCAGCGCCCAGACCGACGGCGCCGAGCGCGATGCGCCAGAGGCCCTCGGCCTCCTCGGCGAACGCGCGCCGCTCTTCTCGCTGCGCCGGATCCCGGCCATCAGAGCATCCTCGGCCGCGGGCCCATGACCGCCGCGGTGCAGAGCGTCATGCCCAGCAGGAAGTGCCAGTAGAGCGAGGTGTTGCGAAGGTCGGCGTCGTGGCGCGGAGTGAGCTTGCCGAAGAGGCTGCCCGCCAGGCAGTAGCACTGCATCACCATGCCGAGCGCCGGCATGGGCGGCGATCCAGATGGCCAGGGCGCAGAGCGACTGCCGGGATAGGCATGGCTCGCGGGCTCCAGGTCGCGCACGGCGAGCCACAGCGCCCCGATCGCCGCGCACAGTGACAGGACCGGCGCCGCCGCCAGCGCGACCCGCGCCGCGCCGACCCGCCGGCGCCGGTTGAGACGCCGCGCCGCCAGCGTCGCGCCCCATCCCGCCAGCGACAAGCGCCGCCGCCGCCGCAAGCCAGGGCCGGCACGCGTGCACGGCGCCGTCGGGCGGAAAGTCGGGTCGCGCCGGTCCAGTAGAAGAAGAAGGCGAAGACGCAGGCTCGGCGAACGCCGTGCGTCGGCCAGCATGGTGATGTACACGCCCCACCACCCGACCGCCTGCGGCCCCGAGGCATAGGTCGGCAGGCGCAGGCCGAGGCCCGCATCCTTGCATCTCGGCCTCGGGCACCTGCGCGGTCGAGGTCCAGAGCCACCAGATCACGCAGGCCACGGCGAGCACGCCCGAGACGACGGCCGGCGAGTAGATGTGGTAGGTCGGGAAGATGAAGGCGCCGCCGGTGAAGACGGCGGCCAGCATCGTGATCCAGGCCGGACCCGTCACCCGCTGCACCTGGAGCGGCTTGGCGTCGATCACGCTGGTCACCAGCGTCTCGCGCAGGCCCTCGGCGGCGTCGGGCAGGTAGAAGCGGCCGGCGTCGATCCGCGCCTGCAGCTCGGGCTGGTCCCAGAGCGGATAGCGCGAGGTGATGTAGGGGATCGAGCGCGTGCCCCAGGCCTCCGCGGGAATGTCGTGCGTCCATTCCAGCGTGCCGGCGCTTCCAGGGATTGCGCGGGATCCGGCCCTGGTGGCCCTTGGGGCGGAACAGGTCCCAGACGAAGACGGCGAAGCCGGCCGCGATCACGAACGCGCCCAGCGTCGAGACAGGTTCAGCCAGTCCCAGCCCAGTCGCCCGGATAGGTGAAGACCCGCCGCGGCATGCCCCAGCAGCCCGGTCAGGTGCATCGGCAGGAAGGTGACGTTGAAGCCGGTGAAGATCAGCCAGAACGCGATCGCGCCCAGCCGCTCCGACAGGAGCTTCTTGGCGAAGAACGGGTAGAAGTAGTAGACGCCCGCCGATCACCGGAAACACCATGCCCGCCGAAGAGCGTGTAGTGCAGGTGCGCCACGATGAAGTAGGTGTCGTGCACCTGCCAGTCGAACGGCGCGATGCGCCACCATCACGCCCGGTCAGCCCGCCGGCGGTGAAGATCGCCAGCGCCCCCGCGATCCACAGCATCGGCAGGTTCATCTTCACCCGGCCCACCATCAGCGTCGCGACGAAGGCGAAGAGCTGGATGCCGGTCGGGATCACCACCGCCTCGGACGCCGCCGAGAAGAAGCCGAGGAGATCGACGGCAGGCCGGTGGTGAACATGTGGTGCACCCAGAGCCCGAAGCTCAGGAACCCGGTCCCCACCGCCGACATGCACGATCCAGGAATAGCCGACGATCGGGCGCTGCGCCGCGGTCGGCACGATCATCGCGGCGATGGCGATCGAGGGCAGGAAGACGATGTAGACCTCCGGATGGCCGAAGATCCAGAACAGGTGCTGCCACAGCATCGGGTCGCCGCCGCGCGTCGGGGTCGAAGAACGGCCAGTCGAACGACCGCTCGAGCTCGAACAGCAGGTCGCCGGCGATCAGCGGCGGAAACGCGAACAGGATCATCCCGCCGACCACCAGCACGTACCACGCATAGAGCGGCATCAGGTTGACCCGCATCCCCGGCGGGCGGCACTTCAGCGTGCCGACGATCAGTTCGACCGCCGCGGCGATCGAGGCGACCTCGATGAAGCTGACAGGCCCAGCAGCCAGATGTCCGAGCCGAGCCCCTCGCTCGCGCGTGGCCAGCGGCGGATACATGAACCAGCCCGCCTTGGGCGCGGCGTCGAACAGGACCGAGCCGATGACGAAGACGCCGCCGATCACGAAGCACCAGAAGCCGTAGGCCGACAGCCGCGGGAACGGCATGTCGCGCGCGCCGAGGAACGCGGGCAGGATCAGGATCGAGATCGCCTCGAACATCGGCACGGCGAAGAGGAACATCATCGCCGAGCCGTGCATGGTGAAGAACTGGTTGAAGCGGTCGGCCGACAGGAAGTCGTTGTCCGGCACCGCGAGCTGCACCCGCATCAGCAGCGCCAGCACCCCGGCGCAGAGCATGAAGAAGAAGCGCGGTCAGCGAATACCACACCCCGACCTCGGAGTTGTTGACCGCCGACCAGTAGCGCCAGCCTTTCCGGGGTCTTCCAGGCCTCGCGCAGCCGCTCCTCCTGCTTTTCCTGACCTCGGGCGGGACTGGTTCGGCCAGCATCTCCTCGGTGGGCGGATAGGGTCCGCGTGGAATGCGGTCCGCGTCGGCCTCGGCCCAGGCGCCCTGGGGCCGCAACCTCCCGGCAGTGGCGTCGGTCATTGCAGCCCCTCCAGATAGGCCCCGAGCGCCAGAAGATCGTCCGGCGCCAGGTGGTCGTAGCTCGGCATCTCGACCTCCGGCTTGATGCTGGCCGTGTGGCCGACCCAGCGGGCGAACGCCTCGGGCTCGTTCGGCAGGATGCCGGCGCCGAGCGTCAGGCGGCTGCCGACATGGGTCAGATCCGGGCCCGACGCGGCCCCGCGCCGCGGTGCCGCGCACCGCGTGGCAGGCGCCGCAGCCCTCCTCGGCGAATATCGCGGCGCCTCGCTCGGCGGCCGCGCCCTCGGGCGGCATGGCGTCGGCGGCCGCGTGCTCCAGCCAGGCGGCGAACTCGTCCGGCGGCATGACCACCGCCTCGAACGCCATCAGCGCATGGCTCGCGCCGCAGAACTCGGCGCATTGGCCGCGATAGACGCCGGGCTCGGTCGGCTCCAGCGACATCCGGGTCTCGCGCCCCGGGAACATGTCCATCTTGCCGCCGAGCGCGGGACCCAGAACGAGTGGATCACGGTGTCCGACTGCAGCAGGATCTCGGTCCGGCGCCCGGCCGGCAGCCGCATCTCGTTGGCCGAGACGATCGGCGCGCCGCCGCCTTCGGGCAGGTATTCGACCCGCCACCACCATTGCTCGCCGATCACCCGGACACGCAGGCCATCGGTCGCAGCGCGCGCGTCGGGCATGATCGACAGGCCGTAGCTCAGCAGGACAGCGAGCATGACGGTGGGCAAGACGATCCCCCCGCCCACGATCAGCACATCGGCGTAGCGCGGCGAGATCTGCCGCGGCGCGACGCGCGTGACGAAGAAGAACAGGCCGTTCATCGCG
This sequence comes from uncultured Alphaproteobacteria bacterium, assembly GCA_963773475.1. Classification (GTDB taxonomy): domain Bacteria; phylum Pseudomonadota; class Alphaproteobacteria; order Rhodobacterales; family Rhodobacteraceae; genus Roseitranquillus. The sequence continues at coordinate 60,023 of CAVZBD010000011.1, read as the reverse complement.
CACCACAGCACGATCGCCGGACCAGCATCACCCAGAAGACCTGCGCCAGCGTCTCGGCGTCGCGGCCGGCCGGGTCGAGAACCGACTGCCGGCCCGCGCAACCGGCGAGGACCACGAGCGCGACAAGGACGATTGTGCGGCGCATGAACTCCCGCGTCGCTGGAACGATTGCGCGGCGCGCCCGCGGCAGGGCCCGCCTTCCAGCCTTGCTGACCGAAGGTCCGCGGGGTGTCCAGCCCAAGTGGTCCAGCCCAAGTGCGGCATCTCGTGCATCCGCACCCTTGGATGGCGCAGCGCGGACACGAACGGCGCCACGAGGCGCGCAAGACGGTGCCGGGGCCGAAAACCGCGCCGCACGCCCGGAGCCTGGCTCAGGCAGGGCACGGGTGGCGCGGACCCGGCCGGATCAGCCAGCAAGCAGCGCCTCGAGCCGTTCGAGTGTCGCCGCGGAAAGCGTCGAGTGCGGCACCTCGGCCAGCGGATCGCGCCGCGAAAGACGCCCTAGCGCGCTCGCGACATTGAAGGCATCGCCGCCTGGCAGGTCGGCGAGCTCGTCCCAGTCGAGCGGCGTCGCCACCGGCGCGCCGGGACGCGCCCGAACGGACCAGGGGCTGACAGCCGTCGCCTCGCGCGTGTTGCGCTGCCAGTCGACGAAGATGCGCCCCTTGCGCCGAGCCTTCGACATTGTCGCGGTGAACCGGTCGGGGGCGCGCTCGGCCATCAGCGTGGCCACCGTGCGCGCAAAGGTGGACACGGCCTCGCCCCCCACAGTCCGGCGCAGCGGGACGACCACGTGAAGCCCCTTGCCGCCGGTCGTCATCAATCCGCAGGTGAGATCGAGCCCGTTCAGGATGCTCCGCAACTCGGTGGCGGCCTTGCGTACGACGGCGAATCCGAGACCTTCGTCAGGATCGAGGTCGAAGACCATGCGGTCGGGCCGGTCCGGCCGGTCGCGACGGACGCCGCGGATGTGGAACTCGATCGTGCCCATCTGCACCGCGGCCACCAGGGCGCGCGCGCCGTTAAGGTAGAGCCAGTCCTCGCCCTCGTGGCGCCAGCGCGGCACCTCGGGTGGGAAGCCCTTGTGGCCGTGTTTCTGGAAGAAGCACTCGCCCGAGATGCCGTCGGGGCAGCGAACCAGACTCAGCGGCCGGTCGCGGGCATGGACCAGCATCGGCTCGGCCGCCGCGGCGTAGTAGTCGGCCAGCGCCCCCTTGGTGAGCCCGGCGCCGGGAAAGACGGGGCGATCCGCGCTGGAGATCCGCACCCCGGCCACGCGCCGCTCGCCGGGCTGGCCGCTGGCCGTCGCCGGTTGCGGCGGCGTCGCAACCTGGCGCGGGGGCTTGTCCTCGCGCAGGCCTTCGAAGACGCCGTGGCGGATCAACCCGTCGGCGGTCAGTTCGGTATAGCGGATCTCGGCGACGAGCTGCGGGCTGACCCAGCGCGCACCTTTTTCGGCGCCAGCGGGCACGTCGGCGAACGGCGAGGTCTTGCGTGACAGCCGCGACAGCGACGGCCCCAGTGCCTCGAAATCCGCCTCGCCAAAACCGCCGCCGACGCGCCCGCGATAGACCAGCCTCTTGCCGTCGTAGCTGCCGAGCAGCAGCGAGGCGAAGGGCCGGCCGCGCTTGTCGGACGGGGCGAAGCCCCCGATCACGAACTCGTCGCGGCGGATGCACTTGACCTTGAGCCACGAGTTGGACCGGCCCGACCGCCACGCGGCGTCGCTGCGCTTGGCGATGACGCCTTCTCCGCCAGCGCCGCAGATCGCGTCGAGCAGTGCCTGGCCGTGCCCCTCGATCATCGGGGCGATCCGGATCGTGCCGCGCGGCGGCAGCGGGTCGAGCGCGGCTTCGAGCGCCGCACGCCGCTCGGAAAGGGGCCGCCGCGCCAGGTCGCGCCCGTCGAGCGACAGCAGGTCGAACGCGTAGAAGACCAGCGCCCGCCCCTCTCGCAGGGCGGTCTGCAGCCCCGAGAACGTCTCCTCTCCGGCGGCGACCACTTCGCCGTCGACCAGCGCCGAGCGGCAGGTCAGCCCCTCGGCCGCCTGCGCGACGTCGTGAAAGCGGTCGGTCCAGTCGTGGCCGTTGCGCGACCAGCACCGCGCCCCGCCCTTGCCCACCGCGAGCTGACAGCGATAGCCGTCGATCTTGGGCTCGAACCACCACGCCTCGCCCCCGGGTACCTCGTCGGCGGTCCCGGCCAGCATCGGCTCGCGAAACGCGGGCCGCTTGCCCCGCTCGGGCGCCTTCGCGGGGGCGTCGGCCGCGATCTCGTCGAGGTCGCGGCCGGTCTTGACCGAGGTGACGAAGCCTTCGGTCAGCGCCTCGGGGTCGTCCTGTGCCCGCTCGTCCGCCTCCTTGATCAGAAGCCAGTTCTCGCGCTTTTCGCGGCCCCGCATCCGGACCAGCGCCCAGCCACCCCGCAGCCGGGAGCCGTGCAGGCGAAAGTGCAGCTTGCCCTTGCGCAGCCCCTCGCCCACGTCGTGCAGCGGCTCCCATTCGCCGCGGTCCCACAGCATCACCGTGCCCGCGCCATAGCCCTCGGGAATGACGCCCTCGAAGTCACCATAGTCGATGGGATGATCCTCGGTGCGGACGGCAAGGCGCTTCTGGGCCGGATCGGGTGACGGCCCGCGGGTAACCGCCCAACTCAGCAGGACGCCGTCGTTCTCGAGGCGCAGGTCATAGTGCAGCCGGGTCGCGTCGTGCTTCTGCACGCAGAACATGCGGCCCGTGACCGTGCCCTTGCCGCCCTTGGGCTCGGGCGTGCTCTCGAAGTCGCGCTTGGCGACGTAGGCCGAGAGACCCGCGTCAGGCACGCTTGCGGCCCTTGGCGGGCGCCTTGCGGGTGCTGCCCTTGCCCGACGGCGCCGACTTGAGGCTCTTCTTCAGCGCGTCCATCAGGTCGACCACATTCTCGCCGCCGGCGGGTTTGCCCTCGCCGCTCTCGCCGCGGGCCACGCGCTTGGTCTTGCGGCTGCGGCGCTTGGAGTCGATGAGGTCGCGCAAGGCCTTGTCATAGCGATCCTCGAACGCGGCCGCCTCGAAGGGCGCTGTCTTCTTGTCGATGAGCTGCGTGGCGACGGCCAGCAGCTCCTCGTCGGCGGGATCGTCCTCGACCTGGCTGAACAGCGGTTCGGCCTCGCGAATCTCGTCGGCATAATGCAGAGTCTCGAGCAAGAGACCGTCGCCGCAGGGCCTTATGGCGCAGAGATATTCCTTGCCGCGCATCGTCAGCTGCCCCAGCCCCACCTTCTCGGAGCGGCGCAGCGCATCGCGAACCACGCGGTACGCGTCCTCGGCCAGGTCGTCGGTGGGGATCACGTAGTAGGGTCGGTCGAACCAGAGCGGCGCGATCTCGCAAGAGCCAACGAATTGGACCAGTTCCAGTGTCTTCTTCGTCTCGAGCTTGATCTCGTCCACCTCTTCGGGATCGATCAGGATGATCTCGTCGTCGGTCTCGTAACCCTTGACGATCTCGTTGGTATCCACCGGCCCGACGCCGGGCACCACCTTCTCGTAACGGATGCGCTTGCCGCTGGGCCCGTGGATCTGGCGGAAGCTCACGCGCGCGCCGCTCTTGGTCGCCGAGTGGATCTCGACCGGGATCGACACCAGAGACAGCCGGATCTGGCCCTTCCATACTGCACGCGACGCCATGCCAAGCTCCTGATTCTCTCTTATCGTCGGAACGTGCGGCGGGCGTCGCCTGTTCCGGCAGGGCAGGAAGCGGGCACGGCGGAACGGTTCCGCCACGCCGCTCAAGCAGGGAGGACGACGCATGACCACGAGCTCCATCATGCCGGTGATCCAGCAGGTCGAGGGTGAGATGCATCCCGCCTCGCTGGCGCACCTGCACCAGGCGATCGTCGATGCGCACGACGCCAACGAGGCGTTCGCCCGCAATGCCGAGCCGGACGTGCGCGCGATGCTGACCGCGTTCCGCGACCTGCACGACAGGCACGATCGCGAGCTGGTAACCGCCATGGCGGGTCACGGCCACCACCCCGACGAGGGCGGCGGCTTCGCCTCGCTCATGCACAAGGGTGTCGCCCGGCTGCGCGACATGTTCGGCGACAGCGACGACCGCGTCGTGGAACGCATGATCGACGGCGAACGCGAGGTGGTGGGTGCCTACAACCACGCCTTGATGCATGGCGGACCCGACGACATCGTGGGCCTGCTGCAGCGCCAGCTCGAAGAACTCGAACGGCTGATCGAGCGTCATGACCCGGGCGCCCGATCCGTCGGCGCCCATCCCTGATCCAGGGGCCTCAGCCGCGAAACCCGGTGGCGACCACGAATTTTTCCGAGCTGTCGGCGCCGGCTGGCGGGCGGCTTCACGTTGGCCACCTTGTCGAACGCGCTGCTTCAGCCGGCGTCTGAAGACTCGCCTCGGCCCCGCCGGCAAGCACCTTGGCGACGAAGGTGCCGCCCGGCTTCCAGCACGTCGAAGGCCAAGCTCCGCCGCCGCCTCGCACAGCGCGACGATCCGCAGGTGGTCGGTCTGCTTGTGGCCCGAGGCCGAGGCGGCCATGTCGCTCATCACCACGTCGGCCGTGCCCGCCGAGCCATTCCTTCACCCGCTCGTCGGCGCCGTCCGTCGAGGAAATCCAGCTGGTGGATCTCGGCGCCCGGCACCGGCTCGACCTCCTGCAGGTCGACGCCCAGAACCCGGCCCTGCGGCCTTCCTTGCCGTCGCCCAGCGCATTGACCCGCTCGACCGCCACCTGGCACCAGCCGCCCGGCGCGCAGCCGAGATCGACGACCCGCGCGCCCGGCACGCAGGAAGCGGAACCGGTCGTCCAGCTCGATGATCTTGAACGCGGCGCGGCCGCGATAGCCCTCGGCCTTGGCGCGCCGCACGTAGGGATCGTTCAGCTGCCGCTCCAGCCAGCGGGTCGAGGACAGCTTGCGCCCCCGCGCCGTCTTCACCTTCACCTTCAGCTCGCGCTGGCCGCGCCCGGCTCGTCGCCTTGCGCCGCTCAGTACGGGCCCGTCCTCCAGCACGCCGTCGGCCGACATCTGCGCGTAGAGCAGCCCCTCGCGCAGGCCGCGGTCGGCGACCGACAGCCGGTCTGTCGGCCAGACCCGCATCAGCGCCTGCAGGATCGCCGCACCCGACATGATCAGCGCATGCCGGTCGCGCCCGATCCGCGGGTCGGCGCCGCCGCCCCTCGGGGCCCGAGCGTCAGGTAGTCGCGGATCACCCTGTCGATCTGGTCGCGAGGTCATGCGCAGCCCGTCCACCTTGTTGCGGTCATAGCGCCTGCAGCCCCAGATGGACTGGCGGCCACCGTCGTGACCGTGCCGCTGGTGCCGATGATCTGGAACCCCTCGCGCGCCTGCTCGGCCGCGTAGGGCGAGAAATCGGCCAGGTTCTCCTCGAAAAACCAGCTCATCAGCGCGAAGCGCGCGGCGTCGTCCTCGACATCGTCGAACTGGTCGCGCAGCGTCGCCACGCCCAGCGGCACGCTGATCCAGTCGACCACGCGCGCGGCGGGAACGGCAGGCGCTGTCGGGCGGCTGAAGCCGGCGTGCAGCCGCATGATCGCCCGCGGCCGCTCGACCCGCGGCACCCGCGTCAGGTCGATCCAGACAAGCTCGGTCGAGCCGCCGCCGATGTCGACGACCAGAAGCTGCTCGGTGCGGGTCGAGACCAGCGGCGCGCAGGAGATCACCGCCAGCCGCGCCTCTTCCTCGGGCTGGATGATCTCGAGCTTGAGGCCGTCTCGCGCCGGACGTAGCGCATGAACTCGGCCGCGTTGCGTGGCGCGGCGGCAGGCCTCGGTCGCGACCAGGCGCATCCGGCGTCACGCCGTGCTTCTCGCATCTTCTTCTGGCAGATCCGCAGCGCCTGCACCGTCCGCGCCATCGACGCGCGGGACAGCCGTCCCGACGCCTCCAGCCCGGCGCCCAGCTGCACCGACTTGGAAAAGCTGTCCACGACGTGAAACTGGTTGCCCTTTGGCTGGGCAATCAGCATGCGGCACGAGTTTGTGCCCAGATCCAGCGCCGCGTAAAGCTCGGCCGGATCGGGCGTAGGCGGCGCGGGCGGCTCGACCGGCAACGGGAGCGCGCCCGCACCGCCGGGACGCTTGGGCGCCATGATCGGCCCCTCCGATCGACGAGTTGCTCAGGCAGCCTAGGCGCGAGGCCGCGCTTCGAAGCAAGGACACTGCTCGGGCCCCTGCGCCGGCGCCACGAAATTCGCTGCCGCTGTCGCTTGCCGGCCGTGCGCAGTGTCGACATCCCGGGCATCGTCGCCGCGCGGCCGCACAGGCTATGAGACGGGAAAACGCGCGGGAGGGCAGGCACCATGCCCGAAGTCACCATCGTCTTCTGGCGCGACATTCCGGCCCAGGTGATCGTCGGCAAGGGCGCCGCGGCGCCAAGGCGCCGCTGCCCGAGCGGTTCGAGACAGGCCATCGACCGCGCCGCGATGCAGGAGAGGCGCGCCGGACACCGACACCTATCTCGCCGAATGGCGGAAGGCGGCGCCATACGGGTCCCGGCGCCGAGGCCGAGACCGCCGCCGACGCCGATGCCGAGCCCGGATCGAGGCGGAATACGACGCCGACCGTCTGAAGGCGCTGATCGACAATGACGGCCGGGACCCCGACGCCCTCACCGAGCTAGGGAGACGCGTGATGGCCTCTGAACTTCCGCTTCGCGCCGAGACCCGACGCCGCCGGCGACGCCGCGGTCGAGCCTGCTCTGACGGGCTACTCGATCGAGGTGATGCCGCGCACCGCCGCGAAGGTCGAGCCGATTTCCGCGCGCTCCTGCCCCAGGGCACCCGCGTCTACATCGCCCATATCGACGGCACGCCGATCGAGGAGATGGTCGCCACCGCCGCGGCGGCTCACCGACGAAGGCTACGCCGTCGATGCCGCATTTCCCGGCACGGCTCATTCCGGACCGGGCGACGCTCGACCGACTGGCTCGCGCGCTATCCGCGGCGAGGCCGGCGTGACCCAGGCGCTGCTGCTGGCGGGCGGCGTGGCCGAGCCGGCCGGCGCCTTCGACAAGTCGATGCAGCTGATGGAGACCGGCCTTTTCGACCCGGCTTCACCCGGCTGCATGTCGCCGGCCACCCCGAGGGCAACCGCGACATCGACCCCGACGGCGGCACCGCGCACGTCGCGGCGGCGCTGCGATGGAAGCAGGACTTCGCCGAGCGCACCGACGCGAAGATGGCGATCGCCACCCAGTTCTGCTTCGAGGCCCAGCCGGTCATCGCCTGGGCCGACCGCGCTGCGCGAGCCGAGGGATCGGCCTGCCGGTCCATATCGGCGTCGCGGGCCCCGCCAAGCTGCAGACGCTGATCAAGTTCGCCATCGCCTGCGGCGTCGGCCCGTCGCTGCGTGTCCTGCAGAAGCGGGCGCATGGACGTGACCAAGCTGCTGCTGCCCGTACGAGCCGACCGACTTCGTGGCCGCCCTCGCCGCGCACAAGGCGGCCAACCCGGCTTCGGCATCGAGGGCGTGCATCTCTTTCCGCTCGGCGGTATCAAGACCAACGCCGACTGGGCCATCGCCACGGCAGCGCCGCGCCGCGCCCGCCGCGCCAGCATGAAGGAACGCCTATGACCCGCACCGTCTCGAATCGAAGACCAAGACCGTCACCATCGGCTTCGACGAGCCGTTCTGCGTGATCGGCGAACGCATCAATCCCGACCGGGCGCAAGAAGCTCGCCGCCGAGCTCGAGGCGGGCGACTTCTCGACCGTCGAGAAGGACGCGCTCGAGCAGGTCGCCTGCGGGGCCATGGTGCTCGATGTGAACGCGGGCGTGGTCTACAACTCGAACCCCAACCCGAACGAGACCGAGCCGCCGCTGATGCGGAAGATGATCGAGCTGGTGCAGGGCCTCGTGGATGTGCCGCTCTGCATCGACAGCTCGGTGCCCGGCGCGCTCGAGGCGGGGCTGGCCGCCGCCGAGGGCCGTCCGCTGCTGAACTCGGTCACCGGCGAGGAGGAGCGGCTGGAACTGGTCCTGCCGCTGGTCAAGAAATACAACGTGCCGGTCGTGGCGATCTCCAACGACGACACCGGCATTTCGGAGGATCCGGACGTGCGCTTCGCGGTCGCGAAGAAGATCGTCGAGCGCGCCGCCGATTTCGGCATTCCCGGCGCATGACATCGTGGTCGACCCGCTGGTGATGCCGGTGGGCGCGATGGCCACGGCGGGACGGCAGGTCTTCACGCTGGTGCCGCCGCCTGCGCGAGGAGCTGGGCGTGAACACGACCTGCGGCGCCTCGAACATCTCCTTCGGCCTGCCGCACCGGCACGGGATCAACGCGGCCTTCCTGCCGATGGCGATCGGCGCGGGGATGACCAGCGCGATCATGAACCCGGTGCGCCCGGTCGAGATGGAGGCGATCCGCGCCGCCAACTTCCTGATGAACCACGACGCGAACGGGGCGAACTGGATCCGCTTCGCGCGCGTCCTCGAAGCGGTCGAGGCGGGCCAGACCTTCGCCGACGCCTCGCGCGCGGTCGCCGCACCCACCGGTGGCCGATCGGGACGGCGACGTCGCGCCTGAGGAGTTAACCAGCAAGTCGACAAGAGCTTTAAGTGAACGAAGCGTGAAGGCATGGTCGGACGGGTGAGAGGCCGGTGGGCTCTTCCCGTTTCGCCAGGCGTCTCTCATCTGTCCCGCCAGTGTGAGAGTGTAACGATGTCCACGTTTTCGAAGAAACTGACCGTCGCCGCCGGCGCCCTCGTCGCCGGCACGGTCGCCGCCAATGCGGCCCTGCTCGACTTCACCGATGATGCCACGCCGCTTTCGGGCTCGTTCGCCGGGACGAGCTACCAAGTGACGGGCGATCCCCAGGCACCCAACCGCAGACAGAATTTCGACGGCGACGCCGATCTGGTCTCGTCTCTGCTCGCCCTCGACAATGACGGCATGGGCATCATCGACGATGAGGTGAGCTACATCGATCCCGATACCGAGGTGCTGACCGTGCGGTTCGACAAGCGCGTCAGGCTGACGGGGCTCCACTTCCTCGACCTCTTCAAGGCGCCCGGCGGCGGCAGCGAGGAGATCGCTCTGGTCGAGGTCGACGAAGCCGCCGTCCCCCTCGCCTTCGGCGCCTTCCAGACCAAGACGGGCGACAATCCGGGCTATGTCTTCGCCTCGACCGACGTCATCGGCCGGATCTTCACCTTCCAGGTGAACCCGACGAACGAACTCGTACGGCAACCCCGACTACGCCCTGGCCGCGCTTGAGGTTGCGCCGGTTCCCGTGCCGGCGGCCGGCCTTCTGCTGATCGGCGGCGTGGGCGCCCTGGGCGCGGTGCGTCGCCGCAAGGCCTGAGCCACAGGCAAGTCCGCGGGCAGGCGCCGCCGCGCCTGCCCGTCTCCGCCGCATCGAAGGGTGCGGCTCCAGAGCCGGCACCGAGAAGCCGCGCCGTGCCCGCCGAGGGTCGGGTCAAAGCGGAGGGCGCTGTGTGCTGCCGACGGTTGACGGACCGCAATGGTGCCGCCGCCGCGCAGCGCTCGTCGCCGTCCCGAGGCGACAAAAAACGTCTGCACCGCTTCGATCCGGCCTCGCGACCCGTCCGCGAATTCGGCGACACCGGCTTCCGCCTCGCGTTGCACCCAGGGGTGTTTCGAAACCTGACCCGAGGTGAGCCAAGGGTGCGGTGACGCGCCGGACGCCCTCGGAACCGCCGGCCGCGCCCCGATCTTAGAGCGCGGGACTCTCGGGGCGGCCCTTCCTACGGGCGGTCGGGATTGGGCCGTCATAGACGACGAGGCAGTTGCTCCCAGCGCGCCAGACCTTCGGGGGATCGCAGACGCCTCTGAAAAGCAGCTCCCGCACCACCTCGAGAGGGACTGGCGCCGGGACGCGCGAGTTGGTGTCATAGCGTCCCTTCCGCCAGCGCAGCACCGCGGCCGCCCCGTCGCCTGAGAGGGCGGGGCCGATCAGCGCGAGAGTGGCGTTGCCGTGACGGACCGGATCGCGCGCCCCCTGCTCCGACGTGGGAACTTGGTGCCTGCGGTAGCGCCATCGATCATCTGAGCCCTCAGACCGCCCCTGCCGGTGATCCTAAGCGACAGTTCCAAGACGACAGCCCGTTCGAGCCGCAGCGGTCCCCCAAGCCAGCCGGATCCGCATTCCGTCGATCGCCATCCCCTTCGATGTCGCGCCCGTTCCTCCTCAGAAACGACTAAGAAAGTTGGGCAGGTAGGAGTTCTTCTTCACCCACTTCCGCAGGCGGCCCTGCGACTTCTCGAGCTTGACCGCGGCTCTCTTCCGCGCCTCGTCCGGCGCCACCGGCTCGAACCCTTCGGCCGCTCGACCAGCGGCACGGGCACCAGGAGAGACCGGTCGAGGTTGCACTCGATCTCTTCCATCCGCACCAGCGCCGCCGCGCCGGTGCCCTCAGGCGTCCCGCTCTCGTGCGATTGGCTGCCGATGACCCAGAGCCAGCCGTCATCTCGCCGTAGAGTCCGCCCGGCAGCGCTACCAGGTCGCCGAGCGAAGAATGTCCGTGGTTGCCCCACCCGCCCCGTCCAGCGTCAGTCGCCCGTCCCTTATCGCCGCTTCCGCCTCTGTCGGATCGCGGGCATGGTGGCGCGCTGCGGCCGCAGGACGCAACGGCCCCTTTTCCCCACTGGCGGCGCAGCTATGCTGGCGCGCGCTCGGCAGGGGGATCGCATGGCTCGACCGCTCGTCATCTTCACGCCATCGGGCGCGCGGCCGCGTCGAGGCCGGCACCACAGTGCTTGCGGCCGCGCGGGAACTGGGCGTCGATCTCGACAGCGTCTGCGGCGGCCGCGGGATCTGCTCCAAGTGCCAGGTCTCGCCCGCCTTCGGCGAGCATCCCAAGCACGGCATCACCGCCCGTCCCGAAGCCCTCTCGCCCTGGAACCGGGTCGAGGCACGCTATGACGAGAAGCGGGGACTGGAAGCGGGCCGACGCCTGGGCTGTCAGGCGCAGATCCTGAGCGACGTGGTTCTCGACGTGCCGCCCGAAAGCCAGGTCCACCGCCAGGTGGTCCGCAAGGCCGCCGATGCGCGGCCCATGGCCATGGATCCCGCCACCCGCGCCTACCTCGTCGAGGTGCCGCAACCCGACATGCACGAACCCGCGGGCGACCTGCAGCGCCTGACCCGCGCGCTCGAGGCCCAGTGGGGCATCGCGGGCGCCGAGGCCGGTCTGCCGCTGATCCAGCGCCTGCAGGAGGTGCTGCGCCGGGGCGACTGGACGGTCACCTTGGCCGTGCGGCACGAGCCAGGGCGCACGCCCCGCATCGTCGATGTCTGGCCCGGCTTTCGCGAGGCGCCGCTTTACGGCTTCGCCATCGACCTCGGTTCGACCACCATCGCGGTGCATCTTTGCGCGCTCGACGACGGCCGCGTGATCGGCTCGGCCGGCACCATGAACCCTCAGATCCGCTTCGGCGAAGACCTGATGAGCCGGGTCAGCCACGCCATGATGAACCCCGGCGGCGCAGCCGAGATGACGGCCGTCGTGCGCCGGGCGCTCGACGAGGCCGCCGCCGACCTGCTGGCCGAGGCCGGCCTGGATCCGCGCGACGCGGTCGAGGCCGTGGTGGTCGGCAATCCCGTGATGCACCACCTGTTCCTCGGCATCGACCCGGTCGAGCTGGGGCAGGCGCCGTTCGCGCTGGCCACGTCGGACGCGCTGCGGCTGGGCGCGAGCGAGCTGGGGCTGGGGGCACTGGGGCCCGACGCGCAGGTCTACCTTCTGCCCTGCGTGGCGGGGCATGTGGGCGCCGACGCCGCCGCCGTCGCACTGAGCGAACGCCCCGACCAGAGCGACAGGCTGACCCTCGTCGTCGACGTGGGCACCAACGCCGAGATCCTGCTTGGCAACCGCAAGCGGGTGCTGGCCTGCTCGTCGCCAACCGGGCCGGCCTTCGAGGGGGCCCAGATCTCGAGCGGCCAGCGCGCCGCCCCCGGTGCGATCGAGCGGGTGCGCATCGACCCCACGACGCGCGAGCCGCGCTTCCGCGTCATCGGGTGCGAGCTTTGGTCCGACGAGCCGGGATTTGCCGTGGCCACCGGCTCGACCGGCATCACCGGGATCTGCGGGTCGGGCATCATCGAGGCGGTGGCCGAGATGCGGCTGGCGGGGGTCGTCGATGCCTCGGGCCTGATCGGGTCGGCCGAGCAGACGGGCACCGCCCGCAGCGTCCCCGAGGGTCGGACCCACGCCTATGTCCTGCACGACGCCCGCCCGCGTGGGCCGCTCATCGCTGTCACCCAGGGCGACGTCCGGGCGATCCAGCTGGCCAAGTCGGCGCTCTACGCAGGGGCGCGGCTGCTGATGGACGAGATGGGCGTTGACGAGGTCGAGCGCATCGTCCTGGCCGGCGCGTTCGGCGCCCACATCTCGCCGCTGCACGCGATGGTGCTGGGCATGGTTCCGGACGCGCCGATCGAGGCGGTGTCGTCGGCCGGCAACGCCGCCGGAACCGGAGCCCGCATCGCCCTTTGCAACGCTGGCGCGCGCCAGGAGATCGAGACGCTTGTCCGCCGGATCACCAAGGTCGAGACGGCCGTCGAACCGCGCTTTCAGGAACACTTCGTCGCCGCGAACGCGATCCCGCACGCCACCGCGCCGTTCCCGCACCTCACAGCCGCCGTCACGCTGCCCGCCGTGTCCTTCGGCGCCACCTCGGGGCGAGAACGGCGCCGCCGCCGCCCCTCGTAGCCGCCTCAGCCCGCCTTGTGTCGGCGCAGCACCATGCCGGTGCCGAACAGCCCCGAGAGAAGCAGGCCCATCGTGCCCGGCAGCGGCACGACCGCTTCGGCATAGACGTCGGGAATGACGCTGACGCCGAGGAGTTCGTCGCCCTCGAACCGGCCCAGGCTCACCGTCACGGGCGGAATTGCGATCGTATCGCCGGTCTCGAACCGAAAGTCCCGAAAGTCGAGCCCGCCAAAGATTCGGACGTCGAGATAGGCGTAGGCGCCCGCCGTGGCGACCACGTTCGCCCCTTCGAACATGTAGCTGATCGTGACGCTGTCATCGGAGGTCGGATCACCCACCACCAGAAAGTCGAGCGAGCCAAGGCCGAAGGCGCGCGCGACCTGCTTCTCCGGCCCCGTGGCGACAGCCCGGGCGAGGTAGTCGTCGAACGTCATCGTCGTTACGGCGAAGGTGTGCTCCTGCGCCTCGGCCGTGGCGCCGCCGTTCTGCTCGTCGGCAATCCGCGGATCGACCACCGGCAGCGGCAGCGGGAAGCTGATGGTCGGATGGTCGTCCTCGACGCCGTTCGCCCTCGCAGTCTTGCTCGAGCTGACGCCGAACGGCGAGAGGTACCGCAACCCGGCACCGGAAATCGAAACCGTCAGCCGGTCGAATTCGGCTAGGCCGACCGCGGCCGCGTGCGCTGGTGCGCCCGACGCGGCAATTAGGGCCGCCGCGATGGCAGCCTTCGACAATCGCACAAGTGGCATGGTCATCTGCAACCCTCCCGTCGGCATGAAATTCCGACCGCGGGATCCGCACCCGCGCGCAGCAGAGGCAGAAGAGGCGCCGCCTCTGTGCAACTACGGTACCACACCGCAGCCTTCAGCACACGTCGCGATTGCCGGACCCTGCCCGGCGCTCGCGTTGCCGCTTGACGAGCCGCACGGTGCAGAGCTACGACACGGCGCGGCGCGGGTGTAGCTCAATGGTAGAGCCGCAGCTTCCCAAGCTGAAGACGAGGGTTCGATTCCCTTCACCCGCTCCAGCCGCCACTTCGCTTTTTTTCGCCGGAATCGCCGCGCTGCTCCCTTTCGGGGTCCGCTCGCCACGGTCCGTGGTGTAGGTTGAGGCGACGCCACAGCGAACGCCGCCCATGCTCCCCAGCCTTCTCCTGATCCTGCTCGCCGCCGCCCCGGCCGGTGCCGAGGTTCCGCCCCCCGTCACCGACGAGATGTACGTGCCTGTCGACCCGGCCGAGGCCGCACTTGGCCGGCTGCTCTTCTGGGATCCGATCCTTTCGGGCAACCGCAACATCTCGTGCGGAACCTGCCATCATCCGCGGTTCGGCACCTCCGACGGCGTGTCGCTGGACATCGGCGAGGGCGGTGTCGGCGTCGGTCCGGCGCGCGACATCGACCCCTCCGACCCGCCGGAGCAGAGGGTTCCGCGCAATGCGCCGGCACTCTTCAACCTCGGCGCGCGCGAGTTCACCCGGCTCTTTCACGACGGCCGGATCGAGGCCGACCCGTCGCGCCCGAGCGGCCTCAGAACCCCGCTCGAGGACGAGATGGTACGCGGCTTCTCGGGCGTGCTGTCGGCGCAGACGATGTTTCCTGTGGTGTCGCCAGACGAAATGGCCGGCCACTACGGCGAGAACGAGGTGTCGAAGGCAGTGCGCACCGGCCGCATCACCGGCCCTGGCGGCGCATGGGACCTCATCGCCCGCAGAGTCGAGGCCGTGCCCGAGTACGCCGACACCTTCGCGAGCGTCTATCCACACGTGGCCGACGGCGCGCCGATCGCCTTCACCGACATCTCGAACGCAGTCGCCGCCTTCGTGGCGGCGGAATGGCGCAGCGACCACAGCCCATTCGACGCCCATCTGCGGGGTGAAAAAGCGCTGGACGGGCCGGCGGCGCGGGGCATGACGCTCTTCTACGGGTCGGCCGGCTGTGCGCGCTGCCATTCGGGCCCGTTCCTGACCGACCACGATTTCCACGCGATGGGCCAGCCCCAGTTCGGACCCGGCAAGGCCGCGCGATTCGAATCCCATCATCGCGACACCGGCCGGATGCGCGTGACCGGCCGCGACGAGGACGCCTACCGCTTCCGCACGCCCTCGCTGCGCAACGTGGCGCTGACGGCGCCATACGGGCACGACGGTGCCTTTCCCACGCTGCAGGCGTTCCTGCGCCACCACCTGGACCCTGTGGCGGCCGAGGTGGCCCCCGCGCCGCTCCTGCCGCGCGGCGACCTCTTCGACGACCTCGCGCCGCTCGGGGACGTGGATGAGCGAAGGGCGATCGCCGCTGCGGTCACCACGCCGCCGCTGCACCTGCCCGACGGCGACATCGCCGATCTTCTGGCCTTCCTCGGCGCGCTGACCGATCCGTCGGCCACCGCCTCGCAACCGCCCGATCGGGTGCCGAGCGGCCTTCCCGTCGACCGCTAGGCACCTCCGGTCCTTGAGCCACGCTCGCGGTCGCCCCACGGGCGCCCCCGTCACCAGGGCACCGCCTCCATCTCGTCGCCCTGCCGCCGAAGCTCGCCACGAAAGCGCGCCGGCAGCGTGATCCAGCCGCTCCGGGTTCCGTCCGGCCAGCTCACGCGCAGCCGCGCCGCCTCGGCGTCGCCTATGCCGAAGTGCGCCGGGCCGCTCGTCCCGCCGCCGTGGCCGCCCCCCACCGTCACCTCGCGCCACTGGGTACGCCCGCCGGCCTCGAGCTCGATCCAGGCGCCCACCGCGCGGCTGTTGCCGCCCGGCTGCCGCAGCGCCACCTGCACCGCCCCACCCGCGTCCGACGTCACGTTCTGCCACAGCTCCATCGGCGCGCGACGGTTCACCACCACCAGGTCCAGACGCCCGTCGGCGTTGAGGTCGGCCAGCGCCGCGCCCCGCGCCCGCTCGACCGTGGCGACTCCGGCTTCGGCGGCAGCCTCGACGAACCGACCGTCCGCCTGCTGCATCAATAGGTTGTTGGGGTCCTTGGCGGCGTTGGTGGGCATCTGGTCGACATTGCCCTTCGCAATGAAGAGATCGTCGCGCCCGTCGTTGTCGATATCGCCAAACTCGGCATGCCAGCCCGTCGAGGGTCGCCCGTCATCGCCCAGAAACGGCCGCTGCGCATAGGTGCCCCACTCGTAGGGGGCCGGCACGTACCCGTCCTCAGTCCAGACCTGCAGCAGTTGGTCGCCCATCGAGGTCGACATCACCTCGGGCCGGCCGTCGCCCGTCAGGTCGCGGCTGGCCACCCCCATCCCCCAGAGCGAGACGTGCGGCCAGCCGTCCTCGGGCCCCAGCTCGGCCAGCGTGTCGAGGCGGATCATCTGCTCATAGCCGTCCCGTACGTAGTAGTGCCGGTCGTTCGAGACGCGCAGGTCAGCCCGCCCGCTGCGCCGCCAGTCCGAGATCAGCATCGACAGCGCGCAAAAGGTGGGCAGCCGCAGCGGTGGGCCATAGCGCCGCCCCTCCGCCCGGTAGAGCAGGCTCGCGTCACAGGTCCCGAACGGCCCCTCGGGGTCGGCGCGGTCGACGTAGGTGCCGAAGACCAGGGTCGGCAGCGCGCGCCCGAACTCCCAGGTGGCGGCGAAGGCGGTCGACCAGGCGTCGGGGCTTTCGAACCCGAGGGCGGCGGGGCCGAACCGGCACCCGCCGATGCCGCGCAGCAGCAGGTCCGGTCCCACCCGCAGCACGGCGAGGTCGATCCGTCCGTCGCCCTGAACATCGAGCGGCCAAGCCCCGGTGACGCCGTCGGGCAGGTCCAGCGGCACCGCCTCGAACGTGATCGCGCCGCCCGCCGGAGTGACGTTGCGCAACAGATGCGACGGCTCCGCACCCCCCGCCGCAAAGAGGTCCAGCCGGCCGTCGCCATCGCAGTCGAAGACCGCCACGCCGCCGCCCACAAAATGCTCCCACCCGCCGCCGTAGACGTGGCTGACCGGGAGCGCGGCCGACCTGTCGATGAAGTCCGGCGATGCGGCGAGAGCCGAAACCGGCTGCATAATCAGCAGGATGAAGGCGAAAGTTCTCAATTCTGTACAGGTGTTCGGCTTGGCCAGGTTCGGCGAGATGATGGCCGGCAGGACGCGGGGCGCAAGGTCTTTCGCCTGCAGGGGGCACGGCCCCGCGGCGCCGCGAAGGAGCGGCGAAGCCCGTGACAAGCCTTGCGACTTGCGCCATCGTCGCATCCGCGAACACACGAGACACGGGCGGCCCGCCAACGAGGCAGCCTGCAAGGGAGGATGATATGCGAAACGCACTTCTGTCAGCCGCGGCGATGAGCCTCGGACTGGCCGCGACGGCCTGGGCACAGGACGACCTGACCGTGGGGGTCAGCTGGTCGAACTTCCAGGAGGAACGCTGGAAGACCGACGAGGCCGCGATTCAGGCCGCCCTTGATGAGGCCGGCGCCGCTTACCTTTCGGCCGACGCGCAATCGTCGTCGGCCAAGCAGCTCTCGGATGTCGAGAGCCTGATCGCTCAGGGCGTGGACGCGCTCATCATTCTCGCGCAGGACACGCAGGCGATCATCCCGGCCGTGCAGCGCGCCGCCGACGAGGGCATCCCGGTGATCGCCTATGACCGGCTGATCGAGGATCCGCGGGCGTTCTACCTGACGTTCGACAACGTCGAGGTGGGGCGGATGCAGGCGCGCGCCGTTCTCGAGGAGGCGCCCGAGGGCAATTACGTGATGATCAAGGGCTCGCCCACCGATCCCAACGCCGACTTCCTTCGCGGCGGTCAGCAGGAGGTTCTGCAGGAGGCGATCGACGCCGGCCGCATCAACATCGTCGGCGAGGCCTACACCGACGGCTGGGTCCCGGCGAACGCGCAGCGCAACATGGAGCAGATCCTGACGGCGAACGACAACCAAGTCGACGCGGTCGTCGCCTCGAACGACGGCACCGCAGGCGGCGCGGTGGCGGCGCTGGCGGCGCAGGGAATGGACGGGATTCCCGTCTCGGGTCAGGACGCCGACCACGCGGCCCTCAACCGGATCGCCCAGGGCACCCAGACCGTCAGCGTCTGGAAGGACTCGCGCGATCTCGGCCGTGAAGGCGGCGAGATCGCGGTCGCCTTGGCGCAAGGCACCCAGATGAGCGAGATCGAGGGCGCCGAGCAGTGGACCTCGCCCGGCGGCACCGAGCTCTGGGCGAAGTTCCTCGAGCCGGTGCCGATCACGCAGGATAACCTCGACGTCGTGGTCGACGCCGGCTGGATCGATCAGGAGACGCTGTGTCAGGGCGTCCAGAACGGCCCGGCCCCCTGCAACTGAGCCGAAGCTGAACGTCGCCCCCGGCCCTAGCCGGGGGCGCGACGCCCAAGCGCCGCTCATGCGCCGCACCTTGAAGCGGCGCGTGGGCGGCACCTGCAAGAAGGCATCGACCGATGGCCGAGACCGCGCAATCCCCCGCGCCCACGCGCAAGAGCGTCTTTGCGGCGATGGAGCTCGACGTCCGACTTCTCGGCATGATCGGCGCCTTCATCGTGCTGGCCCTGGTGTTCGACTTCGTCACCGGCGGCCGCTTCCTTACGCCGCGAAACATCTTCAACCTGACGATCCAGACGGTGTCGGTCGCGATCATGGCGACGGGCATGGTGTTCATCATTGTCACCCGGCACATCGACCTCTCGGTGGGCTCGCTGCTGGCCACCTGCTCGGCGGTGATGGCCATGTCGCAGACGGTGGTACTGCCCGAGTGGCTGGGTCTGGGGCTCGGCCACCCGCTGATCGCGCCGCTCGCGATCCTGATCGGCCTCGCCTGCGGCACGCTGATCGGCGCGTTTCACGGCTGGCTGGTCGGCTACCTCGCCATCCCCGCCTTCATCGTGACGCTGGGCGGGTTGCTGGTCTGGCGCAACGTTGCCTGGTACCTGACACGGGGGCAGACCATCGGCCCACTGGACGAGAACTACCAGTTGCTTGGCGGCATCAACGGCACGCTGGGTGAAACCGGCAGCTGGATCCTGGGGCTGCTCGGCGTCGTAGCGGCACTTGTCGGGCTGTGGCTGGCGCGCCGCTCGCGCATTGCCCACGAATTCCCGGTCAAGCCGCTCTGGGCCGAAGGGCTGGTCGCGCTGATCGCCACGGTGGCGATCCTGGGATTCGTCTGGGTCCTCAACAGCTACGAGGTGCCGCGGATCCGGCTGGAGCGGACGTTCGAGGCGCGGGGCGAGGTCATGCCCGAGGGCTACAGCGAGGGCTTCGGCGTGCCCTACTCGGTGGTCCTTCTGTTGCTGATTGCCGTCGTGATGACCATCGTCGCCCAGCGGACGCGGCTCGGGCGCTACATCTTCGCCACCGGCGGCAACCCGGACGCCGCCGAACTCTCGGGCATCAACACACGCCTGCTGACCGTCAAGGTCTTCGCGATCATGGGCGCCCTCTGCGCGGTCTCGGCCGTGGTCGCCTCGGCGCGGCTTTCGTTCCACTCGAACGACATCGGCACGCTGGACGAGCTGCGCGTGATCGCGGCGGCGGTGATCGGCGGCACCGCCCTCTCGGGCGGGATCGGCACCATCTACGGTGCGATCCTGGGCGCGCTCATCATGCAGTCGCTGCAATCGGGCATGGCGATGGTGGGCGTGGACGCGCCGTTCCAGAACATCGTCGTGGGCGCGGTGCTGGTCATCGCCGTCCTCGTCGACATCATCTATCGCCGCCGGCTGGGAGCGAAATCATGACCATCGACCGCAGCGGCACCCCGCTCGTCGAGATGCGCGACATCTCGATCGCATTCGGCGGCGTCAAGGCCGTCGACCACGTCAGCGTCGAGCTCTGGCCAGGCGAGGTGCACGGCCTGCTCGGCCACAACGGCGCCGGCAAGTCGACGCTGATCAAGTGCCTGTCCGGCGCCTATCAGCAGGATTTCGGGCGAGATCTTCGTCCACGGCGAGCGGGCGATGATCAGCAACCCGCGCGACGCCCGCCGCTACAACATCGAGACGATCTACCAGACGCTGGCGCTCGCCGACAATCTGGACGCCGCCTCGAACCTGTTTCTCGGCCGCGAGCTGACGACGCCCTTCGGGTTCGTCAACGACGCCGCGCAGGAGGCCGAGACGCGCAGGATCATGGGTCGGCTGAACCCGAACTTCCGCAAGTTCTCGGCCCCTGTCGCGGCGCTCTCGGGCGGTCAGCGCCAGTCGGTCGCGATCAGCCGCGCCGTCTACTTCAACGCGCGCATCCTGATCATGGACGAGCCCACCGCGGCCCTGGGCGTGCAGGAGACGAAGATGGTCGCGGACCTGATCCAGGAGCTCAAGCGGCAGGGCATCGGCATCTTCCTCATCGACCACGACATCCACCAGGTGATGCGGATGTGCGACCGGGCGAGCGTGATGAAGAACGGCCAGCTGGTCGGCACCGTTAACGTGGCCGACGTGACCGAGGATGACATCCTGGGCATGATCATCCTCGGCAAGATGCCCGAGATCGCCGCCTGATGTATCTCGGCCTCGATCTGGGCACCTCGGGCCTCAAGGCACTGCTGATCGACGAGGACGAGGCGCCGCTGGCCGAGGCGACGGCGCCGCTGGCCGTCGCCCGGCCGCATGACGGCTGGTCCGAGCAGGACCCGGCCGACTGGGTCGCGGCGGCCGAGGCGGCGCTGGATGGCCTCGCGGCCGAACGCGATCTCTCCGGTGTCCAGGCAATCGGGCTGTCGGGCCAGATGCACGGGGCGACCCTGCTCGATGCGTCGGACCGGGTGCTGAGGCCCTGCATCCTCTGGAACGACGTTCGGGCTCACGCCGAGGCTGCTGAGATGGACGCCGACCCGGAATGGCGGCACATCACCGGCAACATCGTCTTTCCCGGCTTCACCGCGCCCAAGCTGGAATGGGTGCGGCGACGTGAAGGTCATGCCTTTGAAAAGGTCGCGAAGGTTCTGCTGCCAAAGGATTATCTTCGACTGTGGCTCAGCGGCGAGCATGTGGGCGAGATGTCGGATGCCGCCGGCACCGCGTGGCTCGACACCCGGGCGCGCGACTGGTCCGAAGCGCTGCTCGGAAAAAGCGGCCTTTCGCGCGCGCACATGCCGCGTCTGGTCGAGGGCGCCGAGGTCTCGGCCGGACTGCGCGCTGAACTCGCGGCGCGCTGGGGGCTGACCGCTGGCATCCCGATCGCGGGGGGCGGCGGCGATAACGCGGCCTCGGCCGTGGGCGCCGGTGCCGTGGCCGACGGCGCCGCCTTCGTCTCGCTCGGCACGTCGGGCGTGCTCTTCGCGGCGACCGACGGCTACCGCCCTGCCCCCGAAACCGCGGTCCACACCTTCTGCCACGCCCTGCCCGGCACATGGCATCAGATGGGCGTGATCCTGGCTGCCAGCGATGCGCTGAACTGGTTCGCCCGGCTCCTCGGGCGCGCGCCGGCGGACCTGACGCAGGGGCTGGGGCCGTTGCAGGCACCCGGCGACACGCTGTTCCTGCCCTATCTTGGCGGCGAGCGAACGCCACACAACGATGCCGCCATCCGCGGCGCGTTCGTGGGGCTGGAACACGCAACCGACGCGCAGGCCGCCACGCGCGCGGTGCTCGAGGGTGTGGCCTTCGCCTTTCGCGACTGCCGCGACGCGCTCGCCGCCACCGGCACCCGCATCGAACGTGCGCTGGCGCTCGGGGGCGGCAGCCGGTCGGGCTATTGGCTCGAGGCCATCGCGACGGCGCTGGACATCCCGCTCGATGTGCCCGAGGCCGGCGACTACGGCGCGGCGTTCGGTGCCGCGCGCCTCGCGCGGATGGCCGCGACGGGTGAGATGTCGGCCCCAGCGCCGCCCGTCGCTCGCACTGTTGCGCCTAGGCCCGATCTGGCGGAGCCCTTCGACGCCGCCCATGCCCGCTTTCGCGCCACTTACGCCGCCCTGAAGGAGACGTCATGAGCTATTTCGAGGGGATCGCACCCGTCGCCTATGCCGGACCCGACGCCGAGGACGAGTTGGCCTTCCGCCACTACGACCCCGACGCGACGGTGTTGGGCAAGCGGCTGGAAGACCAGTTGCGGTTCTCGGTCGCCTGGTGGCACAGCTTTGCCTGGCCCGGCGGCGACCCGTTCGGCGGCCAGACGTTCGATCGGCCCTGGTTCGGCGACGACATGGCGGCGGCGCGGCTGAAGGCCGACGCGGCGTTCGATCTCTTCGCGATCCTGGGCCAGCCGTTCTTCTGCTTCCACGACGTCGACATCCGCCCCGAGGGCGCGACCTTCGCCGAGACCACCGCCAATCTCGACGCGATGGTCGACTACATCGGCAAGAAGATGGAGGCCCAAGGCACCCGCCTGCTCTGGGGCACCGCCAATCTCTTCAGCCACCGCCGCTACATGGCCGGCGCGGCGACCAACCCCGACCCCGAGGTCTTCGCCTATGCCGCGGCGACCGTGAAGACCTGCATCGACGCGACGCATCGTCTGGGCGGCGAGAACTACGTGCTCTGGGGCGGCCGCGAGGGTTACGAGACGCTGCTCAACACCGACCTGCGCCGAGAGGCCGAGCAGGCAGGCCGCTTTCTGGCCAAGGTCGTCGACTACAAGCACAAGATCGGCTTTCCGGGCACCATCCTGATCGAGCCGAAACCGCAGGAGCCGACCAAGCACCAGTACGACTATGACGTGGCGACGGTGTTCGGCTTCCTCCAGCGCTTCGGGCTCGAGGACGAGGTGAAGGTCAACATAGAGGCCGGGCCACGCCTTCCTGGCCGGTCACAGCTTCGAGCACGAGATCGCGCTGGCCGCCGCCCTCGACATCTTCGGATCGATCGACATGAACCGAAACGACTATCAGTCGGGCTGGGATACCGACCAGTTCCCGAGCAGCGTGCCCGATGTGGCGCTGGCCTATTACGAGATCCTGCGCGCGGGCGGATTCACGACCGGCGGCACGAACTTCGATGCCAAGCTGCGCCGCCAATCGCTCGACCCGGTCGACCTGGTCGCAGCGCATGTTGGGGCGATGGACGTCTGCGCGCGAGGATTTAAGGCGGCGGCGGCGATGCTCGAGGACGGCGGCCTCGAGGCGGCGCGGACCCGGCGCTACGCGGGCTGGGACGAGGACGCGGCGCAGGCGATGCTGGATGCCGAGCCGCTGGACGAGATCGCGGCGCGGGTCGCCACGGCAGGTGCCGGACCCGAGCCAAGGTCGGGGCGGCAGGAGCGGCTCGAGAACTACGTCAACCGTTTTGTCTGAGACGACGCGCGACCTCTGCCCGTGCCGCCTCTGAAACGGGCGGCGGAAGCGGCGCCCGGCACCGCCGGATTGCGTCGTATGGCCGTGGTGCCGGGGCTGATCGCGGCCGGCGCCGTCGCCGCAGCCGCGCAGTTCCTGTCGTCGCACTACGGCGCGCCGGCGATGTTGATGGCGCTGCTGCTGGGGATCGCGCTGAACTTCCTGTCGGACGAGCCACGCTTTGCGGCCGGTCTCGGCTTTTCGTCGCGCATCGTCCTGCGGACCGGGGTGGCGCTTCTCGGGCTCAGGATCGGGGTGGACATGGCGGTCGACCTCGGGGCGACGCTGATCGGGCTGATCGCCACGGGCGTCATCCTGACCATCGGGGCGGGATTGCTGATGGGGCGCGCGATGGGCTTCGGGCCGCGCTTCTCGTTCCTGTCGTCGGGGGCGGTGGCGATCTGCGGCGCGTCGGCGGCGATGGCGATCGCGGCGATCCTGCCGCGCGACGAGCGCTCCGACGAAAGGCTGGTCTTCACCGTGGTCGGCGTCACCGTGCTGTCGACGCTGGCGATGATCGTCTATCCCCTGCTGCTTCCCCTCATGGGGCTCGACGGGCGCGGCGCCGGCGTGTTCCTGGGCGCGACCATCCATGACGTGGCCCAGGTGGTGGGCGCGGGCTTCTCGGTCAGCCCCGAGGCGGGCGAGAGCGCGACGCTGGTCAAGCTGATCCGCGTGGCGATGCTGGCGCCCGTGGTCCTCGTCGCTTCGCTGGTGGTGCGCCGGACCGCGGCCGAGACCTCGGCCGCCCGACCGCCGATCCTGCCCCTTTTCGTCGTCGCGTTTCTGGCACTGGCGACGCTGAACTCTATGCTGAGGCTGCCCGACGCCCTCACCGACCTGGCCGCCGCCATGTCGCGGGCGGCGCTGCTGATCGCCGTCGCCGCGGTCGGCATGAAGACTCGGCTGCGCGAGGTGCTGCGTGTCGGCGGGCGGGCCATCGCTCTTCTGGTGGCCGAGACCGCCTTCCTGGCGATCTTCGTCGCCACGGTCGTCACGCACCGGTTCTGAGGGCGCGGCAACAGACGCACCGGCATTTCAATGGTGCGTGATTGATTTATGCTGTATGATTGTGCGCATTGATACGATTATTACCCCGAGGAGAACATCATGCCGCGCATCGTTTCCGCAGCCGTCCTCGCCCTCGCCATTCCAGCCTTGCCGTCCTTCGCGCAGAGTGTCGCCACCGACTGCCCCGACGGCGTGAATGCGTCGGGCTGCGTGGCGGCGGGCGCGCCGGGCCGCATCGTCTATCTGGACCCCGAGACCGGCGAGATCCTGACCGGCGAGGCCGCCGCCGAGGCCAGCCAGGAGGCGGCGCGCTCGACGTTCGTCGAGGCGTTGTCGGACCAGGTGCGCCAGTCGTTCAGCACCGAGGGCCTGAGCGAGGAGCGCACCGAGACTGGCGCCGTCGCGCTCGACCTCGAAGGGCGCTTCCAGAACCCGCTGGTCGCCACGATTGGCAAGGACGGAAGCATGACGGTCGAGCATTTCAGCCTGCCGGCGGCCGACTGACCCGACGCCGGCCGGCTCGACCATTTCATCCCACCCATTTCCCGATGAGTTTCGCGATGACACGCTACACCCTTCCCGCCATATCGGCGCTCGCCGCCCTTGGCCTCGCGGCCGGCGCGGCAAACGCCCAAGCCACCATCACCATCGTCAACAACGACGGCCCCGGCGAGGGCTTCAACGACACCACGCCGGTCGCCGCGGTGCCCGGCAATTCCGGCACCACGCTCGGGCAGCAGCGCCTCAACGTCTTCCAGGCCGCCGCCGACGCCTGGGAAGGCGTCATCTCGAGCCCGATCGAGATCCGCATCGATGCAGGCATGGACCCGCTGACGCCCTGTACCGCAACGAGCGGCGTTCTGGGCCGCGCCGGCACCAACCAGGTCTTCCGTGACTTCACCGGCGCGCCGCAGCCCAACACCTGGTATCCCGGCGCGCTGGCCAACGCGATCGCGGGCGCCGACAACGGGCCGGGCACCGAGGACATCCAGGCGCGCTTCAACTCGAACATCGACAACAACAACGCCTGCCTGAACGAGACCAACTGGTTCTACGGCATCGGCGCCGACGCGCCCGACGGCACGATCTCGTTCTTCGACACCGTCAAGCACGAGCTCGGCCACGGGCTGGGCGTGCAGTCGTTCGTCGACATCGTCAGCACCGGTCAATTGCTGGAGGGCCGCAACGACGTCTTCAGCAACATGCTGCACGACCACAGCAGCAACACCACCTGGTCGTCGATGACCAATGCCGAGCGGCTGGCCTCGGCCGCCGACACCGGCGACCTGCACTGGATCGGCGCGCGGGTGAACCAGTGCGCCCAGGACATCCTGACCGCCGGCCAGTCGGGCGGTCACGTCCAGATGTATGCGCCCTCGCCGATCCAGCCGGGCTCGTCGGTGTCGCACTTCGACACCGCCCTGACGCCGGACGAGCTGATGGAGCCGTTCGCCACCGACACCAGCGACCAGCGCCTGACCGACCGGCTGCTGGCCGACATCGGGTGGGACGTCACCTCGCGGCGCTGCGCGCAGATCCTTCACCTGGCGGCGATTTCAACCGGGGGCCACAATCCGCGGATCTCGGACATCGTGCACTCGCCGCGGGGCTCGTTCGCGCACCATCCGGCCCTTTCGCCGGTGCACGACCTGCGCGGCTCGATCCATCAGCCGGCCGGTTCGTTCCACAGCGTCATCGCCTCGCCGGGCCACAATGTCTTCCTGTCGCAGCCTCACAACGTGCTGGCGTCGCGGGGGCACAACTCGGTTGCCTCGCGGTTCGGCGGATTTGACCCGAGCGAGCCGGTGATCAACCCATTCGGCCAGAACATGCAGATGCCGGGCGCGACGCACGACCAGATCCGCTCGCTCCAGCACAACCAGATCGTGTCGAGCGGGCATAACGTGCTCGTGTCTCAGGGCCACGTGCCGTCAATTAGCTGGGGGCATGACCCGTGGAGTTCGAGTGGTCACAACCCGTTCGTCTCGAACTGGCACAATCCCATCGTATCGGGGCACAACCCCATCATTTCGGGGCACAATCCCGCGCTTTCCAGTCACAATCCAATCCTATCGTCCCACAACCCGATCCTGTCGGGGCACAACCCGTTCCTGTCGCAAGGACCGCACAACCCGTTCCTGTCGCAGGGCCCCCACAATCAGGTCCTGTCGAACCCGACGCACGGCGTTCTGGGCTCGAACGTGCCTTGGCCGGAGGGTCCGGGCTTCGACCCGACACAGCCCGGCATGGGCATGGGCGGCCAGGGCATGGACGGCACGGGGACGGGCCCGCAAGGCTTGAATGGCATGGGCATGCCCCAGGCCGGTCCCGAGGCATTCGGAATGGACGGCACCGGGCAACAGCCGCCTGCGGGTCCGAACGCCCAGCAAGAGGATGAGGGCCCACAGATGGAGCGGATCCCCGGGAACCGCGCGGGCACGGCCTATCCCGGCATGCCCCCGGGCGACCCTTACTTCGTGCCGCAGCAATAGCACCAAGCGTGCCGGCCGGGCCATTCCGGTCGGCACGCAGCCCGCTCCCAGTTCTGAGATTTCCCGCATGAACCCTCGCAACGTGGTCGCCCTCGCCCTTTGCGCCATCGCGGTCGCCTGGCAGGCAAACGCCGACGAGATCGGCGACGTGCATTTCAACCAGACCTGGATCGAGGATCAGGCGCGCGACGTGGACGTCACGGATCCTCGCGCGATCTTGGCGCAGGTCTTCTCAGCCCTTCCAGACCGCCCGTTCGTGTGGCCTACGGAGAATTATTATTACTTCAGGTTCACCGCGAACGGCGTTGATTATGGGGGAAACTTTCGCCTCCACCCTGTCGAACGGGACGAGGGGCTCATAAACTTCGCCTACTTCGACACAGGTGACCCGTCGCAGTTCCATCACCTGCTTCTGGGCCCCGACGATGGGGTCGATGTGGAACGTCTGTCCGCGACGGAATACGCCGTGACATTCGACGGTCGCACGGTGACGTTCGTCCTCAACCCGATCTCGCAGACCGACCCCGGCCCGCCGCTCGTCGGGCCGAAAGAGGCCTTCATCGGGCGCGGCTTCGACGAGTTGGGCCTGGCCTTTCTTCTGGTCTTCAACGAGACGATCGACCGGTTCATCTGGATTCTCGACGCCGAACAGCCGGCGCCGGTGCCGCTCGCGCCGATGGCGCCCGACCTCGACGTGCACGTCTCGAGCGGTTTCGTCTTCTACCGCCCGCCGGGCGAGGAGCGGCACATCCTTGCCGGGGTCGACGCGCACGAAGTTGTCCGCAACACCTACTTCGACGGGCCATTCGACCAGCTTCCCGACAACTGGCTGCCCGAAACCCGCTTTCAGGAGCTGGCCCTGCGCGCCGACCCGAACCTGCGAGGCGCGATCAACGCGCGCGGCGAGTTCGAGGGGCGCACGGCGCGGATGGCTGTGATGCCCTACCTGCAGTACAACGAACTGGGCGAGGTCTGGCAGCAGGTACGCGCCTGCGACGATCTGCCCGCGGGTCCCGGGCGGCTGGCCTGCGTTCTGCCGCCGGCCCCCTGAGGCGCGAAACACGGCCCAACGTCGGCCCGCCGGCCGCGCCTTGGCCCGCCTTTTCCGATTCTTAACCGCTCGACGCTTAGGTGGAAGCAAGGCGTCCGGTCCTGCGGGCACCGGCGGGCCCGCTGCTCCCCGTCGGCCGCGAACAGACCATTGGCCGCGCCAACGGAAGCAAGGGGATCATCCGTGAGCGAAGAAGTGAGGTTCTCGGGCGTGACGTCGGCCTACCGGCGGCTGATCGAATACTTCCTGCCCGACTCGATCAAGACCGACCGCGAGGCGACCAACCAGGCGCGCATGTTCCTGGTCAGCCATACGGTGGGGCCGTTTCTGGGAAACACGGTTCCCCTTGCGCTCTTCGCGTTCGACCCCACGCCGCACTACGACGTCCTGGTGCTGGGCGTTGCCATCTCGCTCTTCTGGCTGTTCCCGTTCCTGCTCCGGGCGGGAATGAGCTATTACCGCCTCGTCATCCTGTCGGTGATCAACCTGAACTTCGGCATCCTGTGGAGCTGCTACTTCTACGGCGGAGTGGCCTCGCCGACGCTCACATGGGTGCTGATCATCCCGATCCTGTCGTTGTTCTACGTCGGCGGCGAAAAACGTTACCAGCCGCACCTTCTGGCGGTCACCGGCATCGCGTTCTCGTTGTTCTTCCTGCTCTACCTTTTCGTGCCGCCGCCGCCGAACGACATGCCGCACGCGGCCATGCTGGGCCTGGGGGCGGTCTCGACGATCGCGACGCTGGCCTACGTCGCCACCATGGCCATCTACTATGCGCGGATCTTCGACGCGGGCGTTGACCTCGAGCGCGAGGTCGAGCGGCGCCGCAAGATGAGCGACGAGCTGCGGACCGCGGTGATTGCGGCCGACCGGGCGAGTTCGGCCAAGGCCGAGTTCCTGGCCCGGATGAGCCATGAGCTGCGCACGCCGCTCAACGCCATCATCGGATATGGCCAGATCCTGCGCGAGGACGCAGTCGATACCGACGACGAGCTGCTGCTCCAGGATGTCGAGCGCATTCTCGACGCCGGCCACTACCTGCTGCGTCTGATCAACACGATCCTCGACCTGTCGAAGATCGAAGCGGGGCGGATGCGCTTCAACCTGCAGGTCCATCACCTGAAACCGCTGATCGAGGCGGCGCTCGCCGCGCACCATTCCGCGATCGAGGCGCAGGGCATCACCGTCACCCTGGATGTCGAAGAGGGCCTCGACACGATCGAATGCGACGACACGCGGCTTATGCAGGTCCTCGACAGCATCATCGAGAATGCGGCGCGGCACACGCCCGGTGGCGAGATCCATGTGAGCGCGAGCCAGGGGATCGCCGGCGGGCAACGCGTCTTTACTGTCGCGATCGCCGACACTGGCTGCGGGATCGAGGCCGACCTGCTGCCGACGCTCTTCAAGACATTCGCCACCACGCGCCATGCCGCCAACGGGCGGTACGGGGGCACCGGCCTGAAGCTGGCCGTGTGCAGCAAGCTCTGCCAGGCGATGGGCGGCGAGATCGGCGCCACCAGCACCGAGGGCGAAGGCAGCACCTTCACCGTCACCCTGCCGAAGCAGCCGCTGAGCGGTCGGGCGCCGGTACAGCAGATGGACGCCGTCCACTGGTCCCGCGCCGCCGCCGAGTTAGTGATCGCCTGAGCTCCACGCCTGCCGCCAGTCCGCCGGCCCGAGGACCCGCCGCGCTTCCTGCCGGCGGGTCTTTTTCGTGAGATGCGCCATCTCGCGGTCGGCGATGTCGTGCCGCGTCCATCTTGCGGCCCTCAAAGCCGCCTCACGAGGGAAGCCTTCGACCGGCGATATCGGATTGCCCACGTTCGCAGATGGCGCCCTCGCCCGCGCACCTCTTGCGATCGATGGGGGCGCATGCCGGTTCGCCCGGGCCGGGGCGGCAAGCGGTTCAGGGGCGCTCCGCGGGATGGTTCTTCTTGACCTTCCAAGGCGCGAGGTCCTTGTGCCTGCCTCGGCGCAGAGGGGAAGGGGCCGAAGCAGATCAAGGGTCGCGGTGGCGCGAGGCCCCGGCGCCCGGAAGTTTCCGCGCTCGCGATACCTTGCCCGAGGGTTTGCTGACCGCCTGAGCAGCCGGCAGGGAACCGACTCGCTCGGCGTGAGGGATGCCAAGCAAAAGGCCCCGGAGAGAGATCTCTCCGGGGCCTTGGCAGATGTCGAGGACGCGCTCAGCTCACGACGGGCCGGTGCAACCTGTCGATGTAGAGGTGAGCGTCGGCAGCGGGCAACGGCTTGCTGAAGTAGTAGCCCTGCAGCTCGGTGCATCCATGGCTGGTGACGGCCATCAGCTGTTCCTCCGTCTCGATGCCCTCGGCCGTGGTTTCGACGCCGATGTTCACGCCCAGCTGCACGATCGCCTTGATGATCGCGGCGCTGTTCGGCCCGGCGCTCAGGCCATCGACGAACCGGCGGTCGATCTTGATCTTGTCGAACTCGAACTGCTGCAGGTAGGCCATCGACGAATAGCCGGTGCCGAAATCGTCCATCGACACGCGGATGCCCAGCGCCCGGATCGCCCGCAGGATCTCGAAGTTGTGCGAGCCCGACTCGAGCAGCGCCGACTCGGTGATCTCGATCTCGAGCCGGTGCGGATCGAGCCCGCTGGCCTCGAGCGCCTCCAAGAGCGTCGGCATCAGGTGCTCGTCGCGGAACTGCAGCGGCGAGAGGTTGACCGCGACGCGGATGTCGGTCGGCCAGGTGGCTGCCTCGAGGCAGGCCTTCCGCAGGACCCAGGAGCCGAGCGGGATGATCAACCCGGTCTCTTCGGCGAGCGGAATGAAGACCTCGGGCGAGATCATGCCGCGCTCGGCATGCGGCCAGCGAAGCAGCGCCTCGAACGACGTGATCTTGCTGGTGTTCGCGCTGATCAGCGGCTGGAAGTACAGCTGGAGATCGCCTTGCTGGATCGCCCGCCGCAGGTCGACCTCGAGCGCACTGCGCTCCTTCTGCTCCTGAAGCATCCACGGCTCGTAGACGACATGCCGGCCGCGGCCGCCGTTCTTGGCGCGATACATGGCCAGGTCGGCCGCCTTCACCAGCGTGTCGATGTCGCCGTCGGACGACGACAGCCACGCTATCCCGCAGCTCGCGCCCACCTGGAAGGTCCGGCCGTCGGTTTGGAAGGTGTCGCTCAGGGCGCGGACGATGGCCTCGGCACAGGCCTCGCCGCTCTGCCGGTCGTGCGACAGGGGCAGCAGGACCGCGAATTCGTCGCCGCCCAGGCGCGCCTGCACGGCCTCTTCGCCCGACATCTCGCGCAGCCGGTCGGCCACGAGCCGCAGGAGCAGGTCGCCCGCCTCATGGCCGTGAACGTCGTTCACCGCCTTGAACCGGTCGAGGTCGATGAAGAGGAGCGCCAGGTCTGCGTCGCTCGCTTCGGCCGTGTCGATCCGCTCGCGCAGCTTCTCACGGAATGCCGTGCGGTTCAGCAGGTTGGTCAGGCCGTCGTGATAGGCCATGAACTTCAGCCGCTCTTCCGATTGCTGACGCTGGCGCGTCTCTTCCTCGAGCGACTGGGCCGCGCGACGCAGCGTCTCGCTGTTCTGCTCGACCGCCTGCGACAGCTTGGCAGCCTCATCGGCGTAGCCCTGCTTTTCGGCGCGCTCCCTCTCGGCCGCTGCCTTGCGGGCGAGCTGGGTGTTGATCCGCGCCAGGGCGACGGCAAAGTCGACCGGCTTGGTGACGTAGTCGTTGGCGCCGAGTTCGAGGCTTTCGACCACGTCCTCGCTCTGGCTCTTGGCGCTCACCATGATGATCGGCAGGTCCACGTCGCTCCGCGTCTCGCGGACCTTGCGCAGGACCTCGTTGCCGCTGAGGTCGGGCATCATGATGTCGAGCAGCATCACGTCGAAGTGCTCGCGCTCGACAGCCTCCAGCGCCTCGACGCCGCCGCCGGCCTCGACCACCTCGAAGCCGCGGCGGACAAGGCGCCGCGTCAGCACCTCGCGGTTGTCCGGCACATCGTCGACGACGAGAATTCGCCCCGTGCCGCCTTCGGCCATGTCTGCGCCCTGCGTGCCGACGTTGCTGCGCAGAGAGGGGTCGATAGCATTCATTTCAGGTATCCTCCGCGTATAGCGCGCCTCGCGGGGAAGCGTCGCAGAAAAGCTGCTCAGGCCGAGGCCGCCCGGCCGGCGACCGGAACCTGGCGAAACTGGTCATCGGGGGCGGGCTGGGCCTCGGCCCCCTCGTTCTTGATGTGAAGCTGCGCCGGAACGGTGATCGTGAACGTCGATCCGCGCCCGGGCGTGCTGCTGACGCCGATCTCGCCGCCAAGCAGGATGCTGAGACGACGGGTCAGCGCCAGACCGATGCCCGTGCCGCCATATGTGCCCGACACGGTCTCGTCCGCCTGCTCGTAATCCTGGAAAAGCCGGGGCACGGCGTCGGGCGGGATGCCGATGCCGCTGTCGGTGACGACCACCCGAAGCTGGTCGTCCGTCGGGCGCACCTCGATATAGAGCTCGAGTTTGACCGTGCCCTCGCTGGTGAACTTGCCCGCGTTGCTGAGCAGGTTCAAAAGCATCTGACGCAACTTCTTGGAATCGGTGAACATCTCGTAGTCGCGTCGCGGGCAGATCACCACGAAGCGGTTGTTGTTCTTCTTGACCATCGGCAGGGCGTTCGCCACCACCTCGTCGCACAGATCGCCGAGCTTGAACGAGGTGATCTTCACATCCAGCGCCTCGTTCTCGATCTTGTCGGTGTCGAGCACGTCCGAGACCAGCGAGAGCAGGTGCTTGCCGGCAGCGTTGATGCGCATGATGTCCTTCGAGCGGCACTCGCTGGCCGTGGGGCCGCTCTGCCAGTCCTCGAGAAGGATGTCGGAGTAGCCGATGATCGCGTTGAGCGGGGTGCGCAACTCGTGACTCATCTTGGAGAAGAAGCGCGAGCGGGCCTGCCCGACCTCGAGCGCGATGGCGCGCGCACGCTCGAGCTCGCGCGAGGTGGCACGGCTGCGTTCCGCCTCGAGCTCGAGCTCCGAGCGGAGTCCCATCATCCGCGAATAGTAGAGCGCCATCCAGGCCATGTAGACGGTGGCCGACCCGATCGAGAGCCAGCCAAGCATCCGCAGATCCTCGAGCGGGATGCGACTGGGCAGCCCGCGCACCGCCACTGCGGCGAAGAAGAGAGCCACGTCCGCCGCAAAAAGCCCCAGCACGACCTGCACGTAACGGGCAAGGTAAAACAGCCCGAGCAGCAGGCTGACGATCAGCCAGGGCAAGAACGGCGAGCTGAAGCCGCCGTAGTGGTAGGCTCCAAAGAGCGAAGCCGTGGCGAGCAACTGGAAAGACAGGAACGACACCAGCGTCATTTCGCCCTTGCGGCGCAGGATGAACGGCAAGAGCCAGAAGCTCGAGATCAGCAGGGCCATCACCACCAGCGGCGCATCCACACTCGGGGAAACGACGTAGAGGTATATGGCCATCGGCTGCGCGATCAGCGGGCCGAACAGGTGCGTGAAGACGAAGATCCGTGCCAGTTCCCAATCGGTACGGTTGCGCGACGCCTCGGGGCCGATGAACCAGTGGATAATCTTGTCGATCATGGTCTTCACGCACGTCCGCAACGGGAAGGTTTAACGCTTCTCTTTGGCTTAAGCGCGCGGCTCTAACAAAGCGTGAACCGATTGGGGATTTTGCTCGCCCAAGTCGTGAAAGGGTCGCGCCTCGCAAGGCGCGACCCCAGGGCTGCTTCAGCCGGCCATTGCCAGCGGTGCGTCCTCGATGACCACGCCGTTGGCGAGGTTGTCCCGCGCGATCGCCATGCCCGCCTCGAGGGTCGCGGTGGCCGACTCGATCTCGTCGGCGGTGTGGTTCGCCATCACCTGCAGCCGGAACCGCGCCTGCCCTTTGGGCACGGCGGGGAATTCGACCAGGTTGGCGATCAGCCCGAGGCCGGGCAGCTCGCGCGCCGTCATCCGTGCCAGCGACTCCTCGCCCGTGCGGACGCAGACGATCGCCGATGGGTCGCCATAGACCTCCATCCCCCGCGACCGGATCTGCTCGCGCAGCGACAGGACGTTGTGCATCAGCCTGTTGCGCAGCTCGGCCCCCTCCTCGCTCTCGACGATGTCGAGCGCCTTGGTGACGATCGCCACCTGCGTCGGCGACAGCGCGTTCGAGAACGTGCAGGTCGGGCTGTAGAAGCGCAGGTACTCCTTCACCGCGCGGCTGTTGGTGGCGACGAAGCCGCCGTTCGAGCCGAAGGTCTTGGAGAAGCTGCCCATCACCAGGTCGACCTGGCCCAGCATGTTCTGCATGCCGATATGGCCGGTGCCGTCCTTGCCGAGGCAGCCGAGGTCGTGCGCGACGTCGACCATCAGCGTGGCGTTGTAGCGGTGGGCCAGCGCCTGCATCGACCCGATGTCGGGCGTGTCGCTGTCCATCGAGAACAGGCCTTCGGTCACGACCATGATGCCCGCCTGCGGGTCCTTCGCCCGGATCGCCGCAAGCTTCTCGCGGCAATGGTCAAGATCCAGGTGCCGGAACAGGTGGACGTTCTTCGTCGCCGCCTGCGCGCCGGTCTGCAGGCAGGCATGGGCCAGCGCGTCCATCACGATATGGTCGCTCGAGCGCACCAGCCCCTTGATCACGCCGAAGCCCGCGGCCCAGCCGGTCGGGAACAGGATCGCCTCGTCCATCTTCAGGAAGCGGGCCAGCCGCTCTTCCAGCGCGACCGAAGTCGCGGTGTTGCCCACCAGCGCAGGCGAGCCGGCCGAGTGCACGCCGAGCACGTCGATCGTCCTGCGCGCTGCCTCGTGAACGTCCGGATGCGCCGAAAGGCTCAGATAGTCCTGCGAGGCGAAGTTGACGCCCTCAACGAGGATGCCGCGATCGTCGCGGACGGCACAGCTGTTGCGCACTCCGGCTTCGGTCGCGCGCGAGAATGGCCAGGTGCCGCTCTGCCGGCGCGCGTCCTGCCACTCATAGAACCGGTCGCAGCGCTCCAGAAGGTCAGCGCCCTTGATGCTCCGAAAGTCCCGCATGCTCGAACGCAGCGCAAATTCCGGAACACCCGATTGTCTGGACGGAAATTCCATTTCCCATCACCCCATACCAAAATCTCTGGAGCGATGAATGGAGCCGAAGCTCCTAACATGGGATGAACCGACGCAGAAGTGGTAGGCGAATCTTATATCAAGGTGAATGCTAGGTTTAGAAGGCGAAGTTCACACCGATCCGCGCCACGTAGCCCGAGTTCTGAAACTCGTAGGAGATGCGGTTCGAGCCGAACGTGTCTGGATCGGTCGCCTCGACCTCGACGTCTTCCAGGTCGAACCGCATGATGTCGGCCGTCAGGCTCATCCGCTCGCTTACCTTCCGCTCGACCCCGGCGCCGAGGACGTAGCCGAGCCGCATCCCCTCCTCGCTCCAGTCGTTCGCGTAGGGGCCGCCCGCCACGGCCGGCAGGTTCGGGAGCGCAAGCGTGAACGTGTTCTCCACATCGCCCACAGCCACCCCGCCCGTCGCGTAGAAGAGCGTGCGCCCCGCGGCAAAGCCCGCGCGCAGACGCGCCGTCATCAGCGCGTCAAGCTCGGTGCGATAGCCGGTCACGGTGTCGACGCCGGTGAACGGAAAGGCCGGGTTGGGATCGACGCGGCTGAATGCCGGTTCCGCCTCGAGATTTGAGAAGCCGAGATCGATTTCGAAACCGGTGACGAGGGCACCGCTCTGCCGGTTGCGGCCATAGCGCAGACCGAGCATCGCCGAACGATCCTGGTCGTCGATCTCACCCGGAAAGAGGCCATTCTCGACGTCTAGCGTCAGAAGCGACCCCTCGTATCCCGCGCGCTCGGCCTCGCCGTCCGAGGCGACGCCGCCCAGCGTGAACCCGCCATACGAGCCCGACCAGTCGGTTACCGCAGACGCAACCGGAAGCGGCGGCGGCACGGAGCCCGGACCATCGGCCATGGCAGGCGTGGCCGTCAACAGAACCAAAAGTGACGTTCGGATCGTCATCTCGCATTCCTTTCGGCGGCCGAGTCCTGAAGAAAGATGGCCAGACAACGGCCGATCTCAGCACCTTATAGCTAAGGAAGGCCTAACGGCGCCATGCCTGGCGTTCAATCTTTCCGAGAATCCGCGTCCCCCTCCCCGCCCTCGTGCGACCAATCTGCCACGCGCTGCGCAATGTTCGAAAATGGCGACCGCGGTGGCACCAGCTGCGACCGCGCGTTCGCAGGGCCTCGCGCCGAGAGGGCATACCCGTGCGCGCGCGAGCGCCAGTACGCAGCCATGCCACGACCCTCTGGCACCGTTCGCCGCCAAAAGGGGGATCCTCGTGAGGTCCGCGGCCTGTCCCAACGCAAATCGGCCATCTTCGTCGACTGGCTGCTTTCGGATGATGATCGGAACGTCATCGCCGAGTTCCGCATGGACGGGCAGCAGCTGCTCTTCCCCAACGCCGAGGGCTGAACCGCGTTGCGGTCGCGGGCGCGCCGTCCGCTACCACACGCCGAAGATGAACCCCCGCTTCTTGTGGGTATCAGTCCGCCGCTCCACCTCGGCGTCCGCGATGGTGATCCGCATCTTGCGAGAGCGGAGCCACTTGAACAGCCGCTCGTGCAGCGTCTGGCGGATGTCCGCATGCCGTGGACTGTCGCCGAGATCGGTGCGTTCCTGCGGGTCGACGTCCAGATCGAAGAGCTGCGGCCTCAAGCCGGCGTACTCGACGTATTTCCACCGCTCGGTCCGCACCATCCAGGCCCGCGCCTCGGCCGGCGGAAAGCCGAGTTCCAGCCGGGCGCGCCGGAACCCGTAGTCACATTCGGAAAACACGGCGTCGCGCCACCCGTCGCGCCCGCCGCGCAACCGCGGCACGAGGGAACGACCCTCGAGGATGTGGGCGGGCACCGTCCCGCCCGCCGCCTCGACGAAGGTCGGGGCAAGGTCGATCGCCTCGACGAGCGCGTCGTCCTCGGTGCCCCGCGTCGCGTCGGCGGCCGCGGCCGGGTCGTAGATGATAAGCGGGATGCGCACGCTCTCCTCGTGGAAGAGCTCCTTCTCGCCCAGCCAGTGGTCGCCCAGATAGTCGCCGTGATCCGAGGTGACGACGACCATCGTGTTCTGCCATCAGCCCGCGCTCGTCCATGAACCGCCACAGGCGGCCGAGGTGGTCGTCGACCTGCCGGATCAGTCCCATGTAGGCCGGGATCACCGCCTCGCGCACCTCGTCACGGGCGAAGTTGCGGCTCTCCTCATGCTGCATGAAGGCCGCGTAGACCGGATGCGGGTCGACCCGCTCGGCCTCGCTGCGGTTCGGCGGCAGGACGTCGCTCGGGGCCGAACATGTCGTGGTAGGGCGCGGGCGCGATGTAGGGCCAGTGCGGCTTGATGTAGCTCAGGTGCAGGCACCAGGG
This sequence comes from uncultured Alphaproteobacteria bacterium, assembly GCA_963773475.1. Classification (GTDB taxonomy): domain Bacteria; phylum Pseudomonadota; class Alphaproteobacteria; order Rhodobacterales; family Rhodobacteraceae; genus Roseitranquillus. The sequence continues at coordinate 23,193 of CAVZBD010000011.1, read as the reverse complement.
CTGGTCGTCCGCCTCGGCGATGAAGTCCATCGCGCGGTCGCGTCATGTAGGCGGTCTCGGAATGCTCTTCGGCGATGGCGGCCGGCAGGCGCGCGTTCCGCATCAGCCAGCCTGACAGCACCTCGCCCTCCGCCCCCCGCCCGGCATTGGCGTTCGCGTGCCACGGGTTCTCGGCCTCGTAGCCCTGCGCGCGCAGGTAGCGGTTGTAGGCCAGGTCCGCCGGGTTGACCTCGTCGGGCCACAGGCCGTCGTCGCGCTCGTAGGGCTCGAAGCCGCATTCGGCGGCGAAGACACCCTCGATCGTGTCGCGGGTGACGCCCAGGCGCTGCATCCCGGCCCGATCCTCGGTCATGTGGGTCTTGCCGACGAGCGCCGTGCGCACGCCGAGCGGGCGCAGATGGTCGCCCATCGTCATCTCGCCGACGCGCAGCGGCACGCCGTTGTAGGACGACCCGTGCGAGGCGACATAGCGGCCCGTATAGGTCGCATCCGCGACGGCCCGCAGACCGGCGCCTGCACGTAGGCGCGGGTGAAGCGCACGCCACGGGCCGCCAGCGCGTCGATCGCGGCGTCTGCAGGTGGGGATGGCCGTAGCACGACAGGTAGTCGGCGCGCAGCTGGTCGGCCATGACGAAGAGGATGTTCGCGGATCTCGGTCATCTGTTCCGTCATGTGGGGGCGTTGCGGGAGCGGCGCCTCCGGCGCCGCTCCTGGCGGATCAGCCGGCAGGCCGAAGCGCGTCGGGAATCGTCCATCCCGATCTCCTCGTAGTAGCGCAGCGCGCCGGGGTGCAGCGGCAGGTTCAGACGCCTCGAGCGCCTTGTCGAGCTTGATCTTGCCGCAGCCAGGGCGCGCTTGCACTCCATCTCCTGCACGCCTTCCCAGAAGGCCTTGGTGATGCGGTAGACAGCCTCCTCGGGGACATGTGCGCCCACGCCCATGCCCACGGTCGAGCCCAGTGTCCGCACCGGCTCGGTCGTTCACCTGGTTCGTCGCCGTAGATGCCGGGCGCGATCACGACCAGAACGCCGCCCGGCCGGTTCATGACCGCCTGAACAGGTTCCTTGGCCATCTGCTCGTCGGTCAGGCCGAGAAACCGGATCTTGCGGGTCAGCGCCATCTGCTGGATCACCGGCGATCGGCGCGTTGGTGGCGTTCATGTAGACGTCGATGCGACCGTCCTGAAAGGCCTGAGCCGCCGCGTCCCAGCCAAGCTGACCTGCTCGAAGTCCTCGCCGGGCTTGAGGCCCGTCGCGCCCTTCGACGATGCGCTGCATGATCGCGGTGGCGCCGCCGCCCGGCGGGCCGAGGAACACGCGTCTTGCCCTTCAGGTCTTCGAGCTCTGGTGATGCCGGAATCCGCGTAGGTCGTGATGTGGTAGAGCCCCAGCGGAAAGGCGAAGACCGCGCGCAGGTTCTTCGAAAGTTCGGGCGCCTGCGGGATCTTGGCGTACATCGCCGTGCCGTCCATCATGTTCTGGTGGACGCTGGCCGACCACATGAAGAAGTCGAGCTGCCCTTCGCCGGCCTCGAGCGCGTGCTGCGTGGCCGCGCCGGTGGCGTTGACCTGGATCTCGACGTCGTCGAGCCTGTCATTCACGATCTGGGCGAAGGTGCTCATCACCAGATAAGGCGACGAGCCGGGGCCCAGCGTCGCGAGCCGGTAGAAGTCCTGCGCCGTCGCCGTCGGCACGAAGGCCGCAAGGCCCAGCGCCGATGCCCGCCAGCGCGTGTCTCAGTCTCATGCGTTTCTCCTCCGTCCTGAGTTGCCGTCGTCGTCTCGGGCGATCGGCCGGGACAGCGCCGTTTCACCCTGCCGGCCCGCATAGTCGCATCGCCGCCGACCGCCAGGGCCACGATCGTCGCGACGGCCTCCACCCACATGATCGGCACCAGGACCGCCAGGCCCAGCGCGAGGCGAACGCCCCGCTGGACGATGCCGAGACGGCTTGGCCGCGATAGCCGGAGAAGCCCGTCGAGAAGAGCCAGATGGCAAGCGCCGAGCCGCAGGCAGACCCAGACCGAGGCCGTCGAAGGTAAACCCGGTGACCAGCGACAGCGACGGATTGTAGACCATCACGAACGGGATCACGAAGCCGATCAGGGCGATCCGGCAGGCGTCGACGCCGATGGCCACCGGGTTGGCCCGCGCGATGGGCGCCGCGGCGAAGGCGGCGATGGCGACGGGCGGCGTGATCGAGCTGAGCACGCCGAAATAGACGACGAAGAGGTGCGCGATGATGCGTCGGCACGCCCATCGTCTCGATCGCCGGGCCCATGACCAGGATCGACGATCAGGTAGGCGGGCACCGTCGGCATCCCCATCCCGAGCACCAGCGAGCCCAGCATCATCATGACCAGCGACAGGAACAGCGAATTCGCCGGCGATGTCCTGGATCACGCCGGCGAAGCGCAGCCCGAGGCCGGTCATGTTCATCACGCCGATGACGATGCCGATGGCGGCCGACGGCGATCACGATCTGCGCCGCCGCAAGGCCGCCCTGCCGCAGCGCCTCGACAAGCCGCAGCGGCTCGCGACGGAGCTCGGGGTTGAGGACGAAGCCCAGCACCACCGCCGCCAGCACCGCCCAGAACCCCGCCAGCGCCGGTGATCGGCCGGACAGCAGGAACGCCACCATCACGCCCAGCGGGCACGATGAAGCACAGCGACATCAGCCAGTCGTGGCGGCGCAGGATCCGGACGCTCGGCCCGCGGGATCGGGCGGATGTCGCGGCGCACCGCCTCGAGGTGCACCGCGACGAAGAGCGAGGCGTAGTAGAAGAGCGCCGGCAGCAGCGCCGCCGACGCAGATCGTCAGGTACGGAATGCCGGTCACGTCCGACATGATGAAGGCGACCGCACCCATGATCGGCGGCATGAACTGTCCGCCCGACGAGGCCGCGGCCTCGACCCCGCCGGCATAGCGCGGCGGGAAGCCGCGCCTGACGATCATCGGGATGGTCATGACGCCGGTGCCGACGACGTTGCCCGAGACCGAGCCCGACATCGTGCCGAAGATGCCGCTGGCGACGATGGCCGCATGCGCCGGGCCGCCGCGCATCCGCCCGGTCGCCGCGAAGGCGAAATTGAGCAGCACCGGCCCGGCGCCGATCGCCTTCAAGCACGACGCCGAAGACGATGAAGACCAGGATCAGCGTCACCACCACCGAGATCGGCCCGCCGAAGACCCCGTCGAACGAATACCAGACGACCTGCATCACCTGCTCGCAGCGAATAGCCGCCGTGCCGGAAGATCCACGGCAGGCTGTCGCCGAAGAGCGCGTAGCCGAGCGCCAGCAGGCAGACGATCACCAGCGGCAGGCCGAAGGCGCGCCGCGTCAGCCTCCAGCAGCACCGCGAGCCCGAGCGACCCCGATCAGGATGTCCGATGGTCGTGAAGAAGTAGAGCCCGGTCTCGAGCGCAGCGCCGATGGCGAAGTAGCGCGCCATGGCGATCGCAGAGCCCCGCGATCAGGGCGACGTCGAGTATCCACCACAGCCGCCGCGCCGGCGAATCCGCCGAACCGCGCGACCGCCGCGGTGAGCGTGGCGAGGGCCGCCGCCAGCGTGAACGTGCCGACCCGAAGCAAGCGTCTCGTCGAAGCTGCCGAAGCCGGCGATCCAGATCCCGACCAGCGCAAGCGCCACCGCACCCGCCGTTTGAAGCGCGAGCGCGGCCAGTCGCAACGGTCGCAGAACATGGCCGTCTGCCATGCACGCGTCTCCTCCCTCGGGGCCCGGTGGGGCCGGCCGTCCTTATCCATGGCAAGCGCGGGGACGGGCGGCTGCATCCGAAGCCGAAACTGCGCCACAACCACCGTGGGAAACAGACGAGGCCGCGGTCAAGCGCCACGAGACCGGCGTGAGCCCCCAGCGTGCGAAAGAAGGGTTTCGGCCTCGGCCGCCGACCCGGACGCCTCGGTCAGGCCTCCCGAGTTTCGAGTATCAGGGCGCCGGCCGAGGGCCTGACCCGGTTCAGGACCAGCTCCGCGTTCGGGATGTCGTTCGATCGCGCGCGCTGTGCGGCTCCGTCATGGTCGTAGCCATGGTCGAGCCATCGCCGGATCAGCCGCTTCTCGAGGCGCGCGAGCGCCGTGCTGAGAAAGACCTCGATATCGAAGACCCCGGCCAGCCCGCTCCACGGCTCCTCGTCCAGCATGAGGTAGTTGCCCTCGACCACGATCACGTCGGTCTGCGGCGTCACCACGCCGGCACCGGCAATCGCGATGTCGCGCTCGCGATCGAAGACCGGATAGTAGACCGGTCGGGCCGCGCCGCGCAGACGGTCGAGCAGGCAGCGAAACCCGTCGAAATCGAAGGTCTGCGGCGCCCCCTTGCGCGCCCTCAGCCCCAGATCGTCAAGCTGACGATTGTCCAGGTGGAAGCCGTCCATCGGGACCAGGCAGGCCGCAAGGCCCGGTCGTTCATCAAGTGCAGTTCACAAGCGCCTGCGAGAACGTCGACTTGCCCGTGGCCGGCGGCCCCGCCACGCCCACCAGCAGACGCGCGCCCGCCTGCGGCTTCGCCAGGACGGCGGACACGACGGTCTCGATCTGCTCACGCATGCGCGGCCTGCCTCCCCAGGCGCTGTGCGGCCGCCGATGCCTGTCGCGCTGTCGTCACTCCCTGCATGTCTGGACCTTCAAGCTCCCCGGCAGCCTCGTGCCGGCCAGCACGGCGGCGACGTCTTCAAGCGACAGCCGGTGCGTGACAAGCCGCGCGAGGTCGGGCCCCGCCGCGCGGATCACGTCCAGCGCCTGCGGAATGTTGTGGCTGAGCGAGTGAGAGCCGACCAGCGAAAGCTGGCGGCGAAACACCTCGAACGGCGCGATCTCGATCCGCGCCCCCGGCGGGCAGACACCAAAGAAATGGCCGGTGCCACCGCTGGCGATGTAGTCGACGATGCCGGCCGCGACGGACGTCACGCCCGTCGCCTCGACCACAAGGTCCACGCCGTGCCGCATCTTCGTCATCTCCGCACTTCCCGGCGCGACCGGGCGAAAGCCGAAGCTTTCGCCCAACCGAAGTCGGGCCTCGTCGATGTCGGCCAAGGCAATCTCCGCCACTCCGCGGGTTCTCAGCGCGATGGCCATCAGAAGACCCATGGGCCCGGCGCCGAAGATCAGCGCCGAAGCCGCCCTATCGCCCCGCGCGGCCTCGATCCCGTTCAGGACGCATCCCATCGGTTCGGCCAGGGCCGCCAGCTGGAACGGCATGTCGCCGACCGGTGCACCCGCGAACGCCCTGACGACGCTGCGCTCGGCGAACCCGCCGTCGCAGGTCACGCCATAGGCCCCGAGCGTGTCGCAGAGATGGGGTCGCCCGCGCCGGCAGGCCGCGGCAGACGCCGCATTCCAGATTGGGATCCACCACGACCCGGTCGCCAAGGACAGACACCGAGTCACGTCCGGCCCGACGTCAGCGATCACGCCCGCATATTCATGGCCGGGCACCACGGGAAAGCCGACGGTACCGTAATTGCCGCTGCAGCACCTCGATGTCGGTGTGGCAGATGCCGCTGGCCTGCACGGCGAAGACGACCTCACCCGCGCCCGGGCGCGGCATCCGGCCGCTCACAAGCGCACCTCGTCGCGGGCGGGGTAGCTGTATCGCCTTCACTCGTCCTCCTCCGCTCGTGCCGACATCCGTTACTCAGGCGCCGCGTACTGCGCAACGCCACGCGAGCCCTCGGTCCCAGATCGTGCGCAGCCAGCGGTCGAACGGCCTCGGCGAAACGGCGGCTCGTCGGCCAGGTCGCCGTAGATCTCGCGCTGTTCCAGCCAGGCGGCGGGCCGGTCGCGCGCCGCCTCGCGCCGCGGCCGGAGCGCCGCTCCCAGAACGGATCGTTCGGCGTCGATGGTCGTGCCGTCCTCGCGCGTGCCCTCGCACATGCGCGCCCACAGCGCCTCGACCAGCGCCAGCCCCTCGACCGGCGTCGCCGCGCCAGCCCGTCGCGCACGATCGGCAGGACGAAGCCGGATGGCGCGACGAGCCGTCGAAGGCGACGCGGCGCGTGGTGTCCACGATGGCCGGGTTCGAGAACCGGCTCTCGATCAGCTCCACGTAGGCGCTCCGGGGTCATGCCCGGCACCGGCTTGACGTGCGGGCGCGATCTCCTCGCGTCTCGACCTTGTGGAACAGCGCGCGGATCAGGGGATGCTCCATGCAGCCCGCGATGGTCTCGACCGACAGCATCTCGCCCGCGTTCGGCGATCACCTGGTGGCCGGCGTTCAGGATGCGGATCTTCATCGCCTCGTAATCGTGGACGTCGTCGGTGAATGTCGCGCCGGCCCGGTCCCAGTCCGGGCGCCCGGCGCAGAACTTGTCCTCGATCACCCACTGGCGGAAGTTCTCGTGCGTGACCGGCGCCGCGTCGTCGATGCCGAACTCCGCGGCCAGCGCCAGTTCCTTCGGGCCGGTGGCGGGCACGATGCAGTCGACCATGGAGTTGGGAAAGCTGCAGTTCCCGTCGATCCAGTCGGCCAGATCGGGGTCGGACAGCCGGGCCAGCGACACGACCGTCTGGCGCAGGATGGCGCCGTTGCCCTGCAGGTTGTCGCAGCTCTGGCCGGTGAACGGACCCGTGCCCCGCGTCCCGTCGCATCCGCAGGGCCGCGACCATCGCGCCGAACGCGGTACGCGGCGTGTCCGGATTGGCGGCATCGTGCGCGATGTCGGGATGCGCCGCGTCGAAGCCGTTGGTGGCCGGATCGACGTAATAGCCGCCCTCGGTCACCGTCAGCGCGACGATGCGGATCGCCGGGTCGGCCATCTGCGCGATCAGCGGGCCGTTGCCCTCCTCGATCGGGACGTAGTCGATCATCGAGCCCACCACCTCGGCCGACTTGCCCGAAGGGTCGAGTTCGATCAGCGTCGTCAGGCAGTCCTGCGCCAGCAGCTTCTCCCGCTGCGCGGCATCGAAGGGCCGGACCCCGGCGCCGACGATCGCCCAGTCTGCGCCAGCCCCTGCTGCATCAGCCGGTGCAGATACCACGACTGGTGCGCACGGTGGAAGTTGCCCGAGCGCCGATATGGACGATGCCCGGCGTCAGCGCGCCGCGGTCGTAGGTCGGCCGCGTGACGCCTTCGGGCAGCTGCGGCCAGGGTCGCGTTCGAAAGCGGCATCAGCTCATCCACTGGCCGCCGTCGACGTTGTAGGTCTGGGAGACGATGTAGTCGGCCTCGTCCGAGGCCAGGAAGACGCCATGCCGGCAGCTCGTCGGGCCGGCCAATGCGGCCCGCGGCACGGCCTGCGGCGACCTCGGCCTTCTTCTGGCCCGGCGGGTTGCCTCGAGCCTCGCGAACATCGAATCCACGTGCGTCCCATGCTCGCCGTCCACCACGCCCGGGGCGATGGCGTTGACGTTGATGCCGTGCTTGATCAGCTCGAGCCCCGTCGACTGCGTGATCGAGATCACGGCAGCCTTGGTCGAGCAGTAGACCAACACGTAGGCCTCGCCGCGCCGGCCGGCCTGCGACGAGAAGTTGATGATCTTGCCGCCGCGCCCGCGCTTCTTCATGCCCGGCACGACGGCCTGGGTCATGAAGATCGTGCCGCCCACGTTCACGTCGTACTGGCGACGGTAGTCCTCGGGCGTGATCTCCTCGATGGCGCACATGTTGAAGATGCCGGCGTTGTTCACCAGGATGTCGATCCCGCCCCAGGCATCCTCGACCGCGGACACCCCGCCCGAGATCGAGGAAAGGTCGGTGACGTCCATTGGGACCGCCATCGCGGCCTCGCCCAGCGCCGAGGCGGCGTCGGCGGCCTCCTTGTCCAGCAGATCGGCGACGGCGACGCGGGCCCCCTCGCGGATGAAGGCCTCGCAAATGGCGCGGCCGATGCCGCGCGCCCCGCCGGTTACCAGCGCGACCTTTCCTTCCAGCCGTCTCATTCGGTGCGAAGCCCCTTGTCGTCGAACTTGTGAAGATGCTCGGCCTGCGGCCGCAGGAACACCTTGTCGCCGTGGTGCAGATCGACCTCGCCGCCGACCCGCACGGTGACAGGATCCGGCACGGCGTCGACGGCGACGTGGAAGAACGTGTCCGATCCCAGATGCTCTGAGACGCCGACAATGCCCGGCCAGTCGCCCGCCTCTCGCGAAACCTCGATGTGCTCGGGGCGGATGCCGATGGTGGCGGCGTGGTGCTCTGCCGCGACCGGACCGTTCAGCAGGTTCATCCTCGGCGAGCCGATGAAACCGGCGACGAACACGTTCCGGGGGCTGCGGTAGAGCTCGAGCGGCGTGCCCACCTGCTCGATCCGCCCCGCCTGCAGCACCACGATCTTGTCGGCCATCGTCATCGCCTCGACCTGGTCGTGGGTGACGTAGACCATGGTGGTCTTCAGGCGGTTGTGCAGCTCCGATATCTCGAGCCGCATGCCGACCCGAAGCGCCGCGTCCAGGTTCGACAGCGGCTCGTCGAAGAGGAACGCCGCCGGCTCGCGCACGATCGCCCGGCCGATGGCGACGCGCTGGCGCTGGCCGCCCGAAAGCTGCCCCGGACGCCGGTCGAGATAGTCCGTCAGGTTCAGCACCCGCGCCGCCTCGGTGACGCGGCGATCCTGCTCGGCCTTGTCCAGCTTCGCCATCCGCAGCGGAAACGCGATATTCTTGCGGACCGACATGTGCGGGTAGAGCGCATACGACTGGAAGACCATAGCAAGGCGGCGCTTGGCGGGCGGCAGATCGGTCGCGTCGTGGCCATCGATGTCGATCTGGCCGCCGGAGACGTCCTCGAGCCCGGCGATCAGCCGCAGCAGCGTGGACTTGCCGCACCCCGAGGGGCCGACGAAGACCACGAACTCACCGTCCTCGATGGCCAGGTCCAGAGGCGGAATGACCTCGACCTCGCCGAACGCCTTGCGGACCTTGTTGAGCGTGATGCGTCCCATGTTCCCGTCCCTATTTCACCGCGCCGAAGGTCAGGCCGCGCACGAGTTGCTTCTGGCTGAACCAGCCCATGATCAGGATCGGGGCGACCGCCATGATGCTGGCCGCACTCAGCTTGGCGTAGAACAGGCCCTCGGGGCTGGAATAGCTGGCGATGAAGGCGGTGAGCGGCGCGGCATTGGCCGCCGTCAGGTTCAGCGTCCAGAACGCCTCGTTCCACGCCAGGATCACGTTCAGAAGCACGGTCGACGCCATGCCCGGCACCGCCATCGGCATCAGGACGTAGAGCACCTCGTTGCGCAGGGTCGCGCCGTCCATGCGCGCGGCCTCGAGGATCTCGCCCGGGATCTCGCGGAAGTAGGTGTAGAGCATCCAGATGATGATCGGCAGGTTGATCATCATCAGCACGAAGACCAGGCCGATGCGCGTGTCCAGAAGGCCGGCGTCACGGAAGATCAGGTAGATCGGCACCAGCACGCCCACCGGGGGCAGCATCTTGGTGGACAGCATCCACATCAGCACGTCCTTGGTGCGCCTGGCGGGTACGAATGCCATCGCCCAGGCCGCCGGGATCGCGATCAGAAGGCCCAGCAGGGTCGATCCGACCGAGATGATCACCGAGTTGTTGAAGTGCTTGAAGTAGTCCGACCGCTCCTGCACGGCCCCGAAGCTCCTCAGGGTCCAGTCCGAAGTCAGCACCTGCAGCGGCCCGCGGATCGCGTCGACCTCGGTCTTGAGCGACAGCACCGCGATCCAGAGGATCGGGAAGAACATCAAAAGGCCGACCGTCCAGGCCGCAATCGTTGTGACGGCCTTGCGGCGGGTGGTGACTGCGCGCGCCATGTCCGGGCTCCCTCCGCTCAGGCGTCCAGGTTCTTGCCGATCATCCGCATCAGGAAGATCGCGACGATATTGGCCAGGATGATGGCGATGACGCCGCCGGCGCTGCCCATGCCCACGTCGAACTGCAGCAGCGACGAAACGTAGATCAGGTAGGTGAGGTTCGTGGTCGCCGTGCCGGGGCCGCCGTTCGTCGTCACCAGGATCTCGGCGAAGATCGACAGAAGGAAGATCGTCTGGATCAGGATCACCACGGTGATCGCCCGCGCCAGGTGCGGCAGCATGACGAAGATGAAGCGGTTGATCCAGCTGGCCCCGTCCATCTCGGCCGCCTCGAGCTGTTCCTGATCCAGCGACTGCAGCGCGGTCAGCAGGATCAGCGTCGCGAACGGCAGCCACTGCCAGCTGACGATCCAGATGATCGAGACGAGCGGCGCCTGGCTGAAGAAGTCGAACGGCTGCAACCCAAGGCTCGAGGCCAAGTGCGCAAAGATCCCGTTCACCGGATTCATGAACATGTTCTTCCAGACGAGGCCCGAGACGGTGGGCATCACGAAGAACGGCGCGATCACCAGGATGCGCACGACACCCTGCCCCCACATCGGCTGGTCGAGCAGAAGCGCGAAGAGGGTTCCGCCCACGACGGTGATCAACAGCACCCCGCCCACGAGCAGCAGCGTATTGACGATCGCGGCCTGGAAGCTGGGGTCGGTGACGAACCAGTAGTAGTTCTGCCATCCGATCAGATCCTCCGGCCCGGGCATCCTTAGGCCCTTGCCGAAGAGCCCGAACACCATCTCGTTGCCGGTCGGCATGATGAGGTTGAAGCGCAGGAACGAGAAGTAGAGCGTCAGGCCCAGCGGGATCAGCATCCAGCCGAGCAGCAGCACCACGGCCGGTGAGATCATCAGGCGGGCCGCGGCCCGGGAATGCTGCGTCGCCATGGAAAACCCCTCCCTGAGTGTCGCCCAAGCGCGGACCGGTCCGGCAACCGGAATCGCGGGCCGGCGTGCGCGACGCCGGCCCGCCCGGAAGAGGCTACTTGATGTAGCCGGCCTTCGTCATCTCGCGGGTTGCGAAGGTCTGCGAGTTCGACAGGGCCTGATCCACCGACTGCTGGCCCGCCAGCGCCGCGGCGATCTGCTGACCGACGTAGTTGCCGATGCCCTGGAACTCGGGGATCGCCACGAACTGGATGCCGGTATAGGGCACCGGATCCTTCGTCGGATTGGCCGGGTCGGCCGCCAGGATCGACTTCTCGACGGTCTTGGCGAACGGCGCCGCCTCGAGGTACTTCTCGTTCTCGTAGGTCGATTTGCGGGTGCCCGGAGGCGCGGCGACCCAGCCTTCGGTCTCGCCGACCAGTTCCACGTATTCCTTCGACGTGGCCCAGGCCAGAAACTCCTTGGCCGCATCAACCTTGGTCGAGCTCGACGGAATCGCCAGCGCCCAGGCCCAGAACCAGCCGGTGCCGTTCTTGGTCTCCTCGTACGGCGCCTGGAAGAAGTCGGTCGTGTCGGCGACCGAGCTCTCGCTGGGGTTGAAGATGTATCCGGCGGCCGAAGTCGCATCGACCCAGGTCGCGCACTTGCCGTCGGCGAACAGCGCCCGGTTTTCGTTGTGGCCATTCGAGGACGCGCCCGGGGGCCCGTAGTTGTTCATCAGGTCGACGTAGTAGTTGATGGCGTTGTGCCACGCCTCGCTGTCGATCTGGGGCTGCCAGTCCATGTCGAACCAGCGTCCGCCGAAGGCGTTCACCATCGGCCCGATGAAGGCCATGTTCTCGCCCCAGCCCGGCTTGCCGCGCTGGCACGTGCCGTAGACGCCGTTGTCGGGGTCATGCACTTTGGCGACGATGTCGGCGAACTCGTCGTAGGTGATCTGCTCGGTCGGCGGCTCGACGCCCTTCTCCTCGAAGATGTCGGTCCGGTAGAAGGTGAACGAGCTCTCGGCGTAGAACGGGACCGCGTAGAGCGTGCCGTTGGCCGACAGGCCGTTTCGCACAGGCTCGAAAATGTCTTCGTAGTCGTAATCTTCGTTGTACTGATCCAGATCGTCGACCGGCACGAGCCAGCCCTGCGCGCCCCAGATCGGAGCCTCGTAGGCGCCGATGGTGATGATGTCGAACGAGCCGCCCTGGGTGGCGATGTCGGTGGTGACGCGCTGGCGCAGCACGTTCTCCTCGAGGACGACCCAGTTCAGCTTGTGGCCGGTCTGCTCCTCCCACTTCGGCGACAGCTTCTGCATGATGATCATGTCGGAGTTGTTGACGGTGGCGATCGTCAGCTCTTCCGCCAGCGCCCCCCCACCCGAGACGAGCGCAAGCGCGGTCGCCGCGAGAAATGTCTTTCTCGGATGCATCCAAATCCTCCCAAACAGGTGCTTTTCCGAGGCCGTATGAGAAGCTACAGCTTCCCTTCAGTCAACATTTAAAATTTACGCGCGACAAGAAAGTTGAAATCAAGCGGACAGCCGCAGCACCAGCCGCGCAGGAAGCAGCTCCTCGGTCCGGCGCTCGAAGCGTCCGCCGCCTTCGATCAGCTCCAGCAGCCGCTCGACGCCCCACTCGAGACCACGTCGTACTCGTGCCCGACCGTAGTAAGCGAGGGCGAGGTAAAGCGCGAGAACGGATGATCGTCGTGCCCGGCCACGCGCAAGGCGCAGCCGCTGCCGCGGCCCACGCGCAGCCCCCGCTCGTAGCACGCGGCCAACACTCCGATGGCCAGACGATCGTTGCTGCACAGGATCGTGTCGGTGGGCAGCGACCGCTCGCGAAAGACGTGCATGGCGCCGTCATAGCCGATCTCCTCAAGCCCCCAGCCCGCGCCGTCCACGCTCACGAGCATCGGCTCGAGGCCGAGGCTCTCCATCGTCTCCACATAGACGCGCCGGCGGTTGAGGGCGTTGGGGTTCGACGGGCTCTTCATCTCGAAGAAGCAAGGCGGCTCGCCGGTGCGGGTCAGGTACTGCACGCTCTGCGAGACGAAACTGACGTTGTCCGAGCCCACGAACGCCTCGCCCAACCCGTCGATATTTCGATCGAAAAGGACGGTGGGGACGTCCTGACAGAAGCGCGCCAGGTGATCGTGGTCCGACTTGCGGCCCAGCGGCGCCAGCAGCACCCCCGCCGGCCGCAGTGCCCTCAGGCTGTCCAGCGCCTCGTTCTCGAGCGCCGGCTCGCCGTGCGAGCTGAAAAGGGTCGTGCGAAAGCCCGCCGCGATGCAGCGGCGCTCGATGTTGCGGGCGATCTCGGCGAAGGTCGGGTCGGCCAGGTAGGGCACGACGATACCCACGTTCTTCGTCGACCGCCGGTTCTGGTTCATCGCGAAGAGGTTCGGGCGGAAGTCGTACTTCTCCAGCGCGTCCTCGATCCGGCGTCGAGTGGTCTGCCTGACGCTGTCGGGATCGTTGAAGTACTTCGAGACGGTTGGCCGCGACACGCCGACGGCTGCCGCGAACTCCTCCATGTTCCTTATCTTCTTGTCATCCATGAGCCGACTTCCGAACCGCGCGCCGAAGACCGACCGCAGCGGCACCCTCGACCCTCCATTGCAACCGACAGAAGCGGAGCCAGTTGCTTTTCGCATGTCAAGTTTGAAATTGACCCTAGTTATGATCGGTGAGATCGGTCAAGCCGTTCCTCATCATCGGGCGTCACGGCCGCAGGGCCGTGGGTGGGAGCGGGGCCGTCGGGACGCGGGGGGCTGCCAATGGCGGAGACGCAGATAAAGAAGATCCTCGTGATCGGCGAGATCCTTGCCGAAATCATGGCCGACAGCCCGGGCTCCGGGTTCCTCGAACCGCTCGCGCTGACAGGCCCTTTCCCCTCGGGCGCGCCGGCGATCTTCGCCGACCAGGCGGCGCGGCTCGGCCAGCCGTGCGCGATCGTCTCGACCGTGGGGGCGGACGACTTCGGCCAGCTGAACCTCGACCGCCTCGGGCGCGACGGCGTCGACGTCTCGGCGGTCCGCGTCGATCCCGACCGCCCCACCGGCACGGCCTTCGTGCGCTATCGCCCCGACGGGTCGCGCGACTTCGTCTTCAATCTCACGCACAGCGCCTGCGGACGGATCGAGGGATCGGGCGCCGTCACCAAGATGCTGGACGAGGTGGACCACCTGCACGTCATGGGCTCGTCGCTGTCGACGCCCGAACTGGTGACGCTGAACCTGAACGCCGCAGATGCCATCAGGGCGCGGCGCGGGACCGTCTCGTTCGATCCCAACCTGCGCAAGGAAATGCTCGCGGCGCCCGGCATGGACGAGGCGATGCGGCAGGTGCTCGCACGCACCGACCTCTTCCTGCCGAGCGGCGAGGAACTGACCATGCTGACCACAGCCGGCAGCGCAGACGGTGCGGTCCGTGAACTGCTGGAGTCCGGTGTTGCGGCCATCGTCTGGAAACAGGGCCGCGCCGGGGCCCGCTACCTCGACGGCAAAGCGCGACATCTTCCAGCCGGCCTTTGCGGTCGAGGAGGTCGACCCCACCGGCGCGGGCGACTGTTTCGGCGCGACCTTCACCGCCCTTTGGCTGCGGGCGACGCCACCACGAGAGGCGCTCGAGCACGCCGCGATGGCCGGCGCGCTCGCCGTCGGGCGCCGCGGCCCCATGGAGGGCACGAGCGACCTTGCCACCTTGCAGGCCGCGATCGCCCAGGCACGAGGGACCGCATCATGAAGCACCCGCTGCTCGACATTCCCGCGGCGTTCCACGCAGGCCGGCCGAAGGGTATCACCTCGGTCTGTTCCGCCCATCCCGTGGTCATCGAGGCGGCGCTCCGCCTCGCCCGCGACCTCGGGCACCCGCCCCTGATCGAGGCGACCTGCAACCAGGTCAACCAGGATGGCGGCTATACCGGCATGACGCCCGACGACTTTCGCCGCTTCGTCGCCGAGACGGCCGAGCGCGCCGGCTGCGACGCATCGAGCGTCATCCTCGGCGGCGACCACCTGGGCCCGAACCCGTGGAAGCACCTGCCGGCCGATGACGCCATGGAAAAGGCCGAGGCGATGGTCGCCGCCTATTCGGCGGCGGGGTTCACCAAGCTGCATCTCGACACCTCGATGGGCTGTCGCGGCGAACCCGCCGCCCTGAGCGACGAGGAAGACGGCGGACCGCGCCGCCGCGCCTTGCCGAAGTCGCCGAGGCCCACGCGTCGGGGCCTCTGCGCCCGGTCTACGTCGTCGGAACCGAGGTGCCGGTCCCCGGCGGCGCGTTTGAGGAACTGGGCGAGCTGCAGATCACCCACCCCGATGCAGCCGCGCGCACACATGAGGTTCACCGAGAGGCCTTCGCGGCGCGTGGTCTTGCGGACGCCTTCGCGCGCGTGGTGGCGCTCGTGGTCCAGCCGGGGGTGGAATTTGGCCATACCGACATCGTCCACTTCGACCCCGGCAAGGCCGAGGGCCTGTCCAGGCGCCTGCACCGACTGCCCGGCCTGATCTACGAGGCGCATTCGACCGACTACCAGGCCGGGGCCGCCCTTTGCGCGCTCGTCGACCAGGGGTTCGCCATCCTCAAGGTCGGCCCGTGGCTGACCTTCGCGCTTCGCGAGGCGCTCTATGGGCTCGACGCCATCGCCGACGTGCTCGACGGCCACCCGCCCGCGGGCCGGCTGATGGCCGCCATGGACGAGGCGATGCGGGACGCGCCCGAAAGCTGGGAGAAATACTACGCCGGCAGCCCCGACGAGCTCTGGCTGCAGCGGCATTTCAGCTATTCCGACCGCATCCGCTACTACTGGCCCAGCCCGCGAGCGAAAGCCGCCGTCGATGACCTCATGACGCGCCTTTCGGGGCGGCCCATCCCCGCCCCGCTGCTGAGCCAGTACATCCCGGGCCGCCACGGCGAAACCCGCGCAGGCACGGCCGAGGCGGTCCTGCTCGAAGCGGTACAGGCGGTGCTGCGCATCTACCACCGCGCGGCAGGCGCCTAGCGGCGACCCGTCCCGTGCGGCGGATCAGGCGGCGGTGATCTGGGCGTGGACCGTCTCGGTCAGTTCCTTGAGCGAGAACGGCTTGGGCAGGAAGACCGAGTTCGGGAACTTCGACTGGCTGTCCTCGAGGCTGTCCTCGGCGTAGCCCGAGACGAAGACGACGCGGGTATCGGGGCGCTTCTCGAGCGCCTTCTTGACCCAGGTCGGCCCGTCCATGCCCGGCATCACCACGTCCGTGACGAAGACGTCCACGTGCAGGCTGTCGTCGTCGAGCAGCTTCAGCGCCTCTTCGGCGTTCTCGGCCTCGATGACCGTGTAGCCCCGCATCCGCAGCGCGCGGCTCGCGAATGCACGCACCGGCGCCTCGTCCTCGACAAGCAGGACCAGCCCCTCGCCCTGCGCCACCGGCGCCTCGCGGTCGCTGGGCGCGCGCGGGGCCACCGCGGCCGGCTCGTCATGCGCCGGGAAGTAGAGCGAGAATGTGGTGCCGCGACCGACCTCGCTGTCGGCGAAGATGAAGCCGCCCGTCTGCTTGACGATGCCGTAGGCGGTGGAAAGGCCGAGGCCCGTGCCCTCGCCGGTCCGCTTCGTGGTGAAGAACGGCTCGAAGATCTTGGGCAGCTTGTCGGCGGGAATGCCGATGCCCTCGTCGGCGACCTTGACCAGCACGTACTCGCCCGCCGGCACCGTCGCCCGGTCGCGCTCCAGCGCCTGGGTCAGCATCACCGTCTCGGTCGCGATGGAGATGGCCCCGCCGTTCGGCATCGCGTCGCGCGCGTTAACGACCAGGTTCATGATCACCTGCTCGAGCTGGCGCTTGTCGGCGCGGATCATCTTGTGGTCCGGCCCGTGGCTGACGCTGAGGCTGACCTTCTCGCCCACCAGCCGGTTCAGAAGGTGCGTCAGGTCGGACAGGCTGTCGCGCAGGTCGAGCAGTTGTGGCTGCAGGTTCTGCTTGCGGCTGAAGGCCAGCAGCTGCCCCACCAGGCTGGCCGCGCGATTGGCGTTCTGCGCGATCTGGGCGAGGTCGGCGTAATCGGGGTCGCCCTCGTCGCGCTTCATCAGCAGCAGGTCGCAATGCCCGCTGATCGCCGTCAGCAGGTTGTTGAAGTCATGCGCCACGCCGCCCGCAAGCTGGCCGATGGCCTGCATCTTCTGGCTCTGCACGAACTGCGCTTCCAGGGTCTTGAGCTCGGTCGCGTCGTTCAGCACAGCCACCAGCGAGACGTCGCCCTCCTCCTCGACCCGGCCAAGGGTGATCTGCAGATAGACCTCCTTGCTGGGGCGCGAGGCCTGCACCACCTCGGGGCGCCCGAGGCCCCGGCCCTCGACCGCGTCGGCCAGCCACTCGCCGATCGGACGCCCCAGCCCCTCGACCAGCGAGGACAGCGGCGTGCCCACGGCCATCTGGTCCGCCAGCAGGTCCCGCGCGAGGCGATTGGCCATCCGCACCTCGCCCGAGCGCGCGATCTTGAGCAGCGGCACCGGCAGCGCATCGAAGAACTGCCATGCCGGTTCGCCCTGCACGGCGCGCACCGGAAGCAGGTAGAGCTCGCGCCGGTCGTCGTGCTCGGCGGTGAAGACGATGCGCTGGACGGTGCCGGTGCGGGTGCGGATGTCCTGCGGCTCGCCCGGCCGCAGCGGCGCATCCTCGACCAGCGCGTCGAGCGTCCGGACTGCGCGGCTGACGATGCGCTCGGCGGCGGCGTTCATGCTGAGGATGGCGCCCGCCTTCGAGGCCACGATCATCGGCAGCGCGATGTCGTGCCCGTCGGCGGCGGTCAGGCCGCGGCCCGCGCCCTCGAGCCGCCAGAGAAAGCAGCCCTGCCCGACCCGATGTGCGACTAGCCGAAGGTGCTCGCGCCGCAGCGTGACCTCCTCCTGGGCGATGCCTGTGGCGGCGGCCTGCTCGCGCAGCCGGCCGACGACGGTCGAGGGCGCGGCGAAGAGCCCATCGAGCAACCGGGCGAGCGGCCGCCCCTCGAGGCCGCCGAAGCGGATCGCGGCGGCACCGTTGCGATAGGAGACCACCCCCTGCGTGTCGGTCAGCACCGCCGGTGTCGGGTCACGGTCGACCAGGCGCATCACGATGTCCCGCAGCCGCCGTTCGCTCCGGCGGCGCCAGACGCCGACCATGCCGACCAGTGCGGCGGTCGCGGCGCAGGCAAGGCCTGCCGCCAGCACGAAGGTCGCCGCACCGCCGGCCGGTGCCACGAAGGCGGCGGCGATCAGCACCGCGCCCACGGCCGCCAGCGGCCCGACCCGCGGCAACAGCTCGTGGGCCGACTTCGTCATCGGGTGCGGGTCGAGAGCGGGATAGGTCACGTGAGCCTCGTCGAGCGCCTGCTTCCAGGCCGGCCCAGGACCGGCAGCGCCCGACAGATGACCCGAGGGGCGTTAAGGCGTTCCTAACGGCTGACGCCGCGGCTGCACAACCTCAGAGTGCATCACGCGGGCTTTCGCAGGATTGCCACGTAAAAGCCGTCACCGCCCTCGTCCGGCAGGAACCGGCGCGCGTGCTCGCGCGACCAGTCGGGACTCGCCTCGAGGAAGGCCGAGATAGCGCCCTCGTTCTCGTCCTCCAGCAGGCTGCAGGTGATGTAGGCCAGCACGCCGCCCGCCGCGGTGAGCTCCGCGGCCTGGGCCAGAAGCCCCCCCTGCACGCGCACCAGCTCGTCCAGCCGGTCGGCCGTCAGGCGCCACTTGGCCTCGGGCGAACGGCGCCAGGCGCCGCTTCCCGAACACGGCGCGTCGACCACCACCACGTCGAAGGGCGCCAGCTCCGACACGGCGGCGCGATCCAGCACCTCCACTGCCACGCCGGCGCGGGCCGCTCGCGCCGGCAGATCCTTCATCCGGTCCGGGTCGGCGTCGTGGGCATGGAAGATCGCATCGGCACGGCCGGCCAGCGCCAGCGTCTTGCCGCCGCCGCCGGCGCACAGGTCGAGCACCCGCGCCCCATCGGGCACGGGGATGCAGTCGGCAGCCGCTTGCGAGGCCGCGTCCTGCAACTCGACCAGACCGTCTGCATAGGCGGCGGATCGTTGCAGCGCCCGCGCGTTCTCGGTCAGCACCAGCGCCGTCGGCGACAGCGGGCCCGGCCGGCAGCCGATGCCGCCTTCGGCGAGCTGCCGGGCGGCGGCCTCGGGATTCGTCTTGCGCAGGTTGACCCGCACCGTCACCGGCGCCCGCTGCCGCAGCGCCGACAGGACCGGCTCGACCCGATCGCCCAGCGACCGCTCCAGCCGTGGCCAGAGCCAGTCGGGACAGTCCAGCGCCTCGCACCGCGACGGCGGCCGGGGCGACGGGTCGCGCTCAATATCCGTCAGCCTGTCGGGCGCATGACCCTGGCCGGTGAAGATTTCGTCGGGGTCAGTGCCCGCCGCCCGCAGCGCGCCCAGCATCAGCCCGCGCCCGGTTTCGGCCCCGCCCAGCGTGGCATACGAGCGGCGGCGGCGCAGGGCGTCGAAGACCAGGTCGCGCACCGCCTCGCGGTCGCGTGACCCGGCGAAGCGGCTGCGCCGGCCCCAGCGGGTCAGAACCCGTTCGGCCGGCTGGCCGCGCAGGACCTCGTCCAGCAGCTCGGCCGCGGCCGCGACCCGGGCCGCCGGGGTCATGTGGCGCGGTAGTTGGGGCTCTCGCGGGTGATCTGCACGTCGTGGACGTGGCTCTCCTTCAGGCCCGAGCCGGTGATCCGGACAAAGCGGCAGCCCTTGCGCATCTCGTCGACCGTGGCGCAGCCGGTATAGCCCATCGCCGCGCGCAGACCGCCGACCAGCTGGTGGATCACCGCGCTTGCCGGCCCCTTGTAGGGCACCTGCCCCTCGATCCCCTCGGGCACCAGCTTGTCGGTCGCGGCGTCCGCCTGGAAGTAGCGGTCGGCCGACCCGCGCGCCATGGCCCCCAGGCTGCCCATGCCGCGATACATCTTGAAGGTGCGTCCCTGGTACAGGACCACCTCGCCCGGGCTCTCCTCGGTGCCGGCGAGCATGCTGCCAACCATGGCGCACGAGGCGCCCGCGGCGATCGCCTTGGCGAAGTCGCCGGAGAACTTGATACCGCCGTCGGCGATCACCGGCACGTCGCCCGCGCCCTCGGCGCAATCCATGATCGCGGTCAGCTGCGGCACGCCGACGCCCGCCACGACCCGCGTGGTGCAGATCGAGCCCGGCCCGATGCCCACCTTCACCGCGTCGGCCCCCGCGCCGATCAGCGCCCGCACCGCCTCGGCGGTGGCGACGTTGCCGGCCACGATCTGGACCTCGTTCGACAACTTCTTGGCGCGCTCGACCGCCTCCATCACGCCGCGGCTGTGTCCGTGGGCGGTGTCGATGACGACGACGTCGGCGCCCGCGTCGACCAGCGCCTCGGTCCGCTCGAGGCCGGCCTCGCCCACCGTGGTCGCGGCGGCGACACGCAGGCGGCCCAGCCCGTCCTTGCAGGCGTTGGGATTCAGCACCGCCTGCTCGCTGTCCTTGAGCGTGAGCAGGCCGGTCAGCTTGCCCTGCCCGTCGGTCACCAGCAGCTTCTCGATGCGGCGCGCCTTCATCAGGCTGCGCGCCTCCTCGAGGTCGGCGGGCTCGGTCAGCATCGCCAGGTTGTCCGAGGTCATCATCACGCGCACCGGCGTCGCGTCATCCTCGGCGAAGCGCATGTCGCGGTTGGTCACGATGCCCACGACCCGCCCGTCCTCGTCGACCACCGGAAAGCCGGTGACGTTGTAGCGTCCCTGCAGCGCCTTGGCGTCCGCCAGCGTCTGGTCGGGCCTGAGCGTGATCGGGCTGTAGACGATCCCGCTCTCGAAGCGCTTGACGCGGCGCACCTCGGCCGCCTGCTCGCCGATCGACAGGTTGCGGTGGATCACCCCGATCCCGCCCGACTGCGCCATGGCTATGGCCATGCGCGAGTCGGTCACGGTGTCCATCGCCGACGAGATCAGCGGGATGTTCATCGCGATCGAGCGCGTCAGGCGGGTCCGCGTGTCGGCTTTCGACGGCAGCACGCGTCGAAGCGGCGGGCACCAGCAGCACGTCGTCGAAGGTCGAGGGCCTCGCGGATTTCCATGCGGCATCTCCCCTGGGCGTGGTTGGCGCCGTTCTATTCCACGGATCCGACGGGGCGAAAAGATGCAAAGCGTCCCGGCATCATCCCGCGGCATCGCGCGCCGACGCGGCAAGTCCGCGCAGCGCCGCGGCCAGCAGCGTCACGTCGGCGCCAGTGCCCAGGAAGGTCACGCCCATCTCGGCATAGGCGGCGAACTCGGCCGGATCGAAGGTGATGATGCCTGCCGCCTTGCCCGCCGCCCGGGTGCGCGCCACCGCATGTTCGATCGCCTCGCGCACCTCGGGCGCGTCGGGGCGGCCGGGATGACCCAGGCTCGCCGAAAGGTCGGCCGGCCCCACGAACACGCAATCCACCCCCTCGGTTCCGGCGATGGCGTCGATCTCGTCGATGGCCTGCCGGCTCTCGGCCTGCACCATCAGGCAGATCTGGTCGTTGGCGGTCTCGGCATAGCCCTCGTAACCCGACCACGCCGAGGCGCGGGCGATGCCGGCGCCGATTCCCCGAATGCCCTGCGGCGGATAGCGCGTGGCCCGCGCCGCCTCGGCCGCCTGGGCCGCGGTGTCGACAAGCGGCACCAGCAGGGTCTGCACCCCGAGGTCCAGCACCTGCTTGATCAGGTGCGTCTCGTTGACCGGGATCCGCACCACCGGCGCGGCCGGGGCGCCGGCCATCGCCTGCAGTTGCGTCAGGATCAGGGGGATGTCGTTCGGCCCGTGCTCCCCGTCGATCAGGCACCAGTCGAAGCCGGCATGGGCCGCCATCTCGGCGACGATGGGGCTGGCCAGCCCCAGCCAGACGCCCCGCTGCATCCGGCCCTCCGCCAATGCGCGCTTCAGCCTGTTCTCCGGCGCCGGCATGGCCCCTCCCTCTGTCGATCACGCATCCGCCCGCGCGGCCGAGCCGGCCGCGAGGCCCCGTGCAATGGCCCTTCGGCGCCGCTCAGTGCGGCTTGACGTCGATGTTGCGGTTCGGCCGGTCGCGGTAGTGCAGCGACTGGCCGTCGAGGAAGACGTGGACCTTGTCGGGCGCGGCCGTCAGGCGGACGTCGTGGCCGCGCAGCTCGGCATGGATGCCGGGCAGCTTGGCGATCACCGGGTCGGCCTCTCCCACCTTCTCGAAGTAGAGCAGCGTCACCTCGCCCAGCGCCTCGAGGATGTCGACCCGGCCCTCGAAGACGTAGTCGGACCCGTCGGTCTCGACGAAGTCCTCGGGCCGCACGCCCACGCGGACCTTCTTGCCCATGTCCTCGGGCAGGCTGGGATAGTTTGACACCGCCGTGCCGCCCGCCTCCATGCGCACGACGGTCCGGCCCTCGCCAGTCTCGACGATCTCGCCCGGCAGCAGGTTCATCGAGGGCGAGCCGATGAACTGCGCCACGAACTCGTTCTCGGGCCGCTGGTAGAGCTGCAGCGGCGAGCCCACCTGCGCGATGCCGCCGCCGGCCAGCACCACGATGCGCGAGGCCAGCGTCATCGCCTCGACCTGGTCGTGGGTGACGTAGATCATCGTCGCGTCCGGCATCCGCTCCTTCAGCTGCGCGATCTCGATGCGGGTCGCCACTCTGAGCGCCGCGTCGAGGTTCGAGAGCGGCTCGTCGAAAAGGTAGACCTTGGGGTCGCGGACGATCGCCCGGCCGATGGCGACGCGCTGGCGCTGCCCGCCCGAGAGCGCCTTCGGCAGCCGGTCGAGATAGGGCGTCGAGCTGCAGGATGCGCGCGGCATTGTCGACCGCCGCGTCGATCTCCTGCTTCGTCTTCTTGGCGATCTTCAGCGCGAAGGCCATGTTGTCGCGCACCGTCATGTGCGGATAGAGCGCGTAGGTCTGGAACACCATGGCGATGCCGCGCTGCGCGGGCGGCACGTCGTTCATCACCTGCCCGTCGATCTCCAGCGTGCCGCCGGTGATCTTCTCGAGCCCTGCGATCATGCGCAGGAAGCGTGGACTTGCCGCAGCCCGACGGCCCCACGAAGACGACGAGCTCGCCCTTCTCGATGTCGAGGTCGATGTCCTGACAGCACCTTGACGTCTGCCGTAGGCCTTCTCGACGTCCGTCAGCTTCAGATCCGCCATTGTCCCCTCCCCTTCTTCTCTTTTGGGCAGCGATCCGCCGCTATTTCACCGAACCCGCCAACAGGCCGCGCACCAGGTATTTCTGCATCGCGAAGAACACGACCAGCGGCACGAAGATCGACACGAAGGCCGAGGCCGCCAGAATTTCCCAGTCGCCCCCGCGCGAGCCCAGAAGCTCGCGCAGCCGGCCGGTCATCACCAGCTGCTCCTCGTTGTTGCCCAGGAACACGGTGGCCACCAGCAGGTCGTTCCAGGTCCACAGGAACTGGAAGATCGCGAACGACGCCAGCGCCGGGAACGACAGCGGCAGGATGATCCGCCGGAAGATCTCGAAGTCGGTCGCGCCATCCACCTTGGCGCTCTCGATGATCTCGCGCGGCAGCCCGG
>CAVZBD010000010.1:0-574636 GCA_963773475.1 uncultured Alphaproteobacteria bacterium | reverse complement strand
CATTGTGGCTGGGCACGATGCCCTGGCGGACGTCGTTCACCGGGTAGTAGTGGATGCCGAACTCGGCGGCGTTGCGGTCGAGCGCCTCGACCTGGATCCGGCTCTCCTCGTTGGTGATGCCGGTCAGGCGGTCGGGCGTGGTGGGCACGTTATGGTCCGGAACCGCAATGGTTTTCTCCGGCGCGCGCACGCGGCGCCCCGCAAGGCGCAGCCCCTCGAAGGCCTGCGGGCTGGTCACCTCGTGGACCAGGTGGCGGTCGATGTAGAGAAGGCAGGTGCCGTCCTCGGCCTCGTGGACCAGGTGGGCGTCCCAGATCTTGTCGTAGAGCGTCTTGGGGGCTGTCATCGGGATCTCCCGGAGGAATGTACGGTTTCGGGCCGGATCCTGTACATTCTGTACACGAAAATGTACGCGGTTTTACAAATCCGGTGGCCGGCGCGCCGCAGGACCGGCCGCTGTCGGCCGGGTGCGGGGCGGCTCATAGGCGGGCGAGGACGCTCCGCGCAGCGCCGAAGAAGCGCCACGGCAGGCGCACCCGATCGCCGATGTCGAACAACGGAGTCATACCCGGCGGCTTAGCCTGCCGCGCGCCGCGCATCAAGGGTCCGAGCGCCGCCGCGCAATGCCGCCGAGCAGGAGCAGGGACGCCATCGCAAGGGGCGCGCCCGCCGGAAGCGGCACCGGCCGGGGCAGATGCTCGACCTTGAACCGGAAGTTCCAGCCCTGGATCCGTTGCTGGCCGGGCAGGACCGTCACCGCGAACAGGCCGTCGAACACCCGGTCGCTGTGCCTGCGGGGATGGGCCACGCGGTCGCCGAAGCGCACCCGCTGGGTCCGGTAGTCCAGGATCGTTTGGTCGAACGAGAAGTCGTCGCTCTCCTTCCGGTCGCTCGGATGCGGCTTCCCGTCGACGATGTCGTGCCAGACGGTCGCGCCCGCGGTCAGGCTGTCGGGCCGGCGCTGGGGTCCGTCGATGGCAGAGAACACCAGCGTGATGTTCCAGAAGTCGAGCTTGGCTTGCTTGCGGAAGCGGCCGGAATCGTTGGTGATCGAGTGGTCGATCGGCCCGGCGGCCTGGATCGAGAGGTTGAGCCGCTCCTCGTTCTCGCTGATGTCTATGACCGGTTCGAGGAATCCCGCCCCCTTGAAGAGCGCGCCCAGCTGCGAGACGAAGGCGTCGACCGTGGCCGCCACAGCCGGCGCCGGGCCGAGCGCCAGGAGCCAGGCCAGGACGGTCAGGGTGCCGAGGCGGCGTGCGATGCAAGGCATGAACGGATCTCCCCGCTCGAGTTGACACCCTCGTCACTCTACACCATTGCCCGATCGCGCGGGAGGGTCGGCCCCCCGGCCTTCGACGCCCCGCACGCGGCCGTCCCCCCGAGACGGCC
Source organism: uncultured Alphaproteobacteria bacterium (assembly GCA_963773475.1). Taxonomy (GTDB): domain Bacteria; phylum Pseudomonadota; class Alphaproteobacteria; order Rhodobacterales; family Rhodobacteraceae; genus Roseitranquillus. Next base: position 573,247 of record CAVZBD010000010.1, on the reverse strand, counting down.
CTCACACCGGGCCCCTCCCGCCAGGGAGCCGCAGATCGTGATCCGCACGGCCGAACCGACGGCGACGGCGGGTCGAATTATCGCCGCGTTCCGAGGGCGCGGCCGCGCTCAGGGACTGGCTGCGTCGGGCCGCGCCACCACGTAGACCTCCCGCCCGAGCCGCGCCAGCGACCGGTCCGGCTCGAACGCCATCGACCGCCCGACCCATGGTGGCGCGCCGGGCCGATGCGCACCGCCACACCGTGCACGAAGGGCGTGCCGTTGTAGGTCCGCGTCATCGCGTACGGTATCACGAGCTCGCAGAACGTCCCCTCGGTGCAGCCCGCGGGCCCGCCATGTCCGGCCGCGGGCAGCGCGCCGAACTCGGCGGCCAGCGCCTCGGCAATGGCCCGCGCCGCGCCTGCGTCGGCAAGCAGCTTCTCGGGCCGGTCGCACCCGGCAAAGAGGGCGACGCAACTGTCGTCGCGAAAGGCCAGGTGATAGACGGCGCCCCCTGCGGCCAGCCCCTCGATCCCGGCGAGCTGCCCGTCGGCGACGACCCAGTCGGCGGCGCGGACCTGTGGCGAAGCGGCGGCAATGGCGAGGGCGGCGAGCGCGGTGGCGCTGAAGCGCAGGGGTGACATCCGAAGCCCTTTCGTCCGGGGTCCCCTGTCCGCGTGTCTCCGCATCCTTTCCCGCCAGCCTGCGCCCGCGGCGGCGACCCGTCAAGCCGAGGCGGCGCCGCTTCCGCCCTCCGCGGCAGCACGGCCGGCCGAGGGGGTCCCGGAGGGGTCCCCGAGGCCGGCCGTTCCCCCCCTCAGCCGTTCTCGCGCAGGACCCATCCCGCCAGGTAGAGCGAGCCGCAGATCAGGATCCGCGCGGCCGGATCGGCGGCGACGATGGCGCGCGACCGCCGCAAGCGGGTCGGCGGGCCGTGGTGGCGCCGATGCCGGCCGCCGTGGCCGCGGCGGCGGTGGCCTCGGCGCGGCAGGGTCGCGTCGCTCTCGGGGATCGGCGACCGCGTGCAGCGCTGGCCGCGCGCGCCGGCCAGCGGCGCGCATGTAGCCCGCCACGTCCTTGGTGTTCAGCATCCCGCAGACCAGGTGCAGTCCGGCCGCGCGGCATCGCGTCCAGCGTCGCCGCCAGCGCCGCGCCCGCCGCCGGATTGTGCCCGCCGTCGAGCCAGAGCTCGCGCCGCCCGGCGCCGCCTCGGCCAGCGGCCCGCGCGTCAGGCGCTGCATCCGCGCGGGCCAGACGGCCCGCGTCACGGCGGCCTCGCAGGCGGCCTCGTCCGCAGCCCAGCGCGCCGCAGCGCCGCGAGCGCGGCGCCGGCATTGTCGATCTGGTGCGGCCCGGGCAGGCGCGGCAGCGGCAGGTCCAGCAGCCCGGTCTCGTCCTGAAAGACCAGCCGCCCGCGCTCCTCCCAGGCGTGCCAGTGCTGGCCTGGGCGAGCAGCGGCGCGCCGAGCCGCGCGGCCGCGGCCTCGATCACCTCCAGCGCCGTCGTCCTCCTGCGGGCCGACGACGCAGGGCACGCCGCGCTTGAGGATGCCCGCCTTCTCGCCCGCGATCTGCCTCGAGCGTGTCGCCCAGATACTGCTGGTGGTCGAGCGAGACCGGCGTGATCACCGTCAGCGCGGGGCGTCGACCACGTTGGTCGCGTCGAGCCGCCCGCCCAGCCCCACCTCCAGCAGCGTCCAGTCGGCCGGCGTCCGCGCGAAGGCGAGGAGGGCGGCGCAGGTGGTGATCTCGAAGTAGGTGATCGGCGCGCCGCCGTTGGCCGCCTCGCACTCGTCCAGCAGCGCCGGTCAGCGCGGGCTCGGAGATCAGCTCGCCGGCGAGCCGGATGCGCTCGTGGAAGCGCGCCAGGTGCGGCGAGGTATAGGCGTGGCACCGTTCGCCCCGCCGCCTCCAGCCCGGCGCGGATCATCGCCTGGGTCGAGCCCTTGCCGTTGGTGCCGGCGATGTGGATCACCGGCGGCAGCCGGCGCTCGGGGTTGCCGAGCGCGTCCAGCAGCCGCCACACCCGGTCCAGCGTCAGGTCGATGATCTTGGGGTGCAGCGACATCATCCGCTCGCAGGATGACGTCGGATGGTCAGCCGGCGGTCACCTCTTGTCGCGCCGGGACCGGCTCACTCGGCGGCCTTTGGCGCCCGTGGCCGTTCGGCCGGCGGCGCCTTGTCGGCGCGGGCTTGGCGGCCGGCGCCTCGGCCGCGCTCTCCGCCTCGGCGGCGCGCCGGCCGGCTCGGGCTCGGACGCGATCAGCTCGGCGGGCGGCGGCAGGTCGCCCTGCACCGCGGGCGGCTGGCCGCGTCAGCATCCGCACGATGGTGATCAGCTCGTCGCGCAGTCTGCCGCGGTGCGTCACCCGGTCGAGCATGCCGTGGTCCAGCAGGTATTCGGCGCGCTGGAAGCCCTCGGGCAGCTTCTCGCGGATGGTCTGCTCGATCACCCGCGGGCCGGCGAAGCAGATCAGCGCGTTCGGCTCGGCGATCTGCACGTCGCCCAGCATCGCGTAGGAGGCGGTCACGCCGCCGGTCGTCGGATGGGTCAGCACCACGATATAGGGCAGCCCGGCCTCCTTCAGCATCTGCACCGCGACGGTGGTGCGCGGCATCTGCATCAGGCTCAGGATGCCCTCCTGCATCCGCGCGCCCGCCGGCGGCCGAGAACAGGATCAGCGGGCGCCTCAGCTTCACCGCGCGCTCGGCGGCGGCGATGATGGCGTTGCCGACATACATGCCCATCGAGCCGGCCATGAAGCGGAAGTCCTGCGCCGCGGCGACGACCGGCGTGCGGCCGATCTCGCCCTCGGCGACCAGCATCGCCTCCTTCTCGCCGGTGGCCTTCTGCGCGGCGCGCATCCGCTCGGGATAGCGCTTCTGGTCGCGGAAATGCAGCGGGTCGGCGACCGGCTGCGGCACCTTCACCTCGGTGAAGACGCCGCCGTCGAACAGCGCGCGCGAAGCGGTCGCGCGGGCGTGATCGGCATGTGGTGGTCGCAGTTGGTGCAGACGTTCAGGTTGTCCGCTCAGCTCGCGGTGGAACAGCATCGTCCCGCACTCGTCGCACTTGGTCCACAGGTTCTCGGGCACCTCGCGGCGCGAGAACAGCGAGTTGATCTTCGGGCGGACGTAGTTCGAGATCCAGTTCATGCGCGCTCCTGCATCTCAGGGCCGAGCTATCCGTCTCGGCCGCAGAATACAATTCACAGCCGACATCGGGCCCGCGCGGGCCGGGCGCGCCGCTCAGCGCGCCAGCGCCCGTCGGCAGAGAAACCATCCCGTCAGCAACAGCGCCAGGTCGCCCACCAGGACCGCCGCATCGGCGTCGGCCATGCTGTAGGGCGTGACGTAGAGCGACAGGCCGGTGATCGTGTCGTCGGTGGCCACCAGCGCCACGCGCCGCGACGTTGTTGGCGAAGTGGAAACCCCATGCCGCGCCCAGGCTGCCGGTGGCCGCGGTCAGGTCCGCCGCCAGCAGCCCGAAGAGCACCGCGCCCGCCACCAGGCCCCAGGCCGCCGCGCCGCCGCCCGCCAGCGGGTCGAAATGCACCAGGCCGAAGGCCAGCGCCGGCAGGCCCATCCAGACCGCGCCGCACCGGAAAGCGGGCGGCGAGCTGTTGCGTCAGGTAGCCGCGGAACATCAGCTCCTCGGCGCCGTCTGCAGCACCAGCCCGGCGAGGGCGAGCGGCAGAAGCTGCGCCCAGAGCCCGGGGGCGAGGTTCGGAACCGCGTCGTAGGCCAGCGACCAGCCGACCAGCGCCAGCGCAAGCGTCGCGCCGACGATGGCGGCCGCCGCCACGAAGTGGCGCAGCACCAGCGGCGCGCGGCCCGAACAGGGTGCCGGGCGCCCGCCCGTGCAGCAGCCGCGCGGCGACCAGCGGGCCCAGCGCCATGATCGCGAAGCTGGCCAGAAGCATCAGCGTGCCGCCCGGGCGGTACAGGCTGATCATCGGCACCGCGATCCCCCGGTCCATCGCCAGCCGGAGCAGGGCGAACGTCGCCGCCAGCCCCGCCACGTAGATGGCGAGGCAGAGCACCAGCGCCCAGGGCCAGGCGCCATAGCTGCGGCCGGCGCCGGGCCGGCGCCACGAAGCGGTCGAAGACGAGCGATCTCACCGGCGCGGCTCTCCCCCAGGGTCGGGGCCAGCAGGTAGCCGTGCGCGGCGCGATTGGCAAACTTCTGGGCGTTAAGCCCCCGTTAGGCCCGCCGCCCTAGGGTCGCAGGCACCCATACCGCGTCCGAGTCGAGGAGGCTTCCGATGACGTCCGCTCCCGCTTCGTCCACCGCCGGGCCTCGAGCCGCCGGCCTCGGTATCGGCCACGGCGGGGTCTGGACGCTGAGCCGCGGCCAGGCCGCGGCGCTCGGGGCGCCGGACGCCGACCGGATCGCGTTCCTCAAGCTCAGCCGCGGCGAGGGCCGCCTGCCGCACGCCTTCACCCCGCGCGAGCTTCTCTCGGGCATGTGGTGGGGCCGCCGCGCGGTCGTCGCGGTGCTGAACGGCACCGACGACGAGATGGGCTATTCGGGCGCCGCCTTCGCGGGCCCTCGGGTCCACCCGCTTCGGCGCCGCCGAAACCGCGCACAACGCGGTCGCGGTGCTGTTTCGCAGCGGCTCGGGGCCCGTGGTCTTCAACGGCACCGCCTGGTTCAGCGCGGCGCAGTCGCTCGGGCCCTTCGCCGACCCGATGCTGCCCCCCGCCGCCGTGCCCGCGCCGCCCGCCGCCGCCGACCGCCGGCCGGCCCGCCCGCGCCTGATCGGCCGCCTTGCCGCCGCGTTCGCCGGCCCCTCGCCCGCCATCCGCCGCGCCTGACCCGCCGGCGGGGCGCTGCCGCCCCCGCCGCCGCCCTTCCCGCCGCCGGGCGCTTGTGCCGCCCCGGGCGCTCGCCTATGCGTGGGCCAGCCGGATCAGGGAGGGCGCGCGCATGCTGAAGACCAAGTTCGACAAGTCGAAACTGCCCAGCCGCCACGTGACCGAGGGCCCGGCGCGGGCGCCGCACCGCTCCTACTATCTACGCCATGGGCATGACGGACGAGGAGATCGCCCAGCCCTTCGTCGGCGTCGCCACCTGCTGGAACGAGGCCGCGCCCTGCAACATCGCGCTGAACCGCCAGGCGCAGGCGGTCAAGCTGGGCGTCAAGGCGGCGGCGGCACGCCGCGCGAGTTCACCACCATCACCGTCACCGACGGCATCGCCATGGGCCACGAGGGCATGCGCTCCTCGCTCGCCAGCCGCGAGGCCATCGCCGACACCGTCGAGCTGACCATGCGCGGCCATTGCTACGACGCGCATCGTCGGCCTTGCCGGCTGCGACAAGTCGCTGCCCGGCATGATGATGGCGATGGTGCGGCTCAACGTGCCGTCGGTCTTCATCTACGGCGGCTCGATCCTGCCGGGCCGGCTCAACGGGCAGGGACGTGACCGTGCAGGACGTGTTCGAGGCCGTGGGCCAGCACCAGGCCGGCAACATGTCCGACGAGGAGCTGCGACATGCTGGAACGCGTCGCCTGCCCCTCGGCCGGCGCCTGCGGCGGGCAGTTCACCGCCAACACCATGGCCTGCGTCTCCGAGGCGATCGGCCTGGCGCTGCCGAACTCCTCCGGCGCGCCGGCGCCCTACGAGAGCCGCGACCAGTACGCCGAGGCCTCGGGCGAGGCGGTGATGCGGCTGATCGAGAAGAACATCCGCGCCCGCGACATCGTGACCCGGCAAGTCGCTGGAGAACGCGGCGCGCGTCGTCGCCTGCACCGGCGGCTCGACCAACGCGGGCCTGCACCTGCCGGCCATCGCGCATGAGGCGGGGATCGACTTCGACCTGTTCGACGTCTGCGACATCTTCCGCGACACGCCCTATTTCGTCGACCTGCAAGCCCGGCGGCGCAGTATCGTGGCCAAGGACCTCTACGAGGCCGGCGGCGTGCCGGTGGTGATGAAGGAGCTGCGCAAGGCGGGCCTGATCCACGAGGACTGCATGACCGCCACCGGCCGCTCGATCGGCGAGGAGCTCGACCGGGTCACCCGCGAGGCCGACGGCACGCGTGATCCACCCGGTCTCCGACCCCGATCACCCAGACCGGCGGCGTCGTCGGGCTCAAGGGCAACCTCGCGCCCGACGGCGCCATCGTGAAGGTCGCCGGCATGACACGCCGAGCAGCAGGTCTTCACCGGCCCGGCCCGCGTCTTCGAGTGCGAGGAAGACGCCTTCGAGGCCGTCAAGAGCCGCGCCTACGAGGAAGGCGAGGTGCATCGTCATCCGCAACGAGGGCCCGGCGGGCGGCCCCGGCATGCGCGAGATGCTGGCCACCACCGCCGCGCTCTCCGGCCAGGGCATGGGCAAGAAGGTCGCGCTGATCACCGACGGCCGCTTCTCGGGCGCGACGCGCGGCTTCTGCGTCGGCCATGTCGGCCCCGAGGCCGCGCATGGCGGGCCGATCGCGCTGATCCGCAACGGCGACGTCATCACCATCGACGCGCTCGACGGGCGAGATCTCGCGTCGATCTGACCGACGAGGAACTGGCCGCGCCGCAAGGCCGACTGGGCCGGCCCGCGCGAAGACCGATCTACGCCTCGGGCGCGCTGTGGAAATACGCGCAGCTCGTGGGCGCCGACGCGCCTCGGCGCCGTGACCCATCCGGGCGCCAAGGCCGAGAGCCACGTCTACGCCGACCTCTGAGCGGCTTCGCGCGCGGCCCTAGCTCCGCGCCCGGGCCCGCCAGCCGAGCAACGCCAGCGCTGCCGCCATCAGCGGCAGCGCTGCCGGCACCGGGATCGGCGCCACCCCGTCGCCGGGCGAGCCGTTCCCGCCGTCGTCGACGAAGAACGCGCCCGAGCCCACGATGTTGGTCCCGAACCCGAGCGGGTTCGGCGTGAAGACGCCGGTCCGGTTCTGGTCCGCCAGCATGTCGCCCAGCGCACCATAGGTCACGATATCGGCCGACAGGTCCGACTCGCCCTCGACGTTGAACACGTTCCAGTACGTCGTCCCGTCCGACCCGGACCCCACGATGTTGGTCCCGAACCCGAGCGGGTTCGGCGTGAAGACGCCGGTCCGGTTCTGGTCCGCCAGCATGTCGCCCAGCGCGCCGTAGGTCACGATATCGGCCGACAGGTCCGACTCGCCCTCGACGTTGAACACGTTCCAGTACGTCGTCCCGTCCGAGCCGGACCCCACGATGTTGGTCCCGAACCCGAGCGGGTTCGGCGTGAAGACGCCGGTCCGGTTCTGGTCCGCCAGCATGTCGCCCAGCGCGCCGTAGGTCACGATGTCGGCCGACAGGTCCGACTCGCCCTCGACGTTGAACACGTTCCAGTACGTCGTCCCGTCCGACCCGGACCCCACGATGTTGGTCCCGAACCCGAGCGGGTTCGGCGTGAAGACGCCGGTCCGGTTCTGGTCGGCCAGCATGTCGCCCAGCGCGCCGTAGGTCACGATGTCGGCCGACAGGTCCGACTCGCCCTCGACGTTGAACACGTTCCAATAGACCGCCGATGCCGCCGACCCGTTTGTCGTCCAGGCCAGTGCCGCAGCCGCGGCCAATGCCAAAACACGATGATCCAATTTCTCCCCCCTCGCTCAATGGAGAGGAGCCTACCACGGAATCCCGGATCGCTGTGTGCCGTTAACCGAAGCGGCAGCTTCGCCGCGCCCTGCCCCATTCTCGCCACATTTGATTCAGAAACCGTCTCCGGTTTGGAAACGGTATGGGGTCACGCGGTATGGATCGTCTTAGCGAGATGGAGGCCTTCGCCACGGTCGTCGACCAGGGCGGCTTCACCGATGCCGCGCGCAAGCTCGGGATCTCGAAGTCGGCCGTGTCCAAGCACGTCTCGTCGCTCGAGGCGCGGCTCGGCGCACGGCTCCTGAACCGCACCACCCGCCGCGTCAGCCCCACCGAGATCGGGCTGGTCTACTACGACCGCGCGCGCCGGGTGCTGACCGACGCGGGCGAGGCCGACGCGCTGGTCAGCTCGATGCAGTCGGCGCCCTCGGGCCTGCTGCGGGTCTCGGTCGCGGCCGATTTCGGCGTGGCCCACCTCGCCCCGGTGGTGGGCGAATTCCTCGAGCGCTACCCCGACATCACCCTCGGCCTGGTGCTCGAGGACCGGTTCGTCGAGCTGATCTCGGAAGCCTACGACGTGGCGATCCGGGTGGGCGAGATGGAGGACAGCTCGTTGCGGGCGCGCAAGTTCGCCGAGACCGAGCGGCGCATGGTGGCCGCGCCGTCGTACTTCCAGACCCACGGCCGGCCGATGCGGATCGACGACCTGAACGGGCACCGGCTGCTGCACTACGCGCACCAGCCCTCGGGCAGCGTCTGGCGGCTGACCGCGCCCTCGGGCGAAAAGCGGCTGATCCGCACGACCGGCCGGCTGACGGTGAACGACGGGCGCACGCTGCTGGCCGCCACGATCGAGGGGCTGGGCATCGCGCACCTGCCCGACTACCTCTTCGCGCCGGCGCTGCGGAAGGGCCTGGTCGAGGAGGCGATCCCGTCGCTGCCGCGCGACGTGCACGGCATCTACGCGGTCTATCCGCCGGGCCCGCACGTCCCGCCCAAGGTGCGCGCCTTCATCGACTTTCTGGTCGACCGCTTCGCCGGGCCCGCGCAGGACGGCTGGTAGCCGCCCGCCGCGCCGCCTCAGCGGCTGGGGCGTGGTACTCGGGGTTGGGCCGCATGTCGGTGGCCGAGGCGACGCGGTTCGTCATGTTGAAGAAGCCCGCGACCGAGGCGATGTCCCAGATGTCGCGGTCGGTGAACCCCACGCCGCGCAGCGCCTCGCGGTCGGCCTCGACGATCTCGGCGCTGGCCTTCGGTCATCTTCTCGGCGAAGCCCAGCATCGCGCGTCTGCCGCGCGTCGAGATCGGCGACGCGCCAGTTCATCACCATCTGCTCGCCCAGCACCGGGTCGCCCGACAGCTGCCGCACCGCCGCGCCGTGGGCGACCAGGCAGTAGAAGCAGCGGTTCATCGACGAGACGACGACCGCGATCATCTCGCGCTCGAGCTTGGTCAGGCCGCTCTCGCCCAGCATCAGGTCGTTGTAGAGCGCCGGTGAAGGCGTCGAGCTTGGCGATGTCGAAGGCGTAGGCGCGCAGCACGTTCGGCACCATGCCCAGCTTGTCCTGGCAGATGTCGAAATACTTCTGCGTCTGCGGCGGGCAGCGGATCGACCTGCGGCAGGTCGAGGGCGGTGGGGCTGTCGTCGGTCATGGCGCCTCCTCTCGCGTCATGCGGTAATGGTACTGCCGCCACGTGCGCATGCCGAGCGCAGCGTAGAGCGCGTTGGCGCCGCGCGTTGGCCTCGGTGACGGCGAGCCCAGATCGCGTGGCGCCCTGGCCCGGCGCCCAGCGGCCGCGGCGCGCATCATGCGCCGCGCCGACGCCCCGGCGGCGATGGCGCGGCGCGCACCTCCAGCGCGTGGACCATCGCCATGCCGTCGTGGATCGCGACGAAGGCCGCGCCGGCCGGCCGGTCGTCGATCGCGGCCGAGCAGCGCGGTCTTGCGGCCCGGGCGCGCGGTCCATCACCGCGAGCCGCGCCGGGCCGATGCCGCCCTCGGCCCAGATCTCGCGCTGGATCGCCAGCGGCGGCCAGACGGTGAAGGCGGCGAGGCGGGCGGCAGCGGCACGTCGCCAGCGCCGCGACCGGGCGCCGCGATAGAGCGTCGACCGGGTCGACGACGCGTAGCCGCGCGCCGCGAGCAGCGCGTCGAGCGCGCTCCTCGCCCTCGCGGATCATGACAGGCGGCGCCTGGCCAGCGCGCGCATCGCCGCCTCGGCCGCGCGGCAGGTCGGCGGCGCGACACGCGGCGCTCGGCGGTCGCGGCCGAGACGCGCTTGCCGCCGCCCGCCGCCCGTCGCGGATCGTCCAGGGCCCGACGGTCGCGCTGCGCGGCCGGCGGCCAGGTCGCCTCCATCACGCGCGATGAGCCGGTCGGCCGCCGGGTTCATGCGGTCGTCGCCCGGGAACAGTCGCGCGCAGCCGGTCATCGCCGCGTCCAGCGCGCGGCGCGTCGCTGCCCGCGGATCACGATGTTGGCGCCGTAGACGCCGTCCTGCTGGAACGGGTAGGAGCCGATGCGAGAGGTCCGGGATATCGCGTCCGCCAGCTCGCGCGAGCGGCGCCGGCGATGTCGCCCTCGCCCCGGTCGATGCGCAGCGACTGGCTGAGCAGCGGCGCGCCGCCGGTCATGCGTCGGCAGGACCGAGGCCACCATCGCCTGGAAGATCGCGGGCACGCCGGCCATGACGTGGACGTTGCCGCAGGGTGAAGCCCGGCGCGGCCGAGACCGGGTTGTCGATCAGCGTCGCGCCCTCGGGGATGCGGGCCATGCGCAGCCGCGCCTCGTTCAGCTCGCGTCCCGCTGCGGTCGTAATGCGCCTGCAGGATCGCGCGGGCGTCGTCGCGCACGCCGATGCGGCGCGCCGAAGGCGCGCGGCGACGCATTCGGCGGTGATGTCGTCATGGGTCGGCCCGATGCCGCCCGAGGTGAAGACGTGGTCGTAGGCGCCCGACAGCGCGCTGCACCGCCGCGACGATGGCCGTCGCGGTCGTCGCGCACCACGCGCACCTCGCGCAGGTCGATGCCGCGCCCGGTCAGCTCCCGGCCAGGTGGTGCATGTTGGAGTCGCGGGTGCGGCCCGACAGGATCTCGTCCCCGATCACCAGCATCGCGGCGGTGGGATTTGGCATGGCCGCCTCCCTTGTCGCGCGCTGCAAGGGCGGTATAGGCCGCGCCGCCATGCGCTTTCCAACCCCCCTCGTCCCCGGCCGCCTGATCCGCCGCTACAAGCGCTTTCTGGCCGACGTGGCGCTGGACGGACGGGGCGCGAGGTGACGGCGCATTGCCCGAACCCCGGCGCGATGCTGGGCCTGGCCGAGCCCGGGCATCGCGCGTCTGGCTGGAGCCCAACGACGACCCGCGCCGCAAGCTGCGCCTACGCCTGGCGGCTGGTCGAGCTGCCGGGCGGGCACTGGGCGGGCATCGACACCGCGGTGCCGAACCGCGTCGTGGCGCGAGGCGCTGCGGCGCGGGCGCGATCCCGGCGCTGGCCGGCTACGGCGACGGTCCGGCCCGAGGTGACGCTACGGCCGCGCGCAGCCGCGTCGACTTCCTGCTGACGGGGCCGGGCCTGCCCGACGCTCTATGTCGAGGTGAAGAACGTCCACCTGCGGCGCGCACGGGCGACTGGGCCGAGTTTCCCGACTGCGTGACCGCCCGCGGCGCCCGGCACCTGGCCGAGCTGGCGGCGATGGTGCGCGCGGGGCACCGGGCGGTGATGCTCTACCTGGTGCAGCGCACCGACTGCGCGCGGTTCGCGCTGGCGCGCGACATCGACCCCGCCTATGCCGCGCGCCTTCGACGCGGCGCGGCCGCCGGGGTCGAGGCGTTGTGCCACGGCACGTGCCATCGACCGCGGCGGCGTGGCGCTGGGGCCACCCACGCCCATGCCCGAGAACGCGCATTCGCGACACGACTGGCGAAGTTTTCGGCACGATCGACCTATCTAATTGGCCTGACGAACGCCAGAGATGACCGGATGGACGACCTGCACAACGGACGCCTGACCAAGGACGGCATCAGGCATCCACGAACCCGCGGACTTCGCCGGCATGCGCCGCGCCGGCGAACTGGCCGCGCGCATCCTCGACGACATCGCGCCGCACGTCGCCCCCGGCGCAGACCACCGCCGAGCTCGACGCGCTTCATCACCGAGTGGGTGGCGGCGGCGGGCGCGACCTCGGCCACGATCGGCTACAAGGGCTACCAGCACGCCAGCTGCATCTGCGTGAACCACGTGGTCTGCCACGGCATCCCGGGGCCCAAGATCGCTCAAGGACGGCGACATCCTGAACATCGACGTCACCGTGATCGTCGACGGCTGGTACGGCGACACCAGCCGGATGTACGTGGCCGGCAAGCTCGCGCCGCAAGGCCGAGCGGCTGATCCAGGTGACCCACGACGCGCTGATGCGGGGATCGAGGCGGTGCGGCCGGGCAACACCTTCGGCGACATCGGCCACGCCATCCAGAGCTTCGTCGAGGCGCAGCGGATGAGCGTCGTGCGCGACTTCTGCGGCCACGGCCTCGGGCCGCGTCTTCCACGCCCCGCCCAACGTGCTGCACTATGGCCGCCCCGGCACCGGCCCGCGTGCTGGAGGAGGGGATGTTCTTCACCATCGAGCCGATGGTGAACCTCGGCCGCCCCGAGACCAAGGTGCTGGCCGACGACTGGACGGCGGTGACGCGCGACAAGTCGCTCTCGGCGCAGTTCGAGCACTCGGTCGGCGTGACCGAGACCGGCTGTCGAGATCTTCACGCCGTCGCCCGCCGGCCGCTTCCACCCCACCTGGACATGATTGGGCCTCGCTCGCGGCGGGCCCCGGCATCGTCGCGGCACCTGCACGATCCTGCTGGCCGATGCCGCGACGCACGCGGTCATCGGCGTCGGCGCCGACCCCCAGCGCAAGGACACAAGCTCGGTGATCTCCCGCGTCTCGGCGCTGCACGGGCTGATCCCGAGCCCGGTCTTCGCGCAGCAATGGCCGACTGCCAGAAGCTCTCGGCCGACAGCGTGGCCGAGACCCGCGCGCCCGTGAAAATCTTCCGGGAATGCCACCGCTTCGGCGACCTCGCCAACAAGGTGCACGCCGGCCTGACCGACGACACCCGCATCGTGATCGAGGAGCCCAAGCCCCGCGCGCGCCGGGAGGACACCCTATCCGACGATCCTCGCCGCCCGCCCCGCCGATCCCCGCCAGGAATAGCTGCGCGAGACCATGCTGGCGAAGATCCACCCGGCCGCCGAGATGCGCGATGCACGGGTCCGCGCGCCGATCAACGTGATGTTCTGGCTCGCCCCGATCTCGGGCGTCGTCTTCGCGGCGATGGTCTGCCACACCTACGCCCTGGCGCGGCACAACCTGTTGCTGCTCGGCGCCTTCACCGGCATCGCCCTCTTCTCCATCTGCCCGTCTCTCGAACCCGACGCGCCGCCCGGCCATGTTCGAGACGCCGCCGGCGCAGGAGTTCGTGTCAGGCTGACGGCGCGGGATCGTCCTCGCCTAGCTGCCGCGCGATCTGGATGAGCAGCTCGGGCACGCCCGCCCGTGCCGCCGTCACGTCGCCGATGAGCAGCGGCCCGCCGCGCCGCGGCTGCGGCTCGGGCACCGCGCGCTCGGCGAGGCCGAGGGGCAGATGCGCCGACAGGCTGGCAGATCCGGACATGGCCCCAGCCTAGCCGGAATCGCCCGGCGCCGCCAGCAGGGTGGCGGCGCTGTCGCCCCATTGCCGACGGTCGAGCAGGTGCCAGCCCGGCGGCGGGTCCTGCGGCGCCGCCTCCTCCCAGACCACCGTCGCGCCGGGGGCCAGCCAGCCGCCCGCCTCGGCCGCCGCCAGGGCGCGCTCGCCCAGGCCCTTGCCGTAGGGCGGGTCGAGGAAGACGAGGTCGAAGGGCGCGGTCTCGCAGCCCCCGAGGCGGAGCGCGCTGCGCCGCAGAAGGCGCACCCGGTCCTCGGCCTGCGCCCGCTCGACGTTGCGCCGGATCAGCCCCTGCGCGGTTCGCCCGTCGTCGACGAAGGTGGCATGCACCGCACCGCGGCTCAGCGCCTCGAGGCCCAGCGCCCCGGTGCCCGCGAAGAGGTCCAGCACCCGCGTGCCGCGCACCCGGTCGCCGTGCCGGCCCTGCGTCAGCACGTTGAAGAGCGACTCGCGCATGCGGTCGGCCGTGGGGCGCAGATGCGCCGCCGCGTCGCCCTTGCCCACCGGCGCCAGGCCAAGCCCGCGCCAGCGCCCGCCGACGATCCTCATCCGCCCCTCATGCCCGGTGCGGTGTCGCTGCCGGCATCTCTCGACGCTCCCGCTCTGGCCGCATCCACGCCGCGACGCTACATCGCACGGCGAAGCAAACGCAAACGAGGCGAGAATGAAACCGATCCAGGAAGGCGATGCGCTGCCGGGCGCCCGGCTCGTGAAGATGGGCGAGAACGGCCCCGAGAGCGTGGATCTGGACACGCGGCTCAAGGGGCGGGCGGTGATCTTCGCGGTGCCGGGGGCGTTCACCCCGACCTGCCACTCGGCCCACATGCCGAGCTTCATCCGCAACCGCGAGGCGCTGCGCGACAAGGGCGTCGACCAGGTCATCTGCCTGGCGGTGAACGACCCGTTCGTGATGCAGGCCTGGGGCAAGGCGACCGGCGCCGACGAGGCCGGGATCGAGCTTCTGTGCGACCCCGAATGCGCCTTCACCCGCGCGATCGGCATGGATTTCGACGCGCCGCCCGCCGGTCTGATCGGCCGCTCCAAGCGCTACGCGATGGTGGTCGAGGACGGCGTCGTGCAAACCCTCCACGTCGAGGACAGCCCCGGCACCTGCGAGGTCTCGGGCGGCGAGGCGCTGCTGGCCACCCTCTGACGCGTCGGTGGGGCGCCCGGCGGCGGGAGAGCCGACCGTCCTCCCCCGCCAGGGCCGGTCCGCGCCGAACACGCGAACCCGCACCCGCCCCCTTGCCGGCCACTTGCAGCGGCCGGCCTTTCCGCCGCCCCCCCCCGAGGCGCACGGGCCGGCGCCTTCGCCCGCAGGACGCTCCACCGGCGTCCCCGGCCAGCAAGACGGGCACGCCCTCCGACAGGACGCGAACCCGCCCCGTCCGCCTGCTGCCCCTCGATGTGGTCGGCCGCAGAGCCGGCGCCCATTCATGCGCGAAGGCCGCTCCACCGGCATCCCTGCCGCTAGTCGACGCACCGCTCCCCGACAGGATGCGAATCCGCCCCACCCGCTTGCTGCTTCCCGAGACGGGCGGTGGGCGCGGACGGCTCCCGATCGGCGTGCTCGAGGCCGGCGACCGCGCCCGCGGGCCCTCCAACGTCGCACCTTCTGCCGGCAGGCTTGGCGCCCAGCGGCAGGATGCGACCCCACCTGCCTGCTGCCCCTCCGATGCGATCCGTCCGGCGGGTCGGCCCCCACGCAGGCCGGCGACGGTGCCGGCCAGCCGCTCCGCCAGGCGCCCTCGTGCCGGCAAGACGGCCGCGCCCTCCGACAGGGTCCGCCGCCGGCTCCGTTCCCGACGCCTGCGGGGAGGCGCCGTCCGGCGGGCGCGGGTGGGCGGGCGGGGCGCCTGCCGGACGGCGCCGGCGGCCGCCTGGCTCAGCGAAAGCGGCCCTGGGCGAACCAGCCCGAACTCATCGCGCCCCCGTGCGCGTAGTAGAGCCACAGCCGGTCGCCCGCCGCGGTCGTCACGCGCCAGTAATCCCGCACGCCCGAGCGCCATTCCGGCTCGTCCAGCCACCATTCGGGCGCGATCCGCTCGGGGCCCGTGGCCTGCGCCGTGCGGTGTACCGCGCCGCGCCAGCGGAACGCGTCCGGCGGACGGGGCGCGGTCAGGGGCGTTCACCGGCTCGGGGCGCCACAGCATCAGCGGCCGCGGCACCGGCGGCGCGGGCCAGTCCCGGGCGGGCTCCGACCAGGCGGCCGCCAGCACGCTCGCCCCCTTCTCGGGGATGTGGCTGTCGGCGGGATGCAGCCGGGTGATCGCCTCGAGCCCGACCCGCGCGCCCAGCCGCCCGATCAGGTCGTCGAGCGCGGTATCGGCCCCCTGCGCCGCCACCACCTCGCCCGTCACCGTGCGCCCGCCCTTGTGCACCGCGGCATGGACCGGCTCGGTCACGTGCGCCTCGAGACGCAGCGCGTCGATGCCGAAGCCCGCGTCGATGTCGGGCACCTTCAGCGCCAGAAGCGGGCGCAGCCGGTCGGGGTCGGCCGAGGGCCGCGCCAGCCCCACCTCGGCCCATTGCATCCCGCCGTCGGCGCGGAAGCACTGCATCCGCACCCGCCGCGCCCCCCGGCCCCGCCGTTCCAGCCGCGCGCCCAGCTGCGGCAGCAGCCGGTCGAGCGCCGCCAGGATGTCGGCCTCCAGCCCGATCGGCTCGGGGAAGGTCAGGCGCACCGCGAACCGGTCGGGCGGGCGCGCCGGCGACACCGGCTCGGGCTCGACCCCCAGCGCCTGGTCGAGCCGCCGCACCAGGCCGGTGCCGAAGCGCCGCGCCAGCCCGGCGCGCGGCTGGCCGGCCAGCTCGTCGATCCGGCGCAGGCCCAGCCGGGCAAGCTGCGCCACCACATCGGGCTCGAGCCGCAGCGCCGCCACCGGCAGCGGCCCGATCGCCGCCCAGGTCCGCCCAGGTGCTGCGATGCGGCCCGGCCGCGCGTCGCCCTCCGGCACCGGCGCCTTCTGCCACGGCCGGCGCCGGGCCGCGCGCGAGCGGGTGGCGGGCGATTCGCTGTCGATCGCGTCGCCGTCATGGGCGGCCTCGGCCCCGCGGCCGGCGAACCGCGCCAGCGCCCAGGCCCCGCCCACCGTGTCGGCGATGCCGGTCTGCACCGCCAGGCCCAGGTCGGCGCAATCCTCGGCCGCCTGCGCCGCCACCGCCGCCTCGCCCCCGAAGAGATGCGCGCAGCCCGTCAGGTCGACGACCAGCCCGTCCGGCGCCTCCTCGGCGACCCAGGGCGAGAACTTGCCCGCCCAGCGCCTGAGCGAGGTCAGGAACGCCGCCTCGGCCTCGGGGTTGGCCAGCCGGGTCAGAAGGTGCGGGCACATCGCCTGCGCGTCGCGCACCGGCTGGCCACGGCGCAGCCCCTCGGCCTCGGCCGCCGCGGAAAGCGAGACGAGCACGGGCACGTTGCCCCGGTCGGCCACCACGGCCAGCGGCGCGTCGTGCCGCCCCCGGTCGAGGCGCAGCAGACGTTCGGCCGCCAGCCGGGGAAACCACAGCGAAAGGATCCGGCGGTTGGGCATGAAACCAGTGTGGCAGCACCGATGTTCTGCCTATGTTCTACACTCTGCCGCGCCGGAGTTGAGTCCCTCTCGCACCGTCGCGGCCGGCACGGGTGGACAGCGGCCTTGCGGAAGCGGACGCTTTGGTCTTAGGCCGGCGCAAGGAGGCCCCATGCCAGACAGTGAACGCCCGCTTCTCGCCGTCCTGATCGACGCCGACAACGTCCCCGCCCGCTTCGCCGAGGCGATCTTCGAGGAGATCGCGAGCTTCGGCGAGGCCAGCGTCCGCCGCATCTACGGCGACTTCTCGGGCGGCGCCCCGCAGGGCTGGAACAAGGAGCGGCTGGCAAGCCTCGCCATCGTGCCGCACCAGCAATTCGCCAACACCACCGGCAAGAACGCCTCCGACATCGCGCTGGTGATCGACGCGATGGACATCCTGCATTCGGGCCGCTTCGACGGCTTCGTGCTGGTCAGCTCGGACAGCGACTTCACGCGCCTGGCCAGCCGCGTCCGCGAACAGGGGCTCGACGTCTTCGGCATGGGCCAGAAGAAGACGCCCGAGGCGTTCCGCAAGGCGTGCAAGCGGTTCATCTTCCTGGAAAACCTCGACGCGGTCCCGGCCCCCGCCCGCGGCGGCAAGGCCCCCAAGAGCCAGCAGAAGGCGACCGCGGCGGCCATCGACGAGGCCAACCCGGCCCCCGGCGACGCGGCGCTCCTGGTCGAGCGGGCGATGGACGCGATCGACCAGGACGAGGAATGGTATTCGCTGGGCCAGATCGGCCAGTACATCGTCTCGGCCAATCCCGACTTCGACACCCGCACCTACGGCAAGCGCAAGCTGTCCGACCTTATCGCCGAGCTCGACGGGTTCGAGATGAAGCGCGGGCAGGGCAACCAGCGCATCGTGCGCAAGCTTCAGGCGCCGTAGCGCGCCATGAAGGTCTCGACCGCGCCGCCCACCACCCGGTCGATCTCGGCCGGGCCGGGACGGAAGGCGCGGCAGAACAGGATTCGCGGAAAGATGTCGGCCTTGCACAGCTCGGCGAACTGATCGGCCGCCAGGTCGAGGTCGTCGATGCGCAGCTCGCCGCGGGCCACGCCCTGGCGCATCAGCTCGACAATCCGCTCGCGCACCATCTTGGGCCCTGAATCGTAGAACTGCTGGCCCAGCTCGGGAAAGCGCGCCGACTCCGCCACGCAGATGCGGAACACGCTCAGCCCGAAATCCGAGGTGATGAAGGCGACCAGGTTCTCGCCCGCGGCGCGCAGCGCGTCCTGCACGGTGGCGAACTGGGCGGTCATGTCGCCCGCCTGCGCGGCCTGGCGCCGGCATTCGGCCTTGGCCACCTCGAGGAACATGATCCGCTTGTCGGGAAAGTAGCTGTAGAGCGTCGCCTTCGAGACCCGCGCGACCCGCGCGATGTCGTCGACGCTGGCGCCCTCGAACCCGTTGCGCATGAACACCTCACGCGCCCCTTCGAGCACCTGATCGACCTTCCGCCCCTTGATCCGGACCGTGGCGTTCACGCCAGCCCTCGCTGCTGTACCCCTGCCGTTCAATTAAACAATCCGGTTCAGTCCGTTCAAGAAGGCGGCGGGCGGTTGCCCCCGCGTCCGTCCCGGGTAGGATGGGCGCGGCAGGAAACAGAAAAACGGCAGGGGCAGGATGATACCGGGGCTTCCATCGCGGCGGCACTTTTCCGACTTGTCCGAGCGCGAGATCCTGGCGCTGGCGATCTCGTCCGAAGAGGATGACGCCCAGATCTACCGCCTCTATGCCGAGCGGCTCCGGGACCAGTACCCGGCCAGCGCGGCGATCTTCGACGGCATGGCCGAGGAGGAGGACGCCCACCGCAAGCAGCTCATCGACCTCTTCAGCCGCCGCTTCGGCAAGGTCATCCCGCTGATCCGGCGCGAGCACGTCTCGGGCTTCTACGCCCGCCGCCCGGTCTGGCTGATCGAGAACCTCGGCATCGAGCGCATCCGCGACGAGGCCGAGATGATGGAGCGCGACGCGCGCAACTTCTACGAGGCGGCGGCCCGGCAGACCACCGACGCCGACACCCGCGCCCTGCTGGGCGACCTCGCGGCCGCCGAGGCGCGGCACTCGGACCGCGCCGAGGACCTGGCCGAAGAGCACCTGACCGGCCCCCACCGCGACGCCGAGGAGCGGACCGCCCACCGCCAGTTCGTGCTGACCTGGGTGCAGCCGGGTCTGGCCGGGCTGATGGACGGCTCGGTCTCGACCCTGGCGCCGATCTTCGCCGCGGCCTTCGCCACCGGCGACACCTGGCAGACGTTCCTGGTGGGCCTCGCCGCCAGCGTCGGCGCCGGCATCTCGATGGGCTTCACCGAGGCGGCGCACGACGACGGCGTGATCTCGGGCCGCGGCTCGCCGCTCAAGCGCGGGCTGGCCTCGGGCGTGATGACCACGGTCGGCGGGCTGGGCCACGCGCTGCCCTACCTGATCCCCGACTTCTGGACCGCCACGACCATCGCGGTGATCGTCGTCTTCATCGAGCTCTGGGCGATCGCCTGGATCCAGAACCGGTTCATGGAGACGCCGTTCTTCCGCGCCGCGCTGCAGGTGGTGGTGGGCGGCGCGCTGGTGCTGGCCGCGGGCATCCTGATCGGCTCGGGCTAGACGCCGGCGCGTCGCGTGCCAGGCGGCCCCTGAACGCGCCGCCCTCGCGCAGACGCTGCCGCTCTCCGCGGTGACCGGGCCGGTCGGGCGTCCTTCCGCCCGGGGCGGGCCGCATCCCGCGACGGCGTCGCGCCGCCCGCGCTCTTCCCGACCGGCGCCTCGCTGCGCCCCGGCGGTCTCCGTGGTCGCTTGGCTCGACGGCCGAGGCGTGACACCTTCGCCCGCAGCAATGAAGGGAGACGTGATGGAAACGGTATCCGAGAACCGCTGCTTCGGCGGCGTGCAGGGCGTCTATCGCCACGCCAGCCGCGCCTGCGGCTGCGACATGACCTTCGCCGTCTACCTCCCCGAGGAGGCGGAAAGCGGCCCGGTACCGGTCCTGTGGTACCTTTCCGGGCTGACCTGCACGCACGAGAACGCGATGACCAAGGCCGGCGCCCAGGGCTGGGCGGCGCAGAACGGCATCGCGCTGATCTTTCCCGACACCTCGCCCCGGGGCGACGACATCGCCAACGACGACGCGTTCGACCTGGGCCAGGGCGCGGGCTTCTACGTCGACGCCACGCAGGACCCCTGGGCGCCGAACTACCGGATGTGGAGCTACATCACCGACGAGCTGCCCGAGCTGGTGTTCTCCGAACTGCCGCTCGCGCGGGACCGGCAGGCGATCACCGGGCACTCGATGGGCGGGCACGGCGCGCTGACGGTGGCCATGCACCACCCCGACCGGTTCCGCAGCGTCTCGGCCTTCGCGCCGATCGCCAACCCCACGCAGTCCGACTGGGGCCGCAAGCAGTTCGACGCCTATCTCGGCGACGACGAGGCGGCGCGCGCCCGCCACGACGCGACGCTGCTGATGCGCGAGCGCGGGTTTCCCGGCCCGGTCCTGATCGACCAGGGCGACGCCGACCAGTTCCTCGAGCTCCTGCGCCCCGAGGCGCTGGCCGAGGCGATGGTCGCCCGCCGGCAGCACGGGGCGTTCCGCATCCAGCCCGGCTATGACCACAGCTACTTCTTCATGGCCAGCCTGATGGACGAGCACGTGGCCTTCCACGCCGAGCGGCTCTGGGCCTGACGCCTCAGTCGCGGGCCGGCAACGCCAGCCCCGCCTCCGACATCAGCCGGTCCGAGGCGTCCTCGACCTGCCGCTCCAGCTCGGCCATGAAGGCGTCGTGGCCGAGGCCCGACAGGATCGGCGGCAGGAACTCGACCACGGCCAGCCCGGGGTGGCGCCGCACCCCCCGGCGCGGCCAGAACACGCCGACATTGGTGGCGGCCGGATAGCAGGGCTGCGCCAGCGCCTTGTAGAGGATCCCGGTGCCCCGCCTTGTAGGGCGCCGCGACCCCGGCGGCGACGCGCGTGCCCTGCGGGTAGATGATCAGCTGCCCGGGCTGCAGCCGCCCGATCTCGACATCCTTGAGCATCTTCTGCACCGCCTGCCCGCGCCGGCCGCGGTCGACCGGGATGCAGCCGATCTGCCGCGCGTACCAGCCGACGAAGGGCGCGCGCACCAGCTCCTTCTTCATGATGAACTTCGGCCGCGGCACCACGCTGACGATCAGGATGATGTCGAAGAACGACTGGTGCTTGGCCGCGATCAGGCATTCCTCGACCGGCACCTCGCCGCGGATCTCCGAGCGCAGGCCGATCATCCAGCCCGCCGTCCACCGCACCCAGCGGCAATAGGCGTGCACCGCCCTGAACGCCCACTCGCGGTCGGCCAGGACCAGCGGCGCATAGGCCAGCGCCATCACCGCCATCGCCACGTACATCTGGATGTTGAAGGCCAGCGAACGCAGCCACTGCACCGGCCCGTCGCCCCTGCCGCCGCCTCTGCTCACGCCCGTCCCTCCGTTCAAGCGGCACATTTGCCGCACCCGCATCGGCTGTTTTTGCCACCCGGGCGCTCGACCTTTACCTGTCCGGCGAACAGGCTAGGCTCTTGCGGCCACCATGCGGCGGACCGCTCCGCCGTGCAATGTCGAGGTGCCATGCGGCTGGTCTGCCCCAATTGCGGCGCGCAGTACGAGATCGAGACGTCACTGATCCCCGAGGCCGGGCGGGACGTCCAGTGTTCGGCCTGCGCGCATCAGTGGTTCCAGCGCCGCGACGGCACCATCGCGCCCGCCACCGCGCGCAAGGCTCCGAAACCCGCGCCCGAACGTGTGCCGGGCACCGTCCGCGCCGCGCACGAGCCGCAGGGCGCGCCGCCTCCCGCCGCCCCCGAGGCCGAGCCCGCGGCCGCCGAAGCGCCGGCCGCGACGCCGCCGCCGCCACGCCCCGAGCCCGCGCGGGGCCTGCACGAGGACGTGCTGTCGGTCCTGCGCGAGGAGGCGCGGCGCGAGGTGCGCGCCCGCCGCAGCGCCGAGGCCACCGCCGCGGTCGAGACGCAGCCCGACCTGAACCTCGCCCCCGAGCCCCAGGCACAGCCGGCCGAGGCGGCGCCCGCGCGGCCGCCCACGGTCAGCCGCTCGCCGCAACTGCGCACCGACCTGCTGCCCGACATCGAGGCGATCAACGCCACCCTGCGCGCCGTCTCCGAGCGCGAGGCCGAGGCGCGGGCCGCGGCCGACCTGCGGACCCGACGGCGGCGGCGGCGGCGCGGGTTCGGCACCGGCTTCGGCCTGGCGGCCGCGGTGTCGGCGGTGGCGGTCTCGACCTACCTCTTCGCCCCCGACCTGGGCGATGCCGTGCCCGAGGCGCGGCCCTACCTTCAGGCCTATGTCGAGCTGGTCAACGAGGCGCGCAGCGGCCTCGACGCCGCGATGGGGCGCTCGGCCGCCGGCCTCGACCGCCTGATCTCCCAGATCGGCACCTGAGCCCCCGCGGTCACGCGCCCCCTCCTCAGCCCGCGCAAGCGCGCCTCCTCCTTCGCCGGTGGCAGCCGGCGGGACGAGGCGCGCGGGCCCCGTCGAGCCAGCAGCCCTGCCTTCGGGCCCATGTCGAGCTGGTCAACGAGCCGCGCAGCGGCCTCGACGCCGCGCCGGGCCGCTCCGCCGCCGGCCTCGACCGCCTGACCTCCCGGATCGGCACCTGAACCCGCGCGGGCACAGGCCCCCTCCTCAGCCCGCGCAGGCGCGCCTCCTCCTTCGCCGGTGGCAGCCGGCGGGACGGCGCGCGGGCCCCGCGAGTCAGCAGCCCTGCCTTCGGGCCCATGTCGAGCTGGTCAACGAGGCGCGCAGCGGCCTCGACCCGCGCCGGGCCGCTCCGCCGCCGGCCTCGGCCGCCTGATCTCCCGATCGGCACCTGAGCCCGCGCGGGCACGCGCCCCCTCCTTCGCCGGAGCCGGCCGGCGGAACGGCGCGCGGGCCACGGCCAGTCAGCAGCCCTGCCTTCGGGCCCATGTCGAGCTGGTCAACGAGGCGCAGCGGCCTCGACCCGCGACGGGGCGCTCGGCCGCCTGCCTCGGCCGCCTGATCTCCCAGATCGGCACCTGAGCCCGCGCCGGCACGCGCCCGCGCCGGTGGCGGCCGGCGGAACGGCGCGCGCGGGCCTCGGCGAGTCATATGCGAGTCATATGGGACTCCGACGGGAGTCCGACGGCCGGATTTCGGGTCAGAAGCGGTCGAGCAGGCGGCGCAGATAGTCGCGCTCGACCTCGGGGCGGCTCTGCTCGCCCGAGCGGCGGCGGATCTCGTCCAGCAGTTCCTGCGCCCGGCGATAGACGTCCTCGCCCTGCAGAAGCTGCTCGTCGGTGCCGATGCGCCCCTGCGAGCCCAGCGCCCGGCCCAGCGGGTCGCGCTGCGCGTTCTGCTGCGCCTGGCCCAGCGCGTCGCCCTGCTGGCCCTGCCCCTGCTGCTGGGCCATCGCCTCGCCAAGGTTGCGCATCCCCTCGCGCAGCGCCTCCATCGCCTTGGACTGCTGGTCGAGCGCGCCGGCCAGGTCGTCCTCGCGCAGCGCCTCCTCGGCGCCGCCCATGGCGCGGCCGGCGCGGTCGAGCGCCTCGCGCGCGGCGTCGCCCTCGGGCGAGCCGGCGCCGGGCAGCCCCTGTTGCTGGCGCGAAAGCTCGTCGCGCAGTGCCTGCTGGCGCTCGGCGAGGCTCTGGCCGGGGGCGCCGCTCTGGCCCTGCCGGGCTGCGGCTGCTGGCCGCCCTGCCCCTGCTGGCCCTGGCCCTGCTGGCCCTGGCCCTGCTGGCCCTGACCCTGCTGGCCCTGCTGACCCTGCTGCTGGCCCTGCTGGCCGCGCTGCCCCTGCTCGCCCTGTTGCCCCTCCTGGCCCTGCTGTCCCTGCCGGTTCTCGCCGAACTGCTGCTGGAGGTCGCCGAACGTGTCGTCGGTCAGGCCCTGCTGCTGGCGCAGCGTCTCGCTCAGGCCCTCCATCGCCTGCTCGCCCGGCGGCTGGCCCTGGCCCTGCTGGCCCTGGGCG
This sequence comes from uncultured Alphaproteobacteria bacterium, assembly GCA_963773475.1. GTDB lineage: Bacteria > Pseudomonadota > Alphaproteobacteria > Rhodobacterales > Rhodobacteraceae > Roseitranquillus. Next base: position 549,475 of record CAVZBD010000010.1, on the reverse strand, counting down.
ATCTGCATGTTCTCCATCATCTGGCGGAGCTGGTCGAGAAGCTGCTGCGCCTCGGCCATGCGCCCCTGCTCCATCAGCTCCTGCAGGCGCTGCAGCATCTGCTCGAGCTGGTCGCCGGTGATCTCCTGCATCTCGCCCTGGGCGAGCTCCTGCTGCTGGTCCTGGCCCTGCTCGGCGAGCTGCCGCATGTAGTCCTGCATCGCCTCGCGCAGTTCCTGCATCAGATTCGGCGATCTCCTCGTCCGTGGCGCCGTTGCGCATCGCCTCGGACAGCCGCTCCTGCGCGCGCCGCAGCCGCTCGAGCGCGTCGGCCAGGTCGCCCTCCTCGATCTGCAGGGCGATGTCCCAGAGCGCCTCGGCCATCTCGTCCTGCCGCTCGGACGTGAGCTGGTCGTAGCGCACGCAGGTCTCGAGCCGCCGGAGCGCCACGCGCAGGCGCAAGTACGACGTTTCGCTGCGAAAGATGTCCTCGGGGTGCCAGCTCACGGCGCGCAGGATCTGCGCCACCCGGGTCGCGTTCTCGCGCGTCCAGAGCAGGTCGCGGCGCTGCTCGATGATCGCGGCCGCCAGCGGGTCGAAGAACCGACGCTGCGGCAGGACCAGCGCCTCGGGTTCCGAGCTGCCCTCCTGCCCGCTCGCGTCCAGCGCCGTCAGGGTCAGCGTCGCGGGCAGGCCGGCCCAGGGATGCCGCGCAGAAGTCCGCGACCAGCACCTCGGAAAAGTCCGCGCGGTCGCCGGTGATCGTCATCGGCAGGTCGAGCACCAGCGGCTCGCGCGGCTCGGGCTCGGCGCCGAGCCCGTAGCGCCGGTCGACCTCGGCCAGGTCCAGCTCGATCCGCGCCCGGCCCGCCACGACGCCGTAGTCGTCGCTGGCGCGCGAAGGGCTGGCGCAACTCGCCCGCCGCCGTCGCGCTCGCGGTCGCCGTCAAGGCGGATCTGCGGGCGGCGCGTCGGGCGCGACGCTCGACCTCCCATTCGCGTCCGCCGCGGCCGGCGATCTCGATGCTGCCGCCCTGCACCACCTCGAAGCTCTGCTCGGGCGCGGTGGCGGGCGGGATCTCGCCCGTCCGGCCCGAGACGGTCTCGGCGACGCTGAGCGCGCCGACCTCGCCGTAGAGGCGCAGGGTCACCCGGCTGCCTTCGGGGATCTCGCACGGCGGCCTCGGGGATGTCGTCCAGATAGAGGCTGGGCAGGCCGGTATAGGCCGGCGGCTCGACCCACCCTTCCCAGGCGGGGCCCGCCGGCCAGCGCGGGCCGGCGACCCGGGCGCGATCTCGCCCACGCCGCGACGCGCCAGACCGACCCGAAGAGCAGCGCCATCACGAACGCCAGAAGCGCCGCGTAGCGCAGCGCGAAGGGGTCGCGGCGCGCGACGCGCAGGTTCGGGCGCACCGCCCGCGCCGCCGCGGCGCGCTCGGCCATGCGCTCCAGGTGCGCGCCAGACCGCCTCCGACGCGGCGTCGCCCGCGCCGATCGCCTGCTCGTCCGCGATCGCGGCGATCGGCCGCCCCGGCAGCGTCTGGTCGAGCCGCTCGAGCGCGTCGGCCCGGCTCGGCCAGCGAAAGCGCCGGACGCCGCGGACCAGCGCCCAGATCGAGCCCGATCGCCGCACGACGCCGAGGTCCACACCGCCTCGAGCGGCAGCGCGTCGCCTGCAGGCCGAACATCAGCGCCGCAAGCAGCGCCAGGAGAACGGTCGACGAGCGGCCAGAAGGCCCGCGTCACGCGCGCTCGGCGACCAGGCCCAGCCGCGTCAGCGCCAGGGGGCGGCGCAGGCGGCTGCAGGGCCGCGTGAGGGATCGGATCGCTCGGGCCTGTCAATCGCCTCGCGCGTCTGGGCCGCGAGCGGTCGGATGCCGTCGCTACAGCCACTCGGGGATGGTATCGCGCGCGACGATTTCGTCAAAGCTCGGCCGGGCGCGGATGACGGCGAAGTGATCGCCGCTGCACCAGCACCTCGGGCACCAGCGGCCGGGTGTTGTATTCCGACGCCATCACCGCGCCGTAGGCCCCGGCCGAGCGGAACGCGACCAGATCGCCCTCGGGCAGCGGCGGCATCGGCCGGGCGCGGGCGAAGGTGTCGCCGGTCTCGCAGACCGGGCCGACCACGTCGAAGGGCTGCCGCTCGCCCCCCGGCTCGGGCTCGAGGACGGGCACGATGTCGTGATGGGCGCCGTACATGGCCGGGCGGATCAGGTCGTTCATCGCCGCGTCGAGGATCAGGAAGTCGCGCCCCTCGCCCTCCTTCACGTAGATCACGCGCGAGACCAGGATGCCCGCGTTGCCGGAGATCAGCCGCCCGGGCTCGATCTCGACCTCGCAGCCCAGGTCGCCCACCGTGCGGCGGATCATCTCGCCGTAGTCGAGCGGCAGCGGCGGCGCCTCGTTGCGAGCGCTCGTAGGGGATGCCGAGGCCGCCGCCGAGGTCGAGCCGCTCGATGGCGTGGCCGTCGGCGCGCAGCGTGCGCGCCAGGTCGGCGACCTTGCGGTAGGCCTGCCTCGAACGGCGCCAGCGAGGTGAGCTGGCTGCCGATATGCACGTCGATGCCCACCACCTCGCAGCCCCGGCAGCCGCGCCGCCTGCGCATAGACCGCGCGGGCGCGGGCGATGGGGATGCCGAACTTGTTCTCGGACTTGCCGGTGGCGATCTTCTCGTGGGTCTGCGCGTCGACGTCGGGGTTCACGCGCAGCGTGATCGGCGCGGTGGCCCCCATGGACGCCGCCACCTCGCTCAGCGCCGCCAGCTCGGGCTCGCTCTCCACGTTGAACTGGCGGATGCCGCCGTCCAGCGCCGTGCGCATCTCGGCCCGGGTCTTGCCGACGCCCGAGAACACGATCCGCTCGCCCGGCACGCCGGCGGCGCGCGGCCTGCGGTACTCGCCCTCGCGACCACGTCCATGCCGGCGCCCAGGTCGGCCAGCAGCTTGACCACCGCCAGGTTCGAGTTCGCCTTCATCGCGAAGCAGACGAGGTGCGGCCCCCAGGCCAGCGCCTCGTCGAAAAGCCGGAAGTGCCGCCGCAGCGTGGCGGCCGAATAGCAGTAGAACGGCGTGCCGACTTCCGCCGCGATCTCGGTCAGCGGCACGTCCTCGGCGTGCAGCGCGCCGTCGCGGTAGAGGAAGTGGTCCATCAGCGGCCTCGCACGGGGAACAGGGGGCGCCGGGCTCAGCGCCGGGCCGTCACGCCGACCTCGGCGGTGCCGGAGATCGCGACGCCGGGGCGCGCGGCCGGGCGCTCGGGCGGCTGCGGGGCGCCGTCGACGCCGCAGCCGCCAGCGCAAGCAGCAGGAGCGCGGCGCGGATCATCGGCTGACCCGCACGCCGACGCCGCCCAGCCGCACCGCCGCCGTGGGCTCGACGCGCACGCCCTCGGGCGTCACCCGCACCGCGGCGTCAAGCCGCGGCTGGGACGCCGGGCCGCAGGCCGCGCAGAGGCCCAGCGCCAGGAACGCCGCCGCCCCCCTCACCGCAGCGCCTCGCGCCAGATCGCCACCTGCTCGCGCACCCGGGCGGGCGCGGTGCCGCCGTAGCGAGGTGCGGCTGGCCACCGAATTGTCGACGCCCAGCACGTCGAAGACCGCCGCGGTGATCCCCGCGTGCACCGCCTGCATCTCGTCCAGCGTCAGGTCGGGCAGGTCGCAGCCCCTGCGCCTCGGCCTTCGCCACCAGCGCGCCGGTGACGTGGTGCGCCTCGCGGAACGGCAGGCCCAGCTCGCGCACCAGCCAGTCGGCGAGGTCGGTCGCGGTGGAGAAGCCCGAGCCCGCCGCCGCCCGCAGCGCCTCGCGGTTGGCGCTCATGTCGGCCACCATCCCGGTCATCGCGGCAAGCGCTGAGGGCCAGCGCGTCGGCGGCGTCGAAGACCTGCTCCTTGTCCTCCTGCATGTCCTTGGAATAGGCCAGCGGCAGCCCCTTCATCACCGTGAAGAGCGCCACCGTCGCCCCGAGGATCCGCCCGATCTTGGCGCGGATCAGCTCGGCCGCGTCGGGGTTCTTCTTCTGCGGCATGATCGAGGAGCCGGTCGAGAACCGGTCCGACAGCGCCACGAACCGGAACTGCGCCGACGACCAGATCACCAGCTCCTCGGCGAAACGGCTGAGGTGCATCGCGCAGATCGTCGCCGCCGAGAGGAACTCCAGCGCGAAGTCCCGGTCGCTGACCGCGTCGAGCGAGTTGGCGGTCGGCCGGTCGAAGCCCAGCGCCCGCGCGGTCGCCTCGCGGTCGATCGGAAACGACGTGCCGGCCAGCGCGGCGGCGCCCAGCGGGCACTCGTTCATCCGCGCGCGGGCGTCGCGGAACCGGCCGGCGTCGCGGCCGAACATCTCGACATAGGCCAGCATGTGGTGGCCCCAGGTCACCGGCTGCGCGGTCTGCAGGTGGGTGAAGCCCGGCATCACCCAGTCCGCCCCCGCCTCGGCCTGATCGAGCAGCGCGCGCTGCAGCGCCGCCAGCCCCTCGACCGCGGTGTCGATCTGGTCGCGCACCCACAGCCGGAAGTCGGTCGCCACCTGGTCGTTGCGCGAGCGCGCCGTGTGCAGCCGCCCCGCAGGCTCGCCGATCAGCGCCTTCAGCCGCGCCTCGACGTTCATGTGGATGTCCTCGAGCTCGGTGCGGAACGCGAAGTCGCCGCGCTCGATCTCTGACAAGACCGTGTCCAGCCCTTCCGCGATCGCCGCCGCGTCGCTATCGCTGACGATGCCCTGGGCCGCCAGCATCGCGGCATGGGCCTTTGAGCCGGCGATGTCCTGCCGGGCGAGCCGCTGGTCGAACCCGATCGAGGCGTTGATCGCCTCCATGATCGCGTCGGGGCCGGCGGCGAAGCGGCCGCCCCACATGTCGTTCCGGCTCTGGTCGTTCATGTTGAGGAGGCATCCATGCTCAAGTCGCTGACGCTCTACACCGCCCTCGCCCTCTCCGCAAACGCCGCCGCGGCCGCCCCGGCGCTCCAGGCGCCGCTTCGGGGCGACATGGCCGACCTCGAGGTGCACGAGGCGCCGCGCGAGGTGTCGGGCCTGGCGGTGACCACCCCCGACGGCGCCGAGGTGCGGCTGGCCGACTATCAGGGCACGCCTGTGGTGCTGAACTTCTGGGCGACGTGGTGCGGGCCCTGCAAGGTCGAGATGCCGTCGCTCGACCGGCTGCAGGCCGACCTGGGCGACCGGGCGCAGGTGGTCACGGTGGCCACCCTGCGCCAGTCGCACGAGGAGGTGGCGGCGTTCTTCGAGGACGAGGGGCTGGAGAACCTGCCGCAGCTCGTCGACCCCAACGGGGCGCTGGCGCGCGAGATGGGGGCGCTGTCGCTGCCGGTCACCGTGCTGATCGACGCCGAGGGGCGCGAGGTCGCCCGCCTCGTCGGCCCGGCCGAATGGGACGGCCCCGACGCCCGCGCGGTCGTCGACGAGCTGGCCGGCACCGACTAGGCCATCGCCGCCACCCGCTCGCGCGCGGGGCAGGCCACCAGGTGGTCGTTCACCATGCCGGTCGCCTGCATGAACGCATAGACGATGGTCGGCCCGCAGAACCGGAAGCCCGCGCGCCCGCAGCGCCTTCGACATCTCGCGGCTCACCGGCGTCTCGGCCGGCACCTCGGCCATGCTGGCGAAGCGGTTCTGCACCGGCGCGCCGCCCACGAAATCCCACAGGAAGGGGGCGAATCCCACCGCCTCCTCGATGGCGAGACAGGCGCGGGCATTGCCGATCGTCGCCTCGATCTTGCCGCGGTGGCGCACGATGCCGGGGTCGGCCAGCAGCCGCGCCACCTCGGCCTCGCCCCAGCCGGCCACGGCCTGCGGCTCGAACCCGGCAAAGGCCGCGCGGAACGACTCGCGCTTGCGCAGGATGGTGATCCAGGCCAGCCCCGCCTGGAACCCGTCCAGCACCAGCTTTTCCCACAGCGCGCGCGAATCGCGCTCGGGCACGCCCCATTCATGGTCGTGGTAGGACTGGTAGAGCGGGTCCTCGCCGCACCACGGGCATCGCTGGGCCATCGCCGCCTCCGGTCTGGAACAAACTGCGAATGTTTACTCGTCTTTTAGAGGAGGTCGGGCAGAGACTCCCCCGTTGCATCGTGGAGAGGACCCATGCCGACCGGCCGGACCGCAGCCAGGGACGAGAAGGACGCCCAGCGCGATACCGTCGCCATGGTGGCGCAGGCGCTGGCCGAGGGGCGTGTGGCGCTGGCCTTCCAGCCGATCGTGCACGGCTCCGAGCCGGGCCGGCTGGCCTTCTACGAGGGGCTGATCCGGCTCTTCGGCGAAGACGGCCAGCCGATTCCCGCCGCCCGTTTCATCGACGCCGTCGAAGACCACGACGTCGGCCGCGAGCTCGACCTGGCCGCGCTCCGCCTGGGAATCGAGGCGCTGCGCGCGCAGCCGGCCCTGCGCCTGTCGATCAACATGTCCGTGCACACGATCGGCGACCCCCGCTGGAGAGCTGCCTCGAGGGCGGCGTCGCCGCGGACCCCACCATCGCCGAGCGGCTGATCGTCGAGATCACCGAGCGCTCCGCGCTCTCGGCGGCCGGGGTCGTCGCGCTTCATGGACGAGGGCCGCGCGCTCGGCATGTCCTTCGCGCTCGACGATTTCGGCGCCGGCTTCTCGTCGTTCCGCAACCTGCGCGAGCTCAGGTTCGACATCATCAAGATCGACGGCGCGTTCATCCGCGACATCCACAAGGAGAAGGGCAACCGCCTGATGACGCAGGCGATCCTTGCCGTGGCCGAGCATTTCGAGATGCTGGCCGTGGCCGAGTGCGTCGAAACGGCGGCCGAGGCCGAGGCGCTGCGCCATCTCGGCATCGACTGCATGCAGGGCTGGCTGTTCGGCCGACCGGCGATGCGGCCGACCGCGCCGCTCAGGCTGGTCGAGGCCGCCCGCCGGGCCCGGCCGCGAGGCCCCGCCCGAGGCCGCCGGAACCTGAAGCCGCCCGCGTCGGCGGTTGCGGCTGCGGGCCCTTGTCCCTAAACACGTGGCGACGTCGCGGGCCCGCAGGCCCGTTTCGCGCCACCTTGGGGAAGGGAGCCTCCATGACCAACGTCGTCATCGCCTCGGCCGCGCGCACGCCGGTCGGCAGCTTCAACGGCGCTTCGCGAACACGCCCGCGCACGACCTCGGCGCCGCCGTCCTCAAAGCGCTCGTCGAGCGGGCCGGCATCGACAAGGGCGAGGTCAGCGAGACGATCCTGGGCCAGGTGCTGACCGCCGGCCAGGGCCAGAACCCGGCCCGCCAGGCGCATATCAACGCCGGCCTGCCCGCAGAAAGCGCCGCCTGGGGCATCAACCAGGTCTGCGGCTCGGGCCTGCGCGCCGTCGCGCTGGGCGCCCAGCACATCCAGCTCGGCGACGCCGACATCATCGCCGCCGGCGGGCAGGAGAACATGTCGATGGCGCCGCACTGCGCCAACCTGCGCGCAGGGCCACAAGATGGGCGACATGAAGTTCATCGACACGATGATCAAGGACGGCCTCTGGGACGCCTTCAACGGCTACCACATGGGCAAGACCGCCGAGAACGTCGCCGAGAAGTGGCAGATCAGCCGCGAGCAGCAGGACGAGTTCGCCGCCGCCAGCCAGAACAAGGCCGAGGCGGCGCAGAACGCCGGCCGCTTCCAGGACGAGATCGTCCCCTACACCGTCAAGACCCGCAAGGGCGACATCGTCGTCGACAAGGACGAGTACATCCGCCACGGCGCCACGGTGGAAGGGATGGCCAAGCTGCGCCCCGCCTTCACCAAGGACGGCTCGGTCACCGCGGGCAACGCCTCGGGCATCAACGACGGCGCCGCCGGTGTGCTGCTGATGTCGGCCGACGAGGCCGAGCGGCGCGGCATCGAGCCGCTGGCCCGCATCGCCAGCTACGCCACCGCCGGCCTCGACCCCGCGATCATGGGCGTGGGCCCGATCCACGCCAGCCGCAAGGCGCTGGAAAAGGCGGGCTGGAAGGTCGTCGGACCTCGACCTGGTCGAGGCGAACGAGGCCTTCGCCGCCCAGGCCTGCGCGGTGAACAAGGACATGGGCTGGGACCCGGAGATCGTGAACGTCAACGGCGGCGCCATCGCCATCGGCCACCCGATCGGCGCCTCCGGCGCGCGGGTGCTGAACACGCTGCTCTTCGAGATGAAGCGCCGCGGACGCCAAGAAGGGCCTCGCCACGCTCTGCATCGGCGGCGGCATGGGCGTCGCCATGTGCGTCGAGCGTCCCTGACGCCACCGCCGGGGCGCGATGCCGCCCCGGCCCTCACCGGGGCGTCCCCATGGCCGAGGATACCCGCTTCGATCAGCTCGTCTTTTCGGGCGGCGGCACGCGCTGCTTCTGGCAGGGCGGGTTCCTGCACGTGCTGCGCCAGGAAATCCCGATCCATCCCGCCGCGGATCAGCGGCGTCTCGGGCGGGGCGCTGTCGTCGGCCACCTTCATCGTTCACCGGGGCCCGCAGCTGCTTGAGGCGATGAAGCGCGCCTTCTCGCGGCAGGACGAGCAATTCGCCTGGCACGAGGTGACCAACGACGATCCCGGCTTCACGCCGCACCAGCGCATCTACGGCAAGGTCGTGGACGAGATCATCGACGCCGAGGCGCAGCGGCAGATCGCCGCGGTGCGAGCATCTGGAAATCCTGATCGGCCACCCGCCCGAAGGCCGGCTGCCCAAGCTCAGCGGCAGCGGCGCGGCGCTGGTCTACGAGGCCGACATCTACCTGCGCTCGTCGCCGCACCTGGCCTGGCCGCAGCGCGCCGGCGTCGACCGGCACCCGCGTCGACGCGCCGCGCCGCCGCCGCCGAGGGCCGGCTGGCCGAGCTGGTCTGCGCCGCGGCGGTGATCCCCCCGGTCTTCGAGCCGCCGCATGTGGGACGGGCGCCGGGTGATCGACGGCGGCATGGCCGACCAGGCGCCGATGCCGCACCCCGACCGCGGCCGCACGCTGGTCCTGCTGACGCGCGCGCTACCGGCACCTGCCGCAGGTCGACGGGCCGGGTCTACGTCGCGCCCGTCGCGCGCGACGCCGGCGGACAAGATCGACTTCACCGATCCGGCCAAGATCCAGAGGACCTGGGACCAGGGCGAGCGCGGACGCGCGCTCGTTCCTGCAAAGGCTCGACTTCGACGATCATCAACGAGGAGGGAGACAGGAAATGGGACGTGTTGCACTGGTTACCGGGGGGTCGCGCGGCATCGGCGCCGCGATCTCGCGCGCACTGAAGGACGCGGGCTACACGGTCGCCGCGACCTATGGCGGCAACGACGAGGCGGCCGCGAAGCCTTCACCGACGAGACCGGCATCAAGACCTACAAATGGTCCGTCGCCGACTACGACGCCTGCAAGGAAGGCATCGCCAAGGTCGAGGCCGAGCTGGGCCCGGTCGAGGTGCTGGTCAACAATGCCGGCATCACCCGCGACGCGATGTTCCACCGCATGACGCCCGAGCAGTGGCGCGAGGTGATCGACACCAACCTCAACGGCGTCTTCAACATGACCCACCCGGTCTGGCCGGGCATGCGCGAGCGCAAGTTCGGGCGGGTCATCACCATCAGCTCGATCAACGGCCAGAAGGGCCAGTTCGGGCCAGGCGAACTACTCGGCCTCCAAGGCGGGCGACCTGGGCATCACCCGGGCGCTGGCGCAGGAGGGCGCGCGCGCCGGCATCACGGTGAACGCCATCTGCCCGGGCTACATCGCCACCGACATGGTGACGCGCCATCGCACGAGAAGGTGCTGAACGAGCGGATCATCCCGCAGATCCCCGTCGGCCGGCTGGGCGAGCCCGAGGAGATCGCGCGCTGCGTGGTGTTCCTGGCCTCCGACGAGGCCGGCTTCGTCACCGGCTCGACGATCTCGGCGAACGGCGGCCAGTACTTCACCTGAGGCGCGCCGGCATCCCGCGTCGTGACCGGCGCCGCGTGCGGGGGCGACAGCCCCCGCCGACATCGACTGGAACGAGTGGTGGGACTCAGGCGCTGGACAGGCGCGATATCTCTTCCTTCAGCTTCAGCTTCTGCTTCTTCAGCTCGGTGATCCGGAGGTCGTCCGAGGCGGGACTGCGCTGTTCGGCCTCGACGAGCATGGAGAGGTTCTCGTGCTTCTTCCGGAGTTCCTGAAGATGCGTGCTGGCGGACATCATGTTCCTCCTGTTCGTTCGATCCCAAGCTTCAGTGCATCATACCGGCGCTCGCCTGTCGACTACCCAAAAAGAGCGACCGATCGCGTGATGGTCAACCATGAGTTGCATGAAGAGCCCATCCGTGGCGCAGAACGCCGATCATTTCATCGGTATAATCATCGCCGTCGCGCAGGTGGCGCTCGGCGCGGTGAATCACCAGCGGCGGGCCCAGGCGGAACGGCCCGCGCGCTCCCTTGATTCCGCTGACCAGGACGCGGCCGGCCGCTCGGCCCGTCCGGGCGGCGACGGGCTGCACCACCACGCGCCCCAGCGCCGGCACCGCCGCCGCCAGGATCTCGGGCAGCCGCTCGGCACGCTGGATCAGCGTCAGCCGCCCGCCCGGCCGCAGCCGGCGCAGCGCCGCCGCGATCCACTCGTCCAGCGCGGTCGGCCCGCCCAGCGCCGCGTCGCGCCCCGCGTCGCGCGCCGCGGTCCCGCTCTCGCGCCGGAAATAGGGCGGGTTCGTCAGCACCTGGTCGAAGCCCCGGGTCCGCAGCGGCGGCGGCAGCGCGCGCAGGTCGGCCTCGACCACGTCCATCGCGATGCCGTTCTCGGCCGCGTTCCGCCGGGCCAGCTCGGCATAGGCGCCCTGCAGCTCGACTCCGACCAGCTCCAGCCCCGGCACCCGCCACCCAGGCACAGCGCCGCCACCCCCACGCCGCAGCCCAGGTCCAGAACCCGCTGGCCCGCCACCGCCGGCACCGACGCGGCCAGCAGCACCGGGTCGATCCCGGCGCGGTAGCCGTCCCGCGGCTGGAGGATCTGCAGACGCCCGCCCAGGAACGCGTCGCGGGTCACCTCACCCGTCATTCCGGCAGGCGCACGCCATTGTCGCGCAGGACCGCCGCGGCCTGGAAATGATCTGACGCGCGCACCATCAGGCGCCGCGGCAGAACGCCGACCGACCCTTCCAGGACGCTCATGTGGACATCCATCTGGAACGTCTCTATTCCCTCGCCGTCGAGAAGGGCCGAGGCGAAGGCGATCAGGGTCGGATCCGTCGTCCGCAGAAGCTCTCTCATGGAGGTGGACTAGGGGAGCGGGGCAAGCCTTGTCGAGCCAGATTGACGACAGCGTGATGAGCCTGGACGAAGCCGCACGCAAGCCGCACGAACGCCTCGCCGCCGAGCTCGCCCCCGAGCTCGAGGCCGTCGGCCGCCTGATCCGCGAGCGCATGGCCTCGCAGCACGCGCCGCGCATCCCCGAGGTCACCGCGCACCTGGTGGGCGCCGGCGGCAAGCGGCTGCGCCCGATGCTGACGCTCGCCGCCGCCCGGCTCTGCGGCTACCAGGGCCCCTACCACATCCACCTGGCCGCGACGGTCGAGTTCATCCACACCGCCACGCTGCTGCACGACGACGTGGTCGACGAAAGCCGCCAGCGCCGCGGCCGCCCCACCGCCAACCTCTTGTGGGACAACAAGTCGTCGGTGCTGGTGGGCGACTACCTCTTCGCCCGCTCGTTCCAGCTGATGGTCGAAACCGGGTCGCTGCGCGTCCTCGACATCCTGTCGGACGCCGCCGCCACCATCGCCGAGGGCGAGGTGCTGCAGCTGACCGCAGCGCAGAACCTGGCCACCGACGAGGCGACCTACCTCCAGGTCGTGCGCGGCAAGACCGCGGCGCTCTTCGCCGCCGCGACTGCGAGGTGGGCGCGCGTGATCGCCGGCCGCGCCGAGGCCGAGGTGACGGCGCTGCGCACCTACGGCGACGCGCTGGGGATCGCTTCCAGATGGCCGACGACCTGCTCGACCTGCGCGGCGACGCGGGCACCACCGGCAAGAACGTCGGCGACGACTTCCGCGAGCGCAAGCTGACGCTGCCGATCATCAAGGCGGTCTCCGCGGCCTACGAGGACGAGCGCGCGTTCTGGCGCCGCACCATCGAGAAGGGCGACCAGCGCGACGGCGACCTCGATCACGCGCTGGCGCTGATCGCCCGCCACGGCGCGCTGGACGCGACCGAGCACGAGGCGCGGCGCTGGTCCGACCTCGCGCGGCGGGCGCTGGCCGAACTGCCGGCGCACCCGATCCGCGACATGCTCGACGACCTCGCCGACTACGTCGTCGCCCGCGTCAGCTAACCGCCCGCCCGCGCGAGACGCCGCACCTTCGCGCGCAGACCCCTCCCCAGGGCGCTCCGCCGCCGTCGCCGCCCCCGCAGGACCCCGGCTCGGGCCACGCCCGTCCCGGCGGCTCCGCGCGCGGCCCCCGTCGCTCAGCGAAAGATCGGCGGAAGGCTGCTCCCCCTCCCCGCGAGACGGCGCTTTCTCGGCAAGACCGCCCCCACAGACGTCCGTCAGCACCTCGGGATGCCTCGCCCCCCGGCTCTAGCCCCGCACGACCAGCCCGCGCCCGACCCTCCCGCCGGGAAGGTGCATTGGCGATGTCGCTTGCCACAGTCGTCGTTCGGGGCTTCGGGATAAACCGCCCGGCCACCACGCCGCGCCCAAGGCGCCTGCCCGGGCTCGCGCGCGGCCCTCAGCGCAAGGCATGGGCTTGGCGCCCCGGCCTCCCGGCTCAGGCGGCCAGCGTCACCTCCGGCGGCGCGCGCAGCACCGCCGCCGCGCGCACCCACCATCCGGGGCGCGCCGCCGCAAGGCGCGCCGCCGCCGCCTCGGCCGCCGCGGCGCCCGCAAAGAAGCCGAAGCACGTCGCGCCCGAGCCCGACATCCGCGTCAGCAGGCAGCCCTCCGTCCCGCCCAGCGCCGCCAGCACCGCGTCAACCTCGGGCGCAAGGCGCCGCGCCGCCGGTTCCAGGTCGTTGCGCTGCGCCGCCAGCCACGCGGCCAGCGCCGCCGCGTCGGGCCAGCGGGGCAGCGTCGCGGGCATCGGCGCGCCCTCCCGCCGCTCCAGCGCCCCGAAGACCGCGCCGGTGGGCACCGGCACCCGCGGGTTGACCAGCACCAGCCAGCAGGGCGGCAGCTCGGGCACCGGTTGCAGGTCGTCGCCGATCCCGCGCATCCGCGCCGCCCGGCCCGGCCACGCAGACCGGCACGTCGGCCCCCAGCGACAGCGCGTCCGGCACCGCCCGCCCGGTCAGCCGGGCCAGCGCGCGCAGCACCGCCGCCGCGTCCGACGAGCCGCCGCCAAGGCCGCCCGCCGCCGGCAGCGTCTTGTCCAGCGCGATCCGCGCCGGCACCCCCATCAGCGCCGCGGCCCGCAGCGCCAGGTTGTCAGGCCCCGCCGGCACCGACGCCGCCTCGGGCCCCGTCACGGCCAGCGACGGCGCCTCGGCGCGCGCCACGCGCAGCCGGTCGGCCGCGTCGGCAAAGACCACGAGACTGTCGAGCAGGTGATAACCGTCCGCCCGGCGGCCGGTGACGTGCAGCGTGAGGTTGACCTTCGCCGGCGCGCGCGCCTCAGCGATCATTCGCGACGGCCACGCCCCCCTTTTCCTCGTCGGCAAGGGCGCGCTCGAGACCCACCTCGAGCTTGCGGCGGATACGCTCGGCGTCCTTCTCCTCGGGGTCGAAGCTCAGCGCGCGCTTCCACTGGAACTGCGCCTCGAGCTTGCGGCCGACCTGCCAGTAGGCGTCGCCCAGGTGGTCGTTCACGATCGGGTCGGTCGCCATCAGCGCGGCGGCCTTCTCCAGCGGCTCGACCGCCTCTTCGTAGCGGCCCATCCGGTAGTAGGCCCAGCCCAGCGAGTCGACGATGTAGCCCGAGTCGGGCTGTGCCGCGACCGCCCGCTTGATGAGGTCGAGCGCCTCGTCATAGTTCTGCTGCAACTCCAGGTAGGAATAACCCAGGTAGTTCAGCACCTGCGGCTGGTCGGGCCTGAGGTCCAGCGCGGTGCGGAAATCGGCCTCGGCCGCGTCCCACTCGTCCTCGCGCTCGTGCGAGATGCCGCGGGCGAAGTAGACCACCCAGTCCGCCTCCTCGGGCTCGCCGTAAAGGGCGATGGCCTTGTCGTAGGCCTTGATCGCCTCTGCGAACCGCTCCTCGCGGCGCAGCATGTCGCCCAGGGCCACGTGCACGGCGGGCACGTCGGCGTGTGTCTCGGCCAGGCTGCGCAGCACCTCGATCGAGGCGTCGACCTTGCCGGCGTGGTTCAGCGCCGCGGCGCGCCCCAGCTCGGCCGAGTAGTAGGCCGGATCGTCGCGCGGCACCTCGCGGTAGGCTTCGGTGGCCAGGTCGAAGCGTTCCATCCGTTCCAGCAGGCCCGCGGTCAGCAGCAGCGCGTCGATGTGGTCCGGGCGCAGATACTGGGCCAGCCGCGAATAGAGCAGCGTGTAGCTGTCGGCCGCCTCGCCGTTCAGCGCGCTGGCCAGGCTGAAGAAGATCTCGGCCACCCCGTCGCGCGCGCTGGCGGCGATGCTCAGCGGCAGCACCTCGTCCGACTGAAGCTGCGCGCGCACCGCGTCGACCGCCGGGTCGGCATCGTCGCCGAACACGCTGTTCAGCAGCGCCAGCGCCTCGTCGTTGCGCTCGAGGTGGCTCAGCACCTCGGCCCGGGCCAGCGCCGCGCGGCCGGTCATCCGGAAGGCGCCGTCGGCGCCGCCGGACAGGATCGCGTCGGCGCCCTCGAAATCGCCCGCCGTCGCCAGCGCCAGCGCCTTGTGGTAGAGGCCGAAGGGCTTGACGCCGGGGCTGTCGATCACCTCGTCGAAGGCGGCGACCGCCTCGGTCATCCGGCCGGCGCCCAGCTCGGCCCAGGCGCGCAGCAGCCCGTCGAAGAGCGGCCCGACCGACTGCCCCGCCTCCAGGTCCTGGAGAATCGCGTCCCACGCCTCGCGGTCGGCGGCGTCGGCCAGCAGCACCAGGTTGGCGATCTGGCTTTCCTGGCCAAGCTGCAGCAGGCGCCGCGCCACCGGCACCGCCAGGTCGACCTGGCCCAGGCTGGTCTGCGCGACCACCGAGCTCTCGAGCAGGGCGGGGTTGTTGGGGTCCTGCACCAGCGCCTGCGAGAAGTAGCGCGCCGCCGACTTGAAGTCGCTGACGGCGTCGGCGTGGCTCGCGGCCAGGTAGGCACCCCAGTTGGCGGCCTGTCCCGGGACGGGTGCCGTCAGGGCGAACGCCGTGGCCAGAGTGGCGAGGGTCTTCGTCACGGACATGGGAAGGCTGCTCCGTCGCAGGGGGGTTGCGTCAAACCTAGCGATCCGCCCGTTAACAGGCAATCAAGCCGCGGCGCACTGACGCATCCGTTACATGTTGGGGTAGTTCGGTCCGTCGCCGCCCTGCGGCACCGTCCAGACGATGTTCTGGGGCGGGTCCTTGATGTCGCAGGTCTTGCAGTGGACGCAGTTCTGGAAGTTGATCTGGAACTTCGGCTTGCCGTCCTCGCCCTCGACGAACTCGTAGACGCCCGCCGGGCAGTAGCGCGCCGAGGGGCCGCCGTATTTCGGCAGGTTCACCTCGACCGGCACGGCCGGGTCCTTGAGCTTCAGGTGGCAGGGCTGGCTTTCCTCGTGGTTGGTCATCGAGAAGCTGACATTGGTCAGCCGGTCGAAGCTCAGCTTGCCGTCGGGCTTGGGGTAGTCGATCACCGGATGGTCCTTGGCCTCGCCGGTGCATTCCGCGTCGGTCTTGCCGTGCGGCCGCGTGCCCATGACCGAGGCGCCGAAGAGCTGGTTCGTCCACATGTCGAACCCGCCGCCGACCATCGAGGCCCAGAGGCCGCGCTTCGACCAGAGCGGCTTGACGTTGCGCACCCGCTTCAGGTCGCGGCCCACGGCGCCGGTCCGCAGCTCGGTCTCGTACTCCTCCAGCGTGTCGCCGGCGCGGCCCCCTTCCAGCGCGGCGTGCGCCGCCTCGGCCGCCGCCTTGCCCGACAGCATCGCGTTGTGGTTGCCCTTGATCCGCGGCACGTTCACCAGCCCGACCGAGCAGCCCAGCAGCACGCCACCCGGGAACGCCGCCTTCGGCATCGACTGGAACCCGCCCTCGGAGATCGCGCGCGCACCATAGGCCACGCGCTTGCCGCCCTGCAGCAGCTCGGCCACCATCGGATGGTGCTTGAAGCGCTGGAACTCCATGTAGGGGTAGAGGTGCGGGTTGGCGTAGTTCAGGTGCACCACGAAGCCGACGAACACCTGCCCGTTCTCGCCGTGATAGATGAACGACCCGCCGCCCGCGTTCTTGCCCAGCGGCCAGCCCATGGTGTGCACCACCCGGCCCGGCACGTGCTTTTCCGGCTCGACCTCCCAGATCTCCTTCATCCCCAGGCCGTATTTCGGCACGTCGCGGCCCGCGCCCAGGTCGAACTTCTCGATCACCTGCTTCGACAGCGACCCGCGCACCCCCTCGGCCAGCATCACGTAGCGCCCGTGCAGCTCCATCCCCGGCTCGTAGTTCGGCCCCGGCGTGCCGTCCGACTGGCGCCCGAACTCGCCGGCGACGACGCCCTTCACCCGGCCGTCCTCGCCCCAGACCAGCTCGCTGCACGACATGCCGGGAAAGACCTCGACGCCCAGCGCCTCGGCCTGCTCGGCCAGCCAGCGGCAGACGTTGCCCATGCTGACGATGTAGGTGCCGTGGTTCGACATCAGCGGCGGCATCGCCCAGTTCGGCACCCGCACCTGCCCGCCCTCGCCCAGCATGTAGAAGCGGTCGTCGGTGACGCCCACCGTCACCGGCGCGCCCTGCTCCTGCCAGTCGGGGATCAGCGCGTCGAGGCCCGACGTGTCCAGCACCGCGCCCGACAGGATGTGCGCCCCCACCTCCGAGCCCTTCTCCAGCACCACGACCTCGCGCTCGGGGTCGAGCTGCTTGAGCCGGATCGCCGCCGACAGCCCCGCGGGCCCGGCGCCCACGATGACCACGTCGTACTCCATCGTCTCGCGCGTCGTCTCGGCCATGCCTGCCTCCCGGGCCCACTGTTCCCAGACAGCTACCCACCTCGCCGCCCAAGATCAACGCGCCCGCGCACGCCGCGATGACCGCCGGGGCCGCTGGCGGTCATAGCGGGGCTGCGGGCGGCGGTCGCGTCAGGTCTGGAACTTCCTGATCTCCCCGGTGCCCAGGCGCGAGAAGTAGCTCTCCAGCTCGCGCTTCACGATCGGCATCAGCACGTAGAGCGCGGTGATGTTCACCACCGCCATCGCGAAGATCATCGCGTCGGAAAAGTCGATCACGGCCCCCAGCTGCGCCGCCGCGCCGATGACGACGAAGATGCAGAAGATGATCTTGAACGTCAGCTCCACCGCATAGCTCTCGCCGAAGAGGTAGGTCCACGCCTTCAGCCCGTAGTAGCTCCACGAGATCATCGTCGAGAACGCGAACAGGATCACCGCCAGCGCCAGCACGTAGGGGAACCACGACAGGCCCGTCGCGAAGGCCGACGAGGTCAGCTGCACGCCCGACACGTCTCCGACCGTCGCGATCGCGAGGCCGGTGTCGTCGAGCACGAACTTGCCCGTGGTCGGATCTGTGATCAGCACCCCCGAGATGGTGATGACCAGCGCCGTCATCGTGCAGATCACCACCGTGTCGATGAACGGCTCGAGCAGCGACACCACGCCCTCGGTGATCGGCTCCTTGGTGCGCACCGCCGAGTGCGCGATCGCCGCCGACCCGACGCCCGCCTCGTTCGAGAACGCCGCCCGGCGGAAGCCCTGGATCAGCGCGCCGACAAGCCCGCCGGCCACCCCCAGCCCGGTGAACGCGCCCGCGAAGATCTGGCCGAAGGCCCAGCCGATCATCTCGTAGTTGACGAGAAGCACGATCAGCGCCGCGCCGACGTAGAGGATGCCCATGAACGGCACGACCTTTTCGGTCACCCGCGCGATCGACTTGATGCCGCCGATGATCACCGCGAACACCACCGCCGCGAAGATGACGCCGGTGATCCAGCCCGGATAGTCGCCGACGATGTTCGAGATCTGCGCGTGCGCCTGGTTGGCCTGGAACATGTTGCCGCCGCCCAGCGAGCCGCCGATCGTGAAGATCGAGAAGATCACCGCCATGACCGCGCCGCCCGGCGCGCCGCGCTCGCGGAAGCCCTTGGTCATGTAGTACATCGGGCCGCCCGAGACGTGGCCGTCCGGGTACTCGTTGCGGTACTTCACGCCCGAGCGTGCATTCGGTGAACTTCGACGCCATGCCCAGCAGGCCCGCGACGATCATCCAGAACGTGGCGCCCGGCCCGCCGATGCCCACGGCCACCGCGACGCCCGGCGATGTTGCCAAGCCCGACGGTGCCCGACAGCGCCGTCGCCAGCGCCTGGAAGTGGCTGACCTCGCCCGCGTCGTCGGGGTCGGAATAGTCGCCCCTCACCAGCGCGATGGCATGTCCGAAGGCCCGGAACTGCACGAAGCCGAAATAGAGGGTGAAGATCGTGGCGCCCGCGACCAGCCACAGAACGATCCAGGGAAACGAGACGCCATAGATGCTGAAGGGCAGCGGCGCGAAGATCAGGTTGACGAACCAGCCGGTCGATCCGGCGAAGATGTCGTTGATGCGCTGGTCGATGCCGACGGCGTCCTGGGCCAGGGCCGGAAGAGGAGCAGTCAGCATGGCGGCGGCAAGGGCCGCGCGGTTGCGGAAGTTCATGTCGTCTGTCTCCTCACGGAACGATGGTGACGGGCACTTCGGCAGAGGCGATCAGCCGCCCGCTGACCCCTCCGAAAACCCGCTCGATCATGCCTTTCGCGCCGACGCGCCCGATGATGATCTGCGCCGCGCCATGCTCCCGCGCGAGCCGGTTGAGGACCTCGGCCGCATCGCCGTGGGCCACGTGGTCCTCGACGGAAAAGCCTTCGGCCTTCGCCGCCTTGGCCGCCGGGTCCAGGATGCGCTCGTGCGCAAGCTTGATCTCCTCGGACCGCCGCGCATGGCGCTGCTCGTTCTCCTCGGGCGTCTGGAAACTCCACGGCGACCATTCGACCACGTAGCAGAGCACGATCGCGCAATCTCCCAGCGCCTTCGCCCGCTCCTTGGCGAATTGCAGCGCCCTCTCGCCTGCCGGGCTGCCATCCAGCCCCACAACCAGCTTCGTCAGCATTGTACCGTCCCCGTTCTGTCGCGCCGCACGGCCCTGGGGGCCCGTTCGTGCCTGCATCGGATGCGGCCATTCCGCGACGTTAACACCGCCGCGGCTCAAGACACCTGTGAAAAGCGACCTCGCCACCATGCTTTCGCCCGACGGACGAGCGTGACGATGATGCGGTGGGCCAACTGCCTCGCCACTCGGCAAGGTGAGGACGGGTTCAGCCGCGCCCGCTCGTCCGGGCCGTTCGGGCTACCCTCGCCGCAAGAAAAAGCTCCGCGCCCGAGGCGCGGAGCTTTCGTCGCGGGCAGGCCGGGCGTCTAGGCGCGCTTGCGGCGCAGCACGCCGAGGCCGCCGAGCCCCGCCACCATCAGCCAGCCCGCCGCCGGCAGCGGAACCGGCGCCGGCGCCTTGTGCACATAGGCGGCATCGGCGAAGAGGGCCGTCTGGTTCGGCGAAAAGTTCTGGACGTTGATGTTGACGATCGTGTTCTCCGCCCCGCCGGAGCCGTCATAAGAGAAACTGCCGCTGACGAGGAACCAGCCGCTGTCGAGAAACAGGAACGGCCCCGGGGAAAAGCTCAGATCCGCCGGCTGCGTTCCTACCGTGGTGTCGATCACGCCGGTACCGCTGGCGAACATCGACATCTGCAACTGGTCGAAGTTGCCCGCCGGATCGTCGGTCTGAACGAAGAAAAAGGCACCGAACTCGTAGTCGCCCGCCTCGGTGATGGCGATTGTCTGGCGGATCGAGCCGTCGGCCTCCGCACCGCTGAGGCCGTTCACCCCGACGGCGTTGTTGCCCTCGTAGGCGAAGGATGGATCGCTGATGAGAAGCGCCGTCGACGAATCCCAGCCCGCCAGGCCGTCCTCGAAGCCAGGATTGGTGAGAAGGTTCATGGCGGCCGCATCGGCCGTATTCGCGACAAGCGTCCCCGTTACCACCGCGGCCGCAGCAGCAGCGCACAATCTTCCACTGATCATTATTCCCCCCTGCCGATACTCGGCGTTACTCTTGAGGGCCACCCGAACTCCGGCCTCATGCCGAAGCCATCTCCCCCACCAAGGTTTATCGCATGCAATCCGGGAAGCTTCCAAATGCCGTTTGACCTGATCGGGAAATCGGCCGGCGGCACTACCGGCCGACCCGGGACCGGGTCGCCCCATCCGGACCGGCGGCGCCCCTGCGAGCACCTGGGGCCGCTTCGCCCCGCCGCGCGGCAGGGCGGCGAGCCCTAGCCGTCCCCGTCGCGCGGGCGGGGCCGGGCCTCGCGCAGGATGTCGCGCATGTCGGCCTCGGTATCGCCGGGCCTGGGGCGGGGCACGCGCAGTTCGTCCTGCTCGATCCCCTCGACGATGTAGTCCAGGCTCTCGGGCCCCTCGACCAGGCCCGCCAGCCGCGCGTGCATGAAGGCGCGCAGCACCAGGTTCATCTTCGGCCCGTAGCCGGGGCCCAGCGCGCGGAAGAACTTCACCACGTCCTGATCGATGCGCAGCGTCAGGCGGCTCTTGGCGGGGGTCGGCTCCTGGACGATCTGGTGCCACTCGGGCGGGATCCGCCCCTGCAGCACCAGCGGGTGGCGGATGTCCCATTCGAGCTGCCGCATCGCGTCGCCCAGGAACCGGTAGTCGACGCGCTGGCGCTTGGTGAGGCGGGGGGCTGCCATGTGCCGATCGTCACCCGCGGCGGGTTAAGGGGCGGCGAAGGGGGCGTGCGTATGTACGGGGGGTGTACAGGGGGTGTACCGGGGGTGACAGGCGATTTCGCCTTGCAATGGTGGCGCCCCTCGGCTCTTTTTGGTGGTCGAACGACCCTGCCGGCGTCGCCCTCGCTCGAGCGCGGCGCCGCCCCCTTTTAGGCACGCCGATGGACAAGATACCGCTGACCCGCGCCGGCCTCGACGCCCTCACCGGAGAGCTGAAGAAGCTCAAGTCGAAGGAGCGTCCGGCTGTGATCGCCGCCATCGCCGAGGCCCGTGCCCACGGCGACCTGAGCGAGAACGCCGAGTACCACGCCGCGCGCGAGAAGCAGGGCTTCATCGAGGCCCGCGTGAAGGAGATCGAGGCGATCGTCGCGCTCGCCGAGGTGATCGACCCGACCACGCTCTCGGGGCCGATCAAGTTCGGCGCCACGGTGAAGCTCGTCGACGAGGACACCGAGGAAGAGAAGACTTATCAGATAGTTGGTGAGCCCGAGGCCGACATCGCGGCCGGGCGGCTCAACATCAGGTCACCGCTGGCGCGGGCCCTCATCGGCAAGGAGGAGGGCGACAGCGTCGAGGTGCGCACCCCCGGCGGCGAGAAGAGCTACGAGATCCTGTCGATCGCCTACATCTGAGGCGCGGGCCCCCGCGTCGCGGCGGCCGTGGTGAACGGCCCCGGCCCCACGCCGCGCCCCGCGCGGCAGACGCCGCGGCGCCCGGCCGTGGGCGGCGCCGAGCTGGCCGCGGCGGCACTGACGGCGGTGTGGGTCGGGGGCGCGGCGCTCGCCTTCCTCGGGGGCTGGGCCGACCGCGCGCCGGGGCTCGGCCTCGCACTCGGCCTGCTCTCGACGCTGGTGCCCGTGGCGCTGATCTGGATCGCCGCCGCCGCCGTGCGCACCGCCCGCGCCCTTCGCGCCGAGGTCGAGCGGCTGCAGGCCGCGCTGGACACCATGCGCAAGGCCTATGTCGACCAGGTACAGAGCGCGGGCACGGTCCGCCCGCAGGCGGCGCCCGACCCGCCGTCCGGGCGCGACCCCGGCGCGGCGCCTCGGTTCGCCGCCGCGCCGCGCCCGGCCCCGCCGCCCGAGGCCGAGCCCCTGCTGGCGCTCGCCCCGGTCGAGGCCCCGCCCGAGCACCTGTCGCGCGCCGACTTCATCCGCGCCATCGACTTTCCCGCCACCACCGCCGACCGCGAGGGCTTTCGCGCGCTGGCGCGGGCGCAGCGGCACCGCCAGGCCGCCGCCCTGATCCGAGCCAGCCAGGACGTGCTGACCCTGCTCAGCGAGGACGGGATCTACATGGACGACCTCAGCCCCGACCGCGCCCGCCCCGAGCTCTGGCGCCGCTTCGCCCAGGGCGACCGCGGCCGCGCCATCGGCGATCTGGGCGGCGTGCGCGAGCACTCGGCACTGGCGCTGACGGCGGCACGGATGCGCCACGACACGATCTTCCGCGACACGGCGCACCACTTCCTGCGCCGCTTCGACCGGACCTTCACCGAATTCGAGGCCGAGGCCAGCGACGCCGAAATCGCAGCCTTTGCCGACACCCGCACCGCGCGTGCCTTCATGCTGCTCGCCCGCGTCGCCGGCACCTTCGACTGACCGCTCCGGAGGGGTCACGTACAGAACGCCGGCCCGTAACGTACATGCGCGCCCTCAGCGCAGGCTTGGCCCACGGAGCGTGGCCCGGCCGGCGACCCGCCTTGCCGCGACCTGCGACCGGGGGCGCCGGCCGGTCCTCGCGTCAGAACCCGAAGCCCGAGAAGGGCAGGTAGCGCACCGGGTCGCCCGGCCGCACGTGGCGCGCCCCGTCATCCAGCTCGACCAGCCCCTCGGCCCAGGAGAGGCCCGAGATCCGCCCCGAGCCCTCGGACCGGAACGCCTCGGCCCGGCCCTCGGCGTCGAGGCGGGCGCGCAGGTATTCGCGCCGCCCCGCCTTCTTGCGCTTCTCGAAGGCCGCGGGCACCTGGACGGCGAAGGGCGCGCACCAGCCACCGCCAGCCAGCACCGACAGCGCCGGCCGCGCGAAAAGCAGCGCACAGACGAGGGCCGCGACCGGATTGCCCGGCAGCCCGAAGACCGGGCGATCGCGCCACCGCGCCAGCGCCAGCGGCCGGCCCGGCTTCATCGCGATGCGCCAGGTCTGTAGCTGCCCCCTCTCGCGCAGCAGGGCCGAGACATGATCCTCGTCGCCCGCCGAAGCGCCGCCCGAGGTGAGGATCGCGTCCGCCTCGTTTGCGCCACGGTCCAGCCGGTCCTGCAGCGCCTCGCGCCGGTCGGCGACTGCGCCCAGGTCGACCGGCACGTGGCCCCAGCGGCGCACCAGGTCGAGCAGCATCGGGCGGTTGGCGTCGAACGTCGCCGAGGGCGCCGCCTCGGCGCCAGGCTCGGCCAGCTCGTCGCCGGTGGACAGCACCCCGACCCTCAGCGGGCGCCGCAGTTCGACCTCGGCCAGGCCGACCGCCGTCAGCAGCGCCAGATCGCCCGGCGTCAGACGCCGACCCGCCGGCAGCGCCACGTCGCCCGCGCCCACGTCCTCACCCGCCTTGCGGGTGTTGGCGCCGGGCTTCAGGCCCGCGCCGAAGGTCACGCACCCGTCGTCCAGCCGCACGTCCTCCTGCAGGACCACGGTGTCCACGCCCTCGGGCAGCAGCGCGCCGGTCAGGATCCGCACCGCATGACCCGGGGGCACGGGGCTCGGAAACGGCGCGCCCGCCGCCGCGCGCCCCTCCACCAGCGGCAGGCGCGGCGCCGCACCGAGGCTGGCAAGGGCAAATCCGTAGCCGTCCACCGCGGCGTTGGCGGCCGGCGGGTTCGACCGCCGCGCCACCGCGTCGGCGGCCAGGATCCGCCCTCCGGCACTGGCGACGGGCGCCCGCTCGGCCCCGGTGACACAGGCGAGGCTCTCGCGCAGCCGCGCGGCCGCCACCTCGACCGGCGTCCACTCGACCCCGGCGGGCAGGGCGAGGCAGTCGTCGCGCAAGGCCGGGGTCGCCCGCGCGGCGGCCCGCCGCAGCCGCTCCTCGACCCCGGCGCCCAGGATCCAGCCCTCGGCGCCCGCGTCGGCGCCCGCGGCCAGCGCCGCCTCGAGCTCGCCCGCCTCCTGCAGGCCCATCAGCGCGCGCGCGGTAAGCTCGACCTGAACCGCGTCACGCACGGCGTCGCCGCGCCGCGCCAGCTCGGCGCGCACCGCCTCGGCCATGAGCGAGGGGTAGATCTCGGCCAGCACGACCTCGCCCGTCGCCGGCTCGAAGGGCCAGACCGTGAGGCGGGGGCCGAACCGCTGCCGCAGGGCCTCGAGCCGGGGCAGCCCCAGCAGCGCCTGCGAGCCCACGGCGCCGGCATAGGCAAGCTTCCAGCCCGGCTGCGCGCGGCGCACCCGCTCCTCGACGCGGCGCCGCTCGGGCAGGCCGTGGCCCTGCCGCTCGTCCCGCGCCGGGACCGAGGGCGCGGGCGCGGCGGCCGGCCGGCCCCAGAACGGCCCGACACCGGGGAAAAGCCCGTTCAACGCCTCCGCCACCGCCCAGCGGTTGTTGGCGTTGTCGGCCGCGTCCTCGACCCGCCGCGCGAGCTCGGCCCAGAGCGCCAGCGCGTCCTCGCGCCCCGCCACCCGCTCGGCGAAGCCGCGGGGAAAGCCGAAGGGAAAGTCGAACCCCGCCAGCACGCGGCGTCCGGCCGCCAGTTCGTCCGCCATGAGCGTTTCCAGATGCTCGGTGGCGGCGTGGCGGGTGGGAAAGTAGTCGCAGCGCAGCTCGGCCGCCGTGGCACGGGCGATCCAGATCGCGTCGGCCGTGGGGCTGAGGGGCGACGGCGAGGAGCGGGCCGACCAGTCGACCGCGACGATCGTGTCGAAGGGCCGCGACGCGCTCACAGGCCCAGCTCCGCCGCGATGAAGTCGGCGATCGCGCCGGTGTCGTCCAGGTGGAAGCGCGGCCGCCCCTCGACCCCCTGGCCGCTGTCGCTGGCCACGGCGCGGATCGTCCGGTCGCCAGGCGCCAGCAGCGGCTGGCCCGCCGCGGCGCGGTGCGACTCGATCTTGGGGTGGGCGTCGCGCTTCCAGCCTTCGATCAGCACCAGGTCGACCCGCTCGAGCTTGGCGAGCAGCACCTCGAGCGGTGGCTCGGGCGCCCCGCGCAGCTCGTGCATCAGCGCCCAGCGCGTGCCGCTGGCCAGCAGAACCTCGGTCGCGCCGGCCATGCGGTGGCGGTGGCTGTCCTTGCCGGGATGGTCGACGTCAAAGCTGTGATGGGCGTGCTTGAGGGTCGAGACGCTGACCCCGCGGTGCGCGAACTCGGCCACCAGCCTCTCCATCAGGCCGGTCTTGCCGGTGTTCTTCCAGCCGACCACGCCCCAGACCTTCACGCGCGCTCCGCCGCCATCCGGCGCGCCGCCTGCAGATCCTCGGGCGTATTGACGTTGAAGAACGCCTGCGGGGCGTCGAAGACCGCCTCGGCCGCGCCATGCCGGTCGGTCCAGATCACCACCTTGCGGGTGCCCGCCGCCAACGCCGTCCGCAGATCGTCGCGCAGCGCCACGGGCCAGAGCCCGAAGGTGGGGTGGCGCACCAGACGCCCCTCCTCGCGCGTGGCGGCAAGCGCGATCGGCGCCCGGGCGGCCGCGGCCGCCTCGGCCAGCCGCGCCACGAGGTCGGTCGGCAGGAACGGCGTGTCGGCGGCCGCCGTCACGATCGCGTCGGCCCCCTGCCCGGCGGCCCAGTCGAGCCCCGCCAGCACGCCGGCCAGCGGCCCGGGCCTTTCGTCATCGGCATCCGCGACCACCGGCAGCCCGAAGGCCGCGAACCGGGCGGGGTCGCCGTTGGCGTTCAGCGCGAGGGCGTCGACCTGCGGCGCGAGGCGGCGAACCACCTGGTCGAGGATCGTCGCGCCGCCCAGGGGCAACAGCCCCTTGTCGCCGCCGCCCATCCGCCGCGCGGCCCCTCCCGCCAGGATCACGCCTACAAGTCCGGCCACGCCCGCATCCTCCTCGCGCCGCTTTCTGCGTCAGCGGGGCGGCCGCGTCCACGCCTTTTCGTCAGGCATCCCGGCGTGGCCGGCCGGGGCTCGGGCCGAGCGACGGCTCAGTGCGGGATATGCGTGCAGGAGGCGCCGCCGGGGATGCTTTGGCACGCCCAGTGATCCGCCGGCAGCGAGTTCGAGCAGCACATCCGTGCATTGCTGCGCCTCGAGGGGCGTCGAGCCGACGCAGGTAATCGTCTGACCGCCAGTGATCAGCCGCCGTTCCTGATCGGCCGGCTCCTCGGCCCGGGCCGTCACCGACAGCGTCATTTCCGGAAGGCCGAGTTCCGCGATAAGCGACTGCAGGGCGAACTGCAGCGCACGGGCGCTGCTTTCCACGGCATCTGCAGCGGCGACCGATTCAAGATCATCGCTGCCGTATTCCGACATGGCCGGACCTTGGGCCGCCGGCTCCTGCGCCTCGGCGGCCTCCTGGGCCAGCGACTGCTGCGACAGGGCTATTGTGATGGCAATGATGGGGAAATTCGCTTGGTCATTTTTCACTTCTCCCTTCGCCAGAAAGTCCCGAATTGGAGAAACGGATCGATAATAATTCCTGTCGAGATTCGGCACAACCGAAAGGGAAAAGACAAAGAAGCTGCTCTACTCAGTTTCGACCAGTCTGGGGCGAAAGCGAGGCGCGCGCGCCATTCACGGCCGCACCTGGGCGGGAACGCGCCGTGCAGGACCCATGAGCAGCCGCCGCATCAGCTCCAGCGGGCGAAAACGCGGCGGTCGCCTGCGATCAGGCCGGCGCGCTCTTGCGGCGGTGGCGGCGGTCTTCGTCGGGGACGGCGGCAGGGTCGGCGTCGCGCACCAGGCGCTCCTCGCCGGCCAGGCAGACGAAGCGCCGCCCGCGCATCCGCCCGATCAGCGTCAGCCCCACCTGTCGCGCGATGTCGACGCCCCAGGCGGTGAAGCCCGAGCGCGATGCGAGGGCGGGGATGCCCATCAGCGCGCACTTGATCACCATTTCCGAGGTCAGCCGGCCGGTGGTGTAGAGGATCTTGTCCTCGGCGCCGACGCCCTCGGCCAGCATCCAGCCGGCGATCTTGTCGACCGCGTTGTGACGGCCCACGTCCTCCATGTAGACGAGCGGCCGGTCAGCCTGGCAGAGCACCGTGCCGTGGATCGCCCCCGCCTCGAGGTAGAGGCTGGGCGTCGTGTTGATCGTCTGCGCCAGCTCGTAGAGCCACGAGGTGCGCACCTCGGCCGGGGGCAGCGTCACCCCCTCGAGCCCTTCCATCATGTCGCCGAAGACGGTGCCCACGGCGCAACCGCTGGTGCGGGTCTTCTTGGCCAGCTTCTCCTCGTAACTGGTGGCGCCGTCGGTGCGCACGACGACCGTCTCGAGCTCGTCGTCGTAGTCGATGCCGCGCACCGTCTCGCCCGGGCGCAGCATGCCCTGGTTCCGCAGGAAGCCCAGCGCCAGGTATTCGGGATAGTCGCCGATGGTCATGGCGGTGA
This sequence comes from uncultured Alphaproteobacteria bacterium, assembly GCA_963773475.1. Lineage (GTDB taxonomy): Bacteria > Pseudomonadota > Alphaproteobacteria > Rhodobacterales > Rhodobacteraceae > Roseitranquillus. Next base: position 522,208 of record CAVZBD010000010.1, on the reverse strand, counting down.
CGATCTCCTGCCCGTTGAGGAAGATCGTCAGCGGCCGCTCCTCGATCACGGCGGTCTCGATCGCGGCGCCGGTCTGGTCGGTGCCTCGAACGGCGCGGGTCAGGCCGCCGCGGGACGGGTCGGGCGCGATCAGGTAGGTCGTGTCGGACTTTGGCATTTGAACCCCCCGCGGGCCGCCGGTAAGGCAGGGCCGGAGCAGTCTAGGCCGGTCCCATGTCGTCCACCACAACCAAATCCTACTGGCGCGGGTTGCGCGACGGCGCCCCCTTCATCATCGTCATCTGCCCGTTCGCGATGCTGTTCGGCGTGGTGGCGACCGAGGCGGGCCTGAGCGTGGCGCAGACGATGGGCTTCAGCGTGCTGGTCATCGCCGGCGCCTCGCAATTCGCCGCGGTGCAGATGATGGTCGACAACGCGCCGACCGTCATCGTGCTGGCCACCGCGCTGGCGGTGAACCTGCGGATGGCCATGTATTCGGCCTCGCTCGCGCCCTACCTGGGCGGCGCGCCGCTGGGCGTCAGGGCGCTGATCGCCTATTTCAACGTCGATCAGACGTACGCGATGTCGATGGCGCGGTTCGAGGCCGATCGCTCGCTGTCGCTGGCCGAGCGGGTGGCCTACTTCTTCGGCGTCGCGACGCCGGTCTGCCCGCTCTGGTACGTCTTTACGCTCATCGGCGCGGTGGCGGGATCGGCGATCCCGCCGGGCTGGGCGCTCGACTTCGCGGTGCCGATCACGTTCCTGGCGCTGGTGGCGCCGATGCTGCGCACGCTGGCCCACGTGGCGGCGGCGGTGACCTCGGTCGTGGTGGCGCTGGCGCTGGCGGGCCTGCCCGCGGGGCTGGGCCTGCTGGCGGCGGCCGCGGCGGCGATGATCGCGGGATCGGTCACCGAACTCTGGCTGAGGCGGCGGGGCGCATGGAGCTGAGCGTGGGCGAAATCTGGACGATCATCTTCGTCCTGGGGGTCGGGACGTTCCTGATCCGCTTCTCGTTTCTCGGCCTGATCGGCGAGCGGCCGCTGCCGCCGATCGTGCTGCGGCTGTTGCGCTACACGCCGGTGGCGGTGATCCCGGGGCTGGTGGCGCCGCTGGTGCTGTGGCCCGCCGCGACCGGCGGCACGCCCGACCCCGCGCGGCTGGCCGCGGCAGCCACCACCGTGGCGGTGGGGCTGATGACCCGTCACGTGCTGGCCGGGATCCTGTCGGGGGCCGCGGTGCTGTTCCTGGGTCTGGCGCTGGGGGTCTGACGACGCGGGCGGCGTCAGCTGTCAGGCGTCGTCGCCCACCGCCTTCGCCCGCTCGACCGCCCGGAAGAGGACACCGTGATTGTCGTCGGCGTCGTCGTCGGTGATCGTGATGCCGTCGCCGGCCCCCCGGGCCGCAAACGCCTTCATCGCGCTCTTGGGAAAGAAGGTCACGCCGAAGTGCTCGAAGCCCGGCAGGCGCCGCAGGACGCGGGTGACGGCCAGCGCGCACTGGGCCTTGGGCACGGCGCCGTAGGACTGCACCTCGCGCAGCGCCGCCTCGGCCACATCGGGCGGCACATCGAGATCCTGCTTGACCACGTCGAAGGTCTCGCGGGCGTGATAGTCGATGTAGACCTTCTCGATCGTGTCGGTGAAGCCGAACAGCACGTCGTTCCGCTCGGGCGCAGCGGGATGGTGGAAGGTGCCGGCCGGGTCGAAGATCAGCCGCTGCGATCCGTTCACCATCAGCGCGGTGTGCCCGCCCGCGCCGGTCTCGGTCGAGATCACGGTGTAGAGCGTCAGCGACGGCGGATCACCGTTGCTGTAGATGCGGCGCTGCACCTCGGCATCGGGCGCCCAGACCGGCTCGGCCGGACCGCCACACGCCGCCAGCAGCACGAGCGCGCAAAGCGCCAGCACCGTCCTCGGGATCATCAGGCGTTGACGATCGCCAGAAAGATCAGACCGACGATGATCGCGATCACGGCGCGGATCGTCCAGCGCACGAACGCCTCGAACGTCTGCTCGTGCTGGGTGATGTCCATGCTGCCGTCCTCGTGCTCCGCCATCGCTCTCGCCTCGTTGCCCATGCCTTCGCTGCCGCTCTTAGACCGATTCACTTGCCGCTGTCACGCCGCCTGGAAGCGCCAGACACCGTCGTCGCCGACCTCGCGCACGGCGCGGCCCGCGTGCCACAGATGCAGGCAGTGCGCGATCGCCTCGCCCAGCGCAAGTCCATACTCGGCCTCGCCGATCTCGCGCTTGAAGAGCGGCGGAAAGCACTCGGACGCCGCGCGTGGTCGCGACAGGTGCGCGAGGAGCCGGTCCAGCGCGCCGTGGTGGTTTCCGGCAAGCTGCGCAAGGCGCAGCGGCAGCCCGCGATAGGGCAGCTTGTGCCCCGGCAGGACCAGCTGCGCGTCGGTGGCGAAGGCCGCGAGCCGGTCGCACGAGGCCAGCCAGTCGGCCACCGGATCGGCCTCGGGCTCGGTCGCGTAGACGCCGAGATTGGGCGAGATCGACGGCAAGAGCTGATCGCCGCCCAGGACCAATTCCCCGTCGCGCGACCAGAAGGTGGCGTGCTCGGGCGCGTGGCCGCCGCCGGTGCGCACGTCCCAGTCGCGACCGCCGATCCGCACGACGTCGCCGTCGGCGATGCGGCGAAAGCCCAGCGGCATCGGCGCCACGATGTCGGCGAAGTTGAACGGCCGCTCGCCGGCGCGGCGCGCCAGAAGCTCGTCCGGCATACCGCCCGCGCGCCAGAATTCCAGCGTCTCGGGCGCCGGGCGCGACTGCTCGTCCAGCGTCAGCATCCGCGCGAAGAGCCAGGCGGTGCGCGTCGTCCAGACCTCGGCGCCGCGCGCCTGGAACCAGCCGGCGAGGCCCACATGGTCGGGGTGGTGGTGGGTGACGACCACCCGCAGCACCGGCCGGCCGGCGAGCGCGCCGGCCAGCAGCCCCTCCCACGCGGCGCGCATGGGCCCGCTGTCGAAGCCGGTGTCGACGATGGTCCATCCGTCGCCGTCGTCGAGCGCGTAGATGTTCACGTGGTCGAGCGCCATGGGCAGCGGCAGACGCATCCAGAGCACGCCCTCGGCCACCTCGCGCGCGGTGCCGGGCTCGGGCGGCTCGGCCCACGGGTAGTCGAGGCGGCCCGTATTGAGGTCGGGGACGGTGTCGGTCACGCGGCCAGCTCGTCCGGCGTCAGATCGTAGAGCGCCGCCGCGCCGGCCCGTGCCTGGGCGCAGAGCCCGGCATGCTCGGGCAGCAGCCGACCCACGTAGAACCGCGCAAGCGCCGTGCGCGCGCCCGTCCCGCCCTCGGCGCGCGCAGACGCCAGGTGGACGTGCCCGCCCAGCACCCGGGCGAAGGCGCGCAGGTACGCCATGGCACCGGCGTTGCGCTCGTCGGGGTCGGACTGGGCCACCAGCCACTCGGTCGTCTCGCGCAGCGTCTCGGCGGCGTCCCAGACCGGCCGCGCCAGGTCAGGGAGCGTCTCGCGCGCGACCTCGGCCTCGGCCTCGATCTCGTCGATCAGCCGTTGCGCCGCCTCGCCTCCGTCCATCAGCTTGCGCCCGACCAGATCCATCGCCTGAATCCCGTTCGTGCCCTCGTAGATCGAGGTCACGCGGACGTCGCGCAGGAACTGCGCCGCGCCCGTCTCCTCGACATAGCCCATGCCGCCGTGGATCTGGATCCCGAGGTCGGCCACGGCGATGCCGGTTTCCGTGCCGAAGGCCTTGGCGATGGGGGTCAGGAGCGCCGCGCGCGCCCGCGCCTCCTCGGCGCCGGTGGCGGTGGCGAGGTCGATGGCGACCGCACAGGCCAGGGCGATGCCGCGCGCCGCGTAGGTGTCGGCCCGCATCGTCGCCAGCATCCGCCGCACGTCGGCATGATCGACGATGGTGCCAGTCGCGTCCGGGCGGCGGCTCACCCCCTGCTTGCGCTCGCGCGCATAGGCCAGCGCGTGCTGATAGGCGGCCTCGGCCACGCCGATGCCCTGCACGCCCACGCCCAGCCGCGCATTGTTCATCATCGTGAACATCGCCGCCATGCCGGCATGCTCCTCGCCGACCAGCCAGGCGGTGGCGCCGTCGTACTCCATGACGCAGGTGGGGCTGCCATGCAGCCCCAGCTTCTCCTCGATCGAGACCACGCGCACCGCATTGGCGACGCCCGCCTCGCCCGCCTCGTCGGGCAGGTTGCGCGGCACCATGAATAGGCTGATCCCGCGAGTTCCCTTCGGTGCGTCGGGCAGCCGCGCCAGCACCAGGTGGCAGACGTTGTCGACGAAGTCGGCGTCGCCCCACGAGATCCAGATCTTGGTGCCCGTCACGCGGTAGGTGCCGTCACCGTTCGGCTCGGCCCGGGTGGCGACCGCGCCCACGTCGCTGCCCGCCTGCGGCTCGGAGAGGTTCATCGTGCCCGACCACTGGCCGCTGACGAGCTTGGGCAGGTAGATACGCTTGATCTCATCGCTGGCGTGATGCTCGAGCGCCTCGATCTGCCCCGCGGAGAGGAGCGGCGAGAGCTGCAGCGCCAGGCAGGCCCCGGACATCATCTCGCCCACGGCCGTGGTCAGCGTCTGCGGCAGGCCCATGCCGCCGTGTTCGGGGTCGGCCGAGATCCCGACCCAGCCCCCCTCGGCGATGGCGCGGTAGCCTTCGGCAAAGCCGCGCGACGACCGGATGCGCCCGTTCTCGAGCCGCGCGGGGTCGAGATCGCCGTTGCGCTGCAATGGCGCCAGGACCTGCTCGCACAGGCGGGCGGCGCCGCCCAGGATCTGGTCGGTCACGTCGGCGGTGGCCTCGGCGAAACGGTCGGTCGCGCGCACCTCATCGAACCCCACCACGTGGTCGAGAAGGAATCGGAAATCGCTGACGGGGGCGGAAAACGGCATGAAGAACCTCCTGTCGGCCTCTGCCGAGCCTTGACGCCCGGGCGGTCTTCGGGCCATCGCTCGAGCCGCAGGACCTTGCTAACGAACCCGATGATGTGGCCCATTGCCGCGTCTCATCAACCCGAACGCGACGTCACGGCGAGGATGATGGCAGCCACATCGCGACTGTCGGCCGACCCCGAAGGAATCGCCCGAGCCGGGGCGCTGCTGCGGGCGGGCGAACCGGTCGCCTTCCCCACCGAGACGGTCTACGGGCTGGGTGCCGATGCCACCTCGGACCGGGCGGTGGCAGGCATCTTCGCCGCCAAGGACCGGCCGCGCTTCAACCCGCTGATCGTGCATCTCGCCGACATGGGGCAGGTCGACGCCCTGGTGGAATTTTCGCCGCTGGCCGAACGGCTGGCCTCGGCGTTCTGGCCCGGGCCGCTGACGCTGGTGCTGCCGCTGCGGGCAGACGCGGAGATTTCGACGCTGGTCACCGCGGGCCTTCCGACGCTGGCCCTCCGCGTACCCGCGCATCCGGTGGCGCAGGCGCTGCTGCGCGCGACCGGGCGTCCCGTCGCCGCGCCGTCGGCCAACCGATCGGGCCGCGTCAGCCCCACCACGGCCGACCACGTGCTGGCGGATCTGGGCGGCCGCATCGCCGCGGTGCTCGACGGGGGCGCCTGCGCGGTGGGTGTGGAGTCGACGATCGTCGGAATGGCGCCCGAGCCGACCCTGCTGCGGCCGGGGGGGCTTCCGGCCGAGGCGATCGAGGCATGTCTCGATGCGCCGCTGGCGCGCGCCGGGGGCGGCACGGTGACGTCGCCGGGGCAGCTCGCCTCGCACTACGCGCCGCGCGGCGTGCTGCGGCTGAACGCCGAACGGGCCGAACCGGGCGAGGTGCTGCTGGGGTTCGGGACGGTGGACGCGCCCCTCAACCTGTCGCAAGCGGGCGACCTGACCGAGGCGGCGGCAAACCTCTTCGCGCATCTGCACCGGCTCGACCGCGAGGGGGCCACGCGCATCGCCGTCTCGCCCATTCCCGACCACGGACTGGGCCGCGCGATCAACGACCGGCTGCGCCGGGCCGCCGCGCCGCGACCCGATCAGGCGTGACCGCCCGCCGCCGACAGCGCCAGCGCGTCGACACCGATCGAGGCCAGCGCGGCGGACCACTTGCCGGCATCGGCCTCTCCGAAGACGATATCCGGCGTCGCGTCGCAGATCAGCCAGCCGTTCGACTGGATCTCGGACTCGAGCTGGCCCGGCCCCCAGCCCGCATAGCCAAGCGCCAGCAGCGCCGAGCGCGGCCCCAGTCCCTGGGCGATTTCCTGCAGGATGTCGATCGTCGCCGTCATTCCGAACCGTGCATCCACGACCAGGGTCGACGACTCGGAGGCGTAATCGGCCGAGTGCAGAACGAAGCCGCGCCCGTTCTCGACCGGGCCGCCGAAATGCACCTTGATCTCGGGCGAGCTCCGCGCCTGCGGTATCTGAAGCTGCTCGAGCAGGTCGCGGAATTTCAGCTCGCGCGAGGGCTTGTTGACGATCAGTCCCAATGCGCCGTCATCGGAATGGGCGCAGACGAAGACCACGCTCTTGTCGAAGCGCGGATCGCCCATGCCGGGCATCGCGATCAGCAGCTTGCCGCTGAGGTCCGAGACGTCGTCGATCGTGGCCATGATCATAGCTTAGGGCCGGCCGGCCCCGGCGCAATGGGGCGGCCGGAACATTCTGCTGCCCCTGAAATGTCCTCGCCGGTCAGGCACATCGATCAATCGTGAATGTCGTTCGGCCAAGAATGGCGCTAACCCTCGGCCGATGAGCATGCGTGCGCTTCTCGCCCTGATGCTGTGGATCCTTGCCGCCCCCGCCGCCCTGGCGGCCGACGCCGAGGTCGTGCGCATCGAGTTGCTGCCGGGTACGCGGCTGGACGACGGGCGCCACATCGCGGGGCTCAGGATCGTGCCCGCGCCGGGGTGGAAGACCTACTGGCGCGTGCCGGGCGAGGCCGGCATCCCGCCGCGCCTCGAGCTCGGCGGGTCGCAGAACGTGACGGCGGCGCGCCTGCTCTGGCCGGCGCCGGTGAGCTTCCGGCAGTACGGCCTGCTGTCGCTCGGCTATGAGGGTGAGGTTGTGCTGCCGATCGAGATCCGCACGCGCGACGGCGGTCGCGATGCCATGCTGCACGGCGAGGTGTCGCTGGGGATCTGCAGGAAGGTCTGCGTGCCGGTCACGGCGCGGCTGCGCGCCCGGCTCAACGCCGCCGCACACGCCGCCGACCCCGCGATCGGCGCCGCGATGGAACGGCTGCCGGCCAGCGAAGAGGCGGCCGGTGTCGGGCAGGTGCGCTGCAAGATCGCGCCCGGGCCCGAGGGGCTGCGCCTGACGGCCGAGATCACGATGCCGCCCGTCGGGCGCCACGAGATCATGGTGGTCGAGACCGGCGCGGCCGCCGCCGTGGTCCCGGCGCACCGCCAGGGCGGCCTGCTGCGGGCCACCGCCGTGGTCGGCCAGGAGCGCGGTGCAGTGCCGGCGATCGACCGTTCGGCGCTGCGGCTCACCGTGCTGGGGGCTGGACGCGCCGTCGAGATCCGCGGCTGCCGCGGTTGACGCACCCTCAGGGCCGGCGCCGCCGGTGGAGCAGCACCGTCACCGCGTAGGTCAGCAGCAGCACCACCGCCAGAACCGCAGCGAACAGCACCAGGGCGAGCCCGAGTTGCCCGTCGCGCGCGGGCAGCAGCCCCGCGAACGGCCCCGGAAGGGCACCGCTGACCAACACGCTGCCGACGGTGCCGGCCAGAAGAACCACCGCCAGCGCCACCGCCGCCGCGGTCCCCGCCCGTACCGGGCGCCCCGCGCCGGGCGCAGCCAGCGCCCGCCGCACCGCCACCCGCGCGCGCCGGATGTCTTCCTGCACCGCCAGCAGCGCCGGCACCACCAGCAGCACCAGCACCATCCCGAAGCCCAGGCCGTAGACCAGCGTGATCACGGTGGGCTTGAGGAACTGCGCCTGCTGCGAGCTCTCGTAGAGCAGCGGCGCCAGCCCCAGCACCGTCGTCAGCGTGGTCAGCAGCACCGGGCGCAGCCGGTCGGCGGCGCCGTCGATGATCGCCGGGATCAGGCCGCGCGTCTGCGGCGTATTCGTCGATCGTCGTCACCAGCACGATCGAATCGTTGATGATGATGCCCGACCATGCCGATCAGTCCGACGACCGATGAACATCGACAGCGGGATGCTCCCAGAGGTAGTGGCCCCAGATCGTGCCGACGAGGCCGAAGGGGATGATCGCCATGACCACCAGCGGCCGGGTCCAGCTCGCGAAGATCCAGGCGAGCGTCAGGTAGATGCCGGTCAGGCAGCAGGATCAGCCCGATGCGCGCGTCGGACAGGAACTCGCGCTCCTGCTCGGCCAGGCCCGCCATGCCGGGTGGCGACGCCGAACTCCTCCTCGATGCGCCGGCAGGATCTCGTCCGCGAGATCGTCTCATGATCTCGGCCGCGCGCGCCGGGTCGTCCTCGGCCAGATGTCGCCGGTGACGCGAGACCAGCGCGCAGCCCGTTCTCGCGCCGGATCGGTGGAGAAGCCGGTCGCCGCTCGACCGTCACGATGTCGCCCAGCGGCACGTAGTCGCCCGCCGCGGTCGCGCAGCTGCGTCCGGTCGAGGAAATCGGCGGTCAGCTCGTCCTGCCGGCAGCTCGACCCGGATCGTGGCCGAGCGCGGGCCGTCGGGATAGGTCGCCGCCTCGATCCCGCTCAGCCGGTCGCGCAGGACGCGGCCCAGCGCGTCGATGGTGAAGCCCAGCGCCTGGCCCTGCGGCGTCAGCTCGAGGATCAGCTCGTCCTTGTCGTAGGCGAGGCTGTCCTCGAGCGCCGAGACCTCGGGGAACTGCGCCAGCCGCGGTCTTCAGCGCCTCGGCCGCCGCCTTCAGCGTCGGCGGCGTCGGCGCCGTAGAGCTGCACGTCGAGCGCGTCGCCGCCCGGCCCGCCGCGCCAGCCGCGGAAGCTGACCGTCTCGAGCCAGCGGGTGCTGCGGCACCGCGCTCCTGCAGCTCGGCCACGAAGGCGAAGCGCGGAATAGGGCCGCAGGTCGGCGTCGATCAGCTCGATCGAGATCGCGCCGAGCTGGTCGGCTCCTTGGTGTCGGCCCCGGCGAGGCCGCGGCCCGGCGGTGCCGCCGATCTCGGCCATGCACGTAGGTCGAGCGGGTTGGCGCCGTAGCTCGGCCTCGTACTCGCGCGCCCAGCGTCCTCGACCGCGCGCTGCAGCTCGCGCATCATCTCGAGCGTGTCCTCGCGCGTCGCGCCGGGCAGCATCGCGAAGTTGCCCGATGACCGACCCCTGCTCGGGCGAGTTGAAGAACCGCCACTGCACGTCGCCCCGGATGAAGCAGCGCCGCCTGGCTGGCCAGCAGCAGCGACCGCGCCCGCCAGCACCGGGTAGCGCGCCCGGATCGACGCCGGCGATGAACGGCCGGAACAGTCGCGTCGCGGACCCAGCGCGAAGCCGCGGTTCACCTGCCGCGAGGGCCAGTCGTACCAGTGCTCGCTTGCGCCGATGTGCGCCAGCGCATGGGCCATGTGGTTCGGCAGGATCAGGAAGCACTCGACCAGCGAGGCCAGCAGCACCGCGATCACCGTGAACGGGATGTCCGCGATCAGGTCGCCGAAGCGGCCGCCGATCGCGACCAGGCCGAAGAAGGCGATGATCGTCGTCAGCGTCGCCGAGAAGACCGGCAGGAACATCCGCCGCGCCGCGTTCTCGGCCGCCACCGCCGGCGCCTCGCCCAGGCGCCGGGCGCGGAAGTCGGCATGCTCGCCCACGACGATGGCGTCGTCGACCACGATGCCCGAGCGTCAGGATCAGCGCGAAGAGCGAGATCATGTTGAGCGTCAGCCCGGCAGCCTACATCAGCGCGATGGCCGCGGTCATCGACACCGGGATCCCCGCCGCGACCCAGAAGCGCGGTGCGCGCGTTCAGGAACAGGAACAGCAGCGCCGACGACCAGCGCCAGGCCCATCAGCCCGTTGTCGAGCAGGATCGTCGAGCCGGCCGGTGATCTGCTCGGCGCGGGTGCGGATCAGGTCGATCGTCACGCCGGCGGGCAGCGTCGCGCTCCATCTCGGCCGCGACCTCCTCGACCGGTGCGCTGGATGTCGATCGCGTCGCCCTGGGCCGAGCGGTCGACCCGGACCGCGACCGCCGGGTCGTCGCCGACGAAGTAGGCGCGCGTCGCGGTCGACGCCCTCGACCCGCACCGTCGGCCACGTCGCCGATGGTCAGCGTCGATGCCGTCGGGGTTCGACGCGCAGGACGATGCCCGCGATCTCCTCGGCCGAGCGCTTCTCGACGCCGGTGCGGACGCGCGCGGCGCCGGCCACGTCGCCGGCCGGGTCGGCGTCGGCCTCGCGCGGCGATGGCGTCGGCGATCTCGGCATGGTCGACGTCGTGGCGGATCAGCGACAGCGACGGCACCTCGACGATCGTCTCGGGCGCGGCGACGCCCTGGATCGTGGTGCGCGTCACGCCCTCGGCGAACAGCCGCGCGACGAACTCGTCGGCGAAGCGGCGCCAGCTGGTCGACGCCCACCGGGCCGGTGATGACCACGTCGGTCACCCGGTCGCGCCAGCCGCCGCGGCGGACCTCGGGCTCGTCGGCGTCCTCGGGCAGGTTGCGTGACCGCGTCGACCGCCGGCCTGCACGTCGTCGGCCGCGCGGCCCATGTCCCAGCCGGGCTCGAACTCGAGCTCGATGCGGGCCGCGCCCTCGCGCGAGCGCGCCTCGCGAGCTCGGTCACGCCCTCGACGGCCAGCAGCGCCGGCTCGAGCACCTGCACGATGGCGGCGTCCACGTCCTCGGCCCCGGCGCCCGGCCAGGCGACCGAGACCTCGATGTCGTCGACGACCACGTCGGGGAAGAACTGCGCCCGCATCTTCGGGAAGGCCGCCAGCCCGGCAGCGATCATCACCACCAGCAGCAGGTTCGCCGCCGTCCGGTGCCGGGTGAAGTAGGACAGGATGCCGCCGGCGCGGGCCGCCGACCGCTGCGCGCCATCGCTCAGCCGCCCATCCGGCTTCGATGCCGCTCGACCACCTGGCCGGGCACCTGCGCTGCTGCGAGCTGCGCCAGGACGCGCTGCCTTGGCCTCCGCCGGCATGCCGCTGGTTGCCCTCGACGAAGGCCACCAGCCGCGCGCGCCGCTCGTCGGTCGAGCTCGACCATCTCGGGCGTCGCTGCCGCGGCTGCGACCGCGCCGCCTCGCGCCGCATCGGCCGCACCTGGATGCCCGGCGCCGAGCAGCGGCGTGCGCTCGGCCACCACCTCGCGCCCGGCCAGTCGCCGCGGCGCGCGATCAGCACGTCGTCGCCCTGCCGGCGCAGCACCTCGACCGGCGCCTCCTCCAGCCGGTCGTCCTCGCCCACGACCAGCACCGTCGCCGCCGCACCGACCGCGGCCGCGGGCAGCACGCGCGACGCCCTCGAGCGGCGGCTCCTCGACCGCGACGGTCACGAAGTCGCCCGGCCGGAAGCCCGGCCGCGCCGTCGAGCGCGGCGAAGAGCAGCCGCCCGGTCTGCCCCTCGCCCACCGCCGCCGCTCTCGCGGCTGATCGTGCCCGCGGCCGTCGAGTCCAGCCCCCAGCACGTCGAGCGCGACGGTGACCGGCGCCGGCGAGCAGCGCGCCGTCCTCGTCCAGCAGGCCGCGCGTATTGCGCGGTCGAGACCCGGAACGCCACCTCGAGCGCGTCGGGGTCGACCAGCTGCGCCAGCCGCTCGTTCGCCGTCACCAGCCCGCCCTCGACCACGCGCACGTCGCTCAGCACGCCCGCGAACTCGGCGCGCGATCTCGGTCTCGGCCAGCGCCCGCTCGCGCCTCGGCCAGCGCGATCTCGGCGCCGCTCGAGCGCGGGTCGCCGCCTGGTCGACCCGCGCCTCGGCCTGCGCCAGCGCCTGCCGGCGCGACAGCACCGCCTGCTCGCCGCCGACGCGGCGAGCTCGGCCGTCTCGACCGCGGCCGCGGTGCCGACGCCGCGCTCGTCCAGGTCCCGCTGCCGCGTCGAGCGCCTGCGCCCGCAGCCGCGCCTGCGCCTCGGCCGCGGCGAGGTCGTCGCGCGCGAGCGCCAGCGCCGCGCTCGGCGTCGCGCAGCTCGGCCTCGGCCTCGGCCAGGTCGGCGCGCGCCGCGTCGCAGCGCGGCCTCGGCGTCGGCCGGGTCGATCCGCGCGCAGCAGCTCGCCCGCCTCGACGCGTGCCGCCCTCCTCGAAGTCGTCGCGCCAGCTCAGACCACCGTGCCGCCGGTCGCCGGCGCGCAGCTCGAGCGTGCGGCGGCTGCGCACCTCGCCGAAGGGTCAGCACCGGCGTGATCGTCGCCGGCTCGACCGCGACGACGTTGACCGCAAACACCCGCTCGCGCGCGCGACGGCGGCGCGGCTCGGCGTTCAGCCGCGCCTCGAGCGCGCTCGCAGACGATCACCGCCGCCAGCGCGAGAAGCCCCACCGTCAGCGACAGCAGGAAGACGCCGATCAGGCTGCGGCGGAGAAAGCGCATGCAGGTCGGTCCGGATCCGGTCGCCGCACCGGCGGCCAAATCTAGCCGACGTCGCGATCACGCCAGCACACAAGCTGTTCACGAGCGCCGTGACGACCGCGCGTCACTTCCGCCGCAGGTGCTCGTCGAGGCGCGGCAGGATCTCGACGAAGTTGCAGGGCCGGTGGCGGTAGTCGAGCTGCGGCGCCAGGATCTCGTCCCAGGCGTCGCGGCAGGCGCCGGGGCAGCCCGGCAGCGCGAAGAGGTAGGTGCCGTTCGCCACGCCCGCCGGTGGCCCGGCTCTGCACCGCGCGAGGTGCCGATCTTCTGCATCGAGACGATGGTGAAGACCGTGCCGAAGGCCTCGATCTCCTTCTCGTAGACGTCGCGGTGCGCCTCGACCGTCACGTCGCGCCCGGTGAGGCCGGTGCCGCCGGTCGAGATCACCACGTCGATGCCCGGGTTCGGCGCACCAGGCGCGCAGCTGGTCGGCGATCTCGGCCCGCTCGTCGCGCAGGATGCGCGCGGTCGGCCAGCACGTGGCCCGCGGCCGTCGATCCGTTCGACCAGCGTCTGCCCCGAGCGGTCGTCGGCCGCGTACCGGGTGTCGCGACACCGTCAGCACCGCGATCCGCACGGGGATCAAGTCGCGGCTCTCGTCGATCCGGCTCATCCCATCTCTCCCAGTCGTGCCTTGAGTGCCAAGAGGTCGGCCCACGCCTCGCGCTTGAGCTCGGGCCGCCGCATCAGTGCGACAGGGTGGCGGATCACCAGCGCAGGCCGCCCCGCCACCTGGGCCCAGCGCCCGCGCAGGGGCCCCGCACCGCGACGGCCCAGCAGCATCTCGCAGCCCATGTCGCCCATGACGACCACCAGTTGCGGCGCCGCAAGCTCGACGTGGCGGCGCAGGAACGGCGTCATCATCGCCAGCTCGTCGCCGGTCGGGGCCCGGCTGGGTGGTCGCCACGGGATCGGCGCCGCCAGATAGAGGGCGGACGTGTCGGCCTCGGCGTCCTCGGCCAGGCCTATCGCCGCGAACATCCGCGCCAGCAGCCTCCCGGCGGGCCCCGCGAACGGACGGCCCGCACGATCCTCGTCGCGGTCGGGCGCGTCGCCGATCACCATCAGGCGGGCGCCGGGCCGCCCCGCCGCGAACACGGTCGAGCGCGCGCCCCGCCGCAGTTCGCACAACGTGAAGGCCGCGACGGCCGCGTTGAGGCCGGCGAGGTCATGGGCCGCCGCGGCAGCGGCCTCGGCCGCGGCGACAGGGTCGGCCCCGGCCGCCGGTTGCGGTGGCGCCGGCGATGCAGCGGCCGGCGCGGCCGCGGGGGCAGGCGCAGCCACGGGGGCAGGCGCCGGGGCCGCCAGCGCATAGCGGTCGACCGGCGCCTCGCCGATTGCCTCGGTCGCGCCCATCTCGAGCTGCCACTCGAGCAGCGCGCGGGCCTGGTGCCAGTCGAGCTCATGGATCATCGGCGGCGAAGCTAGCGCCGCGCCGGATGAGCGGCAATGACCCCCGTGCGCTTGCCGGCCTGCGGCCCGCGGCCTATACCGCGCCACGCGACGACGAGGCCCCAAAATGCCGCTGCGCGCCAAGCACCTTCTGGGCATCGCCCCCCTGGCCCCGGACGAGATCACCACGATCCTCGACCTGGCCGAGCGATACGTGGACCTGAACCGCTCGCCCGCCAAGCACGGAGACGCGCTGGCCGGCCTCACCCAGATCAACATGTTCTTCGAACCCTCGACCCGCACCCAGGCAAGCTTCGAGCTCGCCGGGCAGCGGCTTGGCGCGGACGTGATGAACATGCAGATGGCCGCCAGCTCGGTGAAGAAGGGCGAGACGCTGATCGACACCGCGCTGACGCTGAACGCGATGCGCCCCGACCTGCTGGTGGTGCGCCATCCCCAGTCGGGGGCGGTGAACCTGCTGGCGCAGAAGGTGGACTGCGCCGTCCTCAACGCCGGCGACGGGCGGCACGAGCATCCGACGCAGGCGCTGCTCGACGCGCTGACGATCCGTCGCAAGAAGGGCCGCCTGCACCGCCTGACAGTGGCGATCTGCGGCGACATCGCGCATTCCCGGGTCGCCCGCTCGAACATCCTGCTGCTGGGCCGGATGGAGGCGCGGCTGCGCCTGGTCGGGCCGCCCACGCTGATGCCCTCGGGCGCCGCGGACTGGGGTGTCGAGGTGACCGACGACATGGAGGCGGGGCTGAAGGACGCCGACGTGGTGATGATGCTTCGACTTCAGAGCGAGCGGATGGACGGCGCGTTCATCCCGTCCGAGCGCGAGTATTACCACCGCTTCGGCCTCGATGCGGCCAAGCTCGCACATGCCGCCCCTGACGCCATCGTGATGCACCCCGGGCCGATGAACCGCGGGGTGGAGATCGACGGCACGCTGGCCGACGACATCAACCGCTCGGTGATCCAGGAGCAGGTCGAGATGGGCGTCGCCGTGCGCATGGCGGTGATGGACCTGCTGGCGCGCAACCTTCGCGCCGCCCGCTCGGCGCAGGGGGTGATGGTGTGAGCCGCCACCGACCTGCCCGGCCGCGGGGGGCGCGGCACCGCAACGAGATGAACGGACCGATCCGATGACCGACTTCCCCCTCGACGTTCCCGCCCACGAGCATGACCGCCTGCGCCTGTTCGGCCTCGACACCAGCAGCCCCGAGGGCGCGGCCGTCCGCGACGCGGTCCGGGCGGGCGACAGCGCGGCCCTGGGCCGCGCGCTCGGCGTCGAGCGGGTCGAGGCCGACCGGGTCGAGCTGATCGCAACCCGCGACGTGGCCGAGCTGGGCCTCGCCGGCTATCTCGCCGCGGGCTACGACGTGCCGCGCGACCAGCTCGGCGCGGCATCACCGGAACTCTCGGCCGCGCCGGCCCACGTGCTGAGCGTGCCGAGTTCGGCCTTCGGCGGGCAGGCGCAGACGCTGTCGCCGGGCCCGGCTCTGACGCCGCTTGCCGCCTTCGACCTCGCCGACCCGATGCCGCCGCGCGCGCCGATGCCGCGCCACCCCGACCCCGAGGCCAGCCTCGCCTCGCCCGCGGGCGCGCCGGCGCCGGCCGACAGGAAGCCGCCGCGCCGCACGGGCCTGCTGCTCGCCGCCGCCGCGGCGCTGATCGTCCTGATCCTCGTCATCTGGGCGCTGACATGACGGCGGCCCCCTGTTTCGGGCGCCACGGACGATCCGCCACCGTCCGTCCGCGCGTCGCGGCGCCGGAATGAGGCCCCTCCTCTTCACCGACGCCCGCCTGATCGACCCCGAGCGGGGCGAGGAGCGGCGGGGCGACCTCATGGTGCAGGACGGGCGCATCGCCGAGGGCGGGGCCGGGGATGCGGAACGCATCGACTGCCGCGGCCTGTGCCTGGCGCCCGGCATCGTCGATCTTGGTGTGAAGGTCCCCGAGCCGGGCGAGCGCCACAAGGAGAGCTTCCGCACCGCCGGCCTCGCCGCCGCCGCGGGAGGCGTCACCACGCATCGTCACCCGGCCCGACACCAACCCGCCGATCGACACCCCCGAGGTGCTGGAATACGTCGCCCGCCGCGCCAATGCCGAGACACCGGTGCGGGTGCACCCGATGGCGGCCCTCACCCGCGGACGGCAGGGGCGCGAGATGGTCGAGATCGGGTTCCTGCCGACGCCGGCGCCGCGGCCTTCACCGACGGAGACGCGGTCACCGCCGACACCCGCGTGCTCGGGCGCTGCCTCACCTACGCCCGCTCGCTCGGAGCGCTGGTGATCGGACATCCGCAGGATCCGGGCCTCTCGGCCGGGGCCGTCGCCACCGCGGGCAAGTTCGCGGCGCTGGCGCGGCCTGCCCGGCGTCTCGCCGATGGCCGAGCGCATGGGGCTGGAACGCGACCTCGCCCTGGTCGAGATGACCGGCGCGCGCTAGCACGCCGACCAGGTCACCACCGCCGCCGCGCTTCCGGCGCTGGCGCGGGCGCGCGAGGCGGGCCTGCCGGTGACGGCTGGCATCTCGATCCACCACCTGACGCTGAACGAGCTCGACGTCGGCGACTACCGCACCTTCTTCAAGCTCGACCCCCCGCTCCGGTCCGAGGACGACCGGCAGGCGGTGGTGCGGGCGGTGGCCGAGGGCCTGATCGACGTGATCGCCTCGATGCACACGCCGCAGGACGAGGAGATCGAAGCGCCTGCCCTTCGAGGGCGCGGCCAGCGGCGCGGTGGGTCTCGAGACGCTGCTGCCCGCTGCGCTGCGGCTCGTCCATTCCGGCGATCTGGGGCTTGCCGGCGCTGTGGCGGGCGCTGTCGCTGAACCCGGCGCGGCTGCTCGGCCTGCGGGGCGGCCGGCTGACCCCCGGCGCGCCCGCCGACCTCGTGCTCTTCGACCCGGACGCGCCCTTCGTGCTCGACCGCTTCACGCTGCGCTCGAAGTCCAAGAACACGCCCTTCGACGGCGCGCGGATGCAGGGCCGCGTGCTCGGCACCTGGGTCGGCGGCGAGCGGGTCTTCGCCGCCCCCTAGCCGGCGCTGTCCGACTGGCTGCCGCCGGCCGTCCAGTCGACGCTGGACGCCCGCGCCGGGCGAAGGCAGGCTGGCCACGTCGCCACAGCGGACGGAGCCGGCCGATGCCAGACATCACTTCCGACCCGATGGTCCTCGTGCTGGTTGCCGTCGTTGCGTACCTGCTCGGGCTCGATACCCTTCGGCCTGGTGATGGCCCGGCGATGCGTCTGGGCGACCTGCGCACGATCGGGTCGGGCAACATCGGCGCGACCAACGTGCTGCGGACGGGCAACAAGCTGGCCGCCTTCCTGACGCTGGTGCTGGACGCCGGCAAGGGCGCGGTGGCGGTGCTGCTCGCGCGCGCCGCGGCTGGCGGCGACGCGGCCCAGGTGGCGGCGCTCGCCGCCTTCCTCGGGCCACCTCTATCCGGTCTTCGCGGGCTTCAAGGGCGGCAAGGGCGTGGCGACCTTCCTCGGCGTGCTGCTGGCGCTCGCCTGGCCGGTGGGTCTTGCCGCCTGCGCGACCTGGCTCGCCGCCGCTTTGGCCCTGCGGATCTCGTCGCTGGCCGCGCTGGTCGCGGCGCTGGCGACGCCGGCCTGGTGCCTGATCCTCGGCCGGAGCCCGTTGCTGGCGCTGGCCCTCGCCCTGACGCTGCTCGTCTTCTGGCGTCACCGGCAGAACATCGAGCGCCTGCTGGCCGGGACCGAACCGCGGATCGGCGGCGGTCGCGAACATCGAGAAGGACTCGACGCGGACTCGGATCGCGACCGAAGATGTTCCGCGCAGGCCGTCCGGGACGCGCTGCGCAACTACGCGACGTTCCGCGGCCGCGCCCCACGGCCGCAGTTCTGGTGGTTCGTCCTCTTCGTGCTGGCCGGCGGGCTGATCTGCGACCTGCTCGACCGCGTCCTCTTCGGCGAGCGGGCGCGCCTGCTCGGGCCGGTCTTCTCGCTGGCGACGCTGGTTCCGCTGATCGCGATCTCGGTCCGGCGGCTGCACGACATCGGCCGCACGGGCTGGTGGGTGCTGCTGCACCTTGTCCCGGTCATCGGGCTGCTGGTGATGATCTACTTCTATCTCTTGCGGGGCGACCGCGGCAGCAACCGTTTCGGCCCGCCGCCCCCGCCCCTCAACGCGCGCTAGGACCCGGTGCGCACGCGTCGCCCCCGGGTGCGACTGCCGCGACTGCGGCGGGCGGCGCGGCGGGGGTCGATCCCCCGGCGCGGCGCCTCCCCCGGGCCGGTCAGTAGCTGTATTCGGCGAAGACGCGCGGACGTCGCCCTGCCACTCGCCCTCGTAGCGCGCGATCAGCTCGTCGGCCGGCGCCCGGCCGGTCTCGACGCTTTCCTGCAGCGCGTTCAGGAAATGCGTCTCGTCGGGGACCAGCCCGCCGGCGCCCGGCCTGCGCCCGCGCCTTCAGCCCCGCCTCGGCGATGGCCACGCACCTCGCGCGCCAGGTCGTGCATCCGGATGCCCGCCGCCTCGGCCTGCAGCCCATCGACGCGACGCGGCGACGCGCAGCGCCTCGCGCGTCTCGGCGTCCCAGCCCTTCGCCAGGTCCCAGGCCGCGTCCAGCGCGCCCTGGTCGTAGATCAGCCCGACCCAGAGCGCCGGCAGCGCGCAGAGCCGCCGCCACGGGCCGCCGTCGGCGCCGCGCATCTCGATGAACTTCTTGATCCGCGCCTCGGGGAAGATCGTCGTCAGGTGGTCGGCCCAGTCCGACAGCGTCGGCATCTCGCCCGGCAGCGCCGGCAGCTCGCCCTTCAGGAAGTCGCGGAACGACTGGCCCAGCGCGTCGATGTAGTTCCCGTCGCGGTAGACGAAGTACATCGGCACGTCGAGCGCGTAGTCCACGTAGCGCTCGAACCCCAAGCCGTCCTCGAAGACGAAGGGCAGCATGCCGGTGCGGTCGCGGTCGAGGTCGCGCCAGATCCGGCTGCGCCAGGACTTGTGGCCGTTGAGCCTGCCCTCGAAGAACGGCGAGTTGGCGAAGAGCGCGGTCGCCACCGGCTGCAGCGCCAGCGCCACGCGCAGCTTCTGCACCATGTCGGCCTCGGACGCGAAGTCGAGGTTCACCTGCACCGTGCAGGTGCGGTACATCATCTGCGTCCGTGGGTGCCCACGCTGCCCCATGTAGTCGGTCATCAGCTTGTAGCGCCCCTTGGGCATCATCGGCATCTGCTCGTGCGTCCAGTCCGGCGCCGCGCCGAGGCCGATGAAGCCCACGCCGATCTCGTCGGCGACCGCCTTCACCTCGCGCAGGTGCTCGTTCACCTCGTCGCAGGTCTGGTGGATCGTCTCGAGCGGCGCGCCCGACAGCTCCAGCTGCCCGCCCGGCTCGAGGCTGACGTTGGCGCCGTCCTTCTCGAGCCCGATGAGGTTGCCGGCCTCCTCGACCGACGGCCCAGCCGAAGCGGTCGCGCAGCCCCTCCAGCATCGCGTGAATCGACCGCGGCCCGTCGTAGGGCAGCGGCTTCAGCGTGTCGCTTGACAGTAGCCGAACTTCTCGTGCTCGGTGCCGATGCGCCAGTCGTCCTTCGGCTTGCAGCCGGCGGCGAGGTATTCGGCAAGCTGCTCGTGGCGCTCGATCGGGCCGCCGCCGGACTGGGGAATGGACATGTGAAGGCGCTCCGGTCGGCCCGTGGTCGACGGCACCGACAGCGTGAAGCGAGGCGCGCCCGGTCGTCAATCGCGGCCGCCGGGCCGGGCCCAGTCCGCGCCGCCGGCGCCCGCCAGAGCGGCACGCGGGCCGCGCGGGGGCTGTCCAGCGCGCCCAGCAGCGTCGCGGGTGTCGAGCCCGGCAGCCGCGCGAAGCACGTCGAAGAGCGCCTCGGCCCCTCGGCGTTGCACCGGGACACAGAGCGGCGCCGTCGGCCGTGCCGATGACCCAGTGCGGCGGCCGCGCCGTCGCCGTCGAGCGACACTCGACCCGGATGTCGCGCACCGCCACAGCGCCGCCGGTCAGCGGGCCGAAATAGGCGAGCTGCCCCTCGTCCAGCTGCACCACGCCCGGCCCGCCGCCCCCTGCCGGAAGCGTCCGCGCTGCCAGCCCGCCAGCGCCAGCGCCAGCCCGCCCAGCGCCAGCGCCAGGCCGAGCCACGCCAGCAGGCCGCCAGCCGGTGCACCAGCCCAGTAGAGCCCGCAGCGCCAGCAGGCGCCAGCCCCGCCAGCGCCTCGCGCCAGCGCCTGCAGGCCGCCCGCAGCTCGGGGCGGACGAAGCTCATCGGCCGCGACCTGCGGGCCGTCGAAGAAGATCAGGGCATGAGCGGCCGATCTCGCCGAACCCGATCGGCGCGGTAGGCGCGCGAGCGCCGCTGCCGACCCGGGTGAAGAGGATCGCCCGTCCGGCCGCCCGCGCCGCGCGCTCGGCCAGGTGCAGCGCCACGGCGCGGCGGGCATGGCCACGGCCGCGCAGCTCGGGCGGGGTGTAGACGCCGCCGACCTGGACCATGCGCCGGCAGCTGGCGGCATTGAAGCCCGTCATGGCGCACGGGCGCGCCGTCGGCACGATCAGCAGGACGGTGGCGTGTCGCGCTCGATGTAGGTCGCGACATCGTCCGCGGCCCGGCCCGCGGCCTCGGCAGGTGGCGCCTCCGATCGCCTCATAGTGGAAGGCCGCGCGCCAGGCGGTCGCGATCTCCGGCGCCGAAGCCACGGTGACGAGCGTCGGCCCGCGCCCGTCGGGCACGACCAGGTCGCCCGAGGTCGAGCGCGTAGAGCGGCTCGTCGTCGTCGAGCGTGTCGCCGGCGCTCCGGCCAGGCCGAGGGCGGTCGAGCAGCGCCGCGCACCTCGCCCGCTTCGCCCGACGCGCCGGCAGCGCCCGAGCCCGCCAGCAGGCGACGCCGCCTGCCGCCCAGCCGGCCCATCGGGAATTTTCGGCATCAGACGATCCCGCCGCGGGTGATCGCGACGACCGCGTCGACCTCGCCTCGGCCGCGGCAGCCAGATCGCGCGAGCGCACGGGGGTGCTCGGCGCGCCCAGCCATGCCGCTCGCAGGTTCGTCCAGCGGGAACATCGCCGTCGTCGGCGATGCGCCGCGAGAAAGGCCGCACCGCCTCGGCGTCGGCAGGGCCCGCCGGACGCCAGCTCATCGCCAGTCGCCCAGCGCGGCCTGCCACAGCGTCAGCGCGGCGACGGCGGCGGTGTCGGCGCGCAGGATCCGCGGGCCGAGGCTGACCGCGCTGACGCCCTGCGGCAGCGCACCCAGCCGCGCGCGCTCGGCCGCGGAGAAAAGCCGCCCTCCGGCCCGATCAGGATCGCCCAGGGCCCGCGCGCCGCGCCCGCGAGCGCGCGTGGCCGCGCCCCGCCCGCCCCTCGTCGCAGAACATCAGCCGCCGCCCCGCAGGCCAGCTCGTCCAGCACGCGCGTCCAGCGGTCGCAGTCGCCGCCACCTCGGGCACGAAGGTGCCGCCGCATTGCTCGGCCGCCTCGACCGCGTGGGCCTGCAGCCGGTCCTGGCGGATGCGCTCGGAATTGGTGAACTCGGTCTGCACCGGCAGGATCCGCGCCGCGCCCAGCTCGGCCGCCTTCTCGACGATGAAGTCGGTGCGCGCCTTCTTGATCGGCGCGAAGAGCAGCCAGAGGTCGGGCGGCAGGCGCAGCGGCGCCGTCTGCCGCACGCACGACAGCGTACCGCCGCGCTTGCCCGCCGCGGCCACCTCGGCGCGCCACTCGCCGTCGCGGCCGTTGAACAGCGCCACCTCCGCGCCCTGGGCCAGCCGCATCACCCCGAAGAGGTAATGCGCCTGCTCGCGCGTCAGCGGAACGGTTTGCCCCGCCCCGAGCGGGTGGTCTACATAAAGCCGGACAACCTCGCACATGGGATCGAACGTTATGCACGCACGGCCCGAGCCGCCAAGGGGACAGGTGGCCGACGCCTATCGCGGCAACTGGGTGGACACCCGCGCCCCCGCCGCTCTGCGCCCCTATCTGCGGCTCAGCCGCGGCGGACCGGCCGATCGGAACCTGGCTGCTGCTGCTGCCCTGCTGGTGGGGGCTGCTGCTGGCGGCGAATTCGACAAGGCACGTTCGGCTTGCGCGACGCGTGGATCGCGCTGGGCTGCGCCGCGGGCGCCTTGCTGATGCGCGGCGCGGGCTGCACCTGGAACGACATCACCGACCGGCACTTCGACGCCGCCGTGGCGCGCACCCGCTCGCGGCCGATCCCGTCAGGCCAGGTGAGCGTGGCGCAGGCGGCGGGATGGCTGGCGGCGCAGGCGCTGCTGGCCTTCCTGATCCTGCTCACCTTCAACCCCGCGGCGATCGCGCTCGGCATCGCTTCGCTGGCGCCTCGTGGCGATCTACCCGTTCGCCAAGCGCTTCACCTGGTGGCCGCAGGTCTTCCTTGGGCTGGCCTTCAACTGGGGCGCGCTGCTGGCCTGGGCGGCGCATACCGGCGGCCTCGCCGCGGCGCCGGCCTCGCTCTACCTCGCCGGCATCGCCTGGACGCTCTTCTACGACACGATCTACGCCCACCAGGACAAGGAGGACGACGCGCTGATCGGCGTGAAGTCCACCGCGCGGCTCTTCGGCGACGACACGCCGCGCTGGCTGCGGCGGTTCCTGGTCGGCGCGGTGTCGCTGATGGCGCTGGCGGTGATGCTGGCGCTGGCGCCCGGCGCGCGACCCGATGGCGCTGGCGCTCGCCTTTGGGGCGCCGCTGGCGATGGGCTGGCACCTGCCCTGGCAGCTCACTCGGCTCGACATTGACGACCCCTCGGTCTGCCTGCGACTCTTCCGCGCAGAATCGCGACGCGGGCCTTCTGCCTGCGCTGTTTCTTGCCATAGCTCTGGCCTTCTGATTGCACAGCGGGGGCCGGCGGCGTAAGCCGGCCTGCGATCCACACCCAGCGGCTGTGTTCCGGATGCGATCTCTCCTTCTCAACATCTTCGCGATGGTTCTCGGACTGGCGATCAGCGTCGGCGGCGCCCTCTACGCGGTCGAGGCGGTCGAGCGGCGCTCGCTCGAGGACGTGGCCGAGGCATTCGCACGTGCCGGCTATGACTGGGCCGTGGTGACCACGGACGGGCTGCAGGTGCACCTGACCGGCACCGCCCCCGACGAGGCGACGCGCTTCCGCGTCCTGACCGTCGCCGGCACGGTGGTCGACGGCGACCGGCTCATCGACGAGATGCGCGTGGCCCCGCCCGAGGCCGCGCCCGCGCCGCGCTTCGTGCTCGAGATCCTGCGCAACGACGACGGCATGTCGCTGATCGGGCTGATCCCGGCCGAGGTCGATCGTGACCGGCTGCGCGACCGGATCCGCGCCATCGCCGGCACCGCCCGCGTGACCGACCTGCTCGAGGTCGCCGACTACCCGCGCCCCGAGGGCTGGGACAAGGCGGTGACCTTCGCGCTCAACGCCTTGGGCGCCCTGCCGCGCTCCAAGGTCTCGATCGCGGCCGACCGGGTCGCGGTCACGGCGATCGCCGACAGCCGCGAGGACAAGCGGCGGATCGAGGCGGCGCTGTCGCGGGCGGCGCCGGCCGGCGTGGCGCTGGCGCTCGACATCGCGGCGCCGCGCCCCGTCATCACGCCCTTCACGCTGCGCTTCCTGGTCGAGGACGGGGTGGCGCGGTTCGACGCCTGCGCCGCCGACAGCGTCGAGGCGCGCGCGGCGATCCTGCAGGCGGCGGTGGCCGCGGGGCTGGACGGCAACGCCGACTGCACGCTGGGCCTCGGCACACCCTCGCCGCGCTGGGCCGAGGCGGCGGCGGCCGCGATCCGCGCGATCGGGCGCATCGGCGGCGGCAGCGTCACCTTCTCGGATGCCGACGTCTCGCTGGTGGCGGCCGAGGGCACCGATCCGGCGGTCTTCGACCACGAGGTGGGTGAGCTCGAGGCTGCGCTGCCCGATGTCTTCTCGCTCGACGCGGTCCTGCCCGAGCCGCCAAAGGCGGCCGATCCCGGCGCGCCGCCGCCGCCGCAATTCACCGCCACCCGCAACGGCGAAGGTCGGGTCGAGTTGCGCGGCCGGCTCACCGACGAGCGTATGCGCGACGCGGTGGAGAGCTTCGCGCAGGCGCGCTTCGGCCTTGCCAAGACCCATGTCGCCACCCGCACCGACGAGACCCTGCCCGACGGCTGGTCGATGCGCGTGCTCGCGGCGCTCGACGCGCTGGGCCAGCTGGCCGACGGCCGCGTGGTGGTCGGCCCCGACGCACATCGAGATCACCGGCGTCACCGGCGACGAGCGCGCCAGCGACGAGATCGCGCGGATGCTGGGCGAGCGGCTGGGCGAGGGGGCGCACTTCGACCTCGACGTGGCCTACCGACGAGGAGCTCGACCCCGTGGCGGCGCTGCCGACGCCCGACGAGTGCGTCGCGCGGATCAAGGCTGCGGCGGCCGAGCAGAAGATCACCTTCGCCCCCGGCTCCGCCGAGATCGAGCCGTCGGCGCGCGCCACGCTTCGACGCGATCGCGGACGTCCTGCGCGAATGCGGCCCGATGCGAGATGGAGATCGCCGGCCACACCGACAGCCAGGGCCGCGAGGAGATGAACCTGGCCCTCAGCCGGTCGCGCGCCGACGCGGTGCTGGCGGCGCTGATGGCGCGGCGGGTGCTCACCTCGAGCCTGACCGCCAAGGGCTACGGCGAGGCCGAGCCGATCGCCGACAACGCCACCGAGGAGGGCCGCGAGGCCAACCGCCGGATCGAGTTCCGCCTGCGTACGCCCGAGCCGCAGGACGTCGCCTCGGCCGAGGACGACGCCGCAGCGGAACCGGCCTCGGAGGCCTCCGCCGGC
Organism: uncultured Alphaproteobacteria bacterium; assembly: GCA_963773475.1. Lineage (GTDB taxonomy): Bacteria > Pseudomonadota > Alphaproteobacteria > Rhodobacterales > Rhodobacteraceae > Roseitranquillus. Next base: position 497,605 of record CAVZBD010000010.1, on the reverse strand, counting down.
GACGAAACGCCTGCAGAAATCACGGACGCCAAAGGCGTCGGCGCCACGACCGACGAGGCCACCGAAGCCGCCCCGACGGGCGACGACGCGAATGGCGACGCGCCCTTCGAGGAGGAGGCGGTGCCCCTGGCCGCACCGGACCAGGCGCCGCCGCCGCGGCCCGAGGAGGAGGCGGGATGAACCGCACCGAGTTCATCGTCGCCACGGCGATCGTCCTCTTCGTGGCCTTCCTGCTGGGCTGGTTCGCCTCGTGGCTCGTGCACCGGCTGACCCGGGCCAGCCAGGCCGACATGGGCGAGCTGGACCGGATGGCGCAGTCGCTGCACGACGCCGAGGAGACGCGCGACCAGGCGATCGCCTATATGCAGGAGCGCGAGGCCGAGCTGAACGAGCAACTGCACCAGACCGAGGCCGAGCTGCGCGCGGCGATGGAGGGGCTGCGCGCCGCGCGCCATGAGGCGGAGGAACTGCGCGCCTATATCGAGCGCGCGACCCAGGGACAGTAACCTCGCCGCGGCGGCCGCGGGCGCGCTGGACAAGCGGCGAGCGCCGCGTCAGCGGTCGGGTGCGATCCCAGCGGTCGAGCGCGGCCTCGTCGGCGTCCTTGGCCGCGACCCAGGCGTCGCCGGCCACCGCGGTGCTCCTTCTTCCAGAAGGGCGCGCGGGACTTCAGGTAGTCCATCAGGAACTCGGCCGCGGCGAAGGCGTCGCCGCGGTGGCGCGGCGGCGGTCGCCACCATCATGATCGGCTCGCCCGGCGCCAGCCGGCCGTGGCGGTGGATCACCAGCGCGTCGGTCGAGCGACCAGCGCTCGACCGCCTCTCGGCGCGATCTGCGCGAGCGCCTTCTCGGTCATGCCGGGATAGTGCTCGATCTCCATCGCCTGCAGCCCGCCGGTCGTCGCGCACGATGCCGGTGAAGGTCACCACGGCGCCCGCGTCGGCGCGCCCGCGCGGCGAAGCCGTGCAGCTCGCGCGCCGAGGTCGAACGGCGCTCGGCTGCACGATGACCCGGCTCAGCCGCCCGTCATCGGCGGGAAGAACGCCACCTCGCGCGCGCCGCGCCAGCGGCGCGTCGAAGTCCGCCAGCTCCTGGTCGAGCGCCACGCGCAGCGCCGCGAGGTCGGCGAAGGCCGCCGCGTAGCGCTCCTCGCGCGCGCGCAGCTCGTCGACCAGCTCGGCCACGGTGGCGGCGTCGGTCTCGACCCGCTCCTTCGGCAGGCCGATCCGCTCGCGCACCCAGGCGAAGTAGAGCACGTCGATCATGGTTCGTCCCTCAGATAGGGCAGCGCCTTGCGGAAATAGTCCCAGCCGGTGATCGACCGTCAGCAGCGCCGCGACCCACAGCAGGCGACCCGATGACCTCGGCCCAGACATGCGCCGCCTGCTTCCAGCGCAGGCCGTCCGTCGGACACCGTGCCGCTCAGACACGCCGGCCACCGTCTCGTCGTCCATGCCGACGGTACTGATGCCAAAGTAATGCTCGAAGCGCCCCGCGCAAACAGGACGGCGATCGCGACCATCTGCGCCGTCGTCTTCCACTTGGCCAGCTTCGTCACCTTGAGCGTGCCCGGCCGTGGCGCCCAGGAACTCGCGCAGGCCCGAGACGAAGACCTCGCGGAAGAGGATCAGCGTCGCCGGCAGCAGAATCCAGGGGTTCATGCCGGAAAAGCCGGTGATGACGAGCAGCGCGATCACCACCATCGCCTTGTCGGCGATCGGGTCGAGCATCGCGCCGAGCTTGGTCTCCTGCTTCCAAGCGCGGGCGAGATAGCCGTCGAACCAGTCGGTGACGGCCGCGCCGACGAACAGGACCAGCGCGAACCAGTCCGCCCAGGGCCGGTTGAAGTAGAGGAACATCACGACGACGCCCGGCGCCGCGAGCAGCCGCAGGAGCGGTCAGGATGTTGGGCAGGTTCAGCGTCATGCCGCCTTGACCTAGCCGCTCGTGCCCGACGCGGGCCGAAAGGCGGCGCGCAGAGCGGCAACTCGCGCGGGCGCGCCGAGCGGCCGTGTCAGCCCCGCGTCGTGGAAGTAGTCGTAGATCGTTCTCCGCCAGCGTCTCGCGAGATGCCGTCGACCGCCTTCAGGTCGGCGAGGTTGGCGCGGCTGACCGCCTTGGCCGAGCCGAAATGCGCCAGCAGCGCCCGCTTGCGCGTCGCGCCCACGCCCGGCACCTCGTCCAGCGGCGTGGCGCCCACCGCCTTGGCCCGCTTCGCGCGGTGGGCGCCGATGGCGAAGCGGTGCGCCTCGTCGCGCAGGCGCTGGACGAAGTAGAGCACCGGGTCGTTGTGGCGCAGCGCCATGGGCGCGCTGGCCGGGGCGGTGGAACTCCTCCTTGCCGGCGTCGCGGTCGACGCCCTTGGCGACGCCGACCATCGGCGATGTCCTCGACCCCGAGCTCGGCCATGATCGCGGCACGGCGCTGACCTGCCCCGCGCCGCCGTCGATCAGCAGCAGGTCCGGCCACGCGTCGGACTGTCGGTCGGGGTCCTCCTTCAGCAGGCGCTTGAAGCGGCGGGTCAGCACCTCCTTCATCATGCCGAAATCGTCGCCGGGGGTCAGGCTCGTCGCCGCGGATGTTGAACTTGCGGTACTGGCTCTTCAGGAACCCTTCGGGCCCGGCCACGATCATCGCGCCGACGGCGTCGGTGCCCATGATGTGGCGAGTTGTCGTAGACCTCGATCCGCGTCGGCGGCGCCGTCGAGGTCGAACGCCTCGGCCAGCCCGTCCAGCAGCTTGCCCTGCGTCGCCGTCTCGGCCATCCTCCGCGCCAGGCTCTCGCGGGCGTTGCGGCGCGGCGCCCGCGACCAGCTCGGCCTTCTCGCCCCGCTGCGGCACGGCGATCTGCACCTTGCGGCCCGGCCTTCTCGCTCAGCGCCTCGGCCATCAGCTCGCGGTCCTCGATGTCGTGGGACAGCAGGATCAGGCGCGGCGGCTCGCGTGTCGGCGTAGAACTGGCCGATGAAGGCCTGCATCACCTCGGCCGCGCCTCCGCGCCGGAGCCGGTGCGCGGATAGTAGTCGCGGTTGCCCCAGTTCTGGTTGGCGCGGATGAAGAACACCTGCACGCAGGCCTGCCCGCCCTCCATGTGGAGCGCGATGACGTCCGCCTCGGCCACGCCGCTGCGGGTTGATGCCCTGCGCCGACTGCACCTGGGTCAGCGCGCGGATCCGGTCGCGCAGCGCGGCGGCGCGCTCGAACTCCATCGCCTCGGCCGCCTCGTCCATCTCGCGGGCGAGGTGCGCCTGCACGCTTGGTGCGTCTTGCCCTGCAGGAAACGCTCGGCGTCGGCGACCAGCGTCGGCGTAGGCCGCCTCGCCGATGTAGCCGACGCAGGGGGCGCTGCAGCGCTTGATCTGGTAGAGCAGGCAGGGCCGCGTGCGGCTCTCGAACATCGAGTCCGAGCAGTTGCGCAGCAGGAACACCTTCTGCAGCTGGTTCAGCGTCCGGTTCACCGCGCCGGCGCTGGCGAAGGGGCCGTAGTAGTTGCCCTTCTCCTTCTTCGCGCCGCGGTGCTTCTTGATCTGCGGGAAGGCGTGGTCGCGGGTGACGAGGATGTTGGGGAACGACTTGTCGTCGCGCAGCAGCACGTTGTAGCGCGGCTTGAGCTGCTTGATGAGGTTCTGCTCGAGCAGCAGCGCCTCGGTCTCGGTCCGCGTCGTCAGGAACATCATCGAGGCGGTCTCGCGGATCATCCGGGCGATCCGCGGCGGGTGGCCGGCAGGCCTGGCATAGTTCGACACCCGCGCCTTCAGGTTGCGCGCCTTGCCGACGTAGAGCACCTCGCCCCGCTCGCCAGCATCCGGTAGACGCCCGGCCACTTGCCGATCGTGCGGAGGTAGGCGCGGATCACCTGATGGCCGCGCGGCGGGCGCTGGTCGCTGTCGTTGGGCATCCGGGACGGCTCCGATTCTCTGCTCGGGCTGCGATCATATCGAGGGGCAGGCAAGAGAAAAACTTTCCCCGAAATCTGTGGACAAGTGCCGGGATAAGATCGGCGGAGTGGTCCCGCAGCCTTGTTTCACAAGCCCTCCAACAAGCTGCCCAAATTTTGGGCGTTTTCGCAACCCTCTGAATTGACGAAACAAAATTACTTGTTCCATCAGAGGGAACGGAAAAGTGACGCTGATCTAAAGGATTAGTGAACGTCCGGCAGCCCGTGGGACAACTTCCTGCCGCGGCGTTCTCATTCCGTCCCCAGCACGTCCGGCGTGCGCCAGCCAAGGTGCTGCCCGCCGTCGACGCACAGGAGCTGGCCGGTGACCGCGGGCGCATCCAGGAAGTAGCCCAGGGCGGCAGTGACGTCCCCCTCGCCCGCGCCGCGCCCGAGGACCGTGGCCGCCCTCTGGCGGGCGAAATGCGCCTCGGACTGGCGCGCACCCCGCAGTGTCGGCCCGGGCCCGATGGCATTCACCCGCACACGCGGAGCGAGAGCCTGGGCGGAGGTCCGGGTGAGGGTCCAGAGCGCCGACTTGGCCAGCGTGTAGGTCATGAACTCGGGCGTCAGCTTGCGGACCCGCTGGTCGATCATGTTGACCACCAGCGCGCGGGCGACCGGCTCCCCCGCCGCGTCGCGCTCGGGTGCCGGCGCGGTCTCGGCCATGCGCTGGGTCAGCACGAAGGGCGCGCGCAGGTTCGAGCCGAAGTGCCGGTCCCAGCTTTCGCGGGTGGCGGTCTCGATGTCGTCGTACTCGAAGATCGAAGCGTTGTTGACGAGGACGCTAAGCGGCGCCCCCAACGCCTCGGCGGCGCGGGCAACCAGCGATTGCGTCGCGTCTTCGTCCAGAAGGTCGGCGCCAAGCGCTTCGGCCCGGCCGCCGCGGCCGCGGATCTCGGCCACGACCTCGCCCGCGGCGGCCTGCGAGCTGTTGTAGTGCACAGCGACGACAGGCCGCGGCCGGCGAGGTAGAGCGCCATCGCGCGACCGAGCCGCTGGCCGGCGCCGGTGACGAGGGCCGCGCCGGTCATGCCACCACACTCCAGACATAGGCGACGTAGAGCCCGGTCAGCAGCACCCCCCACCGCCGCGTCAGGTCGGTCGCGCGGCGCAGCACGAACGGCGCGATCAGCAGCGACGCGCCCAGCATCACCCAGAGATCGAAGTCAAGGAACCGGCTGTCGACCGGGATCGGCCCCACCAGCGAGGTGATCCCTATGATCGCGAGCAGGTTGAACATGTTCGAGCCGATCACGTTGCCGAGCGCCACGTCGGCCTGCCGACGGATCGCCGCCATCACCGTCGTCGCCAGCTCCGGCAACGAAGTGCCGACAGCAACCAGCGTGAGGCCGATCGCGGCGTCGCTGATCCCGAAGCGGGTGGCGATGGACTTGGCCGCATCGATGAGGATGTCGGCGCCGAGCGGCAAACCGACCAGCCCCAGCGCCACGAAGGTCAGGATCTTCCACCACCGCAGGCTGGGATCGACGCCCTCGACGTCGCTCTCCCCGTTGCGGCCGTTGGCGCGGCGGTGCGCGCGCGCCTGCGCGAACTGGCCGCCCAACACGAAGGACAGCGCCGCCAGCAGCACCAGCCCGTGCACCCATGTCAGCGGCCCGGCAAAGGCCAGCGCGAGAAACAGCGCCGAGCCGCCCAGCATCAGCCAGTAGTCGCGCCGCGTGTCGTGCTCACTGGTGTGCAGCCGCGAAATCAGCGCCGGCACCCCCAGCACCAGCAGAATGTTGGCCGTGTTCGACCCCACCACGTTGCCGAGCGCCAACCCCGGCACGCCGTCGAGCACCGCGCCGATCGAGACCAGAAGCTCGGGCGCGGAGGTGCCGAAGGCCACCACGGTCAGCGACACGAGGAGCGCCGGCACGCCCAGACGCAGGCTCATGTTCACCGCCCCGCGCACCAGGACGTCGCCGGCGAGAAGGAGGATCGTCAGCCCGAGGGCGGCATAGGCGAAATCCATGTCAGGCGCGACCGCAGGGGCACGGGCCGCGGCCGATACGGAACCGGCCGCAGGCGGGGCAGCGTCGGCTGGACAGCCTCTTTCGGAAGCGGTCGGCCCCCGGCACCCGCAGGCGTCCGAACATGGCGAGCACGACCATGCCGATCAGGAAGAAGGTGACGACCTTGACCATCGCTCAGAGCCCGAACCGGGCGAAGCCGAGACGTTCTTCGATGGCCCCGGTCAGGCCGTCGGCCATGCGCATGCCGAACCGGCCCCAGATGGTGCGGCGCCTCTCGTGGGGAACAAACCGCACCTCCTTGCCGAAGCGCTCCTTCATCTTGGGGACGAGGTGGCCGACGCCGTCGACGAGGCCCAGCTCGCGCGCGCTCTCACCCACCCACACGTCGCCGGTGAAGAGACGGTCGGTATCGGCAAGCTTCGCCCCCCGCCGCGCCCGCACCCTGGCGATGAAGCTGCGGTGGACCTCGTCCTGGATCGCGCTCAGGCGGGCCACGTCCTCCTCCTGCTCGGGGCGGAACGGGTCGAGGAACGACTTCGAGCGGCCGGCGGTGTGGATGCGCCGCTCGATCCCGTGGCGGGCGATGAAGTCCTGAAAGCCGAAGCCCGCCGAGATCACGCCGATCGAACCCACGATCGAGTTCTCGTCGACCCAGATCTCGTCGGCCGCCATGGCCAGGTAGTAGCCGCCCGAGGCCGCGACGTCCTCGACGAAGGCGTAGACAGGCACCCGACGCTCCTCGGCCAGGCGGCGGATGCGGGCGGCGATCAGCGAGGACTGCGCCGGCGAGCCGCCGGGCGAGTTGATCACCAACGCCACGGCGCGCGGGCGGCCGCGGCGGAACGCCCGCTCGATCAGCGGCGCAAGCGCGGCGTCGTTCAGCGTCGGCCCGCGCCCCGCCGAGATCATGCCGTGCAGGCGAAGGACGGACACGACCGGCCCGCGGCGAAGGAACGGGAAAAAGCGCCACCACATGGCCCGACACATAGATTGCGGGCCCGCGCGCAACAAGGAGAAGGGGGTCAGCTCCGGATCCGCCAGCCCGAGCGGAAGATCCACCAGATCGCCGTCAGGCATGCCGCCATGAAGACCAGGATCGCCCCCAGCGACAGGGGCAGCGCCACGTCGGCCTGCCCGAAGAAGGCCCAGCGGAAGCCCGAGATCAGATAGACCACCGGGTTGAAGAGGGTCACCTTCTGCCAGAAGGGCGGCAACATCGTGATCGAGTAGAACGACCCGCCAAGGAACACGAGCGGCGTGACGATCAGCATCGGCACCAGGTTCAGCTGCTCGAAGTTCTTCGCCCAGATGCCGATGATGAAGCCAAGCATCGCGAAGCTGACGCAGGTCAGGACCAGGAACGCCGCCATCCAGACCGGATGCGCGATCCTGAGGTCGACGAAGAAGAAGGCGGTGATCAGGATGATGAGCCCGATCATCAGGCTCTTGCTCGCCGCCGCGCCCACGTAGCCGATCACGATCTCGAGGAAGCTGACCGGGGCCGAGAGAAGCTCGTAGATCGTGCCGATGAACTTGGGAAAGTAAATGCCGAACGACGCATTGCTGATCGACTGGGTCAGCACCGTCAGCATGATCAGGCCCGGGACGATGAAGGCGCCGTAGGGCACCCCCTCGACCTGCTCGATCCGGCTGCCGATGGCCGCGCCGAAGACCACGAAGTAGAGCGAGGTCGACAGGACAGGCGACACCACCGACTGCAGGATGGTGCGCATGAAGCGCGACATCTCGAAGACGTAGATCGCGCGGATCGCCTGCCAGTTCATGCGCCGTCCGCCGTGTCGCGCACGAGACCCACGAAGATTTCCTCGAGCGAGCTCTGGCTGGTCTGCACGTCGCGCAGGGTGAGGCCCGTGGCGGTGAGGTCGGCGAAGAGGCGCGCGATGCCGGTGCGCTCGCCCGCGGTGTCGTAGGTGTAGACCAGCACGCGGCCGTCCTCCTCGGCGCGAAGATCGTATTTCGCCAGCCCCTCGGGCACGTCCGCCACCGGCTCCTGCAGCTCGATGCGCATCTCCTTGCGGCCCAGGCGATTCATCAGCTCGGACGTCGGCTCGACCAGCAGGATTTGGCCCTTGGCGATGATGCCGATGCGATCGGCAATCGCCTCGGCCTCCTCGATGTAGTGGGTGGTCAGGATGATCGTGACGCCCTCGGCCTGAAGCGCACGCACCGTCTCCCACATGCCGCGGCGCAGCTCGACATCGACGCCCGCCGTCGGCTCGTCGAGAAACAGCACCCGCGGCTCGTGCGCCAGCGCCTTGGCGATCAGCACCCGCCGCTTCATGCCCCCCGAAAGCTCGACGACGCGCGCGTCGCGCTTGTCCCAGAGCGACAGTTGGCGCAGCACGCGCTCGATGTGGGCGGGGTCGGGGCCGTGGCCGAATAGGCCGCGGCTGAAGCGGAGGGTGTTATGAACCCGCTCGAACGGCTCGAGGTTGATCTCCTGCGGGACCAGCCCGATCAGCCGCCGCGCCGCACGAAAGTCCGAGACCACGTCGTGCCCACCCACGGTGATCCGCCCGCCCGAGGGCCGGGTGATGCCGCAGACGGTTGAGATCAGCGTCGTCTTGCCCGCCCCGTTGGGCCCCAGCAGCGCCAGGATCTCGCCCTCGCGAATCTCGAGGTCGACGCCCTTCAGCGCACGAAAGCCGCCGGCGTAGGTCTTGGAGAGGTTCTCGATGTGGATCACGGGCGCCATCGGCCACCCTTAGTCCCTCGGCCGACGCGGCGGAAGGGTGCAGCGACGCCCATCCACCGGTCACGGCCGATCAGTGCTGGACGCGTCGTACGACTTTCATGAAGATCATTAACCATGACGCCCGTGCCCCTGCGGAGGCCGGCGCGCGGGACAGGGGGCACTATGGCAGTCATCTATCGCGAAGGTTTCGAGAGCGGCAGCGCGGGTTTCACCACGTCGGTCGCCGAATTCAGCGACGGATCGGGCGACTTCTTCACCATCACCGACGGATCGAACATCGGCTCGTTCGTCGAGTACGCGGGCGCGGTCGGGTCGCACTACTTCGCCGCGATGGACCTGGACGGCGAGGGCGCGGCGGCAACCCAGACGCTGACCATCGAGGGAATCGACATCGCAGGTCAGTCGGCGCTGGGCTTTTCCGGCCTCTTCGCCGAAGACGACTCCTCGGACGGTGCCGAGGACTGGGACGCAGACACCCGCGTGACGGTGCTGGCCAGCATCGACGGCGGGCCGTTCGTCCCGATCCTCGGCTTCGCGGGACAGGGCGCCACGAACACCGAGCCGGGCCTCGACACCGACTTCGACGGGGTTGCCGACGGGCCCGCGCTCAGCAGCACGTTCACGCGTTTCGAGGCAGGCATCGCCGGAACGGGGTCACTGCTCGACTTGCGGATCGTGATGGAGAACCTCGACGCCGGCGACGAGGACATCGCCTTCGACGAACTGACCATCACCGACGGGCCCGGCACACCGTCCGCGCTGGTCATCAACGAGCTGCTCGTCAGCCACGCCGGCACCGACGACACCGAGTTTGTCGAGTTCTATGGCACCCCCGGCACCTCGCTCGAGGGGTTCAGCCTGATCGCGGTAGAGGGCGACGCGGGCACGGCCGGATCCATCGATCTGCGGATAGACTTCGGGCCGGGCGACATGATCGGCACGGACGGCTTCTTTCTCGTCGGCAATCCGGCCGGCCTCGGCACGACCTACGGCGTCACCCCGGACCTCGCGATCGGAAACAACTCGTTCGAGAACAGCTCTGCGACCTACGCGCTTGTCGAGACGGCAAGCCTTTCGGGCACGAGCGTGACCTCGTCCGAGATCGTCGTCGACAGCGTTGCGCTGACGGACGGCGGCGCGGGCGACAGCTTCTATTTCGGCGCACCTGTCATCGGACCGGACGGATCCTTCATGCCGGCCGGCGCACGGCGAACGGCCGACGGGGTGGACACCGACACCGCCGCCGACTGGACCCTGGCCGACTTCGACCTCGGCGACAGCAACACGCCGGGCGCCAGCAACGGAGGCGACCAGGGCGGGGGCGGTCCCGAACTGGTGCTGATCAGCGCGATCCAGGGCAGCAGCGACGTCTCGGCGCTCGAAGGGCAGGAGGTGTTGGTCGAGGCGGTCGTGACCGGCCTGGTGACCGACAAGAACGGCAACGTGCGTGGCTACTTCCTGCAGGAGGAAGACACCGACGCGGACGCAGACGCCGAGACGTCCGAAGGCATCTTCGTCTTCGACCCGGACCGGGCCGTCGCGGTCCACACCCGGGTGCAGATCGCTGCCGAGGTCGACGAGTTCAACGGGCTGACCGAGCTCACGAACGTCTCGCACTTCGTCACGCTCGAGACGGACGTGGCCCTGCCGACCGACGAGGTGATCACGATCGGGCTCGGGCCGGATTACGAGGCGTTCGAGGGGATGCGCGTCACGCTGGTCGCTTCCGAGGGGGCCGACCCGCTGACGGTGATCGAGAACTTCGACCTCGACCGCTTCGGCGAGGTGGTGGTCTCGGAAGGCAACCAGTACCAGCCGACGCAGATCCTCGACCCGCAGACCCAGCAGGCCGAGATCCAGGCGCTGATCGAGGCGAACGCCACGAACCGGCTGATCATCGACGACAGCATCACGTCGCAGAACCCCGACACCTACCGGCTGGTCGACACGGGCGACGGCACCCCGCTGGAGGCCGGCGATCCGATCACCGCCGACGGCCCGACACTGCGTCTGGGGGCGGAGATCGACGGCGGTATCACCGGGATCATGGATTACGGCTTTGGCGAATGGCGGCTGCAGGCGGATAGCCCGCTCGACACCGTGCCGGGCACCAACGAGGGCGCGCGGCCCGACGGCGCACCCGAGGTTGGCGGCGAGCTGAAGGCGGCGAGCTTCAACGTGCTCAACTACTTCACCACGATCGACGACGGCAGCATGACAGGGCCCGACGGCACACTAGAACCGCGCGGCGCGGACACACCCGAAGAGCTCGAGCGGCAGACGGCCAAGATCGTCGCCGCGCTGGCCGAACTCGACGCCGATGTCGTGGCGCTGCAGGAGCTCGAAAACAACGGCTTCGGCGAAGGCAGCGCCATGGACGCGCTGGTCGATGCGCTGAACGCCGAAATGGGCGCAGGCACCTACGCCTACGTCGACCCTGGCGTCGACTATGTCGGCACCGACGCGATTACGGCGGGGCTCATCTACAAGCCTTCGGCGCTTAGCGTCGCGGGTGCGGCCGTTCTGGTATTCGACGAGCCCTCGGCCGACGCGACACGCGACCTGCTCGCCGACCTGGGTCGCCCGGTGCCGGACGATCTGCAGCGCAACCGCCCCGCCGTCGTCGCCACCTTCGAGGATGCCGACGGCAGCCTGCTGACGGTAGCGGCCAACCACTTCAAGTCGAAGGGCACGAGCGGCCTGCCTTCCGCCTCGGATCTGCTGAGCGACCGCACCCTGACGGAAGAGGAGGTGGCGCGCATCCTCGCCGACCCGAACCTCGACCAGGGCGACGGTCAGGGCTCTTGGACCGGCGTGCGCGCCGACGCGGCGGCCGAGCTGGCCGACTGGCTCGCCACCGACCCGACCGGGGCCGGCGAGGTCGACAACGTGCTGGTGATGGGCGACCTGAACGCCTACGCGCTCGAGGCGCCGCTCGATACCCTCGCGGACGACGGCTTCACCGACCTGGCCGCCGCGAAACTGGGGCTCGAGGCCTACAGCTACGTCTTCGATGGCCAGCGCGGTGCGCTTGACCACGCGCTGGCGACCGACAGCCTGCTCGACAATGTCACCGGCGTGGCGGAGTGGCACATAAACGCAGACGAGCCCGACCTGCTGAACTACGACCTCAGCTTCAACGATCCGGCCTTCTACAACGACGACTTCTACGCCGCCTCGGACCACGATCCGCTGCTCGTCGGCCTGACGCTCGATGACCCGACGGTGACGGCGCGGCTCGAGTTCGACACTTCCGGTCGCCGCGCCGTGGCCCGGTATCTCGAGGACGGGGACGTGGTGACGACCGAGCGGCTGCGGCCGGTGGACCGCGACATCGACGTGGACGGCGCCGGCATCGAGATCGAGGCGGGCGGCGGGATCCGCCCCCTGCCCCAGTTCCTCACCGCCCTCGGCGACGGGGTGGGCGTGTTCTCGCTGCTGACCGACCACCTCTTCATGCGGGACGGTCAGCGCGTCGACCAGGCCGAGTTCCTGCGCTTCACGCTCGACGGTCCCCTGGGCGACGCGCAGGCCGTGGCGTTCGAGTTCGCGGGCCTCGAAGGGTCGGGCGAGCTTTCGCTGCGGTTCTTCGACGACGGCGCGCTGGTCGACGAGTTCCTGCTGGGCATCAACGGCGACCGGGCCGAGGCCGATCTGCTGGCAGACACCACGTTCGACGCGGTCGAGCTCGGCGTCACCGACGACTTGCAGTTCCAGCTCGCCGCCGTCGAGTTCGAGCGCGTGGACAGCGACGAATTCCTGTTCGTCTAGCGCCGGCCGGCGCGCGCGCGGCGGGGGCTGGAACAGTCCCCGCCGCTGTGCTTTGCTGGGTCCATTCCGCCACAGGTGAGGAAATGCGACGGTGGACGCTTTCGGCGCAACGCTGCTCGATGCGGTCGGCCTGATCCTCGCGGGCGACGAAGCCCTGCTCGAGATCATCCTGCTTTCGCTCCGGGTCACGCTGACAGCGGTGGTGGCGTCCTGCGTGATCGGGCTGCCGCTGGGCGGTTGCGTCGGCGCCTTCCGGTTTCCCGGCCGGGGCCTGGTGACGGTCTTGCTCAACGCGCTGATGGGCCTGCCGCCGGTAGTCGTGGGGCTGGTCGTGTACCTGATGCTGTCGGCGTCGGGGCCGCTGGGGGTGCTGGGGCTGCTCTATACGCCGACCGCGATGATCATCGCGCAGACGATCCTGGTGACGCCGATCGTGGCGGCCCTGACCAAGCAGGTGGTCGAGGACCTGAACGCCGAATATGCCGAGCAGTTCGCCTCGCTTGGCGTCAGGCCGCTGGCGCGGGTCTCGGCGCTACTGTGGGACGCGCGCTACAGCCTGATCACGGTGGCGCTGGCCGGGTTCGGCCGGGCGGTGGCCGAGGTGGGCGCGGTGATCATCGTCGGCGGCAACATCAACCACGCGACGCGGGTGATGACGACCGCCATCGCGCTGGAAACCTCGAAGGGCCATCTGGAACTGGCCCTGGCGCTGGGCGTGGTGCTGCTGGGCATCTCGTTCGCGCTCAACGCCTCGGTGATGGCGCTGCGCTCGTCGGCGCTGAGAGCCGCCTATGCCTGAGCAGACGTCGCCCGTGAGGCTGCGCGCCGTCGCCCCGCCGCCGCTGCTCGAGGTGCGGGGGGCCAGCTATGCGAGTGGCCGCAGCAGGCTGCTGCACCAGATCGACCTGTCGGTGACGGCTGGGCGCCGACTGGTGATCCTGGGGCCGAACGGCGCCGGCAAGAGCCTGCTGCTGCGGCTCATGCACGGGCTGATCCCGGCGAGCGCGGGCGAGATCCTGTGGCACGGGCGGCGGCTGGACCGCGCGGCCCGGCACCGGCAGGCGATGGTCTTCCAGCGACCCGTTCTGCTGCGCCGATCGGTGCTGGCGAACCTGCGCTTCGCGCTGTCGGTGCGCGGCATCGGCGGCGCCGAGCGCGCCACGCGCGAGGCCGAAGCGCTGGAGGAAGCGCATCTGGGTGCACTCGCCCGCCGCCCGGCGCGGGTGCTGTCGGTGGGCGAACAGCAGCGGGTGGCGATGGCCCGGGCGCTGGCCTGCAAGCCCGAACTCCTGCTGCTCGACGAGGCTACCGCCAGCCTCGACCCCGCGGCCACGCTCGAGATCGAGAAATTGGTCCGCCGCGCCAACGACGACGGCGTGACCGTGGTGATGGTGACCCACGACATCGGGCAGGCGCGACGCCTGGCGCAGGACGCGGCGTTCCTGCACGACGGGCGCGTCACCGAGACCGGACCGGCCGACGCGGTGCTTTCGCGGCCGCGCTCGCACGCAGCGCGTGCCTGGATCGAGGGGCGACTGCTTCTGCCCGGCAGCAGCGGCGGCCTGCCGCGCCCGCTCGGCGACACCTGAGCCCGCGCGCCGCCTCAGCCGCGCGCGCCGGCGTAGTACTCGACCCGCGCCTCGAGCCGGCCGACCAGTTCGGCGAGCGCCAGCGCGAAGGCGAAGAGGATCAGGATCAGCGCCCAGAAATGCGCCATCAGGAAGTTCTGCGAGTAGATCGAGAAGAGCGCCCCGATCCCGATGATCGAGACCAGAAGCTGGCCGATCACCACGCCCTTGACGCCGCGGATCACCCCCAGCCGGACGCCCGCGAGAATCTCGGGCAGCGCCGAGAGCAGCACGATCTTCAGCCGCTCGCCCCGGCGAGGCGCCGAAGGCGCGCGACATCTCCATCAGCGAGGGCGAGACGTGCTGCACCCCCGCCCGCGTGTCGAGCGCGATGATCCAGACGGCGAACATGAAGACGGTGACGATGACCGTGGGCGTCCCCATCCCGAAGAGGATCATGATGACCGGCACCAGCGCCGAGAGCGGGCGCCGACAGGAAGATGTTCACCCACATGTTCAGGAGCCGGTCGGCGGCCGTCGACGAGGCCCATCAGAAGCCCGAGCGCCACGCCGACGACGACGGCCAGCGCAAGGCCCGTCGAGGTAGCCGCAGACGGTGATCCGCGCGGCCTCGGCGAAGCTCGGCGTGGAGACCACGTCGCCGGAGCGCCATCAGCACCTCGGACGAAGGGCGGGAAGAGCAGCATCAGCTCGAACCGGCCGACGATCTCCCAGACCACGACCCAGACGAGGAGCGCGGCCATCTTCGGCACGCGGAAGCCGTAGAGGTCATTCGACGTACTTCCGCAGGCCCGCCCAGATCTCGTCGATGAGGTCGAGATATGCCGGCGTCGCGGCGGATCGCGTCTGGGTCGTCCGCGACGCGGTCGATGTCGGGGTCGACGATCTGGCCCACCCGGCCGGGATGCGGCGGTCAGCAGCACGATCCGGTCCGACAGGTAGACCGCCTCCTCGATCGAGTGGGTGACGAGGATGAAGGTCTTCTTCTCGATCTCGCGCAGGCGGATCAGGTCCTCCTGGAACTTGCGCCGGGTCTGCTCGTCCACGGCCGAGAACGGCTCGTCCATCAGCAGCACCTCGGCGTCAACAGCCAGCGCGCGGGCGAGCCCGACGCGCTGGCGCATGCCGCCCGAGAGCTCGTGCGGATAGGCTTGTCCTCGAACCCCGCGAGGCCCGACCTCCGCGATGTAGTGGCGCGCGCGCTCCTCGCGCTCGGCCTGCGCCACGCCCTGCAGCTCGAGCCCGAAGGCCGCGTTGCGCAGCACCGTGGCCCAGGGCATCAGCGCGAAGTCCTGGAACACGAAGGCGCGCTCGGGCCCCGGCCCGGTGACGCGGCGGCCGTTGACCTCGACATGGCCGCTGCGTGGGTTCCAGAAGCCCCGCGATGATCTTCAGAAGCGTGGTCTTGCCGCAGCCCGACGGGCCCGAGCAGGCGCGTCAGCTCGCCCCGGTGGAACTCGAGGTTGATGTCCTTCAGCGCGTGGACGCTGCCGCCGTAGACCTTGTGGATGCCGTGGACCTGACGATCGGCTCGGGGGCGGCGGATGCTGGCTGCGTGGCATCGCGGCGTGCGCGGTCATGTTCATGACGCGCCTCGCTTTTCGGGCCGGAAGAGCGTCGTCTCGAGCCGGTGCAGCAGCGATCACGGTGATGACGGCGAAGGCCACGATCGACAGGATCGACGGCGTACATGTGGCCGAAATTGGCGATCGAGCGGTGGTAGGTGATGAGGTCGCCGATCCCCGTCGGCGTGATCAGCAGCTCGGCCAGCACCACGCCGGAGAAGCCCTCGGCGACGCCGAGGCGGATGCCGGCGAACATCATCGGCGCGGCGGCGGGCAGGATCGACCTGGAAGATCTGCTGGCGCGGCGTGCCCATGAAGGAGCGGCGTCATGTCGACGAGCGAGGGCGGCACGTTGCGGACCGCCTTGTAGCTGTTGATCGCGATGACCGGCATCGCCAGCATGCACACCGCGAGCACCTTCGAGGTCAGCCCGATGCCGTAGACGAAGGTGATCAGCGGGATCAGCGCCGCCATGGGCGCGGCCTGCATGGTGATGAAGATCGGCAGCGTCATCCACTCGACGTCGCGCCGGAGGCCCATCGCCGACGCCCGCCGCCGACGCCCACGCCGAGCGAGATCACGAGGCCGATCAGCAGCGGCTCGAGCGTGCGCAGGTAGGCCGCGCCGAGCGAGCCGTCGGCGATCATCTCCCAAAGCGCCGCCACGGTCTCGAGGAAGCTCGGGAAGGCCCAGTTGAATTTGGTGCGCGCCGGCGAATTCCCATGACGCGCAGAAGAGCGCGAGCGACAGGAACCGCCAGCACCAGCCGGCGGACCGCCACGTGCGCCGGCCGCGGCGCCGCCACGGCGCCGCGGACCGCTGCGGCCTCGCTGCGCGGCGGGCGTCATGCCGGGCATGGTGCCGCCCCCGGGATGCCCGCGGCCCGGCGTCACCGGGCGGCCTTGCGCCGGCCTCGAGTGCGTCGAAGTTCCAGTAGTCGGCGGGGTCGATCGCCGTCCGGGTCGCCCTCGACCTGGCCCGCGGCCGACAGGAACGCGATGTCGTCGCGCGCGTCCTGCGGCTCGCCGCCGTCGGTGGGATAGATGCCGTTCTCGACCGCTTCCTCGTAGTAAGGCACCGCCTCGGCGGCCACGTCGTCCGGCAGGTCGGGCAGCAGGTCGTATTGCTCGCGCAGCTCGCCCACGATGCTCGGGTCCTCGTTGATGTCCTCCCAGGTGCGGAGCAGCTCCTCGACGAAGACCTGGATGTCGTCGGCGCGGGTCTCGAGCACGTCGGCGCTGGCATAGAGCGCCTCGTCGGTCGCGTTCACGCCGTCGAGCGGCAGGCGCTGGAACTTGTCGCCGCCCTTCTCCTGCAGCAGCCGGAAGTTGGCCGCGTCGACGATGGAGGCGTTGATCGTGCCCTGCAGCATGGCGCCCGCCCGCACCTCCGAGCCCGGCACGTAGGAGATGTTGGAATACTCGATGTCGTGCTCCTGCTCCATCAGCCGCATCAGCGCCTCGGTGCCCGAGCCGCGGCTGTGGACCGTGACCTCCTGCCCGTCGAGATCCTCCCAGCCCGAGTAGACCTCGGAATTGACCACCGGGAAGAACAGCAGCGTCGACATGCGGAAGAACATCCGGATCGGCGCGCCGGAATTCTGGATGAAGGCATAGGGCGCGCCGACGCCGATATCGGCCTCGCCGCCCAGCACCGCCTGCGTCGCGACGTCCTCGGAGTTGAAGAAGGTGATCTCCATCGGCACGCCGCGCTCGTTGGTGCGCTCCATCGCGATCAGCAGGTTCAGGCTCTCGACGCTCGCGATGTCGCCGAAGGCGACGCGCAGCGGGTCGTCCTGCGCGGCGGCCGGCGCGGCCAGGCGAGGCTCGCAGCCACCGGCGCCGTTGAAGGTGCGTCTGTTGATCGTCATGTGTTCCTCCCTTGGTGTGTGCGCGGGTCTTGGCATGCCCGTTCGGGTCACGGAAAGAGCCGCGTCGGCGACCGACTTCAGGTGCGTCGCGCATCGCCCGCCAGCGCCGCTCGGCGTCGCGCGTCGCGCGACGGCCTCGGCGATGGCGCGGTGCTGGCGAAGCTCGAATGGTCCGCGGGCGGCCGCGCGGTGTCGCGGGTCACCGCGCGCCAGGCCACGGCCCGGCGCACCGCGTTCAGCCGGTCGAAGACGCGGCGAGAACGTGTTGTCGGCGGCCTCCGCCAGGCGCGGTGGAAGGCGTCGTCCTGCGTCTCGTACTCGGCCCAGGTCGCTGCGGCCTCGGCGGCCTCCAGCGCGCGCACCATCGCCGCCATGTCTCGGCCGAGGCGTGGATCGCGGCCTCGCGCGCGAGCGCGGGCTCGAGGCAGAGCCGCGCCTGCATCATCCGGATCGGCGTCATCTGCCGGCCCAGGTCGGCAGCCGGGCCCGCCGCCGCCTCGCCGGCGACGAACGTGCCCTTGCCCACGTGGCGCCAGATCGCGCCCTGCCGCTCCAGCGCGTCGAGCGCGCGGCGAAGCGCGCCGCGGCTGACACCGAGCGTCGTCGATCAGCTCCCGCTCGGGCGGCAGGCGGTCGCCGGGGCGTAGCCGCCGCCGCGCGATCCAGTCGCGCAAGCCGCGCAAGCGCGTCGCCCGTCGTTCAACCTGGTCAGCATCACCGCAATTCGCCCCTTCGCCGCCGAGTGTTGCATGGGGCCGATCGCCGTCCAACCCGTTCCGGACCAAACCTGCCGAAGACGCTTGCCGCCAGATCGGTCCGTATTGATCCGGCCTGGCCGCGGGCTAGGCAGTGCAAGCAGAATCAGGAGGAGGAGCAGCACGTGCCCGACTATGTCATCGAGCCCCCCAGCCCGTCGCCCTGCCCGTCGCCGGCAGCGACACCCGCTTTCCCGTCCGCCGGGTCTACTGCATCGGGCGCAACTATGCCGCCCACGCGGTCGAGATGGGGCACGACCCCGACCGCGAGCCGCCGTTCTTCTTCCAGAAGAACCCCGACAACCTCGACCCGTCGGGCGAATTTCCCTACCCGCCCAGACCTCGGACGTGCACCACGAGGTCGAGCTGGCGGTGGCGCTCAAGTCGGGCGGCACGAACATCCCGCTCGAGCGGGCGCTCGACCACGTCTACGGCTATGCGGTGGCGCTCGACATGACGCGGCGCGACCTGCAGGGCGAGGCGAAGAAGCTCGGCCGCCCGTGGGAGATCGGCAAGGCGTTCGAGCGTTCGGCGCCGATCGGCCCGCTGCACCCCGTCGACGAGGTCGGGCACCCGTCCGACGGGCGCGATCGCGGTCAAGGTCAACGGCGAGGTGCGGCAGGAGGGCGACCTCAACCAGATGATCTGGAAGGTGCCCGAGATGATCTCCTACCTGTCCGAATATTTCGAGCTCGCCGCCGGCGACGTGATCCTGTCGGGCACGCCCGCGGGCGTCGCCGCGATTCAGAAGGGCGACGAGCTGAAGGGCGCAATCGCGGGACTGGGCGAGCTGACGGTGCGCGTGACCTGACACGCCGGCCCGAGACGAGGACGGCCGGCCCCGGCCAATCGCGCGCACGGGCCGGATACGAAGAGGCGGGCGGGGAAGGTCCCCGCGCGCCTTTCTCATGCGCCCGAGGTCACGCCGCTGTCGAAAGATCCTCGCCGGTTCGCGCCGCCACGCTCTGGGTGCCGTCGACCTGGAAGCGGCCGATGATGGTCGACAAGTTCCCCGCCTCCTGCGTCAGCGCCCGGCTTGCGGCCGTCGTCTCCTCGAACATCGCGACGTTCTGCTGCGTCGCCTGGTCGAGCTGCGACATCGCCGCGTTGATCTCGTTGATGCCGGTCGACTGCTCGCCCGCCGACGTCGCGATCTCGGCCACGTGCGCCGAGATCTCGGCCACCCGCGCGACGATCGATTCGAGCGCCTGCCCGGCCTGATCGACCAGCGTCACGCCGCGCTTGACGTGCCCGCCCGACGACGAGATCAGCTGGTTGATCTCGCGCGCCGCGTCCGACGAGCGCTGCGCCAGCGCCCGCACCTCGGATGCCACGACCGCGAAGCCGCGCCCGGCGTCGCCCGCCCGTGCTGCCTCGACGCCCGCATTGAGCGCCAGCAGGTTGGTCTGGAACGCGATGTCGTCAATCACGTCGATGATCTTCGAGATCTGGGCCGACGACGCCTCGATCTCGCCCATCGCCGCGACCGTCTCGCGCACCACGCCGGTGCTCGCCTCGGCGTCCGAGCGCGCGCCCTGCACGATTTCGTCGGCACGACGCGCACCTTCGGCGGCCGAGTTCACCGATGCGGTCAGCTCGTTCAGGGCGGCCGCCGTCTCTTCCAGTGTCGCGGCGGTGGTCTCGGTGCGGCGCGACAGGTCGGACGCCGCCTCCGAGATCTCGCCGGCGCTGGCGGTGATCGTGTCGCTCGAGCCGGTGATGGTGCGGATCAGGTCGGCCAGCGTCTCGACCGTCTCGTTGAAGTCGAGCCGGAGCTGGTCGTAGCCCTCGGCGAAGCGCTGGTCGATCTGCACCCGCAGATCGCCCGCCGCCAGCCGCTTGAGGCCGTCGGCCAGCGAGGTGACGACCGCCGCCTGCTCGGCCTCGCGCGCCGCACGCTCCTCGTCGGCCTGGCGACGCATCTCCTCGCGCCGCGCGGCCTCCTCGGCCTCACGCTCGCGCTCGCGGCGCTCCTGCTCGGCCTCGATCTCGCGCTGGCGTTCGGCTGCAGCCTGACGCTCCTGCTCGGCCTTGGCCTCGGCCTCGCGCGCGGCGGCCTCGCGCCGCGTCTCCTCTTCCTGCATCCGCGCCTGCTCGATCAGGCCGTCGCGGAATACCTTGAGCGCCGCGCCCATCCGGCCGATCTCGCCGCGCTGGCGCTCGAACCCTACGACCGGGGCGGTGTCGCCGCCGGCCAGCCGCTCGGTCGTGCGGGTCACGCGCACCATGGGGCGCACAAGCGTCAGCCACGTCACGAGCGGCGCACCGATGACCACGACGAAGCTCACGGCCGCGATGATCTGCATCCAGCGCTGCGCGTCCCCGACCTGAGCGTCGAGGCCTGCGCTCGCGTCGGCGATCTGGGCCAGGGCCGCTTCGCCCTGATCCCCTGCCGCCTTGGCGATTGCGCCGACGCTGGTGGCGGCCGACCGCGCGACTATCGCGGCCTCCTCGCGCGCCGAGATCACCGCGAGCCGCAGCGGGACGATGCCCGTCTCGGGGTCGGCGGCGGCGGTCAGGTCGGCAATGACAGCGCGGAACTCCTCGCTCTCGTCCGCGGCCATCTCCCTCAGCCGCTCGGCCGAGGCCACCAGCTCCGTCTGCACGACGCCGGCGCCTTCGGCGTCCGACGAAAGCGCACCCTTCTCCGCGATCGCCAGGAACGCGCGCGTCGCCGAGTTCGATCGCGGCGGTCTTGCGCATCCGCGCGACCTGAACGTCGAGCAGCTCCCGAATCGCGGCCTCGTTGGTGTCGGTCGCGTCCTCGGTCTCGATCGTCAGCGAAAAGGTGATGTCGTCAAGCGCCGTCGTCAGCGCCGCATCGGCCGCCTGCCTGAGCGGCAGCACGTCGGCGCTAGAGGGATTGCGGAACCGCCCGCTGATCGTGCCCACGAAGTGATCCTTGGCCTGCATGATCGGATCGGCGACGTGCTCGGTCAGGGAGTTCGCCTCGAGATTCGGGACGAGTTCGTCGAGCTTGGCCGCCGACGCCGCCGCCAGGTCGCGGTAGATCGTGCGCAACGCCGGATCGTCGGTGCCCCCGATCGCGAGCGCGAGGCCCGACAGCAGGTTCAGCTCGGATTCAGTCTGGAGCGCGACCTTGAGGATCTCGAAGTCCTCCTCGACCAGCTGGGCCAGCGTCGACTTGACACGGTCGACCGTGTTCTCGCCGCTGATCGCCAGGTCGAAATAGGCGCTGTCCTCGGCCTCGACCAGCTTCTCGCCGGCGATTCGGCTGATCTCCTGCATCCGCTCGACCGAGTCCTCGATCGCGGTGATATTCTGGAATTCGAACTTGCGCGCGGCGGCGAGGTCTCTCAGCCCGCCCTCGACATCGGCCAGAAGCACCATCAGGCGGTCGGCGACGTCGGGCTTCAGCTCGCCGATCAGCGACTCGGCCTGAAAGAGGGTGCCCGACACGGCGGCCTGACCGGCGCTCAGCGCGGCCTCGTCGCTGGCCAGCAGCACCTCGGTGAGGCCATTGCGCAGATCGCCCGCCACCTCGATCACCTGCGACGAGGCGCGGAGCTCGGGCATATGATGGTCGACGAGGACGCCAAGCATCGAGGCGATGCTCTGGAAGACGAGCCAGCCGACCAGGATCGCGGCGCCCGTGAGACACGCCATCGCGCCGATGACGAGCGTCACGCGCGCCGCAATGCCGCCGAAGAAGTTGAGGATCTTGTCACGCATGAGATGGACCTTGCTCTTGTGGGGGGCTGCGGGACGCGCGTTGCTCGGGCAGCCACGACCGCGCCGGAGGGGCCGGGTGCCCCTCCGTCGGAGAGGGCGTCAGCCCTCGATGCTTTCGAACGTGCCGTCGGCGGTGATGCGGGTCAGGAACACATCGTCCGAGCCCTGGTTGTCGCCGGGGCCGAAGCCGAGGACGAGGCCGCCCAGGTCGATCTCGCCGAGACCGGACAGCGCCGCCAGATAGCCTTCACGCGTGAGCTCCTTGCCCGCCGCCTCGAGCGCGGCGATGGCAACGCGACCCACCAGGTAGCCTTCCAGCGAGACGAAGCCGGGCTCGGCGGCCGGATCGACGGCCTTCAGCGCGTCCTGGTACTGCGCCACCACCGGAACCGAAGCGTCCCACGGGAACGGCACGACCTGGCTGATGATGACGCCCTCGCCATCCGGTCCCAGTTCGTCGGCCAGCGCCTTCGAGCCCACGAACGAGATGTTCACGAAGGTCGGCTCGAACTTGAGCTTCTTCGACAGCTTGATGAACTCGGCGATGGGCTTGTAGGCGCCGACCATGACCACCGCCTGCGGCTCGGCCTTGCGGATGTCGAGCAGCGCCGTCTTCACCGCCGTCGTGTTGCGGGTGTAGGTGCCCTCGGCCACCAGCTCCATGCCGCGGCGCTCGAGTGCGGCCTTGACGCCGTCGAGGCCGACGCGGCCGAAGCCGTCGTCCTGGTAGAGGATGGCGATCTTGCTCATCCCCTTCTCGTCGACGAGGTGCTTGATCCACGTCTCGGTCTCGGCGTCGTAGGTCGCGCGGACGTTGATGACGTTGCCCAGCGTGGCGTCACGCAGGAAGCCGGCGCCGGTGAAGGGGCCGATGAACGGCATCTTGGCGCTGGTGGCGACGGGCTGCGTCGCCTTCGAGGTGGGCGTGCCGACCGGGCCGATCAGGCCCAGATGGGCATTGCCCGCGATGACCTTCTTGACCTGCGCGACCGACTGGTCGGGCTCGTAGCCGTCGTCCATGCTGTCGAGCCGCAGTTCGCGGCCGTTCACGCCGCCGGCCCGGTTGGCCTCTTCGAAGGCGGCGAGGATGCCCTGGCGCATGCCGGTGCCCAGCGCGGCGGCCGGGCCTTCGAGCGCGGCGACCTGGGCGAAGCTGACGGCGGCGGCGTCGATGCCTTCGGCGGCCATCGCGGGAGCGGCGGCAAGGGCCAGAGCGGCTACGCAGACACCGCGGACGAGGTTCTTCATGGAGGTCTCCTGAACTGGAACGCAGCGGCTCTCCTAGCGTCCAGGCCTTAACGCCGGGTTGTCGGCTCAACTGACGCGCAAGTCTCACAACCGCAGGGCCTTGCGGCGGCAGCGAGCCCGCCGCGGCGGCTCCCGCGCCTGTTGACCTCGGCCCCCCTGCCCCCGATAGTTTCGGTCGGCCGGGCCGGACGGAAGCGCAAGTTTGCCGTCGGGCCGGGACCGGGCCGCAATGCGCCCGGAAAGGTAACAGGGAGGATCACATGACAGAGCACACGACGACACGTCGCAAGGCGCTGAAGACGCTTGCGGGCGCCGGTGCCGCGACGCTCGCCGCGCCGCACATCGCCGGAGCGCAGGCCAACGGCACGACCTGGCGGATCCAGACGTCCTGGCCGGGCGGCGCCGGGCTTCAGATTTTCAAGGACTGGTGCGGCACCATCGAGGAGAAGACGGGCGGCGAGCTCAAGTTCCAGCCCTTCGGCGCCAACGACGTCGTGGGTGACTTCCAGCTCTACGACGCGGTGAAGAACGGGGTCCTCGAGGCGATCAACCCGTTCACCATCTACGCTCAGGGTATCATCCCGGCGGCGGTGTTCCTGACCTCGTATCCGCTGGGCCTGCGCAACCCGCACGAGTTCGACACGTTCTTCTACGGCCTCGGCGGCCTGGAGATCGCGCGCGAGCTGTTCGCCAATCAGGGCATGCACTATGTCGGCCCGATCCAGCACGACGCGAACCTGATCCACTCGAAGGTGCCGATCCGTTCGGTCGACGACTTCCGCGGCCGCAAGATGCGCCTGCCGGGCGGCATGGTGTCGGAGGTCTTCTCGGAGATCGGCGCCGAGACCACGGTGCTGCCGGGGTCCGAGATCTTCCCGGCACTCGAGAAGGGCACGATCGACGTCGCCGACTACACCGGCCCGGCGGTCAACTACGCGCTCGGCTTCAGCCAGGTGACGGACTACATCGTCATGGGCCCGCCGGGCTTCATGTCGGTCTACCAGCCGGTCGACCTCATGGACATCACCGTCGGCCAGGCGGCGTGGGACGCGCTGTCGCCGCAGATGAAGCAGTTTGTCGAGATGGAGACGCACGTCTACTCGGACATGCACTTCACGGCGATCCAGAAGGCCGACCTGGAGGCGTGGAAGAAGTTCGAGGAGGACGGCACCGAGGTCACGCGCCTGACGCCCGAGGACGTCGAGCTGATGACCGAGGTCGCGATCCCGATCTGGTTCGACTACGCCAACCGCGACCCGAACGCGGCACGCATCTTCAAGATCCAGCTTGACTACATGACCTCGCCGCAGCTGGGCTATGTCGACCCGGCGCTCGTCGAGGGGATGGAGCTCAAGCTCTGATCTGAAGACGATCTTGCAAGGCGCCGCTCCGGACCGATCCGGAGCGGCATTTTTCTGACGACCGGGGGGACCGGGGCGATGCCCGATCTGAACATCATCCTGCCGCACTGGCTCTACTGGGTCGGATTGATCGTCTTTCCGCTGATCGCGATGGCGCTGGCGCGCCGTCCGCGCGGCCCGCGGCGCTACACCCTGCCGCTCGGCTACATGATCCTCGTCACCGGCGGGATCGTGGGACTGCACCGGTTCTACCTCAAGAGCCTGCTGGGGCTCGTCTACACCGTCCTCCTCCTCGTCATCCTCTATGCCAACGGACAGGAGCGCGATGCGAGAGAGCTCGTCTCGGACCTCGCCAATGACGTGCGCACCGCCGAACGCACCGTCCAGCGCGAAGAGCCACGCATCGCCGAAGCCGAGGCCAACCTCCCGACGCTGCGCGAGGAGCTGGCGGCGGCGGAGCCCGGCTCGTTCGCCGAGCGCGCCGCACAGCGCCGGGTCGAGCGCGCCGAGGAGTCCGTGAATGCCGGGCGCGACCGTCTGGAGGCGGCGCGCTCCAGCCTCGCCACGATCGGAAGCACCGTCGACGAGGCCCGCGCCGCGCGCGCCTTCTGGTCGAACGCGGCGCGCTGGACATTCTACCTGATCCTCGCCGGCCTGCTGATCGACGCGATCCTGCTGCCCGGCATGGTGCGGCGCGCCAACGCCGGGATCGGCCCCGAGGAACCCGGCGAGACCGAGGCCGCGCTGGCCGCCGCCGAAGCCGGAACCCCGCGAAAGAGCGACGCCGACTACGCCCGCAACTGGATCGACCGGCTGAGCCTCTTCACCGGCGAGTTCGTCAGCTACTGGGCGGTGATCGCCGTCTTCGTCTACTATTTCGAGGTCATCTCGCGGTACGTCTTCAACTCGCCCACCAATTGGGCGCACGAGGCGATGTACCTGATGTTCGGCATGCAGTACCTGATCGCCGGCGCCTACGCGATGCTGACCGAGAGCCACGTGAGGGTCGACATCTTCTACGCGCCCCTGCCGCCGAAGAAGAAGGCCTGGACCGACCTCGTCACCTCGATCTTCTTCTTCATCTTCGCGGGCGTCCTGTTCTGGACCAGCTGGACGTTCGCGCTCGACGCAATGGCGGTGTCCACCGGCAACTCGGTCGTCTCGAACTGGGCGCGGGGGCAGATCGGATTCCTCGACATGCTGTCGTCGATGACCGCCGCGCAATGGACCGACCCGAACATCCGCTGGGGCGAACTCAGCTTCAACGAGTGGGAGGTGCCGCTCTGGCCGATGAAGTGGGTGATGGTCCTCGGGGGCCTATTGCTGATCCTCCAGGGGGTCAGCAAGCTGCTCCAGGACATCCAGACACTGACACGCGGCGGGCCGCCCCCGCACGACGAGAAGTTCGGCGAACATACCGCGCGGGAAGCCGTGTGATGCCTCGCCTCCAGAGCGCCGCCGCGGAAACCCTCCGCGCCGGCTCCCCCGACATCAAGATGCAAGGAACCGCCTGATGGGTCTCGAAATCGGCATTGGCTGGCTGACGCTCATCATGTTCGGCAGCCTCCTCGCGCTTCTCATGGCGGGGCTGCCGCTCGCCTTCGTCACCGGCGGCCTGGCCTGCGTGTTTCTGTGGGTGCTGGGCGACACCAATGCGCTCAACATCGTGCCGAGCCGCATCTTCCCGCTGATGACGAACTACCAGCTCTCGGCGATCCCGCTCTTTATCTTCATGGCGGCGATGCTCGAGAGGGCGGGCATCATCAACGACATGTTCGACGTGATCTACAAGATCCTCGGCGGCGTGAAGGGCGGCCTCGCGGCGGCGACCATCCTGGCCTCGACGATCCTTGCCGCGATGGTCGGCGTGATCGGCGCCGCGGTGGTGACGATGGGCATCATCGCGCTGCCGGCGATGCTCGAGCGCGAGTACGACCCCAAGATCGCGATGGGCTCGATCATGGCCGGCGGCACGCTCGGAATCCTGATCCCGCCGTCGATCCTGGCCATCATCTACGCCGTCGTCGCCGAGCAGTCGGTGGGCGAGCTCTTCATCGGCGCCGTCATCCCGGGTCTGATGCTGTCGGGCATGTACATCGGCTACGTGGTGATCCGCAGCTACATCAACCCGCGCCTCGGGCCGCCGATCCCGATGGAGGAGCGGATTTCGACCCGCGAGAAGGTCGTGCTCCTCGGCAACATGGCGGCGCCCATCGTGCTCATCATCATCGTCCTCGGCGTGATCTTCACCGGCGTCGCCACCCCGGTCGAGGCCGCGGGCATCGGCACCTTCGGCGCCTTCATCGTCGCCGCCATCCACCGCCAGCTCGACTGGCAGACGGTGCGAGAGGCATGCCTGACCACGCTGAAGGCCTCGGCCATGGTCATCTGGATCATGTTCGGCGCCACGATCTTCGTCGGCCTCTACGTGCTGGAGGGTGGGCAGGAGTTCGTTCAGGGTGCGCTGCAGGGCTTTGGCCTCGGGCCCTGGGGCATCCTGATCTTGATGCAGATCGTGCTGATCGTCCTCGGCATGTTCCTTGACTGGGTCGGCATCCTGCTGCTCTGCGTGCCGATCTTCGTGCCGATCATCCGTTCGCTGGGCGCCGCGTCCTTCGGCCTCGACAGCCCGGACGACCTGGTCCTGTGGTTCGGGGTGCTCTACCTCGTCAACATGCAGATGAGCTTCCTGTCGCCGCCCTTCGGCTACGCGCTCTTCTACCTGCGCGGCGTGGCGCCGCCCGAGATCCCGATGGGCGACATCTTCCGCTCGGCGCTGCCGTTCCTGGCGCTGCAGGTCGTCGGCCTGACCGTCTGCATGCTCTTCCCCGGCGTCATCACCTGGCTGCCCCGGCTGGTCTACGGCTAGGCAGGCTGGCGGGGCGAGAGCGTGCGTGCTAGGCGCGGGACATGATGCCGCTCCGCTCGTCGCGCCCGCCCCAGCATCGCGACGCCGTCGTCTTCGCGTGCGACGCAGGGCACCTGTCGATCGCCCTCTGCGTGGCGGCGCGCATCGATCGGCTCGAGCCCGACCGCCGCTTCGACCTGGCCATCTGCACCCCCGACTGGGACGCGATCCGTCCCGAATGGCACGAACTGCCGGTGCGCTTCGTCGAGATCGACGTCTCGGCGGTGCCCGCCTTCGCCCACCCCAAGCCGTGGATCAGCGTCGGCACCTTCTACCGTCACGTCCTGCCCGAGCTGCTGCAGGACGACTATCGCGCCCTGCTCTACCTCGACACCGACACCTACCTGCGCCGCACCGGCGTGCAGCACCTCTTCGACCAGATCGAACGCGAATTCCCCATCGCCGCCGTGCTGGACCGCCAGCACCTCAAGCCCGAGCGCAAGCTGAAGCGGCGTCGCGAGCGGGCGCTCTTCGACGATTTCGGCGGCACCCGCCGGCGCTTCTTCCAGGCCGGCGTGCTACTGATGCAGCCCCGCCTGCACGTGGCCGAAGGGCTGGGCCGTCGCATCCTGCGCTTCGCCGACGAGAGCGCCGATGTCCTGCTGCGCCACCGCTTCGGCGATCAGGGCGCGCTGAACGCGGTGGCGTCCGACGTCATCGTGCCGCTTTCGCCGCTGTGGAACTGGACCGGTCGGCAATATCTGCGCCCCCAGGTGGTGGCGCATTTCGACCCCTACCTTCTGCACTTCACCGGCCCCAACAAGCCGTGGACCCTGCAGGACGACCCGTTCATCGCCGAGCTGAACGCGGAATACTTCGCGTTCCTTTCGGCGCACGACCCGGACTTCGTCGTCCGCCCGGCCCGCGGCTCGCTGCTCTGGCGGGGAAACAACCCGCGCTATTCGGTGCGCTGGCTCGAGGCGCTGGACTATGCCCGTCGCAAGCGGCGTACCGCCTGGCGCTTCGGCCATGACGAGAAGACGACGATGGCGAACCTCGCGCCGATGGAGCGCATGATCGAGGCGGCCGAGATCGGCTGACGCGGCCTTACTCGCGCGCGCGCAGGACCCGGGCCGGTCGCGCCGCCAGCGGCCGCCAGGCGAAAGCGATGCCCGCCGCGAGGGTGGCCAGGACGCCGCCCGTCACGATGGCGACGGCCGAGACCGGGTCGAAACGGAACGGCGTTTCCATCACGAACGTGGCGACCGCCCATCCGGCAATCCCACCAGCCGCGATGGCGACGAGGCCCGCCGCGGCACCCAACACCGCCGAACGCAGCGCGAAATTCATCAGGATCACGCCGCGGGTGGCCCCCAGCGTCTTGAGAACCGCCGCCTCGTACGTGCGCGCCCGCTCGCCCGCCGCCGCAGCGCCGATCAGCACGATGCCCCCCGTCAGCAGCGTCGCCGCCGCGCCCCAGGTCACGGCCGCGGCGATCCCGGCCAGCACCTCGCTGACGCGGTCGATGGCGTCGCGGACACTGATCAGTGTGATGTTCGGGTAGGCCTGCGCCAGGTCGCGCAGGATCGCCGCCTCGGCCGCCTGGTCGGCGTAGATGGTGGCGATGTATGTGTGCGGCGCCCCCCGCAACGCCGCCGGGTTCATCGCCATGACGAAGCCGATCCCGGCGGTCGAGTAGTCGACCACGCGGAAAGACGTCACCTGCGCGGTAACTGGCCGGCCCAGAATGTCGACCGTGATCGTGTCGCCAAGCTTCAGGCCCATCTCGGCCGCCTCCTCGGCGGCGAAGCTGACCTGCGGCGGCCCGTCGTAGCCCTCGGACCACCACGCGCCGGCCGTCACGACGGTATCCTCGGGCGGACGCTCGGAGTAGGTGACGCCGCGGTCGCCGCGCAGCACCCAGTGGTCGCCGGCCACCTCGCGCGCGGGGCGGCCGTTGATCTCGGTGATGATGCCGCGCAGCATCGGCGCGCTCTGCACCTTCGTCACAGCCGGATCGTCGGCCAGCCGCGCGCGGAACCCGTCGATCTGGTCGTTCTGGATGTCGACCACGAAGAACGACGGCGCCCTCTCGGGCAGGTCGCGGGCGATGGCGGCGCGCAGGTTGGTGTCGATCTGCCCCACCGCGGCCAGCACCGCCAGGCCGAGGCCCAGAGACAGGACGACCGAGACCGCCTCGCCGCCCGGCCCGCCGACCGCGCCGAGCGCCAGCCGCAGGATCGGCGCGCCCCTCAGCGCCCGGGCACGTGCCGCGCGCCGCGCCAGCCGCCGCACCGCCCACGCCGCCCCGAGCAAGACGAGGAACGCGCCCACGACGCCAGCCGCGGACCACAGCGTCAGCGTCTCGAGCCCGGTGAGCCACGCGGCCGAGCCGACCAGCAGCGCCAGGGTCGCCACCGTCACCCCGATCCAGAGCGGCCGCGGCCAACCCCGCCGCCCGACGCTGTCGCGGAAGAGCGCCGCGGCCCGCACCTCCTCGGTGCGCGCGAGCGGCCAGAGCGTGAAGAGGAGCGCCGCCAGAAGCCCGTACAGCGCCGCCTCGGCCAGCGGGCCGGCGTAAAGGCCGAAGGCCGCCGGCACCGGCAGCCGCGCCTCGATCAGCGGCGCGAACGCGAGCGGCAGGAGCGCGCCGAGGCACGAGGCCCAGCGCGATGCCGAGCAAGCGTCAGCGCCCCGATCTGCAGGAAGTAGCTGAGAAAGATCGTCCGCCCCTCGGCGCCCAGCGTCTTCAGCGTCGCGATGGTCTCGGTCTTGCTCGTCCAGATAGGCGCGCACCGCCGCAGAGACCCCGACGCCGCCCACGGCGAGACCGGCGAGACCCGTCAGCACCAGGAACGCGCCCAGCCGTTCGACGAACGCGGGTGACGCCCCGCGCGGCGTTGCGCCTGTCGCGCCAGCGCGTGCCCTCGGGCAGGGCCCCCTCGGCGCGCGCGTCCAGGGCGTCGAGGTCGGTCTCGGGGGGCAGGCGCAGCCGGTACTCGGTCTCGAAGAGCGTGCCGGGCTGCAGCAGCCCCGACGCCGGCCAGCGTCCTCGGTCCGCACGATGGTCCGCGGCCCGAGGGCGAAGCCGCCGGTGGCGCTGTCGGGCTCGCGCGCCAGCACCGCGGCAAGCACGAAGTCCTGTGTGCCCAGCCGGAAGCGTGTCGCCAGGCGCCAGCCCCAGCCGGTCGACCAGAACCCGGTCCATCACCGCGCCGGGCACGCCGTCCCGCCGCGTCAGCGCCTGCGCCAGCGGCATCGGCGGCTCGAGCTCCACCTCGCCGAGGAGCGGATAGGCGCCGTCGACGCCCTTCACCTGCGTCAGCGCCCGCTCGTCTCTCGCCCGCCACGACCGCCATCGAGCGGAAGTCGACGATCTCGGACACCTCGCCCTGCGCTGCCAGCCAGGCGCGCTCGTCCGCGCTCGGCGAAGCGATAGGTGAGCTCCACCTCCGCGTCGCCGCCGAGGATCGCCGCGCCCTCGCGCTGCAGCCCCGCGCTCGATGCTCTCGCGGACAGTGCCGACGGCGGCGATGGCGGCGACGCCCAGCGCGAGGCAGGCCAGGAACACGCGGAAGCCGCGAGACTTCCCCTCAGCTCGCGCCGGCGAGCGAGCGCCACCCTCACCGGCCGCGCCTCCGCAGCCGGCCACGGCGACGGGCCGCACGGCATCATGTCCGCGGCCCTCCGCGGCCCGCGCCTCGTCGGGTTCGTCCGTGCCGTCGCGCAGCCGGATCACGCGGTCGCACCGCTCGGCCAGCTCGGGCGCATGGGTGACCAGCACCAGCGTCGCCCCGTGCCGGTCCCGCAGGCCGAACAGCAGGTCCATGATCGCCGCCGCCGGTCGCCCCGTCGAGGTTGCCCGTCGGCTCGTCCGCCAGCAGGATCGCGGGCCGCGGCGCCGCCGGCCCGGGCCAGCGCCACGCGCTGCTGCTCGCCCCCCGACAGCTGCGCCGGGTAGTGCCCGGCGCGGTCGGCCGAGCCCGACCGCCGCCAGCTCCGCCTCGGCCCGCGCGAAGGCGTCCGTCGCGCCGGCCAGTTCCAGCGGCGTCGCCACGTTCTCGAGCGCGGTCATCGTCGGGATCAGGTGGAAGGACTGGAACACCACGCCCATATGATCCCTGCGGAACCGGGCCAGCGCGTCCTCGTCCATCGCCGTCAGGTCGTGGCCCAGCGCCACGACCGAGCCGCCGGTGGCGCGCTCGAGCCCGCCCATGAGCATGAGGAGCGACGACTTGCCCGACCCCGACGGCCCGACCAGCCCCACCGTCTCGCCCGCGCGCCACGTCAGCGTGATCCCCTTGAGGATCTCCACCGGCCCCGCATTGCCGTCGAGCGTCAGCCGCGCATCGCGTCGAGCGACAGGATCGTCTCGGTCATGGGCGCGCTCCTGCTGACCCGGATCATGCTCCGGATATGGGGTGCGCCGGCGCCGGCCCGCAACCTTGCCGCGGCGCTGATGCTGGTTGCCGCGGCCGCGCAGCGCCGAGCCGGTGACCGTCGCCGCCCTGGGCGACAGCCTGACGCAGGGCTACGGCCTGCCGCCCGAGCGAGGGCTTCGTGCCGCAGCTCCAGCGCTGGCTGGCGAGCAGGGCGCCGACGTGCAGCGTGCTCAACGCCGGCGTCTCGGGCGACACCACGCGGGCGGGCTCTCGCCGCGTCGACTGGACGCTGACGCCGCGAGGTCGACGCGATGATCGTCGCGCTCGGCGGCAACGACCTCCTGCGCGGGATCGACCCCGCCGTCAGCCGCGCCAACCTCGACGGCATCCTGGAGGCCGCCGAGGCGGGACATCGCGGTGCTGCTGGTCGGGATGAAGGCGCCGGGCAACTACGGGCCCGACTACAAGGCCGCCTTCGACGCGATCTATCCCGATCTCGCCGCGAAGTACGGCACGCTGCTTCAGCCCGACTTCTTCGCGGCGCTCGAGGCCGAGGACGACCGGCAGCAGGCGCTCGGCCGCTACATGCAGGCCGACGGGCTCCACCCAAACGCCGCGGGCGTGGACCTGATCGTCGAGGGCATCGGGCCCGTCGTGCTCGACCTGCTCGAGCGCACCGGTGCCACGGCGCAAGAAGCGGGCAACTGACGGACCCCGGCGGGTGCGTCAGCTCCGCCAGTCGAAGAACCCGGGCCCGGCGCGATCGAGGAGGCCGGCGGCCATCGCCGCGCCCATCCGCGCGCCGTCCTCGACCGGCCCGGTCGCGTCGTCCGCCAGCGCCTCGGACCCGTCGGTTCGCAGGATCTCGCCGCGCAGGCGCAGCGTCCGTCCGTCGAGCTCGGCGAGCCCCGCGATCGGCGTCTCGCACGAGCCGTCGAGCGCGGCGAGAAACGCCCGCTCGGCCGCCAGCCGCGCGCCGGTCGGCGCCGTCGTGGATCGCCTCCAGCATGCGCCGCCGCGCCGGCATCGTCCCCTCGCCGCTCGATCCCGATGGCGCCCTGCGCCACCGCCGGCAGCATCTCGTCGGGCGCGATCGGCGGTCGCGGCACGTCGTCGCCGCCTGCAGCCGGTTCAGCCCCGCCATCGCGAGGAACGTCGCCGCCGCCACGCCGTCGGCCAGCTTGCGCAGCCGGGTCTGCACGTTGCCGCGGAACTCCACCACCTTCAGGTCGGGCCGCCGGTTCAGAAGCTGCGCCCGCCGCCGCAGGCACGAGGTGCCCGACCGTCGCCCCGTGGCAAGTCGCGGCAAGGCCGCCGTCGAGACGGCGAGACGAAGGCGTCGCGCACGTCCTCGCGCGGCAGGTAGGTGTCGAGCACCAGCCCCTCGGGCTGCACCACCGGCATGTCCTTCATCGAGTGCACGGCGATGTCGATCTCGCCCGCCAGCAGCGCCTCCTCGATCTCGCGGGTGAAGAGGCCCTTGCCGCCGATCTCCTTCAGCGGGCGGTCGATCACCCGGTCGCCGGTGGTCTTGATCACCATGATCTCGAACGCCTCGTCGGCAGGTCGATGCGCCGCGGCCAGGCGGTCGCGGGTCTCGTTCGCCTGGGCCAGCGCCAGCGGCGAGCCGCGGGTGCCGATGCGAAGCGGCGCGTCGGGGGAGGGCAGTTCGGTCATCGCCCCCGTCTAGTGCCGGCCCGGCCGGTGGCAACGCGGCTTGACACCGCCGCGCCGTCGGGGGACCACCGCCGGCAGCGATCGGGGGACGGGATGGCCGAGAAGAAGCTCCTGCGGGCGCTCGCGGGCGAGACGCTGGCGGTGCCGCCGATCTGGATGATGCGGCAGGCCGGCCGCTACCTGCCCGAATACCGCGCCACGCGCGAGAAGGCGGGCGATTTCCTGTCGCTCTGCTACACGCCCGAGCTGGCGGCCGAGGTCACGCTGCAGCCGATCCGCCGCTACGGCTTCGACGCCGCGATCCTGTTCGCCGACATCCTGCTGGTGCCGCAGGCGCTGGGCGCCGATCTGTGGTTCGTGCAGGGCGAGGGGCCGCGGCTGTCGACCGTCACCGGCCGCGCCGACCTCGACCGGCCTCGGCCCGGCCGATGCGATCCACGAGACGCTCGCGCCGGTCTACGAGACGGTGCGGATCCTGCGCGCGGAGCTGCCGCGCGACGACCCCGCTGATCGGCTTCGCCGGCGCGCCCTGGACGGTCGCGACCTACATGATCGCCGGCCGCGGCACGCCCGACCAGGGCCCGGCGCATGCCCTGAAGGCGCGACGACCGGCCGTCTTCGAGGCGCTCATCGACCGGCTGACCGAGGCGACGATCGAGTACCTCTCGCGCCAGATCGAGGCCGGCGCCGAGGTGGTCAAGCTGTTCGACAGCTGGGCCGGATCGCTGCAGGGCGCGGACTTCGACGACTTCGCCGTCGCGCCCGCGCAGCGCATCATCGCCGCGCTCAAGGCCCGCCACCCGGGCGTGCCGGTCATCGCCTTCCCGCGCGAGGCGGGCGAGCGGCTACGTGGGCTTCGCCGAGGCGACCGGCGCCGACTGCGTCGGCGCTCGACAACTCGGTCGACGCGGACTGGGCCGCGGAGCATGTGCAGCGGGCCGCCCGCCGGTCTGCGTGCAGGGCAACCTCGACCCGCGGCACATGGTGACCGGCGGGCAGGCGCTGGTGGCCGAGACGCGCCGCATCGTCGAGCCTTCTCGCGGGGGCCCGCACATCTTCAACCTCGGCCACGGCATCACGCCCGACGCCGACCCCGACAACGTCGCCCGGATGATCGAGGCGGTCCGCGGCTGAGGCCCGGCATTGTCACAAGCCGCCGCGCGGGTCATGCTACTCCTGATTGCATCAAGTGATTTAGGAGAGGCGTCATGGAACTGAGGCCAATTGCGGCCGCACTGGCCGTGGTTATTGCATCGGGCGCGTCGGCGGCCGACTACGCGATGGACGCGGAGTACCATCCCGCCGCAAAGCTCGGACTGGGCTGGAACAGCATCGTCAACGAGCCCACGGACGGTCGCGCAAAGTGCATCGACGGCGACAGCGCCAAACCGCACGAGAACGCCGACCCCAAGACCACGAGCACCTTCCGGCTGGTGCGCAGCACCACCGACGTCATGGACGCCTTCGAGATGTCGGCCGAGGCGGCATTCCGCGGCGTCGTCTACAACGCCTCGGGCTCGGTCAGCTACGCGCAGTCGCGCAACCTGTCGCGCGACGCGCTGAACGTCGCGGGCGCGGTCGAGATGCACACGCGCACGCTGTCGCTCTACGCCGCCGACAATGCCGCTCCGCTGAGGCGGCGGCGACCTCGGGCCTCAGGCTCAAGCCCGACTACGAGACGCTGCTGCTGAGCGACAACGCCGACGACCGCGCCCGCTTCTTCACCGATTGCGGCGACAGTTTCGTATCGGACATCAGTCGCGGCGGGCATCTCGACGTGTTCCTAACCGTCACCACGGGCAAGGCCGAGGACCGCCGCAAGCTCTCGGCCAAGCTCTCGGGCGGTGGCGCGGGCGCCTCGGTCTCGGCCTCGGCGGTGGCCGAGGCGGTGTCGACCATAAGCGACACCCGCATCGCTGGTGACATGTACGCCGTGGGCGGCATCCTGCCCGAGACGGGGATCGACTCAGCCCAAAAGCTGATGAAGCTGGTCGACGACTTCGCCCCCGCCGTCGCCAGGGCCGACGCCGGCACGTCGATGCGGCTGACCTCGTACTATGCGCTGGTCGCGCCCGAGAAGCGGCGGCCATTCGGCATCCCCGGCCGGTTCGTCGAGGCCGCACGCACCTACGACGACCTCGGCGGCCTATGGCAGCAGATGCGCGAGGTGATCGAGACGCCGGCGCTGGTCGACACCAGCCGATCGGTGCCACTAAGCTGCATCGGGACCAAGGCCGACGAGGTGCTCGACCTGCGCGCCGAGCTCAAGCAACCGCTCGAGACTTGCGGCGCGGCCCTCGCCCAGGCGCCCGGCCAATCGTATTGCGAGGGGGTGCAGGTGCCTCGCGGCGAGGACATGACCTCGGACGCCGCCTGCCCGCCGACGCCGGTCCTGCTGGGCGACCGGGGGCAGAGCGTCTACGACTACCTGGTCATGCTGCCGGCCCCGAAGGCCGGCGGGCCGATCGACACCTGCCGTCTCGGCAACGGGTTCGTCGACCGGGTCTACGACACCTACGTCCGCCCGGTGGTCGCCGCGCGCTGCAAGGATCGGCCCGAGGACCATCCCGAGTGCCGCAGCGACTTCGAGGCCCGCGCCAAGGCCGCGGTCCCGCGTCTGCGCGCGCCGCTGTCGCCGCCGCTGCCCACCGGCAGCTGGGCGCGCACCTGCCGCAAGCCGTCGATCAGCCTGGTCTCCGACGGCAAGATGCGTCTGACAACCGAATGCCACACCAGGAAGGACTTCTGGGGCAACCAGAAATGGCTCAAGGCGACGCGCAGCAATCTGCCCTGCCCGCCCCGCTATCACCTGATCAACTGCGACGGAAAGCTGATCCACGACACCAAGTGCCCCTGACGGGCCGCGCCTAGCGTCGCAGCGCCGCCCAGTCGGGCCGCTCGCCCGCCGCCAGGCGCTGCGTCACCGGCGCCATCGGGTACTTGAGCCCGGTGGCGCAGTTGTAGAGCACGGCCGTCTCGTCCGCGCTCACAAGACCCTGCCGAAGGGCACGAACGTAGGCCGCCGCCGTCGCCGCCCCTTCGGGGCAGAGCAGCAACCCGTCGGCCGACGCGATCCGGTCGCGCATCGCCATGATCTCGTCGTCGGGCACCGCCATGCAGAATCCGTCCGACTCGCGCACCGCCCGGATGATGAGGAAATCGCCCACCGCCACCGGAACCCGGATGCCCGCAGCGACAGTGTGCGCGTCCTGCCAGAGCGGCGCGTGTTCCTCGCCCGCCTCCCAGGCGCGGACGATGGGCGCGCAACCCTCGGCCTGCACGGCCACCATGCGCGGCAGCTTGCCCTCGATCCAGCCGAGCTCGCGCAGTTCGGCGAAGGCCTTCCACATGCCGATCAGGCCGGTGCCCCCGCCGGTGGGATAGAAGATCACGTCGGGCAGGCGCCAGCCGATCTGCTCGCGCCAGCTCCAGCCCCATCGTCTTCTTGCCCTCGATGCGGTAGGGCTCCTTCAGGGTCGAGACGTCGAACCAGCCGACCGCCTCCTTCCCCTCGCCCACGATCTTGCCGCACTCGTTGATCAGCCCGTCGACCAGCCAGGTGTCGGCGCCGTGCTGGGCGATCTCGCGAATGTTGATGTCGGGGGTGTCCGACGGGGCAGAAGACCGTCGCGCGACAGCCCGGCCCGCGCCGCATAGGCCGCCATCGCCGCGCCGGCGTTGCCGTTCGTCGGGATCGCGAGGTGCCGCAGACCCAGCTCGCGCGCCATCGCCACGGCCAGGCCAGACCTCGCGCCTTGAACGAGCCGGTGGGCAGCCGACCCTCGTCCTTGACGACGGCCCGGCCGCCCAGCGTTTCGCGGCCGAGCGGGATCAGCGGTGTCACCACCTCGCCCAGGCTCACGCGGTTGCCGGGATCACTGACGGGAAGCATCGGCGCGAACCGCCAGAAACCCGGATCGGTCGTCAGCGCGTCGCGGTCGACCGCCGCGCCCATCGCGCTCAGGTCGTAGCGCACCAGAAGCGGCCGGCCCGCGGCCGAGAGGCCGTGGACGCGCCCAGCCTCGTAGCGCTCGCCCGTAATCGAGCATTCCAGATGGCTGACGAACGTCGCGGTCATGGCTGTCCCTCCCTGCGCCCCGGACGACCATGCCGGGTGCGACATGGCGCGTCCAGCGGGCGGCGGCGGCTCAGGGCCAGCGCGCGAGCGGCGGCAGGCTCATCAGCACCGCGTCGGGGTCGTGCCCGGTCTCGAGGCCGAACTTGGTGCCACGGTCGTAGACCAGGTTGTATTCGGCATAGAGCCCGCGATGGACGAGCTGCGCCTCGCGATCCTCCTCGGTCCAGCTCCGGTCGCGGCGCCGCTCCCAGATCGGCAGGATCGCGGGCAGGAACGCCGCGCCGACCCCTTGCGTGAAGGCAAAGTCGGCCTCCCAGTCGCCGGTGGCGTGGTCGTCGAAGAAGATGCCTCCGACGCCACGGGCGCGCTTGCGATGCGGGATGTAGAAGTACTCGTCCGCCCACGCCTTGAAGCGGGGATAGAGCTCCGGCCCGTGATCCGCGCAGGCCTCGCGCAGGACCGCGTGGAAATGGTCGGTGTCCTCGTCGACGGGCAGGCACGGGTTGAGGTCCGAGCCGCCGCCGAACCACCAGGCATGCGGCGTCCAGAACATCCGCGTGTTCATGTGCACGGCCGGCATGTGCGGGTTCTGCATGTGCGCGACCAGGCTGATGCCGCTCGCCCAGAAGCGCGGATCCTCGGCCATGCCGGGGATGCCCTTGCGCGCGGCCATCGCCGCCTGGGCGCGCGCGCCCAGCGTGCCGTAGACGGTCGAGACGTTGACGCCCACCTTCTCGAAGACGCGGCCCGCCGCGCATCACGCTCATCAGCCCGCCGCCCGCGTCCTTGCCGTCCTCGCTCGTGCGGCGGGTTCGGGTGACCTCGAACCGGCCCGCCGGCGCGGACGCGTGCGGCCCCGTCGCCTGCGCGTCCTCGAGCGCCTCGAAGGCGGCGACGATGCGGTCGCGCAGCTCGCCGAACCAGGCCGAGGCGCGGGCCTTCACGTCGCTCATCTCGTCCATGGCTGCGCCCTTCCGGCAGCTTGCTTTGCGGGGCCGATACCATACCCTGTGGCAGAGACAACCGAGGGGCCCCCCGATGCGCCGCGTTGCCCTTGCCCTGTTGCTGCCACTCGTCGCCTGCGCGCAGACGCGTGACAGCTGCGAACAAGATGTCGCTCGCGAGATCCGACGCCTCGACGCGCTGATCGTCGAGACGCGGACCGACCTCGCCCGCGGTTACCGATACGAGACCGAGTATCGCCGCAGCGGCGTCGGCCTGGTCCTCTGCTCGGGGCGACACAGCGTCCGCTTCTGCACCGCGACCGACGACCGCCCCGTGCGCCGGGCGGTCGCGGTCGACCCCGCCGCCGAGCAACGCAAGCTCGACCTGCTCGAGGCACGGC
Organism: uncultured Alphaproteobacteria bacterium; assembly: GCA_963773475.1. Lineage (GTDB taxonomy): Bacteria > Pseudomonadota > Alphaproteobacteria > Rhodobacterales > Rhodobacteraceae > Roseitranquillus. The sequence goes on along the minus strand of CAVZBD010000010.1, from coordinate 458,791 downwards.
GGATGCGGCTCGCCCGCGAAGGCGCCGCGGCTTGTGCTGCCCGCTACCCGGAAGGCTGAGCGACCGAAAGCTGGACGACGCGCCCGCCGCAGCCGCACCGGAGGCGGCTGCGGCAGGAAGGGTGCGAACGCCGGCGCGGCCGTCCGGCCGCGGCGGCGTTCTCCGCATGACAAGCCTAGTGCGCCGACGCCTCGACCGGATCGACGAGAGTGCGTCCGCCGTCGACCGTCAGGATCTGCCCGGTCATGAACCCCGACCCGTCCGAGGCCAGGAACTGCGCCACCTCGGCCAGTTCGGCCGCGCTCGCGATGCGATGCAGCGGCGTGTGGTCGATGATGTCCTCCCGGACCTCCTCGTTCCGCTTCAGCATGTCCTGGAGCGATGCGCTCATCACGCTGCCGAACGCCACCGCGTTGACCCGGATCCGGTAGGGCGCCAGCGCCACCGCCATCGAGCGCGTCATCTGGTCCATTGCGGCCGAGCTCACCGAATAGGCCAGAAGGTCGGGGTGGGTGCGCCGCGCCGCGATCGACGACAGGTTGATGATCGAACCGGCCGGCCCTTCGTTCCCGCTGCGGTCGAACTGCGCGATCATGCGCTTGGCGAACACCTGCGTCAGCCGCAGCCCGGTCAGCAGATTCTGCTGCAGCAGCAGCTCGACCGCGTCGTCCTCGCTGTTCAGCGGGTCCGAGGACACCATTTGCCGGCTCGCGTTGACGAGGATGTCGACGCGGTCGAAGGCGTCGATCGTGGTCGAGATCAGGTTCGCGACCGCCAGCTTCTCGCGCAGGTCGCCGGCGAAGGCGCGGACGTTGCCCTCCTCTGCGGCCAGCTCGCCGATCTCGCGGTCCAGCTTCTCCTCGTCGCGGTCGGCAAAGACCACGTTCGCGCCGCGCCCGGCGAAGTGGCGGGCAATGGCTAGGCCGACGCCGTTCGCGGCCCCCGTCACCACGGCCGTCTTGCCACTGATCGAGAAGGACATCGCCTGCCTCCCTAGCGCATCGGCTTGCCGCGGTCGCGCCGCGCGGATGATCTTGAATACGCCGTCGCCGCCCGCCTCCTCGACGGTGCGGAACGCGTCGCGCAGCGCCTCCTCATAGGGCAGATGACGGTTCGCCACCAGCCACAGCGCGCCCGCGGGCTTCAGCATTCCGCCCGCGGCCGCGATGAAGGCCCGACCCAGCGACGGGTCGGGGCGGCGCCCGTGGTGGAACGGCGGGTTCGTCACCACCGTGTCCAGCGGCTCGGGCGGGCGGAAGCGGCGCGCGTCGGCCCAATGGAAGCGGGCGCGAGCGTCGGGCACGTTAGCGCGGGCGCACTCCAGCGCGGCATGATCGGCCTCGACCAGATGCAGCACCTCGACGCCGTCGTGCGCGGCCAGCACCGTGCGCGCCAGATATCCCCATCCCGCACCCAAGTCCGCCATGCGGCCGCCCAGGCGCGGCGGCAGCGCCGCGGCCAGCGCCACCGAGGCGGGATCCGGTCCGTCGGCCGAAAAGCCTCCCACGGGGATGAAGAAGCCGGCCACCTCGCGCGGGGCGGCACGCCAGTCGCCGAACTCGCCCCCGCGAAGCTCGAAGATCTTGCCGTGCGCCTTGGCCAGCACCTCGCCCACCTCGGCTCGGGCGCGGATCTCGCGCAGCAGCCCGTCGACGCCGTCGGTCTTCTGCCCGTCGACGAGGATCGGCCCGTCGGTGACACCGCGCGCCTCGGCAATCAGCGCCCGCGCTGCCCGCTTCGCGCGCGGCACCACCACCAGGGCCGCGGCATAGCGGCCCTCGGGCGCGACGGTTACTGCGAGGCCCCGCGCGTCGGCATCGTCATGATCGGGGCGAAAGCGCTGGACCACCTGGACCCGCGACGCATCGAGCGGCGACAGATCGTAGCCAGCGGGCGCGCGAAACACCGCAACGGGACCGCCTTGGCGCAGCGTCACGACGCCACGCGCCACCGCCAGGACAAGGCGGCTGCCATCGGCCATGCCGGCCGCGGACAGCCCCTACTCCTTTTCCATGGTGCACTGCAGCGGGTGCTGGTGGCGACGGGCGAAGTCCATCACCTGCGCCACCTTGGTCTCGGCGACCTCGAACGAAAAGACGCCGACGACCGCCAGCCCCTTCTTGTGCACCGTCAGCATCAGGTCGAAGGCCTGCGCGTGCGACAGGCCGAAGAACCGCTCGAGCACATGAACGACGAATTCCATCGGCGTGTAGTCGTCGTTGAGCAGCATGACCTTGTAGAGCGGCGGACGCTGCGTCTTGGTCGCGCGTCTCGAGGATGACGCCGGTGTCTTCGTCGCCCTCTCCGCCCTTGCCGGCCATGAGGAAGGGGTGTTGGCTGGACACGTGGTCAAAGCTCCAGGTCGCGTCGGTGACAGGATCGATACTGGCAAAAGTGATATATGCGACGTACGGGCGCTGAAAACCCCACCGCACGGTTGCGACGCGCCGGCACGGGCTCGGCGCACGCGATCGAGGCCGTGGCATTCGACGCCGACGACACGCTCTGGCACAACGAGCGCGTCTTCCGGCTGACCCAGGAACGTTTCGCCGAACTCCTCGCCGACCACGCCGAACCTTCCGACCTCCGGGCGCAGCTCGATGCGGCCGAGCGCCGCAACCTCGGCCGCTACGGGTTCGGCGTGAAGGGCTTCGTGCTGTCGATGATCGAGACCGCCCTCGAGATTACCGATTCGCGGGTGCCGGGCGCCGTGATCGGCCAGCTCATCGACGCCGGCCATGAGATGCTCGACCACCCGATCGAGCTGCTGCCCGACGTCCTCGAGACGGTCGAGGGCATCGCGGCCGAGCGTAAGGTGCTCCTCATCACCAAGGGCGACCTTCTCGACCAGGAGCGCAAGCTGGCGCAGTCCGGTCTGGGCGAGCTCTTCCACGGGGTCGAGGTGGTCTCGGACAAGACGGCCGCCACCTACGCACGGGTCTTCGCGCGGTACGGAATCGCCACCGGCCGCGCGGTGATGGTCGGCAACTCGTTGCGCTCGGACGTGGCGCCGGCCCTCGAGGCGGGGGCGTGGGCCGTTCACGTTCCCCACGAACTCACCTGGAGCTACGAGCACGACGTGGTGCCGCAAGGCCACACTCGGTTCCGGACCATCGCCCGTCTGGGCGAGCTGCCGGCGCTGATCGAGACCCTCTGAGCGTTCATCTTGGGGTTGAAAGACCAGATGCCACGAGATCTTCCACGTCGGTGAGCTCTCGGCTGCAAACCTCTGACGTTTATGGGTTTTGAAGAGCCCATGCCTATGCTACCGTCACGTGGTGCGGATCGGGCACAAGACCCGGCCGACGAGAGGCAGTGCAAGGAGAAAAGACGTGGCAAAGCGTCTCGGGCAGTGGGTTCGTCCCGGAATGTGGGTCTTTGTTGTCGCGCTTCTGGCGCTGGTTCCGCAGGGCGCGGTCTCAGCCCCCTACGCCGCGATGGTCATCGACGCCCGCACCGGCGAGGTTCTGCATTCGCGCAACGCCGACACGCGGCTTCATCCCGCGTCTCTGACGAAGATGATGACGCTCTACATCACGTTCCAGGCGATCGAGAACGGCGAGATCACGCTCGACACCAAGGTCAAGGTCTCGCGCTTCGCCGCGTCCGAGCCGCCGTCGAAGCTGGGCCTGAAGCCGGGACAGAGGATCGCGCTGCGATATCTGATCCGCGCGGCGGCGGTGAAGTCGGCGAACGATGCCGCTACCGCCCTCGGCGAGGCCATCGAAGGCTCGGAAGCGGCCTTCGCCCGCCGCATGAACCGCACAGCCAAATCGCTGGGAATGACCCGCACCACGTTCAAGAATGCCAATGGCCTGACCGAGGCGGGTCACCTGAGCACGGCCCGCGATATGACGACGCTGGGGCGGCACCTCTTCTTCGACTTTCCCGAGTACTACAACCTGTTCTCGCGCCGCTCGACCAACGCGGGCGTACGACAGGTGGCCAACACGAACCGTCGATTCCTCGCCGCCTACAAGGGCGCCGACGGGATCAAGACCGGCTACACGCGGGCGGCTGGCTTCAACTTGGTCGCCTCGGCCGAGCGCGGGGGCGAGCGAATCATCGCCACCATGTTCGGCGGCACCTCGACGGCGGCGCGCAACAAGCGGGTGGCCGAGCTGCTGGACATGGGCTTTGCCCGCGCACCCACCCGCGTCGCCGTGGTCAAGCCGGTCAAGCCGGCGCCCGTCGGTTCGGTTCTTGCCGTGAAGACCAGCCTGCGGCCAGCCGCCAATCCGCGGCGCGAGGCCGAGCTGGTGGTCGCGGCCGCCGATCCCATCGAGGCGACATTGCAGGAGGCGCTGGGCGACGAGCTTGGTGCAGACGTCACCGCCCAGGTGGTGACCGAGGCCCCCGAGACCGACGAGGGCGCCGACACCGCCATTTCCGGCGCCGTCGCCAGCGCGCTTGCGGCCGCCGGCGTGCAGACGCAGGAGGTCGCGACCGACGGCTACGCCCTGACACCTTCCGATCCGCCCGCCGTCGCTTCGGACCTGCCGCGGATCGTCCCGCGGGCGCGGCCGGGCATGGCGGCCCTCGCGGCCGAGCCCAAGCCCGCTGTGGTGACGCGGCTGTCGACGTCGGGCGGCCGTCACTGGGGCATCAACATTGGCCGCTACGGGTCGCGCTACCAGGCCGAGCGGGTGCTGCTGCAGACGGCTCTGACCGAGATCGGCACGCTCGACGAGGCGCTGCGCAAGGTGGTCCACAAACCCACCGGCTTCGACGCGAACTTCGTGGGCCTCACCGAGGAGCGCGCGGCGCTCGCCTGCCGCCGCCTCGCCGCGCGCGAGGTGGAATGCGCGACATTCGGGCCCGGCTGAAGGCGAGTCGCCGACAGCGCGTAGGCGACCGTTCCGCGGCCGCGCCGACGCTCAGGCGACGCTTGTCTCGGCGCGAAGGTCGAAGGCCGCCGCCATCAGCGCACGCGTATAGGCAGTCTGCGGGCGGTCGAAGACCTCGGCCGCCGAACCCGCCTCGACCACGTCGCCGCGGCGCATCACCATCACCTTGTGCGACAGCGCCCGGACCACCTTCAGGTCATGGCTGATGAAGAGGTAGGCAAGGCCGTACTTGCGCTGCAGCTCGCGCAGCAATGTCACGATCTGCACCTGCACCGTCATGTCGAGGGCGCTCGTCGGCTCGTCGAGCACCACCAGCTTGGGGCGCAGGATCATCGCGCGGGCGATGGCGATGCGCTGTCGCTGACCGCCCGAGAACTCGTGCGGGTAGCGGTGCATCGTCTCGGGGTCGAGCCCCACCTCGGCCATGATCTCGGCGACGCGGGCGCGCTTCTCGGCGGCCTTGGCGTCGGAATGGATCGCCAGGCCCTCGACGATGATCTCCTCGACCGTCATCCGCGGGCTGAGACTGCCGTAAGGGTCCTGGAAGACGATCTGCATCTCGGCGCGCAGCGGGCGGATCTGGCCGCGAGCGCCAGCCCTGGATGTCGCGCCCCATGAACACGATCGGCCCCTCGGACGAGATCAGCCGCATGATCGCCAGCGCCAGCGTCGTCTTGCCCGACCCGCTCTCGCCGACGACGCCCAGCGTCTCGCCCTGCCGGACGCAGAGCGTCGCGGCGTTGACGGCCTTGACGTGGCCCACGGTGCGCTTGAGCAGGCCGCGCTGGATCGGGAACCAGATGCGCAGGTCCTCTGTGCGCACCACCTCGGCGGCGCCCTCGGGCACCGGGTCCGGCGCGCCGGTGGATTCGGCCGACAGCAGCATCTGCGTGTACGGATGCGTCGGCGCGCGCGAAGATCTCCTCGGTCGGGCCACGCTCGACGATCTCGCCGTCCTTCATCACGCAGACCCGGTCGGCGAAGCGCCGCACGATGCCGAGGTCGTGGGTGATGAAGAGCATGCTCATCCCCTCCTCGCGCTGCAGCTCGGCCAGAAGCTCGAGGATCTGCGCCTGGATCGTGACGTCGAGCGCGGTCGTCGGTTCGTCGGCGATCAGCAGGTCGGGCCCGTTCGCCAGCGCCATGGCGATCATCACCCGCTGGCGCTGCCCGCCCGAAAGCTGGTGCGGATAGGCGCCCAGCCGGCTTTCGGGGTCCTGGATGCCGACCTTGTCGAGCAGCTCGAGGATCCGCGTCCGCGCCGCCTTGCCCGTAAGCCCCTGATGCAGCAGCCAGACTTTCGGCTAGCTGCTTCTCGAGCGTGTGGAGCGGGTTGAGCGAGGTCATCGGCTCCTGGAAGATGAAGCTGATCTTGTTGCCGCGGATCTCGCGCAGAAGCTCTTCGGAAGCGCCGATCATCTCCTGCCCGGCATAGCGGATCGAGCCGCTCACGCGGGCGCTCTCGGGCAGAAGGTCCACGGTCGAGAGGGCGGTGACCGACTTGCCCGACCCCGACTTCGCCCACCAGCGCGACCGTCTCGCCCGGCGCGACCTTGAACGACACGCCATGCACCGCATGGGTCGTCGCCGCATCCTGCCGGAACGAGACGCTCAGGTCGCTGACCTCGAGGACGGGATCGCTCACGCGAAGGTCTTTCGCGGGTCGAAGGCGTCGCGGATGCCCTCGAAGATGAAGACCAGCAAGGACAGCATGATCGCGAAGGTGAAGAACGCCGTGAAGCCCAGCCACGGCGCCTGAAGGTTCTGCTTGGCCTGCAGCGTCAGCTCACCCAGGTCGGCGCCGACGACGGCAGCCCGAAGCCCAGGAAGTCGAGCCCCGCCAGCGTGCTGATCGTACCGGTGATGATGAAGGGCAGCATCGTCAGCGTGGCCACCATCGCGTTCGGCAGCATGTGGCGGAACATGATCGTGGTGTTCGACACGCCCAGCGCCCGCGCCGCCCGCACGTACTCGAAGTTGCGCGCCCGCAAGAACTCGGCCCGCACAACGCCCACCAGGGCGGGCCAGCCGAAGAGCGCTGTCAGGAACACCAGCAGCCAGAACGACCGGCCCAGGATCGCGAACAGGATGATGATGATGTAAAGCTGGGGCGTCGACGTCCAGATCTCGATGATCCGCTGGAAGGTCAGGTCGATCCAGCCGCCGAAGAAGCCCTGCACCGCGCCCGCGATGATGCCGATGATGCTGGCGATGGTCGTCACGATCAGCGTGAAGAGGATCGACAGGCGGAAGCCGTAGATCACCCGCGCCGCGACGTCGCGCGCGGTGTCGTCGGTGCCGAGGATGTGCTGGGCGTCGGGGGGCGACGGCGCGGCGCGGCCCAGGTCGCTGATCGTGTCGAAGCTGTAGGGAATGGGCGGCCAGAGCATCCAGCCGCGCTCGACCGGCTCGCCGTTCCAGGCGCCGGTGTCGCGCGCCGCCGCGATGACCCCCTCGGGATCGTCGAAACAGTCCTCGAGCCCGCCCGAGACGATGAGGCACTGCACCTCGATGTCGGAATAGACGGCCTCGGTCCGGAAGTCGCCGCCGAACGCCGTCTCGGGATAGAAGCTGAAGATCGGGAAGAACATCTCGCCGCGATAGTTGACGGCGATCGGCTTGTCGTTGGCGATGAACTCGGCGAACAGCGACAGCCCGAACAGCAGGCCGAAGATCACCAGCGACCATGAGGCACGGCGCGTTGCGGCGGAAGTTCCGCCAGCGCCGCTTGTTGAGCGGGCTCAGCGCGATCCGCTTCGCGCGCGGTTCGGGCAGGCGCTGGGCTTCCTCGAGTGTCGTCATGTCTCGCGGCTCTCGAAGTCGATGCGGGGATCGACGAACACATACATCAGGTCGGACAGGATGCCGACCACCAGACCGATCAGGCCGAAGAAGAACAGCGTCCCGAAGATCACCGGATAGTCGCGCGCCACCGCCGCCTCGAACCCGAGCCGCCCAAGGCCGTCGAGCGAGAAGATCGTCTCGATGATCAGGCTGCCCGAGAAGAACACGCCGATGAAGACCGCCGGAAAGCCCGCGATCACGATCAGCATCGCGTTGCGGAAGACGTGGCCGTAGAGCACCCGGCTCTCGCGCAGGCCCTTGGCACGGGCGGTGATGACGTACTGCTTCTTGATCTCGTCCAGGAACGAGTTCTTGGTCAGCAGCGTCAGCGTGGCGAAGGCCGAGATCGTCAGCGCCACGACCGGCAGCGCGATGTGCCAGAAGTAATCCACGACCTTGCCGACCAGGCTAAAGCTCTCCCAGTCGTCCGAGACGAGGCCGCGCAGCGGGAAGATCTGCCAGTACGATCCGCCGGCGAAGAGCACCAGCAACAGGATCGCGAACAGGAAGCCGGGGATCGCGTAGGCCACGATGATCACGCCGCTGTCCAGGTGTCGAAGGTCGAGCCGTCCTTGACCGCCTTGCGGATGCCCAGCGGGATCGAGATCACGTAGGCGATCAGCGTCGACCACAGCCCGAGGCTGATCGACACCGGCATCTTCTCGAGCACCAGGTCGACCACGCTGATCGAGCGGAAATAGCTCTCGCCGAAGTCGAAGCGCATGTAGTCCCACATCATCGTCAGGAACCGCTCGAGCGGCGGCCTGTCGAAGCCGAACTGCGCCTCGAGCTCGGCGATGAACTCGGGCGGCAGCCCGCGCGAGCCGACGTAGCGTTCGTCCCCGGCGCCGCCGATCGTCTCGGCCCCGGTGCCGGCGATGCCCTCGAAGACGTCGCCTGACCCTTCGAGCTGGGCCAGGATCTGCTCGATCGGGCCGCCGGGCACGAACTGCGTCAGCGTGAAATTGATGACCATGATCCCGAACAGCGTCGGGATGATCAGCAGCAGCCGTCGGAGGATGTAGGCGCCCATCGTCGGCCTCAGAGCGATCCCGGCGTTGCGCAGCGCCTCGGCCTTCTCGGGGTTCACCCACCAGAAATCGAGCTAGCCCGAGGCTGTAGGGCGGCAGCGGGTCGGGATGCTCGTACATGTCGTAAGTAGGCGACGGTGTGCTCGTCCTTGTACCATTGCGGCACCCAGAACCGCATCGCGCGCAGCACCCGGTCCAGCGCGTGCACGCGCGTTCTTCAGCTCTTCCGCGGCTCTCGGCCTCCATCACCACGTCGATCAGCCGGTCCACCGCCGGATCGCTGACAGCCGGCCGAGTTGAAGACTGATCGTCGGCCGCTTCGGAGCCGAACTACTGCCTCAGCCCCGCGCCCGGCTCATACGCCATCGGAAACTGGTCGGTGATCATGTCGAAGTCGTGGCCGCGCGTCGCGGTCGGTGTACTGGGCGGGGTCCACGCGGTTGTAGCCGCGTCCACGCCCAGTGCGCGCAGGTTCTGCACGTAGGGGTTTATGACCCGGTCGAAGGTCGGGCTGTCCTCGAGGATCTCGACGCGCAAGGCTGCGCCCGTCCTTGCGCCGCATGCCGTCGTCGCCGACTATCCAGCCCGCCTCGTCCAGCAGGTGCAGAGGCCTTGCGCAGATTGCCGCCGGTCGAGCTGTCGCGGCTCGCTCTCGGGCGGCAGGACGGCCTCGTCGGTCAGGATGCTCTCGTCGAGCAGCCCCTCGTCGACCAGCGGCTTCAGGATCGCCACTTCCTCGGGTCCGGGCACACCCTCGGCCGCCAGGTCGGAGTTCTCCCAGAACGACTTGATCCGCTCGTAAAGGCCGTAGAACAGCGTCTCGTTCGACCATTCGAAGTTGAACATCAGCCCCATCGCCTCGCGCACGCGCGGGTCCTGGAACTGCGGCTGGCGCAGGTTGAAGACGAAGGACTGCCCGGTGGCGATGGTGCCGTCCGGCAGCTCGACCTTCTTGCACCGTCCCGTCCTGGACCGCCGGAAAGTCGTAGCCGGTGGCCCAGGTCTTGGACGAGTTCTCGTTCCGGAACGTATAGTCGCCCGCCTTGAACCCCTCGAAGGCGGCGTTGCTGTCGGCGAAATACTCGACCCGGATCGTGTCGAAGTTGTTGCGCCCGACGTTGATCGGAAGGTCCGCGCCCCAGTAGTCGGGGTTGCGCTCGTAGACGATCCGCCGGTTGATGTCGTAGCTGTCGAGCACGTAGGCCCAGACCCCACCGAGGGGTCGAGGCGGCTCTCGTCGAGGCCGGCGTCGTTCGCCTCGAACCAGGCCTTCGAGAAGATCGGCAGGCCGCCCACGCCCTCGATCAGGTCGCGCTTCGGGACGTCCTGCTTGAAGGTGAACTTGATCCGCCGCGCGTCCAGCACCTCGGCGCTCTCGACCTGGCTGCCCAGCACGGCGCGGTAGGACGGCAGCCCCTGTTCAGGAACAGCTCGTAGGTGAACACCACGTCCTCGGCCGTCATCGGCGTGCCGTCCGAGAAGGCCACGTCGTCACGCAGGTTGAAGATCACCCAGTCCTTGCTCTCGGGGTATTCGAGGCGTCTCGCAGAGCAGGCAGTAGGACGAGCCGATCTCGTCGGCGACGCTGGTCAGCATCGACTCGTAGAAGATCGACGACAGGTATCCGGCCCGCCCCTTGCGGGTATAGGGGTTCATGCTGTCGAACGTGCCCGAGCCACGAGATCGCCATCTCGCCGCCCTTGGGCGCGTCGGGGTTCACGTAGTCGAGATGCTCGAAGTCCGCGGGATACTTCAGATCGCCGAAGGTCGAGATTCCGTGGCTGACGATGGTCGTCTCGTCCACCTGCTGCGCGACCGCCTGGCGCGGCGAGCGCGACCGCGAGGGCCAGCGCCACGCGAACGGTCGAGTGCAGCGTGTGGTTTCCGGCGATGACGGGCTGTGGCGCATCCGATCCTCCCTTGGAGCGAATGGGGTGTGCGTGGCTCGCCTAAGCTATGTTGCGCGCCGGACTCGGGCGCGCAAGCAGGAATGCGTGAAGCTTCCGGGTGATGGCGGCAGGTTTGCGCGCCGCGGCCGCTCAGCCGTTCTGCGCTGCAGGTAGGCGATGATGTCGGCGCGGTCCTCGACCTTGTTCAGACCGGCGAAGGTCATCTTGGTGCCGGGCGCGTAGTCGCCGGGATTCTCGAGGAAGTGGCTCAGCTTCTCGGGCGTCCAGTCGCCCTCGAGCGACGTCCAGCGCGTCCGGAGTAGGCGAAGCCGTCGACCGAGGCGATTCGCGGCCGACCACGCCATCCAGATGCGGGCCGACCTTGGTCGAGCCGTCGAGCGCGTGGCAGGCTCCGCACTGGCGAAAGATCTTTTCGCCCGAGGCGGGGTCGGCACTGGCGTAGACCTCGTTGAAGTCGACCACCTCGACCGGCTCTTCCTCGCCGCCGCCTTCTTCGCCGGTGTCGATGATGTAGGCCTGCGCGTGCTCCTCGCCATGTCTCGCCGCCGATGCCGTAGATGCCTTCGGCCGCCCAGTCGCCCAGGAGGAATATCAGCAGCGTGCCGCAGAAGCCGCCGACGATTTTGGCGCCGGTCATCGTGTCGAACATGTCGCGCTTTCTTCCCGTGCCTCGAACGGCGGCTTAGTAGCCGCTTCCATCGCCCGCTTACAAGGTGTAAGAGCCGCGACCAATCGCGCAGGCGCGAAAAGGGGGACCTGATGACGGGACGGATCGCCTTTCAGGGCGAGCCGGGGGCCTATTCGCACCAGGCCTGCCGCGACGCGCGCCCCGACCTCGAGCCACTGCCCTGCCGCACCTTCGAGGACGCGATCGAGGCGGTCCGCAAGGGCGAGGCCGAGCTGGCGATGCTGCCGGTCGAGAACACCACCTACGGCCGGGTGGCCGACATCCACCGGCTGCTGCCCGCCAGCGGCCTGCACATCGTGGACGAGGCCTTCGTGCGGGTGCACATCAACCTGCTGGCGGTGCCCGGCGCGCAGCTGCACGAGGTCCGGCGCGCGCTGAGCCACATCGTGCTGCTGCGGCCAGTGCCGCGGCTTCCTGCGCGAGCACGGGATCGAACCGCGAAGTCGGCGCCGACAACGCCGGCGCGGCGGCCGAGGTCGCGCGGGGCGGCGATCCCGCCCGCGCCGCGCTCGCCTCCGACCTCGCGGCCGAGATCTACGGCCTCGACATCCTCGCCCGCCACATCGAGGACCACGAGCACAACACCACCCGCTTCCTGGTCATGTCGCGCGAGCCCGACTACAGCCGCCGCGGCAAGGCGGGGATGATGACCTCCTTCGTGTTCCGCGTGCGCAACATCCCGGCCGCGCTCTACAAGGCGATGGGCGGCTTCGCCACGAACGGCGTCAACATGACCAAGCTGGAAAGCTACATGGTCGACGGCTCGTTCACCGCCACCCAGTTCTACGCCGACATCGAGGGCCACCCCGACGACCGCAACGTCCAGCTCGCGCTGGAGGAGCTCGACTACTTCACCGCAACATCACGCTTCTCGGCGTCTATCCGGCCGACCCGCGCCGCCGCTAGGGCTCCGCGCCAAGCTCGACCGCGAAGCTCGGCCAGGCGGCGCTGGAGCCGCGCTTCGAGCGCCGGGCGCGCGAAGCGCCAGCGTCTGCATCACCAGGCGTCCGCCAAAGCTCGTCGCCTGCAGGTCGAACTCCGCGCCATCAGCCGCGTCAGCCCGTCATCGCGCGGGCTCGAGCCGCATCTCGCCGGTCCCGCCGATCCCGCGGGTCGGCGACGCGGGCGGTCGTAGCCGTCGGGCCGCGCGATCTCCTCGATCACCAGGTCGACCTCGTGGCGCATGCCGTGCCAGTCGAAGAGGACGCACCAGCCGAGGCCGTCCTCGGTCGCCAGCGGTGCAGCACCTCGGCGCCGCGAGCGCGGGCACGCTCCTCGAAGCGGGCGAAGTCGGCGACCCGGTCGAAGACAACCTCGGCGGGCGCCTCGATAGCTCCTGCGTCAGCTGCTCCCAGCCTTCATCGGCGTCCGGTCAATCCAGCCGGTCGGCAAGCCAGTTCGCCAGCAGGAACTGCGCGATTGCCCCGGGCCGCGCCGGCGTCAGGTCGGTGCGCAGGCCGGCGAAGACGCCCATCATCTCCTCGCGCGTGACCCAGAGCGCATCCTCGATCTCGACCGGGTCGAGCCGGATCTCGCGCGTCAGCGCCTGCCCGCGGCAGCCGATCATCAGCGAGGCGGGAAACGGCCAGGGCTGCGACGCCAGATAGCCGACCCGGCCGACGATCACCCCCGCCTCCTCGAGCACCTCGCGCCGCACCGCCGCCTCGACCGTCTCGCCGGGCTCGACGAAGCCCGCCAGCAGCGAGATACATCCCCTCGGGCCAGCCGGGCGAGCGGCCCGAGCAGCACCGCGTTGCCGTGGGTGACCAGCATGATCACCACCGGGTCGGTGCGCGGAAAGTGGTGCGCGCCGCAGGCTGGGCAGATCGCGCTGCCAGCCCGCCTGCGCCATCTCGCTGAGCGGCGCCGCAGCGCGCGCAGAAGCCGTGCGTGCGGTGCCAGCCGAGCAGCGCCCGCGCGGTCGCCGCCAGCTCGGCGTCGCGCGCGGAGAGCTGCGTCATGGCGCCGCGCAGCTCGGCGAAGCGGTGGTCGTCCGGCAGCGCCGGGTGCCGCTGCTCGGAGGGGTCGGTGAAGGCGCCGAGCGTGGCGGGCAGCTCGTCCGGCTCCCAGTCCGACAGATCGGCGGCGAAGATCGGCTGCTCGCCGTCGAGGCCGAGGAAGATCGTCGCCGCCGGCATCGCCCAGCGCCTCGTGCCCGACGCGGCAAGCAGCGCAAGCGCGCCGTCGCCCGCCACCAGCGGCTTGCCGCGCCACAGTGCGGCGACGCGGGCGGTCGGCGTCCTCCCGCAGCCGCGACAGCGCCTCGGCATCGCCCCGCAGATGGGCCGCGCGGTCGAGCCCCGCGCCGCCGAATGTCACTGTCTCCGCGATGCGCATGCGCGTCCCTCTCCGCCGCCGCTCATGCCACGCCGCCGGGGCGGGATCAAACGGCAGACTCGCCCCCGAGGACGGTTGACGCTCTCGCCGGGCGGCGCGATATTGCCGCGGGCGAGCGCGCGCCGCGCGAACGATTCCCGCGGGGCGGCTTGCTTTCGGCCCCTGGCGAGGACAATTAGCGAATGGCCAGGACTATTCACGCCGGCGATGACCCGCCGTCACTTCATGGCAGACGACCGCCGGCGCCTCGCTGGTCATGCTGCACCCGTTCTCGGCGCGCGCCCAGGCAAACCAGGCGCACCTGCGGCTGATGGAGACGACGGACCTGCACGTCCACGTCTACCCCTACGACTATTACGCCGACAAGCCGGTCGACACGGTCGGCCTCGCCCGCACGGCGGCCCACATCGCCGACATCCGCGCCGAGGCGACGAACTCGATGCTGGTCGACAACGGCGACTTCCTTCAGGGCAACCCGATGGGCGACTACATCGCCTACGAGCGGGGCATGAAGGACGGCGACATGCACCCGGTCATCACGGCGATGAACACGGTCGGCTTCGACGCCTCGACGCTGGGCAACCACGAATTCAACTACGGCCTCGACTTCCTGATGAAGTCGCTCGCCGGCGCCGAGTTCCCCGTCGTCTGCGCCAACGTCGCGACCGAGCAGGGCCAGAACCGCGCGCGAAGACAAGACGCTGGTGCCGCCCTACGTCATCCTCGAGCGGACGCTCACCGACGGCGCCGGCAAGACGCACCCGATCCGCGTCGGCCTGATCGGCTTCGTGCCGCCGCAGATCATGAACTGGGACCGCCGCCATCTCGAGGGCAAGGTGCAGGTGCGCGACATCGTCCGCGCGGCCGAGCAGCTGGTGCCGCAGATGCGCGAGGAAGGCGCCGACATCGTCATCGCGCTCAGCCATTCCGGCATCGGCGGACAGGCGCACGAGGAGATGATGGAGAACGCCTCGGTGCCGCTGGCGCGCGTCGACGGCATCGACGCGGTGATGACCGGCCACAGCCACCTGGTCTTCCCGTGCGAAGACTTCTCTGGCTTCGGCGGCGTCGACGCGGCCGAGGGCACGATCCAGGGCAAGCCGGCGCGTCATGGGCGGCTTCTGGGGCAGCCACCTGGGCGTGATCGACCTGATGCTGGAGCGCGACGGCAACGAGTGGCGCATCGCCAGCAGCGAAAGCGCAGTGCGCCCGATCTATCGCCGCGAGGAGGACCGCAGCGTCACCCCCCTCGTCGAGAGCCGCGAGCCTGTGCTCGAGAGCGTCGAGGACGTGCACGAGCAGACGCTCGACTACGTGCGCCGCGCCGTCGGCAAGACCGAGGCGCCGCTCTATTCGTACTTCGCGCTCGTGGCCGACGACCCGTCGGTACAGATCGTCTCGGACGCCCAGCGCTGGTACGTCGCGCAGATGATGGTGGGCACCGAGAACGAGGGCCTGCCGGTCCTGTCGGCGGCGGCGCCCTTCAAGGCCGGCGGCCGCGGCGGCCCCGACTACTACACCGACGTGCCGCCGGGCGACATCGCGATCAAGAACGTGGCCGACCTCTACCTCTACCCGAACACCGTCCGGGCGGTGAGGGTGACCGGCGCGCAGGTGAAGGAGTGGCTGGAACGCAGCGCGGGCATGTTCAACCAGATCGATCCGGGCGCGACCGACGCGACGCTGCTGAACCCCGACTTCCCCAGCTACAACTTCGACGTGATCGACGGGGTCGAGTACCAGATCGACCTGAGCCAGCCCTCGAAGTACGACCGCGACGGCAACGTCCTCAACGAGGGCGCCAGCCGCATCGTGAACCTCACCTACGAGGGCAAGCCGATCGACCCCGAGCAGGAGTTCATCGTCGCCACCAACAACTACCGCGCCGGCGGCGGCGGCAACTTCCCGGGCGCCAGCCCCGAGACCACGGTGTTCGAGGGCCCAGACACGAACCGCGACGTGATCGTGCGCTACATCGTCGAGCAGGGCACGATCAGTCCGGCCGCCGATGCCAACTGGCGCTTCGCCCCGATGCCCGACACGACGGTCATGTTCGACACCGGTCCGAACGCCGCCCGCTACGTGGCCGACGTGAAAGGTGTCGAGATCGAGGAAACGAGCGACTCACGCGAGGGCTTCGCGCGCTTCCGCATCCGCCTCTGATCGGCCGGCGGCTTCAGGGCCGCACGGAACGGTCTTTGCCTCCTGCGCGTTTCTGCGGAAACCGCAGGAGGCTTCATGAGCACCGACGAAAACGAACGCAGGACCGGAAGCGGCGCGCAACCGGCGCCCCCGAAGGACCGCGATCCTGAAACCGCTGCGCCGGCTCCCGAAGCCGAGGCACGGGAAAAGGGCAAGGCGCCGGCTGGAGCGCCGACCGACGACCAGCGCGCCCGCGACGCGGTGCAGCGGCCCGGTCTGGCCGCGACCACCACCGACGAAACCGATCGCAAGGCCGCTCGCAGCGTCGTCGGCCCTGCGGCACTGGCCATCGCGGCCATCGTGATCGTCCTTCTGATCGTCGCCTTCGCCTTCTAGGACCGTGCCATACGGTTCGCCGCGGCGGCCGGCTTGCGCATGGCGGCCGAAACCACTATCTGCGGCGCCGAGAGGTTGGCGCGGGCAGGCGTCTCGCCAACCCGGTCAGGTCCGGAAGGAAGCAGCCGCAACGAGTTCCCGCCTGGGTCGCGTTTCAACCTCTCACCTCCCCCTTTTCCGGCCGGCGCGCGTCGCGATAGGCTTGGCGGCATGGACGACGCGGGCGACCAAGACCTCAAGACCGAATGGGCCGAAGAGCGCACCGACTGGGCCGAAGACCGGACGGTCCTGGCCAACGAGCGTACGTTCGCCGGATGGATGCGCACCGGACTTGCGGCGATCGCCGTGGCGCTGGGCCTCAAGGCGCTGTTCCAGAGTTTCGAGCCGACGTGGGTCCCGAAGGTCGTGGCCGAAGGATTCATCCTCGCCGCCCTCTTCGTCTTCGTCTCGGCGTGGCAGGCTGCGCGGCGCACCTCGGCTCGGGTTCAAACGCACGCCGCCAAGAACCAGTCACCGTATCGGATGTCCGTCATGACCGCGCTCCTTGTGGTGGTGGCAACCGCGACCGGCGTCATCCTGTGGCTGCTCTGAGCGCGGACGGCATCCGGCCCCTTGCCTCGGCTGCGCCTGTGCCGCAGACCATGACGCGATGACGGATTCCGCCGCGACCGGCTACCAGGTCCTCGCCCGCAAGTACCGCCCCGCCACCTTCGCCGATCTGATCGGCCAGGACGCGATGGTGCGGACGCTGAAGAACGCCTTCGCGGCCGACCGGATCGCCCAGGCCTTCATCCTGACCGGCATCCGCGGCACCGGAAAGACGACCACGGCGCGGATCATCGCCAAGGGCCTGAACTGCATCGGCCCCGACGGCGACGGCGGCCCCACGACCGACCCCTGCGGCGTGTGCGAGCACTGCGTCGCCATCGCCGAGGGGCGGCACGTCGACGTGCTGGAGATGGACGCGGCCAGTCGCACCGGCGTCGGCGACATCCGCGAGATCATCGACAGCGTCCGCTACCGAGCGGCCTCCGCGCGCTACAAGATCTACATCATCGACGAGGTGCACATGCTCAGCACCTCGGCCTTCAACGCGCTGCTCAAGACGCTGGAGGAGCCGCCCGCGCACGTGAAGTTCATCTTCGCCACGACCGAGATCCGCAAGGTGCCGGTCACGGTGCTGTCGCGCTGCCAGCGCTTCGACCTGCGCCGGATCGAGCCCGAGATGATGATCGGCCACCTGGGCCGGATCGCCGCAGCCGAGGGCGCCGAGATCGCCGACGACGCGCTGGCGCTGATCACCCGCGCCGCCGAGGGCTCGGTGCGCGATGCGATGAGCCTGCTCGACCAGGCCATCGCCCACGGCGAGGGCGAGACGACGGCCGAGCAGGTCCGCGCCATGCTGGGGCTGGCCGACCGGGGCCGGGTGCTCGACCTCTTCGACACGTCATGAGGGGCGACGCGGCCGGCGCGCTGGCCGAGCTTTCGGCGCAATATGCCGACGGGGCCGACCCGATGGCGGTGCTGCGCGACCTGGCCGAGGTCACGCACTGGGTCAGCGTGATCCAGATCACGCCCGAGGCCGCCGACGACCCCACCGTCGCCCCGGACGAGCGCGATCGCGGCCGCGACATGGCGAGGCGCCTGCCGATGCGGGCGCTGACGCGGATGTGGCAGATGCTGCTCAAGGCGCTGGAGGAGGTGGCCCAGGCGCCGAACGCGATGATGGCCGCCGAGATGGCGGTGATCCGCCTGACCCATGTGGCCGACCTGCCCTCGCCCGAGGAGCTGGTGCGCAAGCTGCAGGAGAGCCCGCCGGCGGATGCGCCGGCCCCGGTCCGGCGCCGCAGCGACCCGCGGGCGGAATGGCGGGGCCCGAGGCGTCGCGGCAGACGGCACCGGCGCCCTCGGCCCGCCCCGCGCCCGAGGCGTCGGCGTCGCCCAGGCCCACGCGACGCGGTCCGGGGCCCGGTGACGGCACTGGCCGCCGAGACCGACACGGCGCTGGCGCGCTTTCCGCGCTTCGAGTAGGTCGTCGAGCTGATCCGCGCCAACCGCGACGTGCGGCTGCTGGTCGAGGTCGAGAACGCCTGCGCCTGGCCGCCTACGCCCCGGGCCGGATCGAGTTCGAGCCCGGACCCGCGGCGCCGCCGGACCTGGCGCAGCGCCTGGGCGCAGCGGCTGCAGGCGCTGGACCGGCGCGCGCTGGGCGGTCACCGTCGTCGGATCGGGGGCGGCCCCACCGATCGCCGAGACCCGCGACGCCGAGCTGCCGCCCGCAAGCAGGAAGCGCAGCAGAACCCGCTGGTCCAGGCGTCCTCGAGGCCTTCCCCGACGCCGAGATCACCGACATCCGCCTGCCCGAGCAGATCGCGGCCACGGCCCCGGACGAGGCCCGACGTGGACGACGAATGGGACCCGTTCGAGGACTGAGCCGGCCTTGTGGCAGCGCCGGTGGCGGCGTATCAACCGGGCCGACCCCCGAACGTGAAGGAGCCAGCGATGTTCAAGGGACTGGGCGGCCTCGGCGACATGGCCAAGATGATGAAGGCCGCGCAGGAGATGCAGGGCAAGATGGCCGAGCTGCAGGAGCAGCTGGCCAGCATCACCGTCACCGGCGAAAGCGGCGCCGGGCCTGGTCAAGGCCACCGCCACCGCCAAGGGCGAGCTGACGGGGCTCGACATCGACCCGTCGATCTTCAACCCCGACGAGAAGGAGGTGGTCGAGGACCTGATCCTGGCCGCGATCAAGGACGCGCAGGCGCAGGCGCAGAACCGCAGCCAGGCAGAGATGGAGAAGCTGACCGAGGGGATGGGCCTGCCCGCCGGCATGAAGCTGCCGTTCTGACGCGACAGCCGCATGGTCGCGACCGCCGGCGAGCGACATCGAGGCGCTGATCGAGCTGATGGCGCGCCTGCCCGGCCTCGGCCCGCGCTCGGCCCGGCGCGCGGTGCTGCACCTGATCAAGAAGCGCGGCGTCCTGCTGGCGCCGCTGGCCGACGCGATGCAGAGGTCGGCCGCGACGGCGCGCGAATGCGTCGTGCTGCGGCAATATCGGCACCGCCGAAATCTGCGCCATCTGCGCCGACCCGCGAGCGCGCCACCGGCGAGATCTGCGTGGTCGAGGACGTGGCCGACCTCTGGGCGATGGAGCGCGCCGGCGCGTTCCGCGGCCGCTACCACGTGCTGGGCGGCACGCTGTCGGCGCTGGACGCCGTCGGCCCCGAGGAGCTGCGCATCCCGCGCCTGATGTCGACGGGTCGACGACGAAGGGCGTGACCGAGGTGATCCTGGCGCTGAACGCCACCGTCGACGGCCAGACCACCGCGCATTACATCGCCGACGCGCTCGAGGGCGCGGCGTGCAGTGACCACGCTGGCCCAGGGCGTGCCGATCGGCGGCGAGCTCGACTATCTCGACGACGGCACGATCACCGCCGCCCTCAAGGCGCGCCGGGCCTTCTGAACGGGCCCGGCGGCGCGCTCAGCGCCCCTCTTCGTCCTCGTCGTCGTCGTCGTTCGCGTCGTTGGGCAGGTTGAAGAAGCTCTCGGCGTCGGGGACCTCGTCGTTCTTCTCCTCGAGCTCCTCGCCCGAGTCGGTCAGCGAGAAGGTCTCGAGCCCGGCGATCGCGGTGGGGATCTTCGGCTCGGGCGCGTCGGCGCCAGCGACTGCTCGGTCGAGACCAGCTTGCGCCGCTCGTCATCCGACATCACGGCCCGCCTTCGCCGGCCTTCCTGCTGCGCCGCCTTCTGCACCGCGGCGTCAAGCTCGGACTGCCTGCAGAGCCCCAGCGCCACCGGGTCGATCGGCTGGATGTTCCCGATGTTCCAGTGCGTGCGCTCGCGGATCGACTGGATCGTCGGCTTGGTGGTGCCGACCAGCTTGCCAGATCTGGCCGTCCGTCAGCTCGGGATGGAACTTCACCAGCCACAGGATCGCCGCCGGCCGGTCCTGCCGCTTGGACAGCGGCGTGTAGCGCGGCCCGCGCCGCTTCTCCTCGCCCACGGCGGCGGCGTTGAACTTGAGCTTGAGCCGGTAGGTCGGGATCCTTCTCGCCCCGGTCGATCTCGATCTGCTCGAGCTGGTTGTTGGCGATCGGGTCGAAGCCCTTCACGCCCTGCGGCCACGTCGCCGTCGGCGATGCCCTGCACCTCGAGCTCGTGCAGGCCGCAGAAGTCGGCGATCTGCTTGAAGCTCAGCGTGGTGTTGTCGACCAGCCAGACGGCGGTCGCCTTCGCCATGAGCGGTTTGGCCATCGTGTTCACTCCTTCGGCACATCTTCCCCGGGCCGGGAAATCGGCTGTTCCGGCTGGACCGCTCCGCGATTTCGGGGAACTTGCGGCGCTATATAGGCATGCGCGCGTCGGAGGGGAAGAGAAAATGCGCGGCTGCTGATCTGGTCCTGCTCCTGCGCGGCCACCGCCGCCGCCGCCGAGGATCGAGCGCGCGGCGCGAATTCGACTACTACGTGCTGTCGCTGTGCTGGTCAGCCGACCTGGTGCGCGCTCGAGGGAGACGGGCGATCGCCCCAGTGCGACCGCGCCGCGACTCGGCTGGATGCTGCACGGGCTCTGGCCGCAGTACGAGCGGGGCTGGCCGAGCGACTGCCCCACCGCCACGCGCGACCCCTCCCGGGCCGAGACCGCCGCGATGGCCGACGTCATGGGGACGGCCGGGCTCGCCTGGCACCAGTGGAAGAAGCACGGCCGCTGCTCCGGCCTCGCCGCCCGCCGACTACTTCGCCGCCGCGCGCGCGCGCCTATGACCGCGTGTCGCCGGCCGGACGTGCTTGCGCCGCGCTCGACCACCCGGTGCGCGCTGCCCGCCGCCGTGGTCGAGGAGGCGTTCCTGCGAGGCCAACCCCGGCCTGGGAGCCGCGGACATGCGTGACGATCACCTGCCAGCGAGGCCGCATCCAGGAGGCGCGGATCTGCCTGACGCGCAGACGCTCGACCCGCGGCACTGCGCGCCCGACGTGGCGCGCGACTGCCGCGACACGCGCGCTTGCTCGACCCGATCGGGGCACTGGGGCGCTGAACCCGGGCGGACGCTGCCGTCTGCCGCCCGGTCGCGTTCGCAGCAGGGCTTCGTCACGCAACGTCGTCACGCATGGGTAATGTTTCCCTTACTACCCCGTGAACCTCGACCGCCGCGTAACCAGAAAGAATAGTCCCTCGGGGTGATGAAAGCCGAGTTCGACTGCGAGAGCACGCCATGTCCCACCAAGCCCAACAAGCAGCCCTCGTTGCCCGTACCGTCCTCGCGCTCAACCGGCCGGTCGCCCGTCCGCGGCCACCGCCCGCGCGGCGGACATGCTGCGCGAGCACGACCTGCGCGTCTGGTACGATCCCGCACACCGTTCGTCGCGGGCGACGCGACGCGCTTTCCGGGCCATCGACGACGGCGGGCGCTTCTGCTGGCTCGGTGCGGCTGCACGGGAAACGGCTGTTGCTCAGCCGGACGGCCAATCCCTACGACGCCATCGCCGAGCAGATGCGTGGCCCCGCCCGCAGGGCAGCATGTCGTGGGACGAGGTGCAGCACCTCACGCGGTGCGCTGCGCCGAGCGCGAGATCCGTTTCACGATGACCGCCAACGACTTCGAGGGGCTGCCCGGCCTCTACGCCTGGCTGGGCCGCGTGGGCCTGCCCGGCTGGGTCGCGGCGTGGCTGACGCCGATCACGCCCGAACTGGGTTCCGCCATCCTCATGGCCCACCGCCGGACCCTCCGGCAGCGCAAGAAGCGGCCGGCGAACCTCGCCACCGCCTGACCCGCCGACACCTCCATCCGGCCGCGAGGCGTGCGCGGCCGGAACAGCCCCTCCTCGCCCGGCGTCTTCACGCCGGTTGAGTAGCGCGACGCGCGAGCGCTACGCCACCTTCAGCACCACCTTTCCGACATGGGCCGAGTCTTCCAGCCGGGCATGCGCCTTGGCCGCGTCGGCGAGGGGAAACTCGCTATCCATGACCGGCGCCACCGCGCCGGCGGCGAGAAGCGGCCAGACCTCCTGCCTGCAGCGCCTCGGCGATCCGCGCCTTGGCCAGGTCGGACTGCGGCCTCAGCGTCGAGCCGGTGATCGTCAGCCGCCGCACCATCACCTGCGGCGAAGTTCAGCTCGGCCTTCGGCCCCTGCAGGAACGCGATCTGGACCAGCCGCCCGTCGTCTGCCAGCGCCTGCACGTTGCGGGCGATGTAGTCGCCGCCCACCATGTCGAGGATCAGGTCGGCGCCGCCCTCCTCGCGCAGCACCTCGACGAAATCCTCCTCTCGGTAGTTGATCGCGCGCTCGGCGCCCAGGTCGGTGCAGGCGGCGCATTTCTCGTCCGAGCCGGCGGTCGCGAAGACGCGGGCGCCGAATTGCGCCGCGAGCTGGATCGCCGTCGTGCCGATGCCCGAGCGAGCCGCCGTGGACGAGGAACCGCTCGCCCGCGCGCAGCCCGCCGCGCGTCGAAGACGTTGGTCCAGACGGTGAAGAAGGTCTCGGGCAGGCAGGCCGCCTCGCGCAGGGCCATGCCCTGCCGGCACGCGGCAGGGCGTGGGCGGCGGGCGTCACGGCATATTCGGCATAGCCGCCGCCGGGCAGCAGCGCGCAGACCTGCGTCGCCCACCGGCCATTCGGTGACACCCTGCGCCGACCGCGGCCACCTCGCCCGCCGCCTCGAGCCCCGGCAGGTCGGACGCGCCGGGCGGCGGCGCATAATTGCCGGCACGCTGCAGCGCATCGGGCCGGTTCACGCCCGCCCAGGCCACTCGGATCAGGATCTGGCCGTGGCCAGGCCTGGGAACCGGCCGCTCGGCGAGCTTCAGCACCTCGGGGCCGCCCGGGCTCCGAGATCTCGACCGCCCGCATCCCTCGGGACACTCATTCGCCAGCCTCAGACGCGCCGGCGTCATCGAGCCGGGCATGTCGCCGCGCGGCCCGCGGGACGGCGGCTGGACCGCGACCGATCATCCAGTTCGGCAACGCGAAGAGCCCCCGCAGCAGCGGGTTGTTCGTTCACCGCGCCCTTCACCTTCTCGATCCGCATCACGTCCTCGATGCGCCGGTCGAGGAAGCCCCACGTGTCCTGATGCCCGAGGCTGTCGTCGCCGAGCCAGTAGAGCACGGTCGACGCCTAGACGCCCGAGAGCGTCGCGCGCTTGGTGTACCAGTTCCAGTCGTCCGACGTGTCGCCCAGCGCCGTCCAGATCGCGTCGGCCGTGCCCCAGATCGCCCTGGCGCCGGCCTGCGGCGTTCTGCGGCAGCGAGAAGAGCGCCGAGCCCCGCCGCACCGCCTCCTTGTCCTCGATCGCCTCGATCCGGTAGCGGATGGCGGTCGGCGATCCGGTCGCGGAAGCGCAGGTGGCTCAGATCCTCGGACCGCAGGCGCGCGGCCATCGCCGCGTCGCCGCGGTCGTGGAAGGCAAGCGCCAGGTCCACCGCTCCGCGCGGGAACACGAGCCGCGCCTCGTCGCGGCCCGACCCCGGCGTCGCGGGCGGCGGCGCGGAAGGTGGCCTCGGACCAGCCCTCGAACGGCACGTGTATGCAGCGCCGCGTCCAGAATGCGGTCGCGCTCGTCGTCTGTCGGGCGTCGCCATGGCGGCCTCCTTGGCCTCGGTCAGGCGGTGGACAAGCTAGCGGCGCTTTGCTATACGGCCACCTCCTGCAATCGACCGCAACTCTAACCTAGAAAGGTGGTGACAACCACATGCAGGTCAGCGTTCGCGACAACAATGTCGATCAGGCGCTTCGTGCGCTGAAGAAGAAGCTCCAGCGCGAGGGCGTGTTCCGCGAAATGAAGCTCAGGCAACATTTCGAGAAGCCGTCCGAGAAGCGTGCGCGCGAGAAGGCCGAGGCCATCCGCCGCGCCCGCAAGCTCGCGCGCAAGAAGGCCCAGCGCGAAGGCCTCCTCTAAGCTTCGACCAACGCTGGAGCCCCGCAAGGGGCCTTCCGAGAGACCCCCGCGGCAGGCAGCCCGGGGGTTTTTTCGTGCCGCGGTTCCACATCCTTTGACGCTTATCCCTTTCTTTACGCTGCCGGCCTATCCGGCCGCCAACGCGCCAGTCGTATTCCCCCAACGCACACTCACGGACCAGCAATGACCCGGCTATTTCTAGAAAAGTTGACGATCGCCCGAGCTCTGGCGACCCTGACCTTCTGCGGTTTCGTCGGCGGCGTGATCTTCGCCGGCAGCCTCATGTGGAGCACGTTCGCCGACTATCGCGCCGCCGAGCAGGACGCCCGGATCGTCGCGCTGACCTCGCGGATCGGCGCCGTCGTGCACGAGGTCCAGAAGGAGCGCGGCGCCACGTCGGCCTATCTCGCCAGCGGCGGCAAGGACTTCGCGACTCGCCTGGCTGACCAGCGCCGCACCACCGACGCAGCCATGGCCGCGCTCGACAGCGCGATGAACGAGACCGGCTCGGTCGGCGGCGAACTGGCCGCCACTCTGGCGCAGGCCGAAGATGCGTTGGGCGATCTGGGGCAACTGCGGCGCGACGTCAACTCGGTGGCCATCGAGCGGCTCGCGGCGGTGGGCGCGTTGACCGACCTGAACCGTGCCCTGATCGATGTGGTCAGCCGCTCGGCCCACGAGATCACGCTGGCCGGCCCGGCCCGCGCAGTCACCAGCCACAGCATCCTGCTGGCGGCCAAGGACCTGGCCGGGCTCGAGCGGGCGACTGGCGCCGCCGGCTTCACCGTGGCGCAGCAGGGAGGTGCCCTTCCGCAGCCGATCCTCGCCCGCCTCAACGAGCTCGTGGCCCTGCAGGAGGCCCACTTCCAGACCTTCGCGTCGACCGCCACTGCCGATCTTGCCGAGGCGCTGGCCGCGGTCGAGGCCGGCCAGGCGGCGCGCCGTCTGGCCGAGTTGCGCGACATCGCGAATTCGGGCGACGCAACGGCCGTTTCGGCCATCGGCGGCGCCGACTACTTCGACGCGGCCACCGCGTTCATCGACCAGGTCAAGACGCTCGAGGACCGCTCGACCGAGACCGTGACGGCGGTGATGCACACGGCCGCCTCGGCTGCAGAAACGCGGCTTGTGGTCTACGCGGCGCTGCTGGTGCTGATCACGGTCGTCATGGGCGGCTTCGCCGGCATCGTCGGCACGGCCGCCGCGGGCGAGGTGAACGCGACTACGAGCCGTCTCGACAGTCTGGCGGCGGGGGATGTCGACAGCCCGATCCCGGCAAATGCGCTTGCCGACCTGGCGCGGATCTCGAGCGCGCTCGAGACGTTCCGCGCGCAGGCAAAGGCGCTTGCCGCGACGCGCGCGCACCAGGACGAGCTGGTCGAACGCGCGGAAGAGCGGATCGGCAGGGTCGTCGACGACATCCGGCGCGACGACTTCGGCAGCCGCCTCGATCTGGAGGGGCTGGACGGCCCGGCGATGATTCTCGGGCGCGGCGTCAACGCGATCCTGGAATCGGCCGATGACGTTGTCCGAACGCAGCGCGCGCGCGACGAGGCCGCCCTCAAGGCCGAGCGCGAGGAGGCGCGGGCCCACGCCGCCGCCACCGCCGAGCTTGCCGAGATGGTCGACGCCTGCACCCGCGGCGACTTTTCGCGGCGCGTCTCGGTGGCCGACAAGACCGGCGTCTTCCGCGACCTCTGCGAGGGCGTGAACCAGATCGCCGACGCGGCCGCCACGGGCCTGGAACAGGTGCGCGCAAGCCTCGCCGCACTGGCCGAGGGCGACCTGTCGGTGCGGATGGCGGGCGAGATGCAGGGCGCCTACGCCGAGATCCAGACGGCGCTCGAGCGGACGCTGGTCCAGCTCTCGAAGGTGATCGCCGAGATCGAGGGGCAGGTCGAGCTGTCGACCGGAACCGCGGACGAGCTGAAGGCGGCGATGAACGACCTGGCCGCGCGCACCGAGCACCAGGCGGCGACCGTCGAGGAATCGGCGGCGGCGACCGAGCAGCTGTCGTCGACGGTGCGGGCAAATGCCGGCCGTATGACGAGCGCCCGCGACCTGACACAGAAGCTGACCGGCTACGCCACGAGCGGCAAGCAGATCTCGGACGAGGCCGTCACGGCGATGGCCAAGGTCGAGGGGGCGTCCGACAAGATGACCGACATCGTCGCAGTCATCGACGACATCGCGTTCCAGACCAACCTCCTGGCGCTGAACGCCTCGGTCGAGGCGGCGCGGGCGGGCGATGCCGGCAAGGGCTTTTCGGTGGTCGCGGCCGAGGTCCGCTCGCTTGCCGGGCGCTGCGCGGACTCGGCCAAGGAGATCGGCGAGCTCATCAAGGCGGCGATCGACGACGTCCGGATCAGCTCGGGCAAGGTGCGCGAGGGCGGCGACGCCCTGCACCGGATCGAATCATCGGTGGCCGAGGTGGCGGCGTTGGTCGCCGACGTCTCGACCGCCAGCGAGGAGCAGGCGGGCGGCGTCGCCGAGCTGGGCCAGGCGATGGCGCAGATCGACCAGGTGACACAGCAGAACGCTTCGCTGGTGCAGCAGACCGCCGAGCAGACCGAGCGGCTGGCCGACGGCGGCGCGCGGCTGGCCGAGCTCATCTCGATCTTCCGGCGCGACGAGCGGAAAGCGTCCCCGGCCCCGCGGCTGATCGCCGCCGAGTGAGTCGCGCGGGCGCCCGGACGGCCCCGGGCGCTCGCATCAATGGGCGTGACGCGCCCGGTGCGCGACCGGCGTCAGCGGGTCCGCAACGCGTCGCGGATCTCGATGAGGATGTCCTTCTCGCTCGGGCCGGCCGGCTTCTCCTCGGTGGCCTCGGCCTGCGCCTTGCGCTCGGTCGCTTCCTTGATCCGGTTGACGCCCTTCACCAGCAGGAAGACGGCCCAGGCGATGACCAGGAACTCGATCACCGCGGTGATGAAGTTGCCGTAGGCGAGGACCGCGCCGTCCTCGCCCTCGGTCAGCCGCAGGCCGAGATCCGAGAAGTCGATGCCGGCGGTGAAGAGCCCGAGGATCGGGTTGATGATGTCCTGCACCAGCGAATTGACGATCGCGGTGAAGGCGGCGCCGATGATGATGCCCACCGCCATGTCCATGACGTTGCCGCGGGCGATGAATTCCCTGAACTCCTGAAGCATTGCCGACCTCCTCTGCGAAACGGGCACGGCGAAGGCCGCCCTCCGTTGCGTTCTGTCAGTCTGCCATAAGGAGCGCGCTGGCGCGCGCACGCCTTCTGGCTCGTCCCCTGTCGGGGCCGAGCGGTGGACGCCGGCAGCAGCGTCAGCGCCCGGGCAGCGCGCCTGTCAGGACGTAGCGAAGGATCTGCGCTACCTGCTCGGGGCGCTCGGCCACGGCCAGGGCCGCCGCGTCGACCTCCTTCAGCGCATGGGCGTGGTCGGGCCCGTGCAGCACGATCAGCGGCGTGCCGAGCGCCGCCGCGTAGCCCGCATCGAACGCCGCGTTCCACTGCTTGTACTTGTCGCCGAAGCGGACGACGACCACGTCGGCCGCCTCAAGGGCGTTGCGGGTGCGGATCGCGTTCAGCTTGGCGCCCTTGTGGTCGTGCCAGAACTTGTCTTGCTCGGCGCCCATGATCGCCACGCCGCAATCGTCGGAGGCGTCGTGGTCGGTCACCGGCGCGGTGAAGACGACGTCGAGGCCTTCGGCCTCGCGCTCGATCACCTCGCGCCAGTCGGTGTGGATTTCTCCGGAAAGATAGACGGTCAGGGTCATCCGCGCAGCGTGCCTCCCGTGGCTTGAACTACCTTGTCGACGATCTTCTTCGAGACCGCCTCGATCTCGGCCTCCTTCAGCGTCGCGTCCCGCGGCTGCAGGCGGACGGTCAGGGCGAGCGACTTCCGGCCCGCGCCCATCTGCGCCTCGGCCTTGGGGCCCGCGAACTCGTCGAAGACCCGCACCTCGTCGATCAGCCGCTTGTCGGCACCCTGCGCGGCCGACACCAGCGCGGCGGCCCCGACCTCGGCGTCGACGACGAAGGCGAAATCACGCTCGACCGCCTGCAGCCCCGACAGCTCGAGCGCGGGCCGGGTGGCGCCGCGGTCACGCGGCATCGGGATGCGCTCGGGCCAGGCGGCGAAGGCCACGACAGGTCCGCGCAGATCGAAGGCGCGCAGCACGCGGGGATGCAGCTCGCCGAAGATGGCGAGGGTTGTCTTGGGCCCGAGCGCGACGCGTCCCGATCGGCCGGGATGCCACCAATCGGGCGTGCCGCGCAGAACCTGCGCCCGGGCCGGCGCGCCCAGCGCGGCCAGCAACGCCTCGACATCGGCCTTGGCATCGAAGAGGTCGATCGGACGCCGCTCGCCATGAGGTGCGCGCGGCGCAGCGGCGCCGACCAGCAGGCCCGCGACCTGCAGGTCCTGGTCTTCCGGCTCGCCGCCGCCGAAGACGGGCCCGGCCTCGAAGAGCGCCAGGTCCATCAGGCCCCGCGCCTGGTTCCGCGCCGCCGCCTGCAAGAGCCCGGGCAGCAGGTGCGGGCGCATGTGGCTCATCTCGGAAGAGATCGGGTTTTCGAGGCGCGTCGTCTCGCCCCCGCCCCCGAAGAGAGCGGCCGCCGCCTCGTCGATGAAGCTGTAGGTGACGCACTCGTTGTAGCCCAGCGCCGCCAGTGTCCGCCGCGCCAGCCGCTCGCGCCGCTGCAGGGGGGTGAGGACGGGCTTGGGCACCCCCGGCGCCGGCCGCTCGAGCGGCACGCCCTGCAGCCGCGACAGCGAGGCGACGCGCGCCACCTCCTCGACCAGGTCGGCCTCGCCCTGCACGTCGGGGCGCCACGAGGGCGGCCGCGCCATGTCACCGTCGAGCGCGAAGCCCAGCGCCTGAAGCGTCGCGCGCTGCGTGGCCTCGGGAATGTCGAACCCGACGAGCGAGGCGGTACGGGCAGGGTCGAGCCGGAAGGCGCGGTCGTCCGGCGGCACGGCGCCATCATGGACGACCTCGGAGGCCTCACCGCCGCAGATATCGAGAACCATCCGCGTCGCCGCCTCGAGCCCGGGCAGGGTATAGGCTGGGTCGACCCCGCGTTCAAAACGGTAGCGTGCGTCCGAGCCGATCTTCAGCGCCCGGCCGGTGCGGGCAATCGTCACCGGGTCCCAGTAGGCGCTTTCAAGGAAAACGTCGGTCGTCTCGGCGGTGACGCCGGTCGCCTCGCCGCCCATGATGCCGGCAAGGCTTTCGGGGCCGCTCTGGTCCGAGATCACCATCATGCCAGGCTCGAGCGTGTAGGTCCGCTCGTCCAGCGCCGGCAGGCTCTCGCCGCCCGCGGCGCGGTGGATGCGCAGGTCGCCCCGCATCTTGGCCACGTCGAACACGTGCAGCGGGCGGTTCATGTCGAAGGTGAAGAAGTTGGTGATGTCGACCAGCGCCGAGATCGGGCGCAGGCCGATCGCCCTCAGCCGTGCCTGAAGCCACTCGGGGCTGGGCCCATTGCGCACGCCGCGGATCACCCGCCCGGCGAACAGCGGGCAGCCGTCGCGCGTATCATCGTCGATCGAGACGCCGACCGGGCTGGGGAAGGCGCCCGGCACCGCTTCGACCTCACGTTCGACCAGGCGGCCGAGGCCGCGCGCGGCCAGGTCGCGGGCGACGCCGTGCACGCCCAGCGCGTCGGGGCGGTTGGGGGTGATCGCGATCTCGATCACCGGGTCGACCTTGCCGGGATCGTTGGCGGCCAGCCAATCGATGAAGCGCTCGCCCACCTCGCCCGAGGGCAGCTCGATGATGCCGTCGTGCTCGTCCGAGAGCTCCATCTCGCGCTCGGAGGCCATCATGCCGTGGCTCTCGATGCCGCGGACCTTGGCCACCTGGATCGTGGTGTCGATGCCGGGCACATAGACGCCGGGCCGGGCGATGACCACGGTGATGCCCTCGCGCGCGTTGGGGGCGCCGCAGACGATCTGCTTCTCGCCCTGGTCGGTCGCGACGCGGCAGACGCGCAGCCGGTCGGCATCGGGATGCTGGCGCGCCTCGAGCACGCGGCCGATGGTAAAGTCGGCGAGACGCGCGGCCGGGTCGCTGACCCCTTCCACCTCGAGCCCGAGGTCGGTCAGCGCCTCGGCGATCTCGGACACGCCGGCTTGCGTATCGAGATGCTCCTTCAGCCATGACAGCGTGAACTTCATGCAACTCCCTCCGGGACTTCGGGCGTGGGCCTGTTAACCGCTCGGTCAGAAAAGGGGAAGTCCCGCGGCCGCTCCGGCGCTATTCGATTAGAACATTCATCGAACTGGTGCGATTGCCGGAGGAGCCATGTCGCAGACCCAGATCTACGCGCGCCTCGCCCTGCCCGCCCTGATCCTCAGCGGCGCGGTGGCGCTGTGGCAAACCCTCGACCGGCCGGCGCAGCTGCAGGCCACCGGGCAGAGCGTCACCTGTGCCTCGCTCCGTTGCTCGCCCGCCACGAGTCGCTAGGCCCGACGAGCCGCAGATGGTGGAGCTGTGCCGGCTCCCGGCACTGCCGCCGTTTCAAGAACTGAGGCCGCCTGCCAGCTCCGGCACGTCCAACGCGCTGAAACCGTAGTGGCGCAGCCAGCGGAGGTCGCTGTCGAAGAAGGCGCGCAGGTCGGGCATGCCGTACTTCAGCCCTGCGATACGGTCGATGCCCATGCCGAAGGCGAAACCCTGCCACACGTCCGGGTCGATGCCGCCCGCCGCCAGCACCTTCGGGTGCACCATGCCAGAGCCGAGGATCTCGAGCCAGTCGTCGCCCTCGCCCACCTTCAGCACTCCGTCCTGCCAGGAGCAGCGCACGTCGACCTCGGCCGAGGGCTCGGTGAACGGGAAGTGCGAGGCGCGGAAGCGGATCTCGACACCCTCGACCTCGAAGAACGCCTTCAAGAACTCCTCGAGCACCCACTTGAGGTTCGCCATCGAGATGTTGCGGTCGATGGCCAGCCCCTCGACCTGGTGGAACATCGGCGTGTGGGTCTGGTCGTAGTCGGCGCGATAGACGCGGCCGGGCGCGATCACCCGCAAGGGCGCCCCGCGTTCCAGCATCGCGCGGATCTGCACCGGCGAGGTGTGGGTGCGCAGCACGTGCGGCGGACGGTCGGCGTCCGCACGCGAGAGGTAGAAAGTGTCCATCTCCTCGCGGCTGGAATGG
This sequence comes from uncultured Alphaproteobacteria bacterium, assembly GCA_963773475.1. GTDB lineage: Bacteria > Pseudomonadota > Alphaproteobacteria > Rhodobacterales > Rhodobacteraceae > Roseitranquillus. Next base: position 427,570 of record CAVZBD010000010.1, on the reverse strand, counting down.
TGCCAGGGGATGTTGAGGGCGTCGAAGTTGTGCCAGTCGGTCTCGATCTGCGGGCCCTCGGCGACGCTGAACCCGAGATTGGCGAAGATCGCCGTGACCTCCTCGGTGACCTGGCTGACCGGATGGATCGTGCCCTGCCGGCGGTGGCGGGCGGGCAGCGTCACGTCGAGCCATTCCTCTCGCAGCCGCGCCTCGAGGGCCGCGTCCTCGAGCGCCGCGCGGCGCGCCGCGATGGCCGAGGTGATCTCGCCCTTGAGCGCGTTGAGGCGGGGGCCGGCTTCCTGCCGCTCATCGGGGCTCATCCGGCCGAGCTCGCGCATCGCCAGGCTGACCTCGCCCTTCTTGCCGACCGCACGGACCCGCACGTCCTCGAGCGCCGCCTCGTCGGCCGCTGCGGCAATCGCCTCGAGCCACTTCGTGCGCAGATCGTCCATCGCGCCCATCCTCCTGCCGTTCGGGGTCCTGCTAGCGAGTGGGCCAATCGGATGCAACGGGGCGCGCCGCGGTTCCCCAAACCTGCCGGGGACGCCGCATCCCGCCGGAGGCTGTGGCGCGCATCGGCAGAATCCGGCCCGATGCCGGCGCCATGACCCAAGCCGGGGAACGGAAGATCCGGAACCTCGTTCCGACCTTGCTCAAGGCGCCAGCGAGTATCCGGCGCGTAACGAGGAGAAGTAAGATGAAGACGTTTGGTATCACCGCGCTGTCCGCCGCGGGCCTGCTGATGGCCAGTGCCGCTACCGCCGAAACCAGCGCGACGGCGATGACTGATCTCAACCTGCGGGCCGACCCGAACCCGGCGGGCGAGATCCTGACCGTGATCCCGTCCGACGGCGAGGTCCAGGTCGAAGGCTGCGCCGCCGAGGCCAAGTGGTGTCAGGTCTCGTATGATGGTCAGGAGGGCTGGGCCTACGGCGACTACCTCGTCACCCGGATCGGGGAGGAGCCGGCGGTGCTGAACGAACATCGCCAAGCCGCCAAGATCACCGTGATCGAGCGCAGCGCCGACACGACCGGCATCTCGGCCGGCGTTGGCGGCGCCACCGGCGCCCTCGTCGGCGGCCTCATCGGCGGGCCCGCGGGCCTCGTGGCCGGCGCAGCGCTCGGCGCGGGGACAGGCGCGGCGGCCGATGTGGGTCAGGACGTGACGACCTACGTGATCGAGCACCCGGTCGACCCGGTCTATGTCGAGGGCGAGGTGGTGAGCGGGGCCGTGCTTCCCGAGGCGGTCGAGCTCCACCCGGTGCCCGACAGCGGCTACAGCTACGTCTATGTCAACAACGTGCCGGTCGTGGTGGGCGAGGATCGTCAGGTGGTGACGATCGTCCGCTGACACCTACGCGCGGGTCGAAAGCCCCGACGGCCGCGGCCCCGCTGCGGCCGTTCCTTCATCCACCAAGCGCCCGGCGCGCCGAGGCGTCGCCAGAAACGGCAACGGCCGCGGAAGGGTCCGCGGCCGCGTCTGTCTTCGCTCTTCCTGTCGCGCGGGCGTCAGGCCGGCAGTGCGCCCTTGGCCTGGTCGACGATCGCGGCGAACGCCTCGGGCTCGTGGACGGCCAGGTCGGCCAGGACCTTGCGGTCGACCTCGATCCCGGCCAGCGCCAGGCCGTTGATGAACCGCGAATAGGTCAGCGTGTCGTCATGGGCGCGAACCGCCGCGTTGATGCGCTGGATCCACAGCGCACGGAAGTTGCGCTTGCGGTTCTTGCGGTCACGCGTGGCGTACTGGTTGGCCTTGTCGACCGCCTGCGTGGCGGTGCGGAACGCGTTCTTGCGCCGGCCGTAGTAGCCTTTCGCCTGGTCGAGAACCTTCTTGTGGCGGGCGTGGGTGACCTTGCCGCTCTTCACTCGGGACATGTCGGGGCCTCCTCAGCGATCGTAGGGCATGTAGGTCTTGGCGAGCTTCTGGTCGGGCTCGCTCAGCACCTGGGTTCCCCGCGCGTCGCGGATGAACTTGTTGGAACGCTTGATCATGCCGTGCCGCTTGCCGGCCTGCGCCGACATGACCTTGCCGGTCCCGGTCACCTTGAAGCGCTTCTTGGCGCTCGACTTGGTCTTCATCTTCGGCATTTCCGTCTCCTCTTGAGGGCGGTGAACGCGAAAGGCTCGGCATGCCGTTCCGGCCGGCCTCGCGGGTGAAGTGGGGCCTATACGGCGCAGGCGCGCACCGATCAAGCCCTATTCCGGCTCGGCGCGGTAGATCAGCCGTTCCTGACAAGGGGCGACGCGCAGGATGTTGGTGGTGCCGGGAATGTTGAAGGGCACGCCCGCGGTCACGACGATCTGCCCGGTCTCGTCGGTGAAGCCCGCATCCAGCGTCGCCCGCACCGCCGCGATCACCGCGCCCTTGAAGCGGTGCTGCGCCTCGGTCAGCACGCAGTGCGCGCCCCAGGTCAGGCAGAGCCGCCGCGCCGTGCTCATCAGCGGGGTCAGCGCCAGGACCGGCACCTTCGGCCGCTCGCGCGCGACCAGCAGAGCGGTGGTGCCCGACTGCGAGAAGCAGGCGATCGCCTTGATGTCGGCGGTCTCGGCGATCTCGCGCGCGGCCGAGACGATGCCGTCGGCGACGGTCGCCTTGGGGCCGCCGCGGCTGGCCTCGACCACGTCGCGATAGGTCGGGTCGCTCTCCACCTCGCGCGCGACGTTGTCCATGGTGCGCACCGCGTCGACAGGGTAGGCGCCCGCGGCCGACTCGGCCGACAGCATCACCGCGTCGGCGCCCTCGTAGATGGCGGTGGCCACGTCGCTCACCTCGGCGCGGGTGGGCATCGGGCTCTCGATCATGCTCTCCAGCATCTGCGTCGCCACGATCACCGGCTTGGCGGCCGCGCGACACTGGCGCACCAGCCGCTTCTGGATCGGCGGGACGTTCTGCACCGGCAACTCGACGCCCAGGTCGCCGCGGGCGATCATGATCCCGTCGGACACGGCGAGGATCTCGGTGAAGGCCTTCACCGCAGCCGGCTTCTCGATCTTCGACAGGATCGCCGCGCGCCCCCGGGAAAGCTCGCGCGCCTCCTCGACGTCCTCGGCGCGCTGCACGAAGCTGAGCGCCAGCCAGTCGATGCCCAGCTCGCACATGAATTCCAGGTCTTCGCGGTCCTTGGCCGACAGCGCGGCCAGCCCCAGGACCACGTCGGGCACGTTCACGCCCTTGCGATTCGAGATGGTTCCCCCGACCTGCACCGTCGTCTCGGCGAAGTCGGGGCCGCACCGCTCGACCTTCAGGCGGATCTTGCCGTCATTGACCAGAAGCGTCGCGCCCGGCTCGATCGCCTCGAAGATCTCCTTGTGCGGCAGACGGACGCGGTGAGCGTCGCCCTCACGCTCGTCCAGATCGAGGCGGAACGACTGCCCCTCCTCGAGCTCGGTGGCCCCGGCGGCGAAGGTGCCGACTCGCAACTTGGGCCCCTGCAGGTCCGCGAGGATCGCGATCGGCCGCCCAAGATCGGATTCGACCTGGCGGATGATCTCGTGGCGCGCCCGGATCTCGTCATGGCTGCCGTGGCTCATGTTGAGGCGGAAGACGTCGGCGCCGGATTCAAACAGCGCGCGAATGGTCTCGTAATCGCTCGACGCGGGGCCGAGGGTAGCCACGATCTTGACGTTGCGAAGGCGTCTCATGCCGGAAAGGCCCCGTCCTGCTGCGCGATGGCGGCCACTTCGCACGAAAGCGCAACCTCCCGCAACTGGCGCACGATCCGAGGCCGGCGTATGAGGATCCGATGTCAACACCCGACCCCGAGACCCGCTGGCAACCGTTCCGGGTGACGGGCGCCCACCGCCCCGGCCGCTGGCTGCTGAGTTGCGACCATGCCGCGCCCACCGTTCCGCGCACCGTCGTCCCGGCGGGCGATCTGGGTCTGCCCGCCGCCGAGATGGACCGCCACATCGCCTACGACATCGGGGCGGCCGGCCTGACCCGGGCGCTGGCCGAACGCCTCGACAGCCCCGCCATCCTGTCCGACTTCTCGCGCCTGGTAATCGATCCCAACCGGGGCGAGCAGGACCCGACCCTGCTGATGAAGCTCTACGACGGCACCGTCATACCCGCCAACCGCCACGCCGACGCGGACGAGGTCCGGCGGCGGCTGGACCTCTGCCACCGCCCCTACCATCGCGCCTACGAGGATCTGGCTGCGCGCCGCCCCGACACGGTGGTCTGCGCCGTCCATTCGTTCACGCCGCGCCTGAACGGGCGCCGGCCGCGACCCTGGCAAGTGGGCATCCTCTATGCGCACGACGACCGCCTGGCCCGGCCGCTGATCGCGCGGCTGCGAGCCGAGCCCGGCCTCTGCGTCGGCGACAACGAACCCTATGCCGGCCACCTGCCGGGCGACTCGATCGACCGTCACGCCACCGCCCACGGCCGGCCCAACGTGCTGATCGAGCTGCGGCAGGACCTGATCGCCACGCCCGAGGGGCAGCAGGAATGGGCGCACCGGCTCGCGCCCGTGCTTGAAGCGGCGCTGGCCGACACACACCTCTGACTGAAAGGGAGACCCGCGATGGACGACGCCACCCGCACCGAGCTCGAAGCTGCCGCCTTCCGCCGCCTGCGCGACCACCTGCGCGAGCGGACGGACGTGCAGAACATCGACCTGATGAACCTCGTCGGGCTTCTGCCGCAACTGCCTCAGCCGCTGGTACCAGGAGGCCGCGGTCGAGCGCGGCATCGACATGGACAAGGAGGCCGCGCGCGAGATCGTCTACGGCATGCCCTACGACGAGTGGAAGACGCGTCACCAGGCCGAGGCGACCGACGACCAGCTCCGGCGCTTCGACGAGGCGCCCAAGGCGCATTAGGCGCCGGGCTGTACCATGCGGCGCCTTGTCCTCGCCCTCGTCCTTCTGGCGGCCCCCGCGACGGCCGATCCGAACCCGCAGCTTCTCGCCTCGATACGGCTTCGCCTGTCGGAATACGGCCTGAAGGTCGACGTCTCGCAGCTTTCGACGCGGCAGGCGGCGGCGCTCCACCTGACGATGGCCCGCGACGAGGATGGCTACTTCGAAACCCGACGCAAGCTGAAGGCCATCCTGAACTGGCAAGAGGAGGACGAACGATGATCCGCATTCTCGTGGCCGCGATTCTGGCGGCTTCCGTCGCCGCGCCGGCGGCGGCCGCGTCGCAGCTCCGCCGTTCGGTGGCGCTCGAGCTGCCGCGCTGGGGCTATGGCCAGGTCGACATCGACCGCCTGACCAGCGGTCAGGTCGCGCAGCTTCACCACATCATGGCCAGCGACCGGACCCATTCCGACAAGGCGGCACTGATCAAGTCGGTGCTGAACGGGGCCTACACCCTGCGCCGTCTGCCCTCGGCCCTCTGAGACCGGCGCCCGGCGCGCTTGCGCCTCATCCCGACGGGGGCAGGCGCTCCGTCACCACGCGCCGGCCGCTCAGACCGCCGCCTTCCGGCTCTCTTCAAGGTAGATCTCGCGCAGCCGGCGCGCCACCGGGCCCGGGCGGCCGTCGCCGATGACGGCGTCGTCGATGCGGACCACCGGCATCACGAACATCGAGGCCGAGGTGATGAACGCCTCGTCGGCGGCTTTCGCCTCGTCCGCCGAGAACGGCCGCTCCTCCACCTCCATCTGCGCCTCGCGCGCGAAGCGCAGCACCGCCGAGCGGGTGATGCCGTGCAGGATCTCGGTCCCCAGGTGGCGGGTGACGATCTTGCCGCCCTGTCACGATGTAGGCGTTGTTCGACGTGCCCTCGGTCACCACCCCGTCCTCGACCATCCAGGCGTCGTCGGCGCCGGCGGCCTTGGCCATCATCTTGCCCATCGACGGGTAGAGCAGCTGCACCGTCTTGATGTCGCGCCGCGCCCAGCGCTGGTCGGGGATGGTGATGACGCTCAGCCCGCGCTCGGCCACGGGGTTGTCGGCGAGCTGCTTGGCCTGCGTGAATACCACCAGCGTCGGCGCCGCCCCTTCGGGGAAGACGAAGTCGCGGTCTGCCGCTCCGCGCGTGACCTGCAGATAGACCATCCCCTCGTCGATCCCGTTCTTTTCCACCAGCTCCCGATGGATCGCCAGCAATTCCTCGCGGCTGACGGGCGCGGCCATGTCGAGTTCGGTGAGCGAGCGGGCGAGGCGGTCGGCGTGGCCGTCGAAGTCGATGAGCTTGCCGCCCAGCACGCTGGTCACCTCGTAGACCCCGTCGGCGAACAGGAACCCGCGGTCGAAGACCGAGACTTTCGCCTCTTCCTCAGGCACATAGGCCCCGTTGACGTAGACCGTGCGGCTCATCGACCGGCATCCTCCTGGCTGCGACACCTGCCGGGCTACCCGCGTCGGCGGCCCCCGGCAACCCTGTCACCCCCGGTACACCCCGCGTACACCCCCTGTACATACGCGCGCCGCATCCCGCAGCGCGGCGCAACGGCCGACGGCCCTGTCGCGTCGCGGATGAAGACGCGCCGGCGCGGCCCCGCCGCGCCCGGCCGAGCGGGGGCTCGATGCCCCCCGAGGCCGGAGCCCCCGAAGGGGGCGCCGCCCCTCATCCCCAGAGCGCGGGTTCGGGCGGATGCACGCCGGCGTCGTCGTAGGCCAGCGGCGGATCGCGGTCGCCTGCCAGCAGCAGCGGCCCGTCGAGATCGGTCACCGCCGCCCCCTGCGCCACCAGCACCGCGGGCGCCATCGCCAGCGACGAGCCCAGCATGCAGCCCACCATGATCCCGTAGCCCGCCGCCCGCGCCGCGTCGCGCAGCGCCAGCGCCTCGGTCAGCCCGCCGGTCTTGTCGAGCTTGATGTTGACCATGTCGTAGCGGCCCGACAGCGCCGGCAGGCTGGCGCGGTCGTGGCAGGCTCTCGTCGGCGCAGACCGGCAGCGGCCGGGCGATCTCGGCCAGCGCCGTCGTCGTCGCCCGCGGGCAGCGGCTGCTCGACCAGCTCCACCCCGAGCCGGACCAGATGCGGGGCGAGCTCGGCATAGGCCTCGGCGCTCCAGCCCTCGTTGGCGTCGACGATGATGCGCGCGGCCGGCGCCCCCTGCGCGCACCGCCTCGAGGCGGGGCATGTCGGCCTCGGCGTGCCCAGCTTGATCTTCAGAAGCGGCCGGTGGGCGTTCCGCGCCGCCGCCGCGCGCATCGCGCTCGGGCGTGTCGAGCGACAGGGTGAAGGCCGTCACCTGGGGCACCGGCCTGGACAGCCCCGCCAGCTCCCAGACCCGCCGGCCCGCCTGCCGCGCCTCGAGGTCCCAGAGCGCGCAGTCGACCGCGTTGCGCGCCGCGCCGGGCGGCAGCAGCTCCTGCAGGCGCGCGCGGTCGACCGTGTCGGGCAGGCTGGCGATCTGGGCCGCCACGCTCTCCATCGTCTCGCCGTAGCGGGCATAGGGCACGCATTCGCCGCGGCCGCGGGCGTCGCCCTGCGTCGCGGTGACGGTCAGCACGTGCGCCTCGGTCCGGCTGCCGCGGCTGATGGTGAAGGCCTCGGCCAGCGGGAACGTCTCGGGGTGGGCCTCGATCCTCATGGCAGCGCGTCGACCAGCCGCGCGGCGCCCTGGCGGTAGGGGTCGACCGCCGGCAGCCCCATCTGCGCCTCGAGCTCGGCCAGGTAGGCCATCGCGTCGGCCTCGTCCATCGCCGCGGTGTTCACCGCGATGCCGGTCACGCGGCACTCCGGGTTGGCGATCCGCGCCAGCGGCAGCGCCACCCCGCATCAGCTTCGAGCGCGGGCAGCGGGTAGTCGGGCAGGCCGCGCATGTGCTGCCGCGTCGGCTCGTGGCAGAGGATCAGCGCGTCGGGCTGCCCGCCGTGGATCAGCGCCAGCGTCACGCCCGAGAACGAGACGTGGAACAGGCTCCCCTGCCCCTCGATCAGGTCCCAGTGGTCGGGGTCGTTGTCGGGCGTCAGCCACTCGACCGCGCCCGCCATGAAGTCGGCCACCACCGCGTCGAGCGGCACGCCGCCGCCGGTGATCAGGATGCCGGTCTGGCCGGTGGCGCGGAACGTGGCCTTCAGGCCGCGCGCGCGCATCTCGCGCTCCATCGCGAGCGCGGTGTACATCTTGCCGACCGAGCAGTCGGTGCCCACGGCGAGGCAGCGCTTGCCGGTGCGCTTCCTGCCGTTGGCGATCGGGTACCGGTCCTCGGGCACGCGCACGTCGTGCAGCGCGCGGCCCCGCGCCTGGGCCCGTTCGACCAGCTCCGGCTCGTCGCGCAGCAGGTTGTGCAGGCCCGAGGCCAGGTCGAAGCCCTGCGTCGAGCGCCGTCGAGCAGCACCTGCTTCCAGGCCGGCGCGATCACGCCGCCGCGGTTGGCCACGCCGATCACCAGGGTCTGCGCCCCCGCCTCGGCGCCGCCGCCAGGTCCATGTCGGGCAGTTTCATGTCGGCCTTGCAGCCCTCCAGCCGGAGCTGGCCCAGCGCGTGCTCGGGCCGCCAGTCGCGGATGCCCTGCGCCACCTTGGCGGCGAGCTGGTCCGGCGCGTCCCCGAGGAACAGCAGGTAGGGGGTGCGGATCATGGAATGGCCCTCGCTCTGGTCGCGCCATCCTTCTCGCGGCGCCGGACGAAGCGCAAGCGTTGCCGCAGGTGCGAAAGGATGCTTGCGCGGCGCAGCGCAACAATCTAACCCAAGTCGCAGCATCCGTGACATTTACTTGCCCGAGGTCCGCAACATGTGTTTCCGCGTCCAGCCCCAGCCGCCGGCCCGCCCGAACCGCTGCCAGCTCTTCGGGCCCGGCTCGCGGCCGCAGATCTTCGACAAGATGGCGGCCAGCGAGGCGGACGTGATCAACCTCGACCTCGAGGACAGCGTGGCGCCGGACGACAAGGACGGCGGCGCGGGCGAACGTCATCGCCGCGATCGGCGACGTCGACTGGGGCCGCAAGACGCTGTCGGTGCGGATCAACGGGCTCGACACGCCCTACTGGTACCGCGACGTGGTCGACCTGCTGGAGCAGGCGGGCGAGCGGCTGGACCAGATCATGATCCCCAAGGTCGGCTGCGCGGCGGACCTCTATGCCGTCGACGCGCTGGTCAGCGCGGTCGAGGCGGCGAAGGGGCGGGGCAAGCGGATCGGCCTCGAGGTGATCATCGAGACCGCGGCGGGCATCGCCCATGTCGAGGAGATCGCGGCCGCCTCCCCCCGGCTGCAGGCGATGAGCCTCGGCGCGGCCGACTTCGCGGCGTCGATGGGGATGCAGACCACCGGCATCGGCGGCACGCAGGAGAACTACTACATGCTGCACGAGGGGCAGCGGCTACTGGCCCGACCCCTGGCACTGGGCGCAGGCGGCGATCGTGGCGGCGTGCCGCACCCACGGGGTGCTGCCGGTCGACGGGCCGTTCGGCGACTTCTCCGACGACGAGGGGTTCCGCGCGCAGGCGCGGCGCTCGGCGACGCTGGGCATGGTCGGCAAGTGGGCGATCCACCCCAGGCAGGTGGCGCTGGCCAACGAGGTCTTCACCCCGTCCGACGCCGCGGTGGCCGAGGCGCGCGAGATCCTGGCGGCGATGGAGGAGGCCAAGCCAGGGCGGACAGGGCGCGGCGGTCTACAAGGGGCGGCTGGTCGACCTCGCCTCGATCCGGCAGGCCGAGGTCATCGTGCGGCAGGCCGAGATGATCGGCGCCGGCTGAGCGCGGTTAATCGCAATTTCACCAGCGCGCCCTAGGCCCGCGTCGCGGAGCTAGAAAGGGCGACGACCGGTGAGCGCGACGACCAGCAACCTGTTCGATTTCTTCAACACGCTGGCGGCGCTGGCGCTCTTGTCGGTGGGCTATGGCGTGGTGATGCCGCCGCTGCCGGGCGCGGTGGCTGGCGCATCTGGTGCTGGGGGCCCTCTTCGGGGGCGGCTCGATCCTGGCGATGATGGAGCCGGTGCACTTCGCCGACGGGGTGATCATCGATCTGCGCCACCTTCCGGTCGCCTTCGCCGGCGCCTTCCTGGGGGTGCCGGCGATGCTCGTGGCGCTTGCTCTGGCGGCGGCGACGCGGGTCGCCATCGGCGGCTTCGGCACGATCCCCGGCATCACCTCGATCACCCTTGCCGGGGTGATGGGGGTGCTGTGGGCCGCGGCGGGTGCGCCGCGACGGCCGGGTCGGGCTGCGCAAGCTGCTGCTGCTGTCGGCGATGATCTCGACGAACCTCGCGGCGGCGCTGATGCTGCCGCGCGACCTGCTGGTGCAGTTCCTGACCAGCTTCGCGCCGGTGCTGGCGGGCTTCGACCTGGTGGCGACGCTGGTACTGGGCAGCTTCTTCGAGCGCGAGCGCAAGCTGATCCGCCACGAGGCCGAACTGAGCCGGTCGGCCGACACCGACGCGCTGACCGGGCTTCTGAACCGGCGCGGGCTTCCTGCGGCGACTGGACGACGACGCCCGGCGGCAGCCCCGCGGGCAGGCGGTGCTGATGCTGGACCTCGACCACTTCAAGCGCCTCAACGACAGCCACGGGCACGAGGCCGGCGACGCGGTTCTGGCCGAAACCGGGCGGCGGCTGTCGGCGCGGCTGCGGACGGGCGACCTGGTCGGGCGCTTCGGTGGCGAGGAGTTCGTGGTCTTCCTGCCCGCCGCCGGCCGGGCCGAGGCCGAGGCGGTGGCCGAGCGGCTGCGCGCCGCCATCGCCGAGCGTCCGTTCCAGGTCGGGCCGCACGAGGTCCGCGATGACGACCAGCGTCGGCGGAAGCTGGGCGGTGCAGATGGACGACTTCCACCGGGCGCTGGGCGCGGCCGACGGGGCGCTCTACGCGGCCAAGGCGGCGGGTCGCAACGCCGTCGTCTTCGCCGCGGCCATGCCGCCGGCGGCCGCGCTGGCCGCCTGAGCGGCGTCATAGCTTTTGCATCCGGCGGCCGGAGCGCGTTAAGAAACGCCATCCGGTGCCGGAGGCAGAGCGATGACCCACTACCTCGAGTTCGAGAAGCACCTCGCCGAGATCGAGGGCAAGGCCGAGGAGCTGCGCGCCCTGGCGCGCCAGAACGAGGGGATGGACGTCGAGAAGGAGGCCGCGGCGCTGGACCGCAAGGCCGCGACGATGCTGCGCGACCTCTACAAGAACCTCACGCCGTGGCAGCGAATGCAGGTCGCGCGCCACCCCGAGCGGCCACATTGCCGCGACTATGTCGAGCAGCTGTTCACCGATTTCACGCCGCTGGCCGGCGACCGCGCCTTCGCCGACGACCACGCGGTGATGGGCGGGCTCGCGCGGCTCGAGGACCAGCCGGTGGTGGTGATCGGCCAGGAGAAGGGCCACGACACCAAGACGCGGATCCAGCGCAACTTCGGCATGGCGCGCCCCGAAGGCTACCGCAAGGCGATCCGGCTGATGGACCTGGCGCACCGCTTCGGCCTGCCGCTGATCACGCTGGTGGACACGCCGGGCGCCTATCCCGGCAAGGGCGCCGAGGAGCGCGGCCAGTCGGAGGCCATCGCGCGCTCGACGCAGAAGTGCCTGCAGGTGGGCGTGCCGCTGGTTTCGGTCGTGATCGGCGAGGGCGGCTCGGGCGGCGCGGTGGCCTTCGCCACCGCCGACCGGGTGATCGATGCTCGAGAACTCGATCTACTCGGTGATCAGCCCCGAGGGCTGCGCCTCGATCCTTTGGAAGGATGCCGAGAAGATGCGCGAGGCCGCCGAGGCGCTGCGGCTGACGGCGCAGGACCTGCGCCAGCTCGGCGTCATCGACGAGGTGGTGCCGGAACCGAGCGGCGGCGCGCACCGCGACCCCCACAAGGCGATCGAGGCGGTCGGCGCGGCGATCCACAAGGCGCTGTCGGCGCTGGGCGAGACGCCGTCCGATGCGCTGGTGCGGGCCCGACGCGACAAGTTCCTGCAGATGGGCGCCAAGGGGCTTGCCGCGTGATGTCCGACGCGGCCCGCATCCCGCAGCCCGCCCGGATCGCGGTGTTCGACGTCGGCAACGTGCTGATCGAGTGGGACCCGCAGCGCCGCTACGACGCCGCCATCGGCCCCGAGCGGCGGGCCCGCCTGTTCGCCGAGGTCGACCTCGAGGCGATGAACCGGCGCATCGACCTGGGCCACGACATCGCCGCCGTGGTCGAGGAGACGGCGGCGCGCCATCCCGAATGGGCCGGCGAGATCCGCGACTGGCACCGCGCCTGGCTCGAGCTGATCGGCCCCGAGTTGCCGGGCCCGGTGGCGCTGCTGCGCGAGGTGAAGGAGCAGGGTCATCCGGTCTGGGCGCTGACCAACTTCGGCGACGACACGTTCGAGCTGGCGCGGCGGCACTTTCCGGTGCTGGGCGCGTTCGACGGCGCGATCGTTTCGGGGCGCCTCGGCGTCGCCAAGCCGTGCCCGGCCATCTATGTGGCGCTCGAGGCGGCGACGGGCGCCGAGGGCGAGGCGATCTTCTTCGTGGACGACCGCGAGGAGAACGTGGCCGCCGCCACCGCGCGCGGCTGGCGCGCGCACCAGTATCGCGACCCCGAGGCGCTTGCGGCGGCGCTTGCGGCCGCGGGGCTGATCGAGCGCGCGACGAGCAGCCGCGCCGCGGGCGCGTGACGCCGGAATTCGTGCCGCCCGAGGCCGAGGCGCGCCTTGCGTGGCTCGACCTGACCGAGGCCCTCGCGCGGGGGCACGAGCTGCCGCGCGCGCAATTGGGCGACACGTTCCTCTACCGCGAGCCCGACACGCTGCTCAGCCGGTCGGCGCTGATCGACGGGCTGGGCGCGCTGGTCAAGACGGCGACGGTGTTTCCCGGCAACGCCGCGCACGGGGCGCCCACCATCAACGGCGCGGCGTGCCTGTTCTCGGACGCCGACGGGACGCTCGAGGCGCTGGTCGACTTCCACCTGCTGACCCGCTGGAAGACCGCCGCCGACAGCCTGCTGGGCGCGCTGAGGCTGGCGCCGCCGCGGGTCGAGCGGATCCTGGTCGTGGGGGCGGGCAACGTGGCGCGTGCCCTGCTCGACGCCTATGGCGCGGGCTTTCCGCAGGCGCGCCTCACCATCTGGAACCGCTCGCCCGAGGCCGCGCACCGGCTGGCCGAAACGCGGCCGGGCCTGAGGGTCGCCGCCGACCTGGCGCAGGCGGTGACCGAGGCCGATATCGTGACCAGCGCCACGATGGCGACCGAGCCGGTGATCCGCGGCGAATGGCTGCGCCCGGGCCAGCACGTGGACCTGATCGGCGCCTACCGCGCCGACATGCGCGAGGCCGACGACGCGGCGCTGGCGCGCGCCCGGCTCTTCGTCGATTGCCGCGAGACGGTGCTCGACCATATCGGCGAGTTCTACGATCCGCTGTCGCGCGGGGTGATCTCGCCCCTGGACGTGGTCGCCGACTTCTACGAGCTGGACAGGTTCACCCGCGCGCCGGACGACATCACGCTCTTCAAGAACGGCGGCGGCGCGCATCTCGACCTGATGGCGGCGCGCTACATCCTCGCCGCCTGGCGCGGCTGAGGCCCCTTTCGCGCGGCCCCGAGGCGCCATTGCCGCCTTCGCCGCCGCGCCGTAAGAGAGCCGGATGGGCCAGAGCCTGCACGACCTCTACGACGCACGGGTGGCCGACGGGCTGAAGGACGACCCCGCCCAGCGCGCCGTGCTCGACAAGCTCGAGCCGCTGCGCGAGTGGGCCGAGCGGCCGACCGCGCGCGGCTGGTTCCGCCGCGCCCCCGAGCCGCCGCGCGGGCTCTACCTCTGGGGCGGGGTCGGTCGCGGCAAGTCGATGCTGATGGACCTCTTCTACGGTGCCGTCGACAGCGCCGAGAAGCGCCGCGTCCACTTCCACGCCTTCATGCAGGAGGTGCAGGACGCGCTGCACGAGGCGCGCAAGACCGGCGTCGACGACGCCATCGCCCCGGTCGCCGCGCGGATCGCCAAGGGGCTCAGGCTGCTCTGCTTCGACGAGATGCAGATCACCGACATCGCCGACGCGATGATCGTGGGACGCCTCTTCGAGCGGCTGTTCGCGGCGGGCGTCGTGGTCGTCTCCACCTCGAACCGGCCGCCGCGCGACCTCTACAAGGACGGGCTGAACCGGCAGCTCTTCATGCCGTTCATCGAGCTCATCGAGACGCGGATGGAGGTCCACCACCTGGCCGCCGAGGCCGATTACCGGCAGGGGCGGGCCGAGGGGCGGCAGGTGTACTTCGCGCCGGCCGACGCCCGGGCCCGCGCCGAGATCGAGCGCTGGTGGCAGACGCTGACCGACGGGCCGGGCGAGCCGCTCGCGCTGCGCATCAAGGGCCGCGAGGTGGTGGTGCCGCGGCACGAGGACCGGGTGGGCCGGGCGGGCTTCTGGGAGCTCTGCGGCCGGCCGCTGGGCCCGGCCGACTACCTGGCGCTGGCCAAGGCGCTCGACGTGCTGATCCTCGAGGACGTGCCGCGGCTGGGGCGGTCGAACTTCAACGAGGCGCGCCGCTTCGTCACCCTGATCGACGCCCTCTACGACGCGCGCCGCGGCCTGATCGTCAGCGCCGCCGACACGCCCGAGCAGCTCTATGTCGAGGGCGAGGGCACGTTCGAGTTCGAGCGTACCGCCAGCCGCCTGCGCGAGATGTCGGCCGAGGGCTGGCCCGACCCCTAGCGCCCCGGTCAGCCCGGTCGCGCCCTGCGTGGGCGGACCGGCAGGTCCGACCGCGCCGGCCGCGAGGGGCTCGATGCCCCGAAGCGGCCGCCCCCCTGCGGATCCGACGCCCGACGCGCCGCGCTCCCGCCTCCGCCCGAGATTTCTTGTGCCCCCGCCCGCTCCTTGCGATGATTTGGCATGGACCAGCTGATCCGCGACCTGGCCGAGCAGGGCTCGAACCTCTGGAGCTACCTCGAGTTCCAGATCAAGCTCCTCTCGCTGCCCTCGCGGGAGTGGCAGATCGGGATCATCGCCGCCTGCTTCGTCGCCGCCTGGATCGGGCGGCTGTGGGCCGCGCCGCGGATGCGCGACTGGATGCACCGCCTGGAGGGCTGGCCGAAATGGCGCCTGCGCGTGCTTCTCGTCGTGCAGCGGCGCCTGCAGCTTCTGTTCCTCACCGCCCTGCTGTGGTCGGCGACCTGGATCGTGCGGGCGATCTTCTTCTTTCCCTCGCGCAGCTACCTGCTGGCGCTGGTGGCCACCATCGCCACCGCCTGGCTCCTGATCAGCCTCGCCGCGCGCCTGATCCGCAACCTCGTCCTGCGGCGGGTGGTGATGTGGGTGATGGGCCTGTGGGTGACGCTCTACTATCTCGGCCTCGTCGACGCGACGACGGGGCTGCTCGACCGCGTGGCGATCAGCGTCGGCCAGTTCCGCCTGTCGGTCCTGACGCTCATCGAGGCGCTGATCGTCACCGGGCTGCTCTTCGCCTTCGCGCGGTTCCTGTCGCGGGTCAGCGGCGACCGGATCCGCCGGAACGACGCGATCAGTCCGTCGGTGCAGGTGCTGACCGTCAAGCTGATCCAGATCGCGCTCTACGGCGCGGCGGTCCTGATCGGGCTGACGGCGGTGGGCGTCGACCTGACGGGCTTCGCGTTCCTGTCCGGCGCCATCGGCCTGGGCCTCGGCTTCGGCCTGCAGAAGGTGGTCTCGAACCTGGTCTCGGGCCTCATCATCCTGCTCGACAAGTCGATCAAGCCGGGCGACGTGATCAGCCTGGGCGAGACGTTCGGCTGGATCAGCGCGCTGGGCGCCCGCTACGTCAGCGTCGTCACCCGCGACGGCAAGGAATACCTGATCCCGAACGAGGACCTGATCACCGGGCAGGTGGTGAACTGGTCGCACTCGAACCGCTTCGTGCGGCTCGACATCTACTTCGGCACCGCCTACAGCGACGACCCGCACAAGGTGCGCCAGGTGGCGATCGAGGCCGCCAAGGGGGTCGAGCGGGTCCTCAGCCACCGGCCGCCCGTGTGTCACATCGTGGGCTTCGGCGACAGTTCGGTCGACTACATCCTGCGGTTCTGGATCGACGACCCCACCGGCGGGCTGACCAACATCCGCGGCAGCGTCTATCTCGCGCTCTGGGACGCGTTCCAGGAGCACGGCATCCGCATCCCGTTCCCGCAGCGCGAGGTCAAGGTGCTCGAAGGCAGCCGCCTCGAGACCGTGGGTCCGGCCCTGCGCGACGCAGCCGAGTAGCGGCCCCTGTCCCGCCCGGTCGCAGGCGGCGGGGCCCGGACGCCCCGTCGCGCGATCAGTGGTTGCGCAGCGCGTCGATCAGCTCGTCCTTGGTCATGTCCGAGCGGCCCTCGATGTCGAGTTCCTGCGCGCGCTCGTAGAGGTCGTCCTTGCTCCAGTCCTCGTACGAGCCCGCCTTGCCGCCCTTCTTCGAGGGGTGCTGGTCGGGGTTTGCCTTGGCATTGGCGATCCGGGCGGCCTTCTCCTTGCTCTCGCCCTTGTCGCGCAGCGCCTCGTAGGTTTCGTCGTCCTTGATCTGGGGTCCGTGATCCTTGGTCATGGCGCACCTCCTTTCGCGTCGAAAACCAACGCGGGCAGGGCAGTGTTCCCTTGCCGGGCGGAACAAGTTGATCCAACGCTGCGTTCAACGCGAACGCTCCCGAAACGAGGACACGCTCCGTGAGCCAGGCCGACTCGGCGCTGCCGGATCCCGAGCCGCCGAACAAGACCAAGCCCGGCACCCGGCACGACGGCGTGTCCGGGGTCGAGGAGGATTCCGAGGAGCAGTCGGTCAACGAGGCGACGCGCCTGTCGGCGCGGCTGATCTACGAGGTCGTCCGCCGCGACGGCGAGGAAGAGCTGTCGCGGCCCACGTCGTCGCTGATCTGGTCGGGGATTGCCGGCGGGCATCCTGATCAGCTTCTCGGTCATCGGCGAGGCGCTGTTCCGCGCCCACCTGCCCGACACAGCCGTGGCGCCCGCTGATCGAGAACCTCGGCTATTCGTTCGGCTTCCTGCTGGTGATCCATGGGCCGGATGCAGCTGTTCACCGAGAACACCATCACCACGGTTCTGCCGCTGATGGCGCGGCCCTGCCGCGAATACGTGCTGCTCCATCGCGCGGCTGTGGGCGATCGGTGCTGGCGGCCAACATCGTCGGCGCCTTCGTCGCGGCGGGCTTCATCGCCGTGGACCGGCGCCTTCTCGGACGAGATCCTGCCGGCCGATCCAGCGATCTGTCGCGCCACGCCGCTCGAGCCGCCGGCTGATCGAGTCTTCTTCGCGGCGATGCCGGCCGGGCGTGCTGATCGCGGCGATCGTGTGGATGATGCCGACGGCGCCGCAGCAGCTCGTTCCTGATCGTCCTGTCTTCACCTGGCTGATCGCGCGGGCGACTTCGCCCACGTCATCGCCGGCTCGGTCGAGATGGCGTTCCTGATGCTGTCGGGCGAGCTGGGTTTCTTTCCCGGGCTTCTCGGGTTCTTCCTGCCGGTCCTGCTGGGCAACGTGGTGGGCGGCACCATGGTGTTCACGCTGATGGCCTGGGCGCAGGTGATGAACGAGGTCTCGCGCCGGGCATGAAAGGCAACACGGCAACGCTGGCGGCGCCACGCGGAAGCCGGTAAGACGGAAGGCGGTCTCGGGCGAGAGGGCAGCCCGAGTGGCACGAGCAGGCCGAGGTTTGAGGGCGGCGGGACGCGTCGCAGCGATGGCCGCATGCCTGGCTCGCGACCGGCGCCGCGGCGCTCGAGACGTGCGCTTCCGGCCCCCGGCGCCAATCCCGAGCTCGACCGCGCGCTGCGTAACGCCTCGCTGCTGGTCGACGGCCGAGAACGAGGACCGACGACATCGCAGGAATTGCTGGCGGCGGCGCGCGCCGATTACGGCCGGCTTCTCGGCGCGCTCTATTCCGAGGGCCATTTCGGCGGCATCGATCAACATCCATGGTCGACGGGCGCGAGGCGGCGTCGACTCTCGCCGCTGGACCCGCCGCGGCACGATCAACAGGATCGACGGTCCGGGTCGAGCCGGGGCCGCCTACACCTTCGCCGAGGCGCGAGGTCGCGGCCGCTGGCGCCGGAGACCGAGCTGCCCGAGGAGTTCGCCCTCGGCCAGCCGGCGCGCGCACCGGCGTATCCGCGACGCCGCCGAGGCCGCGGTCGAGGGCTGGCGCCAGGCCGGTCACGCCAAGGCCGAGTCGCCGGCGACGAGCGGATCGTGGCCCGCCACGCCGCGCACCGGATCGACGCGACGGTCGCCGATCGCAGCCGGGCGCCGCTGGTGCGGTTCGGGCGATCTGCGCCTCGGCGGCGACGCCGACCGGGTGCGGCCGGAGCGCCTGCGCCAGATCGCGGGCTTGCCCGAGGGCCGCATCTACGACCCCGAGCCTGCTGGAACGCACCGCCGAGCGCGTCTGCGCCGCACCGGCACGTTCCGCTCGGTCGCGCTGACCGAGGCCGAGACGCTGGGGCCGGGCGACACGCTGGACATCACCGCGCAGCGTCGGCGAGCGAGGCGCCGCGCCGCTTCGGCTTCGGCGCCGAGATCAGCACCGTCGAGGGCCTGACGCTGTCGCGCGTTCTGGCTGCACCGCAACCTGCTTCGGCGGCGCCGAGCGGCTGCGCGTCGACGGCGAGGTCGGCGGGCATCGGCGGCGGCACCGGCGGCATCGACTACAGCTTCGACCCGACTTCGGGCGGCCGGCGACGATCAAGTCCGACACCGACCTCTACGTCGACCGCCGGATCGAACGGCTGAACGAGCCCGACTTCACGCTCGAGCACGGTCAACCTCGGCGGCGGCTTCATGCCGGCGGGTCGGCGACAACCTGATCCTCGAGGCCGGCATCGCCCTACCGCTTCAGCCGCGAGGACGACGACCGCGGCACCACGCGACTACAGCCTGCTGACCTTCCCGCTGGGCGCCGAGCTACGACCGCCGCGTCGACGATCCGCTGAACCCGACCGGGCGGCTACTACGTCCACGCTGGACCTCACGCCGTTCGTCGGGCTCAACGAGCGGACCGGCAGCGGCGCGCGGCTGACCTTCGACGGGCGCAGCTACTACGGCATCGGTGCCGAGGACCGCTTCGTCCTGGCCGGGCGGCTGCAGGGCGGATCGATCATCGGAGCCGACCTGACCGAGGTGCCGAACGACTATCCGCTTCTACTCGGGCGGCGGCGGCACCGTGCGCGGCGCAGAGCTACCAGTCGCTCGGCGTGACGCTGCCGACGGCGGCATCAAGACCGGCGGCGCCAGCTTCCTCGGCCTCTCGGCGGAAGCTGCGCGCCGGGATGACCGACAACATCCAGGCTGTGGGCTTTGACGATTACGGCATCGTCGGCGAGGAGGCGTTCCCCGGCGGCGACGGCCGCAGCCATTCGGGCGCCGGACTGGGCCTGCGGTATCTCACGCCGATCGGCCCGATCCGCCTCGACGTCGCGACGCCGATCAGCGGCAACGAGCGAGAACGACTTCCAGATCTATGTCGGCATCGGGCAGGCGTTTTGAGACGGCTGCTGACATCCCTCGTCCTGCTGCTGCCGCTGGCCGCCGCGGCGCAGGTCGAGTCCGAGCAGCCGGGCTTCTTCGGGCGCCTCTTCGGCAGCGGCAACGACAACGACCGGGCTTTCTGGAAGGGCTGATCGAGGACAACCTGTCGGCGGCCGGGCGCGAGGTGCGTATCGAGGGGTTCGAGGGCGCGCTGAGCAGCCGGGCCACCATCGACGAGCTGACCATCGCCGACGACGAGGGCGTGTGGCTGACGCTGCGCGACGCGGTGCTCGACTGGAACCGCTCGGCGCTGCTGCGCCGCCGGATCGAGGTGAGCGAGCTGTCGGCGGACGAGATCCTGCTGCCGCGCCTGCCCGCGGCGCAACAGACCGGTCCGCAGGCGCCAAGCCCCGAGGCCCAGGGCTTTTCGCTGCCCGAACTGCCGGTGTCGATCCGCATCGACCTTATCGAGGCAGATCGGGTCCTGCTGGGCGAGCCGCTCTTCGGCGAGCAGGCCGAGGTGAGCCTGCGCGGCGAGGTCTCGCTGGAAGGGGGCGAGGGCGCGGCCGACATCTCGGCCGAACGGATCGACGGCGAGGAAGGCGCGCTGACGCTGCAGGGCGCCTACTCGAACGAGACGCGCGAGCTGACCCTCGACCTGAGCCTTCGGGAGGGGCCGGACGGGATCGTCGCCAACCTCGCCGACCTGCCGGGCCGGCCGTCGCTGGCGCTGACGGTCGATGGATCGGGGCCGGTCAGCGACTTCGCCGCCGACATCACGCTGGCCACCGACGGCGAGGAGCGGCTGGCGGGCCAGGTCGCGGTGACCGGCGGTGCCGCCGAGGGCGAGCCCTTGCGCTTCGACGCCGAGATCGGCGGCGACGTCGCGCCGGTCTTCCTGCCCGAGTACCGCGAGTTCTTCGGCCCCGACATGCGGCTTGCCACCCAGGGCGCCCGATACCCGGACGGGCGGCTCGAGCTGACCGAGCTGTCGCTGGCGGCGCGCGCGCTGCAGCTTCAGGGGCGGTCACTATCGGCGCCGACGGCCTGCCCGACCTGGTCGACGTCGAGGGGCGGATCGCGCGCGAGGACGGCTCGCCCGTGCTGCTGCCGCTCTCGGGGCCGCGCACCCGCGTCGGCGGGGCGACGGTGGACCTGCAACTTCGACGCGAGCCAGGGCGAGGACTGGCAGGCGCTGGTCGAGGTGGAAGGGCTGGACCGCGAGGGCTTCGCGGCCGAGGCGATCACGCTGGACGGCTCGGGCCGGATCGGCACCGAGGCAGGCGCCGACGGCGACCTGCGCGTGGTGACGGCCGAGCTCGACTTCGCGGCCCGGGCGCTCGACTTCGGCGATCCGGGGGCCGCGCAGGCGCTTGGCCAGAACGTCACCGGCCTGGCCGAGATCACCTGGATCGAGGGATCGCCGGTCGAGATCGGTGCGCTGGAGCTGACCGGCGAGACCTACGGCCTGACCGGGGCGGCGACGATCGGCTTCGACAGCGGCGTGACGGTCGATGGGTCGGCGACGCTGGCCGCGCGCGACCTCTCGGCGTTCTCGGGTCTGGCCGGGCGCCCACTGGGCGGCCGGGCGCAACTGACGCTGGAGGGCAGCGGCGACGTGCTGGCCGGGGCGTTCGACCTGTCGGCCGACGGCACGACCGAGAACCTGTCGGTGGGGATCGAGCGGCTGGACCCGCTTCTTGACGGCAGTGGAGAACTGGTGCTGCGCACCGCGCGCGACGAGACCGGCACGGCGATCGAGCGGTTCCGCGTCGCCACCGACGCGCTCGAGGCCGAGGCGCAGGGCCGACTGGCCACCGGCGCCAGTCAGCTCACCCTGAACGCAAGCGTCGACGACACCGCGCGGCTGGCCGACGGCCTCGCGGGCCCCGCCAGCCTGACGCTGGACGCCACCGAAGACCCCGAGGGGTGGGACATGGACCTCGCCGTCACGGCGCCGGGGGCGGATGTGGCGGCGAAGGGGCGGCTGACGGGGCTGGGCGAGGCGCCGGAATTCGCGGGCGACCTCACGGCGCGGGTCGAGGATCTGGCGGCCTATGCCGACCTTGCCGGGCGGCCGCTGGCCGGGTCGGTCGACCTTTCGGCGCAGGGGCGCACGGGCTTCGACCTGGCGCAGGCCGACCTGACGCTGAACGCCACCGGCGAGGATCTGGCGCTGGGCCTGCCGCAGGTCGACCCGCTGCTGGACGGCACGACCACGATCGCGCTCGACCTCGCGCGCGACGGGGACGTGGTGCGCATCGACGGCGCGCGGCTGGACGGGCCGGTCGTGGACGCGACGGTCGATGGCCAGCTTGAGGGGCTGTCGCCCTCGGGCGCCTTCGAGGGCCGCGTGACGCTGGACGCGGCCGACCTCGCCCCGTTCTCGGCGCTGGCGGGGCGGGATCTTGCTGGCGCGGCCGAAGTCGAGGCCGAGGGGCGGGTGCGCTTCGACGCCTCGTTCTTCGACCTGACCGCGACGGCGCGGACGACGGACCTCGAGCCGGGCGTGCCGGGGCTGGCCGAGCTTCTGCCCGGCGAGACGGTGCTGACGCTGGACGCCGCGCGCGACGCGGACGACGTCATCATCGATGCACTGACGCTCGACGGCCAGCGTGTGGACGCCGACATCGCGGGCCGCCTGACGGGGGTCGGGGCGCTGCTGCCGCCGGGGAGCGGCGACGAGGCGCCGGTGCCGGCCTTCGACGGCCGCGCCACTGTCGAGGTCGCCACGCTGGCGCCCCTCTCCCGGCTGGCGGGCCGCGACCTGGCCGGGGCGCTGCGCGTCGAGGCGCTGGGCAGCGCCGCGTTCGACGGCTCGCGCTTCGACCTCAAGGCCGATGCGGTGGCGACCGACCTCGACCCGGGCATGGCCGGCGCCGCCGACGCGCTGGCGGGCCGGATGACGGTGACGGCCGACGCCGCGCGCACCGGCGACACGGTCGAGATCCGGGCGCTGCGCGTGGACGGGCCACAGCTTGCGGCCGAGGTGGACGGGACGCTGGCGGGTCTCGACGGGGTTCCAGTCTTCGACGGCAACGCCACGGTCGAGGCGGGCGATCTGTCGATCTTCTCGGGCCTGGCCGGCCGCGATCTGGCTGGGGCGCTCGACGCGCAGGTCGCCGGCCGCGTGGGCGCAGACCTCGCAACGCTCGACCTGGAGGCCGACGCGACCGGGCGTGGGCTCGACTTCGGGCTGCCGGGCTCGGAGGCGCTGCTGGCCGGCGAGGCGCGGCTGGCGCTGGACGCCGCGCGCGAGGGCGACGCCATCCGCCTCGACCAGTTGTCGCTCGACAGCGCCAACCTGAACCTGAGCGCGAGCGGACGGGTCGAGGGGCTGGACGCCGTACCGGCCTTCGAGGGCGAGGCCGCGCTGTCGGCCGATGACCTTGCGCCATTCTCGGCGCTGGCCGGGCGCAGCCTGTCGGGCGGGGTCGAGGCGCAGGCGAACGGACGGATCGTCACCGACCTGAGCGCCTTCGACGGCACGCTGAACGCCACCGGACGGCGACTGCGCATCGGCCTGCCCGACGTCGACCGGCTGCTGGGCGAGACCGCGACGCTCAGCGTCGATGCCGAACGCAACGGCGCGCTGACCATCCGGACGCTGGAGCTCGACACGGCCGGGCTGGACGTCACCGCCTCGGGCCAGCTCGACCAGGAAATCACGCTGCGCGCGCGCCTGGCCGACGTGAGCCCCTACGCGCCCGGCCTCAGCGGGCCGGTCACCGTGGACGGCACCGCGGCGCTGGTGGCCGACGCGATCAGCCTGAACCTGAACGCGGACGGGCCGGGCGACATCACCGCCTCGGTCCGCGGGATCGTGCAGACGCCGCTCGACGTGGTCGACCTGACGCTCGAGGGGCGCGCGCCGCTCGTCCTGGCCAACCGCTTCATCTCGCCGCGCTCGGTCGCGGGAACGGCGGTCTTTGACCTGGCCCTGCGCGGCGCGCCGGCGCTGAGCAACCTGTCGGGGACGATATCGACGCAGGATGCGCGCTTCGTGGCGCCGCGGTTCGGCATCGTGGTCGAGAACATCGACGCCACCGCGCGGCTGGCCGACGCGCGGCTGACGCTGAACGCGGGCGCCGACGTGCAGGGTGGCGGCACCCTCAGCGCCGACGGGACGCTGGGGCTGACGAACGGGCTGCGCAGCGACCTCGGCATCACGCTCGACCAGGTGCACCTACGCAACCCCGAGCTCTACGACACGCGGGTCGACGGCAGCCTGAGCATCGTGGGACCGCTGCGGGGCGGCGCGCGCATCGGGGGCGAGCTGGCGCTGGGCCGGACCGAGCTGCGCATCGGCGGCGGCGGCCTGGGCGCGGGCGGCGACATCCCTGACATTATCCACGTGAACGAGCCGGCCGCCGTGCACGCCACGCGCGAGCGCGCCGGCGTGCTGCGCCGCAACCCCTCGGACGGTGGGCAGCAGGGGCCGGCGTTCCCGCTCGACATCCTGATCCGGGCCGAGAACCAGATCTTCGTGCGCGGCCGCGGCCTCGACGCCGAGCTGGGCGGCCAGCTGCGCCTTGGCGGCACCTCGCGCGACGTGCAGCCCGCGGGCCGCTTCGAGCTGATCCGCGGCCGGCTCGACATCCTGGGCGAGCGGCTGGTGCTGGACGAAGGCTCGATCCGGCTCGAGGGCGACTTCGTGCCGGTGATCCGGCTGGTGGCACGCACCGAGACCGGCGGGATCACGGTGCTGGTGGTGGTCGAGGGATCGGTGCGCGAGCCCGACATCAACTTCCTGTCCGAGCCCGAACTGCCCGAGGACGAGGTGCTGGCACGGCTGCTCTTCGGACGCGACATCAGCCAGATCTCGGCCTTCCAGGCAGCGCAGCTGGCCTCGGCGGTGGCGACGCTGACCGGGCGCGGCAACGGCCTGATCTCGAACCTGCGCGAGAATTTCGGCCTCGATGACCTCGACGTGACGACCGACGAGACTGGCGGCGCGGCGTTACGGGCGGGCAAGTACCTCAGCGACAACCTCTATACCGACGTGACCGTCAATTCCGAGGGTGAGACCGAAATCAACCTCAACTTCGACCTGTCCGACCGGGTCACGGTCAAGGGCGGGATCAGCGACGACGGCCATTCGAGCCTCGGCATCTTCTACGAACGCGACTACTGAGCCCGGCCGGACCGCGGGCGCGGCGCGATCGGGCGACCCTGCCCCGACGGCCCGCAGCGACGCGAGCAGCGAGACCGGGGTGCGGACGCGGTCGGGCACACGCCGCGGCCGCGACCCGGTGCATCATCTCTCATGGGAGTGCGATCAGCGGCCGGCACCGGGCCGAGCGGGCCGGATCAGGCGATCCCGCCCTCGTCGCCGTAGTGCGAGGCGAAGAAGGAGACCGACAGGCGGTAGCGATCGGCGGTCTGGCACACCTGCTTGTGGCCACCGAGCTGGGTGACGAACGCCTCGATCAGCTGCAGCCCCAGGCCGCCCCGGGCGCGCTCGGCAGGGTCCACCGCGCCACCGGAGCCGACCGTGTTCTCGACCACCAGGCTCACCGAGCCGTCGTCCTTGGTCGCGAGTTCGACCTCGATCTCGGGCGGGTCGCCGCCCCGCGAGGGACGCAGGTTCTTGATCGCGTTGGTGAGCGCCTCGACGACCAGCAGCGCGAGCGGCACCGCCTGATCGGGATGCAGCATCAGCGGCATCGTCACGCTGCGGATGTCGGCCTCGGGAACCTCGTCCTTCGACTTGTAGGCGATCTGCGAGGCCAGTTCGTCCACCAGCCGATCGGCACGCACCTTCGAAAGAGCGTTCGCGTCGTAGAGCGCGCCGTGAATGGTGGCGAGCGCCATGATGCGGTCCTGCAGGCGGCGCAGGACGTGCTTGGCCTCCGGGCTCTGCAGCGCCCGGATCTGCATGTTGTTGATCGACGCGATGAGCTGCAGGTTGTTGCGGACCCGGTGATAGACCTCGCGCAGCAGCGCGTCCTTCTCGCGCAGCGAGTCTTCCTGCTCGGCCTCGTCGCGCAGGATCGTGTGCGCCATCTTCACGAAACTGTCGCTCACCTCGCGCAGCTCGGCGGGCAGCGACACGTCGTCGGCGTCCTCCTCGACCCGTCGAAAGCGCGAGAAGAGCCGCATCCGCAGGCGCAGGCGCCGGATGTGCCGGATGACCAGTCGGTGCACCGCGAAGAACGCCACCAGGAGGCTGGTGGCCCACATCAGGAACGGCAGGACCACGGTCGGCACCGTCCAGCGCCAGAGCCCCGCCTCGCCCAGGGTGACGTCCTGCGGCCAGACCACCAGCGCGTAGAACACGTCCTCGATCAGCGGGGTCACGGTGTAGATCCGCGGCTCGCCGCCGGCGTCGGTGTCGCGGAAGACCACGGGCGTGCGGACGTCCAGCGCCTTGAGGGCGCGGTTGACCGGCAGGAAGAAGGCCGCGCTCTCGACGCCGATGCTGCTCGTCAGCAGCTCGCCGCTGGCGTTGAAGGTCAGGATGCTGAGCGGGTGGAGGCCGGCTCCCCCGCCGGCGACCTCGACGGTGAGCGCCGAGTGTTCGAGCGGCATCGTGACATAGCCCAGCATCTCGCCGCCTGACGTGATCGCGGGTGCGGCGACGACGATCGAGGGCTTGCCCGTGATCCGCCCGACCTCGACCGCGTTCACCATGATCCGCGGATTTTCCATCGCGTCGCCCAAGAGCGGCAGGTCGGACCAGTCGTCGGTGACCCCCGTGGACGAGCAGGTCACCTGTCCGGCCGCAGTCACGAACGAGACGGCCTGAACCTCGTCGAGGCGGCTCGCGTAGTCGTCGAGCATCCCCTCGCAGGCGGCGCGGTCACCCAGCACGGACTGGATCGCGATGGCCAGCGTCTCGGCCGCCCCGATCTTGCGTTGCAGGTTGTTTCGCTCGGGCCGCACCGCGTGCAGGGTCTCGCCGACCAGCGCCGCCTCGGTCCGCTGGGCCACCTCGTCCAGCACCCGCCACGTCTGCAGCACCGTGATCAGGCCGAGCGGCAGGATCGCCAGCGTCAGGAGCGCCGCCAGCCGCGAGCCGAGCGAGTTCAGCCGGAATAGCCGACTCGCCCGCAGCGGGGTCATGCCTGGGACTGCCCCCCCGCCAGAACGGCTACGGTGGCGTTGTCGGTCATCGAGAGGTCCTCGTCGGCGCCGAGGCCCAGCAGCTCGGCCAGCCGCCTGCGCCCCCGGTTCGCCCGGCTCTTGATCGTGCCGACGGCGCAGCCGCACATCTGGGCCGCCTCCTCGTACGAGAAGCCGGACGCGCCGACGAGAACCAGCGCCTCGCGCTGTTCGTCGGGCAGCTTCTCGAACGCCACCTTGAAGTCGTTGAATGCGAGCCGCCCGTCATGGGCGGGCTTCTCGGCCAGGCCGGCGGCGAAGTGGCCGTCGACGTCGGGCACCTCGAACTTGGCCTTGCGGCGGTCCGAGTAGAAGGTGTTGCGCTGGATCGTGAACAGCCAGGCGCGCATGTTGGTGCCGGGCTGAAACTTGGAGAGGTTCGACCACGCCTTTTCGATCGTGTCCTGCACGAGGTCGTCGGCCGAGGCCGAGTTGCGCGTCAAGCTCAGCGCGAAGGCTCGCAGGGCGGGCAAGTGCTCGACCAACTCGTCCCGCGGGTCCGAGACGTCGGTCATTTCTTCTTGTCCTGTTCCTTCAGTCGCTGCAGCAGCTGCTGGAAGCGGTCGGGAATCTCTTCCCGGGTCGCCTCCTCGTAGACGCGGCGAAGATTTTCGTCGATCTGACGCATGAAGATGGCGCTCTTGTGGTCCTTGCTCATTCTGCTCTTTTGGAGAAGCGTGCTTGCGCGTGGTGTGATTTGTTGTTTTTCCGAGGTCCAGTGGAACAAAGCATGGCACTGAGGCTTTGTTCCAGAGCGGGAGAGGATTTTTTTCCGGGGACATGCATGAAGGACAAGACTGAACAGCGGGATTTCTCTGACATCATCGCTGCCGAACTGCCCTACCTGCGACGCTATGCGCGCGCGCTGACGGGCAGTCAGACGAGTGGAGACAGCTACGCTGCAGCCACGCTCGAGGCCGTTCTCGAGGATCGCTCGACCTTCGACGGGTCGCTGGCGCCGCGCGTGGCGCTGTTCAAGGCGTTCCACGTGATCTGGGCGAGCGCCGGTCAGCCGACCCGTTCGGAAGACGAGGATGTCGGCCGGCTCGAGGCTGCGGCGCAGGACCACATGGCCAACCTCACGCCGAACGCGCGTGAGGCGCTGCTTCTCAGCACCATCGAGGGCTTCACCACCGAAGAGACGGCCGCGATCATGCAGATCGAGCCGTCCGAGGCCGACGAGCTGGTGCAGATCGCCATCCGCGAGATGGAAGAGAGCGTGCGCGGCAAGGTCATGATCATCGAGGACGAGGCCATCATCGCGATGGACATCCACTCGATCGTCTCGGAGATGGGGCACGAGGTGACGGGGATTGCCCGCACGCGCAACGCCGCCGTCGAGATGGGCGTGCGGACCAAGCCGGACCTGATCCTGGCCGACATCCAGCTGGCCGACAAGTCGTCGGGCATCGACGCCGTCAACGACCTGCTGGCGCAGTTCGGCGAGATGCCGGTGATCTTCATCACCGCCTTCCCCGAGCGGCTGCTGACGGGCGAGCGGCCCGAGCCGGCGTTCCTGATCTCGAAGCCCTACACGGAGGAAGAGGTGCGCGCCGCCGTCGGGCAGGCGATGTTCTTCTCGTCGACCGAGACGCTCAAGGCCTCGGCCTGAACCGGAGCGCGCCGGAGGGCATCACATGTCCTCCGGCACCGGCGGGCCCGGCTTTGGCGTCGGCTTGTGGTGGCGCCGCGCCTCCATGCGCTCGAGCTTGGCGTTCAGCGCTGCCCCAAGCAGCACCGCATAGGCGCTGATGTAGTACCACAGCAGCAGGATCACCGCCGCGCCCAGCGCGCCGTAGACCTCGTTGTAGCGGTTGAAGTTCTCGATATAGAGCGAGAACGCCCAGGACAGCGACGCCCAGATCGCCACCGCCAGGAACACCCCCGGCGTCAGCCACGGACCGCGCGATTCGCCCCGCCGGTTGGGCCCGTAGCGGTAGATCATGCCGAGCCCCATGATCATCACCAGGAGAGCCACGCCCCAGCGCGCCACCGAGATGGTCTTGGCGGTCACCTGGGCGTCGGGCAGCAGCTTCAGCAGCACCGGGATCACCACCACGCTGGCCAGCGCGATGAAGCCCACGCCGAACAGCGCCAGGGTCATCGTCACCGGCACCCAGGCCTGGCGGAAACCCATCCGGTTCGGCCGCCGATAGACGGTGTTCAGCCCGCGGATCAGCGCCTCGGTCCCCGCCCGGCTGGACCAGAGCGCGACGCCGAGCGAGACCGCGGTGGTCCAGCCGAGGGTCGAGTTGTTCGCCGCCAAGAGCCGGTGGAACTGGGTGTTCATCAGCCGCCACGCCTCGGGCGGCAGGAACCGCGACAACAGCTCGAGCAGCTGCTCGATCACCAGCGGGTCGGCGAAAAAGCCCCAGATCGCGATCAACGCGGCGATGCCGGGGAACGTCGCGAACATCGCCCAGAAGGCGACGCCCGCCGCGACCAGCCCGACGTTGCGGTCGTTGAGCTCCATCATCGCCGATGACAGCGCCTCCCAGCCGCGCCGCCAGGCGGGCGGGCGCGGCTCGGTGCCGCTCTCGTCGCGCTCGGTCACTGCCATGTGTCTTCGTGCTCCTGCCGAAGAAGCCGCCGTCACCCCCGGCGGTTCCGCTTCGGACGGGGCCAGTCATTGAGATGAGCCCCTCGTGATGTTAGATTTAGTCCATCCCGGCGCCGGGGACCAACCGGCGCATCACCAAGGAGGACGATGTCCTGTCTCACATCCACGACGCGGTCCGTGCACCGACCGCCCAGGGCCCGCGAATGAGCGGCGCGCCCATTGAGCCGACCAGCGACCTTTTGCTGGAACGCATCCAGACTTCACTGGACGACGACAAGGCCGAGGACGTGGTCGCCATCGACCTGCGCGGCAAGTCCGAGATCGCCGACTTCATGGTGATCGCCTCGGGCCGTTCGACCCGCCAGGTGGTCGCTATCGCCGACAAGCTCGTCGAGCGGCTCAAGCACGATCTCGGCATCCGCACCAAGGTCGAGGGCAAGGACGCCGGCGACTGGGTGCTGATCGACGCGGGCGACGTCATCGTCCACGTCTTCCGCCCCGAGGTGCGCGAGTTCTACCAGCTCGAGAAGATGTGGCTGAGCCCCGCCGAGGCGGCCGCGCGCGTCTGAGTGCGCGTCAGGATCTGCGCCGTCGGCCGGGCCCGCTCGGGCCCCGAGCGGACGCTCATCGACGACTACGCCAGGCGCTTCGGCCGCACCGGCCGCCCGCTGGGCCTCGGCCCGCTCGAGGAGACCGAGGTCGAGGACCGCAAGGGCGGCGGCGCGGCGGCCGAAGCGTCGCTGCTGGAGCGCGCGCTGCCCGAGGGGGCGGCGCTCTGCGCGCTCGACGAGCGGGGGCGCACCCTCACCTCGCGCGAACTTGCGGGCCAGATCGCCGACTGGCGCGACCAGGGCCGCCCCGCGGCGGCCTTCGTGATCGGCGGGGCGGACGGGCTGGCGCCCGAGCTGCGCGAGCGCGCCGGGCTGGTCCTGTCGTTCGGACCGATGGTCTGGCCGCACATGCTGGCCCGCGTGATGCTGGCCGAACAGCTCTATCGAGCCGCCACCATCCTGGCCGGAACGCCCTATCACCGTGGCTGAGCCGGCCGGCCGGGCGACAGCGCATTGCGCGTGACCTCGCCCGCGGCGCGCGCTAGACCGTCGGCCATGACCAAGCCCGTTGTCCTCTGCATCCTCGACGGCTGGGGCCTTTCGGATCGCCGCGAGGCGAATGCCGTGGCGCTGGCCGACACGCCCGTCTTCGATCGCATCTGGCGCGACTGCCCGCACGCGACGCTGACCACGCACGGGCCCGACGTCGGCCTGCCGAAGGGCCAGATGGGCAATTCCGAGGTCGGCCACACCAATATCGGCGCGGGCCGGGTGGTGGCGATGGACCTGGGCCAGATCGACCTCGCCATCGAGGACGGCTCGTTCTTCGACAACCCGCGGCTGCGCGGCTTCATCGACGCGCTGAAGGAATCGGGCGGCACGGCGCACCTGATGGGCGTCGCCTCGGATGGCGGGGTGCACGGCCACATCGACCACATCATCGCCGCCGCGCGCACCATCGCCGAGGCGGGGGTGCCGGTCGCCGTCCACGCCATCACCGACGGGCGCGACGTCGGGCCCAAGACCGCCGACCGGTTCCTGCCTGACCTCGACCGCCGGCTGCCCGAGGGCGCCCGCATCGTCACGGTCATCGGCCGCTACTTCGCGATGGACCGCGACAACCGCTGGCCAAGGGTCGAGCGCGCCTACGACGCGATGATCCGCGCCCGTGGCGAGCGCGCCGACACCGCCGAGGCCGCGGTGGCCGCGGCATATGAGCGCGGCGAGAGCGACGAGTTCATCGCGCCCACCGTCCTTGCCGGGCACAAGGGGGTCGCGGATGGCGACGGCTTCTTCTGCCTCAACTTCAGGGCCGACCGCGCGCGCGAGATCCTCAAGGCCATCGGCGAGCCGGGCTTCGACCGCTTCCAGACCGGCGACCGCCCCAAGCTGGCCGCGCTCCTCGGCATGGTCGAGTATTCCGAGGAGCACGAGCGCTTCATGCGGACCGTGTTCCCCAAGCGCGAGCTGAAGAACACGCTGGGCGCCTGGGTGGCGTCGCACGGGCTGCGCCAGTTCCGCCTGGCCGAGACCGAGAAATACCCGCACGTCACCTTCTTCCTCAATGGCGGCAAGGAGGAGCCCGAGGCGGGCGAGGACCGGTGCATGCCGAAGTCGCCACAGGTCGCCACCTACGATCTGCAGCCCGAGATGTCGGCGCCGGAGGTGATCGACAGGCTGGTCGAGGCCATCGGCGCGGGCTACGACCTGATCGTCGTCAACTTCGCGAACCCCGACATGGTCGGCCACACCGGCGACCTGCAGGCGGCGATGAAGGCGTGCGAGGTGGTGGACGCGGGCGTGGGCCGGGCGCTGGAGGCGCTGGAGCAGGCGGGCGGCGCGATGATCGTCACCGCAGACCACGGCAATTGCGAGATGATGATCGACCCCGAGACCGGCGGCCCCCACACCGCCCACACGCTCAACCCGGTACCGATCATCCTGGTGGGCGGCCCCGAAGGGGTGGCCGGGCTGCGTGACGGCCGGCTTGCCGACGTGGCGCCCACCCTGCTCGAGCTGATGGGGCTCGAGCAGCCCGACGAGATGACGGGGCAGAGCCTGATCGAACGGGAGACGACGAAAACGTGATGTCCGGTGAAGACGGCCCGAAAGGGAACGTGCTACAGCCCGCATCCGCCATGGCCTATTCTCGGGCCGATCATGCGACCGGGGTCCCACTCGCCCCCGTGTCAGCCAGGAGGTTCACGACGACCATGAAAAACTCGGTGACGGCCGCGATCGGCGGCGCCCTTGTGGGGGCACTTCTGACCACCCAGGTGGCCGGACCGCTGATCGCACAGGAAAACGACCGGCAAAGCTCGATCTACGAGCAGCTCGACCTATTCGGCGACATCTTCGAGCGGATCCGCGCCCAGTACGTCGAGGAGGTCGACGAGACCGAGCTGATCGAGGCCGCCATCGACGGGATGCTGACGTCGCTCGATCCGCACTCGAGCTACCTGTCGCCCAAGGACGCGGCCGACATGCGGGTGCAGACGCGGGGCGAATTCGGCGGCCTCGGCATCGAGGTCACGCAGGAAGAGGGCTTCGTCAAGGTCGTCTCGCCGATCGACGGCACCCCCGCGGACGAGGCCGGCATCGAGGCCGGCGACTTCATCACCCATGTCGACGGCGAGAGCGTGCTGGGCCTGACCCTCGACGAGGCGGTCGAGCTGATGCGCGGCCCCGTCGGCTCGGAAATCGTCATCACCGTGGTGCGCGAGGACGAGAACGGCGACCCGCAGGAGCCGTTCGACATCACGATCGTGCGCGACACCATCACCCTGACCGCGGTGCGCGCCCGCACCGAGGGCGACGTCATCGTGCTGCGGGTCACGACCTTCAACGACCAGACCTACCCCAACCTCGAGGAGAACCTGAAGAAGGAGGCCGAGGCGCTGGGCGGCATGGACAAGGTCAAGGGCATCGTGCTCGACCTGCGCAACAACCCCGGCGGCCTGCTGACGCAGGCGATCAAGGTGTCCGACGCGTTCCTCGATGCGGGCGAGATCGTCTCGACCCGCGGTCGCAACCCCGCGGACGGCGACCGCTACAACGCGACCGAGGGGGACCTGGCCGAGGACAAGCCGATCGTGGTGCTGATCAAC
Source organism: uncultured Alphaproteobacteria bacterium (assembly GCA_963773475.1). GTDB lineage: Bacteria > Pseudomonadota > Alphaproteobacteria > Rhodobacterales > Rhodobacteraceae > Roseitranquillus. The sequence continues at coordinate 394,986 of CAVZBD010000010.1, read as the reverse complement.
GGCGGATCGGCCTCGGCCTCCGAGATCGTGGCCGGCGCGCTGCAGGACCACCGGCGGGCCATCGTCGTGGGCACCAAGTCGTTCGGCAAGGGCTCGGTCCAGACCGTGATGCCACTGCGGGGCGAGGGCGCGATGCGCTTGACGACCGCGCGCTACTACACGCCGTCGGGCCGCTCGATCCAGGCGCTCGGCGTTTCGCCGGACATCGTGGTGGCGCAACCGCCGCGCAATCCCGACGAGACGGCGCAGGCCGAGGCCGAAGACACCGAGCAGAGCGCGGCGATGCGGCGCCGGTCCGAGGCCGACCTGCGCGGCAGCCTCGAGAACGACTCGATGTCCGAGGACCAGCGCGAGCAGATGCTCGAGGAGCAGGCGGCAGCCGAGGAGGCCGCGGCCCTGCGCGAGGAGGACTTCCAGCTCTCCTACGCGGTCGACCTGCTCAAGGGCCTGTCGGCCCTGAACCCGGCGACCCTCGCCGAGAAGTGACGCCCTTCCGCCGGCCCCGCGCAGCAAGTGCCGCGCGGGGCCGGTGCGGCATTTGCGGTTTCACGCGCCGGCCGATCCGTTATTCTCCGCCCCGCAACGAGGGCAGCGAGCACCGCAAGCGCGCGAAACGACGGGATGGACGACATCACAGACGCCAGCACACGCGCTGACGGCGCCGCGTCGCGGGGGATCATCTACATCGCCGCGGGCGAAAAGTACGTCCGCGCCGCCAATCACTCGGCCCGCAGCGTGCGACGCACCTGCCCCGGCCTTGCCACGCACCTGTTCTGCGATCCCGCGACCGCGGCGGAGGCCGACGTCTTCGACGGGATCACCGAGATCCCCGACCCGCATCGCCGCTCGAAGGTCGACTACCTCAGCCGGACGCCGTTCGACCGCACGCTGTATCTCGACACCGACACCGAGATCGTGGCCGATATCCGCGACATCTTCGACGTGCTCGACCGCTTCGACGTGGGCCTCGCCCACGCCCATTCGCGCAACACCAAGTCCACCACCCAGACCTGGCGCGAGGCGCTTCCCGGCGCCTTTCCGCAGTTCAACGGCGGCGTGATCCTGTTCCGCCGCAATCCCCGGGTACAGCAATTCCTGGACGACTGGCGCGAAGGCTATCACACCGCCGGCTTCGGCCGCGATCAGACGACGCTGCGCGAGCTGCTGTGGCTGTCCGACCTCAGGATCTGCACGCTGCCGCCCGAGTACAACGTGCGCTACGAGAAGTACCTCGAGATATGGGAGCCCGAAGAGGCGCAGCCGAAGATCCTGCATCTCAGGTCGTATCACGGCCCGAAGCAGCGCCGCCGCGGCCTGGTCGGACGCACCGTCGGCCGCCTGGCTCGCGCGGCCAGCGGTCGCCGCGGCTGATGGCGGCCGGATGCGGCGGTAGCTGATGCCGATCCTCAGGCTGGGGCCCACGCTCCTCTACTTCGCGCACATCCCCAAGACCGGCGGCACCAGCGTCGAGCGCTACCTTGCCAGCAAGGGGCCGCTGTCGTTCCAGAGCCCGCACAAGCCCGAGGGAATGGTCATCACCCCGCAGCACGCGCATGCGCGCCTTGTCCGGACGCTCTTCGACGAGGGCTTCTTCAGCCACAGCTTCGCGGTGCTGCGCGACCCGGTCGACCGGCTGATCAGCGAGTACCGGTGGCGCACCGGCCAGTCCAAGCGCGCCCGCAAGGGTGGCGTGGTGGCGCGCCGGTTCGGCCGCAAGCGGATCCTTGGCTTCGACGAGTGGGTGCCGCTCGTCCTGCGCAAGTACCGCGACAACCCGCTGATCAACGACAACCACATCCGGCCGCAGGCCGAGTTCGTCGACGGCATCGAGACGCTGTTCGCCTTCGAGGACGGCTTCGCGCCGATCTACGACTGGATCGACGCGGCGACCGGAACCGCGCCCGGCCCACGCGACGCCCACGAGAAGCAGAGCGCGGGCGATCGCCCCGTCCCCTCGGCCGAGACGCTGCGGCTTATCGGGGACTTCTACGCCGAGGACGCCGAGCTGCACGCGAAGGTGCGCCGCGGCCGCAGCTGAGGCCGCGCCTCAGTAGGCGCCCTCGGTCTCGATATGCAGCGTGGTGCCGCAATGCTTGCAGTGCACCGCGTCCTGGTCGTGCAGAAGCAGTCCGCAGACCGGGCAGGCATGGTGCACCTTCGCCGGCCGGAAGAGCACCTGCGCCAGCCGCAGAAACAGCGTCACCCCGAAGATCATGATCGCCACCGCGATCAGCCGCCCCGTCGTGCCGGGCAGGGTGATGTCGCCGAAGCCCGTCGTGGTCAGCGCGGTCACCGTGAAGTAGAGCGCATCGGCGTAGTTCCCGATCTCGGGGTTCACGTCGTACTGCGTGGCGTAGACCAGCCCTGTCATCACGAAGATGAACACCAGCAGGTTGATCGCGGCGACCATCACCGCCTCGTTGCGGCGGAAGAAGGTGAAGTCCTGTCTCAGCCGTTCGAGCAACTGGTAGGTGTGCAGCAGCCGCAGCGTCCTGAGCACGCGGAGAAAGCCCAGCCCCTCGCCCGCAACCGGCGCGAGGAACGACACCAGCGCCACGAAGTCGGCCAGCGTGACCGGCCGGACCATGTGCCGCAGCGGCCTGTCGGCGATGACGACGCGCGCCACAAAGTCCGCAAGGATCCCGATCCCCAGGACGAAGCCGAGGGTCCGGTAAACCACCCCGTGCACGGTGAACGAAGTGGCGACGACGAAGACGATCGTGACCAGGTCGAAGGTCAGAAGCCAGTATCGGAAGCGCTGCGAGCGGCTGTCGTTGCCGTCGTAGAGCTCGCGAAGCTTCTCAAGATAAGTCTGCGCCATGGGCCTCCGCCTCCTGCGCCCGACATGCCACAGAAGGGGCGCACTCTCCCAGCCCACATGCACTGGCGGGCGGCGCGGCGGCCCCGACCGCGCCCGCGGAAACCTTTCGTTAACCAAGATGAGCGAAATCCTGACCGCATGGACGGGGCTGCCATGAAGCACGACGAGTACGGATTTTCCGAAGAGGCGCTGCGCGGGCTCGAGGATCTCGAGCGGCGGCTCCCCTCGGGCGTGGTCACACGTCCGCTGGGCGCCGGCGAGATCGCCGGGACCGCAGGCGAGGCGCGCCCCCATTACTGGGGCCACCGCGAGCGGCTGCGGCAGCGGTTCCTGTCGGGCGGCCATGCGGCGATGCCCGACTACGAGCTGCTCGAACTGCTGCTCTTCAACGCGATCGCGCGGATCGACGTCAAGCCGCTGGCCAAGCGGTTGCTCGCGACCTTCGGCGACCTGAACGGCGTAGTGGCGGCGTCTCGCCACCGGCTGCTGCAGGTGCCGGGCGCGACGGAAAAGGTCTACCTGCAGCTTCGCCTGGCCGAGGCGTTCGCCCATCGCATGGCCCGCGCCCGGGTCATGGACCGCTCGGTGATCTCGTCGTGGGAGGACCTCATCGACTACTGCCGCACAGTGATGGCGCACCGCGAGACCGAGCAGTTCCGGATCCTGTTCCTCGACAACAAGAACGTGATGATCGCTGACGAGGAGCAGGCGCGCGGCACCGTCGATCACGTCCCGGTCTACCCGCGCGAGGTGGCAAAGCGGGCGCTCGAGCTCAATGCCAGCGCGATCATCCTGGTGCACAACCACCCCTCGGGCGACCCGACGCCCAGCCCCCAGGACCTCGAGATGACCCGCCGGATCGAGGCGGCGTGCCAGACGCTGGGCGTGCGCCTGCACGACCACGTCATCGTCGGCAAGCAGAGCGAGGTCTCGTTCCGCGAGATCGGCCTGGCCTGACGGCCCGGCCGCCCGGCCACCTTTCTCTCCGTCGCGGCGCGGCAGGCGCCGCGTGGATCTCGTTGCCGGCCCGCCACGGGCGGCATAGGGTCTGGGGCATGAGCCAGGATGCCTCCGATCTGCCCTACCGCCCCTGCGTCGGGGTCGTGCTCGTCAACCCCGCCAGCCTCGTCTTCGCGGGTGAGCGGATCGACACGCCCGGGGCATGGCAGATGCCGCAGGGCGGGATCGACCCGGGCAAGTCGCCCCGCGACGCAGCCCTGCGCGAACTGGCCGAGGAGACGGGGCTGACGGCCGAGCTTGTCACCGTCGAGGCCGAGACGCCCGACTGGATCACCTACGACCTGCCGCCCGATCTGCTCGGGCGCGTCTGGGGCGGGCGCTACCGTGGCCAGCAGCAGCGCTGGTTCCTGATGCGCTACCCGGGCCCCGACACCGCCATCGACCTTGCCGCAGGGCATCCGGAGTTCAGCCGCTGGCAATGGATGGCCCCCGACGAGCTGATCGGCGCCATCGTCCCGTTCAAGCGCAACGTCTACAGGGCGGTGTTCGACGCGTTCCGCGCCCCCCTCACCCGGCTCTGACGACGCCGCGGCAGGCGCGGGCGCCGCGTTGGCTTGGGCGTCCGCATCCGGTTAACTGGCGGCGTCATCTTCGGCAGGAGGGTTCATGAACCTGGCTCGGCTGGCGGCGGAACGCGCCGATATGGGACGCCCCGTGCGCGCCGGACTGATCGGCGCCGGCAAGTTCGGCTCGATGTTCCTGTCGCAGGTGCCGACGATTGCGGGGCTCGAGGTCACCTGCATCGCCGACCTGGACCCCGACCGCGCCCGTGCCGCCTGCCGCGACACGGGCTGGACCGACGAGCGCGTCGCCGCCACCGCCTTCGTCGACGACAGTGCCGCGTTGGCCGCGCGCGACGACATCGACGTGGTGATCGAGGCCACGGGCAGCCCCCGCGCGGGCATTGCCCATGCCCTGGCCGCGATCGCCGCCGGCAAGCACGTGGTGATGGTGAATGTCGAGGCCGACGTCCTGGCGGGCCCCGCGCTGGCGGCCCGTGCACGGTCGGCCGGCCTCGTCTACTCGATGGCCTACGGCGACCAGCCCGCCCTCGTGGCCGAGATGGTCGACTGGGCACGCGCCGCGGGCTTCGGCGTGGCGGCCGCCGGCAAGGGAACCAAGTTCCTGCCCGGCTACCACGCCGTCACCCCCGACGAGGTCTGGCCACATTACGGGCTGACGCCCGAAGAGGCGGCGCGGGCGGGGATGAACCCCAAGATGTTCAACTCGTTCCTCGACGGGACGAAAAGCGCGATCGAGATGGCCGCGATCGCCAACGCCACCGGCCTCGCGGTGCCGGCCGGCGGCCTCGGCTTCCCGCCGTGCGGCGTCGACGATCTGGCCCACGTGCTGCGCCCCCGCGCCGTGGGCGGCCAGCTCGACGGCCCCGGCATGGTCGAGGTGGTCTCGAGCCTCGAGCGCGACGGCCGCCCGGTCTTCCGCGACCTTCGTTGGGGCGTCTACGTGGTCCTCGAGGCGCCGAACGACTATGCCGCGGCGTGCTTCCGGCAATACGGCCTGCCGACCGACGACACCGGGCGCTATGCCGCCACCTACAAGCCGTTCCACCTGATCGGCATGGAGCTGTCGATCTCGGTGCTCAGCGCGGCACTGCGGGGCGAGCCGACCGGCACGGCGCGCGGCGCCCGCGGCAACGTCGCCGCCGTTGCCAAGCGCGCCCTGGCGCCGGGCGAGATGCTCGACGGCGAGGGCGGCTACACCGTCTGGGGCCGGTTGACACCGGTTGCCGCAGGGGGCGACGTCCTGCCCATCGGGCTGGCCCACGACGTGGCCGTGGTTCGCCTCGTAGAGGAGGGGCAGGTACTGACGTTCGACGACGTCCGCATCGACGAGGACGACGACGTGGCGCTCCACCGCGAGGCGCTGGCGACGGCCCCGCCCGCCGCCCGATGATGTCGCTGCCTCGTCATATGGCGGCGGGGCGGAGCCGGGGCCGTTCGCCGGCGCGGGGCGGCAGCCTCACCAGGCGCGGCTTCGTCGGTGCGTCGGCCGCGACATTGGTCGCCTCGTGCGCGGGGGAGGGGCCGGCCGCCACGGCCGCCGAAGGCATGCCCCGCGGCGACGGCACCACGCTCTTTCTCTGTGGCGACGTTATGCCCGGCCGCGGCATCGACCAGATCCTGCCGCACCCGGTCGACCCGCTCCTGAGGGAGGCGTTCGTCACGTCGGCGCGCACCTATGTTGAACTTGCCGAACGGGCGGACGGCCCGATCCCCCGCGGCGTCGGCCCCGACTATGTCTGGGGCGACACGCTGGCGATGCTGGCCGAGGTCCGGCCCGCCGCGCGGATCGTCAACCTCGAGACCAGCGTCACCATCAGTGACGACTTCTGGCCCAAGGCGGTGAACTACCGCATGGCGCCGCGCAACGCGGGGCTGTTGTCGGCGGCTGGAATCGACTGCGCCGTCCTCGCCAACAACCACGTGCTCGACTTCGGCCGCGAGGGGCTGCTCGAGACCCTGGCGACGCTGCGCGAGGCCGGCGTGCCGGCGGCGGGGGCCGGCATCGACCGCGCCTCGGCCGCGGCGCCGGTGACGATCGCGGCGCCCGACCGCCGCGTCGTCGTTCACGCCTATGGCTCGACGACCAGCGGCATTCCGCAGCAATGGGCGGCGCGCCCCGACCGTCCGGGGGTCAACCTGCTGCCCGACCTTGGCGAGGCCACCATCGAGCGCATTGTGGCCGAGGCCGGGGCAATGCGCGGCACCGGCGACCTGCTGATCGCGTCGATCCACTGGGGCGGGAACTGGGGCTACGCCATCCCGCCCGAGCAGGTCCGCTTCGCCCACGGCCTGATCGACGGCGGCTTCGATGCCGTCCACGGCCATTCCTCGCACCACGCCAAGGCGATCGAGATCTACCGCGGCCGGCCGATCCTCTACGGCTGCGGCGACTTCCTTACCGACTACGAGGGGATCTCGGGGCACGAGGCGTTCCGTGGCGACCTGGCCCTCGCCTACCTGCCCCGTTTCGCCCCGGCGGGCCTCGCGGCGTTCCGGGCGGTGCCGTTCCGGATGCGCCGGTTCCGCCTGGAACGGGCCCCGCGCGAAGATGCGGCCTGGCTCGCCCGGCGTCTCGACCGCGAGAGCCGCCGCTTCGCCACCCGCGTCACGCTGGCCCCGGGCGACACTCTCGCGGTCGAGCCCGCCTGATCCCGCAACCGCTGCGCGCAGAGCAGGACTCGCGACAGGAACAAAAGGGGAATATCCTGTCCCAACTCATGGTGGCCGAACTCGACATCACCTCGAACTTCACCTTCCTGACCGGCGGCTCGCATCCCGAAGAGCTTGTCGAGCGGGCGGCACTGCTGGGGATTTCGGCGCTGGCCATCGCCGACGAGAACAGCGTGGCCGGCATCGTGCGCGCCCACATGCAGATTGCCGAGATCGCCCGCCAGGTGCGCGAGCAGGCCGCGGCCGAGGCGGCAGGCGGCCCGATCGGGCCGCCCCGCCCCTGGGCGCCGCCGCCCACCCCGCCCGAGCGCTATCCCGGCCTCGCCGACAGCGCCTCCCGCGGCCCCGCCCCTCCGCCGGATGACGCTGCGCCCTCCGGCGCGCAGGGCCAGACGGACGCGGCCGCTTCCGGCGCTGGCCCGGATACCTCCGTGCGGGCGCCCGACGCGCCCCCTCCCCCTGCCGCCGCGAAAGGCACGCCCGCCTCCGCTGTCGCGCCCCCGCCGTGCGCGCCCGTCGCCGCCTTCGAGGCTGCCGCGCCCCGCCCGGCCCTTTCTCCGTCGCTCGACATCCGGTGCGTTCCCCGCCTGATCCCCGGCGCCCGCCTCGTCACCACCTGCGGCCTCGCCGTCACCGCCCTGCCCCGCGACCGCGCCGCCTGGGGCCGCCTCTGCCGCCTGCTGACGCTCGGCCGCCGCCGCGCCGACAAGGGCGCCTGCCATCTCGGCCCCGACGACCTGCTCGAATGGTGCGAGGGGATGGAGCTGCTGCTCCACCCCGCGGCCGAGCAGGAGGACGCCGACCACCCCGAAACGGTGCCACAAGCGCCCCCGTCGCCGCGCGGCGCGGGCGCATGGCCGACATTCGCGCGCCGGCTGACGCGCCGCTTCCCCGGCCAGGTCTCGCTGCTCGTCGCCCCCCGCTACGACGGCCAGGATCGCGCGCGCCTCGACCGGCTGGCCACCCTTGCCGCCCATCTCGGCCTGCCCACCGTCGCCTCGGCCGCGCCGCTCATGCACCACGGCACGCGCCGCCGCCTCGCCGACGTGCTGACCGCGATCCGGCTCGGCACCCGCGTCGACGGGCTCGGCCGCACGGCGCTGGCCAATGCCGAGCGGCGCCTGCGCTCCCCGGCCGAGATGCGCCGCCTCTTCGCCGGCCACGAGGCGGCCCTCGCCCGCACCGACGAGGTCGCCGCCCGCTGCACCTTCTCGCTCGACGAACTGCGCTACGAATATCCCTCCGAGGTCAGCGGCGCCGAGACGCCGGCCGACCGCCTGCGCCGCCTCGCGCTCGAGGGTCTGCGCTGGCGCTATCCCTCCGGCGCCCCCGCCAAGGTCCGCGCCACGCTCGAGCACGAGCTCGCCCTCATCGCCCGGCTCGGTTACGAGCCCTACTTCCTCACCGTCCACGACGTGGTGGCCTTCGCCCGCAGCCGCGACATCCTCTGCCAGGGCCGCGGCTCGGCGGCGAACTCGGTCGTCTGCTACGCCCTCGGCGTCACCAGCGTCAGCCCCGAAATCGGCACCATGGTCTTCGAGCGCTTCGTCTCCGAGGCCCGCGGCGAGCCGCCCGACATCGACGTCGACTTCGAGCACGAGCGGCGCGAGGAGGTGATCCAGTGCATCTACGCCCGCTACGGCCGCCACCGCGCCGGCCTCTGCGCCACCGTGATCCACTACCGCGGCAAGCGCGCCATCCGCGAGGTCGGCCGCGCCATGGGCCTCACCGACGACACCATCTCGGCCCTGTCGTCGCAGCTCTGGGGCTTCTTTTCGGCCGAGGGGCTGGAAGACGAGCCGTCTGCGCGAGATCGGCCTCGACCCCGCCGACCGGCGCCTGCGCCAGACCCTCGCCCTCGTCCACGAGATCCAGGGCTTCCCCCGCCATCTCTCGCAGCACGTGGGCGGCTTCGTCATCACCGAGGGCCGGCTCGACGAGCTGGTCCCGGTCGAGAACGCGACGATGGAGGACCGGACGGTCATCTGCTGGGACAAGGACGACATCGACGCCCTCGGCATCCTCAAGGTCGATGTCCTCGCCCTCGGCATGCTGACCTGCATCCGCAAGGCATTCGACCTGGTCCGCCGCCACCACGGCACCGACTACACGCTCGCCACGATCCCGCCCGAGGACGCGGCGCTCTACGACATGCTCTGCCGCGCCGACACGCATCGGCGTCTTCCAGGTGGAGAGCCGGGCGCAGATGAACTTCCTGCCGCGGATGCGCCCGCGCTGCTTCTACGACCTGGTGATCGAGGTGGCGATCATCCGCCCGGGCCCGATCCAGGGCGACATGCTGCACCCATACCTGCGCCGCCGCAACGGGCAGGAGGCGGTCGACTTCCCCTCCGACGAACTCGGTGCAGGTCCTCGGCAAGACCCTCGGCGTGCCGCTCTTCCAGGAGCAGGCGATGCAGATCGCCATCATCGGCGCCGGCTTCTCGCCCCGAGGAGGCCGACCGTCTGCGCCGCGCGCTCGCCACCTTCAAGAAGGTCGACAAGGTCACCCCGATGAAGGGCCGGTTCCTGTCGGGCATGGCCGCCAACGGCTACGATCCGGGCTTCGCCGAACGCTGCTTCGCCCAGATCGAGGGCTTCGGCTCCTACGGCTTCCCCGAAAGCCACGCCGCCTCGTTCGCGCTGCTGGTCTATGCCTCGAGCTGGCTCAAGCGGCACCATCCCGGCATCTTCGCCTGCGCGCTGCTGAACTCGCAGCCGATGGGCTTCTACGCCCCCGCGCAGATCGTCCGCGATGCGCGCGAGCACGGGGTCGAGGTGCGGCCCGTCTGCATCAACCAGTCCTACTGGGATTGCACGATGGAGCCCGACGGCACGGGCGGCCTCGCCATCCGCCTCGGGTTCCGCCAGATCCGGGCGATGCGCGAGGAGGAGGCGAACTGGATCGCCGCCGCCCGCGGCAACGGCTACCGCTCGGTCGAGGATGTCTGGCGCCGCGCCGGCACCTCGCCGAAGATCCTGAGGGTGCTGGCCGAAGCCGACGCCTTCGCCGATCTCGGCCTGAACCGGCGTGAGGCACTCTGGTCCGCCCGCGCCATCGCCTCGGAGGAACCGCTGCCGCTCTTCTCGGGCGACATGGACGGGGAGGGCATCGTCGAGGACGCGGCCAACCTGCCGCCGATGACGCTCGGCGAAGAGGTGGTCGAGGATTACGTCGCCACCCGCCTGACGCTGCGCGCCCACCCGATCGCCTTCCTGCGCCACATCCTGACGCCCGGCACGCCGCCGCTCCAGAACGCGCCCGGCCCGGACCAGCCCCCCGACGAAGAGGGCCCTCCGCCCGACCACGCGCGCGAGGCGCAGGAGGTCCGCGGCCCCGGCACGATCATGTCACCGCATGGCCGGCATCCGCGCGACGTGAACCCCTTCCGCGAGCGCAGCTTCGACGACGTCACCGGAACGATCCGCAGCGAGTGGTGGGGCGCAGATCCTCAAAGCGGCGGCCTCCGATGCACCTCGCAGCGCGACTGAGCGCAACGCGCCCCCGCGGACGAGCCACGCCCTTGCCAGATCGACCGGCGCCGAGCCGCGCGCCGATCACAGCCACGCCAGCGGCGGGTGATTTCGGTCAGGAACGGCCTAGACTTCGCCCCTGTCACCAGAACCGCAGGGAGAGCAAAGATGATTTCGCGCCGCACCTTCATGGCAACCGCTACCGCCGCCGCAGGGGTCACGGTCCTGCCCTACGCCGCGCTCGCCCAGTCGGGCGGCAACCACAGCTTCGAGACCGACAACGGGCAGATCACGGTCCATCCCGTCTCCCATGCGTCCTTCGTGATGGAGACGCCGGACATGGTGATCTACAACGACCCGGTGGGCGAAGTCTCGGCCTATGCCGACTACCCGGCGCCGGACCTGATCCTGATCACGCACGAGCATGGCGACCACTACAACGCCGAGACGCTTGCCGGGCTCGTGGGCGAGAACACGCAGATCGTCACCAACCCGGCCGTCTACGAGATGCTGCCCGAGGACCTGAAGGCGAAGGCATCGCAGCTCGCCAACGGCGAGAGCACCGAGATCGGCGGCATGACCATCGACGCCATCCCGGCCTACAACATGACCGAGGACCGGCTGCAATATCACCCCGAGGGACGCGACAACGGCTACATCCTCGGCATCGACGGGCGCCGGGTCTACATCGCCGGCGACACCGAGGACATCCCCGAGATGCGCGCGCTCGAGGACATCTACCTCGCCTTCGTGCCGATGAACCTGCCCTACACGATGGAGGTCGAAAAGGCGGCCGACGCGGTCAACGAGTTCCAGCCGCAATTCGTCTATCCGTACCATTACCGCGGCTCCGACCCCGAAGCGTTCGCTTCGATGGTCGAAGGCAGCGAGGTTCGGATGGGCCCCTGGTACGAGGAAAACCAGGGAACCTGACGTCAGGCCTGCGCCGGCGGCTCAGCGCAGCCGGCGCAGCAGGTCGAGCGAGGCGTAGCCGTCGGGCACGAGCCCGGCCCTGCGCTGGAACCCGCGGATCGCCGCGATGGTGTTCGGACCGATCCTGCCGTCGACCCCGCCGGTCGAATAGCCGGCCCGCGTCAGCCGCGCCTGAAGCTCCTTGCGCTCGCCGTATTTCAGCGCCCGATCGCCCCGCGGCCAGTTCGACCGGATCGGTCCCGCGCCGCGGATCCGGTCGGCCAGATGCCCCACCCCGATCACGTAGGCGTCGGCGGTATTGTAGCGCTCGATGACGTCGAAGTTCTTGAAGATCATGAAGGCCGCGCCCCGCGCGCCCGCCGGCAGCAGGATCGAGGCTTCGCCATGGTCGGCCACCGGCCGGCCGTCGAGGCCGACCACCCCGCGGGCCGCCCACTCGCCCGGGCGCATCTTCACCCGCCGCGAGGCAAGCGAATAGTCGAACCCGCGCGGCAATTGCACCTCGACCCCCCATGGCCGGCCGCGCTCCCAGCCGAAGCGCGCAAGGTAGGCCGCCGTCGAGGCCAGCGCATCGGTCGGGTCGTCCGACCAGATGTCGCGCCGCCCGTCGCCGTGAAAGTCCACCGCATAGGCGAGGTAGGACGTGGGTATGAATTGCGTATGACCCATCGCCCCCGCCCATGAGCCGGTCATGCCGCGCGGACTGACGTCGCCCGCCTGAATGATCTTCAGCGCCGCGATCAGCTGCTCCTCGAAAAAGCGCCCGCGCCGCCCGTCGAAGGCCAGCGTCGTCAGCGCCTGCAGGATCGGCGTCTTGCCGCGGTGCTCGCCATAGGCGCTTTCCAGGCCCCAGACCGCGACTACCACCTCCTTGTCGACGCCGTAGCGCGCCTCGATCGCATCGAGGACGCGTCCGTACCGCCTCAGCGCCTCGCGCCCGTTGTGCACCCGCGTGTCCGAGGCGGCGCTGTCGAGATAGTCCCAGATGGTCTTGGTGAACTCGCTCTGGTTGCGGTCGCGCCGGATCACGTCCGCATCGTAGGAAACGCCCGACATGGCCGCGTCGAACACCTCGGGCCGAACCCCCTGCGCCAGCGCCCGGCCGCGAAAGCCGGCGATCCAGGCGGCAAGACGCGCATCGTCGGCCGAGCGCGTCACGACGACCCTTTCGATGCGCGGCGCACGCGCTTCGGGACGCAGCGACAGCGCCGGCGCTCCCGCATCGGTACATCCCGCGCCGGCGACAAGAAGAATGGCCAGTGCTGTCCCCAGAACCCGCATGCCTCGACCTGTTCGTTGACTGCTCGCGGCCATACTAGCCGAGGTCTGGGCGATCTCAAAGTGTCCGCCACAGCCCTGCCGTGCATCCGCGTCATGGCGTCGCGGTGCCGGGCCGGCCGTGCGCAGGCGCCGCAGGTGCGGGCCTCGTCGGGGCGCGCTTCCGACCTAGGCTTGTGGTCCAACGAGAGACGAGAGGACACGCCATGAGCGCCTTCGCCACCCTCGACGCGGTGCTTCTGGCCCGGATCCAGTTCGGCTTCACGATCGCCTTCCACTTCCTGTTCCCCGCCTTCACCATCGGCCTGGCCAGCTACCTCGCGGTACTGAATGGCCTCTTCCTCTGGACCCGGGACGAGGCCTACCTGCGCCTCTTCAAGTACTGGCTCAAGATCTTCGCGATCACCTTCGCCATGGGCGTCGTCTCGGGCATCGTCATGTCCTACCAGTTCGGCACCAACTGGGCGGTGTTCTCCGACCGCGCCGGGCCCGTCGTCGGGCCGCTGATGGCATACGAGGTACTGACCGCCTTCTTCCTCGAGGCGGGCTTCCTCGGCATCATGCTCTTCGGTCGCGAGAAGGTGGGCCCGGGGCTGCACATGGCCGCATGCCTGATGGTGGCCGTCGGGCACCGCGATCTCGGCGACCTGGATCATCAGCGTCAATTCGTGGATGCACACGCCCGCAGGCTACGCGGTGAACGACGTCGGCCAGTTCATCCCGCGCGACTGGTGGCAGATCATCCTCAACCCGTCCTTCCCCTATCGCCTCGCGCACACGTTGACGGCCGCCTACCTGACGACTGCCTTCATCGTCGGCGGCGTCGGTGCGCTGCACCTCCTCCGCGGCCGACACGCCGCAACGCCGGCGTGCGGACGATGTTTTCCATGGCGATGTGGATGGCCGCCACTCGTCGCGCCGGTGCAGATCTTCCTCGGCGATCTGCACGGCCTCAACACGCTCGAACACCAGCCGGCCAAGGTCATGGCGATGGAGGGCCACTTCGAAAGCCACCCCGACGGCGCCCCGCTCATCCTCTTCGGCCTGCCCGACCAGGCGGCGGGCGAGGTGCGCTAGGCGCTCGAGCATCCCCAAGCTGTCGTCGCTGATCCTCAAGCACGGGCTCGACGCCCCCCTGCCCGGCCTCGACACCGTCCCCGACGACGAGGAGCCGCCGGTCGGCGATCGTCTTCTGGTCCTTCCGGGTGATGGTGGCGCTTGGCTTCGCGATGGCCGCGGTCGGGCTCTGGTCGCTGATCGCCCGGCTGCGCGGCCGCCTCTACGACGCCGACTGGCTGCACCGGGTCGCGCTGGTCATGGCGCCCGCCGGGCTCGTCGCCGTCATCGCCGGCTGGATCACGACCGAGGTCGGCCGGCAGCCCTACGTCGTCTACGGCGCGCTGCGCACGGCCGACGCGGTCTCGCCCGTCGGCGCCAGCGCGGTCGGCACCTCGCTCGTCGCCTTCGTCGTGATCTACTTCGCCGTCTTCGGCGCCGGCATCCTCTATCTCCTGCGACTGATGAACCGGCCGCCCGAACCGGCGCAGCGCGGCGTCAGGACCGAGCCGGGGCCGATCCGCACCGCCGGCGTCACCCCGGCCCCGCAACGCAGAGTCCGCCGACGCCGCCACACCCGGCGGAGTGAGGCACGCATGTTGACTATTCCGTTCGACCTCACCATCGCCTGGGCGCTGCTGCTGGCCTTCGCCGTCTACGTCTACGTCATCCTCGACGGCTTCGACCTCGGCATCGGCATCCTCTACCCGCTCTTCCCGACCAAGCGCGACCGCGACCTGCTGATGAACTCCGTCGCGCCGGTCTGGGACGGCAACGAGACCTGGCTCGTGCTCGGCGGCGGCGGCCTCTTCGCCGCCTTCCCGCTCGCCTACGCGATCATCATGCCGGCGGTCTATCCGCCGATCATCGCGATGCTGCTGGCGCTCGTCTTCCGCGGCGTCGCCTTCGAGTTCCGCTGGCGCACCGACCGCTGGTTCTCGCGCTGGTTCTGGGACGCGGCCTTCTTCGGCGGCTCGTTCGCCGCGCTGTCGCGCAGGGCATCATCCTCGGCGCGCTGCTGCAGGGGATCGAGGTCGACGGGCCGCGCCTATGGCGGCGGCTGGCTGGACTGGCTGTCGCCCTTCAGCCTGCTCTGCGGCGCGGGCGTCGCCTGCGGCTATGCGCTGCTCGGCGCCTGCTGGCTGATCCTCAAGACCGACGGGCGAGGTGCACGACACGGCGCGCCGCCTCGCGCGGCTCTTCGGCCTCGGCACGGTCGGCTTCATCGCCGCCGTCAGCCTCGCCACGCCGTTCCTCGAACCCGTCTACTTCTCGCGCTGGTTCACCTGGCCCGGATCCTCTGGCTCTCGCCGGTGCCGATCGCGGTGGCGGCCCTGATGCTGGCGCTGGGACGCACGCTGCTCGCGTCCGGCCGCGACTGGCTGCCGTTCGTGCTTGCGCTGGCCCTCTTCGGGCTCTGCTTCGCGGGGCTCGGCGTCTCGATGTGGCCCTGGGTGATCCCGACCGAGATGACGATCTGGCAGGCCGCCGCCCCGACCAAGAGCCAGCTCTTCATGTTCGTCGGCGCCGTCGTCCTGGTGCCGATCATCCTGGCCTACACCGGCTATGCCTACTGGGTATTCCGCGGCAAGCTCGACCCCGACCAGGGCTACCACTGATGGGGCGCAAGCTGGCCTGGTTCGTGCTGCTGTGGATGGCGAGCGTCGCGACGATGGGGGCCGTCGCCCTGCTCCTGCGGATTCTCGTCCCTGAGGGGGAAGCGATCAGGCGGGGCATCGAGCCCCGCCAGATCGCGCGCGCCCTGCCGGGCCGCGCTGTCCCCCAGTCGATCACGTCCCTCTCCGAGGCGGCGCGGACGGCGAAGCCGGTCGCGCGCGGCCGCAGGGGGTTCGATGCCCCCTGCGGACGCTCTCCCTCAAAGAGGCACGTAGGGAATTCCCACCCCCTCGAGCGCCGAGCCGGGCGTCACGGTCTCGAGCCGCTGCCCGCGCGACCGCGCCAGCCCCAGCGCTGCGCGGAAATGCGCAAGGATGCGCGCCTGCCCGGCGGCAAGACCCGATGGCGCCACGTCACCCGCCTGTTCGTAAAAGCGTGGCCCCTCGGCGCCACCCAGATCCACCCCCGCCAGCGCGACCCGCCCCGCACCGAGTGCGAGCGCCACCTGCAGCGCCGAAAACGCCACCGTCCCGGCGATGACCACGCCCGCCTCCGGCTGCCAGCGACACGGCCGCGCCCCCTTCGCGGTGGATCACGTCCCCAAGCTCTGGCGCGTCGAGCCGACGCCGCCGACCGCCATAGGCTTGGCCAGATTGTCGAGAAGAAACACCTGCCGCCCCGCCAGCCAGTCCGCGTCGCGCTCGGCAAGCGCCCGCAGCACCGCGACCGAAAAGAGGCAGGGCGCCGTCGGCCGGCAGCGCCTCGCGCACCAGATCGAGCCGCCGCCAGACGAAGCGCTCATCCTCGATGGCAAGGATCGGCGTCCGGCGCAGCCGCGGCGCCAGCGACGCCGCCCCGTTCAGCAGGATCGGCAGCCCGGGCAGCCGCGCCGGGTCGACCCCCTGCATCGACGGCCCCGAGCCCACCACCGTCACCGTCTGGCGCCGCGCGGCAGCGCCCGAAACGGCACGAGCGGCACGAGGGGCTGGCCGCGCCACCGCACCTCGCCCGCCGCACCGGCCTGCGGACGAACCAGCGTCAGGCCCGGCCAGGCCTCCTGCGCATGGGCGCGCGCGGGAACCAGCGCGAAGGCGAGCTTGACCAGCCGTCGGTGCAGCGGGCGGTCCGACATCGCCGGCCCCTGTGCGCGCGCCGTCCGGCCGCGCTCAGGCGCGCTCCGGCGCCTTGGTCGTGCGCAGGTAGGGCAGCTTGGCATCGTAGCTGCCGAAGCGCTTCTTCGCGTCCTCGTCGCTGACGCTCAGCGCGATGATGACATCCTCGCCCTGGACCCAGTCGGCGGGCGTCGCCACCGGCGCTCCGTCGGTCAGCCGCACGGCGTCGAGCGCGCGCAGGATCTCGGCAAAGTTGCGCCCCACCGACATCGGATAGGTCATCGACAACCGCAGCTTCTTGTCGGGCCCGATGATGTAGACGGTCCGCACCGCCGCGGTGTCGGCCGCCGTGCGACCCTCGGACAGTAGGCCTCGGCCGGCAGCATGTCGAGCGCCTTGGCGATCTTGAGATCCTTGTCGCCGATGATCGGATACGTCGCCCGGGCGCCGCCATAGCTCTCGATGTCGCTCTTCCAGCGGTCATGGTCCGTCGACGTCGTCGACAGAGATGCCGATCACCTTCACGCCGCGCTTCTCCCATTCGTCGGCCAGGCGGGCCATGGCGCCGAACTCGGTGGTGCAGACCGGCGTGAAATCCTTCGGATGCCAGAACAGGATCGCGTAGCTGTCGCCGATCCAGTCGTGGAAATTTGATCGTTCCTTCGGTCGTCTCGGCGGTGAAGTCGGGCACGGTGTCGTTCAGGCGAAGGGCCATCGATGGACTCCATGTGAAGTCGCGGTCCCGCGTCAACCTATTCCTTCGGCGCCGCGGTGCGTAGGGGCTGACGTCGCCCAAGCGGCCGAAAGTCAGGCAAAATCCGCCGGCGGGCGCCGCATGGTCTATGTGCGCCGGCGCACGGTGCGTTCGCCCGGCGGCGTTGCACCGCGGACGCGCGGCCTATGTTTCGGCCAAGCCTCAGCCGAGGAGAGCCGCCAATGCTCACCCAGATCAACGGCCTGCACCACGTCACCGCGATGGCCAGCTCGGCCAGCGCGAACAACGCCTTCTTCACCGGCACGCTGGGCCTGCGCCGGGTCAAGAAGACCGTCAACTTCGACGCGCCCGACGTCTATCACCTCTACTACGGCGACGAGGTCGGCACGCCGGGCACGGTGATGACCTACTTCCCCTTCCCCGACGCCGCGGCGCGGCAGAAGGGGCACGGGCGAGGTCGCGCCGACCGCCTTCGCCGTGCCGCGCGGCAGCGCTCGGCGACTGGGCGGAGCGGCTGGCGCGGCACGGGGCCGGACGTCGCACACGAAACCCGCTTCGGCGCAGCCGCGGCTGGTCTTTCGACGGCCCCGACGGCGAGCGGCTCGCACTGGTCGAGGCCGAGGAGACCGCGCCCGCCGTGGACCGGCGGCGGCGTCGACGGCGACATGGCGATCCGCGGCTTCCATTCGGTGACGCTGCGGCCTCGCCGAGGCGGAGCCGATGGCAGACCTGCTGCGCTTCATGGGCTACGACGAGATCGCGCGCGAGGGCGCGCGTGACGCGGTTCGCGCTGCCGGCCGGAAACGGCGCGGATATCGTCGATATCGACATCGGCGCCCGACATGGCGCGGGCGCGGCAGGGCGCCGGGTCGGTGCACCATGTCGCCTTCTCGGTGCCGAGCCGCGAGCCGCAGGCCGAAGTGCGCGAGGCGCTGGGCGAGGCGGGCTTCCAGGTCACGCCGCAGATCGACCGCGACTACTTCTGGGCGATCTACTTCCGCACGCCGGGCGGCGTCCTGTTCGAGATCGCGACCGACGAGCCGGGCTTCGAGCGCGACGAGGACCGCGCGCATCTGGGCGAGGCGCTGAAGCTGCCCGCGCAGCACGCCCATCTGCGCGACGGCTCGAGCGCACGCTCGAGCCGCTGGAGTGATGGCGGGGCTTGACCGGCCCGGCCGGGGCGGGTTCGCTGCCGCATGGGCGACGGCGGAGGACGCATGAGCGAGCGGCTTGAGGTCCTGCGGGGGGTCATCCACCCGTGGCACCAGGACCATTTCGGGCACATGAACGTGCGCCACTACGCGCCGTTCTTCGATGACGCGAGCTATCACATGTGGACGCGGATCGGCCTGCCGCTCTCCGAGATGCTGGCTCGGCATGGCATCCACGTGGTCACGGCAAAGGCTGCCACGACGTTCCGCAAGGAGCTGGTGGCGGGCGACCTCATCGTCATCGAGGGCACCGTGACGCGCATCGGGACCAAGAGCGTGAGCTTCACGCTCGAGATGCGGCACGCAGACACCGGCGAGGTCCACGCCATCTACGAGATGACCGAGGTTCTCTTCGATCCCGAGACCCGGCGCTCGGCCGAGGTGCCGCCGGCGATCCGCGCCCGGCTGGAAAGCCTGCGCTGAGCGCCGCTGCGGCGGCCGGCGGTCAGGCGGCGGCGCGGCGGCCGTCGGCGCCGAAGCGCATCTCGTGCTCGGTCGCCCACGTCACGCCGACCTCGGCCCCTTCCTCGGGATGGCGCCGGTGCCGTCCTGGCGGACGGTGGCGGTGCTGCCGTCGGGCAGCCGGACATGGACCAGCGTCTCGGCCCCCAGCGGCTCGGCGTAGAGCACCCGTCCGCGCAGCCGCGCCGGGCTCGGCGCAGCTCCATGTTCTCGGGGCGCACGCCGAGCGCGCCTCGGTGCCCGCCAGCCCCAGAGCGTCGGCATCGAGGAAGTTCGTCGGCGGCGAGCCGATGAAGCCGGCCACGAACTCGGTCTGCGGGGTCGGCGTAGACCTCGAGCGGGCGCGCCGATCTGGTCGGCGCGGCCGGCGTTCATCACGATCATCCGGTCGGCCAGCGTCATCGCCTCGACCTGGTCGTGGGTGACGTAGAGCGAGGTCACGCCCAGCTCGCGCTGCAGCTGCTTGATCTCCAGCCGCATCTGCACGCGCAGCTTGGCGTCGAGGTTCGAGAGCGGCTCGTCGAACAGGAACACCGCCGGCTTGCGGACGATGGCGCGGCCCATCGCCACGCGCTGGCGCTGCCCGCCCGACAGCTCGCGCGGCCTGCGGTCGAGATACTGCTCCAGCTGCAGCATCGCCGCCGCCTGCTCGACCCGCGACCGGATCTCGCCCTTCGGCGTGCCCGCGATCTTCAGCCCGTAGGCCATGTTGTCGAACACGCTCATGTGCGGGTAGAGCGCGTAGTTCTGGAACACCATGGCGATGTCGCGGTCCATCGGCTCGCGCTCGTTCACGCGCGGCGCCGTCGATGCGCACCTCGCCCGCGGTCACCGTCTCCAGGCCTGCGACCATCCGCAGAAGCGTGGACTTGCCGCAGCCCGAGGGGCCCACGATGACGATGAACTCGCCATCGGCGATGTCGATGTCGACGCCGTGGATCACCTCGTTCTTGCCGAAGCGACTTGCGCAGGTTGTCCAGAGTAACGGTCGCCATCTATTTCTCGCTGTCGACGAGGCCGCGGATGAAGAGCTTCTGCATCGAGATCACCACCACGATCGGCGGGATCATCGCCAGGATCGAGGTCGCCATGATCACCGGCCAGTCGGCGATGTCGTCGCCCGACGGGAACATCTGCTTGATGCCCATGACGATGGTGTTCATCGACGGATCGGTGGTGATCAGCAGCGGCCAGAGATACTGGTTCCAGCCGTAGATGAAGAGGATCACGAAGAGCGCGGCGATGTTCGTCCGGCTCATCGGCAGCAGGATGTCCCAGAAGAACCGCATCGGCCGCGCCCCGTCGACCCGCGCCGCCTCGGCCAGCTCGTCGGGCACGGTCATGAAGAACTGCCGGAACAGGAACGTGGCCGTGGCCGAGGCGATCAGCGGAAAGATCAGGCCGGAATAGCTGTTCAGCATCCCGAAATTCGCGGCCACCTCGTAGGTCGGCACGATGCGCACCTCGACCGGCAGCATCAGCGTCAGGAAGATCAGCCAGAAGAAGACCCGGCGCCCGGGAAAGCGGAAATAGACGATGGCGAAGGCCGACAGGATCGAGATCGCGATCTTGCCCAGCGCGATGCCCAGCGCCATGACCCCCGAGTTGACCAGCATCCGCGCCACCGGCGCGTTGACGCCCGAGACCAGCGCCTCGCGGTAGTTCTCGACGAACTGGTCGCCGGGCAGACAGCGGCATCGGCGGACGCACGATCTCGGGCTGGCTGACGGTCGAGGCGACGAAGGCCAGCCAGATCGGGAAGAAGATGAAGGCGATGCCCACGATCAGCCCCAGATGCGTGAGCCAGAGCCCGGCGCCGCGTCGCTCGACCATGCCCTCGGGCGGGTGCGCCCGCGGGTCCGCATCGGCCCGGTCGGCCGCGACAAGCGGGTCGCGGGCGGTCAATAGTGCACCCTCCGCTCGATGTACTTGAACTGCACGACGGTCAGCAGGCCGACGACCACCAGCAGGATCACCGACTGCGCCGCCGAGCAGCCCAGGTCCTGGCCCACGAAGCCGTCGGCATAGACCTTGTAGACCAGGATCGTCGTCGCCTGCTGCGGCCCGCCCGCGGTGATCGTGTGGATCACCCCGAAGGTCTCGAAGAAGGCGTAGACGATGTTCACGACCAGCAGGAAGAACGTGGTCGGCGACAGCAGCGGGAAGACGATGGTGCGGAAGCGGGTCCAGAAGTGCGCCCCGTCGATCGCCGCCGCCTCGATCACCGAGCGCGGGATCGCCTGCAGCCCGGCGAGGAAGAACAGGAAGTTGTAGCTGATCCGCCCCCAGGACGAGGCGACGACGACCAGCCCCATCGCCTCGCCCCCGTTCAGGACATGGTTCCAGTCGTAGCCGAGCAGGCCCAGATACCACGTCACCACGCCGACGCGCGTGTTGAACATGAAGAGCCAGAGCACGCCCGCCACCGCCGGCGCCACCGCATAGGGCCAGATCAGCAGCGTCCGGTAGGCGCCCGCGCCCTTGATCAGCCGGTCGGCCAGCACCGCCAGGTACAGCGCGACGCCCATCGACACGACCGTGACCAGGATCGAGAACACCGCCGTCGTCACGAACGAGGCGCGATAGTACGGGTCGGTCAGCAGGTACTCGAAGTTGCCCAGCCCGACGTACCGCATCGACAGCCCGAACGGGTCCGGAATGAACAGCGACTGCCAGATCGCCTGGCCGGCCGGGTAGAAGAAGAATACCGCCGTGACGACGAGCTGCGGCAGCACCAGCAGGAGCGGCAGCCAGATGCCCCGGAAGGTGACGCGCTTTTCCATCAGTCTCCCCCGGTCCGGGTGCTGTTGGGTCGCTCTTCGCGGACAGGAGGTGCCGTCATGACCTCGATCTCCCTGGCAGAGCGGCGGGCACCGTCGCCCGCAGGTGGTGGAGGGGCGCCGCGCCGCCGTGTCCGGTACGATCGTGCCACGCGCGGCGAGCCGGATCCGCATCATCGCGATCTGGCAGGGCGATCGGGATCCTCTTGCGCGCTTCTTGCAACGCCCGGCAGGCGACGGGGCGGCGGAGATTCCGCTCCGCCGCCCGCGACGACCCTAGCGGTTGGCCTGCTCGAAGCGGCGCAGAAGCTGGTCGCCCCGCTCGACCGCGCTGTCGAGCGCGGCCTGCGCCTCCTTGTCGCCCGACCACACGGCCTCGAGCTCCTCGTCGATGATCGTGCGGATCTGGTCGAACGATCCCAGCCGCATGCCCTTGGAATTCTCCGTCGGCTCGTTCGCGGTCATCTGCTTCACGGCGATGTCGGTGCCGGGGTTCTCGTCATAGAAGCCCTGCTCGCGCGTCAGTTCGGCCGCGGCCGTGGTGATCGGCAGATAGCCGGTGTCCTGGTGCCACTTGGCCTGGACCTCGGGGCTCGAGAGGAAGTTCAGGAACTCGGCCACGCCCTTGTATTCCTCGGGCGTATGACCGGCCATCACCCAGAGCGAGGCGCCGCCGATGATGGTGTTCTGCGGCGCGTCCCTCGCCCTCCCAGTAGGGCAGCGGGCGCACGTCGAAGTCGAACTGCGCCTCGGCCTTGATCCCCGCGTAGCCGGCCGAGCTCTCGGTGAAGAGCGCGCATTCGCCGGCGCGGAAGTTGGCGCCGCCCTCGTTGCGGCGGCCGGCATAGATGAACTTGCCCTCGTTAGCCCACTCGCCCATCTGCGCGATGTGCTTGGTCTGGAGCGGGCCGTTGAAGACCAGCTCGGCGTCCAGGCCGGCGAAGCCGTTCTCCTTCGTGGCGAAGGGCACGTTGTGATAGGCCGACAGGTTCTCCAGGTGGATCCAGCTCTGCCAGGCGGTGGTGAAGGGGCACTCGACGCCCGCCTCCTTGAGCTGGTCGAGCACCTCGTCGACCTTCTGCCAGGTCGACAGGTCCACGTCGGGGTCGATCCCGGCCTCTTCCAGCTTGTCGCGGTTCACCCACAGCACCGGCGTCGACGAGTTGAACGGCATCGACAGCATCTGGCCGTCGGTGGTGGTGTAGTAACCCTTGACCGAGCCGATATAGGCGTCGGGATCCCAGTCCGCCCCGGCCTGCTCCATCACCTCGTAGACCGGCTTGATCGCGCCCTCGGCGGCCATCATCGTCGCGGTGCCGACCTCGAAGACCATCAGGATGTGCGGCTGCTCGCCGGCGCGGAAGGCGGCGATGCCGGCGTTCAGCGTCTCGGAATAGTTGCCCTTGTAGGTGGCGTTGACCTGGTAGTCGTCCTGGCTCTCGTTGAAGGTCTTGACCTGCTCGGCCACCAGGTCGCCCAGCCGGCCGGTGAACGCGTGCCAGAACTCGATCTCGGTCTGCGCGGCGGCCGGCGCCGCAATCGCTGCGGCCGAGGCGGCCCCCAGCATCAGATGTCTCAGTCGCATGTCGATCCTCCCTTGATGGCTAAGGCGTCTGTCTTTGCCCCACATTCCTTCGCCAGTATGACAGCGGACGCAACCCTCCACGCGCCCGCGCAAAACGGCGACCGGACAGAACGTTACGGCGGCGCAACCGCCAGTGGCAATCGCCACGGCAGCTGTCGCGCGAGCGGCGCGGCGCAGGCGACGCCGGACGCTCGGACGTCACCTCACCGCAGCCGCGCTCCGTTCGGGATGCCGCGACCGACCGGTCCGTGCGGGCGGAGGCGCTGCCCCCACCCGCGAGCTGGTCACTCGGCCGGATCGCCCATCGCGACGTCGGCCTCGGCCTGCGGGGCAAGCCAGATCGGATCCGAGTAGGCCTTCTTCTCGGCCGCGTCCTCGACCGTCAGCGCCACCCAGGACGGGCCGTCGCCCGTCACCGAGAACTCGGCCGTGCCGGTGGTGGGCGCGCCGTCGAAGCTCTGGCTCTCGATCTCGCCATCCGGCCCCACCAGCGTGGCGCGCGCGAGGCCGTTCACCGCCGTCAGATCGAACGACAGCGTCCGCTCCTCGCCGGGGGCGAGGCGCAGTTGCGAACCGAAGACCACCCCGGGCGCGATCAGCGGCCCGCGGGTGATGTAGGCGCGTCCCGCCTTGAGGTTGGCGATGAACCCTTCGGCGCTGAGCCCGCCCGGGACGTTGACGTAGGCCCGGGCCGAGCCGGTGTCGTCGTTCCAGGCGTCATGCGCGTCCGAGCCCGCCGACAGGAAGACGCGCTGGCCCTTGCTCCAGAGCCGGCCGGCGCGCGCAAAGACCGCCTCGTCGTCGCCCGGCCCGTTCATCTCGAGCAGGTCGAAGTCGGTGGCGAAGCCACCGGGCACGACACCCGCCTCGAGGCTCGCCAGGTAGCCATAGGGAATGAACGGGTGGTTGGCCTGGATCGCGTCGGCGCCCAGTCGCCGCGCCTCGGCCAGCACTTCGGCCGCCGTCGCCGTCGAGGTGTCGATCTCAAGCGGCTCGCCCAGCCGCAGCGGGTAGGCGTTGAAGTGACCCCAGGACGACGAGAACTCGACCGACGGGATGAACGGGACGCCCCGGCGCTCGGCGATGTCGGCCATCGCCTTGTGGTTCACCGTGGAATCGTGGTCGCTCACGAACAGCAGGTCGAGCCCCGCGGCCAGCTCGCTGCGGGCCACGTATTCGGGCGGCGTCGTCCCCTCGAGCTGGTCGGCATGGTGATGCAGGTCGGCCGCGTACCAGTCGCTCTCGGCCGGGCGCGCGACGAGGTCGAGCGTCACGTCGACGGGCCGGCTCTCGCCCGAGGCGACGGTGACGTCCACCTGCTCGCCGGCGGTGAGGAAGCCGGTGCCGTGCCCGACGGCGAAGACGTAGTCGCCGGGAGCCAGCGACGCCTCGGCCTCGCCCACCGGATCGAGCTCGGTGAAGAAGGTCCGCCGGCCCAGGAACTCGACCAGCGGTGCCTGGCCCTCGGCGATCGAGATGCGCGCGTCGAGCGGCGCGCCATCGGCGTCCGTCACCGCGAACTCGAGCGTGCCCGGGGCCTCGAGGTCGTCGAATTCCAGCGTCTCGCTGCCGCCGCCCGCCACGGACACCTGCCGCGGCGCCGACTGCGAATAGCCCTGCGCGGTCGCATAGACGTTGTAGTCACCCTCGGGCAGGGTGATCTCGTAGTTGCCGTCGGGCGTCAGGGTCCAGGCGTAGGGCTGGCCGTCCTTCTCGACCACCAGAACCGAGTCCTCGACCGCCTCGTCGGCCGAGGCGATCCGGCCCGAGACGGTGCCCGAGGGCATCCCGCCGCGTTCGATCTCGGCGGCGACGACCGGCGCGAGATCGCCCGAGGGGCCGACCTGCAGCCAGCCCTCGAAGCTGCGGCTCTCGCCGGGGGCGAGGCTGTGCAGAAGGTACATGTCCTTCGAGCCGTATTCGACGCGGTCGAAGTAGGGCGCGTGGAGGGCGATGAACCAGTCGCGGTCATAGGCCACGAAGCGGTCCGAGAGCGCATCCTCGGCCGTGCCCGAACCGACGCCGGCCAGCCCCGGCACCGCGAACTCGTAGCCGCTGTCCGGCCAGAGGGTGAAGCCCGACATCTGGTCCTCGAGCGGCGCCTCGCCCTGGTTCGTCATCTCGGTGACCAGGTGGATGAGGTCCGATCCGGCCTGAGCGTGTAGGTGGTGGTGATATCGGCCTCGCCGAAGTCGCGGCTGATGCGGATCACCGCCTCGTCGGGCGTCTCGGTCAGCACCTCGACGTCGGTGCGGGTGTTGGGCCAGGCCGACCAGTTGTTCGGGATGAAGTCGGCGAAGGCGATGCGGTCGAGGCCCGGCTCGCCGTCCTCGACCGGCGCGAGGTCGACGATGGCGCCGCGCGGCACCCCCCACGGGGCCTGCGACTCGACGGCCAGCGTGAAGGCGAGCCGGTCGTTGCTGACGGTGATGTCCCCCTCGGCCAGGGCCTCGCCATCGGGGATCGGCGTCGGGCCGCGCGTCACCGTGACGTCGGCCCGAGCGGCGTGGCCGAGCGCCGTGGCGGCAGTGAGGATCAGCAGGGTGCGGATCGCCATGTTCTTTACCTTGCGTTGCTGTGGGTCGGACAAGCGGTACATCCATTGCGCCGGAAAGGCGATGCCCCAGCCGCGCCGTTCCACCCTGCGGGACGGCACCCGCCGCGCTCAGAACGGACAGGGCGCCGAGAACGTGACGGCCTTGCCCCCGTCGGGGTGGCGCAGCCGCAGGCTTTCGGCGTGGAGCATCATTCGCGGCGCCTCGCGCGCGGGCCCCTCGGCGTAGAACGGATCGCCCAGGATCGGGTGGCCGATCTCGCGCATGTGCACGCGAAGCTGGTGCGAGCGGCCGGTGCGGGGATAGAGGCGCACCCGCGTCGTCTCGGCCTCGTGCCGGGCCACCCGCCAGGCGGTCTGCGCGGGCTTGCCACGCTCGAAATCGACCATCTGCAGCGGGCGGTTCGGCCAGTCGACGATCAGCGGCAGGTCGATCTCGCCGGTCTTGTCGGCCACGTGCCCCCAGACGCGGGCGACGTAGGTCTTCTTGACGTGGCGCCGCTCGAACTGCAGGCCGAGGTGGCGCTGCGCCGCCGGCGTCAGCGCGAAGACCATGACGCCCGACGTGTCCCGGTCGAGCCGGTGCACCAGCAGCGCCTCGGGGTACGCGGCCTGCACGCGGGTCAGCAGACAGTCGGCCAGATGCGCCCCCCGCCCCGGCACGCTGAGCAGGCCCGCGGGCTTGTCGACCAGCAGGATCTGGTGGTCGGCGTGCAGCACGGCCAGCGGCACGTCGGGCGGGGCGTAGTCGCTCATGCGCGGGGCTGCGCCAGGCCCAGCGCGACGCCGTAGCCGATGAAGAAGGTCGCCAGCACCCGGCGGATCCAGACATTCGTCACCGCCCCCAGCGCCATCCGCCCCAGCCCCGCGCCCAGCGCGACGTAGGTCGTGTAGCTGATCGCCGTCAGCGTCAGCGCGGTGGGGACGATCGCCCACATCTGTCGCGCGATCGGCACGTCGGGCTGCACGAAGGCCGAGAAGGCGGCCAGATATCCCGCCACGCTCTTGGCGTTGACGGTCGCGATGAGCAGCGCGCGAAGATAGACCGACCGCCCCGAGGCCGGCACGCCGACCGGCCGGTGCGCACTCAGCCAGCCCCGCAGCCCGAGCCAGACCAGCGTCGCGGCGCCGGCCAGCTTGACCCAGAAGAAGAGCGCGGGCGAGGCCGCGATCAGCGCCGTCACCCCCGCCGCCGAGAGGGCCAGGAACGTCGCCGCCTGGGTGAGGATCGCCGCCACGCACGGCAGAGCCCGCCGAAAGCCCACCGCCATCGCCGTCTGGATGCAGTTGACCGCGTTCGGTCCGGGGGTGGTCACGAAGGCGGCCCAGAAGAGGGCGAAGACCAGCCAGCCCTGGAAGCTCATCGCGCGAAGGTCGCCGCCAGGATCGCCGCGAGGCCGCGCGCATCGTCCTCGTTGAAGGCGTCGTGGCGGTCGCTGTCGATGTCGAGCACGCCGAGCAGCCGGCCCGAGGCGTCGCGCACCGGCAGCACGATCTCGGACCGGGTCGAGGACGAACACGCGATGTGCCCCGGGAAGGCGTCCACATCGGCGACGATCTGCACCTCGCCGGTGCGGGCGGCCGCGCCGCAGACGCCGCGCTCGAACGGGATCGTCAGGCAGCCGTGGCCGCCCTGGTAGGGGCCGATCTTGAGCAGTCCGGGCGCCACGACGCGGTAGAAGCCCGTCCAGTCGAAGCGCGGGTCGGATTGGTGGATCTCGCAGGCGACCGTGGCCATCAGCGCGACGGAATCGGTCTCGCCCTCGGTCAGGGCGGCGACCCGCTGCGCCAGCGCGTCGTAATCGACGCGCGGCGCGGGCGCGCTCACGCCCCTCACGCGCGCTCGATCGCGATGGCCGTGCCCTCGCCGCCGCCGATGCAGATCGCCGCCACCCCGCGGCGCAGGTCGCGCGCCTCGAGCGCCGCGAGAAGCGTCACCATGATCCGCGCCCCCGACGCGCCGATCGGATGGCCCAGGGCGCAGGCGCCGCCGTTAACGTTCAGCTTCTCGCGCGGGATGCCCATCTCGCGCATGAACGCCATCGGGACCACCGCGAAGGCCTCGTTCACCTCCCAGAGGTCGACGTCCTCGACGCTCCAGCCGACGCGGTCGAGCAGCTTGCGCGCCGCCGGCATCGGCGCGGTGGTGAACCAGCCGGGTGCCTGCGCATGGCTGGCATGGCCAAGGATCCGCGCCCGCACCTTCAGGTCCTTGGCGTCGCCGTCTCGGCGGCTGGCAAGGACCAGCGCCGCCGCGCCGTCCGAGATCGACGAGGCATTGGCCGCGGTCACGGTGCCGTTCTCGCGGAAGGCGGGCTTGAGCAGCGGGATCCGGTCGGCCCGCGCCAGCGCCGGCTGCTCGTCGGCCTCGACGGTGCTCTCGCCCTTGCGGGTGCGCACGGTGACCGGCGCGATCTCGGCCTCGAAGCCGCCCGACCGCTGTGCCTCGAGCGCCCGCTCGAGCGAGGCCATGGCATACTCGTCCTGCTGATCCCGCGTGAACTGGAACGCCTCGGCGCAATCCTCGGCGAAGGTGCCCATCAGGCGGCCCTTGTCGTAGGCGTCCTCGAGCCCGTCGAGGAACATGCTGTCCTTGACCTCGCCGTGCCCCATGCGCGCGCCGCCGCGCATCTTGGGCAGAAGGTAGGGGGCGTTGGTCATGCTCTCCATGCCGCCCGCGGCGACGACCTCCGCATGGCCCAGCGCGATCTGGTCGAAGCGCCGCCATCGCGGCCTTCATGCCCGAGCCGCACATCTTGTTGAGCGTGGTGGCCGGAACCTCTTCACCGAGGCCGGCGGCGAATCCCGCCTGCCGCGCCGGCGCCTGGCCCTGCCCCGCCGGCAGCACGCAGCCCATCACCACCTCGTCGACCGCGCCCGCCCCGGCGTCCTCGATCGCGGCACGAATGGCGACGCCGCCCAGCGTGGGCGCGTCGGCCGGCGCAAGCGCCCCCTGAAAGCCGCCCATCGGCGTCCGGGCGGCACCCGCGATGATGACCTCGTGCATGGCTCTCTCTCCCTCCTGGCTGGAGCGGCTCACGTTTACCGGATGGTGAAACCTCGGGTCTAGCCTCAACGCCGAAAGAACAGGAGGGAGCCACATGAACCTCGTGTCCAGGCCGCATGGCGACAGACTGGTCGTCGTGGTGGACGCGCCCCGCATCGATGCCGCGGGCGCCGTTCGCTTCAAGGACGAGATGCGCCGCCTGACCGAGGACGGGCAGGGCGACGTGCTTCTCGACCTCGCGGCGGTCGAATTCCTCGACAGCAGCGGCCTCGGCGCGCTGGTCTCGGCGATGAAGGCTCTGGGGCCGGACCGACGGCTCGACCTTGCCGCCCTCTCGACCACCGTCGCGAAGGTGTTCCAGCTCACCCGGATGGACACCGTGTTCCGCATCTATCCGTCGGCGGACGCCGCTCTGGCGGAGCCCGCGCATGTTTCATGAGGGTTCCTGCGGTTTCGCTTGCGTGCAGGCCCGACAGTTGAGGGGCCGTCACGCTCTCCATTGCTCGCTCCCGGGCACGGCCGCCTCGGTGCGGCTGGCGCTGGGGCACGTCACCGGCAGGCTTGACGAGATCGGCCTCTCGAAGGAGCGCTGCGGCGCCGTCGAACTGGTCCTGGCCGAGGCGATGAACAACGTCGTCGAGCACGCCTATGCCGAGGCCGGCGGCGACATCGAGCTGACGATCTGGCAGGTGAACGACGGCCTGCTCTGCGAGGTCGTCGACGACGGCCGGCCGATGCCCGGCGGGGCGCTGCCCGCGGGCGCGCCGATCCGGCTGGACTGCCCGCGGCACGACCTGCCCGAGGGCGGGTTCGGCTGGTTCCTCATCCGCGAGATCGCGACCGAGCTCTGCTACGTGCGCGAGGGCGGCCGCAACCGGCTGCGCTTCTTCATCGCGGCCGAGACCCACGCCGACGCGGTGCCCCGCGCCTCCTGAAGCCGCACCACGCCGCCGACCGTGCCGCACCCCTTGCCGGGGCGCGGCCGCGCCGGTCATCGTCCGGCACCACCGCCCCCGCGCATTGCCCTGAAATCGCCTTGATCCGGCCCCGCCCGCGCCATCTCGGCCGGCGATCAGGATGGGGTAGCTGACATGGCTTCCCTCGGCGCCGCGCACCAATAGCCCCCACCCGCGCGGCGCCGAGGCACGTGTCGACCCATTGGCATCGGCCGTGGCGCTGCGTAGGTTGCCCCGGCACGAGCGGTCGGCAACGAGGCGGGGGGAAACATGCGCGACTTTCACAGGCCGGGGCGGTCGGCGGTCTTCGCCCGGAACGGCATGTGCGCCACCTCGCACCCGCTCGCCGCCGAGGTCGCGGTCGGCATCCTGCGCGAGGGCGGCAACGCGGTCGACGCGGCCATCGCCGGCGCGGTGCTGCTGGGGATCTGCGAGCCGCAGATGACCGGGCTTCGGCGGCGACTGCTTCGCCCTGATCGCCGAACCCGACGGTCGCGAGGTCGCGGCGCTGAACGGCTCGGGCCGGGCGCCCGCCGCCATCGACGCCGACAGGCTGCGCGGTGCGCGGCGCGACGATCGCCGGTCGGCTCGGCCGACGCGGTCACCGTGCCCGGCGCGGTCGACGCGTTCTGCCGCCTCTCGTCCGAGCGCGGGCGCCTGCCGCTCGACCAGGTCCTCGCCCCCGCGATCCGCTACGCCGAGGAGGGCGTGCCGGTGGCGCCCCGCGTCGCCTTCGACTGGGCCGCGGCGGCCGACACGCTGCAGGGCGCGGCGCGACGGCCTTCCTGATCGACGGCCAGGCGCCGCGACCCGGCCAGATCTTCCGCGCGCCGGGCCAGGCCGAGGTGCTGCGCCGCATCGCCGACCGAGGGCCGCGCCGGCTTCTACGAAGGCGAGGTGGCCGAGGACATGGTGGCCGCCCTGGCCGAGGCCGGGGGCGCGCACACGCTCGACGATTTCGCCGCCACCGCCAGCGACGTGGGCACCGACCCGGTCTCGGGCAGCTATCGCGGGACCGACCTGCTCGAGCATCCGCCGAACGGCCAGGGCGCGACGGCGATCCTGCTGGCCAACATCCTGTCGCAGTTCGACCTGGCCGCGATGGACCCTTGGGGCGCCGAGCGCGCGCATCTCGAGGCCGAGGCGACGAAGCTCGCCTATGACGCGCGCAACCGCTTCCTCGCCGACGCGCGACCACATGACCCAGGGCTGGCGCACATGCTGTCCGCCCGAGACGGCCGAGCGGCTGGCCGCGCTGATCGACCCGCGGCGCGCCCTGCCCGACGCCGCATCGCGCCGCGCGAAGCGGTCCACCGCGACACGGTCTACATCACCGTGGTCGACCGCGACCGGATGGCGGTCTCGCTGATCTACTCGATCTTCCACGCCTTCGGCTCGGGCATCGCCTCGGCCCGGTTCGGCATCCTGTTCCACAACCGCGGCGCCGGCTTCACGCTCGAGCGGGGCCACCCGAACGAGATCGGGCCGCGGCAAGCGGCCGATGCACACGATCATCCCGGCGATGCTGCGCACGCGGGGCAGGTGGGGATGCCCTTCGGCGTGATGGGCGGCGCCGTACCAGGCCGACGGGCCACGCGCGCTTCGTCAGCAACGTCGTCGATTTCGGGCATGGACCCGCAGGCGGCGATCGACGCGCCGCGGCTGCTTCTGCGGAAGACGGGCGAGGTGCAAGGTCGAGCGCGGCTATCCCGAGGCGGTGCGCGCCGAGCTGGCCGCGCGCGGCCACACCGTCGTCGTGCCCGAAGCGCCGATCGGCGGCGCGCAGGCGATCCGCATCGACGACGAGCGGCGGATGCTGGAAGGCGGCTCCGACCCGCGCAAGGACGGCTGCGCACTGGGCTACTAGGCCGCGTCGGCCGTGGCTCGTCCGGGTGCGCCAAGATCGCCCGCTCTCGCCCGGAACGGCCGACTGTCGGCCCCTGCGGCAGGACAAGGCGCGGTCGCAGGCGCAGGTTTGGCGGCGCCTCGACAGCGCGGCCTCTGCCACGATTGCTCGGCGGAGTGTTCCGGGCCCGCTTCCGTCAGATCGCGAGGCGCTGCGCCACCACGGCAGGCGCGGCGGTGCGCTGGCGGTGACCCGCGTGGCCCACGCCGCGACGCCTGTCGCAGCGGGCCAATCGGCCACCGCTGCCCGGGCGCTCAGTTCAACTGGAAGTGCAGCGGGTAATGCCCGTTCTCGAACTCGCCGAAGAGGTCGGGCAGGTCGGGATGGTCGACCGGCTCGCCGGAGTAGTCCGGCACCAGGTTCTGCTCGGACACGTAGGCGACGTAATAGCTGTGCTCGTTCTCGGCCAGCAGGTGGTAGAACGGCTGGTCCTTCGCGGGCCGGCTGTCCTCGGGGATCGCCTCGTACCATTCCTCGGTGTTGGAGAACATCGCGTCCACGTCGAAGACCACCCCGCGGAACGGATGCTTCCGGTGGCGGACGATCTGGCCGAGATGATACTTCGCGCGCGTCTTCAGCATGTCGCATCCCCCTGTCGCCGCTTACTACGCGCCGCGGGCGTCTTGTCCATGCCTAGCGCGGTCGAAATCCGGGAAACAGTCTGTGAACGCTGATCCTTACAGTCGCCGAGGTCACGGCGCCCGTCTTCCTGCTGGCCGCCGATCGGCTTCGTCTGGGTCAGGCTCGGCTTCGAGTACCGGATCGCAGTTCGTCACCCGCACTGGCGATGACGCTGTCGGTGCCCTGCCTGATCTTCGTCGCGCTGATGCAGACCGAGATCGACGCCGGCGCGCGCTGACCGCGGTGTCGCTGGCGGCGGTGGCGGCCTACGCCGCGGTGACGCGTCGCGGTCTGGCGCTGGTCCTGGCTGGCCGGGCTCGAGCTGCGGACCTACCTCGCGCCGCTGATCTTCGGCAATACCGGCAACCTGGGCCTGCCGCTGGCGCTCTTCGCCTTCGGCGACGAGGGGCTGGGCTATGCGGTGGTGGTCTTCGCGATCATGGCGATCCGTCCTTCACCTTCGGGATCTGGATGGTCTCGGGCGGCGGCGCGCTCGCTCAAGGCGGTGCGCGAGCCGATGGTCGGCGGCACGCTGCTGGGCGCGCTGTTCCTCGTGGCAGGGCTGGCAGACGCCGGTCTTCCTGACCAACACGCTGAGCCTGATCGGGCCAGATGGCGATCCCGCTGATGCTGATCACGCTCGGCGTCGCGGTGGCGCGGCTGTCGCCCGGGCGCTTCTGGCGGGCGCGCGTGGCTGTCGCGTGGTCAAGGCCGCGCTCTGCATCGCCGTCGCCTGGGCCGTGGGCCGCTGGCTTCGGCGCTGCCGCCGACGTGGCCTTCGCGGTCCTGGTGCTGCAGGTCGCGACGCCGGTCGCCGTGACGTCGCTACCTGCTGGCCGAGAAATACGGCGCCGACGCCGACGCCGTGGCCGGGCCTCGTCGTGGTCTCGACGCTGCTCTCGGTCGCGCGCTGCCGCTGATGCTGGCCATCGTGATGTGAGCCGACCGGGACATTTGATTTCCCACGGCGCGCGATTCCGCTATACTGCCCGGCAAAAGCGAACAAGACAAAACGAGCGAGAGGCAGATGAGCAGACTTCTCCGCGCCGTCATTCTGGTCCTGTTCGTGGCGCAGTTGCGGCAGCGGCGGTATTCGGCACCCCGCGACCTCGACAACGCCTGCAGCATCGTCGCCGAGCGGCCGAAATATCTGCAGCGCGATGCAACGGGCCGAGCGGCGCTGGGGCGTCCCGGTGCGCGGTGCAGATGGCGACGATCCACCAGGAATCGAAGTTCATCGGCAACGCGCGCACGCCGCATGCGCTACGCGCTGGGGATCATCCCGATGGGCCGGCAATGCTCGGCCTACGGCTACAGCCAGGCGCTGGACGGCACCTGGGAGGAATACAAGCGCGAGGCCGGCCGCCGGCGCGCGCGGCGCGACAACATCGCGCGACGCGACCGATTTCATGGGCTGGTACATGAACAAGACGCGCGAAAAGAACGGCGTGCGCCTGAGCGACGCCCACAACCAGTACCTGGCCTATCACGAGGGGCACGGGGGCTACGCGCGCGGCAGCTATCACCGCAAGGCCTGGCTGAAGGAGGTCGCGGGCCGCGTCGCGGTCCGGGCCGAATACTACCGCGGCCAGCTCGCCTCCTGCCGCCGCCGCTGATGGCGGCGGCACGCGGCGCCGAGGCTCAGCGACGGCGGCTCTCGATCTCCTGCGGGATGTTGAACAGCCGCGCGGGCAGCGCGCCGCCCGTCTCATCTCGCCCAGCGCGACCGTCGTGGTCTGGCCCGACTGGTCGCGGATGATCCACTGGCGCAGCTCGACCGGGTCGGCGGTGAACTCCAGCTCGATCGGCCGTATTCGGGGTGCTCGGGGTCCTGGGCGGTGACGACGGTCGCGGTGCCGTCATAGTCGTGCCCGACGACCATGCTGCGCCGGCCGAGATCGACGTTGCGCTCGAGGATGAGGTTCAGGGGCGTGCGGGCCAGCGGATACTGCTCGGGCTGCGAGTTGTTCGAGCCGCCGTCGAAGATCGCCACCTGCCCGCCGCCGGCCATCACCAGCGTCTTGTCGGGCGGGGTGTATTCGAAGCGCACCCGGCCGGGCCGCTTGATGTAGAGGCGACCGGTCGAGATCGTGCCGTCGGCATTGATCTGGGTAAAGTCGGCCTCGGCGGTCTGCAGCCCGTTCAGGTAGGCCGAAAGCGCTCTCGAGCGACAGCCGTTCGGCCGCTGCCGGCAGGGCGAAGAGCACAAGGACAAGCGGGGCGAGCAACGCGCGGAACCTGATCATGAGCCGGATATAAAGGGCCGCGGCGGCCGACGCACCAGCCTTCGCGCTCACGTTCCGGCGAGAGGGCGCCGAAGGAGGTGCGGCCTGCCGACCGGCAAGCGCCTGCCGATCACGCCAGCGCCCACGCCGTTGCCACCGCGTCCGCGTCGTGCCCGGCAAGCAGGATCTCGAATCCGCCCTCGCCCGCGAAGCCCAGAAGCGCGCCGCCGCTGTCCGCGCTCAGCGTCGCGTCCGTCACAGCGAAGCCCGTCCTGCCGAGGTCGAGCGCGTCCGCGACGAAGCTGAAATCGGTGATCGTGTCGCGGCCGCCCGCGTCCCGCGAGGTGAAGACGAAGACATCGCTTCCCCGTCCGCCCGTCAGGATGTCATCGCCAGGACCGCCCGCCGAGGCGATCGGCCCCGCGCCCGCCCAGCAGCGTGTCGCGGCCGCCGGACCCTCGCAGGTCGTCGTCGCCATAGCCGCCGGCCAGTCGATCCCGCCCCGGCCCGCCGATCAGGACGTCGCGGCCGCCGCGACCCGACAGCACGTCGTCGCCACCATTGCCGGCCAGAACGTCCCACCCCGCCTCGCCGTCGAGCTCGTCGGCCCCCGCGCCACCCCAAAGGCGGTCGCCCTGGGGACCGCCGGCCAGCACATCGTTGCCGCGGCCCCCCTCCAGGCTGTCGCGTCCCGCGTCGCCCCGCAGGATGTCGTCGCCCGACGCGCCGTTCAGCGTGTCGTCGTCACGGCCGCCAGACAGCTCGTCGTGCCCGGCGCCGCCGAAGATCCGGTCGGCGCCGAGGCCGCCCAGCGCCACGTCGTCGCCCGCCTCGCCCCAGATCGCGTCGTCGCCGGCCCCGCCCCTCAACGCATCGCCGTTCTCGCCGCCGCGCAGCTCGTCTTGCCGCTGCCGCCGTAGAGCTCGTCGTGGCCCTCCTTGCCCAGCAGGATGTCGTCGCCGCCGTTGCCGAACAGGGTGTCGAGGTCGAGCCAGTACTGGCTTGACCGGCCATCGTCGTAGCCGCCCACGAGGACATCGTCGCCGGAACCGCCCCGCAACTCGTCCCACCCGATGCTGCCGATCAGCCTGTCGGCGCCGCTTCCGCCATGCAGGAAATCGTCGCCCCTGCCGCCGATGAGCCTGTCCCGGCCGCTCCCGCCGCGCAGCGTGTCGTCGCTGGCAGCGCCCCTCAGGATGTCGTCGCCACTCTCGCCGCCCAGCGTGTCATTCTCGGCGCCGCCGATGATGACGTCGTTCCCGGCACCGGCCTTCAGGCGCACCGCCAGCTTCGGCAGCGCCAGCATGTCGTCGCCGCGCCCGAGCTCGACGCTCAGCCCGCCCGGGCCGTAGCCCGTCACGTGCCCGCCAGTTCCCACGGCCGACCAGCCGTCGGTGTCCAGCGCGTCGCCGTAGATGTGGCGAAGCGCGTCCTTGTCGAGGCGGCCCAGATCGTCGACCGGAACCCTCTCATCCTGGTAGCTCATCACCGTGGTCCCGGTGCGATCGAGCAAGTCCTTCAGCCGATAGAGACCCTCGTGCGGATGCTCGAGGCCGAGGGCATGGCCGATCTCGTGCAGCGCGACCGCGTAGCCCTTGCTGCCCGGGGCGTAGTCGCCCGGATAGTCGATCACCACCTCCGACGTGTAGGTGTCCGAAGCCGTGACGTAGGGATAGCCGGCCCAGCCGAGATAATTGCTGCCCGAGGCATTGTAGAGCTGGATCATGCCCTGATGCTCGACCTCGACAAAGAAGATGCCGGTCGCGGCGGCGAACTCGTCGAACGCCAGGCGCAGGTTGGCCTCCTGCGCCAAGGTCATCGATGCGACCCGATCCACGTAGTACGGCAGCTCCCAGTACCGGGGCAGATCGCGGGTTCCGCTGAAGCTGTAGGTCACGATCGTGGGGCTGCCCAGCGGCAGCCCGAAGGTCCAGCGAAAGTGCTCGTTCTCCTCGCAAGCGAGGAGCGCGCGATAGTCGTCGACGATCAAGGCCGGCTCCCGTCAGGTATCGGGCAGGCTTACCGGATTGCGCGGGCGCGCAGAAGGTCCGGCGTTCACAGACGGTTAACCGCAGGCGCGGCGCCAGGGCGGCGGCGGGGCCGGCTCTACTGCGGCTCGGGCACCAGGATCTCGCGCTTGCCGACGTGGTTCGCGGGGCTGACGAGGCCCTGCTCCTCCATCTGCTCGACCAGGCGCGCGGCCTTGTTGTAGCCGATCGCCAGCTTGCGCTGGATGTAGGAGGTCGAGCACTTGCGGTCCTTGACCACGATCGCGACCGCCTGGTCGTAGAGCGCGTCCTCGCCGTCGGTATTGCCGCCGAGGCCCAGCACCGCGTCGATGTCGGCGCTCGCTGTCCTCGTCGGGCCCCTCGAGCACGCGCGGCATCGTAGTCCGGCGGGCCGAAGCGCCTTGAGGTGGCTGCACCACCTCCTCGACCTCCTCGTCCGACGACGAAGGGGCCGTGGACGCGGGTGATGCGGCTGCCGCCGGCCATGTAGAGCATGTCGCCCATGCCCAGAAGCTGCTCGGCCCCCTGCTCGCCCAGGATGGTGCGGCTGTCGATCTTGGAGGTCACCTGGAAGCGAGATCCGGGTCGGGAAGTTCGCCTTGATCGTGCCGGTGATGACGTCGACCGACGGCCGCTGCGTCGCCATGATCAGGTGGATGCCGCAGGCCCGCGCCATCTGCGCCAGGCGCTGGATGCAGGCCTCGATCTCCTTGCCCGCGACCATCATCAGGTCGGCCATCTCGTCGACGATGACGACGATGTAGGGCATCGCCTCGGGCGCGAACTCCTCGGTCTCGAAGACCGGATCGCCGGTCTCGTCGTCGAAGCCGGTCTGCACGGTGCGGCTGAACATCTCGCCGCGCGCCAGCGCCTCGGCCACGCGGCCGTTGTAGCCGTCGATGTTGCGCACGCCCATCTTCGACATCTTGCGGTAGCGCTCCTCCATCTCGCCCACGACCCATTTCAGCGCCACGACCGCCTTCTTGGGGTCGGTGACGACGGGCGACGAGCAGGTGCGGGATGCCGTCGTAGACGGAAAGCTCCAGCATCTTCGGGTCGATCATGATCAGCCGGCACTCGCTCGGGCGAGAGCTTGTAGAGCAGGCTACAGGATCATCGTGTTGATCGCCACCGACTTGCCCGAGCCGGTGGTGCCCGGCGATCAGCAGGTGCGGCATCCTGGCGAGGTTCGGCCACCACCGGCTCGCCGCCGATGTCCTTGCCCAGCGCCAGCGGCAGCTTGCGGTGGCCGTCGCCGAAGTCGCGCGCCGGCCAGGATCTCGCGCAGCACGACCTTCTCGCGGTTGGCGTTCGGCAGCTCGATCCCGATGACGCTGCGGCCCGGCACGGTCGAGACGCGCGCCGACAGCGCCGACATCGAGCGGGCGATGTCGTCGGCCAGGCCGATCACCCGGCTGGCCTTGAGGCCCGGCGCGGGTTCCAGCTCGTACATGGTGACGACCGGGCCGGGGCGGACGCTGACGATCTCGCCCTTGACGCCGTAATCGTCCAGCACCGTCTCGAGCATCCGCGCGTTCTCCTCCAGCGCCTCGTCGCTCAGGTGGTGGCGGGCGATGTCGTCGGGGTTGGTCAGCAGGTTCAGCGGCGGCGCCTCGTAGGCGGCCGTCGCCTCCTCGAGCGGCAGCGTCGGCTCGGCCTCGGCGCGCGCCTGCCGCGACGGGCGCGCCTTGCGCGGCCCGTGCTGCACCACCGGCTGGGCCGCGCCCGCGGCAGGCCGCCGCCCGCTGTCGAACCGCGGGAGCTGCGCGGGGTCGGGCGTCACCAGTTCCGGCTCGGGCAGCACGTCCTCGGCCGGCTGCGGCGGCTCGGGGCGCCGCGCCACCGTCGGCTCGACCCGCGCCGCCGCGGGCTCGGGCGACGTCGGGGCGGCGATCTGCGGACGCGGCCACGCGGCGCCGGAAGGCGCAGCCGCGCGAGAAGCGGCGGCCGCGGCGCGGCCTGCCCCCGCTGGCGGGCGGCCTTCTCGACAAGGTGCTGCCGCGCCGCCGCCGCGCCGTCCAGCGTTCCGGCCGCGCCGCGAACGGTCAGCCCCAGGATCGTCGCCAGCGCCACCCGGCTGCCGCGCAGGCAGAACGCGCCCAGCGCCCGCAGCTCGGCCATGGTCGCGCCCAGCACGTAGAGCGTCACGACCAGCGCCGTCACCGCCAGGCCCAGCGCCGCAACCCTGAGGCCGGGGCCGGCGGCAGCGGCAGCAGGCCCAGGATCGCGCCCAGCACCGTGTCGCCGAACAGGCCGCCAAGGCCGAAGGAATGCGGCCAGTCCGCCCCCGGCGCATGGGTCGCGGCATAGACCGACAACAGCGCCACCGCGATCGGCGCGAAGACCAGCCGCCCGAAGGCGCCGGCTCCCGGAATGCAGCGTCAGCCGCAGGCCCCAGGCCATCAGGACCAGCGCGATGCCCCACGCGCCCAGCCCGCGATCACGATCAGGGGCGAGGCCAGCGAGGCGCCGAGCCGGCCCAGCAGGTTCTGCGCCGGCGCGTCCGTGGCGGCCAGCCAGCTCGGGTCGTCGGGATGGTAGCTGCCCAGCATCAGCGCCACCGCGAGGCCCGCGGCCAGCAGCACCAGGCCCAGAAGTTCGGCCCCCGCGCCGCTCGAGCGCGGCCTGGGTCGTGCTGTCGAACAGCGGGTCGCGCCGCCGGGTCTGATACGCCATGGCTCAGCTCCCGTGCGTAGATCGTGTCGCGGATCGCGGTCAGCCCGCGCCGCACCTCGCCGGCGTCGGCCACCAGCGCCACGCGGACATAGCCCGCCCCGGGTTGCCGCCGGCCGCGTCGCGGGCGAGATAGGCGCCCGGCAGCACCCGCACCCCGGTCTCGCGCCAGAGCTTCAGCGCCGCCGCCTCGCCATCCTCGACCGGCAGCCACAGGAAGAAGCCGGCCTGCGGCGCCGGCGCGACGTGCGCCCAGCGATCTCGTCGGCCATGCGGTACTTCTCGACGTAGAGCGCGCGGCTCGCCTCCACATGCGCCTCGTCGGGCCAGAGCCGCTCGCCCACCGCCTGCAGCGGCAGCGGCAGCGGCGCGCCGGCATAGGCGCGCAGCTGCTTCAGCCGGGCGATCGTCTCGGGGCCGCCGGCGGCGAAGCCCGAGCGCAGGCCGGGCAGGTTCGACCGCTTGGACAGCGAGTGGAAGACCACCACCCGCTCGGGGTCGGCGCCCATCTCGGCGGCCGACCTCCAGCGCGCCGGGCGGCGGCGCGTCGCGCCAGATCTCGGAATAGCACTCGTCGGCGAAGATGCGGAAATCGTGCCGCTCGGCCAGGCCGAGCAGGTCGCGCCAGTAGTCGCGGTCGGCCACCGCGCCCTGCGGGTTCGAGGGCGAGCAGATATAGGCGATCGTCGGCCCGGTCCAGCACCTCGGCCGGCAGGCCCGCGTAATCGGGCAGGAACCCGGTCTCGGCCGTCGCCGGCACGTAGACCGGCTCGGCCCCCGATCGCCAGCGCCGCCGACGGCATAGACCTGGTAGAACGGGTTCGGGATCAGCACCACCGGTCGCGCCGCCTTCGCCTCGGGGCAGAGCGCGAGCATCGCGTTGAACAGCCCCTCGCGCGTGCCGTTCAGCGCCATGACCTGCCGTCTCGGGTCGGCGGCGACGCCGTAGCGGCGCCCGATCCAGTCGGCGATCGCGCTGCCAGCAGCTCGGGCGTGCCGTCGTTCGGCGGATAGCGGCCGAAGCTCGGCGACGTGGGCCGCCAGCACCTCGCCCACCCAGCCGGGGAACGGGTGCCGCGGCTCGCCGATGGTCATGGCGATGGGCTCGCCGCCCGGGCGGATGGGCGTCGAGCAGCTCCGCGCAGACGCGGGAACGCGTAGTCCGGCAGGTCTGGAAAACCGCTCGGGAAACGTCATCGCTGGCCTCGAGGTCCGGGGTCGTGGCGCCCCGTTTCGGCGGCGAGGATAGCGCGCCGCCGCCGTCCAGGTCCAGACGGAGGCGCCGGGGCGGCGGCAGGCTGTGGCTTTCGGGCCAGCGCCGCCGGGGCCTCATGCCAGCGCCGCTTCCGCCGCGGCGCGCCCAGCCGCAGCAGCCGCGCCTCGCTGCCCGCCGGGCGCCTGCAGCATCAGCCCGGCGGAGGGCGTGCCGGTGGGCAGGGTCAGGCCGCGCAGAGCCCATCAGGTTGCCGATCCGCGTGTTGCGCAGCGTCATCAGGTTCGCGGTCGGCGAAATACGCCTCGTCCGCCTCGAGCCGCGGCGCGATCCGGCGGCAGGATCGGCGCAGGTCGGCAGGATCACCGCGTCGAACCCCGCGGTCGCCGCAGCCTAGCGCGGCGCGGCAGTCGGCGCTCTGCCAGCCGGCGGCGACGAAGTCGTGCGCCGGCACAGTCCGCGCCCGCCGCGGAACCGCTCGCGGACCGGGGCGATACATCGACCTCCGGGTCGGCCTCGATCGCGTCGCCCCAGACGCCGTAGGCCTCGGGCGCGAAGAGCAGCGGCATCAGCCGCACCGGCTCGGCCATCGGCGAGCGCGCGCCCGCTCGACCGTCGCGCCCGCCGCGGCCGAGCCGCTCGACCGCCGTCTCGAACCCCTCGCGCGGCGCCGCTCGACCCCCTCGATCGCCACCGTCTCGAGCACCAGCAGCCGCGCGGCCCCGCAAGGTCGCGCCCGCGCAGGTCGGCCGGCCGCCGCCGCCCGAGCGCCGCCAGCAGCAGCGCCGCGTCCTCGACCGTGCGGGCAAGCGGCCCGACCGTGTCGAAGCAGGGGCAGAGCGGCACGACGCCCTCCAGCGGCAGCGCGCCGTGCGGTGGTCTTCAGCCCCACGAGGTCGTTCCAGGCCGCCGGCACCCGCACCGACCCGCCGGTGTCCGAGCCCGATGCGCCGCCGCCGCCAGCCCGAAGGCCACCGAGGCCGCCGCGCCCGAGGACGAGCCGCCCGGCACCGCGTCGGGATCGTTGACGTTGGGCGGCGTCGCGGTCACCGGGTTCAGCCCGAGGCCCGAGAAGGCCAGCTCGGTCATGTGGGTCTTGCCCAGGCAGACCAGCCCCGCCGGCCGTCGCGCTGCGCCAGCACCGCGGCGTCGCGCTCGGGCACCCGGCCCTTCAGCAGCGCGGCTGCCCGCCTCGGTCGCCACGCCGGCGGTGTCGAACAGGTCCTTCCAGGACATCGGCACGCCGTCGAGCGGCGAGCGGCGCCGCGCCCGCCCGCGCCCGCTCGCGCGCCGCCCGCGCCTCGGCCCGCGCGCGGTCGCGGCGTGGTGCGGGCATAGATGCGCGGCGCCGCGGGGTGGCGCGTCGATGGCGGCGAGGAACGTCTCGGTCAGGGCCACCGGGTCGATCTCGCCCGCGCCGATGCCCCGCCCCAGTTCGGCCGCGCTCATGCCGCGCCATGCGTCCATCGTCCGCCCTCCTCGTCCTGCCGGCGACGGTGGTAGCGGCAGGCGCTCCGCATGGACAATGCCGCCGCCCGGCGCCTCATACTGCGGCATGGCGATGGAACACGACGTCATCATCGCCGGCGGCGGGCTGAACGGCCCCGCGCTCGCCCTCGCGCTGGCCCGGGCCGGGCTGCGGGTCGACGCTGGTCGACCCGCGCGGCCGCGACCGCGCGGCGACGGCCGACTTCGACGGCCGCGGCTACGCGCTGTCGCTCGGCTCGCAGCGGCTGCTGCAGGCGCTCGGCGTCTGGGACCGGCGTCGCGGACCGAGGCGCAGCCGATCCTCGACATCAAGGTCACGCGACGGGCGCGCCGGGCGAGGGCCCCTCGCCCTTCGTGCTGGAGTTCGACCACGCCGAGATCGAGGAAGGCCCGATGGGCCACATGGTCGAGGACCGCCACCTGCGCCCGGCCCTGCTCGACGCGCATCGAGGCGCGCCGAGGGCCGCTCGACCACCTGGGCGCCGAGGCGTGCGGCGCAGGCGGCCGGGCCGGCGCGGGCTCGACGGTCGACGCTGTCGGACGGCGGCAGCCCTGCGGCGGCGCTGCTGGTCGGCTGCGACGGGCGGAGCAGCGGGCATCGCCGCGCGCGCCGGCATCCGCCGCACCGGCTGGGACTACGGGCAGACCGCGCTGGTCTGCGCGATCGCGCACGAGCGGCCGCACGACGGCATCGCGCACCAGTTCTTCATGCCCGAGGGCCCGCTGGCGATCCTGCCGCTGACGGGCAACCGCTCGTCCATCGTCTGGACCGAGCGCAGCGCGCAGGCGGCCGCGCGATCACGGCGCTGCGACGACGCCGGCTATCTCGCCGCGCTGCGCCCGCGCTTCGGCGATTTCCTGGGCGAGATCGCGCTGGCCGGGCGACCGCTTCACCTATCCGCTGGCGCTGTCGCTGGCCGACCGCTTCGTGGCGCGACCGCGTGGCGCTGGTGGGCGACGCGGCGCACGGCGTGCACCCGATCGCCGGGCAGGGCCTGAACGCCGGGCTGAAGGACGTGGCGGCGCTGGCCGAGGTGCTGGCCGACGCCGCGCCGCCGCGGCGAGGACATCGGCCGCGCCGACGTGCTGGCGCGCTACCAGCGCTGGCGGCGCTTCGACGCGACCGCGCTGGCGCTCGCGACGGACGGGTTCAACCGGCTGTTCTCGAACGACAACCCGCTGCTGCGGCTGGGCCGCGACCTCGGGCTGGGCGCTGGTCAACGCCGTCCCGGCGCTGCGCCGCGGCTTCGATCCGCGAGGCCGCCGGCCTGACCGGCGACCTGCCGCGCCTGCTGCAGGGCAGCGCTGCGCGCAGCCTCATCGACGGCGTGCACGTCGATCCTGCGCAGCCTCGTCGCGGCAAGCATCGACCCGGGATCAGCCTGCCGCGGCATCGGACCGTAGGCCGAGATCGCGCCGGCCTGTCGACGACCAGCTCCTCGTCTCGCGGTCGGAATGCGTCCGGTCGATACACCGCCCGTCCGGAGACCGCTCCTGCCGCTGGCAGCGTAGGGGGCCGTGCGGTCTCGGGCAGACCAGCGCCTCGAGCATCCGGCGGTCGAACGCCGCCTGCGGCTCATTGCGGCGCATTGCATCACCTCGTCGCCGTCGCCGCCGCGCAGCGCGAACTCGATCAGCGTCACCAGCGTCTCGCGCCGGGTCGGCAGCGTCGGCGCCTCGAGCAGCGCCTGCTTGTCCTCGGGCTCGAACGGGCAGAGCATCGACAGCGAGTTGATCAGCAGCTCGTCCTCGGCCTCGCTGCAGCGATTCCCAGTCGGTCGACAGGCTCCTGCGGCGTCGAAGTAGCGGCCGAGCAGCGTCAGGAACCGGTCGCGGTCGAAGCCGGGGTCGCGTCTCGGCCGGGCCCAGGTCGCGCGTCGAACCCGTCCCAGGCCACCTCGCACCGGATGTAGGGGGTGAAGCCCTCGACCTCGCGCAGGACGCGGAACCGCGAGATCCCGGTCAGCGTGATCATGTAGCGGCCGTCCTCGGTCTCGGAAAACGCGGTCAGCCGGCCGGCGCAGCCGATGCGTGCAGCCGCGTCGGCGCGCCCTGCGGCACGTCGCAGGGCTGGACCATCCCGATCAGCCGGTGCGGCGTCTTCAGCATGTCGTCGAGCATCGCCAGATAGCGCGGCTCGAAGATGTGCAGCGGCAGCCGCGCCCGGGGCAGCAGCAGCGCGCCGGGCAGCGGAAAGACCGGGATCGTCTCGGGCAGGTCGGCGCTGGCATTGAACATGAGCCATCCAGCTAGGTCGCCGGTGCCCCGTCAGGCAAATATCATCGACGACAGCCTGCGGCGGCCGTTCAGCACGATCGGGTCCTTCGGCTTCAGCGCGTCGAAGATGGTGAAGAGCTGCGCCTTGGCGGCGCCGTCGTTCCACTCGCGGTCGCGGCGGAACAGCTCCAGCAGCTCGTCCACCGCCTCCTGCGCCTCGCCGGTTGGCGTGCAGCGCCTGCGCCAGGTCGAAGCGCGCCTGGTGGTCGGCGGGTCGGCCTCGACCGCGGCCCGCAGGTCGGCCACCGGGCCGGCATTGGCGGCCTGCCGGGCGAGTTGCGAGCTGGGCACGCGCCGCCTCCAGCTCGGGCGCGTCGGCGATGCGTCGCGGCGGCGCCGTTC
Organism: uncultured Alphaproteobacteria bacterium; assembly: GCA_963773475.1. Classification (GTDB taxonomy): domain Bacteria; phylum Pseudomonadota; class Alphaproteobacteria; order Rhodobacterales; family Rhodobacteraceae; genus Roseitranquillus. The sequence continues at coordinate 350,457 of CAVZBD010000010.1, read as the reverse complement.
AGCATCGCCTCGGCCTGGTCGAGCTCGCCCATGCGCGATATGCGCGCGCACCAGCCCGCCATAGGCGGCGGCGTTCGTCGGGCTCCTCGCCGAGGATCGCGGCGAAGGTCTGCGGCCGCGTCCGACGGCCGCGCCCTCGTCCAGCATCTCCTCGGCCGCGGCGACGCGCCTCGGCCAGGCCCGCCGCTCGCCGCGCCATCGCCGCGCGACAGCGGTCGACGAAGGCCTTCACCTCGGATCGCCGGCAGCGCGCCCTGGAAGCCGTCGACCGGCTGGCCCTGCCAGAAGGCATAGACCGTCGGGATCGACTGGATGCGCAGCTGCGCCGGCGATCGCCTGGTTCTGGTCGACGTCGATCTTGACCATCTTCACCTTGCCGCTGGCGTCGGTCACCGCCTGCTCGAGCGTCGGGCCCAGCGTCTTGCACGGCCCGCACCAGGTCGCCCAGAAATCGACGATGACCGGCACCTCGCGGCTGGCCTCGACCACGTCCGCCATGAAGGTCGCTTCGGTGCCCTCCTTGATCAGGTCGCCCGTTTCCGCGGTCGTGCGTTCTGGCCGAGTTCCAGCATGTGAACCCGCTCTCTCCATGATTCGTTGCGCGCGATTAGATGGCGCGCGGCGGCGTGCAAGATGGCCAAGGGGGCGCTCAGAAATCGAAGCTGGCGAAGACCGGGGCGTGGTCCGAGGGCTGCTCCCAGCCGCGCGCGTCGCGCAGGATGCGGCTCGCATCGCCGCGCCGGCGATGTCGGGCGTGGCCCAGACATGGTCGAGCCGCCGCCCCTTGTCGGCCGCGTCCCAGTCCGGCGAGCGGTAGGACCACCAGGAATAGAGCCGGCCCTCGGGGATGTGCGTGCGCGCGTGACGTCGACCCAGCCGCCCGCCTCCTGCGCGGCGCCGAGATGCCTCGACCTCGACCGGGCGTGTGGCTGACGACGCTGCAGCAGCTGCTTGTGGGTCCAGACGTCGTCCTCGCGCGGGGCGATGTTGAGGTCGCCCACGAGGATCGGCGCGCTCGCGGCGCGTCGTCGCGGAACCAGTCGCGCAGCTCGGCCAGGTAGTCGAGCTTCTGGCCGAACTTCGGGTTCGACCTCGCGGTCGGGCACGTCGCCGCCCGCGGGCACGTAGAAGTTGTGGATCACGGTCCCGTTCTCGAGCCGCGCGGCGACGTGGCGGGCATGGCCCGGGTCGGCAGAAGTCGCGGTGGCCGGCATCCTCGATCGGCAGCTTCGACAGGATGGCGACGCCGTTGTAGCCCTTCTGCCCGCGCGCGACGACGTGATGTGTAGCCGAGCGCGGCGAAGCCGCCGCGACGGGATCTTCTCGACCGGCGCCTTGCACTCCTGCAGGCAGAGGATGTCGGGCGCCTCCTCGCGCCAGCAGACGCGCGACCAGCCCTGCGCGCAGCCGGACCGAGTTGATGTTCCAGGTGGCGAGGGTGACGCTCAATGCCGCTCCCCGCGGTGCGCGGCCCGGCATATCGGTCATATGGGAATCCGACAAGATTCCGATGGAACTCATATCGCCGTTCCCGCCAGGCGAGAGTCGCCGCCCCCGCCGCCGAGGGCAGAAAAAAAGGCCCGGGCAGAAGCCCGGGCCAGTCCAACAGGGAGGTTCCGCGCCATAACCCGGGCGCGGGCGGGATCCCGATTCTAAGCGACGAGCCGGTATCCGCCGCTCTCGGTCACCAGCAAACGCGCGTGGGAGGGATCGGGTTCGATCTTTTGCCGCAGCCTGTAGATGTGGGTCTCGAGCGTGTGGGTCGTGACCCCGGCGTTGTAGCCCCAGACCTCGTGCAGCAGCACGTCGCGCGGCACCACGCCCTCGGTCGCGCGGTACAGGAACTTCAGGATGTTGGTCTCCTTCTCGGTCAGGCGGATCTTCTTGTCCTCCTCGTCGATCAGCATCTTCTGCGCCGGCTTGAAAGTGTAGGGGCCGAGCTGGAACACCGCGTCCTCGGACTGCTCGTGCTGGCGCAGCTGCGCGCGGATCCGGGCCAGCAGCACCGGGAACTTGAACGGCTTGGTCACGTAGTCGTTCGCCCCGGCGTCGAGGCCCAGGATCGTGTCGGCGTCGCTGTCCTGCCCGGTCAGCATCAGGATCGGGCACTTCACCCCCTGCTTGCGCATCAGCCGGCACAGCTCGCGCCCGTCGGTGTCGGGCAGGCCGACGTCGAGGATCACCAGGTCGTAGAGCGCGGCTCGCGCCTTCTCCATCGCCTCGTGTCCGTTCGCGGCCTCGAAGACGTCGAAATCCTCGGTCATCACCAGCTGTTCGCTCAAGCGCCTCGCGCAGGTCGTCGTCGTCGTCGACAAGCAGGATCTTCTTCAGTCTGCTCATGTCCTGTCCTCCGTTCGGGCCGAGACTTGCGATGCGGTGTCCGCGCGCGCTCGAAGTCTTGCGACGATCGCGTTCACGCGGACGTGTCGCGAGACGGGTAATTGTTTCACATTCTCGCCGCGCGTGCCTAAGGCGGCGCCAGCCTTGATGCGGACAAACATGGCTCTGTCGCTCTCCACCGCGGAACGCCTCGCCCGCGCCCGGTCCGACCTGCGGATCGGCCTGCCGGTGGTCCTGCGGGCCGGTGCGCGAAGCGCGTGGTGGCGGCCGCGGCCGAGACGCTGACGCCGGAGCGTCGCGGCGCAGACGCTGGCCACCGGCGGCGCGGTGCTGGCGATCACCGCGCGGCGGGCCGAGACGCTGAAGGCTGCGGTCTACGACGGCGACCTCGCCCGCCTCTCGCTGCCGCCGGGGACCGAGGCGGGCTGGCTCATGGCGCGTGGCCGATCCGGCGGCCGACCTCGACGACGCCGATGAAGGGGCCGTTCCGCCTGAGCGCGGCGGCGGCGCGGCCGATCGCCGCGGGCGGCGATCCGGCTGGCCAAGGCGGCCCACCTGCTGCCGGCGGTCCTGGTGGTCGCCGGCGTCCGCCGCGATTCCGCAGGCTGACCGAGCATCGACGCTGGACGAGGCCGCGCCCGCATCTCGAGGCGCACGCCGCGATGCCGGCCCGTGGTCTCGGCCGCGTCCGCCGCTCGCGGTCGCGACGCCGGGCGCGGCTGCACGTCTTCCGCCCCGGCGACGGCGGCGAGGAGCACTACGCCGTCGAGATCGGCCAGCCCGCCGCGCGACGGCGCACCGCTCGTGCGGCTGCATTCGGCCTGCTTCACCGGCGACGTGCTGGGCTCGCTGAAATGCGACTGCGGTCCGCAGCTCCACGCCGCGCTCGCGCGGATGGGTGCGGCGGGCGAAGGCGTGCTGCTCTACCTCAACCAGGAGGGGCGCGGGATCGGGCTGGCCAACAAGATGCGCGCCTACGCGCTGCAGGACCAGGGCTTCGACACGGTCGAGGCCAACCACCGCCTGGGCTTCGAGGACGACGAGCGCGACTTTCGCCTCGGCGCCGACATCCTGCGGCGCATGGGCTTCTCCCGGATCCGCCTGATGACGAACAACCCCGCGAAGGTCGCGATGATGGAGGCGCACGGCATCGCCGTGGTCGAGCGCGTGCCGCTGGCGGTGGGGGTCAACCCGCTGAACGCCCGCTACCTGGACACCAAGGCCAAGAAGTCGGGCCACATCCTGTGAACCTGGTGCCGGGCCGCGACATGGTCCTGACGCCGCGCGGGCTGCAGGTTTCGGGGCCGCCTGTTTCCCTGCACCATCGGCCGCGGCGGGATCACGTGCGACAAGCGCGAAGGCGACGGCGCCACGCCCGGCGGGGCGCACCGAATCGAGGCGATGCTCTACCGGCCCGACCGGATGCCGCCGCCCGCGCCCTGGGCGCGCCCGATCGAGCCACGCGACCTCTGGTCGGACGACCCGCGCGACCCGGCCTACAACACGCTGGTGCAGGCGCCGCACGGCTGGAGCCACGAGGCGATGCGGCGACCCGACCCGCTCTACGACCTGGTGCTGGTGACCGACTGGAACCTCGGCGGCGCGTGCCGGGGCGGCGGCTCGGCCATCTTCGTGCATCGCTGGCGCCGGCCCGGCGCGCCCACGGCCGGCTGCGTGGCGCTGCACCCGGCGCATCTCGGCTGGATCTGCGCGCGGCTCGAGCCGGGGGCGCGGCTGGTGGTGCCTCAGGTCTCGCGTGCGCCGAAGATGGCCGAGCCCACGCGGACATGCGTGGCGCCCTGGGCAATCGCCCGCTCGAAGTCGTCGCTCATCCCCATCGACAGGTCCGGCAGGCCGTTGCGCGCCGCGATCTTTGCCAGCAGCGCGAAGTGCAACGTCGCCTCCTCGTCGACCGGAGGGATGCACATGAGGCCCCGCACCGGCAGGTCCTTCGACCGGCACTCGGCGATGAAGGCGTCGGCCTCGGCGGGCAGGACGCCGGCCTTCTGCGGCTCCTCGCCGGTATTCACCTGGACGAAGAGGTCGGGGCACGCTCCGCGCTCCTGCGCCAGCCGCGCCAGCGTGTTCGCCAGCCGCGGGCGATCGAGCGAGTGGATCGCGTCGAAGAGGTCCAACGCCTGGCGCGCCTTGTTCGTCTGCAGCGGCCCCACGAGGTGCAGCCCGACGCCCTCGAAGCGCGCGCGAAGGTCGGGCCACTTTTCCGCCGCCTCCTGGACGCGGTTCTCGCCGAAGAGGCGGTGGCCCGCCTCGAGCACCGCCTCGACCCGATCGAGCGGTTGCACCTTGGACACGGCGATCAGCGCAACCGACCCCTCGGGCCGGCCCGCGGCACGCTCGGCGGCGCGAATCCGGTCGGTAACTTCTTTCAGCGACATGCGCCGCAAATCATCATGGCGGGGCGCAAAAGAAAAGGGCGGGCCGAAGCCCACCCTTTCCCTCACTGTCCCGTTCTGATCGATCAGAACGACATCGAGATGCCGAGCGAGTAGGTGTCGTAGTCGTCGAAACCCGTGTCGCTGTGGCCGTAGCCGGCCTGCAGCTCGGCACCGCCACCGAGGTCGTAGTCGGCGACCAGGCCGTAGCCGTCGCTGTCCTCACCACCTTCGAAGTCGGTGTTGAACTTGCCGTAGTTCGCAGCCACCGTGAAGGCATCCCACGAGTAGCCAACGGCGACGCCCCAGTGCGAGCCGAGCTCGTCATAGTCCGAGTAGTTCAGGATGGTGCGGAGGCCCATCGCGAACTTCATGTCGGCCGACGCACCCCAGACGGTCAGGTTGTCGACTTCCTTGTCGGGGTCGATGGCGTCGACGACGTCGTCGATGATCTCGTCAAGGGCGCCCACGCGCTGAACGCCGAGGCCGAAGGCCATGTCGACGCCGGAGAACTCGGTGGCGTACTTGAAGCCGAGGCCCAGGACCGGGTCCCCGTCACCGGCGTCGTCGATCTCGCCCGAAACGGCGACCGAGAAGTCGGCAAACGCGTACTCGTAGCGCGCGATCTGCCCGTCGTAAGTGCCATCGAGGGCGGCGTTACCGTCGACGACGTCACGAACTTCGGTGCTGTCGGCGATGCCGTCCCCGGTGGTGTCCACGGGAATGACGATCGTGCCAAGGTAGCCGGCATGCTCGTGGTCGTCGTTGATCGACGAACCGATGATGGCTTCCTGCATGGCCCAGTCGAGCGCGCCGTCGGTGTCGCCCATCGTCAGGGTGCCGAACGGACCCGAAACGAAGATCGATTCGCCACCTTGGGTGGTGTTGCCGAAGGCGCCCGAGGGATCACCGTCCGACTCGTCGAGGTCGATGTTGGCACCGAACAGCAGGCCGGTGTCGGTCTCGCCGCTCATCGTGAAGGTGACGTCGATGTCGGTGTGGAACTGCGTCTCGATGTCGTCACCGCCGATGACGCCCATCTCGGCCGAGCCCGACAGGGACACTTCGGCCGCCGCAATGCCAGCGGACGCGACCAGCGCCGTCGTGGCAAAGAGAACCGTTTTCATTTGGTTTTCCCTCATTCTCCGAAAGATGCACCCCAATCCGAGAAAACCGAATTGGATGAACCGTCTTTCGCTCTGCCCCCCTCTCAATGCAAGCCGGGCCCGGTCGGGCAGGGATGGATCGGACCCCGATGGTGCAGGGATGCCACAGCGGCTCAACCCGTCGGCGCGGCCAGAAATGCCTTGTCGCCTCGGGGGGGCGAGGCTAGTCATTCAAGCCGGAAATACGGGGACAGCATCATGAAATCTGGCAGCGCGACGAGGGTCTTCGGCATGCTCTGCCTGGCGGGTGCGCTGACGGCGTGCGGCTCGGGCGGACCGTTCTCGCGCCAAGACAACATCCTGCTGCGACCGGTCGACGATTTGGGGCTCGACGAAGGGACGCTGCGCCAGCGCCAGGCGACCCCCTACGCCCAGACCCGCGACCGCGAGACCATCTGGGACCTGCTGGACGGCGGGCCCGACGCCAACGTCACGGTCGAGGTCAACAAGTACATCTGGAACGCGGCGCTGCAGGTGCTCGACTTCATGCCGGTCGAGGGGGTGGATCCCTTCTCCGGCGTGATCGTGATGGGCTACGGCACCCCGCCCGGATCGGGGCGCGCCTATCGTGCGACGGTCTACATCCAGGATCCGGCGCTCGACGCGCGCTCGCTCAAGGTCGCGCTGATGACCCGCGGCGGCCCCGCCAGCACCGCAACGGTCCGCGCGGTCGAGGATGCCATCCTCACCCGCGCCCGGCAGCTTCGGGTCCGTGACGGACGCCTCTGATCCACGATTCGCGCCTCTAGACTGTCCGGGTCGCGCTGACTAAGGCTTGCGGCATCCAATCCGCCCCCTGCCAAGGTCGCCTTTCATGTCCCGATACTCCGCCGCCGAGATCGAAGCCAAGTGGCAAGAGGCGTGGGACTCGGCCGGCACCTTCGTCGCGCGGCGCGACGAGAGCCGGCCCAAGTACTACGTGCTCGAGATGTTCCCGTACCCGTCGGGCCGCATCCACATGGGGCACGTGCGCAACTACACGATGGGCGACGTGGTGGCGCGCTACAAGAAGGCGACCGGGCACAACGTGCTGCACCCTATGGGCTTCGACGCCTTCGGGATGCCGGCCGAGAACGCCGCGATCGAGCGCGGCGGCCATCCGGCCGACTGGACCTACGAGAACATCGCGGTGATGCGCGAGCAGATGAAGCCGCTTGGCCTGTCGATCGACTGGAGCCGCGAGCTGGCCACCTGCGACCCCGAATACTACGGCCAGCAGCAGGCGCTGTTTCTCGACATGCTCGAGGCGGGACTGGTCTACCGCAAGGCCGCGACGGTGAACTGGGACCCGGTCGACATGACCGTTCTGGCAAACGAGCAGGTGATCGACGGCAAGGGCTGGCGCTCGGGCGCCCCGGTCGAGCGGCGCGAACTGACGCAGTGGTTCTTCCGGATCAGCGACTTCGCCGACGAACTGCTCGAGGCGCTCGACGGGCTGGACGACTGGCCCGAGAAGGTCAAGACGATGCAGCGCAACTGGATCGGCAAGAGCCGGGGCCTGCAGTTCTCGTTCGACCTGGTCGACAGCCACGCCGATCACCACCTGGTCGAGGTCTTCACCACGCGTCCGGACACGCTGATGGGCGCGTCGTTCCTGGCCATCGCGCCCGACCATCCGCTGGCCCGCGCGCTCGAGCGCGAATTGGACGAGGTGGCGCGATTCTGCGACGAGTGCCGCCACCTCGGCACCTCGGAAGAGGCGCTCGAGACGGCGCCGAAGCTGGGGCTCGACACCGGGCTCAGGGCGCGCCACCCGCTGGACGCGTCGTGGGAACTGCCGGTCTACATCGCCAACTTCGTGCTGATGGAGTACGGGACGGGCGCCATCTTCGGCGTGCCCGCCCACGACCAGCGCGACCTCGACTTCGCGCGCAAGTACGGCCTGCCGGTGATCGAGACGTTCGAGGCCACCAGCGATCCGCAGCCCGTCGCCGCCGAAGCCTACGTGCCGCCCAAGGACCTGCCGGTGCGCTACACGCGCAAGGTGGCCGGCCCCGACCTGCAGACGGGGAACGAGGCCATCGAGGCGGCGATCGCGCTTGCCGAAAAGCGCGGCATCGGCCAAGGCGTCACCCGGTTCCGCCTGCGCGACTGGGGCCTGAGCCGCCAGCGCTACTGGGGCTGCCCAATTCCGGTCATCCACTGCGAAGCTTGCGGCGTCGTGCCCGAGCGGAAGGAGAACCTGCCGGTCAAACTGCCCCGCGACGTGAGCCTCGACCAGCCGGGCAACCCGCTCGACCGGCACCCGACCTGGTCGCGCACGACCTGCCCGAAATGCGGCGGCGAGGCGCGGCGCGAGACCGACACGATGGACACCTTCGTGGACTCGTCGTGGTACTTCGCCCGCTTCACAGCGCCGCGCGCCGAGACGCCCACCGTGGCCGAGGATGTCGGCTACTGGATGAACGTCGACCAGTATATCGGCGGGATCGAGCATGCGATCCTGCACCTGCTCTACAGCCGCTTCTTCGCCCGCGCGATGCACCTGACAGGCCACCTGCCCAAGACCGCCATCGAGCCGTTCAACGCGCTTTTCACCCAAGGCATGGTGACGCACGAGATCTACGTCACCCGCGACGACAGGGATCGCCCCGTCTACCACGTGCCCGAGGACATCGAGTGGACCGAGAGCGGCGCGCGGCTGGGCGCCACGGGCGCGCCGGTCGAGGTCTGGCCGTCGGCCAAGATGTCGAAGTCGAAGAAGAACGTGGTCGACCCGTCCGACATCATCCGCACCTACGGCGCCGACACCGCGCGCTGGTTCGTCCTGTCCGACAGCCCGCCCGAGCGCGACGTCGAGTGGACGGCGGCCGGCGCCGAGGCTACGCATCGCCATCTTTCCCGCGTCTACCGCCTGGCGGTCGACACCGCGGCGCAAGGTGCCGACGGCGATCCGGCGGCCGATGACGAGTTGCGGCGGGCGATGCACCGGACGATCCACGACGTGACGACCAACATCGAATCGTTCGGCTTCAACGCCGCTGTGGCCAAGCTCTACGCCTTCACCAGCACGCTTGCCCGCAGCAAGGCCGGCCCGGCGGCGCGGCGCGAGGCTATGGCGGCGCTGGCGCAGCTGATGGCACCGATGACGCCGCACCTCGCCGAGGAGGTGTGGTCGTTGGTCGGCGGCCAGGGCCTGGTGGCCGAGGCGCCGTGGCCGGTCGCCGATCAGACGATGCTGGTCGAGGACACGATGACCCTGCCGATTCAGGTCAACGGCAAGCGCCGGTCCGAGATCGTGGTGGCCCGCGACGCCGACCGTTCCGAGGTCGAGGCGCTGGCGCTGGCCGACGAGGCGGTCAAGAAGGCGCTCGGCGGCGGCGCGCCGAAGAAGCTGATCGTGGTGCCCGGTCGGATTGTGAACGTTGTGGTCTAGGCGGCTCCTGCTCGCCTGCGCCCTCGCCGCGGGCTGTGGCTTCGCACCGGCCTACGGCCCCGGCGGCCCCGCCGAGGGTCTGCGCGGGCAGATTGCATTGGCGCCGCCCGAGGATCCGGCGTCCTACGCGCTGGTCCGACGCCTCGAGGAGAGGCTGGGCCGACCCGTCGCGCCACGCTTTCAGCTGGAATATCGGCTGGACACCGGCACCGAGGCGGTCCGCGTCACGCGCGAGGAGGTTGCGGTGCGTTACAACGTGGCCGGGCGACTGACCTACCGCCTGAGCGACCTGGCCGGCGGCATGCTGTTGCGCGAGGGTGTCGTCAGCGGCTTCACCGGCTACTCGGCCGGCGCGGCGACGGTGGCCGAACGCACGGCGGCACGCGACGCCCGCGAGCGGCTGATGGTGATCCTCGCCGACCGCCTGGTCGCCGAGCTCCTGGCGACGGCGGAGGAGTGGCGGCGGTGAAGCTCGGGCCGCGCGACCTCGCGGCGTTCGTGGCCCGGCCCGATCCGGGCGTGCCCGGCCTGCTGCTCTTCGGGGCCGACGTCATGCGCGTGGCCCTCAGGCGCGAGGAGGTGACGAAGGCTCTGCTCGGCCCCGACGCCGAGGCCGAGATGCGGCTGACCCGCCTCGCGCCGACCGACCTGCGCGAGGATCCGACCCGCCTCGTCGACGAGGTCAAGGCGACGGGGTTCTTTCCCGGCGCGCGCTGTGTCCTGTTCGAGGGCGCGGCCGACGCACAGACCCCGCGCATCGCCGCGGCGCTCGACGACTGGCGGGACGGCGATGCGCACCTGGTGATCACCGCCGGGCAGCTCACGACGCGCTCGTCGCTGCGCAAGCTGTTCGAGGGGCACCCCAGGGCGCTGGCCGCGGCGATCTACGGCGATCCGCCAGGCCGCGATGAGATCGAGCGCACGCTGAAGGCCGCGGGGCTGTCTCAGATCCAGCCGGACGCGGCCGCGGCGCTGACAGACCTCGCCCGTCGGCTCGACCCCGGGGACTTCCGTCAGACGGTCGAACGGGTCGCGCTCTACAAGCTGGGCGACGAGGCGCCGCTGACCGCGGACGAGGTCGCCGCGCTGGCGCCCGACGCGGGCGAGGCGGCGCTCGACGACGTGCTGCACGCCGTGGCCGAGGCCGACCTGCCCGCCATAGCGCCGCTTCTGCGCCGTATCGAGGCGCAGGGCACGACGCCCGTCAGCCTCTGCATCTCGGCCACGCGCCACTTCCGCACCCTCTATGCCGCGGCCGCCGACCCCGGCGGGCCGGGACAGGGCATCGCCCGCGTCCGGCCGCCCGTCTTCGGCCCCAGGCGCGACCGGATGCGCCGGCAGGCGCAGGACTGGGGCGCGGTCCGGCTCGAGCAGGCGCTGCAGATCCTGACCGACACCGACCTGAAGCTGCGCTCGGCCGCGCAGACACCACGCGTCGCGCTGGTCGAACGCGCAATGATCCGTCTCGCGATGCTGAGGAGCCGCTAGGATGTACACGCTGATCGGCAGCCCCAAGACCCGGACCTTCCGCGTAATCTGGATGCTGGAGGAGCTGGGGCAGGACTACGAACTGCGCCCCGAGCCGCCGCGCTCGGACGCCGTGCGCGAGGTCAATCCGCTGGGCAAGGTGCCGGTCCTGATGGACGGCGACGAGGTGCTGCGCGATTCGTCCGCCATCCTCACCTACCTCGCCGACAAGCACACACTTCTGACCTTCGCCCCCGGCACGGTGCGGCGGGCGCGGCAGGACGCGATCATGCACTTCCTGCTCGACGAACTCGACAGCCTGCTCTGGACCGCCGCCCGGCACAGCTTCATCCTGCCCGAGGAGCGGCGTGTGCCGCAGGTCAAGGAGAGCCTGAAGTGGGAGTTCGCCGAGAGCGAGCGCCGGCTGGCGCAGATCCTCGGCGACGGCGCGTTCCTGATGGGCGACGAGATGACGGTGCCCGACATCATCGCGGTGCACTGCCTGAGCTGGGCCGAGACGGCGAAGTTTCCGCTGAGCGACGCGCGGGTGGCGGACTATGCCCGAACGCTCAGGTCGCGCGAGGCGTACCGCCGGGCCGCCTCACGCTGAGGCGGCAGCGTGGCGCCCGGCCCACCGGCCCGTCGCCAGGCACGCGGTCAGAAGGTAGCCGCCTGTCGGCGCCTCCCAGTCGAGCATTTCGCCGGCCGCGAAGACGCCCGGCAGCGCCCTCAGCATCAGCGCCTCGTCCACCCCCTCCCACGCGACTCCACCCGCCGACGAGATCGCCTCGTCCAGCGGGCGCAGGCCGACGTGGCACACGGGCAGGCGCTTGATGAGCGCTGCCAGCGCCTCCCCCTCGGGCAGCGGCCGGCCGAACTCGTGCAGAAGCGCCAGCTTGACCGGCGAGAGGCCCAGCCGCCGTCGAAGATGGGCCGACATTGTGGCCTTGCCCCGAGGGCGGCCGAGGCGCTCGGCGACCGCCGCCTCGTCGAGATCCGGAGCGAGATCGAGCGCGAGAACGGCGCCTTCGCGCACGGCCTTCGAGACGGCGTAGATGCCGCCCCCCTCGAGGCCCCTGCGGCTGACCACGAACTCGCCCCGGCTGCAGGTGCTTCCGGCGCGCAGGGCCGCACCTTTCACCGGCGCGCCAAAGTGACGCGCCATCTGCGGTGCCCAGTGCACGGCAAGCCCGGCGTTGGCCGGCGCGAACGCCGAGACCGGAACGCCCGCCGCGGCCAGCCACGGCAGCCACGCCCCGTCCGAGCCGAGCCGCGGCCAGCTCGCCCCGCCCAGCGCCAGGACCGCGGCGCGGGGGCGCAGCCGCGCCTCGCCGCCGGGCGTTCCGAAGCGCCAGTCGGCCCCCTCCCACCCTGTCCAGCGCCAGGCGCGCCTCAGATCGACGCCGGTCCCCGCCAGCCGACCGAGCCACGCCCGGACCAGCGGCGACGCCTTCATTGCCTCGGGGAAGACCCGGCCGGACGAGCCGGTGAAGAGCGGCTGTCCCAGCCCTCGCGCCCAGTCCTGCACCTCGGCCGCGCCGAACTCGGCCAGCATCGGCCGTAGCCGCTCGGCCGCCTCGCCGTAATGCGCGAGGAACGGCCCCGGCGGCTCGTCCTTGGTGAGGTTGAGGCCCGACTTGCCCGCCATCAGCAGCTTTCGCGCGGGCGAGGGCTTGGCCTCGGCAACAACGACGTGCCGCCCGGCGGCCGCCAGACACTCGGCCGCCATCAGCCCGGCCGGACCGGCGCCCACCACCAGCGCATCCACCGTCTCACTTGCCATCGGCTTTTGCCGCGCCATCCTCGTGCGACCGATGGACGACGCCTTCCCGGTCTGCCCGCTCTGCGACCGCCCGATCCCGCCCCACGCGCGCCAGAGCCTGCATCACCTGACGCCGCGGCTCAGGGGCGGCAAGGGCGGCCCCGTCGTCCTGCTGCACCAGATCTGTCACAACGAGATCCACGCGACGCTGAGCGAGACAGAGCTGGCGCGCAACTACAGCACGGTCGAGGCGCTGCGCGCGCATCCGCGGCTTCGCACCTTCATCCGCTGGGTTCAGAAGCGGCCGCCGGATTTCCATTCCCGCACCTCGAAGCGAGGCCGGCGCTAGGCCGCCAGCCCTATGCGGCGCCGGATCGTCTCGTCGCGCAGGCTGATCTCGTGGCCCACGTATTCGTCAGCGTCGGCCGAGCACATCCACACGAGCGCGCGGGCCGGCCATTCCGGCGGGACGTGGTCGGACCAGTCCAGGCGGCTGACGCGGTTGATCCCTGATGCCTTGATCTCGCGCTGCATCTCGGTGGCCACGGTGCCAGGCGAGAGGCCCATGGCGCGGATGCCCTTTTCGCGCATCTCGAGATCGACGCACCGGGTCAGCATCGCCGCGCCTGCCTTGGCGGCGTTGTAGTGGCTCCACGCCTCGGTTGGCCCGTTCGCGGCGCCCGACGAGACGGTCAGCACGGTACCGCCGCCGCGTGCCGCCATCGCAGGGAGGGCGGCGCGCAGACCATGGAAGACGCCCTTGAGGTTGATGTCGATCGCCTGCCCCCACGCTTCGGGGTCGACGTCGACGAGGTGTGCGATCGGATCGATGACGCCGGCGTTGTTCACCAGCACGTCGAGCGAGCCGAACGTGCCCAGCGTCGCGTCGACGGCCGCCGCCACCTCCCAGTAGCGCGAGACGTCGCAGGGGATAGCCAGCGCCTGCTTGCCGATCTCGCCCGCGATCCGCCCGATCTGGTCCTCGCTACGCGCCAGCAGCGCGACGTTGGCGCCCGCCGCGGCGAATTCACGCGCCGCCGCCTCGCCGATGCCGCGGCTGGCGCCGGTGACGATAACGGTCTTGCCGCTGAGCCCGGTCATGGTCCGCCTCCCCATCTCCGCGCGCGAGGTAGCGCAGGCGTGGCCGGTTATCCAGCCTCATCGGCTTGACCCTGCCCCGCCGTGGGCCGAAGTCTTGCGCGACGCTTATGCTGCGAGGGGACACCATGACCAAGCAAATCCTGTTGGGCGCCGTCATCGCGGGGATCGCCGGCACGGCCCATGCGGACGTGACCGCGCGCCAGGTCTGGGACGACTGGGTTGCAGCGATCGAAGGCGGCGCGGCCGCGCTGTCGACAGGCTCGGTCGAGGAGGCGGACGGCCGGCTGACGATCACCGACCTCGAGATGACCTCGCAGCTCGAAGAGGGCAGCTACCACCTGGCCGTCGACGAGGTGGTGCTGGACGAAAACGACGACGGCACCGTCACCGTCACCCTCTCGCCCAGCTATCCGATGACCATCGAGGGGCGCGACAGCGAAGACCGCCCGACCTCGCTGACATTCGAGATCAGCCATCCCGGTCTGTCCCTGACCGTCTCCGGCGACGAGGAGAGCCGCCGGCACGCCTACGAGGCGCCGGATATCGACGTGACGCTGACCGAGGCGACGGTCGACGGCGAGCCGATGGATTTCTCTCTGACAGCCGTGCTGACCGACACGTCGGGCAGCTACGTCGTGGACGAGAACGACACCGGACGCTTCAACAGCGAACTTATGGCCGGCTCGGCGCGGCTCGACGCATCGGGGACCGATCCCGAGGGCGGCACCTTCGACATGTCGTTCGAGCTCGCCGATCTTGCCGCCGACAACATCACATCGTTCCTTGAGGCCGAGATGGTGGATACCTCGGCCGCTCTGCGCGACGGGTTCTCGACCGAGGGAGGCCTGAGCTACGGCCAGTCCAGCTACACCCTCGAGGGCGAGAACGAAGGCGACCGGTTCAAGGTCGAGGGCAGCGCGGCGGGCGGCGAGATCACCGCCCGCATCTCGAGCGACGGGCTCAGCTACGGCAGCCAGAGTTCGGGCACGCGCCTCGCGCTCTCCGGCGACCAGATCCCGATCCCCGAAATCGTGCTGGAGATTGGCGAGACCGAGGGCAAGGTCGAGCTTCCGGTTCTCGCGCGCGACGAGGCGCAGGACTTCGGCCTGCTGCTGCGGCTTGCCGACGTCAAGATCGACGAGGACGTGTGGTCGATGGTGGATCCGGCGGGTCTCCTGCCGCGCGATCCGGCGACGCTGGTCGTCGACCTTTCGGGCACCGCCACGCTGACGCAAGATCTCTTCTCCGCCGACACGGATGGCGAGACGGCGCCCGGAACGCTCGACACGATGACGGTCAACGCGCTGCGGCTGGCTCTTCTCGGGGCCGAGCTGACCGGCGAGGGCGATCTGGAATTCAAGCCGGGCGAGAAAACGGAGGACGGCCCCGCCGCTCCGCAACCGGTGGGCCAGATCGACTTCCGCCTGGTCGGCGCCGAGGCGCTGATGGACCGGCTGGTGCAGATGGGACTTCTGCCCGAGGACCAGCTCATGGGTGTGCGGATGATGATCGGCGTCTTCGCCAAACCCGGCGAAGGCGACGATACGCTGTCCTCGACGCTCGAGTTCACCGAGGACGGCCAGGTCATCGCGAACGGCCAACGCATCCGCTGAAGTCGGCGGCACGTCAACGAGGGGCCACGGCATGAACCACGATCTGGGCCGACTTGCCGACGCACTGCTTGCCGCCGCGCGACACGCCGGCGCGGACGCAGCCGACGTGCTGGCCGTCAGCGGCAGCTCGGTCACCGTTGACGTGCGCGGCGGCGCGCTCGAGAACGCGGAACGATCCGAGGGCGTCGATCTGGGCCTGCGCGTCCTGCTCGGTCAGCGCCAGGCCTGCGTCGCCGCGTCGGACACGCGCGCCGAGACGATCGAGCAGATGGCCGAACGCGCCGTCGCCATGGCGGCCCAGGCACCAGAGGACCCGAACCTGGGCCTGGCCGAGCCGGCTCAGCTTGCCCGCGATTGGGATGTCGGGGCGCTTGAACTGGCGGACGCGGCCCCCGATCCGGCGCCCGCCGAACTCGAAGAACTCGCCCGCCGCGCCGAGGCAGCCGCCCTCGCCGTCGCCGGCGTCAGCCAGGTCCAGGCGGCGTCGGCCGGCTGCTCGCGACGGCGGATGCATCTGGCGGCAACCAACGGATTCTCGGGCGGCTACGAGCGTACCGACCGCAGCGTCAGCTGCGTTGCGATCACAGGCGAAGGCGCGGCGATGGAGCGCGACTACTGCGTCGAACAGCGCGTCTTCGGCTCCGACCTGCCCGAGGCGGAGGAAATCGGCCGGCTGGCTGGCGAGCGGACGGTGGCCCGGGCCGGCGCCCGGAAGCCGCCGACGGGCGCATTCCCGGTAATCTACGACGAGCGCATCGCCGCCGGACTTATCGGGCACCTGCTGCAGGCCGCGAACGGAACCGCGATCGCGCGCGGCGCCTCGTGGCTGCGCGACGCGCTCGGGCAGGAGATCCTGCCGCCCGAGCTCTCGCTCGTCGAGGACCCGCACCGCCCGCGCGTCGGCGGCTCGCGCCCGTTCGACGCCGAGGGCCTGCCGACCCACCCCCGCGCCATCGTCGAGAACGGCGTGCTGACCGGCTGGACGCTCGACCTCGCGACCGCACGCAAGCTCGGGCTGGAAAGCACGTCCAGCGCCGCGCGCAGCCCCGCCGGCCCTCCGACGCCCTCCGTCGGCAACGTCACCCTCACGCCCGGCACCGGCGGGCGGGATGCACTGCTGCGGGAGATGGGCACCGGCCTTCTGGTGACCGCGATGATGGGCGCGTCGATCAACCCCACGACGGGCGACTATTCGCGCGGCGCAAGCGGCTTCTGGATCGAAGGGGGCGAGATCGCCTACCCCGTCAACGAGTGCACCATCGCGGGCAACCTGCGCTCGATGCTGCGCACGATCCGTCCGGCAGACGACGCGCGGACGCATCTGTCGCGGGTGGTCCCCTCGCTCCTCGTCCAGGGGCTGACGATTGCCGGAGGATGACCTCGCGCTGCTCGTCGAGGCCGCGTACGAGGCAGGCGACATCGCGACCGCCCACTGGCGCCAGAGCCCCCAAGTCTGGCACAAGGCCGCGGGCCAGGGTCCTGTCAGCGAGGCCGACGTGGCGGTCGACAGGATGCTGCACCAGCGACTGCGGGAGGCACGGCCCGACTACGGCTGGCTCAGCGAGGAGATCGATGACGATCCCGCGCGGCTGACGGCGCGGCGGGTGTTCATCGTCGACCCCATCGACGGAACCCGCGCCTTTCTGGACGGCAGCGAAAGCTGGGCGCATTCGCTGGCCGTGGCCGAACAGGGCAAGATCGTGGCGGCGGTCGTGTTCATGCCGGTCCGCGGCCGGCTCTACACCGCCGCACGCGGCGGCGGAGCGCGGCTGAACGGCGAGCTCGTGACGGCCAGCGCGCGCCGCAAGGTACTGGGCGCGCGAGGTTCTGGCGCCGCGCCGCTTTCTCGAGGCCGAGCACTGGCCGCAGGGCGTGCCGCCGGTCGAACGGCACTTCCGCCCCTCGCTCGCCTACCGGATGTGCCTGGTGGCCCAGGGACGGTTCGACGCGATGCTGAGCTTTCGTCCGACCTGGGAATGGGACATCGCCGCCGGCACCCTGATCGCCGCCGAGGCGGGCGCGCGGGTCACCGATCGGCACGGGCGTCCGGTCCGCTTCAACAGCCCCGGGGCGCAGATTGACGGCGTCGTCGCCGCCGGCGCCGCGCTGCACGCGGCGCTGCTGCCGGACTAGGCCCTGCGGGGCGTTTCAAGAGGGAAGCCGCGCCGGCCCTCGCCGCCGGGAATCGTGGCTGCTCGCCAGCGACCGCCGGCGAACTGCGAACGGCCGCCCCGGCTTCTCGTCCCAAGCGCGCCCAACTGCACGCGTCGGTGGGCCTGCTGGTGGGCTTCTGGTGGGTCGATATCCGGCCTCGGGATCGCGGGCCGCGCCGAAGCGCGCGGAATCACTCGGTCGGGCGCGAAGGACGTCGGCGCGGGCGGCTCGTGGGGTCGATCAGGAAGGCGAAGATCCAGCCGGCAAGGAAACCGCCGAGATGTGTTTCCCACGCCAGTCGGCCCGCCATCGCCCAGTAGAGCACCACGTTCATCACCAACAGGATCAGCCCCGCCCTGAGCACCGGCCACAGCCCCGCCGCGGCGGTGTAGCGGTCGACATAGTCCCACGCCATCCAGGCCCCCGCGAGACCGAAAAGCGCGCCCGAGGCCCCCACCATGGGGATTGCGGCATCCGACAGCACGCCGAAACCCACGGCGCCGCCGAGCGCCGCCACCGCATAAAGGAGAAGGAAGCGCCACTGCCCGATCCGCCCGATGATCAGCCGGCCAAAGCTGTAGAGCGTCAGCATGTTGACCAGCAGGTGCGCGAGCCCCGCATGCAGGAACGCGTAGGTCACGAACATGGCGTAGGGCTGGGCGGCGTAGTTGGGCTTCCAGTTGCCGAGCAGGCCGACCCAGAAGCCACCGTTCTGATAAGCCCACGTCCTCAACCGCGGCGGCAGGACCCCGAGATCCGAAAGCAACAGGACCGCCTCGACGATGACGTTCACGAGGATCAGCACCATCAGGGCCGGCGGCGCCGGTCGGGAGGCCTGGAGGTAGGCGGCCTCGCGCGCACGGGCGCGGGCTCGGTGATCGTCGCGCGGCATCGGCGCACCGTTACGCCGGGCGGAAGCGACGATCAATCGGTGCCCGGCGGTCAGAAGGGCACGAAGCGCGGCAGGCGATCGAGGCTGACTTCCATGAACCGCAGCAGGCGGGCGTCGGCCTCGGCCTCGGTCTCCTCGGGGCCGATCGCGGTGACGAACCTCACCAGCGCGCCGTCGGTCCGGCCGCGCACGAGGCTGTCGTAGACCACCGAGATCTTGGCAATGAAGTCGTTGGTCAGGTGGCGTCCGCGCTGTTCGAACCAGTAATAGACAACCTGCTTCGACAGGCCCTTCTGAATTACCGCCCGGTTCAGCCGGAAATCCCCGAACGGCGTGTCGGGCAGGCTGACTTCCTGCTCGTCCAGCGAGAAAACCTCCCAGCCGCCGACGGGCAGGCAGACCTCGGGCGAGTGGATGCCCGAGCCCTCGGTCTGTTTGTCGTAGTAGGCGACAAAGAAGTTCACCGCCTCATCTTCATGGGACGACAGATAGGTGGCGTTAACGTAGTCGTCGGCGCCCAGAACCCGCTCGATGCTTGGCTCGAGCTCGGAGAAATAGCCGCTCCACTCGGCGATACGCCGTGGAAACAGCGAGAACGGGTCGCGGTCGACCGCTGCCGCGCCGCGCGTAGGCGACAGCGTCAGCATCGCCGTGACCGCGACGGTAACGAACAGCGCGGCGACAAGACCCAAGGACGTCCGGATCGACAGGACCCGCGCCGCGATGCCCCCGAAGCCCTGGAAGTCGAGGTCGATGGCGGTCGACAGCGGCAGCGGGTTCGGTGCCAACCGCTGCAGCGCCACGGCCATGGCGAACAGGATCCCGACGCACAGCAGGAAGATCACCCAGCCCTCGAAGAAGTGCAGGAAGCCCTCGGCCTGCTCGATCCCGTAGCTGTTGACGAGCACCCCGATGACGCCGATCCGGAACGAGTTCATCAGCACCGTCAACGGCGCGGCCGACAGCAGCAGCACCGCCTTGTGCCACATCGGCCCGCGGTAGAGGATCGCGAAAAGGTACGAGAACGACAGGATCGGGAACAGGTAGCGCAGGCCCGAACACGCCTCGGCAACCTGCAGCTTGAAGACGCCGAGGTCGATCACGTTGCCTTCCAGATAGACCGGCACGCCGGCAAGCGAGACGAACCAGACGCCCAGCATCGACGACACCTGCTGCAGGAAGATTGTCAGCTTCCAGTAGACGAACTGCGGCAGCGGAAGCATGAAGATCAGGTGCAGCACCGGCGCCCAGTGCGTCCGCCCGCGCTTCCAGCCGAACACGGTCAGAACCACACCCCCCACCCACATGATGAAGGCGTAGGTGACGATGTCGGGGATCCGCACCAGATTGCCGAAGATCGCCACGACAAGCGCAAGCGCCACGACGAGCACACCGGGCCAGCGGTCGGTAACGTGTCGCTCGGGGGGCGGCGCTTTCCTCAACTCGCGCAGGAAGAGATAGAGCGAGATCATCGGGATCAGCGGGCCGTGGCTGTATTCCGGTGTAGACCATGCCTTGGCGAGCGAGACGAAGCCGATCCAGAAGACCGGCACCGACGCCGCACAGAGCAGCAGGAACAGGATCAGCCCGACGGGGTTGACGGCGACACCAGTGCGCCGCTCCCATCTCGCCTCAATGCTCGACATCAAAAATCCACCTGTACGCACACCGATTCAGGTGGCGCCGCCACCCACAGTCGTCCGCTTATAGGCGGAATCCGCGGGATTCGCGAAAGAAAATCGCAGTTAACGCAGTGCCTGACCTCAGGGCCGGATCACGAAGCCGCGACCCAGCGTGAGGAAGACTGCATTCGAGACCGCGTTGTCGCTGCCTTCGACATCGTTGTAGCGGCCACGATAACCGAACCCCAGCGACCAGTCGGCGGTGAGCTCGCGCTGGACAGAGGCGGTGAAGGCAACCTCGGTGCGCTGCTCTTCATCTTCGGTCGCGACCTGCTCGATGCGAGCGACGTCAAGGTTGAGGCCAAGACGGCTGAGATCGGTGACCTGCCTTGAATAGTTGATCGCGGCGGAGGTCAGGATCTTCTCCTCGTCCAGCGTGCTGAAGGCGACGCGCCGCTGCAGCGACGCGCCCAAGCTTCCGTCGGCCAGACTGCGAGAATAGGAGAGGTTGAAGACCGAGCCCAGATCGCCTTCGTCCAGCGCGGTGACGCCGATGCTGGCCTCCAGCTCGGAATTCGGAAACTCGAAGTTGCGGCCCACCTGCAGGGTCGAGCGAAAGCCCGCATCCTGCACGGATCGGGAGAAGGTGCCGAAGAGCACCCCGTCGGGCATCTCCTGCGTCAGATCGATCGAGGCGTTGATGCCTTCATCGACGGTCTCGACCCGGTCTCCGTCCCGCGTCTCAGTCTCGCTCTTGCGCGAGTAGCCGACAGAGGCGTCGAGCGACAGGGTCGGGTTGAGCGCATAAGCCACGCCGGCGCTCAGGGTGGCCGTCTGCGTCTCTCTTTCCTCGAAGTTGTCGAAATCCGCCTGGCGGTAGCCGGCGGTGACGCGGCCACGTGCAACCGGAGAGAAACGAAGTTGAGCGGTAACACTTGCGCGGTACGAGCGGCTGTCGAAGAGGTCGGGATCGCCGGTCTCGGAAAAGTCCCGCTGTTGGGCGGAAAAGCTGTAGACCGTCGACAGCGGCCGGTCGATTCCGGTCTCGAGCGTCGTCCGGACCGAGCTGCGCGTCACCGTCCCGTCTTCGCGCGTGAAGCCGGCCTCGTCGATGATGGTGTCGCCGTCGAGGTCCAGAAAGAACGGCTCGGTAAAGACCAGCTCATCCCGCCGATAGCTCGCGCCAAAGCTCAGGCGGCTGCGCGAGGCGGTGCGGGTATAGTCGAGGTCGACGCCCCCCTGACTGACATCGCTGATGAATTCGTCATTGCGCGGGTCGTTGGCGATCCGGGCGATCAGGTCGGTGTTGAGCGAAAATGACTGGGTGCGGGTTTCGCTGCGAAAGGCGAAACCGAGATCGTGCCGCATGCTGTAGGTCGCACCCGGAGAGTTGGCCCGCAGCCGCGCATTGCTGTCGGCCTCGAGCTCTATCTCGTAGTCCAGCACGAGGCGCGGCGCGGCGGGCGTCTCGGCACCATCCTGCGCGATGCCCGCGTCCCACCCCAGGAGGGCGCCCGCGGCCGCAGCCGCGACCGTCGTTCTCAGAACTGCCCGCAAGGACCGGACCCCTATTCGAAAAGCCGCCGTTCCGGCACGACCACCACGTCACCCGGACGCAGAACCAATTCGCCCACGATGCGGGCGCCACGCTCCACGGCATTGTAGTTGAACTTGTACACCTGTTCCTGGCCCGACTGCGGATCGCGCCGCCTCAGCTGGATCCGCTTGGTCGCGGCGAAACGGGTGAAGCCGCCGCTCGCTGCCAGGAACTGCAGAAGCGTCGTGCCCGGTTCCACGTCGAAGCGACCCGGATTGGCCAGTTCGCCGATCGCGTAGACGCCGATCGTCTCGACCGCTGGCGCTGCGCCCGGGGCCGTTGTCGGGGCCGATGGCGCCAGCTGTGCAATCGAGACGAAGACCGTAGGCTCGGTTGCAAAGTTCGGCGCCAGGCTCGAGATCAGGTCGGAACGGAACTCGTTGATCGTGCGGCCCGCTGCCGGCACCGTTCCGGCGAGCGGAAAGGCGACGCTGCCGTCCGGCAGCACCAGCGTGTTCCTGTTGAGGCTCGGGTCATCTAGGACCTCGACCTGAAGGACGTCGCCCCGCTTGATCTGATAGGAGCCCTGGGCAAGCGCAGGCAGCGCCGCCACGAGGGCGAGGATGAGGCCGAGGACAACTCTGATCATTGGGAACCCTGCCAGATTGCGTTCGCGGGAAGATTAGGACGAGGCGCCGCCGGCGCGAAAGACTGTCGCGGGACTTGCGCCGGCTCGCGCGGAAAAAGCGGCGGGGCGTTACGAACCCGCCACACCCGCGGCGTCATTCGCTGGCCGCGGCGGCGGACAGCTCGTCGATCCGGTCGCGCGCCTCAGCGATCTGCGGCAGCCCGCTGTCCGGCCCCGCCGCCTCGACCGCCTTCTCGAACTGCGCGAGGGCGTCGGCCGGGCGATCAAGCGCCAGATAGGTCATGGCCAGGTGGTACTGGGTCAGCGCATCCTGCGGCAGCCCCGCAGCGGCCGGCTCAAGATGGGTCAGGGCCTCGTCGTATTCGCCGCGGCGATAGGCGATCCAGCCATAGGTGTCCTGAAAGGCCGGCACGTCCGAACCGCGCAGGCGGCGGGCCACCGCATAGGCACGTGCCAGGCTCTCCTCGTCGTCGCGCACCGTGGTCAGCAGGCTGGCGAGGTTGTTGGCGACCAGCGGCGAGGCGCTTTGCTGCTCGTACATGCGCTCGTAGATCGCGATCGCCTCCTCCCTCTGTCCCTGCTGCTGCAGCACAGATGCCTTCGCCCAGAGCAGGTCGAGCGAGTCCGGGTTCGCCTCCAGCGCGGCGTCGAGCGTCTCCATTGCCTCGTCCGGGCGGCCGTCGCGCATCTGCAAAAGGAACAGCGCCGCGCCAGGCAAGTGCGGCGTCCGGACGTTCCTCGACCAGCGCGCGGTAGGCCGTCTCGGCCTTGGCCACGTCACCCTCGATCTCGTCGAGTGAGGCAGCGAGAAACTTCAGCGTGGTGTCATCGGGCTTCTCCTCCAGCGCGCGGTCTACATAGGCGCGCGCCGCGCCGAGGTTCCCGTTCTGGATATAGGTGCGGAGGATCGCGACCTGCGCGCCCAGGCCCGCCTCGCCGCTTTCCACAAGATTCTCGAGGAAGGCGATGACATCCGAAGTCTTGTTCTGGCCGGCGAGGATGGCGGCACGCAGGCCGTTGGCCGCGTTCTTGGCGTCGTCGTCGTCCAGCCGCTCCAGGGTGGAGGCCACCTGCTCGGCCCGCGGCCAGTCGGCGTTGGCCACATGGATGGCGCCCAGCGCCCGCAGGAGATCGACGTCAGCCGGCGCGAGGCGCAACGCGTCGATTAGCGCGGTCTCGGCCGCATCCAGCTTCCCGTCTGCCCTCAGGAACCGGACATAGCGCAGCGTTTCCTCCGGCGCGTTGTTCGACGCCTCGGTCGCGAGCGCCAGCATCTCCCCCATCAGGTCGCGGCTGCCCGCGCGCTCATGCGCCGCGGCCATCAGCGTCAGGACGTCGGGGTCCCGCGGGCTCTGGTCGAGCGCCCGGCGAAGGGCGATGATAGCCTCGTCCGTCTCGTCCTGCGCGATAAGCCACTCGGCGCGCATCTTCAGGGCCTCGACGTTCGATTCGTCCTCGGCCAGCACCTCCTCGACAAGGGCCCTCGCGCCCACCTGGTTGCCAGTCGTGCCCAACATCTTGGCCAGCGCAACCTGCATCCGGCGCCGCTCGTCAGAGGGCTCGGTCGTCTCGATCAGCGCGGTCAGCTCTTCGATGGCTGCCTCGCGGTCGCCGGCGCTGAAGCGCAGTCCGGCGCGCATCGCCTTCAGTTCCAGGTCGTCGCGCCCGGCCGCGATGACGCGGTCGAGCTCGGAAAGCGCGGCGTCGGCGCCCACGAAGCGGGCGAGGAACTGGATCAGGTCCCGCACCGTCTCGGGCTCGGCCTCGGCCCGTTCGCGCAGAAATGCCTCGGCGGCGTCGACATTGCCGCGGGAGAGGTACCAGCGGATCAGCGAGCCGCGCACCTGGTCGTTGTCCGGGAACGCTGCGACCATCTCGCGCAGCTGCGACTCCACACCTGACACGTCCCCCATGCGCTCGAGCAGGACGAGTCGTGTCCGGTAGAGCTCGAGGTCCTCGGGGCGGCTCTTCAGCGCCTTGTCGATCTCCGACAGCGCGCCTTCGAAATCCTCGTCGCGGACGCGGTAGTCGATCAGCACGTTCGACAGGACCGGGCTTTCCGGCATCTCCGCCTGCATGGCTTCAGCCTCGCTGGCGAGCTTGGCGGCCGCCTCCATGTCCTCGCCTTCGACCGCATCGCGATAGTCGAGCACCAGCCGCCCGAGACGCACCACCGGGTCCTCGGGCCTCGATCGGCGGCCAGTGTCAGGTGCCGCTCGATCTCGGGCCAATTGCCTTCCGGGATCGCCATCTCGAGCAGGGCCTTCCGCGCCTCGAAATCGTCGGGATACTGCTCGACCAGCCTCAGGTATTGGCCGTAGGCTGCACGAAGGTTGCCGCGGTCGCGCTCGACCTCGGCATAGGCGCGGCGCGCCTCCCGGTGGAGCTCGTTCAGCTTGAAGACATTGCGGAACTCGACGAGAGCGCGATCGACGTCGCCGGCCTCGAGAAGGGTCAAGCCCTCCTGATAGTGCTTTTCGGCCCGCTCCTCGGCGTTGTCGCAGGCGGCGAGTGCCAAGGTGGCCGAGACGGCGAGAACCCGAGCGAAAGTCAGGGCGAAGGGCATGGATGGGTCTCCCAAGGCGGTAACAGGATGCCTCGCCGCGACACTACGGCGGTTCCGGTGCGGGAAGAAGGGGGAGACCGCCGCGGAATTTACGCAATTCCCGGCGGTCGGACCGGCCGCGCGCGGCCTTCAGTAGCCGGTTGCGCGGCAGACGACCTGAACGGTCCGGATCAGGATCGAAAGATCCACCGCGAACGAGACGCGGCTGTCATACTCGGCGTCGAACCGCGCCCGCTGGGCGAACTCGCAGTCGTTGCGCTCGGAAACCTGCCAGAAGCCGGTGATCCCCGGACGCAGCGAATAGTAGGCGGTCCCTGGATAGAGCGCGCGCTGGCTGATCATCATCGGACGCGGCCCGACGAGCGACATCTCGCCGCGGACGACGTTCCACAGCTGCGGCAACTCGTCGATCGACGTCTTGCGCAGGAGGCGTCCCAGCCGCGTCACGCGCGGATCGTCCTTGAGCTTCTGGGTGGCGTCCCATTCAGCGCGCGCCTTGGGATTCTGTGCCAGATAGGCCTGCAGGCGTCGCCTCGGCATCCGGCACCATCGTGCGCAGTTTCCAGATGTCGAACACGATACCGTTCATGCCCACCCGTCGCTGCCGGAAGAAGGGCGAGCTGCCGTCGAGCGACACCAGCAGAGCCAGGATTCCGACCACAGGAACCGTGACCGGAGCCGTGACGAGGATCAGAAAGACCTCGAGCACGCGCTTGACGTACCTGCGGTACATCCCGCCCCGAACCTCGGAGCCCGCACTCGTTACCTCTGACAGTTCGTCTGAAATATTCGAAAAATGTATGGACATCGGCACTCGCTTCGCTCGGCACCCGTTGGATGCCTCGGTTGGGCAGGGGCACCAAGACCAACACTGGCGCCCCGGAAATCGTTAACGTCCTCGAAAGTATAGCGCTGAATCCGACATGGCCATGACGTCTTATCATTTTGGTAACCAGCGGGCCAGCATTGCCGCGGCCACACGCTGCCTCGCTTTCGATAAGCTACTGAGAAACAGTGATAAACCCCACCGGCCGGTCGAGGGGCGCGCAGAGCGTCAACGCATCGTTTCGATGGTCGCGCCCCGCGTTACTCTACCTTAAGACGAAGTTTTTGCAGGACACGCACCACCTGAGCGTGCATCGACGATGCCGGCAAGCGGCCGACGCCTTGCTTCTGGTCTTCTGGCGGCTCTTGCGCCACACTGTGACCCCGTCCGGACGAGCGCTTCCGCAGTTTACCAACCTGAAGATTATCAGGGTAAATCCCGAAGAATGCGGATGAATCTTTACCCCATCGCCGCTAGCACTCCGGCGGGACGCAGCGAACACTCCGGTTCGCCGCGCTGGTAAGAGTATGATGAACATGTGGTCCGACCCAGGTCTATACACCGATTTCTTCGGCCTGACCGAGCGCCCCTTCACGCTTCTGCCGGACCCGGACTTCCTGTTCTGGTCGCCGCAGCACCAGCGTGCCTTCTCGGTGCTCGAATACGGCATCATCTCCCGCTCGCCGATCACGCTGATCACCGGCGAGATCGGCGCCGGCAAGACGACACTTCTGCAGACGCTGCTGCGCAGTATCGACGAGGACGTCACCATCGGCCTGATCTCGAACGCGCAGGGCGGTCGGGGCGAGCTGATCCAGTGGGTGCTGAACGCGCTCGGACGTGCGAGTCGACGCCGGGCACCGACTACGTGACGCTGTTCCAGCTGCTGCAGGACTTCCTGATCGAGGAATATGCCGCCGGCCGCCGCGTCATCCTGATCTTCGACGAGGCGCAGAACCTGTCGACCGAGGGGCTGGAAGAGCTGCGGATGCTGACCAACATCAACTCGAGCAAGGACGAGCTCCTGCAGCTCGTGCTGGTCGGCCAGCCGGAACTGCGCGAGATGATCCTGCGCCCCGAGCTGCGGCAGCTCGCCCAGCGGGTTGCCGCAAGCTTCCACCTGCCCACGATGGACCCCGCGGACGATCGCGCCTTCATCTTGCACCGGCTGCGTGTGGCCGGAGGCACCGGCGAGGAATTCACTGACGACGCCTGCGAGCTGGTGTACGAGGCGAGCCACGGTATCCCGCGTCTCGTAAACCAGTTGGCAGATGTCTCCATGGTCTATGCCTGGACACAGGAAAGTCGCGAGGTCAGCCGCGACATCGTCGAACTCGTGCTGTCCGAGGGGCTGTTCCTCGGCGGCTCGTCTCCCGAACTCGAGAGGACGCGATGAACCTCGATCTGTCCTACTACGTCTCGGTCTTCCTGCGTCGTCTCCACGTCTTCCTGGTCGTGGCGCTCGGCGTCGCGGCCGCAGGCATCTACATCGCCGCGACCCTGCCGCCCATGTACGATGCACATGCGCGGCTTCTGGTGGAGTCGCCGCAGATCCCGTCCGAGCTGGCGGCTTCGACGGTCAGCACCGGCGCCGCCGAACAGTTGGCGGTGATCGAGCAGTTGCTGTTGACGCGGAACAACCTGATCGACATCGCCAACTCGCAGCGCGTCTTCAGCTCGAGCGGCCAGATGAGCGCCGACGCCATCGTCGAACGGATGCGCGCCCAGACGACGATCCGCCGCACCGGCAAGGACGCGAGCCTGCTCGAAATCAGCTTCCATGCCGGCGATCCCCGCGTCGCCGCGGCAGTCGCCAACGAGTACGTCACGCGAATCCTGCAGCAGAACATCGAGATCCGGAAGGGCCGGGCCGAGGACACGCTTGAGTTCTTCGAGAACGAGGTCGAACGCCTCGGCGGCGACCTCGACCGCCAGAGCGCGCGGATCGTCGAGTTCAAGAACGAGCACCGCGGGGCGCTGCCTGACTCGCTCGAATTCCGGATGAGCCGCCAGGCCTTCCAGCAGGAACGCATCGCCCAGATCGAACGCCAGCTCGGTGGCCTCGATGACAAGCGAGAACGCCTGACCCAGCTCTTCGAGAGCGGGGCGAGCTTCGGCAGCGGTGATCCCGCGAACCTGTCGCCGGAGGAACGACGCCTGAAGGAATTGCGCGACCAGCTCGACAATGCGCTCGCCGTCTATTCGCCGAACAACCCGCGCGTACGGATTCTCCAGGCCCGCGTGCAGCAGATGGAAGACCAGATCGCCCAGCAGGCGGGATCGAGTTCCGAACTCCGACACGACCGATCCGCGCCGCGCCGTGTTCGACCTCCAGATGGCCGAGATCGATGCCGAGGAGAGTTTCCTTCGCGAGCAGCTTGCGCAGGCGAAGCAGGAACTCGAACAGGTCACCGTGGCTATCTCCGAGACGCCACAGAACGCCGTCGCACTCGAGGCGCTCGAGCGCGACTACGCCAACATCCAGTCGCAGTACAATTCGGCTGTCGATCGTCTGGCGAAGGCGGCCACCGGCGAGCGGATCGAGCTTCTGTCGAAAGGCCAGCGGATTTCGGTGATCGAGCAGGCGACGGTGCCGAACAAGCCGACAAGCCCGGATCGGGTCCTGATCGCGGGCGGCGCCGCCGCTGCGGGCCTGGGCCTCGGCGCGGGTGCGGTCCTGCTCCTCGAGCTTCTCAACCAGTCGATCCGCCGCCCCGTCGACCTGCAGAACCGCCTCGGCATCTCGCCGCTCGTCACGCTGCCCTACGTGCGCACCCGGCGCGAGCTGGTGGTCAAGCGCAGCGTCGTCGTCCTGCTGATCCTGGCGGTCGCGGTCGGGATCCCGGCGATCCTTTTCGCAGTCCATACCTTCTATCTTCCGCTCGACCTGATCTGGACCAAGATCAGCGACCGGATCATGCCCTGACGCACGAGGAAGCCACCGCCCATGGAACGTCTTCAGGCCGCACTCGAAAAAGCCCGCGCGAGTCGCGGAACTCCGTCCTCGCGCCCGGCTCCGGCCGCCGGAGCGGCTCGCCGCCGCGAGGCGCCCGCGCCGCAGGCCTGGGACGCGCTCGACCTCGTCGAGCTTTCGCCGCAGCGACTGAAGCGGAACCGGATCATTTCGATCACCGGGGGCGGTGACGCGGCGGGATTCGACCTCCTGCGGACCAAGATGCTGCAACAGATGCGCACCCATCGCTGGAAGCGCATCGCCGTCACCTCGCCCGGTGGCGGCTGCGGCAAGACGACAATCGCCTCGAATCTGGCCGCCAGCCTGACACGACAGAAGGAGGTGAGTGTCATCGTCTTCGATCTCGACCTGCGGCGGCCCTCAATGGCGAAGATGCTCGGAATCGCGGGCCAGCGGAGCTGTTGGGAGGTTCTTTCCGAAGAGGTGACGTTTGAAGAACAGGCGGTCCGGATCAGCGAGAACGTCGCGCTTTCGCTCAATCAGCGGCCGGCGCGCGATCCGGCGGAGTTGCTGAGCTCCAGCCGCACGGCTGAGGTGCTGGACGAGATCGAGGCCACCTACCGGCCCGACGTGATGCTGTTCGACATGCCGCCGATGCTGGTCTCGGACGACAACCTCGCATTCATGCGCAACGTGCATGCGGCGATGCTGGTGGCCGGCGCCGAAAGCACGACCACGGGCCAGGTCGACGTCTGCGAACGCGACCTTGCCGAGCAGACCAACGTCATGGGCGTAGTGCTGAACAAGTGCCGCTACATGGACAGCGATCAAAGCTACGAGTACTACTGAAACCGCCGCCCTT
This sequence comes from uncultured Alphaproteobacteria bacterium, assembly GCA_963773475.1. Taxonomy (GTDB): domain Bacteria; phylum Pseudomonadota; class Alphaproteobacteria; order Rhodobacterales; family Rhodobacteraceae; genus Roseitranquillus. Next base: position 321,217 of record CAVZBD010000010.1, on the reverse strand, counting down.
GACGCGGAGCCGCGCCTGCGTAGGGTGCGCGACGATCCGCAAGGAGGGGCCCGGATGACACAGCGGTTGCACCTGGTGTTCGGGGGCGAACTGGTCGATCCCGCGTCGACCACCTTCAGGAACGTCGACGACCTGCACGTCGTCGGGATATTCCCGAATTACCAGTCCGCCTACAACGCCTGGAAGGCCGAGGCGCAGAAGACGGTCGACGACGCCCACATGCGGTACTTCATCGCGCACCTGCACCGGCTCCGCGACGAGGAGGCCGAGGCCTCGCCGACCGAGGAGCTCGAGGGCTAGGGGTCCGGTGCCGCGCACGCCAAGGCTGTCGCTTTACCTTCTTGCGGCCGCGCAGCGTGACCTTCTGGGCAGCTCCCGCACCAGCGACCGCCTTCCGCTCGCGCTGCCGGACGCATCCGACACCGTGGACGACTGTCACCCCTCCACCTCGGACCTCGACACGCTCTGGATCCATGTGGCGCCATCCACCGCCGGTCCCGCTGCCGTTGCGCTGATCCAGCGGTTGCAGGCCGAGCGGCCGGAGTTGCGCATCGTCGCGACGACGGACGCCTCCCTTCTCGTGCCGGGGGCGACCGTCGTTCCGCGACCCCCGGAGGCCGCCAGCCAGATCCGGCGCTTTCTCGAGAGGTGGGATCCGGCCGTGGCGCTCTGGCTGGGCGAGCCGGTATGGCCGGTCTTGGCCACCGAGGCGCACCGCCGAGACGTGAAGGCAATTCTCGCCGACATAAGTGCCGCGCGGAGCGGCCCGTTCGGCACCGGCCCCGAACACGTGGTCAAACTGTTCCGCCATGTCCTCGCCCGGTCCATCACCGATGCCGAGATCCTGCGCCGGGCGTGTCGGCGGCCAAGCCACGTCGAGGCGTCGGCGCCACTCCGCGAGGGGCCCGCGCCACGACCCTGCGACCCGCAGGAACTCGACGCGCTGACCGAGATCAACGCCGGCCGACCGGTCTGGCTCGCCCAAGGCGTCGAGGCGAACGAGATCGAGGACGTCCTGGCGGCCCACGTCCGGGCGTCCCGGGTCTCGCACCGTCTGTTGCTGGTGCTCGCACCGGCGGCCGGCGCCGATACCGCCGGCCTCGCCGCATCCCTCAGCGAGCGGGGCTGGAGCGTCGAACGGCGCTCGTGCCACGACGCCCCATCGCCCGGAACGCAGATCTTTCTCGTCGACGTCGAGGACGAGGAGGCGCTGTGGTTCCGGGTGGCGCCGATCACCTTCCTCGGCCGTTCGCTGCACGAGCCGGGCGGCGCGCTCGACCCGGCGGAGCCGGCCGCTTTGGGTTCGGCAATCGTCCACGGACCCTGGGTCGGATCGCACAAGAACGCCTACCGACGGCTGGACGGTGCCGGCGCCGCGCTGCGCATCGAGACCGCCGAGGATCTGGGCCGGGCGGTCGCCGATCTCCAGTCGCCCGAGCGCGCGGCCCAGATGGCGAACGCGGCGTGGCGACTGGCATCCGAGGGCGCCGAGGTCACGGACCGGATCCTGACACTCGTTCTCGAGCTGCTCGACCAGGCCGCCTGATGCGCCCCCCCGCCTTCTGGTCTCGCCCGCCTGGCTGGCAGGCCGCCCTGCTCGCGCCACTCTCTGCCTTGTGGACGCAGGCGGCGGCGCGGCGTCTCGACCGGCCCGGCCATCGCGCGGGCGTGCCGGTGATCTGCGTGGGCAATTTGACCGCCGGAGGGGCCGGCAAGACGCCTACCGTGATCGCGCTGGTCGAACGCATTCAGCGCCAAGGGTTTGCGCCGCACGTGGTCACGCGCGGCTATGGCGGGCGTCTGCGGGGGCCCGTGCGGGTCGACCCGCACCGCCACGACGCCGCCGATGTCGGTGACGAGCCCCTGCTGCTCGCCGCTTTCGCACCCGTCATCGTCGCCCGCGACCGCGCCGCGGGTGCGCAGGTAGCAGAGGCCGCCGGGGCCGACATCATCGTTCTCGACGACGGCTTCCAGAACCCGAGCGTGATCAAGGACCTGTCGATCCTCGTCGTGGACGCAGAGATCGGGTTCGGTAATGGTCGTGTGATGCCCGCCGGACCTCTTCGAGAGCCGGTCGCCACAGGACTGGCGCGCGCCGACCTCGTCCTGACACTCGGGGAATCCGAGGCGCAGCAGCGTTTCCGGCTCCCCGCGACGGCACAGGGGGCGCCGCCGCGACTTCGCGGCCGGCTGCAACCTCTGCCCACCGGCATGAGCTGGGGCGACATGACGGTCCTTGCCTTCGCCGGGATCGGCCGGCCCGAAAAGTTCTTTGCGACGCTCGAAGGGCTGGGGGCGCGGATCGTCCGCCGCGTTGCGCTGGACGACCATCAGCGGCTTTCGCCCTCGCTGATGGCGCGGCTGGAGCGCGACGCGCAGAGGCTGGGCGCCCAACTCGTCACCACCGAGAAGGACGCTGTCCGCTTGGGCCCGGCCTTCATGGGGCAGGTTCTGACACTGCCGGTCCGGCTGACGATCGAGGACGACGCGCCGCTTCAGGCGCGGCTCGAGGCGCTACTGAGGTGACGTCCAGCCCTCGCGCAGCTCGTCGCCATGCTCGTCGAGGCGCGGCGAGGCGCGGTCCAGCGCCAGCTCGGCCCCCGAGAAGGTCATCGGCGAGCGCACCCCTGGCACGCCGTCCAGATCGACCCGCATCCGCGATGCACCACCTGAGGGTCGCCGAAGACCTCGGCCATGTCGTTGATGGGCCCCGCGGGCACGCCCTGCGCCTCGCACGCCGCCAGCAGTTCGGCCTTGGTGAAGCGCGCACGTCGCCGCGGTCAGCCGCCGCGTCATCTCGTCCCGGTTGGCGACCCGGTCGGCGTTGTGTCAGGAATTCGGGCGCCGTGCGCCATCTCGGGCGACGCCCAGCATCTCGCACAGCCGGCGGTACTGCCCGTCGTTGCCTGTGGCGATGATGATGTAGCCGTCCGCAGCAGTCGAAGACCTGGTAGGGCGCGAGGTTCGGATGCGCGTTGCCCATCTCGGCGGCGCGGTCCCGGTGGCGAGGTAGTTCATCGCCTGGTTCGCCATGATCGACACGGCCACGTCCATCAGCGCCATGTCGATCTGCTGGCCCGCGCCCGTCGTCGCCGCTGGTCGCAGCGCGGCCAGGATCGCCGTCGCAGGCATAGATGCCGGTGAAGATGTCGGTGACCGCGACGCCGACCTTCTGCGGCTGCCCCTCGGGCTCGCCGGTGACCGACATCAGCCCGGCACATGCCCTGGATGATGATAGTCGTAGCCCGCCCGCGCGGGCGTAGGGGCCGGTCTGGCCGAAGCCGGTGATCGAGCAGTAGACCAGCCGCGGGTTCATCGCGCGAGGCTCTCGTAGTCCAGCCCGTATTTCTTCAGCCCGCCCAGCTTGAAGTTCTCGATCAGCACGTCGGCCTCGGCCACCAGCCGTCGGACCAGCGCCTGCCCCTCGGCGGTGCGAAAATCGAGCGACGACGATCGCTTGCCGCGGTTGCGGCAGTGGAAATAGGCGGCCGAACGGTCGCCCTCGCGCTCGACGAAGGGCGGGCCCCAGCGGCGGGTGTCGTCGCCCGCCGGCGCCTCGACCTTGATCACTTCCGCGCCGAGGTCGGCAAAGCGTCTGCCCGGCCCAGGGACCGGCCAGGATGCGCGCCAGTTCGACGACCTTCAGCGCCCTCGAGCGGGGCCGTCATCAGCCGTTCTTCTGCAGCTTCTCGTCAGGATCTTGGCGATGTCGTCATAGGCCATGTTCGAGTAGGCTCGTCCGTTGATCACGAAGCGAGGGCGTGCCGCTCGACGTTGTCGGCCTTGGCGTTCTCCTGGAACGAGCGCGACCAGCGCCTCGGCCTTGTCGGCGTCCTTCATGCAGGCGTCGATCTGCTCGTTCGTCAGGCCCGCGCCCTTGCCGATCTTGCCGCATGTTGTCGGCGGTCTCGGCGGGTCGCTCGTCGCGATCCACTCGTGCTGGGTCTTGTAGAGCATGTCGGCGATGCCGAAGTAGCGCATCCTTGCCCGCCGCAGCGCGCCATCATCCCGGCCCAGAGGCCGTATCGGTCGAAATAGACCTCGCGGATAGATGAAGCGGACCTTGCCGGTGTCGATGTAGTCCGTCTTGAGCTGCTTGAACGGGCCGCTGTGGAAGTTCGCGGCAGTGCGGGCAGGTGAACGAGGCGTATTCGACCATCGTCACCGTTGCGTCCGGATTGCCGATCGTCATCTCCGGCGATCTGCGAGGTGTCGACGCGCGGCGCGGCCTCCGCGTCGCGCCCAGCGACAGCGGGTCGGCCGGGACGCGCGGTTCAGCGCCAGGCCCAGCGACCGGGCAAGGCCGTGCGCCGACCAGAATGCCTGTCTATTCGATTGTCTCCTTTCCGTTTTGCGGGATCTGTTAATACGTTCTGCCCGAGCGCTTCAAGCGCCGCGCGCAGGTCGGCGTCGTCACCGCGCCGCGCCGCGCGCGGCGGCGCGCGCGGCGACCGGGTCGGGCGCGCTTCGGGCGGCGGCGGCGTGATAGGCGGCCGGCCGGCTCGGCAAAGCCCGTCCGGGCGGTCTGCGTGACCCGGATGCGCGCGATGGCGGCATAGCCGTAGCAGGCGTTCACCCGCTCGCGGATGCGCGTCCTTCTGCATCTCACGACAGCGGCGCCGACGCGCCGCGTCGTCAGCAGCGTCAGCGTCGCGCCCATCCGCCGCGCCCGTAGCCGACCTTGACCGGCCGGGCCAGTGGCCGCAATCTCGTGGCCGACCATCTCGTCCCAATGGGTCAGCAGGCGCGACGACCGCAAAGCCGCGCGGCCTCGCCGGCCCGGCGGATCCGCGCCTTCAGCAGCGATGCGGCACGGCGAAACCCGCGCCTACGCCCGCTGCCGGCTGTCTTTGCCTCACTCATCGGCGCCTTCCCGCGGTCCGGCGGCTATACTAGGGGCTGACGGAGCGGGTGCCAGCCGATTTGAGCGGGGGAAGGGCATGAATTTTGCGTGACGCGGGCGAATGCGGACGACCTGCTGGCCTGGTACGACCGACACGCGCGCGACCTGCCCTGGCGCGTGGGCCCGGCCGAGCGCGCCGCGCGGCGTGCGGCCCGACCCCTACCGCGTCTGGCTGTCCGAGGTGATGCTGCAGCAGACGACGGTGGCGGCCGTCAGCGACTACTTCGCGCGCTTCACCGCGCTGCTGGCCGACGGTCGCACGACCTTGCCGCCGCCGAGGACGGCGGGTGATGGCCGAATGGGCCGGCCTTGGCTACTACGCCCGCGCGCGGAACCTGCTGAAATGCGCCCGCGCCGTCGCGCGCGAGCTGGCGGCGGTCTTTCCCGACACCGCGGAGGGGCTGCGTGCGCTGCCGGGCATCGGCCCCTACACCGCCGCCGCCATCGCCGCCATCGCCTTCGACCGGCCCGCCGCGGTGGTGGACGGCAACGTCGAGCGCGTGATGGCGCGGCTGCACGACGATCGAGACACGCCTCTGCCCGCGGCCAAGCCGGCTGCTGAGCGCGCGTGCGGCCGCGCTGACGCCGTGCGAACGGCCCGGAGACTACGCGCAGGCGGTGATGGATCTGGGCGCGACGATCTGCACGCCGCGGAGCCCCGCCTGCGGCATCTGTCCCTGGCGCGAGCCCTGCGCTGGCGCGCGGCAGCGGGCGTGCAGGCGGAACTGCCCCGGCGCAAGGCCCGAAGCGGCCAAGCCGATCCGCCACGGCATCGCCTAGCTCGCCCGGCGCGACGATGGCGCTTGGCTGCTGGAACGGCGGCCCGACAGGGGCCTTCTGGGCGGCACGCTGGGCTGGCCCGGCACCGACTGGAGCGGGGCGCCCGAAGGGGCGCCGCCGGCTCGCCGGCCGACTGGCGCGACCGGCAGGCCGAGGTGCGGCACACCTTCACCCACTTCCACCTGCGGCTGGCGCTGAGGGCTGCGACGCGGCCAATGGGGCTCGCGCCCGAGCGGGGCGCCTTCGTCGCGGCCGAGGCGTTTCGTCCGGCCGAGCTGCCGACGCTGATGCGGAAGGCGCATCACCTGGCCGCGGCCGAACTGCTCGCCGCGCACGCTGACCCGTCTCAGGTGTGCAGGAAACGCACCGGCGCGTCGGGCGCGATCACCGCGGCGGTAAGCCGGTCGCTGAACCAGGCGCCCGTGTCGGTGGCGATCCGGCCGCCCGCGACGAAGGGGCGCTCGACGATCCAGTGGCCGTGCACAACCCAGATCCCGTCGCGGCGCCGGACCTTGCCGAAGTTCGGGTGCCCCCACAGCACATCGGCCGCCTCCTGGTCGTCGGGCGCACGCGACGGATCCGCACCCGCGTGGCTGACCAGCAGGTTGCCGGTCGACCAGGTGAGCGGCAACTGGTCCAGCCACATCCGGCGCGGCCCCAGCGCCCGGGTCAGCGCCGCCGATGCCCGCGCCAGGTCGGGCGCCGGGCTGCGCTCGCTCACGCCGGTGATGCCATAGCTCTCGAGCGTCTGAACGCCGCCGTTGAAGAGCCAGAGCGGGCCCTCCTCAACCGGGGCGTCGAGAAAGCTCAGCATCATGTCCTCGTGGTTGCCGCGCAGGGCCACCACGTCACGCTGCCCGCCCAGCAGGTCGAGCACGCCGCGGCTGTCGGGGCCGCGGTCGACATAGTCGCCCACCGTCACCACCACGGCGTCCGGAAGCTCGGCCGCGATCCGGTCCAGAAGACGCTTCAGAAGGTCGCGCCGCCCGTGCACGTCGCCTATGACGCAGACCGTGCGCTCGACCTGCGGACCGTCGTGGCCCCTGCGCCCGGTCAGCCGCGAAATGAAGTCGATCATGGCCCGCCGATAGCGCAGCCGGACGCGGCCGCAAAAGGGAAAAAGGCTCCGCCGCGAGATCGCGGCGGAGCGAGTGGCGTGCCGCGGCGGTCGGCGGCACGTCTGGCAGAAAGATCAGCCCATCCCGGCGCGGATCTGCTGGCGCAGCACGTCGATCGGCACGGGCCCCCGTCGCGCAGGAAACACCAGTAGGTCCAGCCGTTGCAGGACGGCGCCCCCTCCAGCGCGGCGCCGACCTGGTGGATCGAGCCGCGTGACGTCGGTCGCGACCAGCGTGCCGTCGGCGCGGACCTTGGCCGTCTTGCCGCGTGGGCGACGTCAGCATCTCGCCCGGGCGCAGCAGCCCGCGCTCGACCAGCTGGCCGAAGGGCACGCGCGGCTCGGCCCGCTTCGGCGCCGTGACCTGCAGCGCGTCGCGGTCGAGCGGCGGACCCGGGCGATGCGCGCCTCGGCGAGCTCGCGATAGCGCGGCTCGCGCTCGATGCCGATCCAGTCGCGGCCGAGCATCTTGGCCACCGCGCCGGTGGTGCCGGTGCCGAAGAAGGGGTCGAGCACCACGTCGCCCGGCCGAGTTCGTGGCGACCAGAGCACGCGGTGCAGCAGCGCCTCCGGCTTCTGCGTCGGGTGCGCCTTGTCGCCGTTCTCGTCCTTCAGCCGCTCGTGCCCGGTGCAGATCGGCAGCACCCAGTCCGAGCGCATCTGCACGCCCTCGTTCAGCGCCTTCAGCGCCTCGTAGTTGAAGGTGTAGCGCGACGCCCTCATCGCGGCTGGCCCAGATCAGCGTCTCGTGCGCGTTGGTCAGCCGCTTGCCGCGGAAGTTCGGCATCGGGTTCGACTTGCGCCAGACCACGTCGTTGAGGATCCAGAACCCCGCGTCCTGCATCGCCGCGCCGACGCGGAAGATGTTGTGGTAGCTGCCGATCACCCAGATCGCGCCGTGCGGGCTTCAGGACGCCGCCGCGCCTCGGCCAGCCAGCCGCGCGTGAAGCGCGTCGTAGGTCTCGAACGAGGCGAAGCGGTCCCAGGCGTCGTCCACCGCGTCGACGCGCGCTGTTGTCGGGGCGGTGCAGCGTCGCCCTTCAGCTGAAGGTTGTAGGGCGGATCGGCGAAGACCAGGTCGACCGACGCCTCGGGCAGCGCTGCGCATCGCCTCGATGCAGTCGCCGGCCAGGATCCGGTTCAGCCGGCAGGGTGCCGTTTCGTCGTCTGTCATCGCTGCCTCTGTCCCTGGCGCCAGCGCGCCCGTTGGTCCGCGGACAGAATGAGTTCAGCGTGATTCGCGGTCAATTTCTTTTTGAATTCAGCGCACGTTACGGTTTCCCTTGCCACAAGATGTTGTGCACCGGCGCGAAAGAGCGCCTATGGTGCGGGGTGGCGCCGAGATCTCGCAGCGCCGCCAGGTGCTCGGGCGTGCCGATAGCCGGCATTGCGTTCCCAGCCGTAGCCGGGATGCTGTTGCGCCAAGTCCACCATGATCGCGTCGCGCGCGCACCTTGGCGACGATCGAGGCGGCGGCGATCGACAGGCTGAGCGCGCGTCGCCCCGACGATCACGTCGACGGGACAGCGAGGCCGCGGGGCAGCAGTTGCCGTCGACCAGCGCGTGCCGGCCCGACGCGGCAGCGCGTCGAGCGCCCGCGCCATGGCGAGGTGCGCCGGCCCTGCAGGATGTTGAGCGCCTCGATCTCGGCGACGTCGGCGTGGGCCGACGCGCGACCTCGGCGCAGACGTGAAGCTGACGCGGCCAGCTCTCGCGCCGGCGCGCGCGGGACAGCTTCTTGCGAGTCGTCCAGCCCCTCGGGGATGCAGTCGGGGTCCAGCACCACCGCCGCGGCCGTCACCGGGCCGGCCAGCGGCCCGCGTCCGACCTCGTCGATCCCCGCCACCGGCATGCGGCCAAGGGAATTCAGCCGCGACTCGCGGACGAAATCGGGGGCGGCATCGGGTACTGAGACGGCCGGCATGGCGCCAGTTGGCCCGGCCGCGCCGCCCGCTGCAAGCGCGAATTGGGCGGGCCGCTGCCTCTCGCGCGGCCCGACCGCGCCGGGACGGATGGAGATGCGGAGAACCGCCGCCGGCGACGACTGTGGCCTCAGCGACGCCGGGCCTCGATCCTCCAGCCCTCACGCTCGAGACAGTCGGTGCTGAAGACCTCGCGCCGCCCGTACCTGTCGAGCAGGCTGCGCGCGCACGCCTGGGGCAACCGGCCGGGCTGCGCCACGCTGCGCTCGACGCACGCCTTGTCCAGAACCTGCCCGCCTGATCCGCGATGGCCGAAGGCGTGGCCGCAATTGCCGGGAATGCGTGCGGCTGGAGCTCGGGCCGCGCTGGCGTCGTCGTGACGGCGCCAGGGGCCCGGCCCGACCTCGCAGGGCTGCCCCCGCCGCGCCTCGGCCGCGCGCCCGATCATGTAGAGCGCGGCGATGCCGACGCAGGACGCGCGCCAGATCCTGGCTGTCGGCACGCGCGGGAGCCGCCGACGCCGGCACCAGCAGCAGCGAGCCGACGAGCAGCGGGACGTCAGTGACTTGAGCATCGAGACCTCCTGGTTGCTGCGGGGCCGGGCATGTGGTCGCGGCACCTCCTGCCCCGAGGCTCGGCACCAGTCTGCGGCAAGGCAATTTCGCCCACGCGCCATCCGCCTTCAGCGTTCCTGACAGCCCCGAACACGCGAACGATATTGGATTACAGAGCGTCTGCCCCCAATGGTGAGGCGCCATGAAAGAGTCATTCGCGTTGTTTTCTCGCGATTGCTGGCGGCCACCGCTGCCGACGCCGAATGCTTTGCCGACTACAAGGCCAAGCAGGACGACCCTCTGCGCCTGCACTACGGAGTGATCGAACTGCCCGACGCCGCCTGCGGCAGCCGCGACGCCGCACGGCGCGAAGTCGCCCAGCGCATGGGGCGGGACGGCTGGCAGCTGCTGTCGATCGATGGCATCTTCGGCGAGGAGGAAGCGAACGCGAGGAAGCAGAGTGCGGGCAAGTACTTCCTCCGCTACTGACTGGATGACCGGCCGGCGCGCCCGTCGTCCTGCCGGGCGTCGCGGCGATCGTCCTGATCCTCGCGACGGCCGCGGGCCTGCTGTTCCTGACGCTGCCCGACGCCAATGCCTTCAACGCAGCGGGTCGAGCGGCTCTTCGTCGAGAACGTCGATCTGACGCGGACGCCGAGCTCCGGCTGCTCGAGATCCTGGCCCAGTCCGGCACCGCATTCTCCGACATGCTGGCGAGCTATCGGCTGGTGATCTTCGTGCTGCTGGTCTTCGCGATGGCCATGCTGGTCGCGGCGCTGGTGTTCCTCGTGGTCATCGTGACGCAGACCCGCCGGATGGGCGAGATCGAGCGGCAGGGGATCCACGTCGACGCCTCGGATCGACCGGGAGGCGCGCATCGTCACGCTGAACGACATGGAGTTCCAGTTGACCGAGGCCGCCATCGAGACGCTGTCGGTGCTGGCCGAGGCGCGCATCGACGACGACGTGCTGTCGGGCGCCGAGATCGAGGCGACGATCTCGGGCCGCGACGCCTCGGAATGCGACGAGAGCGCGGGCGCCACCAGGATCAAGCGGCTGCGCGATGCGCTGGGCAACCAGATCGTGGCCGAGCTGCTGGTGAAGACGATCGCGCGGAAGGGCTACATGCTCGCAGTCGACCGCTCGACCATCCGCGTGACATGACGACCGGCACCGGTCCAGCTCGCGCCGCGGGCGAGCCGCGGCGGGTGGCGGCCCCGGAAGGAGTTGAACCTTCGACCTACCGCTTAGGAGGCGGTTGCTCTATCCTCTGAGCTACGGGGCCACACTTGCCGTCTTAGGCGCGAGCGCGGCCCTTGTCACGGGTCCCGGCGCACCGTGCGAAAGACGAGCGTCGCGCCAAAGTCGCCGGAACCCCGCGCCCTGTAATACGCGTTGGTCCAAGTGGATGATCTGAGACAAGCCCCAGGTCCCGCACTTCGGAAACGCCGGGGCCGCAATACGGAGATCAGTCGCAGCGGGCACATTTCGCCCGGCGCAAGAAGTCGTTCGGGCGCGCCGGCGTCTCGGACACAACGGAGAGGTTCGGAATGCTTTACCAGATCACCGGGACCGCCCCCGACAGCTTTGCCGATCAGGACGGTGCCGAGGTGCATGAGGTCCGCAGGAGGGCGCATGTCTGATCGCCTGATCGTCGTGTCGAACCGCCTTCCGCTCGGCGGGCAAGGGTCGGGCGGCTTGGTGGTGGCGCTTCACGAATGCCTTCTGGAAGAGGGCGGCATCTGGATCGGCTCGGCAGAGACCGAGAACGAGACCGCGTCCGAGGAATTCACCCGTCACGACGAAGACGTCGCCTACGAAAAGCTGACCTTCGAGCTGACCGAGACGGACATCGACGAGTTCTACGGCGGCTACGCGAACTCGGTGCTCTGGCCGCTCTGCCACCGACGGACCGACCTCATCGCCTTCGAGCCGCAGTACCGCGACGGCTATGACCGCGTGAACCGCCGGCTGGCCAAGATGCTGGCCGAACTGATCGAGCCCGGCGACCGCATATGGATCCACGACTACCACTTCTTCTCGCTCGCCTGGCATCTGCGGCGGCTCGGGGTGGAAAACCGGCTCGGGTTCTTCCTGCACATCCCTTTTCCCAACGTTTCGGACCTGCCCGCGCTGCCGGACCGCGAGGTGTTTTCCGCCTGGATGGCCGCGCCCGATGTGGTCGGCCTGCAGACCGAGCGCGACGTGGCGCTGTGCCGCGAGATGTTTCGCGGCGATACCGACGCCGAGTTCCTGCGCGACGGCCTGATCCGGTATGGCGACCGCACGACCCGGGTTCTGAGCTGTCCCATCGGGATCGACGTCGAGGTGATGCACGAGGCGGCCGCCAAGACCGGCGCCCGCACGCGCCTCACGCTGGCCTCGGACGAGAGGTTGCTGATCGGCGTCGACCGGCTCGATTACTCCAAGGGCATTCCCAACCGGGTCGAGGCATTCGGGGCCTATCTCGATTCACGGCCCGAGGACGCGCCGCGCGCCACGCTGCTGCAGATCGCGCCGCCCAGCCGCGAGAACGTGAAGGCCTACCGCGAGATCCGCGACGAGGTGGAACGCCTGACAGGCGCCATCAACGGCGAGCATTCCGAGATCGACTGGACCCCGATCCGCTACATCCACCGGCAGATCCCGCGCGAAGAGCTGGCGGTGCTCTTCCGGCGAGCCGATGTGGGCCTCGTGACGCCGCTGGCGGACGGGATGAACCTGGTGGCCAAGGAATACGTGGCGGCCCAGGACCCCGAGGATCCGGGCGTACTGATCCTGTCACGTTTCGCCGGCGCGGCCGAGCAGATGCCCGAGGCGCTGATGGTCAATCCCTACGATACCGAGGACATGGCCAAGGCGATCGATCGGGCGCTGACCATGCCTCTCGACGAGCGGCGCGAGCGCCATCGGGCACTTTCCGAGACAATCACGCGCTACGACATCCACTGGTGGAGCGACTGCTTTCTGCGGGCACTGGCCGGGCACGACGACCCGCCCGGCGGCGACGTCTCGCAGGGCGGACGCCCCGAACCGGCGCTGCCCTGATCCGCTCGCGCCGGCGGAGCCGCCGGCGCTACCAACGCTCACGGCGGGGGAGAACGTTCGGTGCAACAAAAGGGCCGTCAGTCCCGCGCGCTGACCCTGCGGGACGTGGCCGAGGCGACGGGTTTCAGCGAGATGACCGTCAGCCGCGTGCTGCGCGGACGCGGCGACGTCTCGGACGGCACGCGAAGCAAGGTTCTGGCCGCGGCCAAGCGGCTGGGCTACGTGCCGAACAAGATCGCGGGCGCACTGGCCTCGAGCCGGGTCAACCTGGTCGGCGTCATCATCCCCAGCCTGTCGAACATGGTGTTCCCCGAGGTACTGACCGGGATTTCCGAGGTTCTGGACGAAACCCCGCTGCAGCCGGTGATGGGCGTCACCAACTATCGGCCCGAACGCGAGGAGAAGGTGCTTTTCGAGATGCTGTCGTGGCGCCCCTCCGCCGTGATCATCGCGGGGATCGAGCATTCCGACGGCAGCCGCGCGATGCTGCGCGCCGCTGGCATCCCGGTGGTCGAGATCATGGATACCGACGGCGAGCCGGTCGACGCCGTGGTCGGTATCTCGCACCGTCGCGCGGGACGCATGATGGCGCAGTCGATCCTCGAGCGTGGCTATCGAAGGTTCGGCTTCCTGGGGACCAAGATGCCGCTCGACCACCGGGCGAGAAAGCGGTTCGAGGGCTTCACCGGCGCATTGGCGAAAGCCGGGATCGAGGTCGCGGATCACGAATTCTATTCCGGCGGTTCGGCTCTGGCCAAGGGGCGCGACATGACCGCGGCGATGCTGGCGCGCAATCCCGATCTCGATTTTCTATACTACTCCAACGACATGATCGGGGCGGGCGGTCTGCTGTGGTGCCTCGAACACGGCATCGACGTGCCCGAGGCGATGGGTCTTGCCGGCTTCAACGGCGTCGAGCTGCTCGACGGGTTGCCCCGGCGCCTCGCCACCATGGACGCGGGCCGTCACGAGATCGGCCGCGCCGCCGCCCGCATCGTCGCCGACGCGGTGATCGAGGGCATCCCTTCGACCGGCCGTCGGATCGAGTTGCAGCCGAAGCTGCAGCCGGGCGACACGCTGCGCCCGCTCGCGGACGGGACGGACGCGGCTACAGCGCCTCGTCGGCGATCTGCCGGGCAAGCAGGCTGACAAGCCGCCCCTTTGCGGCCGCGACCGCAGCCGGACCCGTGGGCTCGAACGGAACAGACAGGTCGAAGCTGCCCGCGCGGTCGCGTCCGCCCTCGAGGTTGGCCACGAAGTACTGCCCCGAGGCGACGAAGACGCCCCGCGTCTCGGCCAAGAGCTGGTCGAAGCGCACCTCGAGGCGCGCCTCGGGGAAGTCCTCGAGCGGCCATGGCTCGGCGGCCACGCGCGCATCCGTCAAGTCGGTCAGCGCGGCGACCAGCCCCTGAGTGACGGCGCGGCGCGGGGAATTGGCCCACAGAACCTCGGTATCGCTACGCATGGCGCCGTCGGGGCCCAGCACGTAGATCTCCTCGAGCTCGGCATAGAGCGGCAGCGCCACTTCGCGCACCTCGAGCGATGAGACCGACACACGCACCGGCGCTTCGGCGGGCGGCAGCGACACCGGAAAGCGCAGCGGCCCCTCGCTCGAGCCGCAGGCGGCAAGAACCAGGGGCAGGATCAGGATCGCGCGTCGCATCGGGGCCGTCCTCCGTTGGCTGGGCTGCGGGAAGAGGCGCCGGCGCATCGCCTAGCGCCCCAGAAGCAGCGAGTTCGGGTTGCGCTCGATCGTTCGGGCAAGCGAGTTGATCGAGCGGGCGGCGGCGCGCACCTCGCGCAGCGCTGTGCGCGCATCGCGCGACAGCGGGCTCTCGGCGTCGTAGGTCTCGAGCGTCGCCGAGGCCTGCGCGGCCAGCGCATCGAGGCGCGCAACCAGATCGGGCAAGGACGCAGTAGATTTCGGCAACCGCGTCCGCCGCCCGCTCGGTCGACGCCAGTGTCGCGTTGGCGCTCGCGATAAGGCCGCCCTCGCGCAGCTCGGTCAGGGTCGCCTGCAGTTCGTCCAGAGCAGCGTTGAGGCTCGTCGGCACCTCCTGCGCACCTTCGGCCGTCAACAGCGCGCGGGCGGCGTCGGCCACCTCGGTTGCCTGCTGCACCAGCGCCTCGAGCGGCAGAGCGTTCGCCCGCCCCGTCAGCTGCGACAGATCGTCTACCAGCCCGGGAACACCCGCCGTCGCCTGCGCCACCGCCTCGGCTGCGCGGTCGGCCGAGGTGAGCGCCGCATTGGCCGTCTCGAACACCCCGGCCTGCCGCAGCTCGGCTACGGCCGCCTGCAACTCGGCCAGCGCGGCGTTCAGGCTCGTCGGCACCTCCTGCGCGCCCTCGGCCGTCAGCAGCGCCTGGGCGGCGTCGGCCGCCCCGGTTGCCTGCTGCACCAGCGCATCGAGTGGCAGAGCGTTCGCCCGCCCCGTCAGCTGTGACAGATCGTCTACCAGCCCGGGAACGCCCGCCGTCGCCTGCGCCACCGCCTCGGCCGCACGGTCCGCCGAGGCCAGCGCCGCGTTGGCCGTCTGGAAAACTCCGGCCTGCCGCAGCTCGGCTACGGCCGCCTGCAACTCGGCCAGCGTTTCGGCAAGGCGGGACGGCAGGGCGGCGACGGCATCCGACGCAATCAGCGTGTCGAGTGAGGCGAGCACGCTCGTCGCCTGCTCGACCGCCGACCCCAGAGGCAGAGCCGTCAGCGACGCAGCAAGCGCATCGGTCCGCTCGACCAGCGCCGGAAGCCCCGCCGTCGCCTCGGCCACGGCCTGCGCCGCCTCGTCCGCCGAGGCGAGTGCGCCGGCCGCACCGGTGGCGAGGTCGGCGGCGCGCAGCTCGGCTATAGCGGCGTCAAGCTGCGCCAGAACGTCAGTCGCCTCGGCGGGCATCGCCTGCAGTTCGGGCGACGCCAGCAAGGTCCGCAGCGCCGTCGCCGACTGCGTCGCCTCGCGGGTCAGTTCGGCGAGCGGCAGCGCCGCCACGGACTGAACGGCGCCATCCGCCGCGGTGGCCACGTTCGAAAGGCGCTCGACCAGGGCCGGAATGCCTGCCGTCGCATCGGCCACGGCGCCGGCCGCGCTGTCGGCGCTCGTCAGCGCGTCGGTCGCCGCCGCGACCAGACCCGCCTCGCGCACCTCGGCGAGGGTTGCGTCCACGCCGGCCAGGGCGGCGGCAAGCTCTTCGGGCACCCGCTGCGTCGCGGGAGCACCGACGAGCGCGTTCGCCGACTGAACCAGGTCGCTCGCATCGGCCACCAGCCGGTCGAAGGGCAGCTCGCCGATGGCGGCGATGGCGGTCTGCGCGCTGCCGGCGACCGCCCCGATGCGCTCGACGAGGGCCGGCAGATCCGCGGTCGCGCCCGCCACCGCGTCGGCCGCGGCCTGCGCGGCACCCAGCGTTTCGGCCACCTGCGCAACCAGGCCCTGCGACTGCACCTCGCCCAGCGTCCCCTCGAGCGCATTCAGCGCCCCGCTCAGCGCTGCCGGCACCTGCTGGACGTCCGGATTGTCGAGCAGGGTGCGCGCCGCCGCGACCGTCTGCGTGGTCTCGGCCATCAGCTCGTCCAGCGGCAGGGCCGCCACCTCGGCGACCAGGGCCGCGGCGCTCTCGGTCACCTCGGCCAGGCGGCCGGTGATGCGCGGAATATCGGCGACCGCCGGTCCCACCTCGTCGGCGATCGCGGTGACGGTCGTGCCAGCCTGGGACGCGGCGTCCAGCGCCGAGGTCAGCGTCGCGACGGTGTCCGCCTGCCGGAGATCTTCGAGCAGCGCCGCGGCCTCGGTGCCCGTCGCCTTGAGCGCGGCGATCAGGTCGGCCGCCTGCCCGGGCAGGGCCTGCGCCTCGGGCGCGCCGACAAGGCCGCGCAGGTCGGAGATCAGGCCCACCGCCTCTTCGGGTGCCTGCTTCACGGCGTCCGAGGCGACCAGGACCTCGACGCCATCCAGGACCGACAGGGCAGTGTCCAGCAGCTCCTCGATCGGGAGTGCGTTGATGCGGCGAAACACCCCCTCGGCGGTCGCCGCCACATCAGGCAGATCGGCAGCGACGCTGGGCAAGATCGGATAGGGCTCGGCGTCGGTGTCGAAGCTGGCGGGCGCGGGCTCGAGCATCTCGACCAGATCGACCTTGAGGCCGCCGGTCAGGATGTTGCCGCGCGCCAGCTGCGCACGGACCCCCGAGGCCACGAGTTCCTCGAGAAAGGCGTAGGTGTCCTCGGCGGTCGGCGCGCCCGGAACGCCCAGCTTCTCGGGCCTGAGCTCGGCCGTGGCCAGCAGGCGCACCCGCCGGTCGCCGAACCGCTCCTCGTCGACAAAGCCGGTGATCGCCGTGATCTCGCCCACGCGCACGCCACGCAGCTCGACGGGCGAGCCCGACGCGAGACCCGCCACGTCACCGCTGAAGACAATCGACACGAAGACGCGCTCACCCTCGTCGGGATCAGAAAAGATGCTGGCCTGTGCCGCATCGCGATCCTCGAAGAGCTCGAAGGTGGTGCCGTCCTCGACCGGGTCGCCGCCCGAGACCAGCCGGTCGAACGCCACGCCGCCCGAGACCAGCGCCGCCAGGGACGAGACGTCCAGCGTCGCGCCCTCGGGGCCCAACGTGAAGGCAAAGCCCGACGTGTCCCAGAACCGGGTGGCGTCGGTGACGAGGCGGTCGTGCGGCGCCTCGATGAAGGCGTCCGCCAGCACCGACACGCCGTCGTCGGCCAGGCGCACGTGGGCGACATTGCCCACCTGCACCCCGCGGTAGAGGACGGCGTCCCCTCCAGCAGGCCCCCGCCGCTGACCGAGCTGAGCACGATGGTCAGCCCGGTCTGACCGGGGCGAGCGATCGGCGGTGTCGGCTGACCCTCGAACATGCGTTGCAGCCCGCCCGGCACGGTATCCCACGAGCCCGCGATGTAGACGCCCGACAGCACTGTGTTGAGGCCCGACACGCCCTGCGCCGTCACCTGCGGGCGGACAACCCAGAACTCGCTCTCGTCGTCGACATAGGGCGCGACAGCCTTGTCGATCCGCACCTCGACCTCGACCGCCGACAGGTCGTCGGTAAAGCGTACGTCCTCGACCAGGCCCACCGCCACGTCGCGATAGTGCAGCTCGGTCTCGCCGGCCTGGATGCCGCTGGCGTTCTGGAAATCGATGACGATCGTCGGCCCCCGCTGCGAATAGCTCTGCCAGGCGATCCCGAGCGAGATCAGCAGCGCCGCGATCGGCACCACCCAGACGATTGAGATGCGCTCGAAGAGGCTTCGGCGCAGCGGCTCGACCCGGGGCTCGGGGACGCTGCCGCTCACCCGGGCCGCCCGGCGCTGTCCCAGATCATCCGGCTGTCGAAGCTCTGCGCGCTCAGCATCGTGAAGATCACCGACAATGCGAAGGTCAGCGCCGCGGGGCCGGGATTGACCTGCGCCACGACGTTCAGCTGAACCAGCGACGACAGGATCGCCACGACGAAGACGTCGATCATCGACCAGCGGCCAATGAACTCGACCAGCTCGTACAGCTGCTGGCGGCGATGCCGTGACAGGCCCGTCCGCCCCTCCAGCGTCAGGGCGAGGTAGGCCACGGCGATGAACTTGCCGATCGGAATCGCGACGCTGGCGACCAGGATCACCAGCGCGACGCCGGCGGCGCCGTGGGTGAAGAGCTCGACGGCGCCCCCGATGATGGTGTCCTCCTGCTTCGTGAAGAGCGTGCGCGTCCGCAGCATCGGATAGAGGTTCGCCGGTATGTAGCAGATCAGCCCGGCGACCCACCAGCCCCACACCCGCTGCAGGCTGCGGGGGTGGCGTGAATGCAGCACGCTGCCGCAGCGCCCGCAGCGGCGGGTCCCCAGCGGCCAGACGCGCGTGCAGCGGGTGCACGCCACCAGGCGGGCCTCGCGCGCGGTCAGCGCGCTTCCTGCGGATCCAGCGATTTCCATATCGACCAGCGGCACATGTAGCCGTCCTGCACGATGACGATGATTACCAGGGCGCCGAACATCCAGAACGCCGGCCCCAGATGCACCTGCGCCAGGTCGGCCACCTTCACCAGCGCCACGGCGACGCCGATCACGAAGACCTCGGCCATCGACCAGGGCCGCAGGTCCTCGGACAGCCGGAACGCGGCGGCGGCACGGGGCAGCGGGCTGCGTCCCAGGGCCAGCGGCGTCAGCACGTAGAGGGTCAGCGCCATCCGCAGGATCGGCACGAACAGGATCAGAGCCGCCACCGCCACCGCCAGCGGCGCCATCGGCCCCCCCGAGAAGGCGAGCGCAGTGTCGAAGACCGAGGCCCGCTGCGTCAGCCCGGCGACGTCGATCTGCAGGAACGGCAGGAACGTCGCGGCGATGATCAGGATCATCGTGGTGGTCGCCAGCGCGACGACGCGCAGATACGCGCCTCGGCGCGGCGCGATCAGCACCGCCTCGCATCGAACGCAGACGACCCGCTCGCCCACCCGCGGCTCACGCGCGCGGTAGAGCGCGTCGCACCGCGGACAGGCAATGAACTCGTCGATCTCGGCTGCCATTCCCGGCCCGTTCCCTTGCCACCTCGGGTTGCCGCACCCTAGCGGCCCGCCCGCCCGGGCGCGAGGTAGAACCGGCACGCGCGACCACGTCGCTTGACCGGGCCCGCCGATCTGGCTCTCTCGGAGACAGGATCGGAGGACGGACACCAGGACGATGACCAGCGATCAGTTCATCATCCTGGCGCTGCTCGGCGCGATGCTCGGCCTGTTCCTCTGGGGCCGGTGGCGCCACGACATCGTGGCGCTGGGAGCGCTTCTGGCTTGCGTCTTCGCGGGCCTGGTGCCGCCGGCCGAGGCCTTCGACGGCTTCTCGCACCCCGCCGTCATCACCGTCGCCTGCGTCCTTGTGCTGAGCCGCGGGCTGCAGAGCTCGGGTGCCATCGACATCGCCGCCCGCGCCGTCCTGCCGCGCGAGGCGGGCCCGACGCGGGCCATCGCGGCGTTGGTTGCGCTGGGCGCTGCGCTCTCAGGTGTGATGAACAACGTGGGCGCTATGGCCCTGCTGATGCCCGTCGGCGTCCAGCTCGCGCGTCAGCTGCACCTGGCGCCGGGGCAGGTTCTGATGCCACTGTCGTTCGGCACGATCCTCGGAGGCATGACAACGCTGATCGGGACGCCGCCGAACCTCATCGTGGGCGGGTTCCGCGCCGAACTCAGCCGCGCCGAGGGATTCGCGATGTTCGACTTCACCCCGGTCGGCCTTGCCGTGGCGGCCGCCGGCGTGGCGTTCGTCACGCTTCTGGGCTGGCGGCTCGTGCCCCGCCGCAGCGCCGAGACCGAGCGGTTCGCGATCAGCGCCTATCTGGTCGAGGCGCGGGTGCCCGAGGGCAGCAGGGCGGCCGACCTCCGCCTGCGCGAGATCGAGGCCGAGTTCGGCGAGATCGACGCCCAGGTCGTGGGCCTCGTCCGCCACGAGGTCCGCGTGACCGCGCCGCACGGGGCTCAGCGCGTCCGCGCTGGCGACATCCTGGTGCTCGAGGCCGACGCCGAGGCCCTGCCCGAGCTGCTGTCGGCGCTGGGTCTCGAGCTGGCGAAGGAGGAGGACGAGGCGGAGCCCGCGCCACCTGCCGATGCCGGCGGCGCAGGGCAGGAGGCCGAGCGGCGCGCTGCGGCCGAGGACCCCGCGCTTCTCGAGATGGTGGTGACGGCGGGCTCGCCGCTGATTGGGCGTTCGGTCCGCGGCATGGGCCTGCGCACCCGTTACGGCGTCAACCTGCTCGCGGTGTCTCGCCAGGGGCGGCGCCCGCGGGCACGGCTGCGGGCGCTGCACTTCGCGGCCGGGGACCTGCTGCTGATGCAGGGATCGCGACAGGTCCTCGCCGCCTTCGCCGCCGAAAACGGCGTGGTGCCGCTGGCCGAACGCGGCCTGTCGCTGCCCGACCCGCGCAAAGCCCTCATCGCGACGCTGATCCTGGCCGGCGCGGTTGGCGGCGCCGCCTTCGGGATCGTACCGGCGGCCGTGTCGTTCGCGGCCGGAGTCGTGGCGTCGATGGTGCTGGGCACCGTGCCACCGCGCCGGGTCTACCAGGCGATAGACTGGCCCGTCATCGTGCTTCTCGGGGCGCTCCTGCCGGTGGCCTCGGCAATGGAGGCGACCGGCACCGCCGATCGCATCGCCCGCGCCCTGCTCGAAGGGATCGCGGGGGGCCGGCCGGTGCTGGCGCTCGGGCTACTGATCGTGGTCACGATGTTCCTGTCGGACGTGATGAACAACGCGGCCACCGCCGCCGTCATGTGTCCCATCGCCATCAGCGCCGCGGCGGCACTGGGCGTCAGTGCCGACAGCTTCCTGATGGCGGTGGCGATCGGCGCGTCGTGCGCATTCCTCACGCCGATCGGGCATCAGAACAACACGCTGATCCTTGGCCCCGGCGGCTTCCGTTTCGGCGACTACTGGCGACTGGGCCTGCCGCTCGAGATGCTCATCCTCGCCGTGGCGGTGCCCGCCCTCCTCGTCGTCTGGCCGCTCTGAAGCCCCCGCCGTCAGTCCAGCGCCTCGATATCCACCACGCCGCAACCGGCCAGATCCGAGGGACTGCAAGGCGGCAACTGGCGCGCCAGAGCGCGCAGCGCGCTCCGCAGCCCCTCCTCGAGGGTCGGGTGGTAGAACGGCATCCGCAGCACGTCGTGGACTGTCAGACCCTGCCCGATGGCCAGCGCCAGCAGGTGCGCCATGTGCTCGCCCGCGGGCGCCGCCATCTCGGCGCCGAGAAGGCGTCCGCCCTCGCGCGCTGCATAGAGCCGCATCGTGCCGCGGTTCGCGTCGATGATCCGCGCCCGGCCCTGCCTGGCGAAGTCGGCCTCGCCCACGATCGTCGTCGCGTCGTCGAGGGCCGAGTGCGGCTGGCCCACCACCGCAGCCTGGGGATGACAGAACACCACCGACAGCGGCGTGCGGCGCGGCAGCCTGATCGGCGCGTCGCCCGTCGCGTTCAGCCCGGCTATGTGTCCGTCGTCGGCGGCCTCGTGCAGCAGCGGCCGGTCGGCGTTGGCGTCACCCGTCAGGAACACCGGGGTGTCTGCGATCCGCATCGTCTCGGGGTCGACCGGCGGAAGGCCCTTTTCGTCGAGCGGAACGCCCAGCGTCTCGAGCCCCAGTCCCTCGAGGTTCGGCCGACGGCCCACTGCCACGATCGCCTTGTCGACCTCGAGGCGGGTGTCGCCGGCGCGGATCTCGAGCGCCGCACCCGCCTCGGCCAGTTCGACCTCGGTGCCCAGCCGGATCGGAAATTCGCGTCCGAGGCTGTCGCGCAGGGCCGCCACGACCTCGGGGTCGGACAGCCCCGCAATCGACTCGCCGCTATCGAACCCGCACACGTCGAGGCCGAGGCGCGCCAGCGCCTGCGCGACTTCGACGCCTATCGCCCCCATCCCGATCACGGCGATCCGGCTGGGCAGGTCCGCTTGCTCGAAGAGGGTGTCGGTGGTCAGGATCCGCGCGCCCAGCGCCTGCCACGGCCCCGGCACGACAGGAACTCGAGCCGGGCGCCAGGATGACCTGCCGCGCCGTGATGGCCCGGTCGCCGATCACCAGGCGGTTCGGCCCGTCCAGACGCGCCCGCCCGGCAATGTTGCGCTCGCCGAGGTCTGCCGTCGCCTCGACGACGCCGGCCACGAAGTGGTCGCGCAGCGCCCGCACGCGACGCATCACGGCGGGAATGTCGGCACGCAGACCCTCGCCACCCGCGATACCCATCTCGGCCATCCGCGTCCGCGCG
This sequence comes from uncultured Alphaproteobacteria bacterium, assembly GCA_963773475.1. Classification (GTDB taxonomy): domain Bacteria; phylum Pseudomonadota; class Alphaproteobacteria; order Rhodobacterales; family Rhodobacteraceae; genus Roseitranquillus. The sequence continues at coordinate 299,154 of CAVZBD010000010.1, read as the reverse complement.
TGCATTGTGTCGGCCGCGGCGATGAGCGCCTTCGAGGGCATGCAGCCGACCCGTGCGCAGGTGGTACCGTAGGGCGGCTCGTTGATCAGGACGAAATCATCGGTGTGCCGACGCACCTCACGCAGCGCCGCAAGGCCCGCCGTCCCCGCACCCACGATTGCTACCTGGTATTCGTCACGTGCCACGGTGACCTCCCTTTTCCTGGCAGGCAGATGTCAGGACCTGCATCGGCATCCATGACGGCGCAGAGGCCTTGTCGGCAAGACCGTCATGGCGTCCACGGCCGCAATGACCGCGGCGAAGGCGCGGCACACAGGCGACCCGGGGCGGGTCGGTTGAAGGAGGGAATGCCGGGCGGGGAGGCCCGCAACGGCTCGGGCACCGGCATCGCGGCCCTTGCCAGATCTGCGGCGAGAGTGGTGAGCCGTGCAGGATTCGAACCTGCGACCCACTGATTAAAAGTCAGTTGCTCTACCAACTGAGCTAACGGCCCACTCGGGCGCGGTTGGTACCCTCGCGCCCAGAGAGCGTCAAGCGCAAAGGGAAGGCCGCCGGCGTGCGAGGTGGACAGCCGTTCAAGGATGGGATTAAAGGGCCCGGTTGCCCGCGTTGCCGACCGTGGAAAGTCAATGCCGACAGTATCGATCCTGATCCCGGTCCAGAACGAGGCCGACAACATCGCCTTTGTTCTGGACGAGATCGACCAGTCCTGCGCCGAGCTGGGCGATTACGAGATCATAGCGGTCGACGACGGATCGACCGACTCCACGCGGCGGGTGCTGCTGAAGCATGCCGAACGCAATCCGCGGCTGCGGGTGCTGCACCATGACCGCGCCGCCGGAAAGAGCGCGGCGGTACAGAACGCGGCCCTTGCGGCGCGTGCGCCCATCGCCTGCACCATCGACGGCGACGGCCAGAACCCCGCGCAGGAACTCGTGGCGCTCTGCCGCCCGCTCATCGACGACGCGACGGGGCGGATCGGGCTGGTGGCCGGCCAGCGCGTCGGCCGCAAGGACACGTCGGCCAAGCGGATGGCATCGCGCTTTGCCAACGGGCTGCGGTCGCGCGCGCTGCGCGACGGAACCCGCGACACCGGCTGCGGGCTCAAGGCTTTCCGGCGCGAGCCGTTCCTCGCCCTGCCGTTCTTCGACAACATGCATCGCTACTATCCGGCGCTGTTCGGGCGCGACGGCTGGGAGGTGCGGCACGTGGACGTGGTCGACCGGCCGAGGCTCTCGGGCCGGTCGAAGTACACCAACCTCGAGCGGGCGCTCGTCGGTATGGTCGACCTGATCGGCGTGGTCTGGCTGGTCCGGCGGCGGAAGAAGGCCCTCGCGCACCCTTCGGCACCGAAGCCGGCGCGCGCAGATGCCCCGCAGCACGAGACGGAGGCGGCACATTGAGCGGCGGGGTCCACTGGACGGCCGTGCTCGACTGGTTCGGCGTCGCGAGCTGGTTCGAGTTCTGGTGGGTCGCCCTCGGGCTGGCCGGTCAGCTGATGTTCTCGATGCGCTTTATCGTGCAGTGGATCGCGTCCGAACGGGAAGGCCGCTCGACCTTCCCGATCGCCTTCTGGTACCTGTCGATCGCGGCGGGCCTGATCCTCTTCGTCTATGCCCTCTATCGCCGCGATCCGGTCTTCATCCTCGGCCAGGGCGTCGGCATCTTCATCTATTCCCGCAACCTGTGGCTCATCCACCGCAACGGCCGCCATGCCTGAACGCCGCGGCTGGATCGGCCCGGCGCTCGTCCTGACGCTGGCGGTCACCGCGGCGCGCGTCGCGGTGCTGTGGTTCGACCACAAGCAGCTCTTCGTCGACGAGGCGCAGTACTGGTTCTGGGGCCAGCACCTCGCCTGGGGCTACTTCTCCAAGCCGCCCCTCATCGGCTGGCTGATCCGCGCCGCCACCGAACTGGCCGGCAGCGACGCGCGGTTCTGGGTGCGCCTTCCCGCGCCGCTGCTGCACGGCGTGACGGCGATGCTTCTGGGCACCATCGCGGCGCGGCTGGGCGGCGGCCGGGCAGGCGTCTGGACCGTCGGCGTCTACCTGTCGCTGCCGCTGATCGCGGTCGGCAGCCTGCTGATGACGACCGACACGCTGATGTTTCCGTTCCTGACGCTGGCCCTGCTGGCCTGGCTTCTTGCGGCCGAGCGGCGGCGGGCGCGCTGGGCCCTGCTTGCCGGGGCCGCGCTGGGGGTCGCGTTCCTCGCCAAGTATGCCGCGCTCTACTACGGGGCCGCGGCGGCGGTGGCGGCGCTTTTGATGCCGGCATACCGGCCGGGGCGGCGCGCAGCCCTGGCCGCGGCCGGCGCCTTCGGGCTGGTCGTCGCGCCGAACCTGATCTGGAACGCCACCAACGGCCTGATCACGCTGCAGCACACCTTAGACAACATCGATTGGGCGCGAGACCCCGGCACGCGCGTCGGCCTTGAACTGGGCGAGCTGGGTGAGTTCGTTGGCGCGCAATTCGTGGTGTTCGGGCCGATCTTCCTGGTGGTTCTGGTGGCGCTCGGGCTGCGCTGGCGGCGGCAGGCGGCGCCCGTGCGTCTTTTGCTCGTCTTCTCGCTGCCGATCATCCTGCTGCTGGTCGCTCAGGCGGCGGTGTCGCGCGCCTATGCCAACTGGGCCGCCTCGGCTTACCTTGCCGGCACCGTCGCGGTGGTCCTCGCGCTCTGGCCGCACAGGCGGGGGTGGCTTGCTGCGGGGATCTCCTTCAACGCGGCGGTGGCAGTCGCGGTGGCGGCGGTGGTGGTGATCCCGCCCGACCGCCTGCCCGACCGCGTCCGAGCGGCGGCGATGGACCGCTACCTGGGCCGGGTCGAGCTGTCGCACGCCCTGATCGAGGCGGCGCGCTCGCACGGCCTCGACACGATCGTATCGGACGACCGCGAGGTTCTGGCCGACCTCTTCTACACCGGACGCGACAGCGCCATCGCCTTCCGCGCGGTCCCGCCCGAGGGCCGGCCGCCGAACCACTACGCGCTCTCCTGGGCGTTCGAGGGCGGCGGCGCCCCGGTTCTCTACGTCGGCCGCCCGCGCCACCCGCCGGCCTGCGTCGGCGAGACACAACCCCTGGCCACGCTCGCACCCGAGCCGGGATACTGGGCCGCACGGCCGCGCGCGCTCTGGATCGTGCCGGGCGACTGCTGGCGATGAGCCTCGCCCTGCGCCTCTTCGTCGCGATGGCGCTGATCCACCTGGTCTTCGCGGTCTGGCCCGGGCTCGACATCGCCGTCTCGCGGCTCTTCTACGACGCCGAACACGGTCGCTTCGTCGGCGGAGACGAAGCGGCCGAGGCAGTCCGCCACCTGATCTGGAACCTCTCGATCACGCTGGCCCTCGCCGCGCTCGCCGGCTGGATCGCCTGGTCATTTCTGGGACGGCGGGCGCGGATTCCGGCGCGGCTCTGGGCGTTTCCGGTTCTGCTCTACGCCCTGGGGCCGGGCCTGCTGGTGAACGGCCTGCTCAAGGCATACTGGGGCCGCGCCCGGCCTGCCCAGGTGGTCGAATTCGGCGGCGACGCCAGCTTCACCCCACCCTTCCAGATCACGAACGAGTGCGCGCGCAACTGCTCGTTCGTTTCGGGCGAAGGTACGGCCGCAGTCGCCCTGGCGCTGGTCGTGGCTGTGCCGCTCTGGCCACACCTGGATCGACGCGGCCGCCTCGCGCTTGCCCTGGGCCTCGGCGCGCTGGCCGTCCTCGGCGGCGGACTGCGTATCGCCGCGGGGCGGCACTTCCTGTCCGACACCGTCTTCGGCGGCTTTCTGGTGGCGTTCGTCGCGCTCGCACTCTTCCACGTGTTGCGGATCGGCCCGGCACGCGCGGCGCTGACGCTTGCCGGCATCCGGCACGACCTGCACCTCATGGCGATCGCAATCCGGCAGCGGCTGCGCCGCATCGCAGGCGGCTGAGCCTTGCGCGAGCGCCGCGCGGCGCTATACGCAGCCCCATGCGCGACCTCGGTCCCTCCGGCCTCCCATTCCTCAAGATGCACGGGCTCGGCAACGACTTCGTCGTCATCGACGCGCGTGCCACCGGCGCGCGGGTGACGGCCGAGCTCGCGCGCGCCCTCGGCGACCGGCACCGCGGCGTGGGCTTCGACCAGCTCGCCGTCATCGAGGATGTCGATGGCGCCGACCTCGCCCTCGGCTTCTGGAATGCCGACGGCAGCCGTTCGGCCACCTGCGGCAACGCCACCCGCTGCGTCGCCCGCTGGGAGATGGCGCGCACCGGGCGCACCGCCCTCACGATCCGCACCGGCCGCGGCGATCTGGCGTGCGAGGACGCAGGCGGTGGTCTGACCCGCGTCAACATGGGGCACCCGCTGACAGGCTGGCGCGACATTCCGCTGGCGCGCGAGGTCGACACCGCCCATCTGCCGATCGACGGCGACCCGGTGGCTACCGGCATGGGCAACCCGCACTGCACCTTCTTCGTCGACGACGCCGAGGCTGTGGACCTCGCCGCGTTCGGCCCGGCGCACGAGGCGCACCCGCTCTTTCCCGAGCGCACCAATGTCGAGGTCGCGCAGGTCCTGGCCGATAGCACCCTCCGCCTCAGGATCTGGGAGCGCGGGACCGGCATCACCCTCGCCTCGGGCTCGTGCGCCTGCGCCGCCGCCGTCGCGGCCGCCCGCCGCGGCCTGACCGGGCGGCGCGTGGCGGTCCATGTGGACGGCGGCGAACTTCGCATCGACTGGCGCGACGACGGCGTCTGGATGACCGGCCCCACGACCACCGTCTTCGAGGGCGTGCTGACGCCGGCTTGGCTGGAGACGGTCTGATGGACCGCAAGGCGCCCGTCTTCTCGACCCTCGGCTGCCGCCTCAACGCCTACGAGACCGAGGCGATGCGCGACATGGCCGGCGCCGCGGGCCTGGGCGACGCTGTGGTAGTCAACACCTGCGCCGTGACCGCCGAGGCCGTGCGCAAGGCGCGGCAGGAAATCCGGCGCCTGCGGCGCGAGAACCCGCGCGCGCGCCTCATCGTCACCGGGTGCGCGGCGCAGACCGAGCCTGCCACCTTCGCCGCGATGGACGAGGTCGACGCGGTGATCGGCAACGCCGAAAAGATGCGCCCCGAGACATGGCGCGGCCTGATCGGTGCGACCGAGCGGATTGCGGTCGACGACATCATGTCCGTGAAGGAAACGGCCGGTCACCTGATCGACGGCTTCGGCACCCGCAGCCGCGCCTACGTTCAGGTGCAGAACGGCTGCGATCACCGCTGCACCTTCTGCATCATTCCCTTCGGCCGCGGCAACTCGCGCTCGGTCCCGGCGGGCGTGGTCGTCGAGCAGATCGGGCGGCTGGCCGGGCGTGGCTTCAACGAGGTGGTGCTGACGGGCGTCGACCTCACCTCGTGGGGCGCCGACCTGCCGGGGGCGCCGCGACTGGGCAATCTGGTACGGCGGATCCTGCGGCTGGTGCCCGACCTGCCGCGGCTGCGGATCAGCTCGATCGACTCCATCGAGGCCGATCCCGATCTGATGGAGGCAATCGCCACCGAGCCGCGCCTGATGCCGCACCTGCACCTCAGCCTGCAGGCGGGCGACGACCTGATCCTCAAGCGGATGAAGCGCCGCCACCTGCGCGACGACGCCATCGCCTTCTGCCACGAGGCGCGGCGGCTGAGGCCCGACATGACCTTCGGCGCCGACATCATCGCGGGGTTCCCGACCGAGACCGAAGCGATGTTCGAGAACTCGCTGCGATTGGTCGAGGAATGCGGCCTGACCTGGCTGCACGTCTTCCCGTTCTCGCCCCGACAGGGCACCCCCGCTGCGCGGATGCCGCAGGTCCCGGGGGGCGAGGTGCGGGCACGCGCGGCGCGGCTGCGCGAGGCCGGGGCGGCGGCGGTCGCGCGTCATCTATCGGAGCAGACGGGTCGGCGGCACCGGGTCCTGATGGAAAGCGCCCGGATGGGCCGCACCGAGCAGTTCGCCGAGGTCGCCTTCGACGCGGACCAGCCCGAGGGCGCCATCGTCACCGCAGAGATTCGCGGCCACGATGGAAGCCAATTGCTGGCGCGGGCGATCTGAGGCCGCTCAGCGCCGTCCCTCGAAAACAACGAAGAGCCGTTCGGGCGCGCCCGAGGGCGGCGGCGGGAACGGCCCTGAGCGCCGGATATGCTCGAGCGCCGCCGCGTCGAGCCGGTCGGAGCCCGAGCTCTCGGCCAGGTCGACGGCTCCCAGCCCGCCCGAAGGCAATACGGTGAAACCGACGAGCGCCCGCCCGCGCTGCGCCGGATTCGCGCGAGGCTGCCGCGCGATCCGGCGCATCACGTCGCCCTTCCACGAGTTCGAGCGCCGCCGCCCCTGCCCGGCTCGCTGCCGCGGCCGGACGGCCCCCGTCGGATCCAGCGGCAGGCGCAGGCGGCCCGGGTTGCGCGACCTGGGGCACCGGAGGGGGTGGCCGAGGCGCGGGGCGGCGCGCGGGCACCTCCGACGCGGCGCCCGTCTCTGCCTCTGGGGTATCCTGCACGGGCGCGACGGGATCACCCGGCGCCACGGGCGCCACAACCGCGGGAGGGGCAGTCGTCACCGCAGCTGGCTCTTCGCGGGGCGTTGCGCGGGCGGGCCGGACCGCCTTGGTCATCGCGGCGGGCGCAGGCGAGGCCGGGCAGGCTCGTCGCGGGCGCGACGGGAGCAAGCCTCGTTCGCGATGGTACCGGCCGCGCCGGATCGCCGGCGAGCGCCGAGAAGGCTGCTCCCTCGACCGCAATCGCGGTGGTGCCGGAGCCGGCGGCGTCTCCGCCCTCAGGCGCGACCGGCGGCAGGAGCGAGGCCGCCGCAAGGTGCAGGCTCGCCGACACCGCCAGCGCCAGTACGCCCGCCGCCGCGCCCGCCCCCCTCATGGCCCGGCGCCGCGCTCGCCCACCAGGAGGACACGCGCTGCTCCCGCCTCGCGCAGCTCCAGCGCCACCTCGACAAGACGGCGGGCCTCGGCGTCGCGATGCGGCATCAGGCGCACGACCTCGGCGCCCGCCGCGGCCTCGTCGGACGAAAGCGCGACGCCGCCGCGGGTGAGCCTGCCGTCGGCGTGCAGGACGAGTGCGTCGCTCGGCACCGCAGCGGCCTGCAGGTCGCCGGCCACGAGCTGCGGCACCGGCGGCGGCGCCAGCGTGCCCGCGATCAGGAAGAAGACCAGCAACAGAAACACCACGTTGATGAGCGCGATCACAGGCTCGGCGCGCAGCCTGCGGCCCCGTTCCGCCGCCCGCGCGCGCGTCATCGCACCACCACCAGCGTCGCGTCGGGAACCGAGCGCAGGCGCACCAGCGCCGCGACCAGATCCTGCGCCGTCACCCCGCGCGCCAACCCCAGCAGGAGCGGTTGGGGGCTGCCCGCACGGAAGGGGTCGATGGCTGCCTCGACCGCGTCGGGGGAAACGGTGCGCCCGTTGACGCTGAACCCCTCGGCGGTCAGGCGCAGGAAGACCGGCGGCACGCCCGCGCGCACCGGGCCGGCGCCACCCGGCGTCAGCTCGACCTCGCCATAGCGCGCGAACGACGAGCTCAGCATGAAGAACAGCAGCAGCAGGAAGATCACGTCGATCAGCGGGGTCAAAGCCAGACGGCGCCGCCGGAAGCCCCGCCGCTCAGTCCGCATCGTAGGCTTCGACGGGCAGGAGGCCCGGCGCCAGCACCTCCTCGATGGCATCGTCGGCGAACAGGCGCTCGCGCGCCACGCGCGACTCGAGCCATGTCAGGACAAGCGCCGCTGGCATCGCGACGGCAAGGCCGACGGCGGTGGTGGTCAGCGCCACCCAGATCCCACCGGCCAGCGCCGCGGGGTCCACCTGCGCGCCGCTCTCCTGCAGGGTGCGGAACGCCTCGATCATCCCCAGCACGGTGCCGAAAAGCCCGAGGAGCGGCGCGACCTGCGCGATGGCGTCGAGCAGGCGGAACCCGCTCTCGAGCCGGCCGAACCCCGTCTCGGCGCGCACCGCCAGCCGCTCGCGCAGCGCGCCCGGGGGCTGGCCGGCAAGCCGCGCGGCCATCGCCATGCGCAGCAGCCGCGCCATGTGGGTGCGCCGCGACGTCAGCAGCCTGAGCGCGGCGGCCGTCTCGCCCGCGCGCCAGGCGGCCAGCGCCCGGCGCGAGGTCCGGTGCCGACCCACACCCTGCGCCTGGTACTGGACGAGCTTCATGAGCGCCGTGGCCAGCATCACCACCGACAGCACGAGGAGCAGCGCCACCACCGGGCCGCCCAGCTCGACCAGCGCCGTCAGCCGCTCGACCCCGCGCCCGATCATCGGCCTAGCCCCCGCCGCATCATTGCCGGACCTCGATGCCGGTGCGCGTCGTCAGCCGGGTGGCCTCGTCGCAGGCGACGGGTTCTGGCGCCTCGCACTCCGCCACGCCGTTGACGAGGAGCAGCCCCAGCTCGTCGCAGGAGACGCCGGGCACGTCGAACTGCCGCACCCGCAGACGTCCGGCGGGCGCGTCCATGAAGTCGAACAGGGTCAGGAGACGCACGCCGCCCTCGCGGTCGAACAGCACCGTCTCGTAGACAAGTCGCTCGATGTCCTGCCCGAGGCCGTTCTCGACGGTGAAGATCAGCCGGCAGGCGCCCTCGACCGTCACCGCGTCATTCAGCTCGACGTCGAGCGTTGTCGGCCCGGCCGCCGCAGCGAGGGGCGCGAGCGTCAGGGCCACGGCGGCGAGCCCGCGCCGCGGCCGGTGGACACTCCACCCGCGGTCTGCGTAGGCTCGGCCGGCCCAGCCGAGGATCCGTCGATGCAGCTTCTCCATTCTCCCGCTTCGCCCTTCGTGCGAAAGGTCCGCGTAACCGCCATCGAGACAGGCCTCGCGCCACAGATCACGCTGGTGCCGGTCCAGACTGCGGCGGTCAACACCGCGGCCGAGGTGGCACAGGCCAACCCGCTGGGCAAGATCCCCGTGCTGATCCGCGACGACGGGCCTGCACTCTACGACAGCCGGGTCATCTGCCGCTACCTCGACGACCGTGCGGGTGCCAGGCTCTATCCCGCGGGCCGCATCTGGGAGGTTCTGACGCTCGAGGCGCTGGCCGACGGGATCATGGACGCGGCGGTCCTCATCACCTACGAGCGGCGCTTTCGCGACGAGGCAGCGCAGCACCAGGGCTGGATCGACGGCCAGCGCGGCCGCATCAGCCGCGGCCTCGACGCGCTGGGCGAGATGTGGCTGTCGCACCTTCAGGGGCCGCTGAGCGCCGCGCAGATCGCCACAGGCTGCGCGCTGGGCTACCTCGACTTCCGCCACCCCGACCTGTCGTGGCGCGAGGGGCGGGACGATCTGGCGCAGTGGTATGCCCGCTTCGCCGAACGACCCGCCATGGTCGAGACGCAGCCCCCCGCAGATGCCTGACGGCCGCGGCGTCAGAACCGGAAGCTGACGCCCAGGTTCAGCGCGTTTGTGAAGATCTCGGTCTCGAGATCGCCGCCTGTGTCCAGGTCGACATCGTGGCTGGAATAGCTGCCCTTGTACTCGCCGAAGACCGACCATGACGGCGAGAGATCATACCGCGCACCGGCCACCACGATCGCCGCCGGCCCGCTGAGCTGCAGCCCGAACGTCTTTCCCTCGTCGGTCTGGATGTCGACGTGCGGGACGGCCGCGCCCGCACCCACGCCCCAATAGGGCGTGAACGCGCCCCACGCGCCGGGATAGCGGCGCATGTAGTTCAGCGTCACGAGATTCAGCCCGTTGGTGAACTCAAGCCGCTCGAAGCCGGCGTCTTCACGCGTGTCGTCGTCGGCATAGACCTTGGCGTGGTTGATCTCGAACGCCAGGCCCGACCGCTCGGTCCGCCACCAGGTGGCCCTCACGCCCCAGTAGGGCGGCATCCGCAGCGACCCGCCTTCCCACCTGGCATTGAAGTCGAAGTCGCCGAGGCCGCCCGGCTCGCTTCCCGAAACGTCGCTGTCGGGAGCGGACTGGACGCCGCCATAGAGCGAAAGCTCGGTCTCGGCGCGCGCCGCGCCCGCCGCGACGAGCAGAGCAAGGATAAGGACGTGCTTCATGATGTCTTCTCCGTCCTGCGGCGCATGCCAGCCATCCGCCTGATGGGTGCAGCTAGCCGCCAAACCGCCCGTCGGCCAACCCCCGGCCGCCGGAAAAGGCGCTCGAACACCAATCCGTAGAGCGCGCCCGCCAACACTTGCCAGATGTCGTGCGCGTTCGCGTCGATGCGCGAGGCACCGACGAAACCCGCCGCGAGCACCACGGAGCCGTTCAGAAGCGGCGCGCCGCGAAGGCACTCATGCACCAGAGCCGAGGCGCCGAATGTGGCGGCCGCCGTGTGCGCCGAAGGAAAGCCGTGGCCGCCGCCATGCGGGCGGATGTTGTAGGCGGCCTCGCCCGAGAGCCTCTTGCTTGCGTGGACCGCCAGCCACAGCGCCACAAAGCGGCCGAAATACTCGCCGCCGTTGCCGGTGACGGCGGCGCAGCCCAGCCCGGCGAGCGGCAGCGCGATCTGCAGATTGTCGCCCAGGTGCTCCGCCCGACCGCCGGTGAACACGACGGTGAGGGCGAGCACCAGCGCGACGAGGCCGTTGCGCCAACGGCGGACGAGGTACATCGTGCTTCCTTCTGACCGGGCGAAACCCGTTCTACAGCCCTGTGGCGCGGCGGCAAGGCACGCGCCAATGCGACGTTTGTCCGCTGGACGGACCTTCACGCCCTCGTTAGAACCCTCGCCGAAGCCGGCCGCGGGCACTCTGCGGCCTGCCCCCGACACAGCCCCGGCCCCCGGGGGCGCAGGAATGGAGTGATCAGCCCCGTGTCCCACGCAGAAGAACCTCAAGGCACGCGCCGCGACTTTCTCTACTACGCCACCGCAGGAGCCGGCGCCGTCGCGACGGGCGCCGCCGTCTGGCCCCTGGTCAACCAGATGAACCCGTCGGCCGACGTCCAGGCGCTGTCGTCGATTCGCGTCGACGTCGGCGCGGTGCAGACCGGCACGCAGATCACGGTCAAGTGGCTGGGCAAGCCGGTCTTCATCCGCCGCCGCACCGAAACGGAGATCGAGGAGGGGCGCGCCGTCGACTTGTCCGATCTCATCGACCCGATTGCGCGGAACATGAACCTCGCAGAGGACGCGCCGGCGCTCGACGTCAACCGCACCCTCGACGAGAGCGGTGAATGGCTGGTGATGGTCGGCGTCTGCACGCACCTCGGCTGCGTGCCGCTGGGCGACGGGTCGGGCGACTACGACGGCTGGTTCTGCCCCTGCCACGGTTCGCACTACGACTCGGCGGGCCGCATCCGCCGTGGTCCCGCGCCCCAGAACCTTCTGGTGCCGGTCGCGGAGTTCCTCGACGAAGCAACGATCCAGCTCGGCTAAGGGAGAAGCTCAGGATGGCCGGTATCCCGCACGATCACTACGAGCCGCGCACCAGCGGCGAGCGCTGGCTCCACCGCCGGCTTCCCATCGTCGCGCTGCTCTACGACACGCTGATGATCCCCACCCCCCGCAACCTCAACTGGATGTGGATCTGGGGCGTCGTGCTGTTCTTCTGCCTGGCGCTGCAGATCGCGACCGGCATCGTGCTGGTGATGCACTACACGCCCGACGTCGACCTGGCCTTCGCCTCGGTCGAGCACATCATGCGCGACGTCAACGGCGGCTTCATGCTGCGCTACCTGCACGCCAACGGCGCGTCGCTGTTCTTCGTCGCGGTCTACTCGCACATCTTCCGCAACCTCTACTACGGTTCCTACAAGGAGCCGCGCGAGGTCACCTGGATCATCGGCGTCCTCATCTACCTGATGATGATGGGCACCGCCTTCATGGGCTACGTGCTGCCCTGGGGCCAGATGTCTTTCTGGGGCGCCACGGTGATCACCGGCCTCTTCGGCGCGATCCCGTTCATCGGCCCCAGCCTGCAGACCTGGCTGCTGGGCGGACCGGCGGTCGACAACTACACCCTGACGCGCTTCTTCTCGCTGCACTACCTCCTGCCGTTCCTGATCCTCGGTCTGTCGATCCTCAAGGTCTGGGCGTTCCACGCGACCGGGAACAACAACCCCAGCGGCGTCGAGGTGCGGCGCACCTCGAAGGAGATTGCGGCGCGCGACACCGTGCCCTTCTGGCCCTACTACGTCATCAAGGACCTGTTCGCGCTGGCGGTGATCCTGGCGGTGTTCTTCGCCATCGTGGGCTTCATGCCGAACTACCTGGGCCACCCCGACAACTACGTCGAGGCGAACCCGCTGAAGACGCCGTCGCACATCGTGCCGGAATGGTACTTCCTGCCGTTCTACGCGATCCTGCGCGCCTTCACCTCGGACGTGTGGGTGGTGCAGGCGGCAAGCTGGATCACCGGCGGCCTCATCGGCGCCAAGTTCTTCGGCGTGCTGGCGATGTTCGGCTCGATCATCGTGCTGGCGCTCGCGCCCTGGCTCGACACCAGCCGGGTCCGCTCGGGGCGCTACCGGCCGGTTTTCAAGTGGTGGTTCGCGCTGCTGGTGGTCGACTTCTTCCTGCTGATGTGGTGCGGGGCAATGCCGGCCGAGGAGCCCTACGCCTCGATCTCGCTCGCCGGCGCGGCCTACTGGTTCCTCTACTTCCTGGTGATCCTGCCGCTGCTCGGCGTGGTCGAGAAGCCGCTGCCGCAGCCCGCCACCGTCGAGGACGACGCACGCGCCCACTATGCGCATCGCGGCGCCGTGCCGGCGACCGCCGACACCGCCGCCAGCCCGGCCGAGTGAAGAAGGATCCATTCGCGATGATCAGACAGCAAGCACTCGCGGCCCTGGCGGCACTCGGCCTGGCGACGGGGGCGGCCTTCGCCGCCGGGGAAGAGGGGCACGTCACCGATTACGCCTTCCCGTTCGAGGGTCCGTTCGGCACCTACGATCAGTTCCAGCTCCAGCGCGGCCTGCAGATCTACACTCAGGTCTGCTCGGCCTGCCACGGGCTCAAGTTCGTGCCGTTCCGCTCGCTCGCCGAGGAGGGCGGCCCGGGCCTTCCCGAGGATCAGATGCGCGCCTACGCCGCGCAGTACGAAGTCTACGATCCCGACATCGATGACTACCGCCCGGCGACTCCGACGGACCATTTCCCGATGTCGCAGCTCGAGATCGCGCCCGACCTCAGCCTGATGGCCAAGGCGCGCGCCGGCTTTCACGGCCCCGCGGGCACCGGCATCAACCAGCTCTTCAACGGCATCGGCGGCCCGGAATACATCGTCTCGCTTCTGACCGGGTACACCGGCGAGGAGAAGGAGGAGGCGGGCGCGGTCCTCTACGAGAACACCGCCTTCCCCGGCGGCTGGGTGGCGATGTCGCCGCCGCTCTATGGTGAGGATGTCGAGTTCGAGGACGGCGCGCCCAACGACATCGTCAGCGAGGCGATGGACGTGGCGTCGTTCCTGATGTGGACGGCCGAGCCGAAGCTCATCGCCCGCAAGGAAGCAGGCTTCGTGGGCGTGCTGATGCTGGTGCTGCTGTCGGTGCTGCTCTACCTCACCAACAAGCGGATCTGGGCCCCGGTAAAGCGCCAGATCAAGTCCGGCGGCACCACCAAGCCCGCGGAATGAGTGTGGCGCGCGCCCGGCGCGCGCCCCTCCGGTCTCAACCGAGGTAGGCGCGCAGCGGCGCCGGCGGGTCGCGCAGCACCGCCTCGGTTTCGGCGGGCGGATGCGCCCGCCCGTCATGCACCGCGATGATGTCGTCGGCGATGCGTCGTGCATCCTCGGGATCGTGTGACACCATCAGCAGGGTCGCGCCTGTCTGCCCGGCAACCTCGGCCACCAGATCCAGCATCTCGCGCCGCAGACCGGGCCCGAGCGCCGCGAACGGCTCGTCGAGCAGCAGCAGCGGCCGCGCCCGCAGCAGAACCCGCGCCAGCGCGGCCCGCCCCTGCTGTCCGCCCGAAAGCTGCGCGGGCCTGCGCTGCTCGAACCCCGTCAGCCCCACCCGCTGGAGCGCGTCGGCCACCTCTCGGCGCCGCTCCGGCGGCAAGCGCAACGACGGGGCGATGCCCAGCGCGACGTTCTGGAACACCGTCAGGTGGGGGAACAGGTTGTTTTCCTGAAACAGCATGCTGATCGGCCGCTTGCCGGGCGGCACGCCGGCCAGCGACGCCCCCTGCCACAGGATCCGGCCCTCGTCCGGCTCGATGAAGCCGGCGATCATGGCCAGCAGCGTCGATTTGCCGCCGCCCGAGGGACCGATTACCGCCACGCGCCGTCCCGGCTCGACCGTCAGGTCGGCGGACAAGCGAAAGTCGTCGATCTGGATCACGACCCTCTCAAGCGTCAGCATCCAGACGGCCTCCGCGGTCGAAGATCCAGAACAGCAGAAGGCTCAGCACCAGCAGCAGAAGCGCAGCGGCCCCCGCCTCGTCCATCCTGTAAGCCGCCATCAGCCGGTAGAGCTGCAGCGGCAGCGTGGCGCCCCCCGGTTCGGCGAAAAGGGCGATGACGCCCAGGTCGCCCATCGACAGGGCCGCGGCCAAACCGGCGGCGAAGCCCAGCGGTCGCCGCATCCGCGGCAGCACGACGATCCGCCAGCGCGCCCACGCCGCCAGCCCCAGCGAATCGGCAAGGCGGCCATAGTCGCGCTCGACCGCCGCGAGCGCCGGAACCAGCGCGCGCAGCGTGAAGGGGACGCTGACCGCCGCGTTCACGAGCGCGGTCAGCGGCAACGCCAGATGCGCCGGCTCGACAAACGGGAACGTGACGATGAAGAGGCCCGTACCGATGACCAGCGGCGAGGCGGCGACCGTCAGGTAGCCGGCCGCCTCAACCAGGCGCGCGCCCCGCCCGCGCAGCCGGACCGTCGCGGAGCGCCATCGGCAGTGCCAGCGCCAGTGCCAGCGCCGTAGCCGCCAACGCCACGGCCAGCGAGCGTAGCGCCGCCACCCAGACGCCGACGGGAAGGCCCGCCACGTGCAGCGCGCCGCGCGCGACCACCATCGCCAGCGGGGCCAGCAGGAAGATCGACGCCGCCGCGAGTATGGCTGCGTCCTGCCAGCGCAGGAGGAGCGCATCCGCGTCCCAGCGGCGGACCGGCCGGTCGAGGCCGGTGCCGAAAGCCGCCGGGACGCTGACGCGCAGCGCCAGCCCCGCCGCCACGGCTGTCAGCCCCAGCTGGATGACCGCCAGCAGGGCCGCGCGCCCGAGGTCGAAGTCGAACCGAAACGCCTGGTAGATTGCCAGTTCCACCGTGGTCGCCCGGGGGCCGCCGCCCAGGGTCAGCGCAACCGCGAAGCTGGCGATACACAGAAGGAAGATCACCGCGAAGATGCCCGGCAGCACCTCGCGCAGCATCGGCCGTTCGAGCACGCGCGCCACGTCGGCGGCCGAGAAATCGAGCGACGCGGCCAGCCGCAGCCGCTCGGCCGGAATTGCCTGCCAACCCTGCAGGATCAGCCGCACCGCCAGCGGCAGGTTGAAGAAGACATGCGCCAGCACCACCCCCTTGAGGCCGTAGATCCTCAGCGTCGGCCAGCCCAGCGCCGTCAGCCCCTGGTTCAGCAGGCCGCCCTGCCCGAAGACGGCCAGCAGGCCCAGAACCGCCACGATCACCGGCAAGACGAAGGGCGCGCCCATCATCGCGACGAGCGCGCTCCGCCCCGGAAAGCGCCGCC
Organism: uncultured Alphaproteobacteria bacterium; assembly: GCA_963773475.1. Classification (GTDB taxonomy): domain Bacteria; phylum Pseudomonadota; class Alphaproteobacteria; order Rhodobacterales; family Rhodobacteraceae; genus Roseitranquillus. The sequence continues at coordinate 283,573 of CAVZBD010000010.1, read as the reverse complement.
GCGCCAGCGCCCGCGCCACCGGGATGGCAAGCGCGGTGCTGACGGCGGCCGACATGAGGGCCTGCAAAAGCGTGAAGCGGATCGCCGCCCACTCGGCTGGACCGATGCCCGAAGCCTCCTCGGCGCGGAGCGCGACGGCCACCAGCGTCCCCAGAACCAGCGCCGCGACAAGTGCCGACGCGCCGAGGCCGATCAGGCCGGCGGCGCCTAGCGCGACATGGCGGCCAGCCATTCGTCCACCGCCGCATCCCGTACCTGGCTCGCTTCCTCGGCGTCGAAGGCCAGCGCCCGGTCAGGCTTCACCAGGGTGCCGAACGCCCCCGGGAGCCCGCCTTCGGGCATCCGCGCGGGATACATCCAGTTCGTCGTCGGCAGGACCGTCTGCGCCCGGTCCGAAAGCAGAAGCCGCAGGAAATCGCGCGCAAGCTCGGGCTGGTCCGACCCCGCGACGACGCCCGCCACTTCGATCTGCATGTAGTGACCCTCGGCAAAGGGCGCCGCGGCCTTGGTCTCGTCCTCCTCGGCGATGGCATGGTAGGCGGGCGAGGTCGTGTAGGACAGCACCATGTCGGCCTCGCCGTCGAGGAACAGGCCGTAAGCCTCGGACCATCCTTTGGTGACGGTTACGACGTTGTCGGCAAGCGCGCGCCAGATCTCGCCCGCCTCGTCACCATAGGCCGCCTTTACCCACAGCAGCAGCCCCAGGCCGGGGGTCGAGCTGCGCGGATCCTCGATGATCACCGAGACGTCGCTTGCGCCGAGCTCGCGGAAGTCGCCCGGGGGCTCGGCCAGCCGGGTCTTGTCGTAGACGAACGCGAAATATCCCCAGTCGTAGGGCACGAAGAGGGGGTCGGACCAGTCAATCGGCATGTCGTACGCGGCCTCGATGCCGTGCGGCGCGAAGAGGCCCGTCTCGGCCGCCGCGGCGGTCAGGTTAGTGTCGAGCCCGACCACCACGTCGGCATCGGTCCGCGCCCCCTCGAGCCGCAGCCGCGCCAGCAGCGCGGCGCCGTCGCCGGTGCCCACGAAGCGCAAGTCACAGGCGCAGTCGGCCTCGAACGCCTCCTCGATGATCGGGCCGGGGCCCCAGTCGCTCACGAAGCTGTCGTAGGTGTAGACGGTCAGCACGGGCGCATCCTGCGCCGCGGCCGCGGTGGCAGAAAGCAATCCCGCCGCAAGAATGATCGGTCGCATGGCGTCCTCCTGTCGGCCGGACGAAGGTGATGGCAGGGGATGCTACCTTCCCTCCGCCGGTCTTAACCGGGTCAGGTTCAACGGGTTCGCATGACGCATCTCAGCCGCTTGCACGGCACCCCGAGGTGCGCCCAGCCTAGCGGCCGCCACGGCGGCGGCAAGCCGAAACCGCTTGGCCGCCCGGCGCGCCGCCGCTAGACCGCCGCCATGAGCGTCAATACCTTCGGCCACCTCTTCCGCGTCACCACCTGGGGCGAGAGCCACGGACCCGCCCTGGGTGCCACCGTCGACGGCTGCCCGCCCGGCATCCCGCTTGCCGCGGGCGGCCTGCAGGTGTGGCTCGACCGGCGCAAGCCGGGCCAGAGCCGCTACACCACCCAGCGGCGCGAGGCGGACGAGGTCGAGATCCTGTCGGGCGTCTTCGAGGGGCACACCACCGGAACGCCGATCCAGCTGATGATCCGCAACACCGACCAGCGGTCGAAGGATTACGGCGACATCGCCGACAAGTTCCGCCCCGGCCATGCCGACATCACCTATTGGCAGAAGTACGGCATCCGCGACTATCGCGGCGGCGGCCGGTCGAGCGCGCGCGAGACGGCGGCGCGGGTCGCGGCCGGCGGCGTCGCGCGGGCCGCGCTGGCCGCGTTGACGCCCGCAGTGTCGATCCGGGGCTACATGGTGCAGATGGGCCCGCATGCGATCGACCGCGACCGGATCGACTGGGACGAGATCGAACGCAACCCGTTCTGGACACCCGACGCCACGGCCGCCGCCGAATGGGCGGGGTTTCTGGACACGTTGCGCAAGCGCGGCAACTCGGTCGGAGCGCTGGTTGAGGTGACGGTCTCCGGTTGCCCAGCCGGCCTCGGCGCCCCGGTCTACGCCAAGCTGGACACCGACCTCGCCGCCGCAATGATGAGCATAAATGCGGTCAAGGGCGTCGAGATCGGCGAAGGCATGGCGGCCGCCGCCCTGTCGGGGTCGGAAAACGCCGACGAGATCGAGATCGGGCCGGAAGGGGTGATCTACAGCTCGAACCACGCGGGTGGAATTCTCGGCGGCATCTCGACCGGCCAGGACATCGTGGTGCGCTTTGCCGTCAAGCCGACTTCGTCGATCCTGACGCCGCGGCGCACCATCACGCGCCAGGGCGATCCCGCCGAGATCGTCACGAAGGGCCGCCACGACCCCTGCGTGGGCATCCGCGCGGTGCCGGTGGCCGAGGCGATGGCGGCCTGCGTGATCCTCGACCACCTGCTGCTCGACCGCGGTCAGACCGGCGGTGTCCGCGGCCCCATCGGCTGAAGGCCGCCGTTTCGGTCAGCCTTCCGCAGCCGGACGCGTCGCCTCGGCTGCCGCGTCGGCCGGGCCCGGCCTGCGCTGCTTGGAGAGCTGCACGGCCAGGATCCCGGCCGCGATGACCGCCACGCCGATGATGTCGAGCAGCGTTACCGCCTCGCCCAGCAGCGCCGCGGCGATGGCCACGCCCAGAAACGGGTTCAGGAAATGGAAGGTCGCCGCGCGTACCGCCCCGATGCGCCGGACCAGCGTGAACCAGATGAAGGTCGCGGCCAGCCCGGGCACCAGCGTCGTGTAGACGAAGGCCGCGATCAGCGTCCACGACCAGCGGACCACGTGCGCCTCGTAGGCGGCCGGCACGGACAGCGCGGCAGCGCCCACCAGCATCTGCAGCCCGACGATCATCAGCACATTGCCGCCCGACGTGGCGCCGCGCACCGCGAGCGTGGCGAACGTCAGCGCCAGCACGCCCGCCACGCAGAGCCCAAGCCCCGTGATGTCGATGCCCGCGCCGATCCGCGCGCCCATGATCAGCACCACACCCGACAGTCCGGCCGCCAGCCCCGCCGCACCCAGAGGCCGCACGCGGTCGCCGAACATCGCCCAGCCCGCCAGCGCCACCCAGAGCGGCAGGCTCGAGGCCACGATCGCCGCGACCGAGGCCTGCACCGTCTGCATCGCCACGAAGTTCAGCCCGAGATAGAGGGCGTTCTGGCAAACCCCGAACAGGGCCGTCGCCGCCCATTGCGCCCGCGTGAGCCGCCAGCTCTGTCCCGCGGCCAGCGCCAGCACCACGCCGATCGAGCCCGAAACCCAGAACCTGAGCGCCAGTGCACTGAGCGGCGGCGCGTCGGCGACGATGATCCGCGCCGAACTGAAGGCCGACGACCACATGACGGCGAACGCGACGCCCATCGCCAGCGCGCGCAGGTCCATCGGTTCCCTCCAATGAAAAGGGCCGCCCCGTGCGGCGGCCCGGTCGTTGCAGCGTGGTCGGCGCGTCAGCCGTTCACGCTGTCCTTGAGCGCCTTGGCGATCGTCACCTTGACCTGCTTGTCGGCGTCCTTCTTGATCTGCTCGCCGGTGGCCGGGTTGCGGACCATCCGCTCGGGGCGCTCACGGCAATAGAACTTGCCGACGCCGGGGATCGTGACCGCCCCGCCATTCGACACTTCTTCCGTGATGATCTCGACAATCGCGTCCAGAGCCTCGCCTGCGCGCTTCTTGTCCGAGTCCATCTTGTCGGCAATTGCCGATACCAGCTGTGTCTTGGTCATCGGTTTGGCAGCCATCCGTGCGTCTCCTCAATTCCGCCCTTGTGAACAGGCCATTTCTGGCAAACTAACGGCAATTTGGTATGCCACACAACGCCTAGTGGCGTAGGCAGGCCGAAATATCGTTGGGTAACTGGTGCTTTCGCGTCACAGGAAGGCGGTCTCCTCAAAGCTCCGCAGCTTGCGGCTATGAATCCGCTCGAGCGGCATCTCGCGGAGTCGCTCCATCGCCCGCACACCGATCAGAAGGTGCCGCGCCACCTGCGTCCGGTAGAAGTCAGATGCCATGCCGGGCAGCTTGAGCTCGCCGTGCAAAGGCTTGTCGGACACGCAGAGCAGCGTGCCGTAGGGCACCCGAAAGCGGAAGCCGTTGGCCGCGATCGTGGCCAACTCCATGTCGAGCGCGATCGCCCGTGACTGGCTGAGACGCTGCACCGGGCCGGACTGGTCCCGCAACTCCCAGTTGCGGTTGTCGATGGTCGCGACGGTGCCGGTGCGCATTATTCGCTTCAGTTCGAAGCCCTGCAGCTCGGTCACCTCCTCGACCGCATCCTCCAGCGCGATCTGGATCTCGGCCAGCGCGGGGATCGGCACCCAGACCGGCAGGTCGTCGTCGAGGACGTGATCCTCGCGCAGGTAGGCGTGGGCCAGCACGAAGTCGCCGAGCCGCTGCGAGTTGCGCAGGCCCGCGCAGTGCCCGACCATCAGCCAGGCGTGGGGCCGCAGCACCGCGATATGGTCGGTAGCGGTCTTGGCGTTCGACGGCCCCACCCCGATATTCACCAGCGTGATCCCCTGCCCCGCCTCTCGCTTGAGGTGGTAGGTCGGCATCTGCGGCAGCCGCGCCGGCATCGTCATCGACGCATCGGGGTCGGTGATGACCTGATTTCCGGGGCCCACGAACGCCGTGTAGCCCGACGCCGGGTCGGCCAGCATCGCCCGGGCATAAGCCTCGAACTCGTCCACGTAGAACTGGTAGTTGGTGAACAGGACGTGGTTCTGGAAATGATCGGGCGCGGTCGCCGTGTAGTGCGCCAACCGCGCCAGCGAATAGTCGATGCGCTGGGCGGGAAATGGCGCCAGGGGCATCGAGCCGTCGGCGTGATGGAAGCCGTGCCCGTTGACGATGTCGTCGTGCGTGGTGGTCAGGTCCGGCACGTCGAAGACGTCGCGCAACGAGAAATCCAGAACGCCTTCCTGCGGAACCTTCACGTCGGCGTCGCCCGCGACGGCGAAGTGCACCGGCATCGGCGTGGCCGAGGCGCCGATCGTCACCGGCATCCCGTGGTTGCGGATCAGCAGGCCGATCTGCTGGCGAAGGTAGTTGGCGAAAAGGTCGGGCCGGGTGATCGTGGTCGAGTAGGTCCCAGGAGCCGAGACGTGGCCGAAGCTCAGGCGGTTGTCGCCGATCTCGAAGCGCGTGGTGGTGAACCTGATCTCGGGATAGTAGGCGCGATAGCGCTTTTTCGGCAGCCCCCGCGTGACCACTTCCGAGAAGTTGCGGCGCAGGAACGCCACCGCCTCGTCGTAGAGATCACAGAGCCGCTGCACCGCGGCCGCCGCATCGTCGAACCCCTCGGCCGGATGCACCTCGGGCGCGACGAGCGGCTGGTCTGACTGGGTGTCGCTGGGCGCGTCCATCAGGCGTCCTCGAACAGGTCGGTCAGGGCGAAGCGGGTGACATCCACCAGCCCCAGATCCGAGATCCTGAGCTCGGGGATGACAACCAGCGCCATCAGGGAATGCTGCATGAAGGCGTTGTTGAGGGTGCAGCCCGCGGCCTGCATCGCCTCGGACAGGGCCTGCGCCCGGGCCGCCACCTCGGCCGCCGGGCGGTCCGACATCAGCCCCGCAATCGGCAGCTCGACCAGCGCCGCCTCGGCCCCGTCGCGGTAGAGGACGGCGCCGCCGCCCACCTCGGCCAGCCGGTTGGCCGCCGCCGCCATATCGGCATGGCTGGTGCCGACAACGATCATGTGGTGGCTGTCATGCGCGACGGTCGAGGCCAGCGCCATCGACCCGCGATAGCCGAAGCCCGAGACGAACCCGTTGGTGACGCCGCCGGTGCCGCGATGCCGCTCGACCAAGGCGATCTGGCAGATCTCGCCTTCGGCCACGACGGCGCCGTCCCGCACCGGCAGTTCGGCCCGCAACGCCCGCGTCGGCGCCTGGTTCTCGACCACCCCGATGACGCGCGCGGTTACCCGGTCGGCGTCGTGCGGGGCGGGGATACGGAAGTCGGCCGGCTGCAGCGGCCGGCCCAGCCGCACCGTCTGCCGCACCGAGGCGGGCCAGTCGAAATGCGGGCACTCGGCCAGACAGACGCCGTCGCGGGCGACGGTGACGCCGCGCGCGATCACCAGCCCGATCGGCAGCGTGCGCAGATCGTCCGTCAGGATGAGGTCGGCGCGGCGACCCGGCGCGATCGAGCCGAGATCGCGCTCGAGCCCGAAATGCGCCGCGGTATTGATCGTCGCCATCTGGATCGCCAGCACCGGGTCGGCGCCGCACTCGATGGCGTGGCGCACCACGCGGTCCATGTGCCCCTCGGCCACCAGCGTCGCGGCATAGCAGTCATCGGTGCAGAGGATCATGCCTCGCGGGTCAAGCCCGCGCTCGGTCACCGCGGTGATCTGCGCCTTGACGTCGTACCAGGCGCTGCCCAAACGCAGCATCGCCGCCATGCCCTGGCGCATCCGGGCCACCGCGTCCTCTTCCCGCGTGCCCTCGTGGTCGTCGGCGGGCCCGCCGGCGGCATAGGCGTGCAGGCCCGAAAGGTCGGGGCTGGCGTAGTGGCCGCCCACCGTGCTGCCGGCGCGCTGCGTCACCGCGATCTCGGCCAGCATCTTGGGATCGCCGCCGATAACGCCCGGAAAGTTCATCATCTCGCCCAGCCCCACGATGCCGGGCCAGCCCATCGCCTCGGCCACGTCTTCGGGCGTGATCTCGTGCCCCGTGGTCTCGAGCCCCGGAGCCGAGGGCGCGCAGGATGGCATCTGCATGAACATGTTGACGGGCTGCATCAGCGCCTCGTCGTGCATCATCCTGACGCCCGCCAGGCCCAGCACGTTGGCGATCTCGTGCGGGTCGGCGAACATGGTCGTGGTGCCGTGCGGAATGACCGCACGGGCGAACTCGGCCGGGGTCAGCATGCCCGAACTCGACGTGCATGTGCGCATCGCAGAGGCCCGGCACGGCATAGCGCCCGCCGCCGTCGATGACCTCGGTCTCCTCGCCCACCATCGCGCCCGCATCGGGGCCACAATAGGCGAAGCGGCCCGCGGCGATGGCGAGGTCGGTTCCGGGCACGACCTCGCGGGTGTGCACGTTCACCCAGGCGACGTTGCGGATCACGAGGTCGGCCGGCGCGCGGCCCGCGGCCACGGCGACCAGGCGGGGGGCCACGTCAGGCCAGCCGGGAAAGGGGGTTGGTTGCATGGACCTATTGTCATTGTCCCGCCGGCGGGCACAACCCCCGACCGCAGCCGCACCCTTGCCACGACGCGGCGGACCTCCATCTTGCGGGGCGATGACAAAAACGCTTCTCTCATTCGGGCACGGATACTCGGCGCAAGCGCTGGCGCGGCGGCTTCTGCCGCAGGGCTGGCGCATCATCGGCACCACGCGGTCGGCCGACAACGCATGCGCATTGCGGCACGACGGGGTCGAGCCCCTGGTGTGGCCGGGCGACGACCCGGTTCCGGCGCTCCGCGAGGCGAGCCATGTCCTGAGTTCGGTCGCGCCTGGTGACGGCGGCGATCCGGTGCTGGCTGCGCTGCGCGACGACCTTGCCGCCGCGGCGGAAGGGCTGGAGTGGGTCGGCTACCTCTCGACCACCGGCGTCTATGGCGACCGCGACGGCGAGTGGGTGGACGAGACGACGCCGCTCGCCCCCTCGACCAAGAGGGGGCTGGCGCGGGTCGAGGCCGAGGGCGCCTGGCAGGCGCTGGCGCGCGAGAGCGGGCTGCCGCTTCACATCTTCCGCCTGGCCGGCATCTACGGACCCGGGCGCGGCCCGTTCGAAAAGGTGCGCGCAGGCAAGGCGCGGCGCATCGTCAAGCCGGGGCAGGTGTTCAGCCGGATCCATGTGGAGGACATCGCGCAGGTGCTCGAGGCCTCGATGCGACGCCCCGAGCCGGGCGCCATCTACAACGTCTGTGACGACGCCCCGGCGCCGCCGCAGGACGTGATCGGCCACGCTGCCGAACTGCTGGGCCAACCGCTGCCGCCCGAGGTGCCCTTCGACAAGGCCGACCTGTCGCCGATGGCGCGCAGCTTCTACGCCGAGAGCAAGCGCGTGCGGAACGACCGGATCAAGGAACGGCTAGGGATCCGTCTGATCCACCCCACCTACCGCGAGGGCCTCGCCGCGATCCTTGATGCGGCGCCCAGCCCCGTCAGCGGCTGACCGCGGCGGCGGTGCGAGCGCGGCGGCGCTTCGTCCAGTTCAGCCCGAGGATCGCCAGCAGCGCCACCGCGCCGGCCAGCTCGACCTGGTGGCTGGGATAGAAGACGCCCACCGTGGCCACCGCAATCAGCAGGCGCGAGACGAGGTCCATGGGCGCGAAGAGAAAGCCCTCGATCGCCGCGGCGAAGGCGGCGAGTGACAGCGCCGCGATTGCGCCGGTGAAGATCACGTACCAGACCGGCCCGCCGAGGATGATCTCGGGATTGTAGACCATGAAGACCGGGATCAGGTAGAGGCCCTTGGCGAACTTCCACGCCTGGATGCTGGTCTCGAGCGGCTTCGCCCCGGCGATGGCCGCGCCGGCAAAACCCGCCAGGGCGATGGGTGGCGTGACGTTGCTGTCCTGACTGTACCAGAACACCACCAGGTGCGCGATCAGCAGCGGAATGCCGAATTCCTGGTTCAGCGCCGGCCCGACCAGCACGATCAGCACGATGTAGGAGGCCGTCACCGGCAGACCCATCCCCAGGATCAGGCTGGCAATCAGCACCAGGATCAGCGCCAGCACCATGTTGCCGCCCGAGAAGGCGATCATCATCGACGAGAACTTGAGCCCCAGCCCGGTCAGGCCGACGACGCCGACGATGATGCCGGCCACCGCGCAGGCCATCGACACCGCCACCGCGCTGCGCGCACCCAGCACCAGCGCCCGGACCAGCAGCTCGAGCCCCGAGCGGACCGCCGTGGTCAGTCGCTCGGCCGTGACCGGGCGACCGCGCCGCGGGTCGAGCAGCAGGATCTCGCCCGCCCGGCGCAGCACCGCGACCGCGATCACCGAGACGATCGCCCAGAAGCCCACCCGCATCGGCGAGAGATTCTGCAGCAGCAGGAACACCAGCAGGAAGAGCGGAATGATGAACTGCCAGCCGGCCTTGAGGGTATCGACGACGTTCGGCAGCTCTTCCGACGGCATCCCCTCCATCCCGCGCTTCATCGCCACGATGTGGACGAAGAGGTAGACCGTGCCGAGATAGAGGATCGCCGGATAGATCGAGACCAGGACGATGTCGACGTAGGGGATGCGCGTGTATTCCGAGATCAGGAACGCGCCCGCCCCCATCAGCGGCGGCGTGATCTGCCCGCCGGTCGAGGCCGCGGCTTCGATGCCGCCCGCCTGGGCCGGCTTGTAGCCGAGGCGCTTCATCAGCGGGATCGTGAAGGCGCCGGTGGTGACGACGTTGGCGATGGCCGAGCCGCTGATCGAGCCCATCCCCGCGCTGGCCAGCACCGCCGCCTTGGCGGGGCCGCCGGGTTTGCGGCCTGTCGCCGCGTAGGCCAAGTCGATGAAGAACTTGCCGGCCCCCGTCGCTTCGAGGAATGCGCCGAAGAGGACGAAGACGAAGATGTAGGTTGACGCCACCCCAAGCGGCAGGCCGTAGATCCCCTCCTGACCCAGGTAGAGCTGGCCTACCAGCCGGTCGAGGCTGTTGCCGCGGTGCGCCAGGATGCCCGGCAACCACTCGCCCAGCCAGGGCAGCGCGCCCCGCGGACCGGCGAAACCGTAGAGAATGGCCACCACGCCGATCAGCGTCATCGGCAGGCCGATGGCCCGGCGGCTCGCCTCCAGCACCGTCACGGTGACGACGATGCCCATCCAGATGTCTGTCTCGCTCCAGAACCCGGCGCGGTCGAAGATCGCGTCGAGGTTCCAGACGATATACCAGCCGCTGGCGACCGCGGCGGCGAAGAACGCCGCGTCGATGAGCCAGCCCACCGGTCCGCGCCCCCGCGACCCGAAGACCGGGAACATCAGGAACGTCAGCGCCATGATGAAGGCGAGGTGGATCGACCGCTGGTAGAAGAGGCCCAGCGGCTCGATCCCGGCCCCGTAGAGCTGGAAGAGCGACAGGGCCACCGCGACGACGCCGATCGCCAGGCCGATGGTGCGGCCCTGAACGGGGGCGCCGGTCGGGTCGGCGAACTCTTCTACACGTTCTTCGGGTTCGGACATCGCAGCCTCAGGGCGTCAGCCGCAGGATCACGCGCTGCCCCGCGGCCATGGCGCTGAGGCTGTAGTCGGTGCCGCCGACGCGCAGATGGTGGTCGGTCGAGGGGCGCCCGACGCGCAGCACCAGCGCGTTGCCCTCGATGGGCTCGGCCATCTTCTCGATCCAGTAGCCGCCGCCCTCGGCGGCCCGGATCGTGCCCCGGCCCGGGACGTCGCCCAACCCTGCCGCGAAGTCGTGCAGATACGAGCGGTCGAGCAGCATCCGCCCGCCGTCATTGACGAAGCAGTCGGCCACGGCGCCGCCGGTGACCGAGTGGTTCCAGCTCAAGCACCAGCCGTCGCCGTCGGGCACCTCGACCTGCAGGATCGGCCCATCGGCTTCGACCGAGAGGGTGCCGCCCGAGGCGGCGCCCGCCACAACCGAGACCAGGGCGGCCGCACAAAGCCGCCGCCCCGCGCCCGGGCCCGTCAAGGCCGCAGGTCGTCCGGCACCGTGGCGCCGATCTCTTCGTAATAGCGGATCGCGCCGGGGTGGAACGGGATCGGCGTCGAGTTCAGCGAGAACTCGACCGTGGTGTCGTTCGCCGCCGGGTGCACCGCGATCAGCTCGTCGGTGTGCTCGAACATCGCCTTGGTGATCTGGTAGGCGAGGTCCTCGTCCATCGCCGCGTTCACCACCAGCACGTTCGGGATCGAGATGGTCTGCACCTCCTCGTCGACACCCTCGTAGAGGCCGGCGCGCAGGTTGTAGGCGGCGAAGATCGGCTCCTTCTCGATGGCGGCGTCGATCTGCTCCTGCGTCAAGGGCACGATCTTGATGTCGCGGGTCGCCGCGAGGTTCAGGACCGAGCTTGTCGGCGGGCCGACGCTCCAGAAGCCGGCGTCGATATCGCCGTCGCGCAACGCGTCGGCGGTCTCGTTGAAGTTCAGCCGCTGCTCTTCGATGTCGTCGTAGGTGATGCCGTTCGCGGTCAGCACCTGCTCGGCATTGACCTCGGTGCCCGAGCCGGGCGCCCCCACCGAGACGCGCTTGCCCTTGAGGTCATCGAGGCCCTCGATGCCGCTGTCGGCCAGCGTCACGATGTGCACGGCATTGGGATAGATCGAGGCCAGCGCCCGTGCGTCGACCGGGCGGTTCGTGAACGGCTCGACCGTGCCGTTCACCGCGGCATAGACCGTGTCGCCCAGCGCGATCGCCAGGTCGGTCTCCTGCTGGGCGATCAGCGCCATGTTCTCGACCGACGCCCCGGTGACCTCGGCGGTGGCCGATGCCCCGTCCACGTACTTGCCGATCAGCTCGGCAAGGCCGCCGCCGTAGGGATAGTACGTTCCGCCCGTGCCGCCGGTGGCGATCGACAGATCCTGTGCCGAGGCGGCCGCGCCGAACGCCAGCGACGCCGCGAGAGCCAAACCCGCTCGTATCATAGAACTCCTCCCATCCTGAGCCGCCGCCGATGCCGGCCGCGGTTCCGTGGCGCTATGCGAACGGGTGATCGCGGGAATGTCAACGCGCTGGTCGCATGCCGCGGCGAGGATTCAGGCCCGCCGTTCGAGCGTCCCGACGTCAAGCAGCCCCAGGATCCGGGCCTCTATATCCTCGGAGTTGAGCCGCGCGACCGCGTACATGTCCGCAGGCGAGGCCTGGTCGATGAACACGTCCGGCAGCACCATCGAGCGGAACTTCAGGCCGCGGTCAAAGATCGCCTCGTCGGCAAGAAGCTGCGCGACGTGGCTGCCGAAGCCGCCCACCGCCCCCTCCTCGATGGTGATGAGCGCCTCGTGGTGGCGGGCGAGGTTCAGGATCATGTCGCGGTCGAGCGGCTTGGCAAAGCGCGCGTCGGCGACGGTGATCTCGATGCCACGGGCCGCCAGCCGCTCGGCCGCCGCGAGCGCCTCGGCCAGACGGGTGCCGAAGCTGAGGACAGCGACGCGCCCGCCCTCGCGCATCAGCCGCCCGCGGCCGATGGGCAGCGGCGTCCCCCGCTCGGGCAGGTCGACGCCCACGCCCTCGCCCCGCGGATAGCGGAAGGCGATCGGGCCGTCGTCGTGGGCCGCCGCAGTGGCGACCATGTGCACCAGCTCGGCCTCGTCGGAGGCGGCCATCACCGTGAAGCCGGGCAGGTTGGCGAGGTAGGCCACGTCGAAGGCGCCGGCATGGGTGGCGCCGTCGGCGCCCACCAGCCCGGCACGGTCGATGGCGAAGCGGACCGGAAGGCGCTGGATCGCCACGTCGTGCACCACCTGGTCGTAGCCGCGCTGCAGGAAGGTGGAATAGATCGCCGCGAACGGCTTGAGCCCGCCCGCCGCCATGCCCGCCGAGAAGGTGACGGCGTGCTGCTCGGCGATGCCCACGTCGAAGCAGCGCCTGGGAAAGCGTTCGGCGAAGAGGTTGAGTCCGGTGCCGTCGGGCATCGCCGCGGTAACGGCGACGATGCGGTCGTCGCGCTCTGCCTCAGCGATCAGCGCGTTGGCGAAGACCTTGGTGTACGAGGGTGCGTTCGACTTGGCCTTCGCCTGCTCGCCCGTCACGACGTCGAACTTCGACGTGGCGTGGCCGCGGTCGGCCGCCGCCTCGGCCGGCGCATAGCCCTTGCCCTTGCGGGTGATGGCATGGATCAGCACCGGCCCGGCGGCGCGATCGCGCACCGTCCGCAGGACCGGCAGGAGCTGACCCATGTCGTGCCCGTCGATCGGCCCCACATAGGAAAAGCCCAGCTCCTCGAACAGCGTCCCGCCGATGGTCATGTGCTTGAGCAGGTCCTTGGCCCGACGCGCCCCGTCGCGCAGCGGCGGCGGCAGCATGCCCACCGCGCCCTTCGCCATCGCCTTGAACTCCTGGAACGGCGCGCCGGCGTAGAGCCGCGAGAGGTAGGCCGACATCGCCCCCGTGGGCGGTGCGATCGACATCTCGTTGTCGTTCAGGATCACGATCAGACGGCGGCCGGCGTGGCCGGCATTGTTCATCGCTTCGAACGCCATGCCAGCCGACATGGCGCCGTCGCCGATCACCGCGATGCAGTCGCCGATCGGCGGCTCGGGCGTGGCGCCGAGGTCGCGCGCGGTGGCAAAGCCCAGCGCCGCCGAGATCGAGGTCGACGAATGCGCCGCGCCGAAGGGGTCGTAGGGCGACTCGCTGCGCTTGGTGAAGCCGCTCAGGCCGCCCTTCTGCCGCAAGGTGCGGATGCGGTCGCGGCGTCCGGTCAGGATCTTGTGCGGATAGCACTGGTGACTGACGTCCCAGATCAGCCTGTCGCGCGGCGTGTCGAAGACCGCGTGCAGCGCCACCGTCAGCTCGACCACCCCCAGCCCGGCGCCCAGATGCCCGCCGGTGACGCTGACCGCGCTGATCGTCTCGGCACGCAGCTCGTCGGCGAGGCGCTTGAGTTCGGCGTCCGAGAACCGGTCGAGATCACCGGGCGTCGTGACACGGTCGAGCAGCGGGGTCTGTGGGCTGTCGGTCATCGCCGGCACCTCTGGTCTGCCTGTCGGGCGTGCGGCCGGGCCGCATGGCTGGCGGAGGGCCATACAGGAGCGCCGCCGCATCCGCAATCGCGCCACGCGCGCGACCACGTTCGGAAATAGCCGACAGGGGCCGGAGGTTCCAAGGGAGGTGCCGGCGCGGCGCGATCGGGTTGTGGCCGCGGCAGGGGCCGGGGAAACGTCGTGCGCCCGCCGCGCGGGAGGACACGCGGCGGGCGACGATCTGCGCCCCTGAGTGGAAGGGTGGGCGTGGCTGGGAGGGTGGCCGCGCCCGGCGCAGATTCCGGCGCGGTCGCGCCGGAATCCCGTGGGTTCAATCGTTGTGGTCGTCGTCGTAGTCGGCGTTGAAGCGCCGGATGAGCTCGTCGCGGCTGTAGCCGGCCGGATCGACGCCCAGGCTGCGCGCGATCTGCGCCATGCCCGCGCCGCTCGGCGTGGTGCCGATGCCGGCGATCTCGTTCCGCAGCCGCTTGACGACGACGTCCTCACGATCTTCCTGCGCCTTGACCAGCTGGTGCAGCTGGTGGCCGGTCGCCCCGTCGGGCGAAACACCCGCCGACGCTGCCAGCGCCGCGCGGCCCGCGCCCGGCGCGTCCTTGGTCGCGAAGGTCACGGTCGTCAGGTGGGCCTTCAGGCGCTTCAGCTGCATCTCGCCGCCGTCGGCGGTGCCGTCTTCGGCGATGCGGCGCATCTTCTGAACGTCGGCGGTCGAGTACGCGTCCGGCGCGACACCGGCGCCGCGGGCGTACTGGCTCTGGTCGGCGATGGCCTGGCCTGCAACGGCCACGGCGCCTGCGATGACAATGATCTTGGTCAGCATCTGTGAACTTCCTCTTTTGCCTGCCGGAGCGTTGGGGGTGGGTTGGTGGTGCGTCCGACTGAGGCCAATAGACGCCACCCGCGTCAGCCCGGCGTGAAAGCGCGGCGCACCCGCCATCAAGAAGCCCCCCGTCCAGCGTGAATTCGCCGTGAATTGCTGCGCCGGAGCGTGTGGACGCAGGCAGGACCGCCGGCACGACTTGGCGTCGGCTGGCCGCAGGATGGTGCCGCAACCATGGCGCGCGCCCAGTTGACCGGATCAAGCAGAAGGGGATAGGATCACGGCAAAACCGTTCGTTTTCCGCCTGTTATTCTTACCGAGGCTTCCCGAAGGGGCCGCCATGGCATTTTCGTCAGTCCGTCCTTCGCACGGCGCAGGACCGCTCGCGCCCCCGGCCGCGACGCCCCGACCGTCGCACGGCGACCCCAGCCACCCCTGGATGCACCCGACCGCGCCGCGCGGTCACGAAGGCGTCAGCGTGGGGGCCGAGTCGCGCTCGGCGCCGGCGCGCCGCAGAACATAAGCCGGTCGCCCGCAGGAGGCCCCCATGGACGAGATCAAGGTCACCCCCTACCGCAGCGACGAGGATCCCGGCGTCGCCGAGGCGCGCTTCGACAAAATGGTCGGCAACTCCGGTCTCGATCCGATGACAGGCGGACACACGTTCCGGATGCTCTCGGGCGACCTCGACGCGCAGATCGTCGACCGCAAGGTCCGCGACGAGGGCGGCGAATCCGCGATGCGCAAGAGCCTCGAGGCGCTGAACGAGAGCGACGGGATCGATTTCCTCCCCTCGATCTTCCTCGAGATCGGGGCCGACGCGGCCAAGGCCGTCGGGCGCATCGTGGTCGAGCAGGGGGTCGACCTGACCGGGCAGCACCGGCCCCGGGGCTGGGTCGGCACCGGGTTCCTCGTGGCGCCGGACATCCTGCTGACCAATTACCACGTGATCAACTCGGTCTCGGTCGCCAATGCCGCGAAGGTCTACTTCAACTACCGCACGGGGCGGACCGGCCGGGTCGAGAGCGACGAGGTCTTCCTGCTGAAGCCCGACGAGTTGTTCGTGGTCAGCCCTTACGATGACGGACTCGATTACGCCTTCGTCGGCATCCAGCCGCCGGGCCCGAAGTTCGGCAAGATCCAGCTCGAGCGGCGCCTGCTGGTGTCGCGACCCAAGGGGCGGGCCAACGTCATCCAGCACCCCCGAGGCCGCCCGCAGGAGGTGGTGGTGCAAAACAACTTCGTGGTCGCCGACGACGGCGTATTCCTGCGCTATCGGTCGGACACCGAGCCGGGCAGCTCGGGCTCGCCCGTCTTCGACAACCGCTGGAAGATGATCGCGCTGCACCATGCCTCGGCCGGCCGCGACGAAGAGGGCTTCTTTCGCAACGAGGGCATCAAGATCTCGGCGATCGCGATGGATCTCGAGACTCGGCGCTCCCGAGGCGAGAGCGCGGGACAGGTCGACCGGCTTCTGGCCCTCTTCGACGGTATCGACGCCGGCACCGGCTTCTTCGGGATGGTCGGCCGCGGAGTGGCGCCGACGGAATCGGCGCTCGAGCGCGTGGTCGACGGCTATCAGGGCGGCGAGCAGGACATCGACCTGGGCTTCTGGAACATCGAATGGTTCGCCAACCGCTTCCAGGACAAGCTCGACCGCGTCAGCGCCACGATCGCTGACTTCAACCTCGACGTCTGGGCACTGATCGAAAGCTCGCCCGACGCGACCGAGGCGTTGGTCAAACGGCTCGAGGACGATTTCGGCCTGATCTATGAATGCGCCCATTCCGAGCCCGATGCGCCACGCGGCCGCCAGACCACCAGCGTGATCTGGAACCCCAAGACGGTCGACGGCGCCAAGCGCGACTGGCCCGCCGAGGCGCAGGAGCTCTTCGAGCTGCACAGCCGCAACTTTCCGCCGGGGCTCGAGGCGGTGCACGGGCAGATCTTCAACCGCTATCCCGGCCTCTTCCGATTCGTGCCCAAGGGGCGCGACCAGCCGTTCCACATGGTGCCGCTGCACCTCAAGGCGATGTCCGAAGGGCAGATGCGGCGCAACATGGCGGCCAAGATCCTCGCCTACGCCGTCACTCTGCTCGAAGAGCAGGACGGCGAGCCGACCGACGTGGTGATCGGCGGCGACTTCAACGCCGAACTGGCCAGCCGCGACTTCGAGCCGCTGAACGAGCGCGGGCTGGTGCCGCTGTCGGCCGACGACGAGGCCGGCGGCGCGATCACGTACCTCAAGAGCCGGCACGCCTCGCTGATCGACCACATCTACATCTCGCCCAACCTGGCGAAGACGACCGGCCCCGAGGACTTCTTCATCGTCGCCGCCGAGCGCCAGATCCCCGACTTCGTCTCCGCGCTGTCCGACCACCGGCCCGTGCTTCTGCGGATCCCCCTGGCGCAGCCGACGGCGGGTTCGGACAAGGGCATGAAGCAGATCTACGAGAAGCTGGCTGGCCTCTACCCCGACCTCGCACCGCCCGACACCGCCTGATCCCGATCATGCCGCAAGGGGCCCGTGGCCTCGCCCCTGCCGCCGTGCTACGCCGCCGCCGTGAGGTTGCGCAGGGAGGGGCGCTTGGATTTCGTCGACACTTTCCTGAACGTCGATGTGATGGCGCGCGTCTTTCCGATGCTGATGCGCGGCGTCGGCAACACGCTGATGCTGGCGGCGACCATCCTGATCTTCGGCGGCATCGCCGGCGTGCTGATCTGTCTCGGGCGGCTCTACGGCCCGCGGCCGGTGCGCTGGGCGGCAATCGCCCATGTGGACCTGTTCCGCGCGATCCCGATCCTGGTGCTGCTGGTGCTGATCTATTACGCGCTGCCGTTCGTGGGCATCCGGCTGAACTCGTTCACCTCGGCCAGCCTGGCGCTGGGGCTCGTCTTTTCGGCCTTCACGGCCGAGGTGTTCCGCGCCGGCATCCAGGCGATTCCCAAGGGCCAGATCGAGGCGGCCGAGGCGCTGGGCCTGCCGTTCCGCGTCACCATCTGGAAGGTGATCCTGCCGCAGGCGTTCCGCATCGCGATCCCGCCGCACACCTCGAACTCGGTGGCCATCGCCAAGGACACTTCGCTCGCCTCGGTGGTGGCGATGCCCGACCTGCTCAAGCAGGCGACCGACGCGCAGGCGCTGACGGCGAACCCCTCCCCGCTGATCGCGGCGGCGATCATGTACCTGATCGTGCTGCTGCCCGCGGTCCGGCTGGTCTCGTATCTCGAGGAGCGTTACCGCTCGGCCTGAGCCGCCGCCGGCATCCGCAGCACGAGGTCGTCGAGCGGCATCCGAACCTTCGCCTGCGACGCGGCGGCGTCGTCGCCCGCCCGGCTGCCGGCCACGACGAAGGCGGCGGCATGCAGCCGGCGCCCGCCGAGGCCCAGCGCCTCGTCGACGCGATCTGGCTGGAATCCTTCCATCGGCCCGGCGTCGAGGCCAAGGTCGGCGCAGGCCGCAAGGAAGACCCCGAGGCCGATGTAGCACTGGGCCCGCGCCCAGGCCCGTCGTTCCTCAGGCCCGCGCCGCTCGAGCAGGTTCCGAGTGAGGCTGCCGCGCAAACCCTCTGCACGCTCGGACGAAAGGCCGCGGGTGGTTGCCGTCAGCGCGACGTGCGCCTCGACGTCGTCCGCTGTGATCGGGTCGAGATGGGCGAAGACCAGCAGGTGCCCCGCCTCCTCTACCTTTGCGGCGTCCCAGGCATACTCGCGCAGAGTGCGGCGCAGGGCCGGATCCTCGACCAGAACGATGCGCCAGGGCTGCAGCCCGTAGGAGGACGGCGCCAGCCGCGCCGCCTCCAGCGCCTCAACGAGCGCGGCGTCGCGACGGACGCCGGGCTCGAACTTCTTCACGGCATAGCGCCGCGCCATGGCATCGGTCAGGCTCACACGGCCTCCTGCAGTCGTACCTCCTCGTGCGGGCCGGGGCGAAGGCCCTTCTCGGCAAGGATCGGCATCACCTCGTCGCGGAAATAGGGGAATTCCTCGGCGTAGTCGAGAAACGACATGGTGGTGCCCGCAAAGCCCGCCTCGGCCAGCCTGGCGATGCCTTCGGCCACCTGCGCCGGCGTGCCGACCAGCGGGAAGCCGCCGTGCCCGGCCGCCATCCGGTCGCGGATCAGCGCCAGCAGGTCGTGCGGGAACGACTGGGCGTTGCGCGAACTGCAGGTTGATGAGGTTGTCCATCGCCTCCCAGTCCGCGTTGTCCTGCGCGTACCACTGGTGGTATTCGCGCGCCTCCTTCTCGGTCGGACGGCAGCAGATGTGGGCTGAATGTCAGCACGCCGACCTTGCGGCCCTTCGCTTTCGGCCTGCGCCTTGAGCGCCGCAACCTCGCCCTTCGACCGCTCGATGTCGATCGCCGGGGTGAAGAGGTAGTCGGCGTTGCGCATCGGCAAAGTCCCGCCCCTGCGCCGAGCCGGCGGCGTTCAGGATCGGCGGGCGCCCGTCGACCGGCTTGGGATCGCCGAGGATCCCCTTGAGCTGGAAGTACTTGCCGTCCCAGTCGAAGATCTCGTCGCTGGTCCCAGAGCTTCTGCACCACGTCGAACCATTCCTGGGCATAGCCGTAGCGCGTCTCGTGGTCGTCCGGCAGCTCGAGGCCCAGCGCCTCGTATTCCGGCCGGTTCCAGCCCGCCACGATGTTGAGCCCCACGCGACCCTTGCCGACATGGTCGGCGGTGGCGATCTGCTTGGCGACCACCACGGGGTGGTTGGCGGCGGTGTGGATGGTGGCGAACACCGTCAGGCGCTCGGTCGAGGCCAGGAGCGCGGTCGCCCACGTCATCGTCTCGAGCACGTTGTTGTGGAAGTTGGTCTCGCCGCCATAGCCGATCCAGCGCGCGATCGGCAGCATGAAGTCCACCCCCGCGGCGTCGAGCATCTTCGCCAGGCGCAGGTTGTTGTCCCAGCTGTTGTCCCACCGCTCGTCGACCTTGGTGACGGTCATCCCGCTCGAGCAGTTGGTCGAGAACGTGCCGAGCTTGAAATGGTCGGCCTTCATGAACTGGCGCATTGGCCCCTCCCTGTGGTTGACGCAGGGATCACATGCGATTTCAGATAAAAAATCAATTTGAAATTCGCGTTGCGTCGGCCGCCCGCGCGATCATGCTGAGACCATGAGCAAAACCGACAAGAAATCGGCCGGCGCCGCGTCCGGAATCGGGGTCGACCGCCGCTGGCACCTGGCGCGCACGCCGCTCGAGGTCCGGCTGACCGAGCTGGAATACGCGCTGATGCGAGCCGGCGAATCGTTCTGGCGCTGGAACTCGGAATGCCTCGCCATGAGCGCCGAGGTCGAGGCGAACGGCCCCGAGAACGTGCTTCTGCACGTGATCCGGATGAACGACCGGCCGAAGACGGCGAAGGAGCTGGCGCGGCTGACAAACCGCGAGGACATGCCCAACATCCAGTACGGTCTGCGCAAGCTGATCAAGGCGGGCCTGATCGAGCGCGAGGGCACCGCCCGGACCGGCATCGTCTATTCGGTGACGGAGAAGGGCCGGCAGGTGACGGACCGATATGCGGATGTGCGCCGCCAGCTTCTCGTGGCGCTGCTGGGCCGGCTCGACGACCCCGAGCGCGCCTTCGCCGAGGCCGAGAGCACGCTCGAGGTGCTCACCGGCCTCTACGACAGGGCGGCGCTTTCCGCGGCGACGCATCGCCGCGGCTGACGCGTTACTGGAACGCCTGAAGGCCGGTGATCGCGCGGCCGAGGATCAGGGCGTGCACGTCGTGGGTGCCCTCGTAGGTGTTCACTGCCTCGAGGTTCATCACGTGGCGGATCACCGGGTACTCGTCCGAGATACCGTTGCCGCCCAGCATGTCGCGGGCGTCGCGCGCGATGGCCAGCGCCTTGCCGCAATTGTTCCGCTTCATCAGGCTGATAAGCTCGGCCGGCGCGCGATGCTCGTCGAAAAGCCGGCCCAGCCGCAGGCAGCCCTGCAGCCCGAGGCTGATCTCGGTCAGCGCGTCGGCCAGCTTCTTCTGGATCAGCTGGGTCTGCGCCAGCGGGCGGCCGAACTGCTTGCGGTCGATCGTGTAGTCGCGCGCGGCGTGCCAGCACGCCTCGGCCGCGCCCATCGCGCCCCACGAGATGCCATAGCGCGCGCGGTTGAGGCACCCGAACGGCCCCGCAAGGCCCTGAACCTCGGGCAGCAGGTTCTCCTCCGGCACGAACACGTCGGCCATCTGGATCATGCCCGTGATCGAGGCGCGCAGGGAGAACTTGCCCTCGATCTTCGGCGCCTCGAGGCCCTTCATGCCCTTCTCGAGGACGAATCCCTTGATCTTGCCGTCGTGCGCCTCGGACTTGGCCCAGACAACGAACACGTCGGCGATGGGCGAGTTGGTGATCCAGTTCTTGGCGCCAGAAGCTGGTAGCCGCCATCGACGCGTCGAGCCCGCGTCACCATCGAGCCGGGGTCCGAGCCGTGGTCGGGCTCGGTCAGGCCGAAGCAGCCGACCCACTCGCCGCTGGCCAGCTTCGGCAGGTACTTCTTGCGCTGCTCCTCGGTGCCGTAGGCGAAGATCGGGTGCATCACGAGGGACGACTGCACCGACATCGCCGAGCGGTAACCGCTGTCCACGCGCTCGACCTCGCGCGCGATCAGCCCGTACGAGACGTAGTTCGCGCCGACCCCGCCGTATTCCTCGGGGATGGTGGCGCCCAGCAGGCCCTGCGCGCCCAGCTCGGTCATGATCTCGCGGTGAAAGATCTCCTTGCGGTTCGCCTCGACCACGCGCGGGATCAGCTTGTCCTGACAATAGGCGCGGGCCGAGTCGCGGATCATCCGCTCCTCCTCGGTCAGCTGATCCTCCAGCAGGAACGGATCGTCCCAGGTGAAGGTGGCCATCTTGGCACGCGCCTGCTCGGGCGTGCTCGGGGCGTGGGTGACATCCTTGGCGTTCATCGTCAGATCTCCGTGGGTATCTCTTCGAGGGCAAGCGCGACGCCCTGGCCGACGCCGACGCAGAGCGTGGCGAGCGAACGGCGCGCCTCGCGCGCGCGCCGATGGCGCGGGCGGCGGCATAGGCCAGGCGCGCGCCCGACATGCCGAGCGGGTGGCCGAGCGCGATGGCGCCGCCCTCGGGGTTCACGTGTTCGGCATCATCAGGCAGGCCCCAGGCGCGCGTGCACGCCAGCACCTGCGCCGCGAACGCCTCGTTCAGTTCGATCCGGTCGAAGTCGGCGACCTTGAGGCCCGAGCGCGCCTCGAGCCGCGGCGACGGCGGCCTTGGGGCCGATCCCCATGATCCGCGGCGGCACGCCCGCGCTGGCAGCGGCAGTGACGCGGGCAAGGGGACCAGTCCGTACCGTTCGACCGCGTCGTCCGAGGCGACAAGGATCGCCATCGCGCCGTCGTTGACGCCCGAGGCGTTGCCCGCGGTCACGGTGCCGCCCTTGCGGAACGGCGTCGGCAGCTTGCCGAGCTTCTCGAGCGAGGTGGCGCGCGGATGCTCGTCCTCGGCCACCACCACGGGCTCGCCCTTGCGCTGCGGGATGGTGACCGGCGCGATGTCTTCGGCCAGCCGCGCCTTCGCCGCCGCGGTCCGCTCCTGGCTGCGCAGCGCGTACGCGTCCTGCGCCGCGCGCTCGATGCCGAATTCTTCAGCGACGTTCTCGGCGGTTTCGGGCATCGAGTGGATGCCGTGCTCCTGCGCCATGCGCTCGTGCACGAATCGCCAGCCGATCGTGGTGTCGTAGATCTCGGCGTTGCGGCTGTAGGCGGTCTGGGCCTTGGGCATCACGAAGGGGGCGCGGCTCATGCTTTCCACGCCGCCGGCAACGATCAGGTCGGCCGCGCCGCATTCCACCGCGCGCGCGGCGTAGATCACGGCGTCCATCCCGCTGGCGCAGAGGCGGTTCAGGGTGATGCCCGGCACGCTTTCCGGCAGGCCCGCAAGCAGCGCCGCCATCCGTGCGACGTTGCGATTGTCCTCGCCGGCCTGGTTGGCGCAGCCCATGACCACCTCGTCCGGCTCGATCGCGCGGCCATCGAGGGCGGCGGTGATGGCATGTGCGGCCAGGTCGTCGGGCCGCACCGCAGCCAGCGCGCCGCCATATCGGCCGATCGGAGTGCGCTTGCCGGCACAGATGTAGGCGGGACGTGTCATGTAGCCTCCTTTCGGCCGGTCGCGGCTGAACCTAGCGCATTCGCCCGGCGCATCCGACCCTTGGTGAGGGTGTCGGGCATCGCGCCATTCGTTTCAAGCCTGAAACTTCATGCATGAAGCATGTTTCAGAACGACTCGATCGTCCTCAGCGCGCCGTCGAGCGCCTCGCCCTTCTCGTCCTGCAGCGCCGCCTCGCGCAGGCGGCGCAGCCAGTCGGCCGCGTCGTCGCGCCCTCGCAGCATGGCGAGGGCGCCGACCACGCGGTCGTACTTGGACAGGCCGCGGGCATGGGTGTCGGTGTAGCCCTTGATCAGCCGGCGGCAGCGCAGCGACCTCGACGCCGAGCGCGTAGTCGCGCCCGGCCGTCGTCGCAGCGCCAGTCGCAGCCACGCGTCGATATGCGCCATCTCGACCCCGTGCCGCAGCAGCCGCCGCCGCCACGCGCCGCAGGCCGCCGACGCAGCCAGAGCGGCACGAAGCCGCTCAGCCGGTCGGTGCGCATGCGCCGGCCCCGGTTGACCAGCCGGTCGAGCCAGTCGAACAGCCGCGGCCGCCCCTCGATCCAGCGGCCGAGGCGGGCCGGCATCAGGCCGCAGATCTCCTCGGCGCGCGGGTGGATGTACTCGGTGACCAGCACGATCTGCGTCGGCCCGACGCCCAGCTCGCGGCGCAGGCGCGCCTCGCGGCTGGCCCGCGGTCTTGAGGTCGGCGACGCGGATCACGTCGTCGTAGGCCATCGCGTTGGCGAGATACTTCGCCGCCTCGCGGTGACAGGCGTCCAGCCGTGCGCCTCGTCGTCGACGGCCAGCGCCTGGCCCAGCCGGTCGAGATATTCCGCGCCGTAGCGCAGGTCCTGGAAGTCGACCACCTTGCCAGCCCGGCGCGGGCCATCGCGCGCACCGGCTCGGGCAGCGCGTCCACCCGCGCCGTCGAGGTCGCGCCAGCCCGACAGCGCCGCCTCGGGGCCCGTCGGCTGGGCCTCGGCGGCGCGGGGCCGGGGCCGGCTCGGGCGCGCCGGTGACGGCAGGGGCGCGTCCTCCTGCCGGGTTCGCCGGCGCCGCGCGACCCGTCCGCGCCCTCGAAGCCGGCGGCGAAGGCGGCGAGGCTGGCCTCGACCCCGCGGCCCGAGGCGCGGATCGTCTCCTCGTAGAGCTCGCGCGGGAACGGCAGCGCGCCGAGCCGGCCAGCGCGCCGAAGAGGCTGGCCGAGATCACGCTGCCCGCCTCGGCCGCCGCGGCCTCCAGGTCGAGGCGATGAGCCGTGCGCGGCTCTCGCGCGCCTGCTCGAGCACCGGCCGCGGCGTCGACGCGCCCGTCGCCCGGCACGATCTTCTCGGTCGTGGCGAGCACCCGGTGGGTCGAGGCGATCAGCGTCGTGCGGTCGGGCGTGACGAAGCCGCGCATGATCGCGCGCCCCGCCTCCATCAGCTCGGCGGCGATCAGGATGTCGACGTCGCCCGGCGCGGGGATCAGCGCGAAGACCGGCGCCCGCCGCTCGTCGCGGCGCCATCTCGACGTAGTAGATCGTCGCGCCGGTGCGCTGCGCCACGCCCGCGACCGAGGTCGCCTGCGCCGCCTAGCCGTTCCGCTCGGCCAGATCGACGATCCAGTCGGTCAGCACGCCGCCGCCCTGCCCGCCGACGGCGAGGATGGCGAGCTTGATGATCGTGCCGGTCGGTGTCGGCCCTGGCCTCGGGCAGGTCGGGAAGGTCTGGACGTTCATGCCGGTGCCCCCGAGATCGCGAGCGCGGCCGGCCCGGTCGCGCCGCGGCCTGCAGCCAGTCGATGACCCAGCGCCGCCAGCCGGCGAGCCCGCCGGTCGCCACCGGCCGGGGTTGTGCACCACGTCGGCGCGGTAGAACGACGGGCAGAGCACCGCGGCGTCCGCCACCTCGCCGCAATTGCCGCAGCCGACGCAGGACTGGTCGATCGCGGCCACGGGATCGTCGCGCAGCGGGTCGTCCAGCGTCTTCACCGACAGCGACGGGCAGCCCGACAGCCGCATGCAGGCGTGATCGCCGGTGCAGACGTCCTCGTCGACGCCGAATCGGGCTTCGCCACCCGCCTGCCCTCCGTGATCGGCCTTGCGCACCTGCGGCTTCTCGCGGCGCTGGCGGTTCAGCATGCATTCCGACGAGGCGACGATCACCTTCGGCCCCGTCTCCTCGGTGGTCAGCGCCTCGCGTCAGCGTGTCGCGCATCTTGCCCACGTCGTAGGTGCGGTCGATCTGGCGCACCCACTTCACGCCCACGCCCTTCACCGCCTCGGTGATCGGGTGCTGGGTCGACTTGCGTCGCGGTTGTCGGCGCGCGAGGACAGGATGTCCTGCCCGCCGGTGGCGGCCGAATAGTAGTTGTCGACGATGACGATCACGCCGTCGTGCTTGTTGAAGACCGCGTTGCCGATCGAGGACGACGAGCCCGTTGTGCCAGAACCCGCCGTCGCCCGATGAACGAGATCGAGCGCCGCGTCGCCGCCGCCGTTGAAGGCCGAGGCCGAGGCCGGGCCCAGGCCGTAGCCCATCGTGGTCGCGCCGATGTCGAAGGGCGGCATGATCGAGAACAGGTGGCAGCCGATGTCGGCTGGCGATCTGGTGCGGCCCGAGCTCCTCCTCCACCAGCTTCATCGCGGCGAAGATCGGCCGCTCGGGGCAGCCGGTGCAGAAGCCCGGCGGCCGCGGCGGCACGACCTCGCCCAGGTCCGGCACCGGCTGCCGGCGCCGGCGCGTTCGGGGCGCGGCCGCTCGGGCGGCAGCAGGTCGCGGCGCGTGCTGCGCGCAGGAAGCTCGCCGATCCCGTCGAGCATCACCTGCGCCGGTGTATTCGCCCGCCATCGGGCAGCGTGCCCTTGCCCGACCAGCTCGTCCGTGCCGCCGGCCTTGTGCAGCATCGCGCCGAAGGCCTGCTCGATGTAGTTCGGGCTGGCCCTCCTCCACGACCAGCACCGCGTCCTTGCCCTCGCAGAAGTCCAGGAACTCGTCGTCGATCAGCGGATAGGTGACGTTCAGGCACGTAGAGCGGCACCTCGGTCTCGCCGTAGATGTCGGCGAGGCCGAGCCGCTGCAGCGCGCGGATGACGCCGTTGTACATGCCGCCCTGCAGCACCATGCCGACGCTTGCCGTCTCGGGGCCGAAGAATCTCGTTCAGCCGGTTGCGCTCGGATGTACTCGACCGCGGCGGGCCAGCGCTTCGTCGACCTTCTCCTGCTCGTGCAGGAAGGAGGCGGGCGGCAGCACGATGCGGTCGAGTGTCGCGCCGCGGGTTCTCCAGCGCCTCGCGCACCGTCATCGGCGGCGGCACGTTGTCCTTGCGCCTCGAACTCGCCGTGGACGTGGCAGGAGCGGATGCGCACCTGCAGCATGACCGGCGTGTTCGACGCCTCGGACAGCTCGAACCCGTCGCCCACCGCCTTGACGATCGACGGCAGGTTCGGGCGCGGGTCGAGCAGCCAGATCTGGCTCTTCATCGCGAAGGCGTGGCTGCGCTCCTGCATGATCGAGGAGCCTTCGCCGTAATCCTCGCCCACGATGATCAGCGCGCCGCCGGTGACCCCGCCCGAGGCGAGGTTGGCCAGCGCGTCCGAGGCGACGTTGGTGCCCACCGTGCGACTTGAAGGTCACCGCGCCGCGGATCGGGTAGTGCACCGAGGCGGCGAGCGTCGCCGCCGCCGCGGCCTCCGACGCGCTCGCCTCGAAGTGCACGCCGAGCTCGCCCAGGATCTCCTGCGCATCGGCCAGCACGTCCATCAGGTGGCTGATCGGCGCGCCCTGGTAGCCGCCGACATAGCCCACGCCGTTTTCCAGCAGCGCCTTGGTGATGGCGAGGATGCCCTCGCCGCGGAAGGTCTCGCCCGCGCCGATGCGCAGCTGCTCGACCTCCTTCGCGAAGGACCGCTCGGCCATCGCTATCCTCCCGATTTTATATGCAAAATCATATAAAGCTGCCCTCCGCCGGACAAGCTCGGCTCAGAACGCGTGCTGGCGGATGTTCTCGAGGATCTTCTGGAGCGTCGCAGACGAACGCGCTCGCGTTCGCTCGGCGTCGATGCCGGCGAACATCTGCGTCGTCAGCGGCCGCGCCATCGTGCGGCCAGATCTCGTCGAAGCGCCGCGCGGCCCTTCTCGGTCAGGTACACGCGCGCGGGCGCGGCTGTCGCTGGCCGTCCTCCTCGCGGCGCACCAGCCCCTCGTCGCTCATCGCCGTCGAGCGTGCGGCTCATCGTCGACTGCTCGATCACCGCAGTAGACGGCCAGCTCGCTGACCATCAGGCCGCTCCGGCACCGACAGGACCGCCAGCGCCCGCATCTTCGGCGTGGTCAGGCCCAGCGCCGCAAGGTCCGGCCTGCAGCTCGGCGTTGTAGCGCCCCATGATGCGGTTCATCAGGTAGGGCGCGAAGTTGCCGCAGCCCGATCTCGCCCAGCGAGCGGCTGCGGGTCGGGCGCCGCCGCGGGCGCGCGGAGGGGGTCGTGCGCCACTCACAGCTCGTCCGCCACCTGCAAGCCCGACCCGCCGCCCAGGCCGGGGCCGGGATGGGTCGAGGCGCCGATGTGGCAGAGGCCCTTGACGGGCGTGCGGTGGTTCACGCTGTCGGGAACGGCCGCCAGACGAAGAACTGGTCGATCGCGCAGGCCCCGCCATAGGGGTCGCCGCCGACGAGGTTGATGTTCATCGCCTCGAGGTCGGCCGGCGACAGCGCCGCGCGCGCGACAGCTTGATCGCGTCGAAGTCGCGGATGTGCCGGCGCAGGATCGCCTCGACCCGGTCGGCGTAGGCCTCGCGCACGCGCCTCGGTCCAGGCGCCGTCCGCGGGCGTCGTCGATCTCGCCGCGCCGCGTCGCCCTTGACCATGCGCGGCGCCTCGGGCATCTGCAGCCAGAGGATCGCCTTGCCCTCGGGCGCGCGCGACGGATCGAGCGCGGTGCGGCTGGCCGACGCAGATCGTCGGCGCCTCGGGCAGCATCCCGCGCTCGGCCTCGTTCGACGGCCTTCGACACCGCGTCGAGCCCGTCGGTCAGGTGGATCAGCGCCACCTCGTCCAGCGCCGGGTCGCTCCAGTCGGGCACGCCGCTCCAGCGCGTAGTGGAGCTGGAAGTTGCCCTTGCCGTAGCGGATAGGCGCGCGCCTGCGCCCGCGTCTCGCCCGCCGCCGTCGGCCGGCAGCAGCCGGCCGTAGAGCTGGTTCGGCGTGACCGAGCAGATGACGCTCTTGCGCGCCGTCGACCATGCCGCCCGTCGGCCAGCACCGCACCGGTGGCGCGCCCGCCTGCCACCTCGATCCGCGTCGACATCGGCGCCGGTGCGGATCCGGCCGCCCTGCTCCTCGATCAGCCCGCTCGAAGGCCTGCGGCCGCCCGCCCGGCGCCGCCCTCGACGACCGGCGCGCCCGCCGCCTCGAGCGCGAAGGCGATGACCTTGGCCATCTCGCCCGAGAAGGCCGCGTCGGGCGCCGAGCCCCGCGTGCAGCACCCACGGCGCGAAAAGCGCCCGCGCCAGCTCCGAGCCGAAAGCCGTCTCCAGCCAGGCGCGCGCCGGGCCGCAGCGCCTCGCCCATGAAGGCGAGCAGGCCGCGCGGCCCGCGCCGCCACGCCTGCCGCGCCACCAGCCGCGCCGTCGGCCGGCTCCAGCAGCCGGCCGCCCAGCAGCGCCGAAGAGCAGCTCGGCGTTCGCGCTCGACATGCCGACCTCCGCCGCGGTGCGCGGCGCCGTCGCCCTCGCGCCAGCGCGTCGAGACGGCGCGACGTTCGCGGCGCGGTCGGTGGTCAGCACCAGCGACGCGCCCGTCGGGCCGCAGCACGGCGGTCGGGTCGCGGTGTTGGCAGAACTCCAGCCCGTGGCGCGCCAGGTCGTCGCCCAGCGCGGCGATAGGCCGGCGACGTGATGAACAGGACGAAGGTCGCCGCCATCACGTCGTGCAGGAAGCCCGGCAGCGGTGATCTCGTCGGTCCGCATGCAGCCGC
This sequence comes from uncultured Alphaproteobacteria bacterium, assembly GCA_963773475.1. Lineage (GTDB taxonomy): Bacteria > Pseudomonadota > Alphaproteobacteria > Rhodobacterales > Rhodobacteraceae > Roseitranquillus. The sequence goes on along the minus strand of CAVZBD010000010.1, from coordinate 255,012 downwards.
CGACGCGATCGTTCGCGCTCCAGCACCAGGACGCGGTTGCCGCGCCTTGCGCCAGCAGCGCCGCGCCGACCAGCGCGTTGATGCCGCTGCCGACGATGACGTGATCGCAGCCGCCACCGCCCTGGCCACCGCGTCAGGCCTTCGGGACCAGCGCCAGCGCGCGGATCGGGCTGCCGGTGCCGTTGCGCGATCTTGAGCGGCGCGGCGATCAGGATCGCGCCCTTCGGCGGCAGCTTGTCGAGGTTGGCGAGGCTCGCGAGCCCGTAGCGGTTGTCCTTGTGCAGCAGGTTGTGCGCCGGGAACGGCGGCTCCATCCCGCCGGCCTGGCCCGCGTCGGTGCCGATGCACTCGGTGCCCCAGCCGACGATGCCCTTGCCGACAGCAGATACTCGATGCAGTCCGACGGTCGGCCCGGGCGAATGCGGCCCGTTCTCGTCGGCGTTCAGGAACGCGTCCTCGTCGTCGGCGCGCGTGTCCCAGTCGGTGCGCATGACGACCCACTCGCCCGCCGCGGATCTCGCCGTGCTCGGCCTCCCACGCCTTCACGCCGTCGGCGGTCAGCAGGAAGTCGGGGTTCGTCGGCGGCCTCGGCCGAGCAGTCGATCACGTTGACCGGCGCCACGAAGCTCTGCGACGGCGAGCGTGTCGGTGTAGCCGTCGGCGTAGTCCTTGCCGGTGATCCAGTGGTGCGGCGCGTCGAAATGGGTGCCGGAATGCTCGCCGAGCTTCAGCCAGTTCCAGGCCAAGAACGGGCCGTCCTCGTCGTATTCGCGAGATCTTGTGGATCTCGATCTCGGGCGTGTTCTTGGCGAAATCCGGCGGCAGCTTCAGGAGCGGCGTGTCCGGCCCCGAGCCGGCCCGACAGGTCGACCACCTCGATCCGGCCGCCCAGCAGCATCTCGGCCACCTGCGCCAGCGTTTCCTTCGACGACATTCGCGTCCCTCCCATCCTGATGTCCGGCTGCCCCTCCGCAGCCGATCGTGAAACATGCCTACCGCGAACAAGGTGCAATTGCAAATATTCTTGCGCCGCTGATCGGTAGATTTTCCGAGCATTCTCCAGGCGCGGGCGTAGGTTTACCTGCAAATGCAGACAATCCGCGCGCTGCCGGCGCCGCAGGGCCCGGAAAGCGCCTGAAGGGGCAGGCAGGCCATCGGCCGCCTGCCCGATGCTCAGTTCGTCGGAATCTCCGTCGGCACGACGGTCGAGGTCCCCTCCTCGGGCGGGACGCCGAACCACGTCTCGTGGATCGCGGCCATCGTGCCGTCGCGCTTCATCTCCGAGATCGCGTCGTTGATCTGCGGCAGCAGCGGATGATCCTTCCGCATCATCATCGCGAAATGCTCACCCGTCGGGATCCGCACCAGGATCTTCAGGTCCGGCATCTGCCGGATCGCGTACTGGAAGCCCGCGACCTCGCCGGCACCGCCCGCGATGCGGCCGTTGACGGCGTCCATCAGCAGGTCCTGCTGCGCCTGGTAGCTCTTGACGTCGGCGATGCCCAGATCCTCGGCATTCGCCTCGGCCCATTTCGCGCCCGTGGTGGCGGCCACCACCCCGACCGTCTGACCCGACAGATCCTCGAGCGTCGCGACGCCCGAATCCTCACGCCCCACGATCGCCCCGTCGCTGTCGTAGTAGGGCTGCGTGAACGACTGGCTCTCGAGCCGCTCGGGCGTGATCGAGATCGACGAGACCGCGCCGTCGATCCGCCCCGAGGCGGTGGCCGCGAACAGCGCCTGAAAGCCCAGGTTCTCGAACTGCACGTCCATCCCCAGCCGCTCGGCCACCTCGCGGGCGATGTCGACCTCGAAGCCCTCGTAGGTTCCCTGCTCGTTGATGAACTCCCACGGCGGGTTCGCCGGATAGGCCCCCACCACCAGCGTCTCGGCCGCGACCGGCACGGCCCAGGCCAGCGCCACCAGCGCGGCGGCGATCCTCTTCGTCAGCATGACGTCCTCCCTGCTTGTGATGCCGAGCCTAAATATGCAGATGCATCCACTCAAGAGCCGTCGTCGCGGCTCAGCCATCCGCCGCGCCGGGCCCGAGCGGCGCGCGTGTCACCCGTGACAGGGGCGCGTTCACCTCGAACGCGCGCGCCTCGATCCCGTCGATCCCGAAGGCGCGCAGCCGTTCGGCGTGCTTGGCCCGATAGCGCGCGGCCGATGCGGCGTCCCGAAAGACGTAGATGCCGCCCGCCCGCCTCTCCTCGGGGTTTTCGGTCCAGATCTTCCAGACCAGTCCGTCCTCGGCGGCGATGTCGGTGGCGAGGTCGTGCATGGCCTTCGCCATCTCCTCGCCCCACGGCCCCTCGAACGGGAAATCGAACTGCAGAAGCGTCATCGCCGTCTCCTTGCCCGAATGATGCGCGGCGGTTCCACCCACGCCGTCCGGCGTCAGCGGCCGGCGCGGTCCAGCACCGCCGTCGCCTCGATCTCGACCATTGCCGCGTCCTCGACCAGGGCGGCGACCACCACCATGGTCATCGCCGGAAAGTGGCGGCCCAGCACGCGGCGGTAGGCCTCGCCCACCTCCTTCTGCCGCGCCAGGTACTCGGCCTTGTCGGTGACGTACCAGGTCAGGCGGGTGATGTCGGTCGCGGTTCCGCCCGCCGCCTCGACCACGGCCACGATGTTGCGCAGCGCCTGCTCCATCTGGCCGATGAAGTCGTGGCTCTCGAAGACCTGCTCGGCGTTCCAGCCGATCTGGCCGCCGACGAAGAGCGTCCCGTCCGCCCCGACGATCCCGTTGGCGTAGCCCAGGGCGCGCTTCCAGCCCTCGGGATGTATGATCTCATGCGCCATCGACGCCCTCTCCTTGCAGTTCGTCCTCGATCCGGCGGCGGACCGGTGCCGGCCACGGCACCGCACACCCCTCGCCCAGCGACACGTGAACCAGCGTCGCCTCGACTTGCAGGCGCCGCTCTCCGGCGCACTCGGCCTCGATCCCCAGATCCAGGCTCGACCGGCCGAGCCGCACCGGCCGCAGCGTGAAGTCCAGCCGCTCGCCCAGGCGGCTCGGCGCAGTGAAGGCGGCGCTGATGCTGACGGTGGGAACGCCATGCGCCTCGGACCCGTGCATCCGCGAGAACGGCAGGTCGAGCCGCGCCTCGAACCAGTCCTCGACCGTCGCGTTCACCATCTCGAAGTAGCGGGGATAGAAGACAATTCCCGCCGGGTCGCAATGCTCGAACCGGACCTTGCGCGTCACCGTGAAGGCGCGCCCGCCCTGCCCTTTCGCGACCTCTGACCGGTTCATCAATCCGCGCCCGCTCGCCCCCGCACGACACGGACGCTACTGCGGGCGCCGTTTTCCTTCAAGCATGAAAGTTTCTAGCTTGAAGAAATATTCACGCCCGCCGCTCGACCACATAGCGGGCGCAGGCCGCCAGCCGCGCGGCACCCTCGCCATAGGGCGCGAGCGCCGCCTCGGCCTCGGCCACCAGCGCGCCGGCCCGCGCCCGCGCCGCCTCGAGCCCCAGCAGCGAGACGAACGTGGCCTTTCCGGCCGCGGCGTCCTTGCCCACGCGCTTGCCCGTCGCCGCCTCGTCGCCCTCCACGTCCAGGATGTCGTCGGCGATCTGGAAGGCCAGCCCCAGCGCCGCCGCATACCGCCCCAGCGGCGCCGTGTCGGCCCCGGCCAGCCGCGCCCCGGCCTCGGCCGACCAGCCGATCAGCGCACCCGTCTTGCCCGCCTGCAGCCGGATCACCTGGTCCAACGTCAGCGGCGGACCGGTCTCGGCGGCGATGTCGCGCGCCTGGCCCAGCACCATGCCGTCCGCCCCCGCCGCGCGCGCCAGGCTCGCGCCCAGTTCCCGCGCCACGCCCGCGTCCGCATGCTCCAGCGCCAGCTCGAAGGCCAGCGCCTGCAGCGCGTCGCCCGCCAGGACCGCCGTCGCCTCGTCCCACTTGCGGTGGACGGTCGGCCGGCCGCGGCGCAGGTCGTCGTCGTCCATGCAGGGCAGGTCGTCATGCACCAGCGAATAGGCGTGCATCGCCTCGATCGCCGCGGCCGCCGCCACCGACGTCTCGTCGGGCACGCCGTGCAGCGCCGCCCCCTCCATCACCAGGAACGCCCGCAGACCCTTGCCGCCCGCCACCGCATAGCGCATCGCCGCGATCACCGGCTCGTCGGCACGGTCGGCCAGCGCCCGCTCAAGGCGCCCCGTGGCAAGGCCGGCACATTCGGCCAGCCGATCGCGGAAGGTCACGCGCCCTCGACGGGCGTCGTCCCCCGGGGCTGGCCCTGGGCGTCCAGCGTCATCTGCTCGACCTTTTCCTCGGCCGCCTTCAGCTTCGCCTCGCAATGCGCCTTCAGCTCGGCGCCCCGCTCGTAGAGCCGGATCGACTCCTCCAGCGCGACCTCGCCATGTTCGAGCTGCTCGACCACCCGCTCGAGCTCGGCCATCGCGTCCTCGAAGGTCATCTCGGCCACGGGTCGCGCCGCCTCGGTCTCGCTCATCGCCTACTGCTCCGTCAGAACCGCCACATGGGCCGCGACGCCCGCGCCCAGCGCCTGCAGATCATAGCCCCCCTCGAGTGTCGAGACCACGCGGCCCTGCGCGTGCCGCTCGCGCCAGGTCGCACAGCGCGCCGCGTCACCCAGGCGAAATCGTCCTCGCTCCAGTCGAGCTTGGCCAGCGGGTCGCGCGCATCGGCGTCGAACCCCGCCGAGACCAGCACCAGCTCGGGCTCGAACTCCTCGAGCGCCGGCAGGACCACGTCGTCGTAGGCGCGGCGCATCTCGGCCGAGCCGGTCATCGGCGCCAGCGGCACGTTCAGCACCTGCCCGTGGGCGCCGGTCTCGTGCGGTCGCCCCGGTGCCCGGGTAGAGCGGCATCTGGTGGGTCGAGGCGAACAGCACCCGCGCCTCGTTCCACATCAGGTCCTGCGTGCCGTTGCCGTGATGGACGTCGAAATCCACGATCGCGACGCGCGACAGGCCGTGATGGTCCAGCGCGCGCTTCGCCGCGATCGCCACGTTGCCGAACAGGCAGAAGCCCATCGCCGTCGCCGTCTCGGCATGGTGCCCCGGCGGCCGGCAGGCGACGAAGGCGTTCCGCACCTCGCCCGCCAGCACCGCGTCCACCGCCGCCACGTTGCCGCCGACGGCGCGCCGCGCCGCCGTCAGCGACCCCGGCGAGACGTAGGTGTCGGCATCCAGCGGCGCGCGGCCGCTCTCGGGGATCGCCGCCGCGATCCGGTCCAGATAGCCTGCGGATGGCAGCGCAGGATCTCGGCATCCTCGGCCAGCGGCGCCTCGCGCCGGTCGAGCGTCATGCCCTCCAGCGCCGCGGCCACCGCCTGCAACCGCGCCACCCGCTCGGGGTGGCCGGGCGGATTGACGTGATCCAGGCAGTCGTCGTGCATGTAAAGGGCGGTCGTCATGGCGCGCAGGCTAGCCCCACTCGGCCCGCCTCACAATGGGCGGCCCCGCGGGGGTCGGGCGCCGGTCAAGGATCGGCGCAGCCGACCGCGCGCCAGCGCGGCTTGTCCTTGAGGGGCGCCCGGCCTCCCCCAGGCTGGACGCGGCGCCTTGAGAAGCAGCCCGCTTCTCAGGCGCCTCCCCAGCAGCTACCCCGACCCGGCCCGCAGGCCCATCCGTCGGCCGCACCGCGCCGCCGTCAACGCCGCGATGGCCGCCGCAGGCGGCCCGCGCCGGGCGGGGGGTCGATCCCCCCGCCCGGCGCGCCCCCCGTCCGGTCGCCCCGGGTTCAGTCGGGCGCCAGCATGTAGCCCGCGCCGCGCACCGTCTGCAGATAGCGCGGCTGCTTCGGATCGGTCTCGATCTTGCGGCGCAGCCGGGTGATCTGCACGTCGACCGCGCGCTCCTGCGCCTGCCCGCCTGCCGCGGCCCAGGTCCTCGACCAGCCGCGCGCGGCTCACCGGCTCGCCGGGGCTGCCGGAGAAGATGCGCATCAGCTGGCTCTCGGTCGCGGTCAGCCGGACCGGCGCGTCGCCGTGCCACATCTCGCCCCGCTCGATGTCGTAGCGGATCGGGCCGAGGTGCAGCACCTTGGGCTGCGCGTCCGCCGGCTCGGCGCGCGGCATGCGGCGCAGGATCGCGTTGATCCGCAGCAGCAGCTCCTTCGGCTCGAACGGCTTGGCCAGGTAGTCGTCGGCCCCGGCCTCCAGCCCCGCGATCCGGTCCTCGGTCTCGCCCCGCGCGGTCAGCAGCAGGATCGGCGTCGTCGATCCGTCGCCGCAGGTCGCGGTCAGGCTGACGCCCGTCCTCGCCCGGCATCATCACGTCCAGCACGATCAGGTCGAATTCCAGCCCGGCCAGCAGCCGCCGCGCATGGGCCGCGTCGCGCGCCGCCGTCACCAGAAGCCGTGCCGCATCAGGAACTTCTGCAGCAGCCCGCGGATCCGCTCGTCGTCGTCGACGATCAGCAGATGTGGGCCTCGGCATCGGCGCTCATCGCGCCGCTCGTCCCTCAGCGCCCGGTAGTGGCGGCGCATCTCGGCGTCCATCATCGCCTCCAGCACCTGCCGGAAGCCCGCCACCGCCTCGGGCCCGGCCGCGCGGTAGGCGGCGCGCATCCGGTCGCGCTGGGCGTCCGACAGCTCCCGTTCCAGCGCCGCCCCCGCTCGGTCAGGTACAGGTGCCGCTCGCGCTTGTCGCGGGTGCCCACCCGGCTTTCGCACCAGACCGTCCTCGATCAGGGTGCGCAGCACACGATTCAGCGACTGCTTCGTGACGCCGAGGATCGACAGCAGGTTGTTGACCGTGGTGCCCGGGCAGCGGTGGATGAAATGCAGCGCCCGGTGATGGGCGCGGCCGTAGTCCGTGATCGGCCAGGATCCGGTCGGGGTCGGCGGTGAAGCCGCGATAGGCGAAGAACATCGCCTCGATCCCCTTCCGCAGCTGCTCGTCGGTCAGGAACAGCAGCGTCTCGCCGCCGCCGTCTTCGCGCCATCGCCCATGTCCGTCCCGTCCTCGTTCCGCCGCGAAGCATATGTCAGCCTTGTTGACATTCCAAGACTCAACTGCTAGCGCGAGTGTCGATTTTGCGCAACATTATGTCCGATGCGGACCTAGCTGCGCAACTATCTGCAAAACCGGGCAGCGGGGACATCGATGGACGGGCGACTACGACGACCGCGACGGCAAGATCTGGATGGACGGCAAGCTGGTCGACTGGCGCGACGCGAACGTGCACCTCCTGACCCACGCGCATGCACTACGCCTCGCTCGGTGTTCGAGGGCGAGCGCTGCTATGGCGGCAAGATCTTCAAGAGCGCCGACCATTCCGAGCGGCTGCTGGCCAGTCGGCGCGGCCATCGACATGCCGATCCCCTGGACGGTCGACGAGATCGAGGCGGCCAAGGCCGAGGTGCTGGCGGCCAACGGCCTGACCGACGCCTATGTCCGCGCCGTCGCCTGGCGCGGCGCCGGCCCCGACATGGGCGTCTCGGCGCGCGCAACCCGGTCCGGCTGGCCATCGCCGCGCTGGGAATGGGGCGCCTATTACGGCGACGCCAAGACCAAGCGGCGCCAAGCTCGACATCGCCAAGTGGAAGCGCCCCGCGCCCGAGACGATCCCGTCCCACGCCAAGGCCGCCGGCCTCTACATGATCTGCACCATGTCCAAGCACGCGGCCGAGGCCAAGGGCTGCTCGGACGCGATGATGTTCGACTATCGCGGCTACGTGGCCGAGGCGACGGGCGCCAACATCTTCTTCGTCAAGGACGGCGAGGTGCACACGCCCCTGCCCGACTGCTTCCTCAACGGCATCACCCGGCAGACCGTCATCGGCATGCTGAAGGACCGCCAGATCAAGGTGCACGAGCGCCACATCGATGCCCGACGAGCTGGAAGGCTTCGAGCAGTGCTGGCTGACCGGCACCGCCGCCGAGGTCACCCCCGTGGGCCAGATCGGCGACTACAACTTCGAGGTGGGCCAGCTCACCCGCGACATCGCCGAGGACTACGAGAAGCTCGTCCGCGCCTGAGCCTCAGCGCACCGCCTGCGGCGCCAGCCGCCGGCGGTCGCGCCCCGGATGCATCCGCCGCCACCGGCGCCTGAGCAGCCACAAGAGCACCCCCGACAGCGCGGCCATCGCCAGCATCCAGGTCGCGTCGCCCAGCAGCCGCGCGACCTCGACCAGGCGGTCCGAGAACGCGGCGCCCAGCCCGACGTAAAGGCCCACCCACACCGTCTCGCCCGCGAGGCTGGCGGCCGAGAACCGCGCCCAGCCCAGCCGCGAGGCGCCGGCCGCCAGGTTCACCCACGGGCCCAGCGGGCTCAGCAGCCAGCGCGACAGGAAGACGGCCGCGGCGCCGCGGCGGCGGATCAGGCCCAGCGCTTCCAGCATCGCCCGGTCGCGGCGCGGGCTCCGCCGCAGCCGCGCCACCAGCAGCGCACCGCCGCCCCGGCCCGCGGCGAACCCCGCCTGGTCGCCGGCCACCGCGCCGCCCAGCGCCGCCACCGCCGTCCCCGCGGCCGGCAGGTCGCCCGAGGCCACGAAGGCGCCCCCCGCCAGCATCATCAGCGACGCCGGCAACGGCACCGCAAGGCAGCTCAGGAACGTCGTCAGCACCAGCGCGGCCAGGCCGTACTGCGGCAGGAGGGCCAGCAGCGCGTCGGTCATTCGGGTGCCGCGCGGCTGGCCGCGATCGCCGCCTCGATCTGCGCGCCCATGGCCTCGAGGCTCTGGCCGCGCTCGGCGGCGATCTGGCCCAGGGTCCGGCGCCGCCCGCCGGGCTTAAGGCCCAGCGCGTCGCGCACGACGGCGGGCGGGACGTGGTTGGAATGGGCGACGAAGCCGGGCGTCATCCAGCCCTCGATCGGCTGCACCGGCGGCGTGCCCGACCAGTTCATCGCGACGATCAGCAGGCGCGCGGCAAAGAGCAGCGCCGCCGCCGTGCTCAGCGCCAGCACCAGGAACACGACCTGGTGCCGCCGCCAGAGGGCGCCCAGCCGCCCCTCAGCCGGCAATGCCGGATCCCGCCGCCGCCCCGGGGGGCGGCGCGGTGACGGGCCTCAGGTCTCGCTCCCGCGCTCGATCCTCAGGTAGCTCTTCATCCGGTGGCTGGCCTCGCCCGCTCCACGCGGCAGCCGCCGCAGCACGTTGATCGCGTGGTGCGGCCCGCGCACGCGGTGGTCGCGCTCCTGCGAGACGTAGTGCGGCAGTCGGCCGTTCCCGCCCTTCGGGGGTGGTCGATGATGTGGCGCTCCATGCCGGAACCCTCCCGAGTCGCTGTGATTGCGCCCTACGAAAATGAAGGCTCCGGCGCCCGGTCTCAACCCTGCGGCGTCATCGTGCGTCGGGCCTGGCCACGGCGGAGGCCCAGCCGGCGCTCGCGCCAGATGATCAGCATGCCCGCCAGGATCACCACGACGCCCCCGCCGAGCACCGCCCGCGTCGGCACCTCGTCGAACACCACGTAGCCGATCGCCAGCGCCAGCAGGATCGAGGCATAGTCGAACGGCGCCACCAGGCCCGCGTCGGCGCACCGGTAGGCGGAGGTCAGCAGGATCTGCCCCACCCCGCCCAGCAGCCCGGCCGCGACCAGCATCGCGGCGCCGGGCGCGGCGGCACGACGCCAGCCGAACGGCATCGTCAGCAGCGACAGCATCGCCGCCGTGAGCGAGAACCAGAACACGATCGACGACGTCGTCTCGGTGCCGACCATCCTGCGGATGAAGACCTGCGCCAGCGCCGCGCAGACCGCCGCCCCAGCACCACCACCGCGCCCAGCGTCTCGGTCGCGTCGATATCGCCGCCGCCAGCGCCGTCAGCCGCGGCGACAGCATCACCAGCACGCCCGCCAGGCCCAGGGCCACCGTCGACAGCCGAAACGCGGAACCTGCTCGCCCAGGAACATCGCCGCGAAAACGACGACCAGCAGCGGCGCCGCGTAGCTGATCGCCTGGACCTCGGACAGCGGCAGCAGCCCGAGACCGGCGAAACTCAGGCCCATCGCGAGTCGCGCCGACGCAGTCCGCGCCACACGTGGCCGAGCGGATCGGCGGCGCGGAACCCGGTCGTGAGCTCGTGCCGAATGGCCAGCCAGACGACGATGACTGGAAGCGCGAAGGCGGAGCGGAAGAACACCGCCTCGCCGGGCGGCACGTGGTCCGATGTCGCCTTGATGATCGCCTGCATCGTGACGAACACCATGACAGAGCCGAGCTTCATCAGGATCGCCGGCACCGGATTCATGCCGCGACCTTACGCCGCGCCGGCGGCAGGCGAAAGCGTCACTCGCTCGCCGGTCGGATCGTCACGCGGGCGTTCGAATACCATCGGCCGCCGAACGCGATCTCCGCATCGGTCAGGCCGGCCGCGATGGAAGGCATGACGTCTCCGCGGCGCTTGCCGCTTGAACGTCTTGAGCTGCGTCTCGATGTAGATGTTGCTCTCGCCGGCGAGGTTCGGAGCCTCGTCGATGACGGCGATGCCGTCGGCGCCGTGACATGACACGCAAGTCTTCGGGCGCCCCGTCCGGATCGGCGGTCAGCTCGGCGGTCGCTTCGTGCGCCGCGTACCAGGCCGCCACGTCGTCGATCTGCTTGTCGGAGAGCCCGGAGGCGACGACGCTCATCATCTCGTGCTCGCCGTTCGCCCGATCGAAACGCGCGAAGCTGACCGGCGAGATAGCTTGCAGGCTCGCCGCCGATATTGGGCGCGATGGGGATCTGCGCCATCCCCTCGAGTCCGTGACAGGTCCGGCACATCCCGGCGACCTGGCGGCCCGCCTGGAGATCCTGCGCCGAGGCAGAGGCCGCAACAACCGCAAGCGGCATTGCAATCAACAGGTCCCGACACGTGCTTACGGCGACGCGGCCATCGCTCCGCAATGTGGTGCCCCGGGCTCGACCCGGGGCCTCCTCTCGCGCGACGCGCTTCACATGTTGCCGGAATAGCTGATGCGGTAGATCGCCCCGACGAGGTCGTCGGACACCAGAAGCGACCCGTCGCGGAGTTGCGCGACGTCGACCGGCCGGCCCAAATACTCGCCGTTCTCGTCGAGCCAGCCCTCGGCGAAGGGCTCCGTCGTGGCGTTCCCCTCATCGTCGATCGTGGTGACCATGACCCGCGCGCCGACCGGCGTGGTGCGGTTCCACGAGCCGTGCTGGGCCGAGAAGATCGCGTTCTGGTACTCCTCCGGGAACATGTCGCCGGTGTAGAACCTCATGCCAAGGTCTGCTGCGTGCGCCACCGTCTCGACGACCGGGAACACCACATCCGCCGGTGGCTCCTCGCCCTGATACTCGTTCGTGCGCACGTCGCCGCCGCCATAGTACGGAAATCCGAAGTGCTGGCCCATCGCGGTCTGGCGGTTGATCTCGCCCGGCGGGATGTCGTCGCCCATGCCGTCGACCTGGTTGTCGGTGAACCACAGCTCTCCGGTCTCGGGATGGAAGTCGTGCCCGACCGAGTTGCGGATGCCGTTGGTATAGATCTCGCGATCCGTTCCATCGGTGTTCATCCGGACAATGCCGCCGATGCCCCACTCGTTGTAGAGGCTCGCGCTTCTCCGGCGGCGGCACGTTGAAGGGCTGGCCGAGCGAGATGTAGATCTTTCCGTCCGGCCCGATGTCGCAGACGCGGGCCGAGTGGTTGAAGCTCTCCTCCTCCGGCGGGATCAACTCGCCTTGCGGGACGAGGCTGCCCACCGGCACGTCGGGCCCCTCGTAGAAGAACTCGGCGGCTGGGCTCGACGAGGACACGGTTCTGCTCGACGATATGGAGAATCCCGTCAGGGCTGAAGCAGACGCCGTTCGGGATGGTGAACTGGATCGACGGGGCGAAGTCCTTCACCTCGTCGGCCACTCGGTCCTTGTTGCGGTCGGTCACGGCCCAGACCTTGTCCTTGCGCGTGCCGACGAACGTGACGACGCCCTGTGGACCGACGGCGATGTGACGCGCGTCCGGGACGACTGCATAAAGCTCGATCTCGAAACCCTCGGGCATCTCGATGCCCTCCAGCGTTCTGCCGAATGCCGTCGGCGTAGTCGCCCTCCTGATCGATGAAGGTGGAAGTCGCGCATCCGGTCGTCTGCATCTTCTGCAACCGCTCGATGTTGTCCGGCAACACGGCCTGCTGGGCCACCGCCCCGCCTGCCGCCAGCGCCAGAACGCTGCCATCGTCAGAAACTTCATGCTATATCCTCCCTCGGTCTTTCGCCTCTTCCTCCGCAGGGAGGCCTGTCCGCCAGATCAACCTTTCGAAGCGCTGTCTGTCCTGCTCGGCGCGCACCGCCAGCGCCCTTGAAATCGCTCGCGTGGTGGACCGGCACGCCGGTCGCCTCGATCTCGGCGATGGCATCGAGGCTCGCCTGCGGGGCGCCCACCACCGGCTCTCGCAAGATCACATGCTCGATCCGGCCCGGATGGCGCGCGATGGCGTCGCGGTAGACGAAGGCGTCCTTCTGGCCGGTGTCGCCGATCAGCACGAAGCGACAGACCCGGGTTTGCAGCCAGTATCTCGTCGATCGCCGCGCCCTTGTGATCCTTGTGGCCCCGGCGTCAGCCGACAATCCGAAGTCGCGCAGGAACATCGGCCCCGGCACGAGCCCCGCCCGCGCGAAGACCGCATCCAGAAAGTGATGCAGATTCCACGGGCGCGGACGAGACGTAGAACACCGGGTTCATGCCATCATGCAGCCGCGTCATCAGCGCCACCGCGTCGGGAAAGACGTCGCGCGTCAGCGCGCTGCCGGTGAAGGTTGTCCAGAGGTTGCGCGCCAGCGAGTACGCGCCGGTCTGCATCATCGTGTCGTCGATGTCGCGATGATGCACGCCGGGCGCGCCTCGGCGCGCGGCACCAGCACCGGAAAGCCGCCCGGCGCGTCGGCGGCCGCGCCGGCGATCTCGACGGCGACCTCGTGCCAGCCGGGCGCGTGCGCGGCCGCGCGCGGCACCTCGAGCGCACAGATAGCCTTCCGCGTCGCTCTTGCCCGCATGACCGCGTCTCGGGGGCGAATGACGGGCACGCCCGCGACCTCGCTGGTCAGGAACAGCGACACCATCTGCAGCAGGTTCGCCAACTTGCTCTGCTCCGGCTCGGGCTTCGTGCGTCGCAACGCGGTCAGGACGCGCCCGCGGACCACCAGCGCGTCGGGCGTGGCGTAGCCGCGATAGGCCTCCAGCACCGGGTTCTCGCCCCGCGCCGGCATCGCCCGCTCCCTCGAGGGCCGCCTCGAGGGCGCCGCCGATGCCGCCGCAGCCGGGTCACGCCAGCCGGGCCGCCGCCCAGCGCGCCGCGTCGGCCACCGCCGGGTCGGCGTCGTCGGCCAGGCCGCTGCACCGCCGGGCGCAGCGCCGGCTGGCCGGAATTGCCGATCGCGTAGGCCACGTTGCGCACGAAGCGGTCGCGCCCGATCCGCTTGATCGGCGAGCCCGAGAACAGCGCGCCGAAAGCCGGCATCGTCCAGCGCCGCCAGATCGGCCAGCCGCGGCGCCACCAGGTCGGGCCGCGCGCTGCGTACTTCGCCTCGCGCGCCCTCTGCGGCGAACTTGTTCCAGGGGCAGACCGCCAGGCAGTCGTCGCAGCCGTAGATGCGGTTGCCCAGCCCCGGCCGCAGCGCCTCGTCCACCGGCCCGTGATGCTCGATCGTCAGATAGCTGATGCAGCGCCGCGCATCGAGCTGGAACGGCGCCGGAAACGCGTCCGTCGGGCAGATGTCGAGGCAGCGCCGGCAGCTCCCGCAATGCTCCTCGCCCGGGGCGTCGGGCGGCAGCTCGAGCGTGGTGAAGATCGCGCCGAGAAAGAACCAGTTGCCGAGGTTGCGCGACAGAAGGTTGGTGTGCTTGCCCTGCCAGCCCAGCCCCGCCGCCTCGGCCAGCGGCTTCTCCATCACCGGCGCGGTGTCGACGAAGACCTTGATCTCGCCGCCCGCCGCCTCGATCAGCCAGCGCCCCAGCCGCTTCAGCCGCTTCTTGACCACGTCGTGATAGTCGCGCGCCTGCGCATAGACGCTGATCGCGCCGCGGTCGCGCCGGGCCAGCGCCTCCAGCGGATCCGCTCGGGGGTGTAGGTCTCGGCCAGCATCACCACCGAGCGCGCCGCGGGCCACAGCGCGCCCGGCTCGCTGCGCCAGCCGGCCCGCCGCTCCATCCAGCCCATCTGCCCGTGCCGCCCGTCTGCAGGAACCGCTGCAGCCGCCCGGCCGCCTGCGGAATCGCGTCGGGCCGGCAGACGCCCATCGCCGCGAACCCCTCCGCCTCGGCCCGCTCGCCCAGCGCGCGCCATGGTCAGCGCCCGCCGCGTCAGAAATCGAGGTCGGCATAGTGCGACGGCGGCGGAAAGCCCGGGACCACGTCGGCCAGGATGCTGCGGAACGCCGGCCGCGACTTGATCTTGGCGTACCAGTCCCGCACCGCGTCCGACCGGTTCCAGTCCACGTCGAGATGTAGTCGAGCGACGACAGGTGCGCGGCCGCCGCGAAGTCGGCCAGCGTCATCTCGTCGCCCGCCAGCCAGCGCCGCTGGTCCAGCAGCCAGCCCATGTAGTCCAGGTGGTACTTGATCGCCCTGGCGCCCGCCTTGACGGCCGAGCTGTCGGGATAGCCCTGCCCGGTGACCTTCTTGATCACCCGCTCGCCCAGCAGTTTCGCTGCGTCACCTCGTCGTGGAACTTGTCGTCGAACCAGCCGACCAGCCGCCGCACCTCGTAGCGCGCCTGCGGGTCGCGCGGCATCAGCGGCGGCTCGGGTGCGTCTCCTCGAGGTACTCGCAGATCGCCGCGCTTTCGGACAGCGTCCGCCCGTCCAGTCCGCAGGACCGGCACCTTGCCCGCCGGGTTGCGGCGCAGGAAGTCGGGGTCCCGCTCCCAGTAGCGCTCCTCGACCAGCTCGACCTCGATCCTCTTCTCGGCCAGGCAGAGCCGCACCTTGCGGCAGAAGGGCGAGAGCGGAAAGTGGTAAAGGCGGGTCATCGCGCCCTCTTCGCCCGAAGCGGGCGCCTTTTCAACCTTGGAAGCAGGCGGCGCGGCCGTCGCGCCGGATCGTCTCGGCGCCGTCGAGGATCGCCGCCGCGCGCCGGCGCAGGAACGCCGTCGGCTCGACGGGCGAGCGGTCGCGCGGCGCGGGCAGGATCGCCGCCAGCCGCGCCGCCTGCGCGGGCGTCAGCTCGGCGGCGGGCACGCCGAACCAGTGGCGCGCCGCCGCCTCGACGCCGAACACGCCCTCGCCCATCTCGGCCACGTTCAGATAGACCTCGAGGATCCGCCGCTTCGACCAGACCAGCTCGACCAGCGGCGTCAGCACCGCCTCCAGCGCCTTGCGCGGCCAGCTCCGCCCCTGCCAGAGATAGACGTTCTTCACCGTCTGCTGGCTGATCGTCGAGGCGCCGCGCCGGCCGCCCTCGTCGATCGCCGCGCGGATCGCGGCCATGTCGAAGCCCCAGTGCAGGCAGAAGTTCGCGTCCTCGGCGGCCACCACGGCGCGCGCCATCACCGGCGCGATCCGCTCCATCGGCACCCACTCGTGCGTCGACCGCCCCCAGCCGCATCCGCTCGGCCAGCATGTAGGGCGTCATCGGAACCCGCACCAGCGCCGGCCCCGCCACCAGCAGCACCAGCACCGCCACCGCGCCCCACCACCACCAGCGCCACCGGCGCCGCGGCGCCTCCTGGTCCGCCTCGACCAGCTCGTTCTTCCTGCCCGACTTGCCTGCCATCGCGGCGGGCTAGCGCAGCCCCACCGCCGGCGCAAGCACGCCCGGCGGCCCCGGCGTCGGGGGCCGCCGGCGATGGTTCAGGCGCGCTCGGCCGCCTCCTCGTGGCGCAGCGGGTGCGCCAGGTGCGGCCAGCATCTCCTTCGGGCAGACCTGCAGGAAATGGCCGCTGCGCCTCGTCCCAGTGCTGCAGGATGTCGGCGGCCTTGCGGCTGCCGGTCTCGGCGGCGTGGCGCTCGATCAGCGCCTGCAGCTCGCTTCCCAGTGCGGCCGACGGTGACCGGGCAGGTCACCAGCGTCTCCATGTTCATCAGCACCTCGGCCACGCCCGTCGGGATCGTAGAGATAGGCCATGCCGCCGGTCATCCCGGCGCCGAAGTTGGCGCCGATCTGGCCCAGGATCACCGCGACGCCGCCGGTCATGTACTCGCAGCCGTTCGAGCCGCAGCCCTCGATCACCACCTTCGCGCCCGAGTTGCGCACCGCGAACCGCTCGCCCGCGCGGCCGGCGGCGAACAGGTAGCCGTCGGTCGCGCCGTAAAGCACGGTGTTGCCGATGATCGTGTTCTCCGCCGCGACCAGCGGGCGAGGCCATCGGCGGGCGCACCACGATGGTGCCGCCCGACAGGCCCTTGCCGACATAGTCGTTGGCGTCGCCCGACACCTCGAGCTTCAGCCCCGGCGCGGCGAAGGCGCCCAGCGACTGCCCGGCGCAGCCGGTCAGCTTCACCGTCAGGTGGTCGGGCTGCAGCTGGTTGCGCATCCCGAACCGCTGGACGATGTGGCTCGAGGTGCGCGTGCCGATGGTGCGGTAGCGTGTTCCGCACCGCGTAGGACAGCTGCATCTTCTCGCCGTCCTTCAGGAACCGCGCGGCGTCCTTGCACGATCTCGGCGTCCAGCGTGTCCAGCACCGCGTTGCGCGGCTCGCGTGCGGTCGTAGACGATCTTGTCCGCGCCATCGACGGTGATCAGCAGCGGGTTCAGGTCCAGGTCGTCCAGATGCGCCGACGCCGCGGCTGACCTGGGTCAGCAGGTCGGCCCGGCCGATCACCTCGTCCAGGCTCCGCGCGCCGATCGAGGCCAGGATCTCGCGCACCTCCTGGGCGTAGAAGGTGATCAGGTTCACCACCTTGTCGGCGTTGCCGGTGAACTTCTCGCGCAGGCGCTCGTCCTGGGTGCAGACGCCCACCGGGCAGGTGTTCGACTGGCACTGGCGCACCATGATGCAGCCCATCGCGATCAGCGCGGCGGTGCCGATGCCGTATTCCTCGGCCCCCATCATCGCCGCCATGACGATGTCGCGCCCGGTGCGCAGCCCGCCGTCGGTGCGCAGCGTGACGCGGTCGCGCAGGTTGTTCATCGCCAGCACCTGGTGCGCCTCGGTCAGGCCCATCTCCCACGGCAGGCCGGCGTACTTGATCGAGGTCGCCGGGCTCGCCCCGGTGCCGCCGTTGTGGCCCGAGATCAGGATCACGTCGGCCTTGGCCTTGGCCACGCCCGCCGCGATGGTGCCGACGCCCGACGACGCCACCAGCTTGACCGTCACCTTGGCGCGCGGGTTGATCTGCTTGAGGTCGTAGATCAGCTGCGCCAGGTCCTCGATCGAGTAGATGTCGTGGTGCGGCGGCGGGGTGATCAGCGTCACGCCCGGGGTCGAGTGCCGCAGCCGCGCGATCAGCTCGGTCACCTTCATGCCGGGCAGCTGGCCGCCCTCGCCGGGCTTGGCGCCCTGCGCGACCTTGATCTCCAGCTCCTCGCAGTGGTTGAGGTATTCCGCCGTCACGCCGAAGCGGCCCGAGGCCACCTGCTTGATCTTGGCGCGAGGGGTTGTCGCCGTTCGGCTCGGGGTGGAAATGCGCCGGATCCTCGCCGCCCTCGCCGCGAGTCGGACTTCGCGCCGATCCGGTTCATCGCGACGTTCAGCGTCTTGTGCGCCTCGGGGCTCAGCGCGCCCAGCGACATGCCCGGCGTCACGAACCGCTTGCGGATCGAGGTGATGCTCTCCACCTCCTCGATCGGCACCGGCTTGCCCAGCGGCTTGATGTCCAGCAGGTCGCGCAGGTGGATCGGCGGGTTCGCCCGCATCGTCTGGCTGAATACTGCTTCCACAGCTCGAAGCTGGCGCGTGTTGCAGGCCGCCTGCAGCATGTGCATCGTCTGCGCTTCCCAGGCGTGGGTCTCGCCCGAGCGGCGCGCCTTGTAGAAGCCGCCGATGGGCAGCACGTCGGCTGCCGCCGCTGCCAGCCCTGGGCGTGGACCTCCTCGACCTTGCTGCTGGATGCCGGCGACGCCGATGCCGCGAGATGCGGCTGTGCATGCCGGGGAAGTACTCCGCCACCATCGCGCGGGACAGGCCCACGGCCTCGAAGTTCAGCCCGCCGCGATAGGACGAGATGACCGAGATCCCCATCTTCGACATGATCTTCAGCAGCCCCGCGTCGATCGCCGTCGCGGTAGCGCGCGCATCGCCTCGGTCAGGGTGCCCTCGATCAGGCCGCGCTCGATCCGGTCGGCGATGCTGATCCTCGGCCAGGTAGGCGTTCACCGTCGTCGCGCCGCAGCCGATCAGCACCGCGAAGTAATGCGGGTCGATGCATTCGGCCGAGCGCACGTTGAGCGAGCAGAAGGTCCGCAGCCCCTTGCGCGTCAGCCAGCGAATGCACCGCGCTGGTGGCCAGGATCATCGGCATCGGCACCCGGTCTCGGCCCTGGTGCTGGTCGGTCAGCACGATATGCCCCGCGCCCGAGCGCACCGCATCCTCGGCCTCGGCGCGGATCCGCGTCAGCGCCTCGCCCAGCGCGTCGGGCCGCGCCGGCCGGGAAGGTGCAGTCGATCTCGACCATCGGCGCGTTGAACTGCCGCACCATCTCGGTCGAACTGCGGCGTTGCCGACGAACGGGCTTTCCAGCACCAGGATCTCGGTCTGGCTGCTGTCCTCGTCCAGCACGTTCTTGAGGTTGCCGAACCGCGTCTTCAGGCTCATCACCCGGAATTCGCGCAGGCTGTCGATCGGCGGGTTCGTCACCTGGCTGAAGTTCTGCCGGAAGAAGTGGCTCAGCGGCCGGTACTTCTCGCGACAGCACCGCCGGCGGGCGTGTCGTCGCCCATCGAGGCGATCGCCTCCTTGCCGTCCTCGGCCATCGGCGCGAGGACCTGTCTCCAGCTCCTCGATCGTGTAGCCGGCCGCGATCTGGCGCCGGCGCAGCTCGGCGCCCGTGAACATCGGCGCTCTCGGGCACGTCGCGCCAGCATGCTCGTCCAGGTCGTTGATCTTGCCGACCCAGTCGCCGAAGGGCTGCGCGGCGGCCAGCTTGTCCTTGATCTCGGTGTCGTGGTACAGCCGGCCCTCGGCCATGTCGACGGCGATCATCTGCCCGGGCCCCAGCGCGCCCTTCTCGACGCACGGTCGGTCTCGTCGACCGGCACCATCCCGGCCTCGGACCCGGCGATCAGCAGCCCGTCGCCGGTCACGACATAGCGCATCGGCCGCAGCCCGTTGCGGTCGAGCCCGCCGCAGACCCAGCGCCCGTCGGTCATCGCCAGCGCGGCGGGGCCGTCCCAGGGCTCCATCACCGCGTTGCAGTAGGAATACATGTCGCGCCAGGCCTGCGGCAGCTCCACCGCCTGCTTCGACCAGCTCTCGGGCACCAGCATGGTCTTGGCCATCGGCGCGATGCGGCCGGCCCGCACCAGCACCTCGAACACCGCGTCGAGCGCGGCGCGAGTCGGACGAGCCCTGCGGGACGATCGGCTTGATGTCCTCGGCCATGCTCGCCGAACGTCGCGCGAGGCCATGCGGATCTCGTGGCTCTTCATCCAGTTCAGGTTGCCCTTCAGCGTGTTGATCTCGCCGTTATGGGCCAGCATGCGGAACGGCTGCGCCAGCCACCATTGCGGGAAGGTGTTGGTGGAATAGCGCTGGTGATAGATCGCGAAGGCGCTCTCGAACCGCTCGTCCTTCAGGTCGGGATAGAACTCGGCCACCTGCTGCGGCCAGCATCATGCCCTTGTAGATGATCGACCGGCAGGACAGCGACGCAGATGTAGAGCCCGCTGCACCTGCGCCGCGGCCGCCGCCTTCTCGATCCGGCGGCGGATGACGTAGAGCTCGCGCTCGAACGTCTCCTCGTCGACGCCCTTGGCGTTCGAGATCAGGATCTGCTCGATCTCGGGCCGGGTGGCGTTGGCCTTCTCGCCCAGCACGCTCGATGTTCACCGGCACGTGGCGCCAGCCGTAGATGTAGTAGCCCATCCGCAGGACTTCGGTCTCGACGATGGTCCGGCAGGTCTCCTGCGCGCCGAAATCGGTGCGCGGCAGGAACACCTGGCCGACGGCGATCAGCTCGTCCGTCGTCGCGGCTCGTGGCCGGTGCGGCCGATCTGGTCGTAGAAGAAGGCGACCGGGATCTGCACGTGGATGCCCGCGCCGTCGCCGGTCTTGCCGTCGGCGTCGACCGCGCCGCGGTGCCAGACCGCCTTCAGCGCGTCGATCCCGTTCTCACCACCTGGCGCGACGGCTTGCCGTCGATCGACACGACGAGGCCCGACGCCGCAGGAGGCATGCTCGTCCTCGTCGCGGTAGAGCGAGTGCTCGGCCATCCACGCGCGCTTGGCCGCTTCCTCGCGCGGCCCAGGCATCGTCAAATGGTCATGGCAGCTCTCCTTCTGCCACGATGCGGGTGCTTGGCTTCCGTATCTCGGCCGCGGTGGCGCGCTTGCGGTGGTCGCCCGGCCAGCGTCGGACCGAGGCGAGCGCCCGGTCGGCGATAGATCTCGCTGATCAGCGGCGCAGTCCGCGGCGCGCGTCGAACAGGCCGACGGCGATAATTCGTAATCGGCCCGTCGCGCCGTCGCGGTATCGCCGCCGGTGCGCGTGCACCACAGGTGGCGACCCGCAGGTCAGCACGACGCGCGCTCGGCGAACGACGACGAGTGGTAGCTGGCGACACGTCCCGCCCCTCGACCGTCATCGCCGTCGGCGCCGGCGCCGAAGAGCTGGCAGGCACGCCGCCCGACCAGCGCTGGCACATCGGCGCAGTGGCACGCTGCCGAACCATCGGGCCCGCGGTCGCACGGCCGGATCGTGACCGCGCCGCAGAGGCAGCGACCCCGGTGTCGTCAGCCTCGGCCGCGCGCCCTCCCGTGCCGCATGGCGTGACCGCCGCAGCGCGCCGTCCGGACCGGCAGCGCCCGACGGCCGTTCCGTCAACCTGCACGAGCTTCCGCGCAGTCCGGACTCTGCCCTGCCCAGCAGTCCTCACAGGCGCTCGTCATGCGAGTGCACTGTGCGACGTTCGATCGCGGTCCATCGGCGCCTACTCCGCCGCCACGCCGGCGCCGCGGCTGCGAAGCTCGGTCGAGGATCGCCTCGGCCGCCTCGCGCCCGTCGCGGATCGCCCAGACCACCAGGCTCGCGCCGCGCACGATGTCGCCCACCGCATAGACGCCCGGCAGGCGGTCTGCGTGGGTGCGGAAGTCGGCCTTGACCGTGCCCCAGCGCGTCACCTCCAGCTCGTGGCACGCCCCACAGCGTCGGCAGGTCCTCGGGCTCGAAGCCCAGCGCCTTGATCACCAGGTCGGCGTCCTCGACGTAGTCGGCGCCCTCGATCAGCTCGGGCATCTGCCGGCCCGTCGCGTCGGGCGCGCCCAGCCGCATCCGCTGCACCATCACGCCCTTCGACCGGTGTCGCCGGTGAAGCCCTTGGGCGCGGACAGCCAGACGAATTCCACGCCCTCTTCCTCGGCATTCGCCACCTCGCGCTGCGATGCCCGGCATGTTCGCCCGGTCGCGGCGGTAGAGGCACTTCACGCTCGTCGCGCCCTGCCGGATCGCGGTGCGCACGCAGTCCATCGCGGTGTCGCCGCCGCCGATGACGACCACGCGCTTGCCCTCGGCGTTCAGCTCGCCGCTGTCGAACTCCGGCACCTCGTCGCCGAAGCTCTTGCGGTTCGACGCGGTCAGGTAGTCGATCGCCCGCACGATGCCCTTCGCGCCGACGCCCGGCGCCTGCAGGTCGCGGCTCTTGTAGACGCCGGTGGCGATCAGCACCGCGTCGTGCTTGCCGCGGATCGCGTCGAAGGTGATGTCCTCGCCCACGTTGCAGTTCAGCACGAAGGTCACGCCGCCCTCCTCGAGCTGCTCGATGCGGCGCATCACCACGTCCTTCTCCAGCTTGAAGCCGGGGATGCCGTAGGTCATCAGCCCGCCGGCGCGGTCGTAGCGGTCGTAGACCGTCACCTGCACGCCGGCGCGGCGCAGCATGTCCGCCGCCGCCAGCCCGCCCGGGCCCGGCGCCGATGATGCCGACGCTCTCGGGCCGCTCCTGCGCGGGCGCGGATCGGCTTGACCCAGCCCTCGTCCCAGGCGGTGTCGGTGATGTATTTCTCGACCGCGCCGATGGTGACGGTGCCGTGGCCCGACTGCTCGATCACGCAGTTGCCTTCGCACAGCCGGTCCTGCGGGCAGATGCGGCCGCAGATCTCGGGGAAGGTGTTGGTCGCCTGGCTGACCTCGTAGGCCTCTTCCAGCCGGCCCTCGGCGGTCAGGCGCAGCCAGTCGGGGATGTTGTTGTGCAGCGGGCAATGCGTCTGGCAGTAGGGCACGCCGCACTGGCTGCACCGGCCGGCCTGCTCGGCCGCCTTGGCGTCGGCGTACTCGGCGTAGATCTCGTGGAAATCACGCGCGCGCAGTCGGGCGGCCGCTTCTCCGGCATGTCCCGCTCGACGGTCACGAACTTCAGCATCCGTTCTTGGCCATGCCGGCATCCTCCCTCGCCAAACAACCTGCGCCCTTCTAAAGCGCGACCGACGCGAAATGAAAAGTCAGTTCTGCTGACCTATATATAGATTTTCCGGCTTGCGGCCGCTGCGAGCCAGACTCTCGCCGCATCGGCACATTGCAACTTTCCTCCGGTCAGCTGATTCGTTTACCAATCAGTTCGGGACAGCGATGACCCTGCTTCATCTCGTCCTCGTCGCCCTGATCCAGGGCATCACCGAGTTTCTGCCGATCTCGTCGTCGGGCCACCTGATTCTGCTGCCCGCGCTGACCGGGCTGGACGACCAGGGCCAGGCGATCGACGTCGCCGTCCATGTCGGCACGCTGGGCGCGGTGATGCTCTACTTCTGGGCGGACGTGGCCGTGGCCGCGCAGGCATGCGCTGCAGCTTGCTGCGCGGCCGGATCGGCAGCCGAGGGCGCCCGGCTCGCGCTGTGCCTCGTCATCGCGACGATCCCGGTGATCGTCGTCGGGCCTGGTGCTCGAGCTCACCGGGCTCGACGAGGCGACTGCGCTCGGTCGCCGTCATCGGCTGGACGATGCTCATCTTCGGCCTTGTCCTCTGGTGGGCCGACCGGACGGGCCCGAGACGCTGCAACGCGCCGAGGCTGGACGCTGCGGCACGCGGTGATGCATGGGGCTCTGGCAGGCGGTGGCGCTGATCCCCGGCACCTCGCGCTCGGGCATCACGATCATCACCGGCGCGCGGATGCTCGGCTATCGACCGACAGCGGCGCGAAGCTCTCGATGCTGATGTCGATCCCGACGATCCTCGCCTCGGGCGTGCTGCTCGGCGGTCGAGGTCGCGACGCTCGGCCGACGCCGCGCCTGCCCGCGACGCCGCCATCGCGCGCGGCCTTCGCCTTCGTCGCGGCGCTGCTGGCGCTGGCGCTGATGATGCGCCTGCTGCGCACCGTCAGCTTCACGCCCTACGTGATCTACCGCGTCGTCCTGGGGCTTGTCCTGCTCTGCCATCGCCTACGCGCTAGGCAGCGCAGGTTGCGCGCCGAGCGCGGTGATCGCGGCGTACTGCCCGGACGGGCCGGAACCGCCACAGGTACTCCGGCAGCACCGCCTCCATCGAGGTCGGCGCGATGCCGAGATCGGCGAAGCCCTTGGCGCCCTCCGCCACGACGTTGTCGCGCCGCAGGCTCCGCACCTGGTCCGCGGTGATCGGCAGCGGCGCCAGGCCGAGCGTCAGGCCTTGTGCGCCAGGTCGAAGCCCGCCCATCAGGCTCGCCAGCCAGAACGGCATGTTCCACGACGAGCCGCCGGCGCTGGATGATCGCCAGCATCTGCTGCATCAGCTCGCGGAACGTCTCCACCTCGGGCCCGCCGAGCTCGTAGATCGCCCGGCGCCGCCTCGCCCGTGGCGCCCTTCACGGCGGCCTGCGCGACGTCGTCGACGTAGACCGGCTGGAACCGGTCTCGGCGCCGACCACCGGCAGGAACGGCGACATGCCGCGTCATGCCGGCGAAGCGGTTGAAGAACTGATCCTCGGCGCCGAAGATCACCGACGGCCGCAGGATCACCGCGCGCGGGAAGTGCCGCGTGATGCCCGCCTCGCCCGCGCCTTGGTCCGGGCATAGACGCTGTCGCTGCCCTCGTCCGCGCCGATGGCCGAGACCTGCACCAGCTGCGCCACCCCCTGCTCGGCGGCGATCCGCGCGATCCGCTCGGCCCCCTCGCGCCTGCACCGCCCCGAAGTTGTTCTGGCCGCTGGCATCGAAGGTGCCGACGCAGTTCACGACGGCATCGCGCGCCGAGCATCACCCGGCGCACGCTGTCGTCGTCGCGGATGTTGCAGAAGACCGGCTCGACCTGGCCGACCACGCCGTAGGTGCGCACGAAGATGCGCCTCGTTCGGGATGCGGCACGGCGACGCGGACGCGCCAGCCCTGCGCGGCCATCCGGCGGGCGATGTAGCGGCCCGACGAATCCCGACCCGCCGTAGATCGTCACCAGTTTCGACATTGAGCGCCTCCGGGTGCGTGTTCCGCGCCTTGCATAGCGGCGTCGCGGCACGTGAACAAGCCGCGAGGACGGGGTGTTGACAGCCCTCCGGCCGGCGCGTATCAGCCGGCTTCACGACACCGGCCCAGGTGGCGGAATTGGTAGACGCGCTAGCTTCAGGTGCTGGTGTTCGCAAGGACGTGGAGGTTCGAGTCCTCTCCTGGGCACCAAGACCCGCGGGGTCCGTTGGCTAATCATCTTCACAAGCACGACCTGCCGGACGGACTGGACCTCGGGCCCGTCGTGGCCATCGATTGCGAGACCATGGGCCTCAACCCGCACCGCGACCGGCTCTGCCTGGTCCAGATGTCATCGGGCGACGGCGACGCGCACATGGTGCAGATCGGCATCGGGCAGCGCGAGGCGCCCAACCTCACGCGGATGCTGACCGATCCCACGGTCCTCAAGCTGTTCCATTTCGGCCGGTTCGACATCGCGGCGTTGATGCACACGTTCGGCGTGATCACCGCACCCGTCTACTGCACCAAGATCGCCTCGAAGCTGGTGCGGACCTTCACCGACCGCCACGGGCTCAAGGTGCTGCTGTCGGACCTGCTGGGCGTCGACATCTCGAAGCAGCAGCAGATGAGCGACTGGGGCGCCGAGGAGCTGACCGAAGCGCAACTGGGCTACGCCGCGTCCGACGTCCTGCACCTGCACCGGCTGAAGACCCGTCTCGACGAGCTGCTCATGCGCGAAGGGCGGATGGACGTGGCGCAGTCGTGCTTCGCCTTCCTTCCGGTCCGGGCACAGCTCGACCTGATGGGCTGGCCCGAAACGGACCTCTTCGCGCACTAGGCCGCAAGGAGATGGCATGCAAGCCGGCGAGGACAGGTATTCGCGCGTCGTCGGCTGGCTGAAGATCATCCTGCCCCTGATCGCGCTCGGGATCCTGTCGACGCTGTTCCTGCTGTCCCGCTCGACCGATCCCGATGCCGCGCTGCCCTACAGCGAGGTCGACGTGCGCGAGCTGGCGCGCGAGGCGCGGATCGGGCAGCCCGCCTACAGCGGCGTCACCGAGGACGGAACACTGGTCACGGTGGCGGCCCGCAGCGCGCGTCCCGATCCCGACGACGAGGAACGGATGCTGGCCGACGAGCTGACGGCGCGGCTCGAGACCGGCACCGGCCTGCAGACCGAGGTGGTGGCCGGGTCGGGCACCGTCGACACGCGCACCGACACGCTGCGGCTGACCGGGGCGGTCGGCATCTCGACCTCGACAGGCTACCGCGTCGACACCGAGGAGCTCGACGTCGGTCTTGAGCTCACCTGGCTCGAGAGTACGGCCGATGTCCGCGCCGAGGGGCCGTTCGGCCGGATCGCGGCCGGGGGCATGCGCCTCGACGAGGGGGAGTCGGGCGACTATGTGCTGGTTTTCAACCGCGGCGTCCGGCTGGTATATCGCCCGGATACCGAGCCGGAGAATTGATGACAATCCGCGCCCTTTTCCTTGCGTTTCTCCTCGCCGGGCCGGCCTTCGCCCAGGGTGCCGGCGTCTCGCTGGGCGGTCTCCAACAGGACACCGGCCTGCCGGTCGAGGTCACCGCCGAAAGCCTGTCGGTCAATCAGGCCGACGGAACCGCCGTCTTCACGGGCGACGTGGTCGTCACCCAGGGCGAGATGCGGCTCGCGGCGCCCGAAGTGACGGTGAACTACGACCGCTCGGACGGCAATACCGGGCGGATCGTCTCTGTCGACGCGCGCGGCGGCGTCACGCTGGCCACCGGGGCCGAGGCCGCCGAGGCGCGCGAGGCCACCTACACCATCGACGACGGCAAGGTGGTGATGACGGGCGATGTCGTCCTCACCCAGGGGCCGAACGCGCTGGCGGGCGAGCGTCTGGTGGTCGACCTCGTCGCGGGCACCGGCACCATCGAGGGCGGCGTGCGCACGATCTTCCGGACCGGGGGCGAGTGATGCCGGAGTTCCGTCTGGCAGAAGGCGCGCCTGGCCTGGCGGTTCGGCACCTGTCCAAGAGCTACCGCCGGCGGCCGGTGATCCGCGACGTCTCGCTCGACCTCAGCCGCGGCGAGGTGGTGGCGCTGCTGGGGCCGAACGGCTCGGGCAAGACGACCTGCTTCTACGTCATCGCCGGGCTGGTCGCGCCGGACGGCGGCGAGGTGGTCATCGACGGCCGCGACGTGACCGCCCTGCCCATGTACCGGCGCGCCCGGCTCGGCATCGGCTATCTGCCGCAGGAGGTCTCGATCTTCCGCGGCCTGACGGTCGAGGACAACATCCTGGCGATCCTCGAGATCGCCGAGCCCGACCGCATCAAGCGACACGAGCGGCTGGAAGAGCTGCTGTCGGAATTCTCGATCACCCACCTGCGCCGGACGCCTTCGCTGGCGCTTTCGGGAGGCGAGCGGCGCCGGACCGAGATCGCCCGCTGCCTGGCCGCCGACCCCAAGTACCTTCTGCTCGACGAACCTTTCGCCGGCGTCGATCCGATCGCCGTGGGCGAGATCCGCGGCCTCGTGGGCGAGCTCAAGACGCGCGGCATCGGCGTTCTCATCACCGACCACAACGTGCGTGAGACGCTCGATATCGTGGACCGCGCCTACATCCTCCACGACGGCCACGTCCTGATGAGCGGCACCAGCGACGAGGTGGTCCGCGACGAGAATGTGCGCCGTGTCTATCTGGGCCGCGACTTTCGGATCGGTTGAGTTGTCATGGTTGACACCCGACGGGCTCAGAGCCTCAAATGTCGGGAATGTCGGAGGCCGCGTACCAGCCGGGCGACAGGTCTGCCGCGGTGCGGGTTCACCCGCCCGGAAGCTGGCCTTGCCGGGGGACGCGCCGGAACGCCAGAAGGAGGCGCATTTGCGGTACCAGATCACGGGCCACCAGATCGACATCGGGGACGCCCTGCAGACGCATGTACGCAACGAGCTGGACGGCGCGGTCGCGAAGTATGCCGGCCGCCCCACGGACGCCACGATCGTCTTCTCCAAGAGCGCGCACGAGTACATCTGCGAGGCGACGCTCCACCTGTCGTCCGGCCTGACCGCGCAGGCCAAGGCCCATGCGACCGAGATCTATGCCGCCTTCGAGCAATGCACGCAGAAGATGGAAAAGCAGCTGCGGCGTTACAAACGCCGTCTGAAGAACCATCATCGGACCCGCTCCGAGCCCATTGAAACGACCGGAGGCGCCAGCTACATTCTTTCGTCCGGGCACGACAGCGAAGATTCGGAGCCCGAGACACTGCAGCCGATCATCATCGCCGAGATGGAGACCCAGATACCCTCCCTTTCGGTCGGCGAAGCGGTGATGCAAATGGAGCTCCAGGGCGCGCAAGTCCTGGTATTCAGGAACGAAGGTCAGAAGGCCGGGGTCAACATCGTCTACCGCCGCGACGACGGCAATATCGGCTGGATCGACCCGAACTAGCCGATCGTAGTTCGATCCGAACAGACCGAGAGGCAATGCAACTATCAGAACTTCTGACGCCGGAGGCGGTGCGCCTGACGGCCACCGCAACCAGCAAGAAGCGGCTTTTCCAGGAGCTTGGCGAGCTTGCGCGGGCGGCCTACGGCGTCAACGCGGGTGCGGCCAGCGATGCGCTGGTCGAGCGTGAGAACCTGGGCCCGACCGGAGTGGGCCATGGCGTCGCCCTGCCCCATGCGCGGCTGGGCGAGATAGACCGCGTCCGCGGGCTCTTTGTCCGCCTCGAGAAGGCGCTCAACTTCGAGGCTGTCGACAGGCAGCCGGTTGACCTGGTGTTCGCGCTCTTCGCGCCCGAGGACTCCGGGGTCGAGCACCTCAAGGCCCTGGCGCTGGTCTCGCGCACGATGCGCGATGCAGGCGTCCTGTCGAAACTGCGCGCGAATTCCGACCCTGTCGCGCTCCACGGCATCCTGACGGCCGGAGTGGCGGTCCAGGCCGCCTGAGGATTCCCGGCGCAAGCCGGGATCCGACGTCTGGCGCGCCTTCAGGGCCCCGGCCGCGACGGCTTTTTCAGATAGACATAAAGCGCACCGGCGCCCCCGTGGCTCCGGTGCGCCGGCACGACCTCCTGCACCAGCGGCGCAAGCGGCGGCATCGTCAGCCAGTGCGGCACCTGCCGACGCAGGACGCCCCGACTCTCGGGAATCGGCCCCGCATCGTCGGCCCCGTCCCGTCCCTTGCCGGTAATCACGAGGAGTTGCCGGTAGCCGCGGCCATGGGCCCGCATGACAAAGCCCAGCAACGCCGCGTGCGCCTGGTCAAGACGCATCCCGTGCAGGTCCAGCCGCGCCTCGGGCCGCAGCTTTCCCTGGCGCATCCGCCGATGCAGGCGCGCGTCGAGACGCGGCGGCTGCGGCGCCCGGGGCTTTGCCGCGGGCCGGGCGACCGGCTGCGGGCGGGCGATATCGGGCATGGCCGGCGCGGCATCTGCCGGCCCCTTCCCGTCCTCGGGGCGCACGTTCTTCTCCGGCTGACCCGTCGGGTTCGGCCGCAGCGGCGTCGCGGTCGCTGCGACCCGGTCCCAGAGCTTGCGCTCCTCGGGCTTGAGCGATCTCAGCCGACGCCGCGTCATTCGAAGCCTCCGGACGATTACTCGCCGGTGGCGACCAGCTGCCAGTTCGGATCGTCGGCGCCCATCTTGCGCGCGAAGGTCCAGACGTCCTTCTGCCGCCGGATCTCGGTTGCGGATCGCCCTCGACGATCTCGCCCGGCGCTGTCGCGCACCACCGAGGTCAGCTCGCCGACGAAGCGGACGGTGATCTCGCCCTGCCGGTGTCGCGGTCGAACGTGGCCGTCGTCAGCGCGATCTCGCGCACGCCGACGAAATTCGCCTCGACGCTCAGGCCCTTGCTCCGCCGGTCGGTCGACGACCTCATCGAAGGTCTCGGCCACGTCGTGGGCGAGGAAGCGGCCGGACCGAGGCGAGTGTCGCCGCTTCTCGAACGCCATCAGGATCATCTCGTAGGCGCCGCGCGCACCGCGAGGAATTCGCCCACGCTGAAGCCGGGCTCGGCCATCTTCATCGCCGCCAGGGCCTTGGCCGCCGCGCTTCCGTCGGGCGACGTGGTCGACGATGTCGCGGTCGGGGCCGCCCTCGATCACCTCGAACTCGGGCCGGCCGGCGCCGCCGCTCGGACCTGTCCGCCCCGGCTGATCGGGGGCTTCTCGAACCCGTCGCGGGTGCCGAGAACGCTCCGCAGACGCAGGATCAGGAACATGGCGATCCCGGCGAGAACGAGAAGCTGGATGACGGCGTACCACTCATCAGGGACCTCGTTTGGGCCGTCGGGTTGCTGGGTACGCGCGGTCGTCCCACTATGTAAGGTCGGGCCTGCGGTCAAGTCCACCGCAGGCGCCGGCTGACGAAGGAGCGCGTCATGTGGCTCTTCTGCCCTCTTTCGTGCTGTTCCGCTGATCGAGATCGCGCTGTTCATCCAGGTGGGCGGGCTGATCGGCCTGTGGCCGACGCTCGCCATCGTGGTGCTGACGGCGATCGCTCGGCACCTGGCTGGTCCGGCATCAGGGTGCGTTGGCCCTCGGCCAGATGCGCGCGATCGTTCAACGAGCTGCGCGATCCGTCCGAGCCGCTGGCCCATGGCGCGATGATCCTGCTCGCGGGCGCGCTGCTGCTGACGCCGGGCTTCTTCACCGACGCGGTGGGCTTCGCGCTCCTGGTCCCGCCGGTGCGGTCGGCCGCCTATCGCTGGCTGCGTCGCCGGGTCGAGGTGCGGACGCTTCACTTATGGCGAAGCGCGCGGGGCCGTACGATCCGGCGCCCGACCCGACGCAGCCGGACGTGATCGACGGCGAGTTCGAGGACGCTGCCGCCGCGACATCGGCCCACGCACCGCCCCTCGGGCTGGACGCGGCATTGATGGACACCTGCGCGCTCTGCTAGGACGCGCGCGACCTGACATGACAAGGAGGGCCAGATGGCCGAAACGGAAAACGGCCGGCGCTGCGCCCGAGGCGACGGCGCCGCAAGATGCAGATCCTCGGGCAGTTCATCCGGGACCTTTCGTTCGAGAACATCCTGTCGCAAAAGCCGGTCGAGGGCGAGGTTGACGCCCGACATCCAGGTTCAGGTCAGCCTCGACGCCCGCAAGCGGCAGGCCGAGAACCAGTACGAGGTGATCGCCAAGTTCAAGATCACCTCGAAGAACAAGAACGGCGACGAGACGCTGTTCCTGATGGAGCTCGAATACGGCGGCATGTTCAAGATCGAGAACGTGCCGGACGAGCAGCTGCACCCGTTCCTGCTGATCGAATGCCCGCGGATGCTGTTCCCGTTCGTCCGCCGGATCGTCAGCGACGTGACGCGGGACGGCGGCTTCCCGCCGCTGAACCTCGACAACATCGACTTCATCGCGCTCTACCGGCAGACGATCGCCCAGCGGCAGCAGGCCGCGGCAGGCCGCCAAGCCGAGCGAGACGCCGGTCAGCTGAACCGCGCTCCAGACGGAAGGCGTCGCCGAGGCCCGCGACGAAAGCTCGCGTGCGCGGCCGCCTCCTCCTCGGTCAGGCGCGACGGCAGCGGCCGCGGCCGCGGGCGCGGGCGCCAGGTACGCCTCGCTCCGCCGCCTCGTCGACCGACCGGCGCCGCAGGTCCAGCACGAAGTCCGGGCTGCCGCCCGCCGATGAGCTCCAGATAGACCTCGGCCAGGATTTCGCTGTCGAGCAGCGCGCCGTGCAGCGTGCGCGCCGAATTGTCGATCCCGAACCGGCGGCAGAGCGCGTCGAGCGAAGCGGGCGAGCCCGGAAACCGCCGGCGCGCGATGGCCAGCGTGTCGACCGCGCGGTCGAACGGGATCGGCGGCAGCCCGATCCAGCCCAGCTCGGCGTTGAGGAACTTCATGTCGAAGGCGGCGTTGTGGATCACCAGCCGCGCGTCGCCCACGAAGTCGAGGAACGCGCCGCCCGCATCTCCCGGAAACACGGCTTGTCGCGCAGGAAGTCGTCGCCGAGGCCGTGCACCGTCGAACGCCTCGTGCCGCCATCGCCCGTTCGGGGTTGAGGTACTGGTGGTACGTGCGACCCGTCGGCACGTGGTTCATCAGCTCGACGGCACCGATCTCGACGATGCGATGGCCCGTCGCCGGGTCGAAGCCCGTCGTCTCGGTATCGAGGACGATCTCACGCATTCGCCTGTCTCTCCCGTATCTGCTCCAGGATATCGTGCACGGCGGCGCGGGCAGCATCAATGGTGGTGGTCTCGATCACGAAGTCGGCGCGGCGGCGCTTTTCGGCATCGGGCATCTGCTTTGCCAGGATCGTGCGGAACATCGCCTCGGTCATGTCCGGTCGGGCGAGGACGCGCGCCCGCTGCACCTCGGGCGCCGCGGTGACGACGACGACGGCGTCCATCTCTGCCGCGCCACCGGTCTCGAAAAGCAGCGGAATGTCGAAGACCACCACATCGGTTCGGGCCCTGGCCAGGAAGCGGTGCGCGATCCTGCGCCACCAGCGGATGGACGATGCCCTCGATCCGCGCCAGCGCGTCGGGATCCTCGGCGATCCAGTCCTTGAGGCGGCCGCGGTCGACTGCCCCCTCGCGCAGCGCCTCGGGCCGCAGCGCCGCAAGAGCCGTCGCGGCGGCACCGCCCGCGGCATAGAGCCGATGGACCGCTGCATCGGCGTCCCAGACCGGCACACCCGCTTCCTCGAAGAGACGCGCGGTCGTCGACTTGCCCATGCCGATCGAGCCGGTCAGACCCAGACGGAAGGTCAAGGCAGGATCGCCCGCCGCGTCTCCTCGTCGACCTCGGGCCGCGCGCCGAACCATCGCTGGAAGCCCGGCACCGCCTGGTGCAGCAGCATCCCCAGGCCGTCGACCGTGGCACAGCCCGCGGCTTCGGCCTGTCGCAGCAGAACCGTGCGCAGGGGCGCGTAGACGAGGTCGGTGACGACCATCCCGGGATGCAACCGCTCGGCCGGCACCCGCAGCTCGGGGCGGCCGGTCATGCCCAGCGACGAGGCGTTCACCAGGAGCGCCGCGTCGAGCATCGCCGAGCCGATGTCGTTCCAGTCGTAGACGACGATCCGCATCCCGAACTCGCTGCGCAGCGCGTCGGCGCGGCTGCGCGTCCGGTTCGCCAGCCGGATTTCGGGCACGCCCGCCTCGAGGAGCGAGGCCAGGACCGCCCGCGCGGCACCCCCGGCACCCAGCACCACCGCCGGGCCCGCCGCGGCGCTCCAGCCGGGCAGGGACTGCCGAAGGTTCTCGAGAAAGCCGTAGCCGTCGGTGTTGTCGGCGTGGATCGTGCCATCTTCGCGCAATATCAAGCGTGTTGGCCGCCCCGATCAGCGCCGCGCGGTCAGTGACGACGTCCGCCAGCGCCAGCACCGTCTCCTTGTGAGGCAACGTGACGTTGCAACCGACGAAGCCCATGCGCGGCATTGTTCGCAAGACCTCGACAAGGTTCTCGTGAATGACGTCGAGCGGCACGTAATGCCCGGCCAGGCCCATGCGCCGCAGCCAGAAGCCGTGCAAGGCCGGCGAAAGCGAATGCGCAACCGGAGAGCCGATGACCCCGGCGAGGGGAATCCGCGCAGTACTCATCCCTCAATGGTTCCCCGGAGCGTCAGCCATGCCAGAAGCTCCACGAGCGGCAGCCCCATCACGGTAAAGAGATCTCCCTCGATGCGGTGGAACAGGCGTACCCCCTCGCCCTCGATGATGTAGCCGCCGACGCTGTGTCGGATGCTGCTCCAGTTGCGCGCTGACATAGTCGTCGAGATACTGCGCCGAGGCCTCGCGCATGTGAAGCCGCGCCACGCCCACATGCCGCCAGAGGGGCGAATCCCCTTGCCAGGCGACGCAAGCGGACAACAGCATGTGGCGCCGACCCTTCAGCCGGTCGAGCTGGGCGCGCAGGTCGTCGGGGCTTTCGGCCTTCGAAAGAAGCTCTCCGTCCAGATCCAGCACCTGATCGCAGCCCAGGACCAGCGCATCGGGCCGCCGCGCCGCAGCCCGCCGCGCCTTGAGTTCGGCCAGCGCATCGGCGACGTCGCGCGGCCCGGCACCGTCGGCCAGCATCGCGCGCTTCACGGCGTCCTCGTCGACCGGAACCGTCAGGACCTCATGAGCGACGCCGGCCTGCTTAAGGAGACGCTGGCGCACGGCCGAACCCGAGGCAAGGACCAGCGGGGCGCTCATGGGGACGCTTCTGTTGATAACGGCATCAACATCGACGGGACCAAGGGCCCGAGAACTCTCGCTCCCGACCGTTCCCGCCCGCGCCGCCCGGAACGCAGCCCGAGGCGCCGCGACTTGTCCACGGCGAACAGGTTCTTCCACGGGCTGTGCATGATGCGGGCCGGTTCGGGTCATCCGCGATCCATACACCGATCTATCCCCAGGCGCACGGCCATATGTCCTTGCCCACACGGGAAGAATCGCGACTGTCCCCGTGCGGGCACCGCAAACTCCACCGCGTTGGCCACAGCTCGCCGGGATGTGGGCAAGTCGCGCCAAGCGCGGTAATCCCCTTCGTCCCCAGCCCCAACCACAAACATCATCTCTTCTTCTCTTTCTTCTTTATGAATAGAGAAGCGGGCATGAGAGTGATCGTGCCATGAGCGAGCTCCTTGCAGCGCTCTATCCCTGGACAAAGTCGCTGCACGTGATCTCGATGGTCGCGTGGATGGCGGGGCTGTTCTATCTGCCGCGTCTCTTCGTCTATCACGCCGAGGCGGTGACCACCGGCAGCGACACCGACAGCCTGTTCCGAACGATGGAGCACAAGCTGCTTCGGCTGATCATGAACCCGGCGATGATCGCGACGTGGCTCTTCGGGCTGATGCTGGTCTTCACGCCCGGGGTGGTCGACTGGTCGTCGGTCTGGCCGTGGTCGAAGGCCGCCGGCGTGCTGGCCATGACCGGCTTTCACCAATGGCTGTCCCTTCGGCGCAAGGATTTCGCGGCGGGCCGCAACGTGCACACGGGACGCACGTATCGCATGATGAACGAGCTGCCGACGCTTCTGCTCGTCCTCATCGTCGTGTCGGTGATCGTCAGGTTCTGAGCCGGTCGTTGACTCGCAGGACCTGGCCGCGTATTTCCCGACCCGACCGATCGTCCGATCGTGTACCTCCCATTGCCTACAACATACCGGCGTCCGTCGCCGACAGGATCTCCCCGACATGAGCGAAGAACGTCTGAATCTGGCCGAACTCAAGGCGCAGAGCCCCAAGGACCTGCTGGCCCTGGCCGAGGAGCTCGAGGTCGAGAACGCCTCGACCATGCGCAAGGGCGACATGATGTTCGCCATCCTCAAGGAACGCGCCGAGGAAGGCTGGGACATCGGCGGCGACGGTGTTCTCGAGGTGCTGCAGGACGGTTTCGGCTTCCTGCGCAGCCCCGAGGCGAACTACCTGCCGGGCCCTGACGACATCTACGTCTCGCCCGAGATGATCCGCCAGCACAGCCTGCGCACCGGCGACACGGTCGAGGGGGTGATCCGCGAGCCGGGGGAGAACGAGCGCTACTTTGCCCTGACGCGCGTCGACAAGATCGACTTCGAGGATCCCGACAAGGCGCGCCACAAGGTGGCCTTCGACAACCTGACGCCGCTCTATCCCGACGAGCGGCTGAAGATGGAGATCGAGGACCCCACGATCCGGGACCGCTCGGCCCGCATCATCGATCTGGTGGCGCCGATCGGGAAGGGGCAGCGGGCGCTGATCGTGGCGCCGCCGCGAACCGGCAAGACGGTGCTCTTGCAGAACATCGCCCATTCGATCGAGACGAACCATCCGGAATGCTACCTGATCGTGCTGCTCATCGACGAGCGGCCCGAGGAGGTGACCGACATGCAGCGTTCGGTGAAGGGCGAGGTCATCTCCTCGACCTTCGACGAGCCCGCGACGCGGCACGTCGCGGTCAGCGAGATGGTGATCGAGAAGGCCAAGCGACTGGTCGAGCATAAACGAGATGTGGTGATCCTTCTGGACTCAATCACAAGACTTGGTAGGGCCTTCAACACCGTCGTGCCGTCCTCGGGCAAGGTTCTGACCGGGGGCGTGGACGCCAACGCCCTGCAGCGGCCCAAGCGCTTCTTCGGCGCGGCGCGGAACATCGAGGAGGGCGGCTCGCTGACGATCATCGCGACGGCGCTGATCGACACGGGCAGCCGGATGGACGAAGTGATCTTCGAGGAATTCAAGGGCACCGGTAACTCGGAGCTGGTCCTCGATCGCAAGGTCGCGGACAAGCGGGTCTTCCCGGCGATGGACATCCTCAAGTCCGGGACCCGCAAGGAGGAACTTCTGGTCGACAAGGGCGACCTTCAGAAGACGTTCGTGCTGCGGCGGATCCTGAACCCGATGGGCACGACCGACGCGATCGAGTTCCTGATCTCGAAGCTCAAGCAGACGAAGACCAACGGCGAGTTCTTCGAACTCAATGAACACCTGACCGGCGCCGCCGAGGGAGGCGCGTGCATGGATACCATCTTCGCCCTCGCCACGGCACGGGGGAAGGCGGGCGTTGCTGTTGTCCGTGTCTCGGGTCCGCAGGCGCACGACGCGGCCCGTCGTCTGGCGGGTGGCGTGCCGCCATGGCGCCAGGCGGCGCTTCGGACACTGCGCGGCGCGGATGGCACCGACCTCGACCAGGGTCTGGTGCTGGCGTTCGCGGCCGGCGCCAGCTTCACCGGCGAGCCGGTCGCCGAATTTCACCTGCATGGCAGCAAGGCCGTCACCGACGCAGTGCTGCGTGAGCTGGCATCGCTCGACGGGTTCCGCTGGGCGGAAGCCGGGGAATTCACGCGACGGGCGCTCGAGGCGGGACGGCTGGACCTGACCCAGGTGGAAGGCCTGGCGGCCCTCATCGATGCCGAGACCGAGGCGCAGCGGCGTCAGGCGCTACGCACGCTTGAGGGCGCGCTACGGCACAAGGTCGATGCGTGGCGCGTCGATCTGGTCCGGGCGGCCGCGTTGATCGAGGCGACGATCGACTTCGCCGATGAAGACGTGCCCGTCGACGTGGCGCCCGAGGTGAACGACCTGCTTGCGCGCGTGGTGTCGGAGTTCCGCGATGAGATCCGTGGCGCCGGCATTGCCGAGCGAGTGCGCGACGGTTTCGAGGTTGCCATCGTGGGGCCACCGAACGCCGGAAAGTCGACGCTCCTCAATCGACTGGCCCGGCGCGAGGCGGCGATCACGTCGGATGTCGCCGGCACGACGCGCGACGTCATTGAGGTTCGCATGGACCTTGCCGGCCTTCCTGTCACCATTCTCGATACGGCGGGCCTTCGGGTGGCCGAGGACAAGGTTGAGCAGCTTGGCGTGGCCCGGACGCGTGAGAGGGCGCGTCTCGCCGACCTGCGCGTCTTTCTGTCGTGCCCGCCGGCGTTGGTAGCGGATCTGCATCGTCCGGGCGATCTGGTCGTGGTCGGCAAGGCGGACCTGGGGACGTCCGACGCGACGGCCGTCTCGGGACTGACGGGGCAGGGCGTCGACCGACTCCTGACGGCGATTGCAGCGGAACTGGAGACGCGGGTGGCGGGTTCGGCCACGGCGACCCATACGCGTCATGCGGCCGCGATCGAGGGGGCCCTTGCCCATCTGGTGCGGGCGCAGGACATGCTGCGCGATGAGGCGGCCGACCTTGTGGCCGAAGAGTTGCGGGCGGCGCTGCATGCGCTGGATGTTCTGCTGGGGCGTGTGGACGTCGAGGCGATCCTCGACCATATCTTTGCGAGCTTTTGCATCGGCAAGTAGGATGTTTCACGTGAAACACGACTACGACGTGGTAGTGATCGGCGGCGGGCATGCCGGCGTCGAGGCGGCGCACGCGGCCGCGCGACGCGGCGCCCGGGTGGCGCTGGTCACGCTCGACCCTGCAGCAATCGGCGTCATGTCCTGCAACCCGGCGATCGGCGGCCTCGGCAAGGGCCATCTGGTACGCGAGATCGACGCGCTCGACGGTCTCATGGGGCGTGTCGCGGACCGCGCCGGCATCCAGTTCCGGCTCCTCAATCGTCGCAAGGGGCCGGCGGTCCAGGGGCCGCGCGCCCAAGCCGACCGGCGCCTCTACCGCGAGGCGATGCAAGCCGAGATCGCGCGATCGCCTGTCAGCGTCATCGCCGGCGAGGTGGTCGACCTCGAGGTGCGCGACGGCAGGGTCGCCGGCGTGGTGCTGGCCGACGAATCTCGCGTCGGCTGCGCCGCCTGCGTGCTGACGACCGGCACGTTCCTCCGCGGCACGATCCATATCGGGAACGAGACGCTTCCGCGGCGGCCGCATGGGTGAGGCTGCGGCCGATCGCCTGTCGGCACGTCTTCTCGACCTCGGCGTCGATCTGGGCCGACTGAAGACAGGAACGCCGCCGCGCCTTGACGGGCGCACCATCGCCTGGAACCAGCTGGAGCGGCAGCCCGGCGACGAGAAGCCCGTGCTGTTCTCGTTTCTGTCGACCGCGGTCACCGCGCCGCAGGTTTCCTGCGGAATCACGCATACCAACGGCGAAACCCACGCAATCATTCGCGAAAATCTCCATCGCTCCGCCATGTACGGCGGCCAGATCGAAGGCGTCGGCCCGCGGTATTGCCCGTCGATCGAAGACAAGGTGGTGCGGTTTTCCGAAAAGGAGGCGCATCAGATCTTCCTCGAGCCCGAAGGCGTGGACGATCCGACCGTTTATCCCAATGGGATCTCGACCTCGCTGCCCGCCGACGTCCAGGAACGCTATGTCCGGTCGATCCGGGGCCTCGAGAGGGTTCGGATTCTCCAACCCGGCTACGCGATCGAGTACGATTACGTCGACCCGCGGGCGCTGCGCCCGTCGCTCGAGATGAAGGCTCTGCCGGGGCTGTTCCTGGCGGGGCAGATCAACGGGACGACGGGTTACGAGGAGGCCGCGGCGCAGGGCCTTGTCGCCGGCTTGAACGCGACCGCGCGGGCGCTGGATGTCGAGCCGTCGATCTTCAGCCGGACAAATTCGTACATCGGCGTGATGATTGACGACCTCGTCACGCGGGGCGTCAGCGAGCCCTACCGGATGTTCACCTCCCGCGCCGAATACCGCCTGAGCCTGAGGGCCGACAACGCCGATCAGCGCCTGACACCGTCTCGGGTGCGACATCGGTTGCGTCGGGCCCCGAGCGGCGCGCGGCGTTCGAGCGCAAATCCGAGGCGCTCGAGCGGGGGCGCGAGCGGCTGCGGGCGGTGCAGTTCTTGCCGCGGGAATTGTCCGCGGCCGGTCTCGCGGTCTCCGAGGATGGCCGGCGGCGCTCGGCGCTCGACGTGCTGGCGTTGCCGGGCGGCGGCTTCTCGCGGCTCGAGGATCTGGGGGCAGACGTCTCCGGCATCGCCGAAGACGTGCGCGAGCAACTGTCGATCGAGGCGATGTACCAGCACTACGTCGATCGCCAGGCGCGGGACGCCGAGGCGCTGCGCCGTGATGAACAGACGCCGTTTCCCGACGATATCGACTTCACGGCGCTCAAGGGCCTGTCGAACGAGCTGCGCGACAAGCTGATCCGCGCACAACCGGCGACCTTGGCCCAGGCCGCCCGGATCGAGGGCATGACGCCGGCGGCGCTGACGGTGCTGATCGCGCATCTGCGCAAGCGGGCCCGGAAGATTGCCTGAAGGCACATTTCCCGAGCTCGATGTTTCACGTGAAACGTTCGGCCAGCTCGAGCGCTACGCCGCGCTGCTGACGAAGTGGAACGAAAAGATCAACCTCGTCGGGCGCCGCACCATCGGGGATCTGTGGTCCAGGCATATCCTCGACAGCGTCCAGGTCTACCGCGCCGCGCCGCCCTGTCGTCGCTGGCTCGACCTGGGCAGCGGCGCGGGCCTGCCCGGCGCCGTCGTCGCCATACTCGCAAAGGGGCAGGGCACGTCGACCCGCGTCACCTGCGTCGACAGCGATCTCAGGAAGGGCGCCTTCCTGCGCGTCGTCGCGCACGATCTCGACGTGCCGCTCGAGGTGGTCACCGCGCGGATCGAGGATCTGCCGCCGTGCGGGGCCGACGTGGTCTCGGCTCGGGCGCTCGCACCGCTGCCCGTTCTTCTGCCGCTGGCCGCGCGGCATCTTGCCCACGGCGGAATCTGCCTGTTTCCCAAGGGAAAATCATGGCGGGAAGAGCTTGAGGCGGCGCGGCGGTCGTGGCACTTTTCCTGTGACGTCCTGCCCAGCCGGACCCGAGCCGATGCCGTCATCCTCAGAATTGGAGAGCCTTCGCGTGTCTAGCCAGACCAGTCGACTCCGGTCCAAGGATCATCGCCGTCGCGAACCAGAAGGGCGGGGTCGGCAAGACCACAACGGCGATCAACCTCGGCGGCGGCGCTGGTCGAGAACGGCTGCAACGTGCTGCTCGTCGACCTCGACCCGCAGGGCAACGCCTCGACCGGCCTCGGGGTCGAGCCCGACCAGCGCAACTTCACCACCTACGACCTGCTCTTCGACGAGGCCGACCTCGACCAGGTGGTGATGCCCGACGTCGATCAAGGGCCTCTGGCTCACCCCGGCCACCACCGACCTCAGCTCGGCCGATATGCGAGATGGTCTCGAGCGAAAAGCGCAGCTCCCTGCTGCGGCTGGCGCTGCGCCGCCCGGAGATCGCGCGCTTCGGCTTCGACTACGTGCTGATCGACTGCCCCCCGTCGCTCAGCCTGCTGACGGTCAACGCGATGGTCGCGGCCGATTCGGTGCTGGTGCCGCTGCAAAGCGAGTTCTTCGCGCTCGAGGGGCTGTCGCAGCTCATACTCACGGTGCGGCAGGTGCGCCAGTCGGCCAACCCGGACCTGCGGATCGAGGGCGTGCTTCTCACCATGTTCGACGGCCGCAACAACCTTTGCCAGCAGGTCGAGCGCGACGCGCGCGAGAACCTGGGCGAGCTGGTCTTCCAGACCGTCGTCCCCCGCAACGTCCGGCTGAGCGAGGCGCCGTCCTTCGCGATTCCGGTGCTGCCATACGATCCAACCTCGAAGGGCAGCATCGCCTATCGCGCTTTGGCCCAAGAGATGGTAGACAGCAAAGAAGCAGCCACAATATGAGGGCAGGATGAGCGATCGCAGGCAGAGAGGCCTTGGCCGCGGTCTGTCCGCGCTGATGGCCGACGTCAGCCCGTCGAGGAGGCGGCGCGCGGCCCCGGCCGAGACGCGGGTTCCGATCGAGCGGATCGAGCCCAACCCGGACCAGCCGCGGCGCGCCTTCTCGCAGGAGGGGCTGGAGGAGCTGGCCGCATCGATCCGCGAAAAGGGCGTGATCCAGCCGCTGATGCTGCGCATCCATCCCAGCAAGCCCGACATGTACGAGATCGTCGCCGGCGAGCGGCGCTGGCGCGCGGCGCAGCTCGCACAGCAGCACGATCTGCCCGCGATGGTCCGCGACCTCGACGATACCGAGGTGCTCGAGGTCGCGATCATCGAGAACATCCAGCGCGCCGACCTGAACCCCGTGGAAGAGGCGGCCGGCTACCGCCAGCTGATGGAGCGTTTCGGCCACACGCAGGAACGCCTGGCCGAGGCCCTGGGCAAAAGCCGCAGCCACATCGCCAACCTGCTGCGCCTTCTGCACCTGCCCGAGGACGTTCAGGAATGCTCCGCGCCGGACGGTTGAGCGCCGGTCACGCCCGCGCGCTGATCGTCACGCCCGACCCGGTCGCCCTGGCGCGTCAGGTCGTCGACCAGGGACTTTCGGTGCGCGAGACCGAGCGTCTGGCCAAGGCGCCGGGCAGGGCGCCGCTCCCCGGGCGCCCCAACGGCCCCGCCCCGACAAGGACGCCGACACCGCGGCGCTCGAGAACGACCTGTCCGCGGCGCTGCGGATGAAGGTCGAGATCGTGCATGGCGGCGATGGGTCAGGCACCCTGACCCTTCGCTATCGCACCCTCGACCAGCTCGACGAGCTCTGCCGCCTTCTCAGCCGGGTCCCCGAGCCCGCATAGCGGAAAGGGTGCAGCCTAGACCAGGCGCGACAGGATCGCGTTCAGAAGCGGCCGGCCTTTCGCGGTAACGCGCAGCCGGTCGCCTTCGCGGGCCAGAAATCCGTCCCCCTCCAGCTCGTCCATGCGCCGGGCCGACGGCACACCGCCAAGATCCCCAAGCC
Organism: uncultured Alphaproteobacteria bacterium; assembly: GCA_963773475.1. Lineage (GTDB taxonomy): Bacteria > Pseudomonadota > Alphaproteobacteria > Rhodobacterales > Rhodobacteraceae > Roseitranquillus. The sequence goes on along the minus strand of CAVZBD010000010.1, from coordinate 213,572 downwards.
GGGCGAGCGACACGCCCTCGCTCAGGCGCAGGCCCATCAGCAGGTACTCCTCCGCCTGATCCTGCGGCGACAGCTCCGTGCGCGGACCCTCGCCCGAACCCTGCGCCTCGACCGCATTCAGCCACGCGCCGGGCGCCCGGCGCGCCTCCGTCGCCAGCCGCGACGCCCCCAGCGACAGCCTGCCGTGCGCCCCGGGCCCGACCGCCGCATAGTCGCCGCTGCGCCAGTAGATCAGGTTGTGCCGGCACTCGGCCCCGGGCCGCGCGTGGTTCGAAACCTCGTAGGCCGCAAGCCCCGCCGCCGCGCACATCTCCTGCGTCAGGTCGTACATGTCGGCGGCCCGGTCCTCGTCCGGCAGCCCGCGCAACAGGCCCGCGGCGGAACCGGTCGCCGAACGCCGTGCCGTCCTCGACCGTCAGCTGGTAGAGCGACAGGTGGTCGGCCGCCATATCCAGCGCCGCACGCAGCTCGGCCGCGCCAGTCCTCGAGCGTCTGGTCCTGCCGGGCATAGATCAGGTCGAAGCTGACACGGTCGAACGTGGCGCCGTGCCACCTCGAACGCGGCGCGTGCCTCGGCCACGTCGTGCAGCCGCCCCAGCCGCCGCAGGTCGGCATCGTTCAGCGCCTGAACCCCCAGCGACACGCGGTTCACCCCCGCCGCGCGATAGCCCCGGAACCGTCCCGCCTCGACCGAAGTCGGGATTGGCCTCCAGCGTCACCTCGAGGTCGTTCGCCAGCGTCCAGGCGGCGCGCGCGGCATCCAGAACGCGCGCCACGGTCTCGGGCGCCATCAGGCTGGGGGTGCCGCCGCCGAAGAACACGGTGCCGAGCACGCGCCCGCCCGTTTCGGCGCCCAGCCGCGCGATCTCGGCCACGTAGGCGCGCGCCCAGCGATCCTGGTCGATCGGCACCGGCGACGTGGCTGTTGAAGTCGCAGTAGGGGCACTTCGACTGGCAGAACGGCCAGTGGACGTAGAGCCCGAAGCCGGCCTCCTGCCAGATCTCAGGCGAGGCAGGCAGCGGCGAACTGCGCGAAGGCGCGGGCGCGGTGGTCGATGGCATGCTTCTCGTCCGGGCTCATCTCGCCGAAGGTGCGCTCGTGCGCCCTCGGGCAGGAAGACCGGGTCGATAGCCGAAGCCCTTCGTCGCCGCGCATCGGCCAGACCACGCGGCCCTCGACCGCGCCCTCGAAGACCTCGTCATGCCCGTCCGGCCAGGCAAGGCACAGCGTGCAGCGAAAGCGCGCCGACCAGGGTTCGCGGCGCGCCGCGCTCGACAAGCAGGCGGTGCACCTTCTCCATCGCAAGGGCAAAGTCGCGGCCCACCCTCGGTCTCGGCCCAGTCCGCCGTATGGACGCCCGGCGCCCCGTCCAGAGCCGTCCACCTCGATCCCGCTGTCGTCGGACAGCGCCGGCAACCCCGCCGCGCGGGCCGCCGCATGGGCCTTGATCCGGGCGTTGCCGACGAAGGTGTCCTCGGTCTCGGCCGGCTCCGGCAGGCCCAGGTCGGCGGCGGAGACCACCTCGACCCCGAATGGCTGCGAGCAGATCGCGGATCTCCCGCACCTTGCCGGCGTTGTGGGTGGCGAGGACCAGCCGCGCCCGTCAGGCGCGCTCACGCCACCGCCGCCTTCTGCGCCGCCACCAGTTCGGCGACGCCGCGCTCGGCCAGGTCGAGAAGGCGTGCTCATCTCGTCGCGGGCGAAGGTCGCGCCCTCGGCCGACATCTGCACCTCGATCAGCCGGCCGGCCCCGGTCATCACGAAGTTGCCGTCGACGCCGGCCTCGCTGTCCTCGGGATAGTCGAGGTCGAGCACCGGCTGGCCGGCATAGATGCCGCAGGAGACCGCGGCGACATGGTCGACGATCGGGTCCGAGATCACGTCGCCCGCCTTCATCAGCTTGTTCACCGCCAGCCGCAGCGCCACCCAGCCGCCGGTGATCGCGGCGCAGCGGGTGCCGCCGTCGGCCTGGATGACGTCGCAGTCGACGGTGATCTGCCGCTCGCCCAGCGCCACGCGGTCGATGCCGGCGCGCAGGCTGCGCCCGATCAGGCGCTGGATCTCCTGGGTGCGGCCCGACTGTCCGTCCTTGGCCTCGCGCTGCATCCGGGTGTTGGTGGCGCGCGGCAGCATCCCGTATTCGGCCGTGACCCAGCCCAGGCCGGTGTTCTTCAGGAACGGCGGCACCCGCTGTCGACGCTGGCGGTGCAGAGCACGTGGGTGTCGCCGGCCCGGATCAGGCACGAGCCCTCGGCATGGCGCGTGACGCCCGTCTCGATTGAAATCGGGCGCATCTCGTCGGTCTGGCGGCCGGAGGGGCGCATGGGCATCCTTTCGTTGAAGTCGGGCTCGGATAAACCCACGTCTTCGCGAGGTGGCAACCCCGATTGACGCGGGCCCCGCGCCTTGCATCTATGCCTGACCGGAGCGATTCGGACCCGAGCGATGAGCGAACGCACCCCCATGCTGGCCGAGCTGAACGACCGCAGCCGCGAGGTCTTCCGCCGGGTCGTCGAAGGCTACCTCGCGACCGGCGATCCCGTGGGCTCGCGCACGCTGACCCGGCAGATGACCGAGAAGGTCAGCGCGGCGACGATCCGCAACGTGATGCAGGACCTCGAATACCTGGGCCTGCTCGGCAGCCCGCATGTCTCGGCCGGGCGCGTGCCGACGCAGATGGGCCTGCGGATGTTCGTCGACGGCATGCTCGAGGTCGGGCAGCCTCGGCGAGGAGGAGCGGGCGCAGATCGACGCCTCCCTCGGCAGCAACGACCCCGACATGGGCTCGCTGCTTCGACCGGGTCGGCACCGCGCTTTCGGGCCTGACCCAGGGGGCGAGCCTGGTGCTGGCGCCCAAGCACGAGGCGCCGATCCGGCACATCGAGTTCGTGAGCCTCGCCCCCGACCGGGCGCTGGTGGTGCTGGTCTTCGCCGACGGCCATGTCGAGAACCGCGTCTTCGCGCCGCCGCCGGGGCAGACCCCTTCGTCGATGCGCGAGGCGGCGAACTTCCTCAACGCGCTGGCCGACGGGCGCACCCTGACCGAGCTGCGCGGCGTGGTCGAGCGCGAGATCGCCGCCCGCCGCCAGGAGCTCGACGCCCTGGCCGCAGGATCTGGTCGAGCCGGGGCCTCGCCATCTGGGAGGACGAGGGCGGCGGCAGCTACGAGCGGCTGATCGTGCGCGGCCGCGCCAACCTGCTCGAATCGGTGCGAGGCGGACGATCTGGACCGGATCCGGAGCCTCTTCGACGATCTCGAGCGCAAGCGCGACATCGCGGAGTTCCTCGAGCTGGCCGAGGAGGGCGAGGGGGTGCGCATCTTCATCGGCTCGGAGAACAAGCTTTTTTCGCTTTCGGGTTCCTCTCTGGTGGTCTCCCCTTATATGAACGCGGACCGAAAGATCATCGGCGCCGTGGGCGTGATCGGGCCGACCCGCCTGAACTACGGGCGGATCGTGCCGATCGTGGACTACACGGCGCAGCTGGTCGGGCGGATGATGTCCGACCGGAGTTGACGTGGAAGAGGCAATGACGACGAACGCGAAGAAAGACGACGGTGCCACCGACCAGGATCTGGCCGAACTCCGCGACGAGGACGGCGCGGGAAGGGCGACGAGGCCGAGGCAGGACTCGAGGACGCCGAGTTCGACCATCTGCCGGTTGTGGACGAGATCGATTCGCTGAAGGCCGAGCGGGACGAGCTACCGCGACCGCTTCATGCGGGCGCTGGCCGATGCCGAGAACCTGCGCAAGCGCGCCGAGCGCGACCGGCGCGAGGCCGAGCAGTACGGCGGCTCGAAGCTCGCCCGCGACATGCTGCCGCGTCTACGACAACCTGCAAGCGCGCGCTCGAGGCCGCCGAGGCCGAGAACGGCGAGGCGCAAGAGCGCCGTGATCGAAGGGGTCGAGCTGACCATGCGCGAGCTTCTCAACGTGTTTCGCAAGCACGGGATCGAGGTCATCTCGCCCGAGAGGGGCGACGCGCTTCGACCCGCAGCACCACCAGGCGATGTTCGAGGCCCCGGTGCCCGACACCAAGGCCGGCGACATCATCCAGGTGATGGCCGACGGCTTCATGCTGCACGACCGGCTGCTGCGGCCCGCCCAGGTCGGCGTCAGCTCCACCCCCGCCAAGCAGGACTGACCCGGGGGGCGCCGGCCTGCGGGGGCATCGAGCCCCCTTGGCCGGCCTGACGCGCGCCCCTTGGCGGGCGTCAGTGCCCCGTCCCGGCCGGCAGCGCCTTTTTCAGCTCGTAGACGAGCTCCAGCGCCTCGCGCGGGCTCAGCTCGTCGGGCTGCACCTGGCGCAGCCGCGTCTCGACGGGCGAGACGGCGGCGCTCGGCGGCTGGCGGCGCCGCCCGCGGCGGCGAAGAGCGGCAGGTCGTCGATCATCGCCGTGGCCCGCCCCCCCTCGAGCTCGCCCTCCTCGAGCCGGTCCAGCATCCCCCGCGCCCGCTCGACCACCGACGCCGGCAGCCCCGCCAGCCGCGCGACCTGCACCCCGTACGAGCGGTCGGCGGCCCCGCGCCGCACCTCGTGGAGGAAGATCACCTCGCCCTCCCACTCGCGCACGGCGACCGTGGCGTTCGACACCCGCGCAAGCGTCTCGCCCAGCTGCGTCATCTCGTGGTAATGCGTCGCGAAGAGCGCGCGGCACCGGTTCGCCTCGTGCAGGTGCTCGAGCACCGCCCACGCGATCGACAGCCCGTCATAGGTGGCCGTGCCGCGCCCGATCTCGTCGAGGATCACCAGCGCCCGGTCGTCGGCCTGGTTCAGGATCGCCGCGGTCTCGACCATCTCGACCATGAACGTCGACCGGCCCGCGCGCCAGGTCGTCCGAGGCGCCGACCCGGCTGAAGAGCTGGCTGACGACGCCCAGTCGCGCACCACGCGCCGGCACGAAGCTGCCGGCCTGCGCCAGCACCGCGATCAGCGCGTTCTGGCGCAGGAAGGTCGACTTGCCGGCCATGTTCGGCCCGGTCAGCAGCCAGATCCCGCCGTCGAGGTCGCAGTCGTTGGCGACGAAGGGCGCGCCCTCGCGCCTGAGCGCGGCCTCGACCACCGGGTGGCGTCCGCCCTCCACGGCGAAGTCGCGGCTGTCGTCCAGCGTCGGGCGGACCCAGTCGTCGGACCGCGCCAGATCGGCGAGCGCGGCGGTCAGGTCGATCTCGGCCAGCGCCGCGGCGGCGGCCGAGACGCGCGGCGCCTCGGCCAGCACGGCCGCGCGCAGCTCCTCGAAGATCCGCCGCTCGATCTCGACCGCGCGCGCCCCGGCGTTGAGGATCCGCGTCTCGAGCTCGGCCAGCGCCGGCGTCGTGAAGCGGACGGCGTTCGCGGTGGTCTGCCGGTGCACGAAATCGTCGCGCCTCAGCATCCGCTCGGCATGGGTCGCCGTGACCTCGACGAAATAGCCCAGCACGTTGTTGTGCTTGACCTTGAGCGAGCCGATGCCCGTGGCTTCGGCGTATTCGGCCTGCATCGCCGCGATCACGCCGCGGCCCTCGTCGCGCAGCGTCCGCGCCTCGTCGAGCTCCGCGTCGACGCCTGACGCCACGAATCCCCCGTCGCGCGCCAGAAGCGGCGGCTCGGCCACCAGCGCCGTCTCGAGCCGGTCGCGCAGGGCCTCGTGCCCGTCCAGCTCGGCCACGGCCGCCGCCAGCACATCGGGCAGATCGCCGGGCGCGGCGGCGGCGATGTCGGCCGCGCGGCCGAGGCCGTCGCGCAGCGCGCCCAGGTCGCGCGGGCCGCCGCGGTCGAGCGCCAGCCGCGACAGCGCCCGGTCCATGTCCGGCGTCCGCCGCAGCGCCTCGCGCAGGTCCCGCGCCAGCATCTCGTCCTCGACCAGCGCGGCTATCCCCGCGTGCCGGGCGCGGATCACCGACAGGTCGCACGACGGCGCCGCGAGACGCCGCTCGAGCAGCCGCGCGCCGCCTGCCGTCACCGTCCGGTCGATGCAGGCCAGCAGCGAGCCCGCGCGGCCACCGGCCAGCGCCTGCGTCAGCTCGAGGTTCCGCCGCGTCGCCGCGTCGATCTGCATCGCCTCGCCCGGCAGCTCGCGCACCGGCGCCCGCAGCAGCGGCAGCTTGCCCTTCTGCGTCAGCTCCAGATACGCGACCAGCGCCCCCAGCGCCGACACCTCGGCGCGGCCGAACGCCCCGAACGCGTCGAGCGAGGCCACCTGCCACAGCGCCGTCAGGCGCGCCTCGGCCCCGGCGCTGTCGAATGCCGACCGGGCGAGGGGGGTGCAGGCGGCGCCGGCCTCCTCGACCAGCCCCTCCACCCCTTCGGCGCCTTCGACGACGAGAACCTCGGCCGGGGCGAGCCGCGCCAGCTCGGGGCCCAGCCGCACGCGCGGGCAGGGCGTCACCCGCAGCGTCCCGGTCGAGATGTCGCACCAGGCCAGCGCCCCCTCGCCGCGCAGCTCGGCCCAGGCGACCAGGTGGTTCGCCCGACGCGCGGAAAGCAGCGCATCCTCGGTCAGCGTGCCGGGGGTGACCAGACGCACCACCTCGCGCCGCACCACCGACTTGGCGCCGCGCTTCTTCGCCTCGGCCGGGTCCTCCATCTGCTCGCAGACCGCGACGCGGAACCCCTTGCGGATCAGCTGCAGAAGGTAGCTCTCGGCGGAATGGACGGGCACGCCGCACATCGGGATCGGCTGGCCCTCGTGGTTGCCGCGCTTGGTCAGCGCGATGTCCAGCGCCGCTGCGGCGGCGGCCGCGTCGTCGAAGAACAGCTCGTAGAAGTCGCCCATGCGGTAGAACAGCAGCGCATCGGGGTGCGCGGCCTTGATCGACAGGTACTGCGCCATCATCGGCGTCGCGGCGGTCACTGGGGCGGGTCCTCTCGGGTCGGGGCGCGCGGGGCACCCTAGCCAAGAGCCGGGCCCGGCGGAAGGCCGTGGCGCTGGCCCAACGCGCCCGGCTTTGGCAACAATGCGCGAAACACAAGGGGAGGCACCGATGGGCTCGAAATTCACGCGCGAAGACGCACTCACGCTTCCACATGCAGCCGATGCCGGGGAAGCTCGAGGTGGCGGCGACGGTGCCGATGGCGACGCAGGCCGACCTCAGCCTCGCCTATTCCCCCGGCGTCGCGATCCCCTGCGAGGAGATCGCGGCCCACCCCGAGACCGCCTACGACTACACCACCAAGGGCAACCTGGTCGCGGTGATCTCGAACGGCTCGGCGGTGCTGGGCCTCGGCAACCTCGGCGCGCTGGCCTCCAAGCCGGTGATGGAGGGCAAGGCCGTGCTCTTCAAGCGGTTCGCCGACATCAACTCGGTCGACATCGAGCTCGACACCGACGACCCCGAGGCCTTCATCAACGCCGTGCGGCTGATGGGCCCGACCTTCGGCGGCATCAACCTCGAGGACATCAAGGCGCCCGACTGCTTCATCATCGAGCAGCGCCTCAAGGAAGTGATGGACATCCCGGTCTTTCACGACGACCAGCACGGGACGGCGGTGATCTGCGCGGCCGGCCTGATCAACGCGCTGCATCTGGCCTCGAAGCGGCTCGAGGACGTGCGCATCGTGCTGAACGGCGCGGGCGCGGCCGGCATCGCCTGCATCGAGTTGCTCAAGTCGATGGGCGCCGATCCCGCCAAGTGCATCATCTGCGACACCAAGGGCGTGGTCTACCAGGGCCGGGCCGAGGGCATGAACCAGTGGAAGTCGGCCCACGCCGCCAAGACCGACCTGCGCACGCTCGAGGAGGCGATGGCGGGGGCCGACGTGTTCCTGGGCGTCAGCGCCAAGGGCGCGGTCACGCCCGCGATGCTGGCGTCGATGGGCGACACGCCGATCATCTTCGCGATGGCCAACCCCGACCCCGAGATCACCCCGGAAGAGGCGCACGGGGTGCGCCGCGACGCCATCGTCGCCACCGGCCGGTCGGACTATCCCAACCAGGTCAACAACGTCCTGGGCTTTCCCTACCTCTTCCGCGGCGCGCTCGACATCCACGCCCGCGCCATCAACGACGAGATGAAGATCGCCTGCGCCGAGGCTCTGGCGGCGCTGGCGCGCGAGGACGTGCCCGACGAGGTGGCGCTGGCCTACGGCCGCAAGCTCAGCTTCGGGCGCGACTACATCATCCCGACGCCCTTCGATCCGCGCCTGATCTGGCGCATCCCGCCGGCGGTCGCGCGGGCCGGCATGGATACCGGCGCCGCCCGCCGCCCGATCGTCGACATGGAGGCCTACGAGCAGGCGCTGAAGGCGCGGATGGACCCCACCGCCTCGATCCTGCAGGGGCTGAACGCCCGCGCGCGGGCCGCGCAGGCGCGGATGATCTTCGCCGAGGGCGACGACCCGCGGGTGCTCAAGGCGGCGGTGGCCTACCAGCGCGGCGGCTTCGGCCGGGCGCTGGTGGTGGGCCGCGAGGCCGACGTGCGCGACAAGCTCGCCGCCGAGGGGCTCGCGGGGGCCGACCGCGAGCTCGAGATCGTCAACGCCGCCAATACCCGCCACCTCGATACCTACAAGGCGTTCCTCTACCGGCGGCTGCAGCGGCTGGGCTTCGACGGCACCGACGTGCACCGGCTGGCGGCGCGCGACCGGCACGTCTTTTCCGCGCTGATGCTGGCGCACGGGCACGGCGACGCGCTGGTGACGGGGGCCACCCGCAAGTCGGCCCACGTGCTCGAGCTCATCGGCCACGTCTTCGACGTCCAGGCCGAGCACGGCGCGGTGGGCGTCACGGCGGTGCTGCATGGCGGCCGGATCGTGCTGATCGCCGACACGCTGGTGCACGAATGGCCGGACGAGCAGGACCTGGCGATGATCGCGCAGAGCGCGGCCGAGGTGGCCCGGTCGCTGGGGATCGAGCCGCGGGTCGCGTTCGTCAGCTTCTCGACCTTCGGCTACCCCGACAGCGAGCGGGCGCGGAAGATGCACGAGGCGCCGAAGGTCCTCGACAAGCTGGGCGTCGACTTCGAGTACGAGGGCGAGATGACGGTCGACGTGGCGCTGAACCCCAAGGCGGCCGCCGCCTATCCGTTCAGCCGCCTCTCCGGCCCCGCCAACGTGCTGGTCGTGCCGGCGCGGCACTCGGCCTCGATCAGCGTCAAGCTGATGCAGGAGATGGCGGGCGCGACCGTGATCGGCCCGATCCTGACGGGCGCGCAGAGCTCGATCCAGCTCTGCTCGACGGTCTCGGGGGTCGCCGACATCGTCAACATGGCGGTGCTGGCGGCGTGCAACATGGGGCGGTCGTGACCGTCTGGTGCCTGGGCTCGATCAATGCCGACCACGTCTACTCGGTGCCCCACATCCCCGCCCCCGGCGAGACGCTGGCGGCGCGGGGGCTGGCCACCGGGCTCGGCGGCAAGGGCGCCAACCAGGCGGTCGCGGCGGCGCGCGCCGGCGCCCCGGTCCGCCTGATCGGCGCGGTCGGGGCGGACGGCCTGTGGATGCGCGAGCGGCTGCGCAACCTCGGCGTGGGGGTCGACGACGTGGCCGAGGTGGAAGGCCCCAGCGGCCACGCGGTGATCGCCGTGGGCGCCGACGGCGAGAACGCGATCATGATCCTGGCAGGCGCCAACGCCGCGCAGGACCCGGCGCGGATCGCGGCGGCGCTCGACGGCGCGGCGGCCGGCGACGTCCTGCTTCTGCAGAACGAGACGACGTGCCAGGTCGAGGCGGCGCGCCTGGGCCGCGAGCGCGGGCTGCGGGTGATCTATTCCGCCGCGCCGTTCGATGCCGGCGCGGTGCGCGCGGTGCTGCCCCACGCCACGCTTCTGGCGATGAACGAGGGCGAGGCGGCGCAGCTCGAAGCCGCCCTCGGCGAACCGCCGCCCGTCGCGATGCTGGTGACGCTCGGCGCCGCCGGCGCGCGCTGGCAGGACGGCGGCGAGCGGATCGAAGTCCCCGCCCCACGGGTCGCGCCGGTCGACACCACCGGCGCGGGCGACACCTTCGTCGGCTACGTCGCGGCCGCGCTCGACCGCGGAGAGGCGACCGACGCGGCGATGCGCCTTGCCGCCGCCGCCGCCGCCCTCAAGGTGACCCGTCCCGGCGCCGCCGACGCGATCCCCACCCTGGAAGAGGTGCGGGCCTTCCGCGCCTGACGCCGCCGACGGGTCCTACGCGAAGTCATATGCAAGTCATATGCGAATCCGACATGCCCCGCGGCCCGTCCTCAGCCCGTGAACGGCGCCTCGTCGCCCCACAGTTCGCGCACCCGCTCGTCGCGGCGGCAGCCCTTGCGATAGAGCTTGTAGGCCCGCGCCTTGGTCTGCGGCCCGAACCGCGTCAGGATCAGGTCGTCCTTCTTGTAATAGTCCTGATGGTATTCCTCGGCCGGGTAAAACGTCGCGTCGTCAAGGATTTGCGTCGCCACATTCTGGCCCAGCGCCTTCTCGGCCTCGGCCTTGGCGGCCTCTGCGGCGCGCCGCTCGTCCGGCCCGTCCACGAAGATCGCGGTGCGATAGCTGTCGCCGCGGTCGCAGAACTGGCCGCCCGGGTCGGTCGGGTCGACCGAGCGGAAGAAGAGGTGCAGCAACTGCCGCATAGCTGACCACATCGGGATCATAGGTGATCTGCGCCACCTCGTAATGCCCTGTTCCGCCACGACTAACTTGCTTGTAGGTGGGGTTGGCCACGTGCCCGCCGGCAAAGCCCGAGACGGCCTCGGTCACGCCCTTCACCTTCTCGAAATCGGCCTCGACGCACCAGAAGCAGCCGCCCGCGAAGAGCGCAGTCCTGAGTTCCGCGGCCTCGGCGCGGGCACAATGGGTGGCGTATCCCGCCATGATCGCGAGAGCGAGCAGGGCCGGCTTGATTGTCTTCAGCGTCAGCATCATGAGCAGCCTCCTTTGCGCCAGATACTGTGGTTGCGCTTCGCCGTGCGGCAAATCATCGCCTTGTGAGGTCACGCACCGGTGACGCCCCGCGAGCGGCCCCAACGCCGCGGCTGGACCCCGCCCGACCGTGCCGCTAGAGCCTGCCCGATGACGGAACTGCGTGACGACATGGCTGCAAGCGGGCCGCGGATCGGGGCGGCGTTCGCGCTGATGGTGGGCGCGACGATGCTGCTGCCCGTGGGCGACACGTTCTCCAAGCTGCTGACGGGGCACGTTCCGGCGCTCGAGGTCACGTTCTGGCGCCTCGTCTGCCAGTCGCTCGCGGTCTGGATCGCGGCGATGCTGCTGCCCGCCCGTCGCCGCGGCGCCAGCCTCTCGCCGATCCTGGCGATGGGCGGCCTGACCACCGCGGCGACGCTGGGGTTCCTGATCTCGTCCTTCTCAGTGATGCCGATCGCCACGGCCATCGCGATCTTCTTCGTCGAACCGCTGCTGCTCACGCTGATGTCGTCGGTCTTCCTGGGCGAGCAGGTCGGATGGCGTCGCTACCTGGCGGTGGTGGTCGGCCTGCTGGGGGCGGTGGTGGTGATCCGGCCCAACTGGGCCAGTTTCGGCGCCGCCTCGCTCCTGCCGCTGGGCGCCGCGGTGTCGTTCGCGGGCAACATGGTCCTCATCCGGCTCGCCTCCGAGAGCCGCTCGGGGCTCACGATCCAGTGCGGCATGTCGCTTTACGCCGCGCTCCTGCTGGGTGCGGCGCTCTGGCCGGCGGCGGCGCTGGGCTGGCTCGACTGGCAGGGGGCGGCGAGCCCCGGTTTCGTCTGGCCGCTCTACGCGCTGATGGGGGTGATCGCCGCCATCACCTACCTGATGATCGCCGAGGCGTTTCGCCGCGCGCCCGCCAGCGTGCTGGCCCCCGCGCAATATTTCGAGATCCTGGGGGCGACGCTGCTGGGCTATCTCGTCTTCGGCGACTTCCCCGACGCGCTGACCTGGGTCGGCACCGCGATCATCCTCGGCTCGGGGCTCTACGTCTTCCACCGCGAGCGGCAGGCCGGCGCCTGACCGGCCGGCCTGCCGCCCCTGTCCGGATCAGCCGAGGCGGCGGTTGCGCATCGCGATGAGCTTCAGCCGCAGGGCGTTCAGCTTGATGAAGCCCGCCGCATCCTTCTGGTCGTAGGCGCCGGCGTCATCCTCGAAGGTGACATGCGCCTCGGAATAGAGCGAGTGCTCGGACCGGCGGCCGACGCAGCGGGCCGACCCCTTGTAGAGCTTCAGCCGCGCGGAGCCGGTGACGTGGGCCTGGCTGTGGTCGATGGCCGCCTGCAGCATCTCGCGCTCGGGGCTGAACCAGAAGCCGTTGTAGATGAGCTCGGCGTAGCGCGGCATCAGCTCGTCCTTGAGGTGTGCCTGGCCGCGGTCGAGGGTGATCTGCTCGAGCCCCCGGTGCGCCTCGAGCAGCAGCGTGCCGCCCGGCGTCTCGTAGATGCCGCGCGACTTCATGCCGACGAACCGCCCCTCGACCAGGTCGAGCCGGCCGCAGCCATGGCGCCCGCCGATCTCGTTCAGGCGGGTCAGCAGCGCGGCCGGCGACAGGCGCTCGCCGTCGATCGACACCGCGTCGCCGCGCTCGAAGCCGATCTCGACATATTCGGGCGTGTCGGGCGCGTCTTCGGGATGGACGGTGCGCTGGTAGACGTAGTCGGGCGCCTCCTCGGACGGATCCTCCAGCACCTTGCCCTCGGACGAGGTGTGCAGGAGGTTCGCGTCGACAGAAAACGGCGCCTCGCCGCGCTTGTCCCTGGCGATGGGGATCTGGTTCTTTTCGGCGAAGTCGAGAAGCCGGGTGCGGCTGGTCAGGTCCCACTCGCGCCACGGCGCGATGACCTTGATGTCGGGGTCGAGCGCGTAGGCCGACAGCTCGAAACGCACCTGGTCGTTGCCCTTGCCGGTCGCCCCGTGGGCGATGGCGTCGGCGCCGGTCTGGTGCGCGATCTCGACGAGGCGCTTCGAGATGAGCGGCCGCGCGATCGAGGTGCCCAGCAGGTACAGCCCCTCGTAAAGCGCGTTGGCGCGGAACATCGGGAACACGAAGTCGCGGACGAATTCCTCGCGCAGGTCCTCGATGTAAATCTCGCGGACGCCCAGCATCTCGGCCTTCTTGCGCGCCGGCTCGAGCTCTTCGCCCTGGCCGAGGTCGGCGGTGAAGGTCACGACCTCGCAGCCGTACTCGGTCTGCAGCCACTTGAGGATGATCGAGGTATCGAGGCCGCCGGAATAGGCGAGGACGACTTTCTTCGGTGCGCTCATCGAGATCCCTCAGGCTGCGGGCGATGGCCGGCGCGGTAGCGCGGTTTCGCCCCGAGAGCAACAGCATGGGCCGGCGACGACCGCTTGCCGCGGGGCCGGATCTGGGCGAGACCTGTTCGATGGACGACTTCGTGCAGAGCGCCCGGGCCGCCGAGGCCGAGATGCGGCGCCTGTTCCCGCCGACACCGCTGATCCGCAACGAGCATCTTTCGGCCCGTCACGGCGCCGACATATGGCTCAAGCGCGAGGACCTGTCGCCGGTCCGCTCGTACAAGATCCGCGGCGCGTTCAACGCGATGCGCAAGCGGCGCGCGGCCGACCCCGCGGCCGACCGCTTCGTCTGCGCGAGCGCCGGGAACCACGCGCAGGGTGTGGCGTTCGCCTGCCGCCATTTCGGCGTGCGCGGCACGATCTTCATGCCGGTGACGACGCCGCAGCAGAAGATCGACAAGACGCTGGCCTTCGGCGGCGACGCCGTCACGATCGAGCTGGTGGGCGACTATGTCGACGACACGCTGAACGCGGCCAAGGCCCATTGCGCGACGATCGGCGCGGTATTCCTGTCGCCGTTCGACGATCCCGACGTGATCGAGGGACAGGCGAGCGTGGCCGTCGAGATCCTCGACCAGATGCCCGTTCCGCCCGAGATCCTGGTGCTGCCGGTGGGCGGTGGGGGCCTTTCCGCCGGCATGCGCCGCTACCTGTCGCGGGTCGCGCCGGACGTGCGAACGATCCTGGTCGAACCGGCGGGCGGGGCCAGCCTCGCCGCGGCGCTGGCGCAGGGCCATCCGGTGACGCTGTCGCGCGTGGACACGTTCGTGGACGGGGCGGCAGTGGCTCGGATCGGCGAGATGACCTGGCCTGCGCTGGCCGACATGGACCCCGCCCTCGTGCTGGCCGCGCCCGAGGACCGGATCTGCGCGACCATTCTCGAGATGCTGAACGGCGAGGGCATCGTGCTCGAGCCCGCCGGCGCGCTTTCGGTCGATGCGCTGCGCGAGCTGGGCGAGCAGGTCGCCGGGCGGCGGGTGGTCTGCGTCACCTCGGGCGGGAACTTCGACTTCGAGCGGCTGCCCGAGGTGAAGGAGCGGGCGCAGCGATTTTTGGGCCTGAAGAAGTACATCATCCTGCGGCTGCCGCAGAGGCCGGGGGCGCTGCGCGACTTCCTCGACCTTCTGGGCCCGCACGACGACATCGCGCGCTTCGAGTACCTCAAGAAGTCGGCGCGCAACTTCGGCAGCGTCCTGATCGGGATCGAGGCGCGCGAGGCGGGCGACTTCGAGGGGCTGTTCGGCCGGCTGGACGCGGCCGGCTACGTCTATCGCGACATCACCGGCGACGAAGTCCTGTGGAGCGTGCTGGTCTGAGCGTCAGGCGCCGGCCGGCCGGTGGGCGAGGAACTCGGCCTTGGACGCCTCGTAGGCCTCGAGAACCTGCGCGACGTCGGCGGTGCCGACGCGGTTCTCGGCCGCCTTCATCTCGCCCTCGCGGCAGAGCGCGCCAAACCGTTCGAAGCCGAGGTTCAGGGCGCTGCCCTTCAGAAAGTGCAGGTCCGCCTCGCAGGTGGTCGCGTCGAACTGCGTGCGCAGCCGGCCGAGCACGTCCTCGACCTCTTCCAGGAACAGCTCGACGACCTCATGGAAATCCTCGGCGCCGATCTCGCTCCGCAGCTCTCGCACTCGATCCCAACTGATCATGCTCGTACCTTCTATCATGCTCTCGGCGCAGGGTATGCGTGGCGGGTTAAGGTCGCCTTTAGCCTCGTCCGCGATACGACGGGTCCCATTCATCCGGTCTTAAGTTCTGTCGGCGCACCGTCGCGAGCATAGTATCGGAGCGCCGATGACCGCAATTTCACGACCTCACGCCGATTGGCGGCAATCCCGGCGGGGCGCGGTCCCGGCCGAGACGCGGCGTGTCCTGATCGTCGACGACAGCCGCATGCAGCGGCGGATCCTGTCGGCGCAGCTGGGGCGGTGGGGCTACACGATCTTCGAAGCCGACTCGGGCACCGCCGCGCTGGACTTCGTGCGCGATCACGAGGTCGACATCATCCTCAGCGACTGGATGATGCCCGGGATGGACGGGGTCGAGTTCTGCCGCCGGTTCCGCGCCATCGAACGGGCGAAATATGTCTACTTCATCCTGCTGACCTCGAAGACCGAGAAGGAGGAGGTCGCGCATGGCCTCGACGTGGGCGCGGACGACTTCCTGACCAAGCCCGTGGATTCGGGCGAGTTGCGCGCGCGGATCGCCGCGGGCAGCCGCATCCTGACCATGGCGCGCGAACTGACCGAGAAGAACGCGCTCCTGTCGGACGCCTTCGAGCATCTGCAGAAGGTGCACGAGGGGCTGGACCGCGACCTGCGCGAGGCGCGCAAGCTGCAGCAATCGCTCGTGCGCGAGCGCGTGCAGCATTTCGACGGCGCCGAGATCGCGTGCCTCTTCCACCCCAGCGGCCACGTGGGCGGCGACCTTGTCGGCCACTTCCGCGTGAGCGAGACCCACCACGGCTTCTACGCGATCGACGTCTCGGGCCACGGGGTCGCCTCGGCGCTGATGACGGCGCGGCTGGCGGGCTACCTGACCGGGTCGAACCCGAAACAGAATGTGGCGCTGACGCGGGACGGCGAGGGGCGGTTCCGGATGCGTCCGCCCGACGAGGTCTGCGCGATCCTGAACGACCTCCTCCTCAAGGAGATGGAGACCGACCTCTACTTCACGATGGTGCTCGCCGAGGTCGATCTGAGCTCGGGCCACGTGCGCCTGGCGCAGGCGGGCCACCCCCGGCCGCTGATCGAGCCGGCCGTGGGCGAGGCGCGCTTCATCGGGCATGGCGGCCTGCCGATCGGGCTGATCCCCGGCGCGAGCTGGGAGGTGGTCGAGACGCAGCTCCGGCCGGGCGACCGGCTGTTCCTCTATTCCGACGGTCTGACCGAGGCCACCGACGGCGCCGGCCAGATGCTGCAGGAGGAGGGGCTGGCCGAGCTCCTGGCGCGACACCGCAGCCTGTCGGGCATGCCGCTCCTCGAGGCGCTGATGACCGAGCTCGAAAGCCTCGCCGCAGGGCGCGGGTTCGCAGACGATCTTTCGGGCGTTTTCCTGCACTATACCGGCTGACGCCGCGTCGCCTCCGGGTTTCATCGTTGCTGCGGGCCGTCTATATGTGGGCCCCATGCCAGAGACCGGCGCCGCGGAACATCCATGACACTCGTATCGCAGATCGCCTGGGACGATACCGTCCTGCCCTTCCAGCTTGACCGGTCCGACATTCGCGGCCGGGTGGCGCGGCTGGACGGCGTGCTCGAGCGGATGCTCGCGCAGCACGCCTATCCCGCGCCGATCGAGGCGCTGGTGGCCGAGGCGGCGCTTCTCACCGCGCTGATCGGGCAGACGATCAAGCTGCGCTGGAAGCTCAGCCTGCAGATCCGCGGCGACGGCCCGGTGCGGCTGATCGCGACCGACTATTACGGCCCGGCCGAAGGCGGCGAGCCGGCGCGGATCCGCGCCTATGCCAGCTTCGACGCCGACGCGCTCGACGCGCAGGCGGCGCCCTTCGGGCAGATCGGGCAGGGCTACTTCGCGATCCTGATCGACCAGGGGCGGGGGACGCTGCCCTATCAGGGCATCACGCCGCTGGCCGGCGGCTCGCTGGCCGCCTGCGCCGAGACCTATTTCGCCCAGTCCGAACAGCTGCCGACCCGCTTCGCGCTGGGCTTCGGCCGCAGCCGCTCGCGCCCGGGCGGCACGGCGGCTGGCGCGCGGGCGGGGTGATGCTCCAGCACATGCCCAAGGCCTCGCCCTCGGCCAGCGGCGGCGGCTCGGGCGAGGGCGGCCTGCTGAGCCGGCGACGATCATGCTCGGGCGACGAGGCCGAGAACTGGAACCGCGTCAACATGCTGCTCGACACGGTCGAGGAGATCGAGCTGATCGGCCCGACGTGCGCCCACCGACCTGCTGGTGCGGCTCTTCCACGAGGAGGTGCCGCGCGTCTTCGACGCGCAGCCGGTGCGCTTCGGCTGCACCTGTCGGCCGAGCAGGTGCGGCAGAGCCTGTCGATCTACTCGGCCAAGGACATCGCGCACATGACCACCGAGGACGGCATCGTCACCGCCGACTGCCAGTTCTGCGGCGCGCATTACGAGTTCGACCCCGACGCTGGGCTTCGAGGCCGAAGGCCTGGCCGATGACGAGCGGCTGACCTCGCGCGACCGGCTGCGCCGGCGCTGCGGCGCGACCGGTCCGGCGCCTCCTCGGACTTACGACCTCAACCCCGACGTCGCGCTGCCCGCGACCGGCGCGCTGCGCGCGGCGGCGGTGCTGGTCGGCGTGCTGGAGCGGCCGCGGGGCCGCGGTGATGCTGACCAAGCGCTCGTCGCGGCTGAAGCATCATCCCGGCGCAGATCGCCTTTCCCGGCGGCAAGATGGACCCGGCGACGCCGACGCCCACCGGCGCCGCCCTGCGCGAGGCGCAGGAGGAGATCGGCCTGCCGGCGCCGCGTCGAGGCGCTGGGCACGCTGCCGCGCGCACGAGACGGTGACGGGCTTCAACGTGACGCCGGTCCTCGGCCGCGTCGCGCGCCGGTTCGACGCCGCGCCCCGAGGCGGGCGAGGTCGACGAGGTCTTCGCGGTGCCGCTCGCCCACCTGTCTCGACCCGCGCCAACTTCCGCGATCGCAGGCGCGGCAGCTGGCGCGGGCCGCGGCGGCACTATTACGCCGTGCCCTGGGGGCCCTATTACATCTGGGGCGCCACCGCGCGGATGCTGCGCGCCTGGCCGACCGGTCGCGCCGCATGAGGATCGCGGCGACTGGCTCGACGGCCCGCGGCACGCAGGCCGTCTGGCGGCGCTGACGGGCGGCGGGCCACCAGGCCCTGTTCGTCGGCGGCTGCGTGCGCAACGCGCTGCTCGGCGTGCCCGTCGGCGACATCGACATCGCCACCGACGCGCGCCCCGAGCGGGTGATCGCGCTGGCCGAGGCGGCGGGCTTCCGCGCGGTCCCCACCGGCATCGACCACGGCACCGTCACCGTCGTCTCGGACGGCCCCGCACGAGGTCACCACCTTCCGCCGCGACGTCGAGACCTACGGCCGCCAGCGCGTCGTCGCCTTCTCCGACGACATGGCCGAGGACGCGCGGCGCCGCGACTTCACCATGAACGCGCTCTACGCCGACGGCGGAGGGCCGTGGTCGATCCGCTGGGCGGGCTGCCGGATCTGCGCGCCGCGCCGCGTCCGCTTCATCGGCGACCCGGCGGCGCGCATCCGCGAGGACTACCTGCGCATCCTGCGCTTCTTCCGCTTCCACGCATGGTACGGCGACCCGCAAGGCGGTATCGACGCCGAGGGGCTGGCCGCCTGCGCCGGGCATGCCGACGGTCTGGTGCACGCTCTCGCGCGAACGGGTCGGCCACGAGATGCTGCAGCCTGCTGGCCGCGCCCGATCCGGCGCCTGCGGTCGCGGCGATGGCAGGCGGGCGGGCATCCTGGCGCGGATCCTGCCCGGCGCCGATGCGCAGGCGCTGGCGCGCCTGGTGCCCGCCGAGGCGGCGCTGGCCGAGCCGCGCCGAAGCCGTCCGCCGGCTGGCCGCGCTGGGGGGCGATGCGGTGTCGCGGCGGCTGCGGCTGTCGAAGGCCTCGGCCAGGCGGCTGGAGCTTCTGCAGGGCCTTGTGGCGAGCGAGGCGGGGACCGCCGAGATCGCCTGGCGGCACGGGCGGCAGACCGCGGTCGACACCGAGCTTCTGCGCGCCGCCACGTTCGAGGCGCCGCTTTCCGCGACGCTTATGGCCGACGAGAGGCCGGGGTCGGCGGCCGAGTTCCCCGTCACGGCGCGCGCGATCTCATGCCGCGCTACCAGGGGCCGGCGCTTGGTCGGCGCCTGGGCGAGCTCGAGGCGCGCTGGATCGCCTCGGGCTTCACGCTCGACCGCGACGCGCTGCTTTCGTGGGAACCGCAGGCGGGCGCGGCGTTGTAGCCTGCTGTGCCCGGCGAATTGCGGCGGGCGACGGCGGTCATCCGGCCTTCCTGCAACCTGGCGCCCTGAGAGGAGGCCGCGCCGATGTTCCGGCTTCTTCGAAAACCTCGTCGATCCCTACTCGCCTATCCGGCCGACCGATGCGCCGCCGCGGCGGCTCTGGCCGTTCCTGCGCGACTATGCGCAGCCGTTCCGCGCGTCTTCGTCTGCGGCCGGTCTGCTCTCGGTCGTGGTGGCGGCGGTCGAGATCGTGGCTGATCGCCTATCTGGGGCGGGTCGTCGACCTGCTGACCGGCGCCGCGCCCGGGCGAGGTCTGGGCCGACGCACGGCTGGGAGCTGATCTGCGATGGCGGTCTTCGTCCTGCTGGTGCGGCCCGCGCTGCAGGCGCTCGACGTGCTGGTGCTGAACAACGGCGATCATGCCGAACTTCGGCACGCTGTTCCGCTGGCGGGCGCACCGGCACGTGCTGCGCCAGTCGGTCGGCTGGTTCGAGAACGATTTCGCCGGCCGGATCGCCAACCGCATCATGCAGACCCCGCCGGCGGCGGGCGAGGCGGTGTTCCAGCTCTTCGACGCCATCACCTTCGCGCTGGCCTACATGGTGGGCGCGGCGGTGCTGCTGTCGGACGCCGATCCGCGCCTGGCGCTGCCGCTGCTGGTCTGGTTCGCGCTCTACGCGGCTGCTGGTGCGCTGGACGATGCTGCGCGTCGGCCCCGCATCGAAGGCCGCGTCGGACGCGCGCAGCCAGGTGACGGGGCGCGTGGTGGACAGCTATACCAACATCCACTCGGTCAAGCTGTTCGCCCACCACGACCGCGAGCTGGACTATGCGCGCGAGGCGATCGAGTGGGCGCGCCGCACCTTCCAGGCCGAGATGCGCCTCTTCACGATCATGGACGTGGCGCTGGTCGCGCTGAACGGGCTGCTGATCGTCGGCGTCGTGGGCTGGGCCGTGGCGCTCTGGATGCAACGGCGCCGCCAGCGTCGGCGTCGTCGCGGCGGCTTCGGCGCTGGTGCTCGGCTGAACGCGATGACCGGCTGGATCATGTGGGCGCTGACCGTCGCTTCTTCCGCAACCTGGGCGTGGTGGCCGAGGGGATGGAGACCATCGCCCAGCCCATCGCGCTGACCGACGAGCCGGACGCGCAGCCGCTGCGCCTGACAGAGGGGCGGGTCGCCTTCCATCAGGTGAGCCACCATTACGGGCGCGGCCAGGGCGGCCTGGACCGCGTGAGCCTGACGATCGGACCGGGCGAGAAGGTCGGCCTTGTCGGCCGCTCGGGCGCGGGCAAGTCGACCCTCGTCAAGCTGCTGCTGCGCTTCTACGACGCCGAGGGTGGGCGCATCGTGATCGACGGGCAGGACATATCCGGCGTGACGCAGGACAGCCTGCGCCGGGCCATCGGCATGGTTCAGCAGGACAGCGTCGCTGCTGCACCGCTCGGTGCGCGACAACATCCTCTATGGCCGGCCCGATGCCACCGAGGCCGAGATGATCGCCGCCGCGCGCCGCGCCGAGGCGCACGACTTCATCCTCGATCTTGCCGACCCGGAGGGGCGGCACGGCTATGACGCGCAGGTGGGCGAGCGCGGAGTGAAGCTCTCGGGCGGGCAGCGGCAGCGGGTCGCGCTGGCGCGGGTGATCCTGAAGGACGCGCCGATCCTGGTGCTGGACGAGGCCACCTCGGCGCTCGATTCCGAGGTCGAGGCCGCGATCCAGGAGACGCTCTACGGCATGATGGAAGGCAAGACGGTCATCGCCATCGCGCACCGGCTGTCGACCATCGCGCGGATGGACCGGATCCTGGTGCTCGACGGCGGCCGCATCGTCGAAGAAGGCACGCCACGATGCGCTGCTGGCGCAAGGCGGGCTCTACGCGCGGTTCTGGCAGCGGCAGTCGGGCGGGTTCATCGGCACAGCCGAGGCCGCCGAATGAGGCGCCTCGCCGACCGGATCGACGCCTTCCGCCATGCCGACGGGCCGCCGCCGCGGACGCTGGCGGCATTTTTCAGCTGGGCACTGGCGGGCTCGTGGCGCTGGCTGGCCGTGGCCGGCGCGATTTCGGCCGCGGCGGGCACGCTCGAGGTGGTGACGGCGCTGGTGCTGGGTCGGGTGATCGACGTGGCGCTCGCGACAGGGCCGGAGGACTTCCTGAGCCAGCACTGGCCGCTGCTGGCGGCGGTCAGCGGTTTCTTCCTGCTGCTGCGGCCGGTGGTCTTCGGCCTCTCGGCGGCGTCGAACGCGATCATTGTCGCGCCGAACGTCAACCCGCTGGTGCTGAGCCGGCTGCACCGCTGGACGCTGGGCCAGGCGGTGACGTTCTTCGACAACGATTTCGCCGGACGCATCGCGCAGAAGCAGATGCAGACGGCGCGCGCGATGACCGACGTGGTGGTCGAGGTCATCAACGTCGTGCTCTTCGCGCTGGCCTCGTTGGTGGGCGCGCTGCTGCTGCTGGGGACGATCGGGTTTTCGGTGGTGGCGCTGCTCGGCTTGTGGCTGGTGGGCTACTTCGCGCTGATCCGCTGGTTCATGCCGCGCGTCCGCGTCCGCTCGAAGGCGCGGGCGGCGAGCCGGGCGATGGTGTCGGGGCAGGTCGTCGACACGATCACCAACATCAAGACGGTCAAGCTGTTCGCCCACGACGACCACGAGGACCGCGCCGCGCTGGGCGCCATCGCGCACTTCCGCGATCGGGCGCTCGACTTCGGCGTCCTCTCGGCGGGGTTCCGGTTCTCGCTGATGACGATCGCGGGGATCCTGCCGGTGCTGCTGATCGGGGGAACGCTTTGGCTGTGGATGCAAGGCGTCGCCAGTGCCGGCGACATCGCGGCGGCCGGCACGATCTCGATCCGCATCGCGCAGATGACCGGCTGGGTCAGCTTCACGCTGATGGGAATCTACTCGAGCATCGGCGAGGTCGAGGACGGCATCCACACCCTGACGCCGCCGCACGGTCTGCCCGACGCGCCCGGCGCGACGCCACTGGCTGAAGCGGGCGAGATTCGCTTCGAGGATGTCACCTTTACCTACGGGCGCGAGCGGGGCGGCCTGCGCGACGTCGCGCTGACGATCCACGAGGGCGAGAAGCTGGGCCTCGTCGGCGCGTCCGGCGCGGGCAAGTCGACCCTGGTCGCCTTGCTGCTGCGGCTTTACGACGTCGAGAAGGGGCGGGTGAGCGTCGCGGGGCGCGACGTGCGCGGCGTCACGCAGGAAAGCCTGCGCCGCCAGATCGGGATGGTCACGCAGGAGACGGCGATGTTCAATCGCTCGGCGCGCGACAACATCCTCTACGGCCGCCCCGACGCCACCGAGGCCGAGATGATCGAGGCCGCACGGCGGGCCGAGGCGCACGAATTCATCCTCGAGCTGCAGGACCACATGGGCCGCACCGGCTATGATGCGCATCTGGGCGAGCGCGGGGTGAAGCTGTCGGGCGGACAGCGGCAGCGGATCGCGCTGGCCCGCGCGATCCTGAAGGACGCGCCGATCCTGGTGCTGGACGAGGCCACCAGCGCGCTCGACAGCGAGGTGGAGGCGCAGATTCAGCGCGCACTGGAACGGGTTATGGAGGGCAAGACTGTGCTGGCCATCGCGCACCGCCTCTCGACGATCGCGCGGATGGACCGGATCGTGGTGCTGGACGAGGGCCGCATCGTCGAGCAGGGCACCCACCGCGACCTGCTGGCGATGGGCGGGGTCTATGCCCGCTTCTGGAACCGGCAGTCCGGCGGGTTCCTCGGCTACACCGAGGCGGCCGAGTAGCGCCCGGCGCGCCGGGGCGATATGGCAGCGCGCATGGAACTTGTGATCGAGCGGCTGGGACATCGCGGCGATGGGGTGGCGCCGGGTCCGGTCTATGTACCGCGGGCGCTGCCGGGCGAGGTGGTGACGGGCGATGTGCGAGACGGGCGCCTGCCAGACGCGCGGATCGTGACGCCGTCGCCTGAGCGCGTGGCGCCGCCATGTCCGCATTACCGCCGCTGCGGAGGCTGCGCGCTGCAGCACGCCTCGGACGCGTTCGTGGCCGAGTGGAAGGCCGGGGTAGTGGCGCGGGCTCTGGCGGCGCAGCGGCTCGAGGCCCCTGTTGCCGGTGTCGTCACCTCGCCGCCGCAGTCCCGGCGTCGGGCGGTCCTCGCCGGGCGCCGGACGCGGGGAGGGGCGCTGGTCGGCTTTCATGCGCGAGCCTCGGACACGATCGTGCCGATTCCCGATTGCAGGTTGCTGCACCCTGACCTGATGGCGGCCTTGCCGGCGCTTGAGGCGCTGA
Organism: uncultured Alphaproteobacteria bacterium; assembly: GCA_963773475.1. GTDB lineage: Bacteria > Pseudomonadota > Alphaproteobacteria > Rhodobacterales > Rhodobacteraceae > Roseitranquillus. Next base: position 190,206 of record CAVZBD010000010.1, on the reverse strand, counting down.
CGCGGCTGGGGGCGACGCGCAAGTCCGAGGTGACGCTTTTCGTCGGCCAGAGCGTTGCGGGCTGCGACGTGGCGGTCGGTGGCGCGCGCCCGGCCGATCCCGCGTTGCGGGCCGAGCTTGCGGCGCTGGCCGAGGCGCACGGCCTCGCGCGGCTGACATGGAACGACGAGACGGTGGCGCTGCTGGCGCCGCCGGTGCGCCGCTTCGACGGGATCGACGTGGTGCCGCCGCCGGGGGCGTTCCCCCAGGCCACCGCCCACGCTGAGGCCGCGCTGTTGAGGGCGGCGCGGGACGCGACCGAGGGCGCGCAGCGGGTGGTGGACCTGTTCGCGGGCTCCGGGACCTTCGCGCTGCCGCTCGCGCGGACGGCCGAGGTGCACGCGGTCGAGGGCGAGGCGGCGGCGCTCGCAGCGCTTGAGGGTGCCTGGCGGAAGGCCGAGGGGCTGAAGCGGGTGACGGTCGAGCGACGCGACCTCTTCCGCCACCCGCTCGATGCCGCTGAGCTTGCGGGATTCGATGCCGCCGTCATCGACCCGCCACGGGCCGGAGCCGAGGCGCAGGCGCGCGTCCTCGCCGCCTCGGGTCCCGATCGCCTGGCCTTCGTCAGCTGCAATCCCGCCACCTTTGCGCGGGATGCGCGCCTGCTCGTCGACGGGGGCTACCGGCTTGGTCCGATCCTGGTCATCGACCAGTTCCGCTGGAGCCCGCACGTCGAGCTTTTTGCCCCCTTTACCCGCGTCTGAACCGCACGCGACACTTTCCCGACCGGCGGCGCCTGCGTTATAAAAAGGCAAAACGACAAAGTCGGGGCAGTGGCATGAAACGATCGAGGATCGCGGCGCTTTTTGTGGCCGCGCTCGCGCTCAGCGGGTGCGCATCGAAGTTCAAGAGCTATGAAGGGCCCGAGGTGACGCGGGTCCTCGTGTTCAAGCAGGATCGGCGGATGTACCTGATGCACCACGATGCGGTGCTGAAGGCTTACGAGATCGACCTGGGTTTCGCGCCGACGGGCGACAAGAAGATCTCGGGCGATGGCCGCACACCCGAGGGAAGCTACACCATCGACCGCCGGAACCCCGAGAGCTCGTACCATCTGTCGGTCGGCATCAACTATCCGAACGAGGTCGATCGGGCCGAGGCGATGGCGCTGGGCTTCGCGCCTGGGGGCGACATCTTCATCCACGGCGAGCCGCGCAAGTTCTCGCGCAAGAAGGACTGGACCGCCGGCTGCATCGCGATCAGCAACAAGGAGATCGAGGACGTCTACGCGATGGTCCGCGACGGCACGCCGATCGTGATCAGCCCGTGAAGGGGGCTGCGCCCCGGCCGGTCATCAGCGTCCACCAGATCTTGCCGTTCGGCTCCTGGAACCATTGGAAGCCCATCTCGGTCGCTCGGGAATCGAGGATGATGTCGCGCGTCGACGGCTCTTCCATCCAGGCGGCCAGCGTCTCGAGTTCGGTCTCGTAGGTCTCCGATATGGTCTCGCCCAGGAACTTGCCGGCGTAGCCGACACGCTGAACGCGATCGAGCGGCGACGAGCCGTCCGAACCGAAGTGCCACGGCCGGTTCTGCACCGACATGTCGCGCGAGTGAGTCGCGGCCGCGGCCGTCAATCGCGAGTTGAGCTGCAGGGGCGCCGTTCCGCGGGCCTGCCGCAGCGCATTCACCGCGTCGAGCATCCGGAATTCGATCTCGTTCGTCTCGCCGCGCGAGATCCGGTAGACTTGCGGCAGCGGGCGCCCCTCGGCGTCGAGGCGCGGACCGCTCGGTGGCGTGCAGGCGGCAAGCGCAAGAGCCGAGGCAAGACAGACGAGCAGGCGCTTCATGGCGGCATCCCGGGAAGTCATCAACGGGTCAGCCTTATAGGCCCCGCGCTGGGGGTTCAAACCGTTCCTCTCGGATGCGCGGTAATCCTGACAGCGGATTGATTTGCCGCAACGGCAGGAACGCAGTAGAAGGCCACTTCACAATCCGCGAGTTCGGAGGGATGCGATGACACACGCAAGAACCACGCGCCGCGCCTTTCTTGCAGGGTCAGCCGCCATATCGGCCTGTGCCCTCGCGGTGCCGGCCGTTGCACAGGGCACGGTTGAATTCCGCGACCCGCTGTCGACGGGCGTCAGGCGCAACATCTCGAGTTTCCGGGCGCTCGACTGGCAGCCCTACTTCGCCTCGACCAAGAACGGCGCGATCCTTGTCGATACCACGTCGCGCGCGCTGCACTTCTGGAACGAGGACCAGACGATCTACAAGCTCTACCCGACCAGTGTCCCGTTGAGCGAGGACCTGACGCGGCGGGGCCGCACGCAGGTGGTGCGCAAGGTCGAGGGGCCGGACTGGCGTCCGACGCCTTCGATGAAGAAGCGCAACCCCGAGTGGCCCGACTACGTGCCGCCGGGCCCGGACAACCCGCTGGGCACCCACGCGCTCTACCTCGGGTGGCAGTACTACCGCATCCACGGCACCCACGACACGCGCAAGATCGGGCGCCGTTCGTCGAATGGCTGCATCGGGCTTTACAACGAGCATATCGCCGAGCTTTTCGGCCTCGTCGATACCGGCGCGCAGGTGTTGCTTATTTGACGACACGAAGCCGCGATGCGGCGAGCCGGCGGCATGACGCCTTGGCAGTGGCCCGGACTTGCTGGTTAAACGGCTGCACAAGTATCGTCTTCAAACGCCCGCCGCCGGGCTTTCGGCGGAAGCGAAGATCGGAGGTTGTCATGAAGAAAGTTGCTCTGGCCGCAGCCCTGTCGCTGGCCGCCACTTCGGCGTTCGCCGGCAGCTATGTCGAGCCGGTGATGGAGCCCGAGGTCATCATCGAAGAGACCGGCGGCACCAGCGGCGGCATCGTCGTTCCGCTGCTGCTCCTGGCGGTGGTCGCCGCGGTCGCCGCGTCGGACTGAGCCGGAACCACACCGGAATATCGGAAAGAGGCGACGGCTGGTCCGTCGCCTCTTTTCGTTTTCGTGGCAGCTCGCGGTTCAGCCGGGTTGCCGCGGTTCGATCCAGCCGCGCAAGTTCTCGACAATTGTCTCGGTCAGCGCGGTGATGTGGGCATCGTCGTCGTTGAGGCAGGGAATGTAGGTGAATTCCTCGCCGCCCGCCTCCTCGAAGCTTTCGCGGATTTCCTCGTTGATCTCTTCGAGTGTCTCGATGCAGTCGGCCGAGAAGGCGGGCGCGATGACCGCGATCCGCTTCTTGCCCGCCCGCGCCAGCCGCGCCACTTCCTCGACGGTGTAGGGCTTCAGCCACTCCTCGGGGCCGAAGCGCGACTGGAAGGTGGTGGTGATGGCCTCGTCGGGCCAGCCCAGCCGCTCCTTCAGCAGCCGCGTCGTCTTCTGGCACTGGCAGTGGTAGGGGTCGCCCTCGATCAGGTAACGCTGCGGCACGCCGTGATACGAGCAGACGAGGATGTCTGGTCTCGTCTCGAGCGCGGCATAGGCCCGCTCGACCGACCCGGCCAGCGCGTCGATGTAGCTGGGACGGTCGAAATAGGGCGGGACCGTTCGCGACGAGGGTTGCCACTTCAGCTTCATCAGGGCGCGGAAGAACTGGTCGTTGGCCGTGGCCGTGGTGGCGCCGGCATACTGCGGATAGAGCGGGAAGAAGAGGATCCGCCGGCAACCGCGCGCGACCATCTCGTCCACCTTGGCGCGGGTCGACGGATTGCCGTAGCGCATGCAGAAATCGACCATCACGTCTTCACCGAAGAGGGTGTCGAGGCGCTCGGCGATCTTCGCCGTCTTCGCCTTGGTGATCGTCATCAAGGGGCTTTCGTTCAGTTCGGAGTTCCAGATCGAGCGGTAGGCCGCCCCGGACGTGAACGGTCGCTTGGACAGGATCACGAGTTGCAAGAGCGGCTGCCACTTCCACGGTGCATAGTCGATAACGCGGCGATCCGACAGAAACTCGTTCAGATAGCGGCGCATCGACCAGTAGTCATGCCCGTCGGGCGTGCCGAGGTTGGCCAGCAAAATACCGGTGCGCGCGGGCGCGATCGCCGGATGGTCGTCGGGCGCATGGGATGGGCGGGTCGCCCCTTCCGCATCGCCTCTCGCCGCGTTGGTGTCGAGCATCGTTGATGTCCCCGCCTTATCGTCCCTGCCCGCCGAGATAACGGTCGCGGCAGAGGGGTCAATCGCGGCGGCGCGGCGTCTTGTCGCCGGCGGGGTGCTCTTCCGTGCCCAGCGCGTCGGCCAGCCGCGCCGAGGCCGAGCCGGGTCGCAGCGGTCGCGGCTGCGACGGATCCGGCGCCCAGCCGGTCAGGGTGACGAGCTCGATCGTGGCGGTCACGCCGTCGCCATCGGCGAAACTCTCGGAGTAGAGGGCGGCGGCCGCGGCGAAGAGTGCCCGTGGCGCAAAGCAACGTGGTCGCTCGGCCAGGGCGTTCTGCTCGCCCATCGCGCGAAGATCGCGCATCAGGTGGAGGGCATCGCGATAGCGCACCGGGATCGTCGTGCTGTCGGCCACCGGCAGCGCGAAGCCCGCCCGTTGCAGCAGCGCGCCGAGGTCGCGGATGTCCGCCATCGGCAGCACGCGCGGCGACAGGCCGCCAGATAGGCGCACCTCTGCCTCGGCGAGCGCCGTCCGCAGTTCGTGCAGACTGCGCCCGCCGAAGGCCATGCCGAGGAACAGCCCGTCGGGCCGCAGCGCCCGTCGAGCCTGAACAAGTCTGCCCCACCGGATCGTTGGACCAGTGCAACGACAGCGCATCGACGACGATGTCGTGCGCGCCTGGCTCGAGCGTCAGCGTCTCGGCATCCCGGACCACCGTCGCGCCCGGCAGCAGGTTGGACCAGAGGGCAGGGTATCCGGTCACGACGGCGGGCGCCGTAAAGGATCTGTTAACCTCGTTCAGTCTTTCCTGCACCTCGTCCGCAGCCCGGCCGTGGAGGAAGTGCAGCGCGTCGGCATCGGCGCGGGCGCGGTGCCGGGCGAGAGCGGCACGATCGGTGATCTGCGGCGGCGAGGTCATGGCCGCTCAAGGTAGGAGGCACGCATGGCGCTGCAAAGGGTGAGGGAGGGTGTCGCGCGCGCGGCCGGCCTGATCTTTCCGCATCAATGCGTGTCCTGCCGGACGCTGGTCGAGGTCGACGGCGGTCTCTGCGGGGCCTGCTGGCGGGACACGCCGTTCGTGACGGGGCTCGTCTGCGACTGCTGCGGCGCGCCGCTTCCGGGTGCCGACGAGGACGCGATCCTGTGCGACGAGTGCCTGGGCAGTGACCGCGGTTGGAGCCGGGGACGTACCGCGACGCTCTATGACGGGGTGTCGCGCCGGCTGGTGCTGGCGCTGAAGCACGGCGACCGGTTGGACCTGGTGAAGCCCGCCGCGCGGTGGATGCGCAACGCGGGCCGGCCGATCCTGGAACCCGACATGCTGGTCGTTCCGGTGCCGGTGCACTGGCGCCGCCTGTTCAAGCGTCGCTACAACCAGGCGGCGCTGCTCGCGCGACAGATCGCGCGGACCGAGCATCTGGACTGTGTGCCGGACGCGCTCGTCCGGGCGCGTTCGACCGGCTCGCAGGAAGGCAAGGGGCGCGAGGCGCGTTTCGACAACGTCGCCGATGCGATCCGGCCGCACCCGCGCCGGGGCGCCGCGATGGCGGGGCGGCACGTGCTTCTGGTGGACGACGTCATGACCTCGGGCGCGACGCTTTCCGCCTCGGCCGCCGCAGCGCGCGCGGCAGGCGCACGCGACGTCTCGATGCTGGTTCTGGCGCGCGTGGCGAAAGACACCTAAGTCTCGACCCGGATGCCGGGATCGGAGGGTCGATGCAAACGGTCGAGATCTACACCACGCCCACCTGCGGGTTCTGCCACGCCGCCAAGCGGCTCCTGTCGCAGAAGGGCGTCAGCTTCACCGAGTACAGCGTCGCGGGGGACGCGGCGAAGCGGCAGGAGATGATGGCCCGCGCAAACGGCCGTCACACGGTGCCGCAGATCTTCGTCGGGCCCGCGCATGTGGGCGGGTTCGATGACCTCTACGCGCTCGAGCGGGCGGGAAGGCTCGATCCGCTGCTGCGGGGATGATCCGGGCGGCGCTGATCCAGCTTACATCGTCCGACGACCCGGCCGCGAACCTGCCTGTCACGCTTGGCCGGATCGAGGAGGCGGCGCGCTCGGGCGCCGACATCGCCCTGACGCCCGAGGTCACCAACTGTGTCTCGTCGAGCCGGAGCCGCCAGCGCGCAGTTCTGCAGACCGAGGCGACAGACCGGACGCTGTCCGCCATTCGCGAGGCGGCGGCACGTCACGGGATCTGGGTGCTGCTCGGCTCACTGGCGCTCAGGACCGACGAGGCGGACGGCCGGTTCGCGAACCGGTCGTTCCTTGTCGGGCCCGATGGCGCCGTCGCGGCATGGTACGACAAGATCCACATGTTCGACGTGGACGTGACCGAGACCGAGACGTTCCGCGAATCGGAGGCGTTTCGGCCCGGCGGCCGCGCGGTGGTGGCCGAGGCGCTGGGCACGGTCCTGGGCCTCAGCATCTGTTATGACGTGCGGTTTGCCGCCCTTTACCGGCGACTTGCGCAGGCGGGGGCCAAGGTGCTGACGGTGCCGGCCGCCTTCTCGCCGGTCACGGGCGCGGCGCATTGGGAGGTCCTGCTGCGCGCGCGCGCGATCGAGACTGGCTGCTTCGTGCTGGCGCCGGCCCAGACGGGCGAGCATGCTGCGACCGAAGGCCGCGTTCGCCGCACCCATGGACACAGCATGGCGGTGGCGCCGTGGGGCGAGGTGCTGCTCGACGCGGGTGTGGCTCCGGGTGTGTCTCTGGTCGAGCTCGACCTCAGTCGGGTCGACGAGGCGCGGCGGCGGGTGCCCTCGCTGTCGCACGACCGGCCGATCGAGGGGCCCTAGCGCCGAATGCTGGTCGTCACGTAGTTCACGCTCAGGTCGCGTTTGGAAAGCCGCCAGGTCCAGCTCATCGGGTTGAACACGAAGCCGGTGCGATCGACCGGATCCAGCCCCGCTTGGCGGAGGAGGTCGTAGAGCTCGTCCGGGGTGATGAACTTGCGCCAGTCATGGGTGCCGCGCGGCAGCCAGCGCATCACCTGCTCGGCCCCGACGATGGCCATCATGTAGCTCTTGGCGTTGCGGTTGATCGTCGAGCAGACCATCAGCCCGCCCGGCTTGAGCAGTTCGCGGCACGCGGTCAGGTAGGTCAGCGGGTCGGCCACGTGCTCGACCACCTCCATGTTCAGCACCACGTCGAAACCTTCGCCGGCCTCGGCCAGCGCCTCGGCGGTCGTGTGTCGATAGTCGATCGAGAGGTCCTGGCCCTCGGCATGGAGGCGGGCGACGGGAATGTTGCGCTCGGCTGCATCGGCGCCCACCACCTCGGCCCCGAGCCGTGCCATCGGCTCGCACAGCAGCCCTCCGCCGCAGCCGATGTCGAGCAGGCGCAGTCCCTCGAACGGCGAGTGCGCGGACAAGTCGCGCCCGTACTCGGCAGCGATCTGGCGGGTGATGTAGTCGAGCCGGCAGGGGTTGAGCATGTGCAGCGGCTTGAACTTGCCGGCGGGGTTCCACCACTCGGCGGCCATCGCCTCGAACTTCTCGATCTCTCGCGCGTCGATCGTGCTTTCGGCGGCCATCGCGTTTGTCTCCCGTGCAAATTCGGCGCGTCGCCCGCTGGCGGCCGGCGCGCTCGGCTTATATAGCTCCCTCATGGACAGGGTCGCAGACCATCGCAGGGCGACGGAATATCTTTATCCGCCGCTCGATCCGTTCGACCAGCGCCTTCTCGAGGTGGGGGACGGCCACCGGCTGTATGTCGAGCAATGTGGCCGTCGCGAGGGGTTGCCCGTGGTGGTCCTGCACGGCGGCCCCGGCGGCGGATGCAGCTCGGCGATGCGCCGCTACTTTGACCCGCGGATATATCGCGTCGTGCTGTTCGATCAGCGCGGCTGCGGCCGGTCGCGCCCCCATGCCTGCGTCGAGGCGAACACGACGCACCACCTTGTCGCCGATATCGAGCGGATCCGCGAGGCGCTGGGAATCGAGCGCTGGCTGGTCTTCGGCGGCAGTTGGGGGGCGACGCTGGGGCTGCTCTATGCGCAAAGCCACCCCGAGCGGGTGCTGCATCTGGTGTTGCGCGGGATCTTCCTGATGACGCCGGCCGAGCTCGACTGGTTCTACGGCGGCGGCGCCGGACAGTTCTGGCCCGACGTGTGGTCGCGGTTCTTGCGCATGATCCCCGAGGAGGAGCGCGACGACCTGATCGCGGCCTACAATCGCCGGTTGTTCTGTGGCGACGTCGCGATCGAGACCCGCTACGCGCGGGCCTGGGCTGGGTGGGAAAACACGCTGGCCTCGATCGACAACGACGGCCCGAGCGGCGAGAGCCCGGCCGAGTACGCCCGCGCCTTCGCGCGCCTCGAGAACCACTATTTCCTGAACGGGGGCTTCCTGGACGGCGACGACCACATCCTGTCGCGGATGGATCGTCTGGCCGAGGTCCCGGGCACGATCGTGCAGGGACGCTACGACATGATCTGCCCGCCGGTTTCGGCCTTCAAGCTGCACGCCCGCTGGCCCGTCTCGCGCCTGCATGTGGTGCCGCGGGCGGGGCACGCCCTGTCCGAGCCGGGAATCAGCCGCGAACTGGTCCGTACCCTCGACGCCCTGCGCGCCCGGGTCTGAGGCGGGACTTGCGCCCGGCGATGGGGCCGCGTATATGCGCCTTGTCAGCGGCGCGTCGGCCTCCACCCCCGACGCTCCACCGGAAAGTTTTTGACGGGCCGCGGGCCCGTTTTTTCGTTTCTGGACCCACGATGACCGAACTTGTCGCCAAAGCCTCCATTGACCGTCGCCTTGCCGAAGTCGTGACGCCCGTGATCGAGGGCATGGGCTTCGAACTGGTGCGCGTCCGCTACATGGGCGGCAAGACCAAGACCGTGCAGATCATGGTCGAGCGGCCCGACGGCGGCATCGAGGTCGAGGAGTGCGCCGCCGTCTCGAACGCGGTGAGCGCGGTGCTCGACGTCGAGGACCCGATCGAGGACGCCTACACGCTCGAGGTGTCGAGCCCCGGCATCGATCGGCCGCTGACGCGGTTGAAGGACTTCGAGACCTGGTCCGGATACGAGGCCAAGCTCGAGACAGCCGATCTGATCGACGGGCGCCGGCGCTTCAAGGGCACCCTGGCGGGCGTCGAGGACGGCGAGGTCCTGATCGAGATCGACGAGGGGACGGTCGGCCTGAAGTTCGACTGGCTCAGCGACGCCAAGCTGGTGCTGACCGACGCGCTGATCCGCGACGTGCTGCGCAGCCGCAAGGACGCCGGTCAGATCGACGAGGCCCAGTACGATGAAGTCATCACCGAACTGCCCGACGAGGGCGACGACGCCGCAACCGGCGATGTGAAGGAGCACTGAGAATGGCCATTACGTCGGCAAACCAGCTGGAGCTTCTGCAGACCGCCGAGGCGGTGGCGCGCGAGAAGATGATCGACCCCGCGCTGGTCGTCGAGGCGATGGAGGAGAGCCTCGCGCGGGCGGCGAAGTCCCGCTACGGCTCGGAGATGGACATCCGCGTCAAGATCGACCGCAAGACCGGGCGGGCGACCTTCACCCGGGTGCGCACCGTCATCGGCGAGGACGAGGAGCTTGAGAACTACCAGGCGCAGCTGACAGTCGAGCAGGCGAAGCAGTACCTGGACGACCCCAAGCCGGGCGACGAGATCCGCGACGAGGTGCCGCCGGTGGACATGGGCCGGATCGCTGCCCAGTCGGCCAAGCAGGTCATCCTGCAGAAGGTCCGCGAGGCCGAGCGCGACCGCCAGTACGAGGAATTCAAGGACCGCGCCGGCACGATCATCAACGGCATCGTCAAGCGCGAGGAATACGGCAACGTCATCGTCGACATCGGCCGGGGCGAAGGTGTTCTGCGCCGCAACGAGAAGATCGGCCGCGAGAGCTATCGCCCGAACGACCGCATCCGCTGCTACATCAAGGACGTCCGGCGCGAGGCGCGGGGCCCGCAGATCTTCCTCAGCCGCACCGCGCCCGAGTTCATGGCCGAGCTCTTCAAGATGGAAGTGCCCGAGATCTATGACGGCATCATCGAGATCAAGGCAGTGGCCCGCGACCCGGGCAGCCGGGCGAAGATCGGCGTCATCAGCTATGATTCGTCGATCGACCCGGTCGGCGCCTGTGTCGGCATGCGCGGCAGCCGCGTGCAGGCCGTGGTGAACGAACTGCAGGGCGAAAAGATCGACATCATCCCGTGGAACGAGGACCTGCCGACTTTCCTCGTAAACGCGCTGCAGCCCGCCGAGGTGAGCAAGGTCGTGCTGGACGAGGACGCCGAGCGGATCGAGGTTGTGGTGCCCGACGAGCAGCTTTCGCTCGCCATCGGGCGGCGCGGCCAGAACGTTCGCCTCGCCAGCCAGCTCACCGGCCTCGACATCGACATCATGACCGAGGAGGAGGAGAGCCAGCGCCGCCAGGCCGAGTTCGCCGAGCGGACGAACCTCTTCATGGAGGCGCTCGACCTCGATGAGTTCTTCGCCCAGCTTCTGGTTTCGGAAGGGTTCACCACGCTCGAGGAGGTGGCCTACGTCGACATGGACGAGCTTCTGGTGATCGACGGGGTTGACGAGGATACTGCCACCGAGCTGCAGGCGCGCGCCCGCGACCGCATCGAGGAGCAGAACCAGAAGGCGCTGGAAGCCGCCCGTGCGCTCGGCGCCGAGGATAGCCTCATTGAATTCGGGGGCCTCACTCCCCAGATGGTCGAGGCACTGGCGAAGGACGGCGTGAAGACGCTCGAGGACTTCGCCACCTGCGCCGACTGGGAGCTTGCCGGCGGCTGGACCACGGTCGACGGCGAACGGGTGAAGGACGACGGGCTGCTTGAGCCTTTCGACGTTTCGCTCGAGGAGGCGCAGAACCTGGTAATGACCGCCCGGATCTCTCTCGGGTGGGTGGATCCGGCGGATCTCGCCGCCGAGGAAGCCGGGGAAGAAGCGACCGACGAAGACGAAGAAGAGGCCCCGGTCTGAACCAGTCTGTCGATCAGTCCCCGATGAGTCGCGGCGGCCGCGCCAAGGACCGGGCAGAGCCCGACCGGCGCTGCATCGCCACCGGCGAGTCCGCACCGAAGAGCGGGTTGATCCGATTCGTCGTCGACCCCGAGGGAGCGGTCGTGCCCGACATCGCGGGCAAGCTGCCGGGGCGCGGCATGTGGGTTTCGGCCGATCGCGCGGCACTGCGCCGCGCAGCCGACCGCAACCTCTTCGCCCGCGCGGCGCGCGCGCCGGTGAAGGTGCCGCCTGAGCTGGTCGAGACGCTCGAGAGGGCGCTGGCGCGCCGGCTGGTCGAGGCGGTCTCGCTGGCACGCAAGGCGGGCCTTGCCGTGGCCGGGTTCGAGAAGGTGAAGGACTGGCTGGCCAAGGAGAATGTCCGGGTTCTGATTCAGGCTTCGGACGGGTCGGTGCGGGGAAAATCGAAGCTGTGGACGCCACAGGGCGCCCGCTTTGTGGGGTGCCTGACGGCCTCAGAATTGGGTTTGGCATTCGGACGTGAACATGTGATACATGCGGCGCTCGCGCCGGGCGGACTCGCGACGAGGGTCGTGGAGGACGCCATGCGGCTATCCGGCGTTCGCGGTAACGGCGGTGACGAGGTCACCGGAAAGGACGACAAGACCCTATGAGTGATAACGACGGCAAGAAGACACTGGGCCTGCGGAGCGGCGGACGGCCGGGGCAGGTGAAGCAGAGCTTCAGCCATGGCCGCACCAAGACCGTCACCGTCGAGACCAAGCGCAAGCGAGTCGTCTCGAAGCCCGGTGGCGCGAAGCCGTCCGCCTCGGGTGCCGCGCCCAAGGTGTCGAGCGATCCGTCCCGGCGTCCTGCGGGAATCAGCGACGCCGAACTTGAACGCCGCATGAAGGCGCTCGCTGCCGCGAAGGCGCGCGAGGCGGACGAGGCCGAGCAGCGGGCCGCCGAGGAACGCGCCCGTGCCGAGGAGCGCGAGCGACGCCGCGCCGAGGCCGAGGCGAAGGAACGCGAGGAGCGCGAGCGCGAGGAGCGTGCGCGCAAGAAGGCCGAAGAGGACGAGCGCAAGCAGCGCGAGGCCGAGGAGCGTGCCCGCCGTGCCGAGGAGCAGAAGGCCGCCGCGAGCGCCGAGCCGGCCGCAGCCGATCAACGCTCGGCCGCCAAGCCCGCGCCCGGTCCCCGCAAGACCGATCGCGAGCGCGACGACCGGCGTGATGCCAAGGGCGGCAAGCCCGTCAAGGGCGACCGCCGCACCGGCAAGCTGACGCTGAACCAGGCGCTCTCGGGCGAGGGTGGCCGCCAGCGCAGCCTGGCCGCCATGAAGCGCAAGCAGGAGCGCGCCCGCCAGAAGGCGATGGGCGGTCACCAGCAGCGCGAGAAGGTGACGCGCGACGTGCAGCTGCCCGAGGCGATCACCGTCCAGGAGCTCGCCAACCGGATGGCCGAGCGCGTGGCCGACGTGGTCAAGTCGCTGATGCAGAACGGCATAATGGCGACGCAGAACCAGACGATTGACGCCGACACCGCCGAACTCGTCATCGAGGAATTCGGGCACAAGGTGACGCGCGTCAGCGACGCCGACGTCGAGCAAGTGCTGCACACGGTCGAGGACAAGCCGCAGGATCTCCAGCCGCGTCCGCCGGTGATCACCGTCATGGGCCACGTCGATCACGGGAAGACGTCGCTACTCGACGCGATCCGCAAGACCAAGGTCGTCGCCGGCGAGGCGGGCGGCATCACCCAGCATATCGGCGCCTATCAGGTGCAGGCTGACAACGGTACGACGCTGACCTTCCTCGACACGCCGGGCCACGCCGCGTTCACCTCGATGCGGGCGCGCGGCGCCCAGGTAACCGACATCGTGGTGCTGGTGGTGGCCGCAGACGACGCGGTGATGCCGCAGACGATCGAGGCGATCAACCACGCCAAGGCCGCCGGCGTCCCGATGATCGTGGCGATCAACAAGATCGACCGTCCCGACGCCAATCCGGACAAGGTCCGGACCGGCCTGCTGCAGCACGAAGTCATCGTCGAGAAGATGTCGGGCGATGTGCAGGACGTGGAGGTTTCCGCCATCAACGGAATCGGCCTCGACGAACTGCTCGAGGCGATCGCGCTGCAGGCCGAGGTGCTGGAACTCCACGCCAACCCCGGCCGCGCCGCGCAGGGTGCCGTGATCGAGGCGCAACTTGACGTTGGGCGCGGGCCGGTCGCCACGGTGCTGGTGCAGAACGGCACACTCAAGCAGGGCGACATCTTCGTCGTCGGCGAGCAGTGGGGAAAGGTGCGTGCGCTGGTCAACGATCAGGGCGAGCGCGTGAAGGAGGCCGGGCCTTCGGTCCCGGTCGAGGTGCTGGGCCTGAACGGCACGCCCGAGGCTGGCGACGTCCTCAACGTCGTCGAGACCGAGGCGCAGGCCCGCGAGATCGCGGAATACCGCGCCAACGCCGCCAAGGAGAAGCGCGCGGCCGCCGGTGCTGCCACCACGCTTGAGCAGATGATGGCCAAGGCCAAGGCCGACGAGAGCGTCACTGAGATGCCCATCGTCGTGAAGGCCGACGTGCAGGGCTCGGCCGAGGCGATCCTCCAGGCGATGGAGAAGATCGGCAACGAGGAGGTGCGCGTCCGCGTGCTGCACTCGGGTGTCGGTGCGATCACCGAGACCGACATCGGACTGGCCGAGGCATCGGGCGCCCCGGTCTTCGGCTTCAACGTCCGTGCCAATGCGTCGGCCCGGAACTCGGCGAACCAGAAGGGCGTCGAGATCCGCTATTACAGCGTGATCTATGATCTGGTCGATGACGTGAAGCAGGCGGCCTCGGGTCTCCTGTCGTCGGAGGTGCGCGAGAAGTTCATCGGCTATGCCGAGATCAAGGAGGTCTTCAAGGTCTCGAACGTCGGCAAGGTGGCGGGGTGCCTCGTTACCGAGGGTGTGGCGCGCCGGTCGGCGGGCGTGCGCCTGCTGCGCGACAACGTGGTGATCCACGAGGGCACCCTGAAGACGCTCAAGCGCTTCAAGGACGAGGTGGCCGAGGTGCAGTCGGGGCAGGAATGCGGCATGGCCTTCGAAAACTACGAGGACATCCGACCGGGCGATGTCATCGAGATCTTCGAGCGTGAGGAAGTCGAACGCACGCTCGACTGAGATCAGGGGCCAGCTGGGCTGGCCCCTGACCCCCTTATACTGTTCGAATTCCGGATTGCCTCCGCTGGCGCATCGACAATCGTCGTGCCGGCGAAGTGCCCTGTCGCCGCGCATCAAGGTGACGACTCTGCGGTCGATCCGCTCAGGCCTCATCCTCCGCGACGCTCCACGGAACGTGGCCCTCAGCAGTAGTTGCCACAAGAAGCCTGCTCAGTCCGGCCACATGCGACGGTGTCGGTGGTCGCCGCGCAGGTTCCTCCAAGGTGCTGGACTCGGGACAGACGGGTCCACCAGCTCGAGTGGTTATGGTTAGCTCGGAGAAGTGCCGACCACCTCCCGTACCATCCGTTCAGTCAACTGACGTGTCAGACGGGGAGATCTGGATCTTTGAGAGTGGCGCCCTCCTGCTTGATCTCGGCGGACGGAGAGATGCGCTGATGCCATCCGTTTCGAGGGGCCGAGTCTACGTGAGGGATCGGACGTCAGTTGAGTGGGCGAGCCTGCCCAAGGCCTACGAACGTCCTATCGGCACCGCTGACATGGCGGGTCGGAAGCAACAGACGGAGTCTCGGCGTCCCGCGCAACTTACGCGCAGGCAGGTTCTGGGCGGCCGCGTCGGACTGAACTGCAAGCCTGCGTCGCCGATTTCTTGATGGACGATGTGCGGGGCCGACGCCGATGGCCCAGCGGTGGTCGCGGCCTGCCGGCGCTACCCGAAATGTGCCGCGGCGCGGCCCGTATTCGTGAGGACAAGAGGGCCGATAGCTGTGGGGCTCTGCGGCCAATCGTCCGGGAGCGAAATTCGTGGGCCGATCACGCTTCTGCCAAGTCGGCAAGACGAAAGGCCGCAATTTCGGCAGGCTCAACGAGCGAGCCGCACCATTGTGGGAAGAGTCTTTCGTCAGGCCAACTCTGAGGGTACCGCGCACCCGGCTCGGTGCGGCAAGGTCGCGATCGGGTGGCCCCGGAACTCGCGGTCACCGACCTTGACGGCGACGCGGCCATCATCGAGCTCACGCACGAAGGTTCCCTGAACCTGCACACAGCTTCCAAGGGCGATCGTCCACGGCATCGAGCTCTCCTTTCGCTCCGGTGACGACGTCAGCATGGCGCTAGACCGGTTGTTTTTTAGCTAACGGCGACGCGAATTTCAAAGCCAGTCGCGCAAGATCGGGATCAGCGGCACGTCGGCCGGCGGCATCGGGTACTTGCGGAGGTCGTTCGGGCGGGCCCAGGCCAAGCGCTGGGCCTCGCGTGCGGTCGGCTGCCCCTTCCACTTGCGGCACGCAAAGAGAGGCATCAGGAGGTGGAAGTCGTCGTAGGAGTGGCTGGCGAAGGTGAGCGGGGCGAGGCAGCTCTCCCACGTCTCGATGCCCAGTTCCTCGTCAAGCTCGCGCATCAGCGCGGCCTCTGGCGTCTCGCCGGCCTCAACCTTGCCGCCCGGAAACTCCCAAAGGCCCGCCATTTCCTTGCCTGCGGGTCGCTCCGTCAGCAGGACGCGCCCGTCGCGGTCGATCAGCGCCACGGCGGCGACGAGAAGCAGCTTCACGAGCGGTAGTCGGCGTTGATCTCGACGTAGCGCGCTGTGAGGTCGCAGGTCCACATCCGCGCCGCGCCCTCGGCTAGCCCCAGGTCAACCGCGATCCGGAGTTCGGGCCGCCTCATGTAGGCGGCGCCGTCCGCTTCGCGGTAGCTCTCGGCGACCCAGCCGTGTTCGGCCACCAGGATATCGCCGAACCGGATGGTTAAACGGTCGCGGTCGGCCTCGGCCCCCGATTTGCCGACCGCCATCACGATGCGGCCCCAGTTTGGGTCCTCGCCGGCCAGCGCGGTCTTGACCAGCGGCGAGTTGGCGATCGCGCGTGCCACCCGGCGCGCATCGGCGTCCGAGCGGGCGCCGGTAACCTCTACCTCGACGAATTTGGTCGCCCCTTCGCCGTCGCGAACGATCTGGTGGGCCAGATCGCACATCACGTCGGTCACCGCAGCCTCGAAACGGGCGGCGCCTTCGGTGCCGTCCTGCAGCGGCGGCGTGTCTGCACCACCCGTGGCCGCAAGCAGCACCGTGTCCGAGGTCGAGGTGTCGCCGTCCACCGTGATCGCGTTGAAGGTCCGGTCGGACGCGCGCCGCATGATCGACTGCAGAAGTTGCTGCGGGACCGTGGCGTCGGTGAAGACGTAGGCGAGCATCGTCGCCATGTCGGGCGCGATCATCCCCGATCCCTTGGCGATGCCGGCGACGCTGACCGTTTTGCCGTCGATCTCGCAGTGCGCGGATGCGCCCTTGGGATAGGTGTCGGTGGTCATGATCGCCCGCGCCGCAGCTTCCCAGCAGTCCGGACGCAAACCCGACGAAAGCTCGTCAAGGACCGTCAGGATGCGCTCGTGGGGCAGCGGCTCGCCGATCACGCCCGTCGACGAGGTGAAGACGCGGCCGGACGGCACGTTCAGGCGGTCGGCCACGGCGGCGACGAGCGCCTGCACCGAGGCGCTTCCGTGACGGCCGGTGAAAGCATTGGAATTCCCTGAATTCACGAGAATCGCGGCAGCCGGCCCGGCGTCGCCGCCGAGCTTCTCCTGGCAGTCGAGCACCGCCGCCGACCGGGTCGCCGAGCGCGTGAAGACGCCGGCGATGGAAGTGCCAGGCCGGAGCTCGGCCAGCATCACGTCGGGTCGCCCCGCATAGCGCACTCCAGCCGCCGCCGAGGACAGGCGCAAGCCCGCCACAGGCGGCATATCGGGAAAACGGTCGGGCGCGAACGGCGAGACCGAGGGTGCAGCTTTGGTGGCCATGTTCAGTCGATCAGGCTGGTGTCGCTGAGGGTCGTGGGGGCGATACCGGACAGATCCTCAAGCTCGATTTCGGCCGCCTCGGTCGCCTCGGCGATGGTGTTATCGATCACCTGGCGGCGGATTTGCTCGGCCAGCTCGTCACGCACGGCATCGAACTCCGGCGGCTCTTGCTCGCGCTCGTCGTTCAGCCGGATCACATGCCAGCCGAACTGCGTCTGCACCGGCTCGGACACCTCGCCCGGCTCGAGCGCCGCGACGGCGTCCTCGAACTCGGGCACCATCATGCCGGGGCCGAACCAGCCGAGCTCACCCCCGTTCGGCCCCGAGGGCCCGGTCGAGCGTTCGCGGGCGAGGCTTGCGAAATCGGCGCCCTGTTCAAGTTCGTCCACGATCTCCACGGCCTCGTCTTCGGTTTCCACGAGGATGTGCGCGGCGTTGAACTCGCGGCCCGGCTCGCCCTGCAGGAACTCGCTGTCGTAGGCGGCGCGCAGCGCCTCGTCGGTGACAGCGTCGTTGAGCCGCGCCTTGAGCGTGCTGTTGGCCAGAAGCGCGCGTCGCTCGTTCTCGAGCGTCAGGTCGACGGCGCGCGGTGCCTCCTCGACCTGGTCGGCGAGCGCCGCCTGCTGGACGAGCTGCTCGCGCACCGCCTCGAACAGCGCGTCGTCGGCAAGCTGCGCGTATTCCTGCGGCAGCCGCGCGCGCAGCGCGATCATGTGACCCAGCGTGATCTCGGTTCCGTTCACGGTGGCCACGACGGTGTCCGCGTCTGGCGCCTCGTCCTGCGCGAGAACCGGCGCCGCGAGGGCAATCAGAATGGCTGCGGCAGGGGCGAGAATCGGGTTGTGCGGCATCGACATCCTTCCCGTGGCGGCGACGTTGACTTGATTTGGCCCGCCCCTTACATCGGCGGCTGGCCGGTGCGGGGCCGGGTTTCTACGGTTTTCTATTTCGGGCACGGGGCCTCGGCAAGCAGCCCGCCCGAATTCCCCTCAGACGGAGACGACATGCTGGGTTTCGGAACGTTCGCCAAGAAGGTGTTCGGTACGCCGAACGACCGCAAGATCAAGGCGATCCGGCCGATCGTCGAGCAGATCAACGCGCTCGAGCCCGAGTTCCAGGCGCTGACCGACGAAGGGCTGAAGGACGCACCCAACAGCTCTGGCAGCGAGCGAAGGCCGGCGAAGTCCTCGACGACCTGCTGCCCGAAGCCTTCGCCAACTGCCGCGAGGCCGCGCGGCGGGCGCTGGGCCTGCGCGCCTTCGACGTGCAGCTGATGGGCGGCATCTTCCTGCACCAGGGCAACATCGCCGAGATGAAGACCGGCGAGGGCAAGACGCTGGTCGCGACCTTCCCCGCCTATCTCAACGCGCTGACCGGCAAGGGCGTGCACATCGTCACCGTGAACGACTACCTCGCCAAGCGCGACGCCGAGTGGATGGGCAAGGTCTACGCGGCACTCGGCCTGACGACCGGCGTCGTCTATCCGCAGCAGCCCGAGGCCGAGAAGAAGGGCGCCTACGCGGCCGACATCACCTACGGCACGAACAACGAGTTGGGCTTCGACTACCTGCGCGACAACATGAAGTCCGAGCTGGCCGGAGATGAACCAGCGCGGACACAATTACGCGATCGTCGACGAGGTCGAACTCGATCCTGATCGACGAGGCGCGGACGCCGCTCATCATCTCCGGCCCGAGCCAGGACCGCTCCGAGCTCTACCGGACGCTCGACGCGATCATCCCGAGTTGACGAGGAGCACTTCACGCTCGACGAGAAGACGCGGAACGTCACCTACACCGAGGAAGGCAACGAGTTCCTCGAGCAGCGCCTGCACGAGGCGGGGATCCTGCCCGAGGGCCAGTCGCTCTACGACCCCGGAATCGACGACGATCGTCCACCACGTGAACCAGGGCCTGCGCGCCCACAAGCTGTTCACAGCGCGACAAGGACTACATCGTCCGCGACGGCGAGGTCGTGCTGATCGACGAGTTCACCGGCCGGATGATGGTCGGCCGGCGCCTGTCGCGACGGGCTGCACCAGGCGATCGAGGCCAAGGAAGGCGTGGAGATCCAGCCCGAGAACGTGACGCTCGCCTGCGTCACGTTCCAGAACTACTTCCGCCTCTACGACAAGCTCGCCGGGCATGACCGGCACCGCGCCGACCGAGGCCGAGGAGTTCATGGAGATCTACGGCCTCGGCGTGGTCGAGGTGCCGACCAACCGTGCCGGTCGCCCGCGATGGACGAGCACGACCAGGTCTACCGCACCGCGCGCGAGAAGTACGACGCCATCGTCCAGGAGATCAAGCGCGCGCACGAAGGGCCAGCCGATGCTGGTCGGCACCACGTCGATCGAGAAGTCCGAGTTCCTGTCGGACCTGCTCAAGAAGGAGGACGTGCCGCACAACGTGCTGAACGCCCGCCAGCACGAGCAGGAAGCGCAGATCGTCGCCGAGGCCGGCAAGCCGGGCGCGGTGACGATCGCCACCAACATGGCCGGCCGCGGCACCGACATCCAGCTGGGCGGCAACGTCGAGATGAAGGTGCTGGAGGCGCTGGCCGCCGACCCCGAGGCGCATCCCGACGAGGTCCGCGCCCGGATCGAGGCCGAGCATGCCGCCGACAAGCAGAAGGTGCTCGACGCCGGCGGGCTCTTCGTGCTCGCCACCGAGCGGCACGAGAGCCGGCGGATCGACAACCAGCTGCGCGGCCGGTCCGGCCGTCAGGGCGACCCGGGCCGCTCGTCGTTCTTCCTCAGCCTCGAGGACGACCTGATGCGCATCTTCGGGTCCGAGCGGCTCGACAAGGTGCTGTCGACGCTCGGCATGAAGGAGGGCGAGGCGATCGTCCACCCGTGGGTGAACAAGTCGCTCGAGAAGGCGCAGGCGAAGGTCGAGGGGCGCAACTTCGACATCCGCAAGCAGCTTCTGAAGTTCGACGACGTGATGAACGACCAGCGCAAGGTGATCTTCGCCAGCGCCGCGAGATCATGGAGGCGCAGGACCTCTCCGAGATCGTCGAGGACATGCGCCACCAGGTGATCGACGACCTCGTCGACGACTGCATGCCGCCGCGCAGTCCTACGCCGACCAGTGGGAGCGCCGAGGAGCTTCAGGCGGCTGGCGCGTCGACGAAGCTCGGGCTCGACGTCCCGGTCGCCGCCTGGGCCGAGGAGGAGGGCGTCGACGAGGACGAGATCCGCGAGCGGCTCTACAAGGCCGTCGGACGAGTTCATGGCCGAGAAGGCGGAGCAGTTCGGCCCCGAGACGATGCGCCGATCGAGAAGCAGGTGCTCCTGCAGACCATCGACGCGCAAGTGGCGCGAGCACCTGCTGACGCTCGAGCATCTGCGCTCGGTCGTCGGGCTTCCGCGGCTACGCCCAGCGCGACCCGCTGAACGAATACAAGACCGAGGCTTCCAGCTCTTCGAGAGCTGCTCGATGCCCTGCGCGAGGACGTGACGCAGAAGCTGGCCCAGATCCGCCCGATGACGCGAGGAAGAGCAGGAAGCGATGATGCTGCGCCAGATCAGCAGGCGCGCAGCGGCAGCCGGCGATGGCAGAAGGCCGAGCCGAACCGCAGGCCGTCGAGCACCGGCGGGCGCCGCGTCGGAGGCTTCGACGAGAGCGACCCGGCGACCTGGGGCAATCCGGGCCGCAACGATCCGTGCCCCTGCGGGTCGGGCAAGAAGTTCAAGCACTGCCACGGCCGGCTGGTCTGAGGGCGCCGGGGCCGGCGCAACGGCTGGCCCCGTTACCGACAAGGACGCGACGTCGGCTCTCCCGCGCACCGTCGCCATCTTCCTTGTGCCGAATGCCCAAGGCCAAGCGGACGTCGCTTGACCCAATTCGGCTCCTTAAAAGGATTCTAGAGCAGGCCCGCCCCACGGAACGACAGCTCGACCGACTTGCCGATGATGAGATGGTCGTGAAGCGCGATGCCCAGCACGTCGGCTGCCGCGCGGATGCGCTCGGTCATCGCGATGTCGGCCTCCGACGGAGTCGGGTCGCCCGAGGGATGGTTGTGCACCAGGATCAGCGCCGAGGCGTTCAGCTCGAGCGCCCGCTTGACCACTTCGCGCGGATAGACGGGCACATGGTCGACGGTGCCGCGCGCCTGTTCCTCGTCGGCGATCAGCACGTTCTTCCGGTCCAGGAACAGGATCCGGAACTGCTCGATCTCGCGGTGCGCCATGGTGGTGTGGCAGTAATCCAGGATCGCCTGCCAGCTGGAAATCACCGGGCGCTGGATGATGCGCGCTCGGGCCATGCGATGGGCGGCTGCCTCGACGATCTTGAGTTCCTGCACCACCGCGTCGCCGACGCCCGGCACAGTCTTCAATCGCGCGACGGGCGCGGCGAGGACGCGGTTGAAGTCGCCGAACATGTCGAGCAGGCGGCGCGCCAGCGGCTTCACGTCCTGCCGCGGAATCGCGCGGAACAGCACCAGCTCGAGCAGCTCGTAGTCGGGAAGGGCGGCCGCGCCGCCTTCGATGAAGCGCTCGCGCAGCCGCTTGCGGTGGTCGCGGATGTAGGACGGCGGCCTGCCCGAGGGCGCCGCCGCTTCGTCATCTCCGAAAAGGCTCCGCTCCATGCCGCCTCGCGAGTCGCCCGCCGTTCAGGCGGATACGGTGCGGCCGAAGGCGCTAAGCGCGCGTAAACGCGCTCAGCTCTTCATCCCGTCCCAGAAGCTCTTCACCTTGGAGAAGAAGCTGTTCGACTCGGGGTTGTTGTCCTCGCTCAGCCGCTCGAACTCCCGCAGGATCTCCTTCTGCCGGGCGGTCAGGTTCACCGGCGTCTCGACGGCCAGCTCGATGTACATGTCGCCAGGCCCGCGCCGCGCAGCATCGGCATGCCCTTGCCGCGCAGGCGCATCTGCCGGCCGGACTGGCTGCCCGGCGGCACCTTCACGCGGCTGCGGCCGCCGTCGATCGTCGGCACCTCGATGTCGCCGCCCAGCGCGGCGGTGGTGAACGACACGGGCACGCGGCAGAAGAGGTTCTGGCCGTCGCGCTGGAACAGCGGGTGCTCGGCGACCTCGAGGAAGATGTAGAGGTCGCCCGGCGGGCCGCCGCGCAGCCCGGCCTCGCCCTCGCCCGCGAGCCGGATCCGGGTTCCGGTCTCGACGCCCGGCGGGATGTTGACGGAAAGCGTGCGCTCCTTCTCGACGCGGCCGCTGCCGCCGCAGGCCTGGCACGGGTTCTTGACGATCTGGCCCAGCGCCGCCGCAGGTCGGGCAGGTCCGCTCGACCGTGAAGAAGCCCTGCTGCGCGCGGACCTTGCCCATGCCGGAGCAGGTGGGGCAGGTTGCGGCTCGGCGCCGCCCTCGGCGCCCGAGCCGTTGCAGGCCGTGCAGGCGACGGCGGTGGGCACGCTGATCGTCTTCTGCAGGCCGTTGTAGGCCTCCTCCAGCGTCACCCGCAGGTTGTAGCGCAGGTCGGCGCCCCGCGTGGCGCGGCGGCCGCCCCGGCGGCCCCCCATGAAGTCGCCGAAGAGGTCGTCGAATACGTCCGAGAAGGCACTGGCGAAGTCGCCGCCGTGAAACCCGCCGCCGGGTCCGCCGGGGCGCGCTCCGCCGCCCATGCCACCTTCGAACGCGGCGTGGCCGAAGCGGTCGTAGGCCGCCTTCTTCTCGGGGTCCTTCAGGACCTCGTAGGCCTCGTTCGCCTCCTTGAACTGCGCCTCGGCGTCCGGGTCGTCCTTGTTGCGGTCGGGGTGGAGCTCCTTCGCCTTCTGGCGATAGGCCTTCTTGATCTCGTCCGCCGACGCATCGCGCGTGACGCCGAGCACGTCGTAGAAGTCGCGTTTTGCCATCAATCGTCTCCCGAAGCGAAAAGGCCGGCCCGGGTGGCGGGCCGGCCCTTCCACGCGTCCAGCCACCCCTTACGAGGCGCGCTTGTTGTCGTCGAGGTCCTCGAAGTCGGCGTCGACGATGTCGTCGTCCACGCCGCGCGGTTCGTCATCCCCCTCGGGCGCCTCTTCGCCGGATTTCTCCTGCTCGGCCTTGTAGATCGCCTCGCCCAGCTTCATCGCGGCCTCGGTGACGTTCTGGATGCCGCCGCGGATCTTGCCCGCGTCCTCGGTCTCCATCTGCTCCTCGAGGTTCGCGATAGCCAGCTCGATCGCCTCGACCGTGGTCGGGTCGACCTTGTCCGAGTGCTCCTCGAGCGACTTCTTGGTCGAGTGGATCAGGCTTTCGGCCTGGTTCTTGGCCTCGACGAGGTCGCGGCGCTTCTTGTCCGCCTCGGCGTTGCTCTCGGCATCCTTCACCATCTGCTCGATCTCGTCGTCGGTGAGGCCGCCCGAGGCCTGGATGGTGATCTTCTGCTCCTTGCCGGTGCCCTTGTCCTTGGCGGACACGCTGACAATGCCGTTGGCGTCGATGTCGAAGGTCACCTCGATCTGCGGCATGCCGCGCGGCGCGGGCGGGATCTGCTCGAGGTTGAACTGGCCGAGCAGCTTGTTGTCGGCCGCCATCTCGCGCTCGCCCTGGAAGACCCGGATCGTCACCGCGTTCTGGTTGTCCTCGGCGGTCGAGAAGATCTGGCTCTTCTTGGTCGGGATCGTGGTGTTGCGGTCGATCAGCCGGGTGAACACGCCGCCCAGCGTCTCGATGCCCAGCGACAGCGGCGTGACGTCCAGCAGCACGACGTCCTTGACGTCACCCTGCAGCACGCCGGCCTGGATCGCCGCGCCCAGCGCCACGACCTCGTCCGGGTTGACGCCCTTGTGCGGCTCCTTGCCGAAGAACTTGGTCACTTCCTCGACGACCTTCGGCATCCGGGTCATGCCGCCGACCAGGACGACCTCGTCGATGTCGTCGGCAGAGATGCCGGCATCCTTCAGCGCCGCCTTGCACGGCTTGATCGACTTCTTGATGAGGTCGCCCACCAGGCTTTCCAGCTTGGCCCGGGTCAGCTTCATCACCATGTGCAGCGGCGTGCCGGTGTCCTTGTCCATCGAGATGAACGGCTGGTTGATCTCGGTCTGGGTCGAGGACGACAGCTCGATCTTGGCCTTCTCGGCGGCTTCCTTGAGCCGCTGCAGCGCCATCTTGTCCTTCGTCAGGTCGACGCCGTGCTCCTTCTTGAACTCGTCGGCCAGGTAGTTGACGATCCGCATGTCGAAGTCCTCGCCGCCGAGGAACGTGTCCCCGTTGGTCGACTTCACCTCGAAGAGGCCGTCGTCGATCTCGAGGATCGTGATGTCGAAGGTGCCGCCGCCGAGGTCGTAGACCGCGATCGTCTTCGACTCCTTCTTGTCGAGCCCGTAGGCCAGCGCCGCCGCCGTCGGCTCGTTGATGATGCGCAGCACTTCGAGGCCGGCGATCTTGCCGGCGTCCTTGGTGGCCTGGCGCTGGGCGTCGTTGAAGTAGGCCGGCACGGTGATCACCGCCTGCTCGACCTTCTCGCCGAGGTAGCTCTCGGCGGTTTCCTTCATCTTCTGCAGGATGAAGGCGGAAATCTGGCTCGGCGAATACTTCTCGCCGCGCGCCTCGACCCAGGCGTCGCCGTTGCCGCCGTCGACGATGTTGTAGGGGACGATCTGCTTGTCCTTCTCGACGGCGTCGTCGCCCATGCGGCGGCCGATCAGGCGCTTGACGGCGAAGATCGTGTTCTCGGGGTTCGTCACCGCCTGCCGCTTGGCGGGCTGGCCGACGAGACGTTCGTTCTCGGTGAACGCGACGATCGACGGCGTCGTCCGCGCCCTTCGGAGTTCTCGATCACGCGGGGCTGCGAACCGTCCATGATGGCGACGCAGCTGTTGGTGGTTCCAAGGTCGATACCGATGACTTTGGCCATGCTCTTTCCTCTCTACGGCGATGTTCTGGGAGCGGACCCGCGGGGCGGCATCCCCTCCCGATCCCAGGAAACCGGGCAGAGCGTGGGCCCCGCTCCGATGTTCCGGCCGTATATAGGAGGGGGGTTTTGGCCCTGCAACAGCCCCGGCAGACAGGATTTCCGGCAGACCCGGTCGTCCCGACCCTCGAGGTGCGCGGCGTCGGGGTCTTCAAGGGTCTTCTCGATCCGGTGGCGCAGGCGCGTCTGCTCGCCGAGATCGAGGCCGTTGAGGCCGCGGCGCCGCCGTTCCACCCCGAAACCCGGTGGGGCCGACGATGTCCGTGGCGATGACTTCGGCCGGGCGCCTCGGCTGGGTTTCGGACCGTCGCGGCTACCGCTATGAGCGGCAGCACCCGTCCGGCGTGCCATGGCCGCCGATCCCGCCATCGGCGCTGGAAGTCTGGGCGCGCGCGACCGGCCTTGCCAGACAGCCCGATTGCTGCCTCGTCAATCGCTACGGCGAGGGCGCGCGCATGGGCCTGCACCAGGACCGCGACGAGGCCGATTTCTCGTGGCCCGTCGTGTCGATCTCGCTCGGCGACGACGCCCTCTTCCGCATCGGCAACGTCGAGCGCGGCGGCACGACCGAGAGCGTCTGGCTGCGTCGGGGGATGTCTGCGTCCTCGGCGGGGATGCGCGACTCGTGCATCACGGCATCGACCGGACGCGCTTCGGATCGTCGCGCCTGATCCCCGGCGGCGGCCGGATCAACCTGACCCTCCGCGTGGTCGCCTGAGGCTTGCCGCTGCGCGCCCCCGCGGCCATAGTCCCGCGCGCAGCAAAGGCGGGGGGCGTGATGGACCATCAGCTACTGGCGGCAACGATACGGCGCCTTGCCCTCGAGGCCGGCGCCGTGATCATGGAGCACTACCACAACGGCTTCGAGGTCGAGAAGAAGGCCGACGAAAGCCCCGTAACCGAGGCCGACCACGCCGCCGACGCCCTTATCTCGGCCGGCCTGCGCGAGACGTTCCCGGACATGCCCCTCGTCACGGAAGAGCAGGCGCGCACTCACGCGGTTTCCGCCTCGACCTTCCTGATCGTCGACCCCCTCGACGGCACGAAGGAGTTTGTCCGCCGCCGTGGCGACTTCACGGTCAACATCGCGCTGGTCGAGGACGGCGTGCCCGTCCGCGGCGTCGTCTACGCGCCCGCCCGCAAGCGGCTCTTCATGACGGATGCCGACGGCAACGCCATCGAGGAGGAGGGGCCGCTTGCTCCCGCCGCCCGTGGCCCCATGCGCGAGATCCGGGTCGCGCAGCCCGACAACGACGCGCTGCGCGTCGTCGCGTCCAAGTCGCATCGCGACGCCGAGACCGACGCGTATATCCGCCGCTACCGTGTCGCCGAGATCGCCAGCGCCGGCTCCTCGCTGAAATTCTGCCTCGTGGCCACGGGCGAGGCCGATCTCTACCCGCGCCTCGGCCCGACGATGGAATGGGACACGGCGGCGGGCCACGCGGTTCTGGCGGCCGCCGGCGGCCGCGTCGACGTCCTGGACGAGGGGGGGCGCCCGCTGACTTACGGCAAAGCGGAATTTCGCAACCCGCGCTTCATCGCGTATGCGCCCGGGGTCGAGTTGAGCTAGATTGGACTCGTTCAAAGGTGAGACAAGTTCGTGTGGCCCGACTCGCCTCGGAGAGGGTAATGGGAAGAAGCCGGAATCGGCTTGTTCGAAGGTGGCGGTATTGCGTGGCAAGGGAACGGTGCGATGAGCAAGAAGGTGACGAAGGCGATCTTCCCGGTCGCCGGCCTCGGGACCCGGTTCCTTCCGGCCACCAAGTCGATCCCGAAGGAGATCATGACGCTCGTCGACAGGCCGCTGATCCAGTACGCCATCGACGAGGCGCGCGCGGCGGGCATTGAGGAGTTCATCTTCGTCACCTCACGCGGCAAGTCCGCGCTCGAGGACTATTTCGACGACGCGCCCGAGCTCGAGGCGTCGCTCGAGGCGAAGGGCAAGACCCGCCTGCTCGAGCTTCTGCGCCAAACCAGCATGCCCTCGGGCGCGATCGCCTACATCCGCCAGCACAAGGCCCTGGGCCTGGGCCACGCCGTCTGGTGCGCCCGCCGGCTGATCGCCGACGAGCCGTTCGCGGTGATCCTGCCGGACGACGTGATCGCCGCCGACGTGCCGTGCCTCAAGCAGATGGTCGAAGCCTATGCACGAGGTGGGCGGCTGCATGGTGGCGGCGATGGACGTGCCCGCCGCAGCAGACCAGCGCCTACGGCGTGCTTGACGTGGACAAGACGCGCGGCGATCTGGTCTCGATCCGCGGCAATGGTCGAAAAGCCGGCGGCGGGCACCGCGCCATCGAATCTTGCGGTCATCGGGCGCTACATCCTGACGCCGCGGGTCCTGTCCTTCCTCGACCGGCAGACGACCGGCGCCGGCGGCGAGATCCAGCTGACCGACGCCATCGCCAGCGAGATCGCCAAGGCGGCGTCCCGTCCACGGCCTGCGGTTCGAGGGCCAGCGGTTCGATTGCGGCTCGAAGGCGGGCTTCCTGCAGGCGACGGTGGCCTTCGGGCTGGCGCGCGAGGACCTGCGCGACGAGTTCGCCGCCTATCTCGACGGCATTTCGGCGGTCCAGAACGCCGCCGAATAGACGGCGCCCCACAAGGTCCCCCACATAAAACGACGGTGCCGCGCACCGTCGTTGTTGTCGGTGTGCGTCGGGCCTGAAACAGCCGGATCGCGCGGCGCCCGTGGCCATTCGCCAAGTCGGGGTCAGGACGAATTTCGGCCGTCCTCGGACGGGGCCGCAGGCTGCTTCCCGTAGTCTCGAAACCGGTGCACGACCCGCGCCATCTCGGCGTCGTCGAGCATCACGGGCTCGCCGATGCTGCGCGCGTGGATGTATTGCTGGGCCAGCGCCTCGATCTCGCCGGCCAGCCACAGCGCCCGCTCGGGCGTCGGCCCCAGCGCGACCTGTCCGTGGTTGGCGAGAAGGCAGGCCTTGCGCCCCTCGAGCGCCGCCAGCACGTGGTCCGACAGCTCCTGGCGTGCCGAAGGTTGCGTAGGCGCGCGCAGCGGATGTCGCGTCCGCCGGCCATGGCGACCATGTAGTGAAAGGCGCGGGATCGGCCAGCGCAGGCAGGCGAGAGCGCCGTGCGCATACGGCGAGTGTGCTGTGGACGACCGCATCGACGCCCTCGCGCGTGCGCATAGATGTCGCGGTGCATCCGCCACTCGCTCGACGGCCGCCGCCGGCCGTCGCGGCCGTCCCGTCGACATCGACGAAGACCATCTCGTCCGGGATCGAGCGCGTCGTAGGGCGACGCCGGACGGCGTGACCAGCATGCCCTCCCGCGCACGCGCGCCGAGACATTGCCGGAACTGCCCCGGTTCATGCCGAGGCGTTCATCGCGCGGCAGTGGCGACGATCCGCCCGCGCGCCTCGCGGCAGCTCATTTCGCGAGGTCCGCGCCGGGCGTCACGCGACCGCCGCCCGCTCCGGGAAGAGCGCGGCGAGGCCCCTCGGTCCGGCCGGCACGACGCCGCGCTCGGTGATCAGCCCGGTGACAAGCCGCGCCGGCGTCACGTCGAAGGCGGATTGGCGCCGCCGAGCCGTCGGGCGTGACCTGCACGCGTCGTCGACGCTGCCCGTCGCGGTCGCGGCCCGGCGATGTGGCTGACCTCGTCGCCGGCGCGCTCCTCGATCGGGATGCCGCGCGCCGTCGGCCAGCGTCCGAAGTCGATGGTCGGCGACGGCAGCGCGACGTAGAACGGCACGCCGTTGTCGGCCGCGGCGAGCGCCTTGAGATAGGTGCCGATCTTGTTGGCGACGTCGCCGTCGGCGGCGGTCCGGTCGGTGCCGGTGATGCACATGTCGACCTGGCCGCGCTGCATCAGATGGCCGCCGGCATTGTCGGCGATCACGTGTGCGGCACGCCGTGACTGGCCGAGCTCCCAGGCGGTCAGCGCCGCGCCCTGGTTGCGCGGCCGCGTCTCGTCGACCCAGACGTGGACCGGGATGCCGGCGTCATGGGCCTTGTAGATCGGCGACAGCGCGGTGCCCCAGTCGACCGTCGCGAGCCAGCCGGCATTGCAATGGGTCAGGACGTTCGACCGGCCCCGCCCTTCGCGCGGCCGCCTCGCGGATCAGCTCGAGGCCGTGGTCGCCGATCGCCGGTCGATCGCGACGTCCTCGTCGCAGATCGCGGCGGCCTCGTCGCCAGGCCGCCGCCCTCGCGCGCCCGCCGGCGGGCAGCGGCTGCAGCGCGCGCGGCCATCTCGCTCGAGCGCCCAGCGCAGATTGACGGCGGTCGGCCGGGTCGCGCAGCAGCGCGTCGCGCGCGCGCGGCCAGCGCCGCGTCGCCCGCATCGCCGTGCAGCGCCAGCGCAAGGCCGTAGGCGGCGGTGGCGCCGATCAGCGGCGCGCCGCGCACCTGCATGTGCCGGATCGCGTGCGCCGCGTCCTCCAGACGCTCCAGCCGGACCACGTCTCGAAACGGTGCGGCAAGCAGCGTCTGGTCGATGATCGCGACGGCGCCTCGCCTGCCCGCCTCGGGGCGCAGCGCGGGCCAGATCGTCCGCATCGGCTTTCCGTCCACCTTCATCGCGTCGTCTCCGTCGGCTGCGGCGCGAGCGTCCAGCCCGCTGGCCGAGATCATAGGCGCGTGCCGTCGCCGCGGTCCAGCGACGAGCGTCGGCCTTGCGCAAACGCCGCGCGCCTGAGACACCCGAAGCCGGCAGCGAAGGAGGCGGACCATGACCGACATCGTGATTCTCGGCGGCGCGCGAACGGCGATCGGAACCTTTGGCGGCGCGCTCGCCGGCACCCCCCCGATCGAGACGGCGGCCATCGCCGCGGGGGCCGCGCTCGAACGGGCGGGCGTCGAGCCGGCGCAGGTCGGGCATGTCGCCTTCGGCCACGTGATCAACACCGAGCCGCGCGACATGTACCTCAGCCGCGTGGCCGCGATGCAGGCGGGCGTGCCGGACACGGTGCCGGCGATGAACGTCAACCGGCTCTGCGGCTCGGGCGCGCAGGCGGTCGTGTCGGTGGTGCAGGCGCTGCAGCTTGGCGATGCCGATTACGGCCTGGCCGGCGGCGCCGAGGCGATGAGCCGTTCGCCCTACATCCTGCCCCAGGCCCGCTGGGGTCAGAAGATGGGCGATGCCGGCGCGCAGGACATGATGCTGGGGGCGCTCAACTGCCCGTTCGGCACCGGGCACATGGGCGTGACCGCCGAGAACGTCGCGAGACGAGCACCAGATCGCCCGCGAGCGGCAGGATGCCTTCGCACTGGAAAGCCAGCGGCGGGCGGCACGGGCGATCGAGGAGGGGCGCTTCGCCGAGCAGATCGTGCCCGTCGAGATCACCGTTAAGCGCGACAAGGTCGCCTTCGACCGCGACGAGCACCCGAAGGCGACGACCGCCGAGGCGCTGGCGGGGCTTCGGCCGGTGTTCAGGAAGGAGGGCACCGTCACCGCCGGCAATGCCAGCGGTATCAACGACGGGGCCGCCGCCATCGTGCTTGCCCGCGGCGAGGCGGCCGAGCGGCGCGGGCTGACGCCCCGGGCACGCGTTCTGGGCTACGCCCATGCCGGCGTGCGCCCCGAGGTCATGGGCATCGGCCCGGTCCCGGCGGTGCGCCGGCTGCTCGACAAGATCGGCCTTTCGGCGGGCGATTTCGACGTGATCGAATCGAACGAGGCGTTCGCGGCGCAGGCCCTGGCGGTCAGCGACGAGCTGGGCTTCGACCCCGACAAGGTGAACCCGAACGGCGGCGCCATCGCGCTGGGCCACCCGGTCGGCGCTACCGGCGCTATCCTCGTGGTCAAGGCGCTCTACGAGCTCGAGCGGATCGGCGGCCGCCGCGCCCTGATCACCATGTGCATCGGCGGCGGGCAGGGGATCGCGCTGGCCATCGAGCGCACGTGAGCCGCAGCAGGGATCGGGTCGAGGCGGCGGCGCAGGCGGTGGGCCTGCAGATCGCGCTCCGCGAGATGCCCGCCTCGACCCGTACTGCCGCCGAGGCGGCGGCGGCCTGCGGGTGCGCGGTGGGGCAGATCGTCAAGTCGCTCGTCTTCGCGACCCCGGCCGGAGAGCTCGTCCTCCTCCTCGTGGGGGGCGACCGGCGCGTCGACTTGGGCCGCGCCGCCGATGCCGTGGGCGCACCGCTGCAGAAGGCCGATGCGCGCGAGGTCCGCGAAGCGACGGGCTTTGCCATCGGCGGTGTCGCCCCGCTCGGGCACGCGCGGCCCCTGCCGGTCTATCTCGACCCCGCGCTGCTCGATCATGAGGTGGTGTGGGCGGCGGGCGGCGGGCCGCAAACCGTCTTCGCCGTCGACCCGCGCGCCCTTGCCGATCGGACCGGCGCCACGGTCGCTCCCCTCACCTGATCAGGCGCCGCGTCTCCCGGCAGGAGAGATCGCGGCGCCGTCAGCCCTCGCGCAGCACCTCGAGAAAGGCGGGCCCGAACCGCTCGGCGCGCCGCTCGCCCAGCATGCGGGCCAGCGCGCTGGCGTCATCCGGCCGCAGCTCGGCCACGCGCGCCAGCAGCGAGGCCGAGCAGGTCAGCGGCTTCTCGGTTCCGTCCTGCCGCGCGCCAGTTCGGCCTGCACCGCGAGCAGCCGGTCGTAGACGCTTCCGGCCTCGCGCCCGGCAAGCCGTGCGGCGCGAGGGGTGCTCCGCCGGCGGTGCCTCGCCCGTGATCACCTCCAGAAAGGCGGCGCCGTAGCGCTCCAGCTTCTTCGCCCCGACGCCGGCGATCCGCGCCATCTCGTCCAGCGTCGCCGGCCGCGCGCTCGGCCATCTCGATCAGCGTGCGGTCGGGGAAGATGACATAGGCCGGCACGCCCTGCGCCTCGGCCAGCGCCCGCCGCTTGGCCTTCAGCGCCGACAGAAGCGGCGCGTCCTCGTCGTCGACCAGCGCCTTGGCCGCCGGCCGGCCCGCCGACGCGGCACGGCGTCGCGCCGCAGCGTCGACGCTCTCCTCGCCGCGCAGGATCGGCCGCGCCGCCTCGGTCATCCGCAGCGCGCCGTGCCGCTCGGGGTCGGGCCGGACCAGGTCGCGCCCCATCATCTGCCGGAACACCGCCTGCCAGCCGCCGCCGGTCAGAGCTCGCGCCCCACGCCGAAGGTCGGCAGCTGGTCGTGGCCGCGGCTGCGCACCTTGTCGGTCGCGCTGCCCGGTCAGGATGTCGATCAGGTGCCCGGCGCCGAACCACTCCCCCGTCCGCAGGATCGCCGACAGCGCCTTGCGCACCGCCTCGGTCGCGTCGAAGATCTCGGGCGGGCTGGTCGCAGAGGTCGCAGTTGCCGCAGGGCGCCGCCGTCCTCGCCGAAATAGCCCAGCAGCGCCTGCCGCCGGCAGTCGCAGCGCCTCGGCCAGCCCCAGCAGCGCGTTCAGCCGCGCGTGGTCGGCCGCCTTGCGCTCGGGCGGGGCCGGCCCCTCGTCGATCTGCGCCCGGCGCAGGCGGATGTCGTCGGGGCCGTAGAGCGTCAGCGTCTCGGCCGCGCGCGCCGTCGCGGCCGGCGCGGCCGATCTCCTGGTAATAGGCCTCGATCGACTTCGGCAGGTCGGCGTGGGCGACCCAGCGGATGTCGGGCTTGTCGACGCCCATGCCGAAGGCGACGGTCGCCACCACGATCAGCCCGTCCTCGGGCTGGAACGCGCTCCTCGACCCGCGCGGTCGCTCGGCCTCCATCCCGCCGTGGTAGGCGCAGGCGGCGTGCCCGGCCTCGCGCAGCGCCGCGCGCCAGCGCTCTCGGTCTTGGCGCGGGTGCCGCAATAGACGATGCCCGACTGGCCGCGTGCGCGCGGCGGCGAAGTCGAGGATCTGCCGGCGCGGCTGGTCCTTGGGCGGCGAAGGCGAGGTGGATGTTCGGCCGGTCGAAGCCGCGCAGGAAGGTCTGCGGCGCCTGCCCGTCGAACAGCCGCGTCGACGATCTCCTCCCGGGTCTCGGCATCGGCGGTGGCGGTGAAGGCGGCCAGCGGCACGCCCAGCGCCGCGCGCAGCGCGCCGATGCGCAGGTAGTCGGGGCGGAAGTCGTGGCCCCACTGGCTGACGCAATGCGCCTCGTCCACCGCGATCAGCCCGACGCCCGACGCGCCGCAGCATCGCACGTCGTCCCGGCCGAGGCCAGCCGCTCGGGCGCCATGTAGAGCAGCTTCAGCCGCCCCGCGTCGCAGCGCCGTCCAGCACCGCGTCGGTCTCCTCCGCGCGTGTTGCCCGAGGTCAGCGCCCCGGCCTCGACCCCGGCCTCGCGCAGCGCGCGCACCTGGTCGCGCATCAGCGCGATCAGCGGCGAGATGACGACCGTCAGCCCGTCGCGGCAGAGCGCCGGCAAGCTGGTAGCACAGCGACTTGCCGCCGCCCGTCGGCATGATCGCCAGCACGTTCTGCGCCCGCGCAGACCGCCTCGACGATCTCTTCCTGCCCCGGCCGGAAGGCGTCGAAGCCGAAGACGGAGGCAGAAGGGCGTGGGGGTCGGTCACACTCGGCGGATCGTCGCGGTGCGGCGGGACCCTGCCATGGCCGCCCCGAGCCAGCAAGCCGGCCCGGCGCTCGGGTCAACGCAGGCCCGGTGCCCGCGCGTCGCTGGCGCCTCGCCGATCAGTAGAAGGCGGCGGCGTTGTTCAGCAGGATGATGCGCAGCGCGTAGATCGGCGATCAGCGCGACCAGCGGCGCCAGGTCGAGCCCGCCGATGGCGGGCAGGATCCGCCGGATCGGGTCGTAGAGCGGCTCCAGCAGGCGGTTCGAGCCCGTACCAGATCTGCGCGACGATCGGCTGGCGCAGGTTCAGCACCTGGAAGTTGATCAGCCAGCTCATCACGATGTGGGCGATCATGATGAACCACACGACGTCGAGGATCAGCATCAGGATTTGGAGAAGCGATGTCATGTACGGTCTCCTCGGGTCGACCGCCTAACCATGGGGCGGCGAGGGGGCTGGCAACCCGCCGCCCGGACAGCATCGTTACCGCACCCCGCGCAGCGACGCCTGATGCCCGCCGGCCCCGCGCCCGTCCGGCCGCTTGCCAGATCGCCGCGGCGGCAGTCTTATCGTCGCGGCAACCGGGGTGGAGGCGGACGTTGGCGACGCGCAGGCGCATCTGGGGCTGGTTCTTCTTCGACTGGGCCAGCCAGCCCTACAACACGCTGCTGCTGACCTTCATCTTCGGCCCCTATGTGCGCGAGCTGCTGGGCGACGGCACCGAGGCGCAGGCGCTCTGGGGGATCACCGTCGGCCTCGCCGGGGTCGCCATCGCCCTGCTGGCGCCGGTCCTGGGCGCGATCGCCGACCAGGGCGGCACGCGGATGCGCTGGATCTGGATCTTCTCGGCGCTCTACGTGCTGGGTGCCGCGGTGCTGTGGTTGGCGGCGCCGGCCCACCCCAACCTGGGCTCGTCCTGCCGCTCTTCGGCATCGGCCTCGTCGGGATGGAGTTCGCCACGATCTTCACCAACTCGATGCTGCCCGACCTCGGCGCCGCGCGACGAGCTCGGCCGCATCTCGGGCAACGGCTGGGCCTTCGGCTATGTCGGCGGGCTGGTGGCGCTGGTGCTCATGCTGCTCTTCTTCGCCGAGGGCGGACGACCGGGCGCACCCTGATCGGGCTGCCGCCGGTCTTCGGGCTGGACCCCGCGACGCGCGAGGGCACGCGCTTCGTCGGCCCGCTCACCGCGCTCTGGTACGTCGTCTTCATGGTGCCGTTCTTCCTCTGGGTCCGCGACCCGCCGCCGCATCGCGGCCCGGCACGCGGCGCCCGGTGCGCCGAGGCGCTGCGCCGAGCTCGGCCGCACGCTGCGGCCGCCTGCCGCAGCGACCGCAGCCTCTTCGCCTTCCTCGCGGCTCGATGCTCTACCGCGACGGGCTGAACGGCATCTACGCCTTCGGCGGCATCTACGCCGCCGGCGTGCTGGGCTGGAGCGTGGTGCAGACTCGGCATCTTCGGCATCCTCGCGGTGATCACCGGCGCCGTCTTCGCCTGGATCGGCGGGCGGGCCGATCGCGCTTCGGCCCGAAGCCGGTGATCGTGGCCTGCGATCGTGGCGCTGCTGGTCGTGGCCCTCGCCGTCGATCTTCGTCTCGCGCGACGCGCGTGTTCGGCATGCCGGTGCGCCGAGGCTCGCCCTGCCCGACATCGCCTTCTACGTCCTCGGCGCGCTGATCGGCGCGGCGGGCGGCGCGCTGCAATCGGCCAGCCGCACGATGATGGTGCGCCAGGCCGATCCCGCGCGCATGACCGAGGCGTTCGGCCTCTACGCGCTGGCGGGCAAGGCCACGGCCTTCATCGCGCCGCTGTCGATCGGGGTCGTCACCGCCATGACCGGCAGCCAGCAGCTCGGCGTCGACTCCGCTCATCGTGCTGTTCCTTCGCGGGCTGGTTCTGCTAGCCTGGGTCGAACCCGGACGGAGATCGAGCAGACACCGATGGTCCGCCGCAGCCTCGCCTGCCTCGCCCTGATGCCTGCTTGCCTCGCCGCTTGCCGCGCCACGGCCGAGCCGCATCGGCCAAGCAGCTGTTCGGGGCCGAGACCGACGCCTCGCCGCAGCGAGCCCTGCGCCGCTCGGCAGCTATGCGCAAGGGCTGCCTCGCCGGCGCCGCGCAGCTGCCCGAGACCGGGCCCACCTGGCAGGCCATGCGCCTGTCAGCGCAACCGCAACTGGGGCCATCCCGAGATGATCGCGCTTCATCGAGCGGCTGTCGCGCAAGGCGGCGCGGCTGCCCGGCTGGAACGGGCTCTATGTCGGCGACATCTCGCAGCCGCGCGGCGGGCCGATGCTCACCGGCCATCGCCAGCCACCAGATCGGGCTCGACGCCGACATCTGGCTGCTGCCGGCGCGCGACCTGCGCCTCAGCGCCGCCGAGCGCGAGAGCATCTCGTCGATCTCGCTGCGCCGGGCCAAGGGCGCCTACGTCAACGGCAACTGGACGCCGGCGCATCATGCGCTGTCAAGGCGGCGGCGCAGGACCCGGCGGTCGCGCGGATCTTCATCTTCCCCGGCGCCAAGGTGCAGATGTGCAACGACGCGACGCGGCGACCGGCGCTGGCTGCGCAAGGTCCGCCCCTGGTGCGGGCACCACTACCACTTCCACGTCCGCCTCGACTGCCCGCGCGGCGCGACGGGTGCGTCGACCAGGCCCCGCCGCCGCCCGGCGACGGGTGCGCCGAGGCCCAGCGCCTGGGTCAACGACATCCTCAACCCGCCGCCGCCCGATCCGAACGCGCCGCCGCCGCAAGCCGCGCCGCGAACTGACGATGGCCGACCTGCCGCAGCAATGCGTCCGTCGTATTGTCGCGCTGATCCTGCTGGCCTTCGCGGCCGGCTGCGGCGTGCAAGGCGCGACCGAAGGTCCCGCCCGCTTCGTCTCGTCGTGGACCTATGAGCCCGACAAGGAGTGGCTGGGCGGGTTCTCGGGGATCGACAGCCCGGACGGCGTCCGCTTCGCGATGGTCTCGGACCAGGGATACTTCGTGCGCGGCCGCTTCCGACGCGAGGGGGGCAGGATTGTCGGCTTCGACCGCTTCCGCGTCACGACGCAGAAGCGGCTGCCCGGCGCACGGCGGTCGGCCGCGCGCGACGCCGAGGGGCTGGTGTGGGACGGCGGCGTCCTCAGCGTCAGCCTGGAAGGGGCGCACGAGGTCCGGCGTTTCGCGACGCCCGGCGCCCAGCCCGAGGTGCTGCTGCGGCATCCCGACTTCGTGACGATGGCGCGCAACAGGTCGCTCGAGGCGTTGGCGATGGACAGCGACGGCGCGCTCCTCACGCTGCCCGAGGTCCCGCGGGGCGGCGCGTTCGCCCTTTACCGCTTCGAGCATGGCGACTGGCGTCGCACAGCGCGCATCCCGGCCTCGGACGGCTACCGCGCGGTCGGCGCCGACGTCGGCCCCGACGGCTGGTTCTACCTGCTCGAGCGCCGGATGCTCGTGCCCTTCCGGTTCTCGTCCCGCGTGCGGCGCTTCCTGATCGAGGGCGACACGATCCGCCGCGAGGAGACCCTGCTCGAAACGCCGTCGGGCCTGCATGACAACCTCGAAGGTCTCACCGTCTGGCCTGCGGCCGACGGGACGCTGCGCCTGACCATGGTCTCGGACGACAACTTCATGAGCCTGCAGCGCACCGAGTTCGTCGAGTACGCGGTGCCCGCCGCCGCCGAGCCGCAGGCCATGCGCCGCTGATGCACGCGGGTCGCCTGATCCCCGGCATCGTCGCGATGGCGGCGATCGTGCTCGCCTCGAACATCCTGGTGCAGTTCCTGTTCGGACAGTGGCTGACCTGGGGCGCCTTCACCTACCCGCTCGCGTTCCTGGTGACGGACGTGGTCAACCGCGTCTACGGCCCGGGCATGGCGCGCCGGGTGGTCCTGGCGGGCTTCGCCACCGGTGTCGCCTGTTCGCTCGTCGGCACCCAGGTCGAGGGGGCGTTCGGGCCGCTCGTCACCTGGCGGGTCGCGATCGGATCGGGCGCGGCGTTCCTGACGGCGCAGCTTCTGGACGTGGCGGTGTTCGACCGGCTGCGGGCCGGTCCCTGGTGGCGCGCGCCGCTTGGCCTCGACGCTGATCGGTTCGGTCGCCGACACGGTGCTGTTCTTCACCATTGCGTTTTCCGCCTGGCTGGCGCCGGTCCTGCCCGCGGCCGACGTGGCCTGGGCGAACGAGGCACTGCCGCTGCTGGGCGGCGGACCCGTGGTGCCGCTGTGGATATCGCTCGCCGTTGCGGACTGGGGGGTCAAGCTGGCGCTCGCGCTTGTCGCGCTGGTGCCGTTCCGCATGCTGGTGGCCCGCCTGCGGCCGGACACGATGCCACGCACCTGACGCCGAAGGGGCACAGGCGCCCGATCCGCAACCACCGGATGAAAAAATCGCGCCGTCAAGGGGATTCCTGCGGTTGACGCCGCTTCACGGGGACGAGACAACCATCGTTGCAAGAGGCTGCGGCCTTTTGCCCCGGACTCGAAGAGGGAGGAGCCAGCGATGGCGGACGTGCCTGAAACGAGACATTCCGAGGATCGGCCGGCGAGGCGACACGAGACGATTGCCTTCGTCCTTCTGTCCCTCGTCCTGTTCCCGGTCCTCAGCGTCATCTTCGTCGGCGGCTTCGGGTTCATCGTCTGGATGCGGCACCTGATGTTCGGGCCGCCGGGCTACTGATCCGATGGCATCGCGGCAGACATCCCGCACCAACCCGGGGCGCCGGCGTCCGTTGTCGCGCACGCAGCCGCTGTCGCTGCCGTGGACGGACGCGGCGCGCATGATCGAGGCCTGCACCGCGTGCGGTGCCTGCGTCGAGGCGTGCCCGCAGGACATTCTGACGATCGTCGGCGGCACCCGCCCCGAGATCCGCTTCGACGCACCTTGCCTTTTCTGCGCCGCCTGCGCCGACGCCTGCCCCGAAGACGTGTTCGACCGCGGCCGCACCCCGCCGTGGGAGGCGCGGGCCGTCATCGGCGGCGCCTGCCTCGAGGCGCAGGGCGTCTCGTGCCGCGCCTGCGAGGACGTGTGCGAGGCGCGGGCGCTCAGGTTCCGCCCGGCGCTCGGCGGCCGCGCCGAAATCGAGGTTGCGCCCGACGCCTGCACCGGCTGCGGCGCCTGCGTGCCTGTCTGCCCGGTGGGCGCCATCGCAATCCGCCGCGGCGCGGCCCCGGAGGTGCAGGATGCCGCGTGAGGTCCACCTTTCCAGCCTCGTCGTCCACGCCCGCCCGGAACGGGTGGACGAGGTCGCGCAGCGCCTCGCCGGCATGGGGTGCGAGGTGCACCTGACCACCGAGGCCGGCAAGCTCGTCGTCACGCTCGAGACCGACGACGGGCGCGTTCTCGGCGACACCGTCACGGCGATGCAGCGGCTCGACCACGTCCTGGCTGCGACTCTCGTCTTCCATCACTGCGAACCGGCCCCCGAGGGCGACGGCGCAGTCCCGGCGAAAGAAGAAAGACAATCGGAGGTCGGCTCATGACGATGACACGACGCGACTATCTCAAGTCGAAGGCGGTTGCCGCGGCCGCTGCAGCGGCGGGCATCTCGGCGCCCGCTGCCGCGCAGAACCTCGTGACCGAGCGCGAGCTGACCGAGCTGAAATGGGCCAAGGCGCCCTGCCGGTTCTGCGGCACCGGCTGCGGCGGTGATGGTGGCGACAAGGACGACCGGGTCGTCGCCACCCACGGCGACGTCAAGTCCGAGGTCAATCGCGGGCTCAACTGCGTCAAGGGCTACTTCCTGTCCAAGATCATGTACGGCGACGACCGGCTGACGACGCCGCTGCTGCGCAAGCGCGACGGCGTCTACGCCAAGGACGGCGAGTTCGAGCCGGTCTCGTGGGACGAGGCGTTCGACGTCATGGCCGAGCAGTTCAAGCGCGTCCTGCGCGAGAAGGGCCCCGAGGCGCTCGGCATGTTCGGCTCGGGCCAGTGGACCGTGTGGGAGGGCTATGCCGCCTCGAAGCTGATGAAGGCGGGCTTCCGCACGAACAACCTCGACCCCAACGCGCGCCACTGCATGGCCTCGGCCGTGGCCGGCTTCATCCGCACCTTCGGCATCGACGAGCCGATGGGCTGCTACGACGACTTCGAGCATGCCGACGCCTTCGTGCTCTGGGGCTCGAACATGGCCGAGATGCACCCGATCCTGTGGACGCGCCTGACCGACCGGCGCCTGTCGCACCCCGCACGTCAAGGTCGCGGTGCTGTCGACCTTCGAGCATCGCTGCTTCGACCTGGCCGACATCCCGATGGTGTTCACGCCGCAGCACCGACCTCGCGATCCTGAACTACATCGCCAACCACATCATCCAGACCGGCCGGGTGAACGAGGAGTTCGTCGGCAAGCACACCACGCTTCATGCGCGGGCGCGACCGACATCGGCTACGGCCTGCGGCCCGACCACCCGCTCGAGGTCGCGCGCAGAACAGCGCCAAGGCCAACGAGGCAGACGAGATCGACTTCGAGCGAATTCGCGGAGCTTCGTCGCCGACTACACGCTCGAAGTACGGTGAGCGAGCTGTCGGGCGTGACCCGAAAGCCGCCTCGAGGCGCTGGCCGAGCTCTACGCCGACCCCGACACGCAAGGTCATGTCGCTCTGGACCATGGGCTTCAACCAGCACGCCCGCGGCGTCTGGTGCAACAACATGGTCTACAACATCCACCTGCTGACCGGGAAGATCAGCCGAGCCGGGCAACACGCCCTTCTCGCTGACCGGCCAGCCCTCGGCCTGCGGCACCGCGCGCGAGGTCGGCACCTTCGCCCACCGCCTGCCGGCCGACATGGTGGTCACCAATCCCGACCACCGCGAGCACCGCCGAGGAGATCTGGAAGCTGCCGCGAGGGCACCATCCCCGGCAAGGCCGGCGCTCCACGCCGTGCTGCAGAACCGGATGCTGCAAGGACGGCAAGCTCAACGCCTACTGGGTGCAGGTGAACAACAACCTGCAGGCGGCGCCCAACATCGATCGAGGAGACGCTACCCGGGCTACCGCAACCCCGACAACTTCATCGTCGTCTCCGACGCCTACCCGACCGTGACCGCGATGGCGGCCGACCTGATCCTGCCCGCCGCCATGTGGGTCGAGAAGGAGGGCGCCTACGGCAACGCCGAGCGCCGGACCCAGTTCTGGCACCAGCTGGTCGACGCGCCCGGGCGAGGCGCGCTCCGACCTGTGGCAGCTGATGGAGTTCTCCAAGCGCTTCACCACCGACGAGGTCTGGCCGGACGGAGCTGCTGGACGCAGGATCCCGAGTACCGCGGCAAGACGCTGTTCGAGGTGCTCTTCGCCAACGGCCAGGTCGACGCCTACCCGCTGACCGAGGCCGACCCCGAGCTACGCGCAACCACGAGGCCGAGCATTTCGGCTTCTACGTCCAGAAGGGCCTGTTCGAGGAATACGCCGCGCTTCGGGCGCGGCCACGGGCACGACCTGGCGCCCGTTCGACGCCTATCACGAGGTGCGCGGCCTGCGCTGGCCGGTCGTGAACGGCGAGGAGACGCGCTGGCGCTACCGCGAGGGATACGACCCCTACGTGACGCCGGGCCGCGGGCGTCGAGTTCTACGGCAAGCCCGACGGCCGCGCGGTCATCCTCGCGCGTGCCCTACGAGCCGCCCGCCGAGAGCCCGGACGAGGAATTCGACTTCTGGCTGGTCACCGGGCGGGTGCTCGAGCACTGGCATTCGGGCTCGATGACCCATGCGCGTGCCCGAGCTCTACAAGGCGTTCCCGGACGCGCTGGTCTTCATGAACGCCGCTCGACGCGCGCGACATGCGGGCTGAACCGGGGCAGCGAGGTGCGGGTCGTCTCGCGGCGCGGCGAGATCATCAGCCGGGTCGAGACGCGCGGGCCGCAACAGGATGCCGCGCGGCCGTGGTCTTCGTGCCGTGGTTCGACGCCAGCCAGCTGATCAACAAGGTGACGCTGGACGCCACCGACCCGATCTCGAAGCAGACCGACTTCAAGAAGTGCGCCGTCCGACTGGAGGCCGTGTGATGCCGAACGTGATGCGACTGACCGCGGTGATCCTGCCGCTCATCTTCGCGGCGGGCACGGCCCTGACCGAGACCGAGATCGTCGAACCTGCGCAGCGCGCCGACTGGCCGATGAACGCCGAGCCGCCGCCGATGCGCGCCCAGATGAACACCGACATCCGCGAGGTGCGCAACTATCCCGAGCAGCCGCCGGTGATCCCGCACGCGATCGAGGGCTATCAGCTGACGGCGAATTCAACCGTGCCTGTCCTGCCACGCGCGCGACCGCACCGGCGAGAGCCAGGCGCCGATGATCTCGGTCACCCACTACATGGACGCGCGAGGGCCAGTTGCTCGCCGACGTCTCGCCCCGCCGGTACTTCTGCACCCAGTGCCACGTGCCGCAGCATCCCGCCGACCCGATCGTCGAGAACACGTTCGTCGACATCGACACGCTGCTCGGCCGCGCGCTCGAGCAGAACGCCGGCCAGAACCGCTGAGGAGGGCGCCATGTGGACATTCCTGCGGCGCCTCTGGACGGCGATCAGGTCGACCCAGCAGCTACTCTTCGCCTGGGATTTCTGACGCTTGGCGGCTTCATCGGCGGCGTCCTGTTCTGGGGCGGGTTCAACACCGCGCTCGAGGCGACGAACACCGAGACGTTCTGTACCTCGCTGTCACGAGATGGAGGCGAACGTCTACGAGGACCTGCAGACGCACGGTACATTTCGCCAACTCGTCGGGGGTGCGGGCCCAGTGCCCCGACTGCCACGTCCCGCACGACTGGACCGACAAGATCGCCCGCAAGATGCAGGCGTCGAAGGAAGTCTGCGGCTGGCTCTTCGGCACCATCGACACCCAGGACAAGTTCGAGGCGCACCGGCTCGAGATGGCGCAGCGCGAATGGGCGCGGCTCCGGGCCAATGACAGCCTCGAGTGTCGGAACTGCCATTCCTACGTGGCGATGGACTTTGCCGAGCAGAGCCCGCGGGCGGCCGACGCGCACGAGCGGTTCCTCGGCACCGGCGAGAAGACCTGTATCGACTGCCATGCCGGCATCGCTCACCGTCTGCCGGACATGGAGCAGCAGGCCCGCGCGCCGACCTCGCCGCGCCCGCTCGAGCTGGCGTCGCGTGGCGCCGATGCGGCCGAGGTGCAGGCGTACCTGTCGGACAGGTGACGCGGGCGGGCTGCCGGGGCGGCAATTTTTCTTTTGACCCGGCGCCCGCTCGTGCCAATGTTCGGCCATCGGCAATTTCAAGAAAGGAGG
Source organism: uncultured Alphaproteobacteria bacterium (assembly GCA_963773475.1). Taxonomy (GTDB): domain Bacteria; phylum Pseudomonadota; class Alphaproteobacteria; order Rhodobacterales; family Rhodobacteraceae; genus Roseitranquillus. Next base: position 147,730 of record CAVZBD010000010.1, on the reverse strand, counting down.
TGGTCCAGTGTCTAGAGTGATATTGGAGAGAAAGGTCGGAACAGCCAGGGAGGCCGTCGTCTGAGGGCAGCCCCGAGGGCGAGAACACCCGGGTTGAGCCAGCGCTCTAACTGGCCATCTCCCAACATACTCGGAGGGCCGCCTGACTCGGGCGGCCCTTTTCGCGTCGGCGGGTTCTGTACGCCCGCGGCGCCGAAACCGTACATTCCGTACAGAAAACCGTACTGGGTTTGGACAATTTCCGGGGTCCGATGCTGCGCGTCACCGACACCATCGCCATCGAGGAGTGGGAGCTGGTCGAGCAGTTCGTCCGTTCCGGCGGGCCGGGCGGGCAGAACGTCAACAAGGTCGCCACGGCCGTCGAGCTGCGCTTCGAGGCCGAGCGCAGCCCGAACCTGCCGCAGCCGGTCAAGACGCGCCTGCGGCGGCTGGCGGGGCGGCGCTGGACCCGCGACGGCGCGGTGGTGATCCAGGTCTCGGACGAGCGCAGCCAGGCCCGCAACCGCGAGATCGCGCGCGAGCGGCTGGCCGAGCTGGTGCGGCGGGCCACGGAAAAGCCGCAAGCGCCGCATCAAGACCCGCCCGACCCTCGCCTCCAAGCGCCGCCGGCTCGACGCGAAGAAACGGCGCGGCGAAATCAAGGCGCTGCGCGGCGACGTGCCGCCCGACTAGGACGCGGCCGGCCCCGGCGCAGGACGTGGCCTCGGCCGCCTGTGATCCCGGTATGGGTGCGCTTGAACGCGCCGACCGGCAGCCCGCGTCGAGCGCGGGAAGGCCGCGAGGTGCGGCAGCCCGAGGTTCTTCGACAAGATCAGGTCGGCTTCCGTCCCGGTCCGGGCGATCCAGCTGCGCCCGGACGCGGTGACGTCGGAGGTCCGGCCACGGCAGCCCCCGCCGATCCATCCGCGCCGATCCTACCACGGCTCCGCGCGGCCGCCCGACGGGCCGCGCGCGTGGGGGCGGTCAGTCGCGGCGCGTCTCGGGCGGCGTCTTCGGGGGCGTGCCGCGCCGACGTGCGGCCTCACGCTCGAGATGGCGGCGGAGCGAGGCGGCGTAGAGCGCCCGCCAGCCCGTCTGCGGCTTGCTCAGGAAGGCCGAGCGGCGCAGGTCCCACGCGCGCGTCTCGACCCCGTCGCGAAGATTGCCGGTCTTCGAGAGCCGGCCGCCCATGTTGTAGACGGTGATCTCGTTGAACCAGACGGTGCGGCCGTCGGTCAGGAAGTCGACGCGGGCATGGTCGAAGCAGGCGCCGAGCTGCCGGGCCGCCTCGATCGCCTGCGGAAAGCTGTCGGGCAGGCCGCCCTGATAGATCGCGTTGGCGACGTCCGCCTTTTCGCCCGAATTGACGAGGCCGCCCGCCCCGTCGCCGTCGTAGCGGCAGCCGAGCTTGGCGCCGAAGCGGTCCACGATCTGGATGAGGCGGAGGATGCGGGTGCCGTAGGTGTAGAACTTGAGTTCGTGCAGCGGCGCCCCGTCGCCCACGACCTCCTCGACGAAGAGGCGGCGGGGGATGTCGCGATAGCCCCACTCCTCGGCCCGCAAGCTGTAGTCGTCCTCAAGCCATGCGTGCGCTGCGTGGCGCAGTGCCTCTGGATCGACGTGCCCGCCGTGGATGAACAGGTTTGTGCCGCTGGCGTGGTTCGCCTTGAACACGACGTCGTCCCGCAGGGCGTCGGGCGGAATGCCTGCGGGGTCGGTGCCGGTCCAGAGCACCTTTGGGAAGGCCAGCGCCGAGGTGCGGCGGGCGACCCAGTCGCGCGCGGCGAGCTTGTCAGAGACGGTGGTCCACACCGGGTCGCGGTCGAACACCTTGCGCCAGGCGAACTTCTCGTTGACCGAGCGAGGGGCGGCGATGCGGGGAAACCGTGTGCCGCAGACCTTCCGCGCGAACCGCCAGACCTGGCGGCGCCGAAGGACGATCAGCGCCTCGGCCACCCACATCAGGGACCAGTCCCATGGCGTGAGTGCGGCGCGCACGAAGCTCTTCGGCACGGATGCGCGCGCCTCCTCGATGGTGCTCGTCACCTTCTGCTCCCTTCGGCAATCCAGCGGCCCCGGGCCGGGATAGCGACTGAAGCGCCGTCCGCAAGCCCGGGCCGCGATCAGGGTTTACGACCACCTGGAGCGGGCGCGGCTCGCCGACGCCGAAGACGCGCGTGCCGCGGGCGACCTCGACAGGCGGAGCTGACGCATTAGTGTTGGGGGGACCCTGAAAAGACGGAGCCAGCCCATGCGTAGCCTGCGCCAGGCCTTTCACTCCTTGTGGGACCATCTGAACCCGAGCGAGCCCAGTCCCTATTTCCTTGCCACCTTCTTCGCCTCGGCGATGTTGCTTTTCGCCATCGCGATACTGATCGGGCACTTCCAGGGCTGACGCCTCAGACGACCACCTCCAGCGGCGCCTGCTCGCCGACGCCGAAGACGCGCTTGTAGCGCGCGACCTCGTCCGGGGGGCCCATCGCCTTGTTGGGGTTGTCGGACAGCTTGACGGTGGGCTGCCCGTCGGCGGCGACCGCCTTGCAGACCAGGCTGAAGGGGGCGCAGCGCGTCGCCCGACACCAGCCCGCGGAAGTCGTTGGTCAGCAGCGTGCCCCAGCCGAAGCTGACCTTGCACCCGGCCGGCGAAGCGGGCGGTGCAGCGTCCACGATCTTGTCCACGTCGAGCCCGTCGGAGAAGATCACCAGCTTCTCGCGCGGGTCCTCGCCGCGCCGCTTCCACCAGTCGATCGCGGTCTCCGCGCCCTCGACCGGGTCGCCGCAGTCGATGCGGATCGCCGGTCCAGCCGGCCAGCCAGTCGGGCGCGCTCTGCGCAGGAAGCCCTGCGTGCCGTAGGTGTCGGGCAGGATGATCCGCAGGTTGCCCGTCGTGCTCCTCGCTGCCAGTCGGCCAGCACGCTGGTAGGGCGCCGGCGCGCAGCTCGTCGTCGGTGTCGGGCGAGGGCGGCATAGACCATCGGCAGCTCGTGCGCGTTGGTGCCGATCGCCTCGATGTCGCGGCGCATGGCGATGAGGCAGTTGGAGGTGCCGATGAAGGCCTCGCCCAGCCCCTCGATCATCGCCTGCACGCACCAGTCCTGCCAGAGGAAGGAATGCCGCCGGCGGGTGCCGAAATCGGCGATCCGCAGGCCGTCGAGCCTGCGCAGGCGCTCGACCTTCTCCCAGAGCTTGGTCATGGCGCGGGCGTAGAGCACCTGCAGCTCGAACCGGCCCATGTCGGCTTCAGGACCGCGCGGCTGCGCAGCTCCATCAGCACGGCGAGCGCCGGGATCTCCCACAGCATGACCTCGGGCCACTTGCCCTCGAAGGTCAGCTCGTACTGGTCGCCCTTCGCTCTCGAGGTGGTAGGGCGGCAGGCGCAGGTTCTCGAACCACTCCATGAAGTCGGGGCGGAACATCTGCCGCTTGCCGTAGAAGGTGTTGCCGCGCAGCCAGGTGCTTTCGCCGCGCGTGAGGCGACAGCGAGCGGATGTGGTCGAGCTGCTCGCGCAGCTCGCCCTCGTCGATCAGGTCGGCCAGCGGACCGTCCGTCGTGCGGTTGATCAGGCTGAAGGTGACCGTGCGTGTCGGGCCTGTTGCGGAACACCGACTGGCACATCAGAAGCTTGTAGAAGTCGGTGTCGATCAGCGAGCGGACGATCGGGTCGATCTTCCACTTGTGGTCGTAGACGCGCTTGCGCGATGTCCACCATGCCGCCTCCCCCTGGCCAGTCGTCGCTAGCATACGCGATCGCGACGTGGCGTCAAACCGCGGGGTCAGGCCAGCGTCACGCCGGCCGCGCGCATCGCCTCGCGCTGCGCGGCCGAGCGAGCCGTCCAGGTCGATGGCGCGGCAGGCGTCCTCGATCACGCGTGACGCCGAAGCCCAGCCGGGCGGCGTCGAGCGCCGAGTAGGCGACGCAGAAGTCGGTGGCGAGGCCGACCAGCGTCACGGCCGTCGACGCCGCGGGTGCGCAGGTAGCCCTCCAGGCCCGTCGGGTCGCGTGGTCGTTCTCGAAGAAGGCCGAGTAGCTGTCGATCGCGCGGCGGAAGCCCTTGCGGATGATCAGGTCGGCGCGGGTCGGTCGTCAGCTCGGGGTGGAACGCGGCGCCGTCGCGTGCCCTGGACGCAATGGTCGGGCCAGAGCACCTGCGGGCCGTAGGGCATTTCGGTCGTCTCGAAGGGCGCCTTGCCGGCGTGCTCGGAGGCGAAGGAGGAATGGCCCGCCGGATGCCAGTCCTGCGTCAGGACGCGCACCTGGTAGTCGGCCAGCAGCCGGTTGATCGGCCCGCACCACCGCGTCGCCGTCGGCGACGGCGAGCGCGCCGCCGGGGCAGAAGTCGTTCTGGACGTCGATCGCCAGGAAGGCCTCGTTCTCGGGTCGCATCGCCGGTCTCCCCCCCGCTGACAGGGCTCATGGCTAGGCGGGCGGGGGCGGTGCTGTCAACGCCGCCCCACCGTGCGGCGCGGGCGGTCGCGGCGCGCCACCCGGGCGCGCGGTGCTAGCATCGGGGCCTGCGGTTGAGGGAGGGCGAGCGATGGCACGGCGTACGGGGCCCACGGATCGGCCGGCGACCCCGGCAAGCCTGCGGGCGCCCGGCGCGGTCGAGGCCTATGGACAGGTCGCGGCGCGGCTCCACGAAAGCTGGGCGCGCGTCCTCACCGGCGAGCCCGCCGACAGCGCGGCGCGCGCGGCGCTGGCCGCCCGGCGCGCGCAGACCAAGGCGCTGAGCGACGAGATCGCGGTGAACGCCCGCCGCGCCATGCGCCTGCCGTACCTGCGCGAGCGGGTGATGGGGCGGCGCGATTTCCTGGGGCTGGACTACCTGGCGCGGGGGCTGGCCGCGGCGCGCGGAGTGGGGCGGATCGACGGGTTCCACGGCTGGCAGGGCACCGGATTCCTGGTCAGCCCCGAGCTGGTGCTGACGAACCACCACGTGCTGGCCTCGGCCACCGATGCCGGCGACGCCCGCATCGGCTTCGAGGTGGGGCCGCAGCAGGCCGCGACCTGCGGCTTCGACCCCGGCCGGTTCTGGTTCTCGTGCGAGGCGCTGGACGTCACCATCGTCGCGCTCGAAGGCGGCGCCGAGGCGCGGCGCCTGACCGAGGGGCTGGGATGGCACCCGATCATCTCGCAGCAGGGCAAGATCACCGTCGGCGAGCCGGTGGCGATCATCCAGTATCCCAAGGGCGGGGCCAAGTCGGTGGTGCTGCACAACTCGACGCTGCTGCATCTCGAGGACGGCGGCCCGCTCGATGCCTATTGCTGGTACACCAGCGACACCGAGCCCGGCAGCTCGGGGTCGCCGGTCTTCAACCGGCGGTGGGAGGTGATCGCGGTGCACCACCAGTCGGTGCCGAAGACCGACGCGGAGGGCCGGATCGTGGGGCGCGACGGCCGGCCGCTGGCCGAGCAGGCGGTGCTCGACCGGCCCGAACTGGCGGTCTGGATCGCCAACCAGGGCATCCGGGCCAGCCGGATCGTCGCGGCGCTCGAGGCGGACGATTTCGCGGGGCGCAGCGACCATGCCGCCGTGCGCGACGGCCTGCTGCACCTGTGGGAGGGGGCGAGCCTGCGCAACACCGGCCAGGAGGAGCCGCTGGGCCGGACCATGCAGGCCGTCACGCGCGCCGAGGCGCAGGGGCCGGAACAGGACCGCGCCCCGGCCGGCCGTCTGGGCCTCACGCTGCGGTTCGGCGACTGACGCCGCGGCCCCGCCAGGGGGCGTGGCGCCGGCCGAGGGGGCTCGATGCCCCCGCAGGCCGGGGCCCCCCGCGGGCTCAGCCGCCGGGCTGGTAGAGCGGCACCGTCGAGATCGACATCTTGGCCGAGCCCTGGGTCAGCTCGCGCGCATGGACCAGGTAGATCAGCGTCTGGTTGGCCTCGTCGAAGATGCGCTTGATCCTCAGCGTCTTGAGGATGATCGAGCGGCGCTCGCGGAACACCTCCTCGCCGTCTTCCGAGCGGTCGATGTCGCCGATGGTGATCGGCCCGGTCTGGCGGCAGGCGATCGAGGCGTTGGACGGGTCCTCGAACCAGTTGCCCTGGCTCAGCCGGTCGATCAGGCTGCGGTCGAAATAGGCGATGTGGCAGGTGACGCCCTCGACCTTCGGGTCCTGCACCGCCTCGACGACGATGTCGTTGCCGACCCAGTCGACGCCGACCTCGCCGACCTGCTCGGCCGCGGCGGGCTGCATGGCGAGCGCCAGCAGAACAAGAATGATGCGCATGAATGGTCCTCCGCCGGGTGAACGGTGGAGGCCGGTCTTGCGTTCCCCGCGCTCGGGCGGTGGCGCGCCGGGCCCAGGCAGGGCCTGTGCGACGGAACAGCGGGTCGACCTGCGTCGGGGCCGCGAAGGTCGCCATCCGCGTCGATCGGCCGTCGGGGTCGATCCCCGTTCCGTCCTTGCCGGCAATGCCGCGCCGCGGTCTCAGTCGGCGGCGAGGGTGGGGGCCTGCGCCGCCTCCAGCGCCTCGAGCACCGCGGCGCTGGTGAGCAGTTCGGGCAGGAGCGTGCCCTCGGGCGTGCCGGGGCCGAACACCGCGTCGAAGGGGATCCCGTAGCGGCCGAAGCTCTCGAGGTACCGCGCGATCTCGGGGTCGGGCCGCGTCCAGTCGGCCTGCATGGGGGTGACGCCGGGCGCGGCCAGCGCCTCGGCCACCGGGTCGCGGTCGATCACCAGCGCCTTGTTGGCCTTGCAGGTCAGGCACCAGTCGGCGGTGATGTCGACGAACACGGTCTCGCCCGCGGCCACGCGGCGGGCAATGTCGGCGCGGTCGAAGGGCACCCACGCGATCGCGGTCGCCGCGCCGAGGGGGCCGGGCCGGGCCGCTCGACCAGCGCCGGCGCCGCGAAGGCGAGGCCGAGCAGCGCCACGGCCGCCGTCAGCGCCCCGCGCGGCGCCCGCTGCCGCAGCCAGATCAGCGCGGCCGCCAGCGCCAGCGCCGCCGCGACCAGCGCCGCGGCCGGCGTTCCCGCGACGGCGGCGAGCACCCAGAAGAGCCACGCCGCCGTCAGCGCCAGCAGCACGCCCAGCAGCGCCGAGCGCAGCATCCAGCGCCCGGGCTTCGGCAGCGCGCGCACCAGCCCGGGCCGCGCCGCCACCGCGAGGTAGGGCAGCGCGAGGCCGAGCCCCAGCGCGGTGAAGATCACCACCATTTCGACCGCGCGGCCGCGCCAGCGCGAAGGCCACCGCGGTGCCCAGGAACGGCGCCGAGCAGGGCGTCGCCAGCACCGCGGCGAAGGCGCCGGTGGGGAAGTCGCCCCAGGGCCGGGGCTGCCGTCGGCATCGGCCAGGCGAGTCTGCCACGGCGGCCGGCAGGTTGATCTCGAACGCGCCCCAGAGATTGGCGGCGAACAGGACCAGATCAGCGACCATCGCGATCAGGAACTAGGGGTTGCTGGAACTGCATGCCCCAGCCCACCCGTCAGGCCCAGCCCGCGCGCCGCCAGCGTCGCCGCGGCCAGCGCCCACATGAAGGCCAGCACCCCCAGCGCGGTGACGATGAAGCCGCGGCGCACCCGCGCCCGGTCCTGCCCGCCCGCCTGCATGGCCGAGGCGAGCTTGATCGACAGCACCGGCAGCACGCAGGGCATGACGTTGAGGATCAGCCCGCCCAGCACCGCCACCAGCGCGATCCAGGCAAGCTCGCCCAGGCCCGCGCCCGTCGCGTCCTCGACATAGGGGGGCGCCGGCGCCGCCGGGCCCAGCGGCGCGGCCAGCGTCGCCGGCCGGTCGGCGCCGGTCACGGTGACCTGCACCGGCCCCTCGCCCGGCGCCAGCACCGGGAAGCGGGCCCAGACCGCGCCGTCGGCGGGCCGGATGTCGGGGGTGCCGAAGCTGGCGCCGTCCCGCTCGGGGAAGACGTCGGCGCCGGCGAAGTCGCGCCCGCCGGCCAGGCGCAGCGTCAGCGCCTCGTCGTCGAGCGATGCCGCCTCGACGGCAAGGTCGGGCGGCGTCTCGGCGGGCACCCGCCCGGCGTAGGCGGCGATCCGTTCGGCCGCCACCGGGTCGATGCCGCCGCCCCGGGGCAGGTCGAGGGCGAGCGCGAAGTTCTCGGGCACGCACACGTCCGAGCAGACCAGCATCGACACCGCCGCCCTCAGCGCCGCCGGTTCGCCCGGGCGTTCCAGCGTGACCCGCAGCGGCAGGACCACCTCGTGCTTGTAGCCGAAGTTCTCGATCCCGAAGGCGCGGAAGCGGGTCGGCGCCGGCCACAGGATCTCGACCGAGGCGACGTTGGTCGAGCCCTCCCAGTCGATCTCGGGCGGCAGGCCCACCTCGCCGGGCGAGCGCCAGTAGGTCTTCCACCCCTCGGCCAGCGTCATGTCGAGGCCGGCCGAGAGGCCGGTCGTGCCGGGCGCGACGCCGTCCTCGGCGGTGACCAGGCGCGCCTGCAGCGGGGTCGAGACGTGCGGGTCCGAGCTGGCCGCGATGCCTGCGCCCGGCCCTGCGGCGAGGGCGGCCAGCGCGATCAGCGCCAGAAGCAGGCGGCGCGCGGCGGCGCGGGGCGGGGTCAGGCGCATGGGCCACCCCCGGCGGCACGCTCGGCCGCGACCAGGCGGCGCAGCGTGCGCGCGTCGATCTCGCCCACGACCAGCGTGCGGCCGACCACCAGCGCCGGCGTTCCGGCGATGCCGAAGGCCGCCGCCAGCCGCCGGCTCTGGGCCAGCTCGTCGGTTACCGAGGCGCTGTGCATGTCGGCCACCATCCTTTCGGGGTCGATCCCCACGCTCTTCGCCACCTCCGACAGATAGGCGGGCGTGGGGCGGAATGCCGTCTTCATCAGCCGTTCGTGAAACGGGGCATACCCGCCCTGGCGCGCCGCGGCCAGTGCGCCGCGTGCCGCATCGACCGAGGCCTGCCCGAGCAGCGGCAGCTCGTGCCAGCGGACGGCGAGGCCCAGATCGTCCTCGAGCCGGGCGAGCCGCTCGGTCAGCACCCGGCAGTAGGGGCAGTTGTAGTCCGAGAACGACGCGACCGGCACGGCGCCGGGCGGCACCCCCTCGCCGAAGAGCGCGGGGCAGAGCGCCTCGCCGCCGGGGGCCGCACCCGCCCCGTCCGCCGAGAGCCCGGCGAGCGGGTCGGGCCCGCCCGAGACCGCGCCCCCCGCCAGGCGCCGGAAACCCGCGGGCGCGTCCATCGGCTCGAAGTCCAGCGGCGGCTCCCACAGGCGCGGCAGTCGCGCGAGGCCGGCCCCGGCCACGGCGGCGGCGGCCAGGCCCGCCAGCACGGCGCGGCGCGAGACATGGTAGGTTCTCATGTCGGCCTGAGAGCGTGGCGCGGCGCCCCCGGTCAACGCCGCCGCCTTCACGTTGGCGCGAGCAGGGGGTGCCCCGCGCCCCGCGGCCGCCGATGATGGGCGTGACCGGCCGCGCGGGCGCGACGCCTGCTTGCGGCACCGGGCAAAAGAGACGATGAGCGGGGCGAGCGCGGCCGAAGACGACCACCCCACGCGGCGCTGCGCGGGAAACGACGGAGGTGAGACCCGATGTGGAAATTCCTAGGCGGCGCCCTGGCCGCGGCGGTCCTGGCGATGCCCCTGAGCGCGCAGGACCTTGACGAGGCGCGCGTCCGCGAGCTGGTGCTCGAGACGATCCGCGAGAACCCCGAGGTCGTGATGGAGGCGCTGACCCTCCTGCAGGAGCGGCAGGCCCAGGCCCAGGCCGACGCGGCGTCGAGCCTGCTGACCGAGCGGCGCGACGAGCTCGAGAAGGGCGCGCCGGTGCTCGGCAACCCCGAGGGCGACGTCACGGTGGTCGAGTTCTTCGACTACAACTGCCCCTACTGCAAGCGCGCCGCGCCCGAGGTGACGACGCTGCTGAACGACGACGGCAACGTGCGGCTGGTGATGCGCGAATGGCCGATCCTGGGCGAGGGCTCGGTCTTCGCCGCCCGCGCCGCGCTGGCCGCGCGCGAGCAGGACCTCTACGAGGAGTTCCACGACGCGATGATGCAGCAGCCCGGCCGCGCCGAGGAGGACAGCGTGATCGAGGTGGCCGAGCTGGTCGGGCTGGACGTCGAGCAGCTGCGCGAGGACATGAAGGCCCCCGAGATCGACGCCCATATCGACGCGTCGATGGCGTTGACCGAGGCGCTGGGCATGAGCGGCACGCCCTCGTTCATCGTGGGCGAGACGATCATCCCGGGCTACGTGGACGCCGGCCAGCTCAAGGAGGCGGTCGCCGCCGCGCGCGAGGGCGAATAGCCGCCGGCGTCCGCGCCGCGGCGCGCGACGGGGGCGGACCCCGAGGCCACCTGCTGCGTTGGGTGGCGGACCAACGCTTGCCGAGGAACGTGCGCTCATGGACGTCGTGACCATGCCGGCCGGGCCGGCCACCAAGGCCGAGCCGGCCCCCGCGCCGGATATCTGCGTCATCCTCAACCCCGGTTCCGGGGCGCGCAAGGCCGAGGCGATCCAGCGGCTCGAGACGGCGATCGCGCGTCATCCCGGCCGCTTCACGCTGCACCGCGTGGCGCGTGGCGGCGATCTGGGCGCGGCCGCCGACCGGGCGCTGAACGAGGGCTTCGCGACGGTGGTCGCGGCCGGCGGCGACGGGACCATCTGCGCCATCGCGCAGAAGCTTGCGGGCAGCGACCGGCAGCTCGGCGTCCTGCCGATGGGCACGTTCAACTATTTCGCCCGCGGCCTCGGCCTGCCCGAGGATCTCGAGGCGGCGGTCGACGTGCTGGTCGAGGGCGCCACCCGGCCGGTCGACGTGGGCGAGGTGAACGGGCGGGTGTTCCTCAACAACGCGAGCCTCGGCCTCTACCCCGCGATCCTGCAGCAGCGCGAGACCACCTATCGCCGCTGGGGCCGGTCGCGGCTGGCGGCGCACTGGTCGGTGCTCAAGACGTTCGTGCAGTTCCACCGCTCGATCTCGCTCTCCGCGACGATCGACGGGGTCGCGGTGCGGGCGCGCACGCCGCTGGTCTTCGTGGCGCGCTCGGACTACCAGCTGCGCCTCTTCGGGCTCGACGGGGCCGACTGCGTGCGCGACGGCCATTTCGCGCTGTTCCTGGCCCCCGACAGCAGCCGGTGGCGGCTTCTGCTCTACACGTTGCGGCTGGCCTGGGGCGGCATGAAGCTTGGCCGCGACTTCGAGCTCTTCTGCGGTGACGACATCGTGGTGGCCACCCGGCGCCACCACCGGCTGGTCGCGCGCGACGGCGAGCGCGAGCGCCTGTCGACGCCGCTGCATTTCCGCATCCGCAAGGGGGCGCTGCGGGTCGTGGTCCCGCGCGAGGCGGCCTGATGCGCCGGATCCTGCATATCTCGGACCTGCATTTCGGGCGCGACCGGCCCGAGCTGCTCGACCCGCTGGTGGCGACGATCAACACGCTGGCGCCCGACCTGGTGGCGATCTCGGGCGACTTCACACAGCGCGCGCGCCACACGCAGTTCGAGGACGCGCGCGCCTTTCTCGACCGGCTCGAGCCGCCGACGCTGTCGGTGCCGGGCAACCACGACACGCCGCTCGACAACCTCTTCGTGCGGCTGGTGCGGCCCTGGCGCCGCTATCGCCGCTACATCCACCGCGCGCTCGAGCCGAGCTGGGACGACGACGAGATCGCGCTCGTGGGCGTCAACACCGTCAACCACTGGTCGTGGCAGCGCGGCCGGATCGCGCGGCACACGGTGGCGCGGGTCTGCGGCGCGTTCGAGGCGGCACAAGGCGCGGCGGATGCACATCGCGATGCTGCACCACCCGCTCGAGCATCTGCCCGAGGTCGAGAAGCGGCTGATGCGCGGCGCGACCGACGCCCTGGCCACGCTGGGCGAGTGCGGCGCCGACATCGTGCTGTCGGGGCACCTGCACACCTGGCGCGCCGAGCCCTTCGCCGACGCGTCGGGCGTGCTGCTGGTGCAGGCGGGCACCGGCCTTTCGACCCGGCACCGCGACGAGCCCAACGACTTCAACCTGCTGACGATCGAGGGCCGCGCCGTCACCATCGACCGCTACGTGGCGCCCGTGGGCGAGACCGCCTTCACCCGCGCCCACAGCGCCCGCTGGGACAAGTCGGGCGGCACCTGGTGCGAGGTCGAGGTCGAGGCGGCCGACCGCGACCCGGCCGGCCGCCGCGCTCAGAGCACGTAGCGGCTGAGGTCGGCGTCGACCGGGTCAGCTCGCCCAGGTTGCGTCTCGACGAAGTCGGCGTCCACGGTCACCGCGTCGCCCTCGCGGTCGGGCGCGGTGAAGGACAGCTCCTCGAAGACCCGCTCCATCACGGTGTAGAGCCGGCGCGCGCCGATGTTCTCGACGCTGCGGTTCACCTCGGCCGCGATCCGCGCCAGCGCCGCGATGCCGTCCTCGGTGAAGGTGACGGCGACGTCCTCGGTCCCCATCAGCGCGGTGTACTGCCGGGTCAGCGCGTTGTCCGTCTCGGTCAGGATGCGGACGAAATCCTCCTCGGTCAGCGCGCCGCAGCTCCACCCGGATCGGCAGCCGGCCCTGCAGTTCGGGCAGCAGGTCCGAGGGCTTGGCGATGTGGAACGCGCCCGAGGCGATGAAGAGGATGTGGTCGGTCTTGACCGGGCCGTGCTTGGTCGAGACGGTCGTGCCCTCGATCAGCGGCAGCAGGTCGCGCTGCACGCCCTCGCGGCTGACGTCGCCGCCGCGCGCGTCGGACCGGGCGCAGACCTTGTCGATCTCGTCGAGGAAGACGATGCCGTTCTCCTGCACCGCCTCCAGGGCGGCCTTGTGCACCGTCTCGTCGTCCAGCAGCTTGTCGGCCTCCTCGCCGATCAGGATGTCGTAGCTTTCGGCCACCGTCATCCGCTTGCGCACCGTGCGGCCCCCGAAGGCCTTGCCGAAGATGTCGCCCAGGTTCATCGCCCTGCATCGCGCCGGCCGGCCCGGCATCTCCATCATGCGGGAACGGCGTCGAGGTGTCGGCCACGTCGAGCTCGATCACCGTGTCGTCGAGCTCGCCCGCGCTTGAGCTTGTCGCGGAACATCTCGCGGGTCTGGCTCGCGGGCGTCCTCGCCGGCGATGGCCGCGATCACCCGCTCCTCGGCGTCCTTCTGGGCGCTGGCCTTGACCTCCTCGCGCATGTGCTCGCGCGTCTTGGTGATCGACTGCTCGACCAGGTCGCGCACGATCTGCTCCACGTCGCGGCCGACATAGCCCACCTCGGTGAACTTGGTCGCCTCGACCTTGAGGAAGGGCGCGCGGGCCAGCTTGGCCAGGCGGCGGCTGATCTCGGTCTTGCCGACGCCGGTGGGGCCGATCATCAGGATGTTCTTGGGATAGACCTCGTCGCGCAGCTCGGGGTCGAGGCTGCTTGCGCCGCCAGCGGTTGCGCAGCGCCACGGCGACGGCGCGCTTGGCGTCCTTCTGGCCGATGATGAAGCGGTCGAGCTCGGAGACGATCTCGCGCGGGGTCAGGTCGGTCATGGGGGCGACCTCCTAGTTCGAGACGAGTTTCAGCCCTGCGATCGTGACGATCAGCAGGGACAGGAAGAAAAGACGCGGCAGCGTCGCCGGGTCGCCCTCGGCCAGGATGCCGAGAACGGCGGCGCCCAGCGCGCCGATGCCGACCCAGACCGCATAGGCCGTGCCGAGCGGGATCTCGGTCAGCGAGCGGCTGAGCAGCCACATGCTGGCCAGGTTGAACACGCAGGAAGAGCGCGGTCGGCCCCGGGCCGGGTCAGCCCGTCCGAGGCGCTGAGCGCGGCGGCGAAGGCGATCTCGAAACCGCCCGCCATCACCAGGTAGGCCCATGGGCTCACCGCGCGATCCTCTCCACCGTCAGGTTGCCGTTGGTGTAGACGCAGATGTCGGCGGCGATCGCCATGGCGCGGCGGGCGATCTCCTCGGCCGACATGTCGCTGTCCATCAGCGCGCGGGCGGCGGCGAGCGCGTAGTTGCCGCCCGAGCCGATGGCGGTCACGTCGTGTTCGGGCTCCAGCACGTCGCCCGCGCCGGTGACCACGTAGAGCTCCGCGCCGTCGGAGACGATCAGCATCGCCTCGAGCTTCTGCAGGTACTTGTCGGTACGCCAGTCCTTGGCCAGTTCGACGCAGGCGCGCTGGAGCTGGCCCGGCGTGGCCTCGAGCTTGGTCTCGAGCCGTTCCAGCAGCGCGAAGGCGTCGGCGGTCGAGCCGGCGAAGCCCGCGACCACCTCGTGCCCGCCGGGCGACAGGCGGCGGACCTTGCGCGCGGTGCCCTTGATGACGGTCTGGCCCAGGCTGACCTGCCCGTCGCCCGCGACCACCACCTCGCCGCCCTTGCGCACCGCCGATGATCGTGGTGCCGTGCCAGCCGGGAAATTCGCTCATCTCGCGCCTCCTCGTTTCCGGGCCCATATGCGACGCCAAGTGCCGGCCGGCAACCGCGGCGGCTTGCGCGCCGCCGCGTCAGGGGCGAGGCTCGGGCTCTGGACGAGGAGATGCACCATGAAGGTCAACATCGATATCGACTGCACCCCCGAGGAGGCGCGGACCTTCCTCGGGCTGCCCGACGTCAAGCCGATGCAGGAGGCCCTGATGGCCGAGATGCAGGAAAAGCTGCTGGCGGCCAGCCGCGCCATGAGCCCGGAGGAGGCGATGAAGATGTGGCTGCCGGCCAGCATGCAGGCCTTCGAGCAGATGCAGCAGATCGTTCCTGCAGATGGGCAACGCGGGGAAGAAGTAGGCGGCCCGACCCGGTCAGGCGGGCGCGAGGCGCTTGGAAAAGAAGATGCGGCTTTCGCCGCGGGGATAGTCGTCGATGCGCCCGAACTCGGCGAACCCCATCCGCCGGTAGAAGTCCGGCGCCTGGAACGTATAGGTGTCGAGCCAGATGCCGGTCATGGCGCGGCGCACCGCCTCGGCCTCGAGCTCGGACATGAGCGCCCGCCCGACGCCGCCATGGCGGGCGCCGTCGGCCACGGCCAGCAGTTCCACGAACGACCCAGGTGGTGCTCCAGCGCGCCGCGAGGCCGCCGAGCCAGTCGTCGCCCTCCCACGCCTCGATCAGGATCTGCTCGGGGCTGAACGGGTGCCCCGCCGCCTCGGCATGGGACGCGAGCGCGGAGATGATGCGCTGACGCCCGTCCTCGACCCCGGTCTCGACCTTCTCGATACGCACTGCCACACCCTCCGCGCCTGCCCGGTCCGGGCGGGCCTTCGATAGACGCGGCGCGCGGCGGGAGCAACGGCGGGGGCGGAACGAAAAGGGGCGCCCGAAGGCGCCCCGTTCGCATGATGACCGCGAGGGGTCAGATCGCGTCCTTGATCCAGCTCTCGAGCGCGGCCTTGGGCGCGGCGCCGACCTTGTTCGACACGACCTGGCCGTCCTTGAACATGAACAGCGCCGGGATGCCGCGCACGCCGAGCTGCGCCGGCGACGACGGGTTCTCGTCGACGTTGACCTTCACGATCTTGACCTTGCCGGCATACTGCTCGGACAGCTCCTCGAGCGCGGGGCCGATCTGGCTGGCAGGGGCCGCACCACTCGGCCCAGAAGTCGACGACGACGGGGATGTCGGACTGGCGCACTTCCTGGTCGAAGGTGGCATCGGTGACGGGGACGGTGGCCATGGCAGCTCTCCTAGGAAGATCCGTTCGGACAGCGAAGCTATGGACGCGCCCCGGCAGCGTCAAGGACGCGCCGCCGCCAGCGCGTCGGCCACCAGCGTCGCGGGCAGCGACATCAGCGCCGGCGTCGCGGTCCACAGGATCGCCGTCTCGATCCGCCGGCCGGGGTAGATCAGGCCCAGCGCGTGGGCATAGGCGCCCATCTGGCGCAGGATGCCGTCGGGCACGTCGCCGGGCGTGTCGGGAACCTGCGCGTTGGTCTTGAAGTCGATGCACCGCACCAGGTCCGGCTGCACCATCAGCCGGTCGACGATGCCGTGCATCCGCCGGCCGTCGGGCAGCGTCGGCCGTCAGCTCGACCTCGGCCAGCGCCTCGGCGGCGAAGAGCGGCGCGAGGGCGGGCGCGTCCAGGACCCGGTGCGCCTCGGCCAGCAGCGCGGCGGCCTCGGCCGGGCCTGCCGCGTCGGCCCCCTCGGCCAGCAGCGCGGGCGCGATCTCGGCCCAGCCGTCGCGCGGGTGCAGCGGCAGATGCTCCAGCAGGCGGTGGATCTGGCGGCCGCGGCGCAGCGCCTGCGCCTCGTCCAGCCCCTCGCCCGGCAGCGCCTTGGCGCCGCCCAGGTCCGAGGGCGAGACGGGCCCCGGCTGCGCGGGCGGCGCCGGCGCCGGACGGTCGGGCGGCGGCGGCCCGGCCGCGGGCGCCGCGGCGCGGGCGTGGCGGCCAGCGCCGCCGGCGCCCCAGGTCGCCGTGCGCCAGGCGCAGCCCCTCGCCGGTGGGCAGCGCCTGCGCCTCGGCCTCGTCGGCCAGCAGGCCCGCGCGGACTGTTGTCGTACCAGCTGCCGTCGCCCTCCTTCCAGGTGCCGGCGCCGCAGACGATCAGCCAGGTCTCGGCCCGGGTCATCGCGACGTAGAGCAGGCGCATCCGCTCGCGCGCGTCGGCCTCGGCCTTGCGCGCGCGGGCGGCGTCCAGCGGCGGCGCCTCCTCGGCGCGCGCCACCTTCCAGCAGCGGCACCCCGCCCTCGGCCAGCAGCACCTCGTCGCGCATCCGGGGCGGGGCGGCCAGCGTGTCGGGCAGGATCACCACCGGCGCCTCGAGCCCCTTGGCGCCATGCACCGTCATCACCCGGATCCTTTCGCCGGCGCCGTCCGCCTGGCGCTTGACCTCGACATCCTCGCGCCTCCAGCCAGGCGAGAAAGCCGGTCAGGCTCGGCACCTGCAGCCGCTCGTAGGCCAGCGCCTGGTTGCAGCAGCTCGTCGATCGCCGTCCTCGGCCTCGGCGCCGAGCCGGGCGACCAGCCGCTCGCGGCCGCCGTGGCGGATCAGGATCCGCTCGATCAGGTCGTAGGGGCGCAGGAAGTCGGCCTGCGCCGCGCAGGTCGTCGCAGCACCGCTGACGGTCTCGGGACTCGCCGCCGCGGCGCGCAGCGCCTCCCACAGGAAGCCGTCGCGGCCCGCGGCGAGGTCGTAAAGCTGCCCCTCGGTCCAGCCGAAGAGCGGCGAGCGCAGCGCGGCGGCCAGCGACAGGTCGTCCTCGGGCAGGGCCAGGAAGCGACAGCAGCGCCGACGAGGTCGCGCACCGCCAGCTCGGCCGTCAGGCGCAGCCGGTCGGCGCCCGCGACGTCGAGCCCCTCGGCCTTGCAGGCGCGGATGATCTCGTGAAAGAGCGGGCTGCGCCGCTGCACGAGGATCAGCACGTCGCCCGCGGTCATCGGCGCGGCGGCCGTCGCGCGGTCGGGGATCGTCTCGCCCGCCGCGATCAGCCGCCGCGATCTCGCCCGCGATCGCCTTCGCCAGCACCACGTGGGCGGCGTTGGGGGCGGGCTGGTCGACCGGGTCGTACCAGGCGCCCTCGTCCTCCTTCTCGGGGTCGGGGACCACGGGCCAGAGGTCGACGCGGCCCGGCACGCTCGGCGTGGAACGGCGCGGTGGCTGACCGGCCCCAGGCCCACGTCCTCCGTGCCCGCGAAGGTGGCGTCGACCGCCGTCAGGATCGCCGGCGACGAGCGGAAGGAATACTCGAGCGCCATGCGCGTTGCAGGCCCTCGCCGCCCGACATCCTGTCGCTGAAATGGGCGTGCATCCGGTCGAACGCCTCGGGGTCGGCGCCCTGGAACGAGTAGATCGACTGCTTCTTGTCGCCGACGACGAAGATCGTGCGGCTGACGTCGCCGCGGGCGCCGCGCCCGGCCGCGAACTCCGGCCGCCAGACGCTCGATCACCTCCCATTGCGTCGGGGCTGGTGTCCTGCGCCTCGTCGACCAGGATGTGGTCGATCCCGCCGTCCAGCCGGAACAGCACCCAGTGCGCCACCGCGGCGTCGGTCAGCAGGTCGCGCGCGCTCAGGATCAGGTCGTCGAAGTCCAGCCAGCCGCGCGCCTCCTTGGCGTCGGCATAGGCGGCCAGGAACGGCCGCGCGAAGGCGTGCAGCGCCGCCGTCTGCTCGGCGCAGGCCAGCGCCAGGCGCGCAGGCCGCCGCGCCTCGGCCACCGCGCTCCATCAGCTCGTCGAGCCGCTCGGCAGCCGTCGCCCAGCGCCGCGCGCGTCGCCTTGGTGGGGAACTTGCCGCGTCTTGGCGGCGAAGGGCTCGGCCGTCTTCGTCTTCTCGCCGTTGAGCAGCAGGCCCTCGAGCACCGGCAGATCGCCGTCGGCGCCCAGCGCGTCGAGGTCGAGCGCGCGCAGCCGCTCGCGCGCCTTCACGTCGGTGGGCGAGCCGCGCGCGCAGGCCTCGGCCACCCGCTGCGAGCAGGCCGCACCGCGTCGAGGAACGACCATGGCGCCGGCAGCGCGTCGGCCGTCAGCCCCGGCGGCAGGCCGAAGAGCGCGAGCGCCCCGGCCCGGTCCAGCGGCGCGGCGCAAAGCGGTCGCGGTGGCGCGCGATCTCGGCCGTCAGCGCGCCGAAGCTCTCGCCGCGTCAGGTGCCGGGCCAGCGCGTCGACAGTGCCCGCGTCGCGGCCCGTCGGCCATCGCCTCGACCACCTCGTCGCGCAGCAGGCGCGGCGGCGCGTGTCGTCCATCTCGGCGAAGCTGCGGCGACACCCCGGCCTCCAGCGGGAAGCGCCGCAGCAGCGCCGCGCAGAACGAGTGGATCGTCTGGATCTTCAGCCCGCCCGGCGTCTCGATCGCCCGCGCGAAGAGGCGTGCGGCGCCTGGGCCAGCTCGTCGGCGTCCGGCGTCCGCTCCACGCCGAGCTCGGCCAGGTCGGCCAGCAGCGCGTCGTCGGGCGCCATCGCCCAGGCGCCCAGCCGCGCGAACAGGCGGTTCTGCATCTCGCTCGCCGCGGCCTTGGTGTAGGTCAGGCACAGGATGTTCTGCGGCGGCGACCCCGTCCAGCAGCAGCCGCGCCACCCGGTCGGTCAGCACCCGCGTCTTGCCCGACCCGGCATTGGCCGAAAGCCAGGTCGAGCGCCGCGGGATCGGCCGCCTCGATCTGGCGCGCGTGGTCGCGTCGTGCGCGTTCATCCGACGTCCTCGGGCGTCGGCGCGGTCGCTGTCGTCCCATTCGCCGAACCGGGCGAGGTGGTCGTAGTCGCCGTGAAACCGCATCTCGCGCCATCGCCCGGCGCGCGGTGTAGCCGCGCTCGGCGCTCGTCGTAGCGCGCCGATCAGCTGCGGAACTCGTCCAGCATCGCGGCGATGTCGAGCGGTGGCTCGCCCTCGCCCAGCGCGGGCTCGTGCACCGTCGGGCGCGCGCCGAGGCCGATATAGGCGACCTCGCGCACCGGCGCCGGCGCGAGCCGCCGGGAAACGCGCCCGCCTCGGCCATCACCGCCTCGAGCAGCAGCTGCTTGTCGAAGGCGCGCACCTGCCTTGTCGCGTGGGCGGCGTGCCGGTCTTGTAGTCGAAGATCGGCGCAGCCGCCCGTCCGCCAGCCGGTCGATCCGGTCGGCCTTGCCGGTCAGGGTGAAGCCCAGCGCCGGGGACAGGCCAGCCGCCCGCTCTCCTCCAGCAGCGGCGGGGTGGCCCGCGGCCTGCCGCTCGCGCTCGGTCGCCAGGAACCAGTCGGCCACCCGGTCGAGCCGCGCCCGCCAGAGCCGCCGCGCCGCCGGCCACGGGCACCTCGGCCGCCAGCACCGTCGGCGATGCCATCAGGCGCTGCGCGGGCGGCGTCGATCGGCGCGCGTCCAGCCCCTCGCGCACGAAGCGCTCGAAGATCGCGTGCAGCACCGTCCCGCGCAGCGGCGCGTCGGGCTCGGGCAGCAGCGGGTCGAGCGCGCGCAGCCGCAGGATCCTGCCGCGCGTAGATCGCATAGGGGTCGCGGATCAGCGTCTGCGATCTCGGTCACCGAAAGCTGGTCGGGCGCGCGGCGACGCGGCGGGCGCGGGGCCGGGCGCGGGGCCGGCGGCACGGGGGCGGCCGTCGTCCAGCCGCCCGGCGTGGCCGACCCAGACCGCGCCGCGCCGGCGCATCGCGGCCAGCGCCTCGGGCCCGTGCTGGTCGGGCAGCCCGCTCGAGCAGGTTGGTCAGCCGGTTCAGCCAGCGCGACGGCACCGTCTCGGCCTCGGCGTCGCGCACCGGCCCGGCTCAGCACCACCTCGGGCGCGCAGGCCGCCTGCTGGAAGTCGTGCGCCGACAGGCCGATCCGCCGCTCGGGCAGCAAGCAGCCCCAGCGCGTGGCGCATCTGCCGGTTCAGCCAGGGGTCGGGCGCCGGGGCGTCGGGCCAGATGCCTTCGTTCAGCCCGCCGAGGATCGACCAGGTCGGCGCCCTGCACCCGCGCCTCGAGCGTGCCCCAGATCATCACGTCGGGGTGCGAGCCGGTGCGGGCTGCGCACCTCGCTCGCGCGCCAGGAGGCCTCGAACAGCGCCGCATAGTCGCGCGGGCGCATCGCGCCGCCATGTTCGGCCTCGCGCAGCAGCTCCTGCGATCACGGCCGCGGGCCGCCGCGCCCGCCTCCTCGTCCCACAGCGCGCTCGTGCCGTCCGCCCCGGCCGCAGCCAGCGCCTCGGCCAGCGCCAGGTGGCGCGCGACGAGCCGGGGCAGCGGCAGCGGCGACGCGCCCGGCGGCTCGGCCAGCGGCGCGAGGCGGGCCAGCCCAGGCGCGCCGGCCCTCGTCCGTCGCCGGCCCAGGCGGCCAGGTCGCGCGCGTCGGGAAAGGCCGGGCCCCTCCGGCGCAGGTCGCAGCTCCAGCCGGCGGGTGTCCAGGCAGGTGCGGCCCGCGCTCCGCGCCGCATGCGCACCAGCGGATGCTTGAGCACGGTCAGCAGCGTCGCCGTGGTCAGCCGCCGCGCCAGCAGCGTCGGCCACGTGCCGCAGCAGCCGCCCCGGCGCCGACAGCGCCAGCGGCCGCCCGGCGCTGTCGTCGGGCATGATCCCCCAGCGGTCCAGCGCGGCCGCGACCCGCCGCGTCAGCATCCGGTCGGGCGAGATCAGCGCCGCGCGCTGCCCGTCCTCGACCGCCTGGCGCAGCCGCAGCGCGATCGCCAGCGCCTCGGCCGCGGGCGAGGGCGCCTCGATCAGCGACAGGCCCGTCGTGGCCGCGCGCAGGTCGCCCAGCGCCGGCCCCTCGCGCAGCCACTGGTCGCGTCACCGGCGCCGGGCGCAGCGCCAGCGAGACCAGGCGGCTGCGCGCCGCATCGGGCGCGCCGGCCGCGTCCACGGCGACGCACGTCGGCGGGCGCCGCGCCCAGGCGCGGCAGCAGACGCGGGCGAAGCGGAACTGCGGATGGTCCTCGCCCGTCATCGGGTCGTCCAGCCGCGTCCCACACCGCCGCCGGCAGGTCGAAGTCGAAGCCGGGCAGCACCACCGCCCCCTGCGGCAGCGCGCGCCACCGCCTGCATCAGCGCCAGCGTCGCCCCGCGCGAGCCGGTCGAGCCCGCCACGAGCACCGGGTGCTGCGGCGGCGCCTGCCGCCAGCTCTCCGCCAGCGCCATCGCCGCCGCCCGCTGGCGCGAGGCGGCGTCGGGCGTGCCCTGGGCGGTGGCCGACGTACCCGGTGACGATGTCGAGGAACTTCAGGCTCCGCTCCCAATGGGCGGAATGGCCGCCCACGTCGAGCCGGCGCAGCGCCGCCGCGGGCACGCCCTCGCCCTGCATCTCGTCGATCAGCCGCGCCAGGCTGTCGGCCAGGTCGAAGACCGCGGCGCGCGGCGCCAGCGTCGGGTTCGACGCTCGAGCAGCCCGGCCACCAGCCGCGCCAGTTCGAGCCGCCGGCGCAGCGCCGAGACCGGCGGCGGCAGCCCGGGCAGCGGGGTGTCGGCGCCCAGGTCGGTCACCAGCCGCAGCCGTGGCAGCAGCAGCGGGCCCTGCGCGTCGAACGCAGCGCGCAGCTGGCGCAGCATCCGGCCGGCATTGACGTAGATCTGCACCCGCGCCAGCGCCTCGGGCGGCATCCCCGCGGCGCGCCGCATCAGCCCCGCGACGAAGCGCGCGGCGAAATCCGCCCCCGGCGGCAGCGCGAAGAGGCGTGGGGCCGCGACGCCCTCAAACATCGGCCCGCACCCGGTCCGCGGCGTCGGCCAGGCTGCGTCGCCCAGCGCGCCGGCCCCTCGGCCACCAGCCGCCGGACGCTCTCGCCCACGGTCTCGAAGCGCAGCGTCAGCGCGTCGGGCGGGGTCAGCGGGCCCAGCCGGTCGGGCCATTCGACCAGGCAGAGCGCCGTCTCGAACGCCTCGTCGAGGCCCAGCTCGACCACCTCGGATGCGTCGCCGAGGCGGTAGAGGTCGGCGTGCCAGATCTCCAGCGACGCCGTCGTCGTAGACCTGCACCAGCGTGAACGTGGGCGAGGGGACGTCCTCGGCCCGGCCCGCGGCGACCAGCCGCGCCTGGATCAGGGCGCGCGCGAAATGCGTCTTGCCGGCGCCGATCGGCCCTTCCAGCAGGATCACGTCGCCTGCCGCCAGCCCTGGCGCCAGCGCGGCGGCGAAGTCGGCGGTAGCCCGGGGAGAGGGCAGGTCGAGGCGAAGGAGAGGGCTGGGCATCGCCGCGATTCTACCCGCGCCCGCGCGGCCCGCAAGCCGCCCCGCGGGGCGCGCCTCAGCCGCGGGCGCGCAGGCGGGCGGCGCGTCGTCCGGGTCCTCGATCTCGACCGCCTCGTCGGCCCTGTCCGCCCCGGCCGCCAGCGACGTGGCGGCGGCGAAGCTGAAGCCCACCAGGGTGGCGCCGCCGCCCAGCGGGCAGACGCGGCAGATCAGGCCGCGGCCGTCGTTCATGCGCACCTCGCCGAACCACTCGACCCGCTCCTTGGGGCGGGCGGCGAAGTCGCGGATGTCGCCCCAGATCGGCGTGGGCGAGCAGCGCGCGGTCCAGGTGCGGGTGGCGTCGGCGACGCTGATGTCGCGGATCGAGGTGCCGGGGTCGTCGCCCCACAGCGCCTCGTAGGCCTTGTTGGACATGGTCAGCACCCCGTCCGAGGCGAACACCGCGATGGCCTCGTCCAGGCTGTCGATCACCGCCTGGCCCATCTCGAGCTCGGAGCGGAAGCGCCGCGTCAGCGAGATCTCGGCCGAGATGTTCTCGAACAGCAGCGCCACCGCGCCGTCGGGGTGCGGCCGCCCGGTGACGCGGTAGGTCTGGCCCGACGGCAGGCTCCAGGTCTCCATGTACGAGCCCTCGGCGGCGGCGGCCTCGAGCTCGATCAGCTTCTTGCGCCAGCCCTTGTAGTCCTTCGGCTCGGGAATCATCTTCTTCTCGCGCAGCCGGTCGAGGAACCCGAAGAGCGTCGGCCGGCTGGCCAGGAAGTCGATCGGCAGCTGCGTCAGGTCGGTCAGCGCCGGGTTGAACAGCGCCAGGTGCCGCGACCGGTCGAAGATCGCCAGCCCGATCGTCAGGTGCGCGAAGGTCTTGGTCAGCGTGTTCATGAAGTCGCGCAGCTGTCCCTCGGCATGGACGATGGCGTTCACGTCCTGCGCCACGAACAGCACCTCCTCGCCCAGCGGGTGGCTGGCCAGGTCGAACCAGATCTGCTTGTCGGCCGGCGCGCCCGGTTCGGCCAGCGACAGCCGGCGCGTGCCCTCGCCGTCGACGATGGTCATCAGGTCGGACGGCTCGAACAGCGTCGGCGGCGGCCAGGCCGGCCCGTCGCGCTCGGGGCGCACCCGCCGCGCCACGTCCACGTAGACGCGGTTGGCCCAGGTGATCTGGCCGCGGCGGGTCTGGCGCCACACCAGGCACGGCGTCTGGTCGGTGACGGCGCGCAGGGTGTCGATCTCCTGCTCCATCGCGCGCAGGCCCTGCGCCTCGATCTGCGTCGGCGTCTCGCGCAGCTCGGTGTCTTCCATGGTCAGGCGGATCAGGCCGCTGCGCCACTCGGCGATCAGCCGCGCGCGCTCGTCGAGCGCGGTGAAGGTGATGCGCTCCTCGGTATCGAGGTTGCCGATCCGGGTCTCGACTTCGGGGAAGCGGGGCAGGAGCAGCATCATCAGCCGCGTCCACTCGCTGCCGCCCGCGGGCGCGGCGGCCAGCAGCCGGCGCGCCTGCGGCGTCGCGTCGACCAGCGCCTCGTTGTCGAACAGAAAGGCGATGGCGGCGTCGCCCTCGGCATCGCCGGCCAGCGCCCCGCGGCGGTCGGCCCGGGCCCCCAGCCGCGCCATCAGCCACAATGCCGCCAGCGCCGTGACGAACGACACCCCGATCAGCGCACCCCATTGGAGCGCGCCGCTCGCGGCGTCGCCGGACAGCAGCCAGTCTCTCGTCATGACGCGCCTCCTCGCATCAGCCGGAGGTTGAACGCGCCCCCTCGTCAGACAGTTCTATGCCTCAATCGGAAGGTTTTCACCAAGAACTTCGCGCACGCCAGGCGCGACCGGGCTGATCGCCATGCGCGGCCACGCCGCGGTGACGATGGCGCCGGTCCGGCCGCGGCCCGGCCCGCCCGGCTCGCCCGGCGCCGAGCCGTTGGTGAACCCCAGCTCGGCGCCGGTCCGCTCGAGCAGCGTCTTGGCGATGAAGAGGCCCAGCCCCATGCCCTCGTATTCCGGGCGGGCGCCGCGATCGGTCTCGCCGCGGCGGCGGCGCACGAACGGGTCGCCGATCCGGGTCAGGACCGAGGGCGGAAAGCCGGGGCCGTCGTCGGCGATTCGCACCGTGATCCGGTCGTCGGTCCAGCTCGAGTCGATCCAGACGGTCGTGGCGGCGAAGTCGACCGCGTTCTGCACCAGGTTGCGCAGCCCGTGGATCATCTCGGGGCGCCGCTCGACCACCGGCTGGCGGCTGTCGCCGGCGCTGGCCGAGCCGTCATAGACGATTCGCTTGCCGCGCTGGGCGTGCGGCTCGGCCGCCTCGCGCACCACCGCGGTCGAGCGGCGCGCGGCGCAGGTGCAGGTCCTCCTTCCCGGCGCGGCCCATCGACCGGAGGATGTCGCGGCAGCGGTCGGCCTGGTCGCGGATCAGCTGCGCGTCCTCGCGCTAGCTCGGCGGTCCTCCAGCTCCTCGACCAGTCTCGGCGCTGACCAGCTTGATGGTGGCCAGCGGCGTGCCCAGCTCGTGCGCCGCGGCCGCGACGACGCCGCCCAGGTCGGTCAGCTTCTGCTCGCGCGCCAGCGCCATCTGGGTGGCCACCAGCGCGTCGGACATGGCGTGGATCTCGGACGTGACGCGCTGGGCGAAGGCCGACAGGAACACCATGCCGATCACGATCGCCAGCCAGAAGCCGAAGACGAAGTCGCGCGGCAGCTCGCATGATGTAGCCCTCGCGCGTGCGCAGCGGCACGTGCCACAGCGTCACGAAGGTGATCAGCAGGATCGACACCACCCCCAGGGCGACCGTCGTGCTCGCAGCGCGAGCGCCGTCGCCGAGATCGTCACCGGCACCAGGATCAGCAGCGCGAAGGGGTTGTTGAGCCCCCCGGTCAGTACAGCAGCGACCGAGAGCTGCGACGATGTCGAAGAGCAGCATCACCGCGCCCTCGCGCTCGGTCAGGCGCTTGTTCTCGGGGCAGAGAACATCGCCGATCAGGTTCGCGGCGACGGCGGCGCCGACGACCAGGAAGCACAGCGCCAGGTCCAGCTCGAGGCTGAAGAGCCTGGCGCGCGACGATGATCGCGGTGAGCTGACCGGCGATCGCGATCCAGCGCAGCACCATCAGCGTCCTCAGCCGCACCCAGTTTGTGCGCCGGTAGGCGTCGAACAGGGCTGTGCGGTCGGATCGCGTCACGGCGTGCGGGCTTTCGGCGCTGCGACGCTTCACCCCGTTGTCAGTCCGGCCGAAGCTGCGGAACACCGGGAGGCAGCCTGTGTGGGAGGAGACGCATGACGAAGCTCTACGCGCGGGCGGCGGTCGCTTGTCATCGTCGCGCTTGTCGCGGCGCCGCTGGTGTGGACGCGCGTCGTCCGGCCCGACGATCCGTTCGCCGACTGCCGCCAGGCCGTGGTCGCCGGCGGCACCGGCGCCATCGGCGGGCCGTTCACGCTGGTCGTCGGAAACCGGCGAGACGGTGACCGACGCCGATGTCATCACCGAGCCGACGCTGATCTATTTCGGCTACACCTTCTGCCCCGACGTCTGCCCG
Source organism: uncultured Alphaproteobacteria bacterium (assembly GCA_963773475.1). GTDB lineage: Bacteria > Pseudomonadota > Alphaproteobacteria > Rhodobacterales > Rhodobacteraceae > Roseitranquillus. The sequence continues at coordinate 121,781 of CAVZBD010000010.1, read as the reverse complement.
ATCGACGCCGCGCGCAACGCCGAGGCCGTCGACCTCCTCGACGAGCGGGGCTATGACGTGCAGCCGGTCTTCATCTCGGTCGACCCCGAGCGCGACACGCCCGAGGTGGTCGCCGACTTCACCGACTACCTGCATCCGCGGATGATCGGCCTGACCGGCAGCGCCCGAACAGGTCAAGGCGGCCAGCGCAGGCCTACCGCACCTATTACCGCAAGCAGGACGCGGCGATCCGACGACGTACTACCTCGTCGACCACTCGACCTTCACCTACCTGGTGCTGCCCGACCACGGCTTCGTCGAGTTCTTCCGCCGCGACGTCGCCGCCCGAGGAGATGGCCGACCGGATCGCCTGCTTCATCGACAGGGCGTGATCGCAGCGTGAATTGACCGCGCCCGGGCAGTGACCTACGCTCCTGCCACAAGCGAGAGCACGGCGCATGGACATGACGCAGCGCGGACCCGAGACCGACGATCGGGCACGACCACTCGCTGCTGCTGGTCGACGACGACGAGCCGTTCCTCAAGCGGCTCGCCCGGGCGATGGAAAAGCGCGGCTTCGAGGTCGAGACCGCCGACACCGTCGCCGCCGGACGCGCCATCGCCACGGCGCGGCCCGCCGGCCTACGCGGTGGTCGACCTGCGGCTGGACGACGGCAACGGGCTCGACGTGGTCGAGGTGCTGCGCGAGCGGCGGCCCGACAGCCGGTCGTGGTGCTGACCGGCTACGGCGCCATCGCCACGGCGGTCGCCGCGGTCAAGATCGGCGCGACCGACTACCTGTCCAAGCCCGCCGACGCCAACGACATCACCGCCGCGCTGCTGCCGCCGAGGGCGACGACTGCCGCCGCCGCCCGAGAACCCGATGTCGGCCGACCGGGTGCGGTGGGAGCACATCCAGCGCGTCTACGAGCTCTGCGACCGCAACGTCTCCGAGACCGCGCGGCGGCTCAACATGCACCGCCGCACGCTGCAGCGCATCCTCGCCAAGCGCTCCCCGCGCTGACGCGGAGCCGGGGGCCTTCCTGCTCCGGCCCGAAAAGGGCCGGGCACGCCAGGCGCACCCGTTCAGTCCGGCGCGGACAGCCTGTTCCGCACCCGTTCGAGCACCCGCGTCGCCTCGTCGAAACCGAACCGCATGTGCTCGGCGTCGAACACCCGCAGCGCCGCCTCCGCCGCCCGCGTCAGCTCCGCCCGCGCGTCGGCACAAGTCTCGTTCTCCGCCACCGCCTCGTGCGCCAGCCCGAGGTTCATCATCGCCACCGCCCAGTCCACCGGATGCTCGACCTCGGTCTAGCCTCGGAGAGCGACGCAATAGGCCGTCCTCGCCGCCGGTGCGGCTGCCCTGCGCCCCGAGCGCGGCGCCGAGATTGTTCCGGGCTTTCGCCCCATCCACCGGATGGTCGGTCTCGGTGTCGACGAGGAGGGCGGCGCGATAGGCCGCCCCCGCCTCGGCGAGCAGGCGCGCGCCGTCCTCGCCGCCGAAGCGGGTGGTCTGATTGCCGAGCTCGGCCGCCCGATCTCGATCGCGCGAACAAGACCCGTCCCACCGTAGCGCAAGCCGTGTTTGGGGGGTCCGAAGATTTCTCCCGCGGCGATCCACGGCCGCGATGCGATCCAGCGGGGCCATTGCAGCGGCGGCTTCCTCGTAGTGGCGGAATGCTGCGTCCGCGTCGCCTTCCAGAAGGGCGATCTCGGCCTCGGCCTCGATCACTGCGGCGCGCTTTTCGAACTTCGCCAGCGTTACCTCGTCCTGGATCGCCTTCGCATCGTGAAGGATGCGCTTGGCATCCTCGAGGCGGAGGTCGGCGACGGCTGCCTCGGCCTCCGAGCGGAGTTTGACAGCCGCCCCCTCGTCCAGCGCCGCGACTTGCGCGACCCTGCGCCTGTAGTCCCAGGGCTTCTTGAAGGAGGAAGGCGCGGCGGTCGGCGTCGGAACGGTCGTCGGCGTCGCCGAACTTCATCGCGATGAAGTTCAGGGTGTTGCAGGTCTGCGCCCCGAGGTCGTCGAGCTTTTGGGCTACCTTCTCCAGCACGCGGCCGCGGGCGCGGCCCTCGTCGATGGCGGTGCGGGTGTCGGCGCGCAGCAGGCCGATTTCGCGGGCGGTCTGCAGGATGACCTCGTCGGTCAGGGCGGCGCGGAACTCGGTCGAGGCCTTGCCGGCGGCGAGGCCCTCGCGCACCGCCTCGGCGACGATGTCGAGCGCCTCGCGGCCCGTGCGCCGCTCGTGATCCTCGAACGGCAGGGCCGCCATGATGGCGCGCTCGGCGGCGGCGGCGAATCCGTCGGCGTCGAAGGCGGTGCGGGCGAACTCCTCGACCGGCAGGCGGCAGGCCGCGACGGCGGTGGCCATCACGTCCGAGGCGCGATCGAACTCGGGCGAGGCGGCGAGTGCGGCCTATCTCGCCTCGATCCGGGCGCGGATCCGGGCCTGGATGCGGTCGCAATCGGGGCCCTGGCGCTGGCGGAGCCTGAGGACGAGGGCGGCCGCGCCCGTGGCCGCCGCGGCGGCGGGCAGCACCGCCGTGGGGGTCGCCCGCGGCGACGAACATCGACGCGATGCAGAGGTCAGCGCCGTTCTTGAAGAAATCGTGGCGAAATGGCGGCCCCGTCCCCGGTCCTTGGGCGAAAGGTGCCAGCGGGTCATCGACGCGGCAAGTGGCGGGCGTCGCGGGGGTGCCCAGGCCGTAGGCGCTGCCAGGCCTCGTAACAAGCGGTCCCTGCCGCAGCCCCGGACGCCGGCGGTGCGGCTGGGGGCGGGTCGGGCACGCTGGGGCGGCGCGCGCCCGCGGCGGGTCAAACCTGCGCCAGAAGCTCGGCGAGGCGGGCGGTGTAGGCGGTGCGGGTCTCGGCCGGCGGGCGCAGGTGCAGCTCGAGGTCGAGGCACGCCGGGTCGGGCCGGCCGAAGAACCGCGTCGCCTCGGCCTCGGTGAAGCCGGCGATCCGCGTCGCCTCGAGCCATGCCGAGAGCTTGTCGGCCCGCTTGATCGCCCGCTTCACCGCGGCGGGCAGCGACGCGGGCAGGCCGAAGCGGATGTGGATCGCCGCCGCCAGCCGCGCGTCGAGCTCGCCATAGGCGGGCCCGACCGCGTCCTTCACCGGCGAGATCATGTCGCCGATGACGTATTCCGGCGCGTCGTGCAGCAGCGCGGCCAGCCGCCAGCGCACCGGCGCGCCCGGGGCGCGGCGGGCATAGATCTCCTCGACCAGCAGCGAGTGCTCGGCCACCGAATAGGGCCAGTCGCCCCGCGTCTGCCCGTTCCAGCGCGCCACGAAGGCGAGGCCGTGGGCGATGTCCTCGACCTCGATGTCCATGGGCGTCGGGTCGAGCAGGTCGAGCCTGCGCCCCGAGAGCATCCGCTGCCACGCGCGGGAGGGTTGCGACCTTCGCATGCGGAACATGTACCCGCTGCATCGGGCCGCGCAAGGCGGCCGGCCTGCCGACCGCCGCCCCGACTGCGCGCGTCGCGGTGGCCGTGGCGGGCGCGCCGCGCCACGGATGACAGAAGCCGGCGCCCGGGGTGCCCGGGCGCCGGAGAAACTGGTGTCAGGCGCGAGTCGCCGGCGGGCAACGGCGCCAAGGCCGCCGAGACCGGCGAGCAGCATCGGAAGCGCCGCGGGCAGCGGAACCGCCGAGACGTCGCCGTACCCGTCCTTGCTCACGGTGAGAGAACCGCTGACGAGGCAGGGATCGAACGGAAGGCTGCCGACCGACGTCAGCGTCGAGTATTGCGACGCGCCGCAGATGTTCGCGGCCGTCAGGGTGTAGTTCGCCGAGAAGTCGTAACCTTCGTTCGGCGTGTCGAGCACGTCGTACGCCAGCGACAGGCCGTTCCACGAGCCGTTGAAGTCGTTCGACAGGTAGACCAGCAAGTCGTTCAGCGAGATATCGTAGATCAGATCGACGTCGCCGTAGGTCGTGAGGCCGTCCTGAATCGAGATCGGCGGAACGACGGCGAATGAATCGCTGTCACTGGTGCTGCCGACGTTCGTGTTGAGAGCGTACTCCCACGAGATCTCGTTGATCTTGGCGTCGAGGTCCCAGAACGCGTCGAGCGCGCCGGACACCACATAGTCGCCGTTGTTCGGCCCGAAGTTCGCCGTGAAGTCGAGGCCTGCCACCTGGCCGGCCGACGCGGCGGAGGCGCCGAAGACTGCGGCTGCGCCGATGATGCCAGCCTTGAGAATGTTCATCATACTACTTCCCCTCGTTACGAGCACGCACATCCACCTCGTGCTCCCGAGGGCAGGAATGCTAGAAATTGACACGAATAGGAAACGAGAACGCGAAGCATGGTAAACGCGCACCTGCCGCATTGTCGGCCGCGTGCGCCGGTGCTAGGTCGCGCCGCGTGCAAAGACGGAGGCGACCCGGTGCAAGACTACCTCATCCGCGACATCGCTCTGGCTGAGTGGGGCCGCAAGGAGATGGACATCGCCGAGACCGAGATGCCGGGCCTGATGGCCCTGCGCGAGGAATTCGGCCAGACACAGCCGCTCAAGGGCGCGCGGATCGCCGGAAGCCTGCACATGACGGTGCAGACCGCGGTGCTGATCGAGACGCTGACCGCGCTGGGCGCCGACGTGCGCTGGGCCTCGTGCAACATCTTCTCGACCCAGGACCACGCCGCCGCCGCCATCGCCGAGACCGGCGTGCCGGTCTTCGCCGTCAAGGGCGAGACGCTGCCCGAATACTGGGACTATGCCGACCGGATCTTCCAGTTCGAGGGCGGGCCCGCCAACATGATCCTCGACGACGGCGGCGACGCGACGCTCTACATCCTTCTCGGCGCCCGCGTCGAGGAGGGCGAGGACGACCTGATCGCGACCCCCACCTCGGAGGAGGAGGAGGCGCTCTTCGCCCAGATCCGCAAGCGCCTCGAGGCCAGCCCCGGCTGGTTCACCCGCCAGCGCGCCGCCATTCGCGGCGTGACCGAGGAGACGACGACCGGCGTCAACCGCCTCTACCAGATGATGCAGAAGGGCCACCTGCCGTTCCCGGCGATCAACGTCAACGACAGCGTCACCAAGTCGAAGTTCGACAACAAGTACGGCTGCCGGGAATCCCTTGTCGACGGCATCCGCCGCGCCACCGACACGATGATGGCCGGCAAGGTCGCGGTGGTCTGCGGCTACGGCGACGTCGGCAAGGGCTCGGCCGCGTCGCTGCGCGGCGCCGGCGCGCGGGTGAAGGTGACCGAGGTCGACCCGATCTGCGCCCTGCAGGCGGCGATGGACGGCTTCGAGGTGGTCCTGCTCGAGGACGTGGTCGAGAGCGCCGACATCTTCGTCACCACCACCGGCAACCGCGACGTCATCCGGCTCGAGCACATGCGGCGCATGAAGGACATGGCGATCGTCGGCAACATCGGCCACTTCGACAACGAGATCCAGGTCGCCGCGCTCAAGAACCACAAGTGGACGCGGGTCAAGGACCAGGTCGACCTGATCGAGATGCCCTCGGGCAACCGCATCATCCTGCTGTCCGAGGGCCGGCTTCTGAACCTGGGCAACGCCACCGGCCATCCGTCCTTCGTGATGTCGGCCAGCTTCACCAACCAGGTGCTGGCGCAGATCGAGCTCTGGACCAAGGGCGACGAGTACGACAACCGCGTCTACGTGCTGCCCAAGAAGCTCGACGAGAAGGTCGCCGCGCTCCACCTGGGCAAGATCGGCGCCCGGCTGACGCGGCTCGACCCCGAGCAGGCGGCCTATATCGGCGTGACGCCCGAGGGGCCGTTCAAGCCCGAGCACTACCGCTACTGACGCCGATCCCCCGCGCCGGCCTCATGCCGAGGCCTGGCGCGGGTCGTGGATGCGGCAGCTCCAGCGCTCCACGTCCCAGTCCGGGTGGGTGCCCTGCCACTGGGCCACCTGCGCCTGCCCGGCGATCATGCAGGTCATCAGCGAGACGTCGTAGGCGTCGTAGAGCAGCGAATGGTCGCGGCATTCGCCGGTGTTCAGGCATGCGACGATCAGCAGTTCGATCATGGTCCCTCTCCGCTTGCTGTGCCGCCGCGGCTTGCGACGGCGCTTCGGGTCTGCGTGAGTCGAGGGTGGGTCGCGGCCGTCATCGCCGCGTGAAAGGACCGCGCGGCCGGCCCCCGACTTGCGCAAATTCGGCGTCAAATCGGGCAGATGGGCGCACCCGCGCGGCACCTCCCCGCCAGGGCGGCCGCCGGCGGGAGTTTCCGAAAGATGAAGGAATCGCAGCGACTTGTCGGCACTCGCAGGTTGCGCGGCGCCGCGGCTCCGGCTAAGACACCTTCCATCGGGCCAGGACGGCCGGACCTCTGAATTCGAACACGTGCGGTGCTGAGGGAGCACGTGGGGTGGTGGAGGGTTCCGGTCGGGTGTCCGGGACCCTCCATTTTTTTCAGCCGTACCCATGCCGCCGCCAGCTCCGGCGGCCCCTTCCGCAGCCTTGACCGCGGCCAACGCGCGGCGTGCGGAACGGCGCTTCCCTGAAGGACAGCCCGGCTTCGCCCCTGCCAGGCCCGGACGAGGGGGAGGCGCTGCGCCCGTCTTGCCCTATGCCCGCGCCTGATCGCCGCGCGTGATCCCACGCAAGCGCCGCCGACACGGTCAGCCACCTCATGCCCAACCCGCAGCCGGACCCGCCCCGGCGCATCCACCGGCAGATGGTCTTCGACAATTGCGCGGAATACGCCTTGCCGTTGCATCTGCGGGTCTCGCGCAGCCCCGTCGACCCCGCCTCGGCCGGAGCCGCGACCGGGCTCACGCCTCGCGGCTCCGTCCGCTACGACGTGGCGGAGGCGGAGCTCAGGGCGCGGGTCGGCAACGCGTTGCAGCGGCGCCTCGGCAGGTCATCGAGGCGATCAGCCGCCTGACCGCTCCAGGCGCCCCCAAGCCCGCCCCGACGGCGACGAAACGGCGCCACGCCCGCGACGCCGCGGCAACCCAGGCCGCCGAGCTTCTCCGCCCTTGCCTTCGGCAATCCCGCGCTCGCCCCGCCGGGCCGCTCCGAACCGAGGGAAGACGCCGACGGCCATGCCCGCGACGCCCACTGGCGGCCGCGACGTCCCAAGCCGCGCCACCTTCTCCGCCGTTTCCCTTCGGCGATCCCGCGCTCGCCCGCCCCTCGCCGAGCCCGGCCGTTCCGAACCGAGGAAAGACGTCGGCGGCCACGCCCCCGACGCTCACCCCCGGCCGGATGTCATCCCTGCCGCGGCGCCCGGGGCCGCGCCTCAGATCGCGACCTTCTCCGCGATCCCCTTCAGCAGCTCGGCGCTCGCCCGCAGCCCGTCGCGCTCGCCCGCCTCCAGCTCGGGGAAGAGGTCGGCCGTCACGCCCGCCGCGCCCACGACGCGCGGCAGCGACAGCGCCACGTCGCGCACCCCCAGCACGTCGCCGGTACGTACCGAGACCGACAGGACCGCCTGCTGGTCCTGCTCGATCGCCTGCACGATGCGGGTCAGGCCGGCGCCGATCCCGTACCAGGTGGCCCCCTTGCCCTCGATGATCGTGTAGGCGGCGCGGCGCACGCCCGTGTCGATCTCGGCGCGAATGTCGGCCGTCAGCGGCCGGCCGAGCTGCTCGGCGCAGTCGGCCAGCGGGATCGCGCCGGCCCGCGCGCTCGACCAGGCCAGCACCTCGCTGTCGCCGTGCTCGCCCAGCACGTAGGCGTGGATCGAGCGCGGCGCGACGCCCAGGTGCCGCCCCAGCAGCGCCCGGAACCGCGCCGTGTCGAGGATCGTGCCCGACCCGATCACCCGCTCCGGCGGCCAGGCCGCTCAGCCGCGTGGCGATGTCGGTCATCACGTCGACGGGGTTGGTGGCGACCAGCAGGATCGCCTCGGGCGCATGCCGCGCGATCCGCGCCAGCACGTCGCGAAAGACCTCGGCGTTGCGGCCCAGAAGCTGCAGCCGCGTCTCGCCCGGCTTCTGGCTGACGCCCGCCGCCAGGATCACCACCCCGGCGCCGGCCAGCTCTTCCCACCCGCCCGAGCCGACATGGGTGGCCGACGCGAACGGCACCGCGTGCGAGATGTCGGCCGCCTGCGCCGCGGCCAGCTTCGCATCGCGGTCCACGAGCACCACGCGGGTGACCGACCCGGTCAGCGCCAGGGCATAGGCCGCCGCGCTCCCCACCATCCCCGCTCCGACGATCCCGACCTTCATCGCACTCCCCTCCGTCCCGCGCCGCCTTGCCCGGACCCTAGCCGCCCCGCCGCCCCGCGCCCCGGCACGCCCGCGGCCAACCGCCTCCCTGAGGACGAAGCCACCGGCCGCAACGCCGCCCGCCTTTCCCGTCGACCCGAACATGCCCGCACTTTCATCAGTCACCGTCGCCCCCACCTCCGTCCGCCGCCGTCCCGCCCGCACCTTACCGCCCCATCACCCCCGTGCGCACCGGCAGGCCCGCGGCCGACCACCTCCCGCGAGGACGAAGCCACCGGCCGCCGCCGCCACCTCCGGTCCCCGCTCCGACGATTCCGCGAACCCGCGTTTCATCACCGCCGCCCCGCTCCGTGCGGCGCCGTCCCGCCCGAACCTGCCGCCCCCCCACCGCCGTCCGCCCCGGCAGGCCTGGCGGCCGACCGCCTCCCTGAGGACGAAGCCACCGGCCGCAACGCCGCCCTCCGTCCCCGCTCCGACGACCCCGAGTTTCATCACCGCCCCCTCCGCGCGGCGCCGTCCCGCCCGAACCTGCCGCCCCCCCACCGCCGTCCGCCCCGGCAGGCCGGCGGCCGACCGCTTCCGCGCGAACAAAGCCACGGGCCGCAGCGCCGCCCTCCGTCCCCGCTCCAACAATTCCAGCTTTCGCCGCCCTTCGTCCCTCGCGGTCCCGTCCGGACCCCGCCACCCCGGTGCTCCGGCAGGCAGGGGGGGCGACGCCATCCGCGGCCTGGCGGCTTGCCATCCCCATGCCGAAGAGTCCGAGACTCATCGTCGCCCCCTCCGTCTCTCGCCGCTCGGCCCGAGCCCTTCCCAAAGCCGCCGCCCCTGCGCCTGGGCCAGTTGGCGACCGATCGCCTCGGTGAGGACGACGCCACGGGTCGCTGCGCTGCCCGCCGTTCCCGTGGCGAGAATGCCCAGTCTCATCGCCCCCACCTCCGTGCAGCGCCGTCTCGCCCCCCTGCGCCACGAAGGGCCGAGGACAGACCGCGTGCGTCGAGGCGAAGCCGAGGGCCGCAGCGCCGGCGTCCCCGCTGACGATCCCCACCTTCATCGCCGCCACCTCTCACGGCGCCGGAGGGGCGATGTCCGGCCGCTCCATCCGCTGCGGCGGCCGACCGGGTGAGGGTACAGGGCCAGGCGCTGCCCGTCATGCCCGCTCCGAACATGCCGGTTGCCGTCGCCGCGCCTCCTTCCCACGGCAGGCCACCGGGCTCGGGAAGGGCCGTCCCCCGGCGACGCGTCGTCGCAGGCGGGAGCCGCGGGTCGCGGCGCGGACGGCTCCGAAGATGCCGGCGCTCATCGTCGCCCCGCCCTCGCGCGGGGGCCGGCGCAGAGAGGCTGCGCGAGGGGCGTTCTGTCCAAACCCGGTACATTTTTCTGTACGGAATGTACGGAAATCGGGCGCGGGACGTCCATTTTCGGCCGCAGCGCCGATGTACGTCCGGAGCGGTCAGGCGGGGCCGTCGAGGCCGCCCAGCTCGCACACCGCGCGCCACTCGGCCTCGGTCACCGGCTGGACCGAGAGCCGCGTGTTGTTGACCAGGACCATGTCCTTCAGGCGCGGGTCGTCCTTGCACATCGCCAGCGTGACCGGCCGGGGCATCGCCTGCAAGGCCTTGATATCCACGCATTCCCAGCGCGCATCGTCGGTGGTGCTGTCGGGATGCGCCTCGGCGATGACCTCGACAAGCCCCACCACCGCCTTCTCGGACTGCGAGTGATAGAAGAAGCCGCGGTCGCCCACCTTCATCTCGCGCATCACGTTGCGCGCCTGGTAGTTGCGGACGCCGTCCCATTCCTCGCCCGCCGCGCCGCGGGCGACCTGGTCGTCCCAGCTCCAGGTGCCGGGTTCGGACTTGAAGAGCCAGTATCGCATGCGGTGCCTCCCCTGCTGGTGACGCGGGATGCCCTGCGGTGCGGGCGCAGGCAAGAGGCCTCAGGCCTTGGCGCCCTTGCGCCCCGAGCCCAGCATCGGCGGGCGCGTCTCGTCCAGCGGCCAGCGCGGGCGCGCCGCCAGGTCCAGTCCCGTGGCGCCGGCCCGCCCGGTAGAGCTCGGCCCCCGCCCAGGCGACCATCGCGGCGTTGTCGGTGCAGAGCGCCAGCGGCGGCGCGACGAAGCGCGCGCCCGGCCCCGGTCGCCGCCGCCTCGCAGCCGCGTGCGCAGCGCCGCGTTGGCCGCCACGCCCCCCGCCACCGCGAAGACGGGCGCGCCGGCCCGGCCTCGGCTGTGTAGAGCGCCAGCGCCCGGCGGGTCTTTTCCGCCAGCACGTCGGCGACGGCGGCCTGGAAGCCGGCGCAGAGGTCGGCGCGGTCGCGCCGCGTCAGCCCGCCCGCCTCGGCGAGTACAGGCGTCGCGTGCGCGCAGCACGGCGGTCTTGAGCCCCGAGAACGACAGGTCGCAGCCGGGCCGGTCGAGAAGCGGGCGCGGAAAGGCGAAGCGCGCCGGCATCGCCCTGCGCCGCCTCGGCCTCGACCGCGGGGCCGCCGGGCTGCGGCAGGCCGAGGATGCGCGCGGTCTTGTCGAAAGCCTCGCCCGGGGCGTCGTCGATGGTGCCGCCGAGGCGGCGAACTCCTCGGCGCCGCGACACGATCAGGAACTGGCAGTGCCCGCCCGAGACGAGCAGCATCAGGTAGGGAAAGGCCAGCCCGTGGTCAGCCGCGGCGTCAGCGCGTGGCCGGCCAGGTGGTTCACCCCGATCAGCGGCAGCCCCGCCCCCGCGGCGATGCCCTTGGCGCACATCACGCCCGCCAGCACGCCGCCGATCAGGCCGGGCCCCGCGGTGACGGCGACGGCGTCGAGGCGGCCAGCGTCAGCCCTGCCTCGGCCAGCGCGCGCTCGACGGCCGAGGTCCATCGTCTCGGCATGGGCGCGGGCGGCGATCTCGGGCACCACGCCGCCGAAGTCGGCGTGCAGGTCGCCCTGGCTCCAGACCACCGACGACAGGATCTCGCCGCCGCTCTCGCCGGCGCGCACGACGGCGGCCGCGGTCTCGTCGCAGCTGCTCTCGATGCCGAGGATGGTGGGCCTCTGGGTCATGGCCATGCCGGTTGTGATCGCCCGGGGCGGCAGGTAACACCGGCGCTGCATTACCACAATGGCGGGGCCGATCCCGCCCCGGAGGCGAAGGTGGCAGCCCGAGAGCCAGACGCGGAGCGGGGGGCGCGGCCGGAGCCCGTCCTGCTGATCACCCGTCCGGCCGACCGGGGCGCGGCATTCGCCGAGGCGGTGCGGGGACAGTTGTCCGATCCGCCGCGCGTGGTCATCGCGCCGCTGGTGCGGATCGCCTGTCTCGCGCCGCCGCCCGACCTGGCGCCCGACGCGACGGTGCTCTTCACCTCGGCTTCGGCGGTGGGATGCCTCGGCGCCGGGTTCGAGGCTCGCGGGCGGCGCGCCTTCTGCGTGGGTGCGCGCACGGCCGAGGCGGCGATGGCGGCGGGCTTCGACGCCGTCTCGGCCGATGGCGACGCGGCGGCGCTGGCCGACCTGGTGCTGCGCTCGCGCCCATCCGGGCCGCTGGTGCATCTGCGGGGCGAACATGCGGCGGCGGATCTGGCGCGCCATCTGACCGAGGCGGGGCTGCCCACGGCCGAACACGTTCTCTATCGGCAGGAGGATGTGGCGATGGACGCGGCGGCGGCGGCGTTGCTGGCGGCGCCGGGGCGGGTGGTGGCGCCCGTCTTCTCGCCGCGGGGCGCGCGCCGGCTGGCTGCCGTTGCCGCGGGGCGGCGCGCGACGCTTCATCTCGTCGCGATCAGCGCGGCGGCAGCTCGCGCCTTCGAGCCGCCGCCCGAGCGCATTGACGTCGCGGCACGGCCCTCGGGGGCGGAGATGCTGGCGGCGGTGTTGCGGGCGCTCGACCGAGGCTCGCCTTGTTGAGGCTGGGCCGGCGGGCTAACATCCGCCGGAACGCGCGCCGGCAGGCGCCGTAGTGGGGAAGGGGGCCGAGGTTTTGGCGCGATCCGGGACACCGAAGCAGGGCGGCAAGCCAGAAACGGGCGAATCCGGGGCCGAGCGCCCGGACGACCGGCGCGAGACGCCGGAGGGCGCCGCCGGCAAGCCGGATGGCGAGCGGAGCGGGACCAAGGCCCGCCGCGCCTCGACCACACGGAAGAAGAGCGCGCCGAGGTCTGCCGCGCCGGCGGGCGGCAAGCCCGCCCCATCGGACGAGGCGACGAAGGCGCCGGCCACGCCGCCACCGTCCGACGCGGGCGGCAAGACGGGCGCCGCGGATCGCCCCGCCGCTTCGGCCACGGCCGGTGATGCCAAGGCAACTGCGACACCTCCGGCCCCCGGGCGCGACGGCGGACCCGAAAAGGATCGGGGTGCCACCCCGACCGAGCGGCCGGCGCAGGCCTCCGCGCCAACGGGCTCGGCCGCACCCAAGGAGGATGCCGCGCGGGGCGACACGAAACCCGACGCCGCGGCGGCCACGTCCGCCGGGCGACCCGGCCCGTCGCCGGCACCGGGAGAGGCTGCCAAGGCGGGGCCGAAGGAGACCCAGGCCGCGGCCGGAACACCGGCTGCGACCGCCACCGCCACGCCCGGAGGCACCCGCCCCGCCTCGACCGACCGGACGGCGGACGCGAACGATGCCGGAAAGACGGGTGCCGCGACCGCCCCCCGTTCCGCCTCGGGCACACCCGAAAAGCCCACGGGCGAGGCCGCGTCAGGCGCGGGTCGCACCACGATGGCCAAGGCCGACACGTCCGACGACGCGCCGGTCACCGGCAGCACGCCCCCCGACCGCACGCCCGGAGCCGCCGCCACGACTCCCCCGTCCGAGCCACGCCGGCGCGGCGGTTTCTGGCCGCTGGTGCTGGGCGGCGTCGTCGCGGCCGCGATCGGCGCGGGTGCTGTGCTGTTCTTCGACCAGGAGGGCATCTTCGGACCGGTCGGGCCCGACCCGACGACCACCTCGCGGCTGGACGCGGCGGGCGGCCGCCTGGACGAGGTCGGCACGCGCCTCGACACGCTGGAGGGTGAGGTCGCCAGCCTCTCGGACGCGATGAGCGCGGCGGGCGACGATTCGACGCTCGAGGCATTCCGCGTCGATGCCGAAGGCCGCTTCGTCGACCTGACCGACACGCTCGGCGTCATCACCGACCGGATCGACACGATCGAGGAGCGGCTGGCCGAGCTCGAGGCGCGGCCCGTGGCCGATCCCGACACCCAGGCGCAGATGCTGCAGCAGGAGGTCCAGGCGATCCGCGACCAGGCACAGCAGGCCGGCGAGGCGGCCCGGGGCGATCTCGAGGCGATGCGCGCCGAGATCCGCCAGGCGGCGGACGATGCCCGCGCCGAGGTCGATGCCATGCGTGCCGAGCTGAAGCGCGCCGCCGACGAGGCGCTGGCCGAGGCGCAGAACGCCGAGCAGCGCCGCGCCGAGCTGGAGGCGCAGGCCGCCGCGGCGGTGCGCACCACCGAGGCGCGCGCGGCCCTGCGGCAGGTCGAGGCGGCGATCGACGCCGGCACGCCCTTCGTCGAACCGCTGACCGAGCTTGGCGACAAGATCGACCAGGAGATCCCGCCACCGCTGCCGCGCGTGGCCGAGACCGGCGTTCCGACCCTGCCGGAGCTGCGCGAGACCTTCCCGGCGGCGGCGCGCGACGCCCTGGCCGCGGCAACCGTCGCGCAGACGCAGGGTGACCCGCTCGACCGCCTGAAGAGTTTCATCAAGGTGCAGACGCAGGCCCGGTCGCTGGCGCCGCGCGAAGGCGACGATGCCGACGCGGTGCTGTCGCGGGCCGAGGCCGCGCTTGGCGACGGTGATCTGCAGGCGGCGCTCGCCGAGATCGAGACGCTTCCCGACGACGCCGTGGCGGCGATGCAGGACTGGCTCGAGCGGGCGGTGCTGCGCGCGCGGGCCAGTGCGGCTGTCGCCCGCCTCTCGCAAGACCTGGATTGAGGACGCCGCGATGATCTCCGCCCTTCTGAGGATCCTGTTCTTTGTGGCCCTTGTGGTCTTCGCCGCGCTCCTGGCCGAGCGACTGATGGAGGCCAGCGGCGGCGTCCGCGTTGCGATCATGGACACCGAGTTCACGCTCGGCCCGCTTGAGGCGGTGATCGCGGCGCTTCTGCTGGTGCTTGTGGTCTGGCTGGTCTTCAAGCTGATCGGGCTCCTCATCGCCGTGGTGCGCTTCCTGTCGGGCGATGACACCGCGCTCAGCCGTCATTTCAGCCGCCGGCGCGAGCGCAAGGGCTTCGAGGCGCTGGCCGACGGCCTGCTGGCGCTCGCCTCGGGCGAGGGTGAGCGGGCGATGTCGCGGGCCTCGCGGGCCGAGCGGTACCTGGACCGCCCCGAGCTGACCGACCTCATCACCGCGCAGGCGGCCGAGATGACGGGCAACCGCACCAAGGCCGAGGCGGTCTACAAGCGCCTCGTCACCTATGACCGCACGCGGTTCGTCGGCGTGCGCGGCCTGATGCGCCAGAAGCTGGCCGAGGGCGATACCGAGACGGCGATGAAGCTGGCCGAGAAGGCCTTCGCGCTCAAGCCGCGCCACGAGGAGACGCAGGACGTCCTGCTGCGCCTGCAGGCCGAGCAGCACGACTGGTCGGGCGCGCGCAACACGCTTCGGGCCAAGCTCAAGCACGGGGCGATCCCGCGCGACGTGCACCGCCGCCGCGACGCCGTTCTGGCGCTGAGCGAGGCGCGCGACGTGGTCGACGAGGGCAAGACGATCGAGGCACGCGAGGCGGCCATCGAGGCGAACCGCCTCTCGCCCGACCTCGTTCCCGCCGCGGTCGATGGCGGCGCGCGCCTACATCGAGCAGGGCAAGCCGCGCTACGCCGCCCGCGTCATCCGCAAGGCTTGGGAGGCGCAGCCGCATCCCGACCTCGCGGCGGCCTTCGCCGAGATCGTGCCCGACGAGGACCCGGCGGCGCGCATAAAGCGGTTCCAGACGCTGGCCAAGATCAAGCCCGACCATCCCGAAACGCGGCTGCTGATGAGCGAGCTGCATATCGCCGCCGAGGATTTCCCGGCCGCGCGGCGCGCGCTGGGCGATCTGGTCGAGAAGCACCCGACGGCGCGCGTGCTGACCATCATGGCCGCCATCGAGCGCGGCGAGGGCGCGGACGACCACGTGGTGCGCGCCTGGCTCGCGCGGGCGCTGACGGCGCGGCGGGGGCCGCAATGGGTCTGCGACAAGTGCCAGCACGATCCAGCCGCACGTGGGCGCCGGTCTGCGGCAATTGCGGCGCCTTCGACACGCTGAGCTGGCGCGAGCCGCCGGCCGACGAGATCGTGATGCCGGCCGGGGTCGAGATGATGCCGCTGCTGGTGGGCGGCCGGCCGGAAACCACGCTCGCCGCCCCGATCGACGCGACCGAGCCGCCGGCCAAGGCGCCGCGGCCCGCGCCCGCGGCCGCGGCGGCCCCTGCGCCAGCGGCGCGCGAGGCCCGCTCGGAGCCGACAAAGGCCGAGGCCGACGAGGCCGAGCGCCAGCCGCCGGTGCCCGACGCCGAGTTGGTCAACGGCGAGGCCGACACCCCCGCGCGCGGGCAGCCGCCGCGTGTCGATTAGGACTTGTGGACCCGGTCCGAGGCTTGGTATGTGCCGCGCGGCGCCGGTGTAGCTCAGCTGGTAGAGCACGTCATTCGTAATGATGGGGTCGGGGGTTCGAGTCCCTTCACCGGCACCACCCCACCCAAGAGACGTTTACGAGAACAGTGGGTTGTCTTCTGGATGCCTGTTCTCGTCCACCCGTCAGTCCACCTCTTGCGGCTGTATGCAAGAGGTGCACATCCCGTCACGCGCTACGGCCGGTCCAGAGATTAGACCGACGTTATCCGCCCCCGTGATCGTGCATGTGCAGGTCTTGTTCCCCACCTGAGCCTTCGTACGTGAGGTTGAGCTGGCGCTCGATACTGTCCAGGCGTGCCCGCATGTCGGCGAGGTCGGTCGCATCACCCTTAGGGTGCTTCATGTCCGAGAGGATGATGAGGCGCAGCCCCTGCACCTCCTGCCGCAGCGCCGCCGTCTCGCTGAGCTGGCGCTCGAACTTCTCGTCGAGCCGGCGCATGCATCCGAGCCCGTGGTCAGTCATGGTCTCTTGGTCTTTCTTCTTATGGTCGTGCGTCGTCATTTTCGCATGTGTGGGTCCTCAGCCTGCCGGCAGGTAGGTCTGCATCAGGTAGAGCCCCGTCCCGCTGGCCAGGAAGGTCAGCAGCGCGGCCACGATAAGGGCCACCACCGTGGTCGGGAACGTCCGGGTCTTGAGCGCCCGGGTCTCGACCAGCAGCTTCTGGATCTCGGCCCGATAGTGGTCGATCCGAGCTATCTCCTCTCGAATGTCGAGCGGGTCCTTGGCATGCGTATTCCGGCTCGGGGCCCGGATCAGATCTGCCAAGTCGTCGTTCGAGGGCGTCAAGTCGGTCACCGTCGGTCAGCTACGTGCACATTGGTCAGAGGAAGTTGGCGTAGGCGACCGCGATCGCTGCCGTCGCTGTGGCGGTCGCCACGACCAGCTTCCACGGTTCAGTCATCGCCTGCCTGTCTTGAAGGCGGATGTCGACGAGAACCTGCTCCAGCTCCAGCCGATAGCGCTCGTCGTCGGATGTCAGTTTCATGGGCTGTCAACCTCGAGTGTCATCGTCAGCGTTTCTCCAGTCCATCGACACGCCGTCTAATTCACATTCACCCGCTCGAGATGAGCCGTCACCGCCAGTTCGAGACAGCCGAGATGATCGTCGAGCACTTGCCGCACGCCAGACAGGTGCTCGGGGAGGACCGCGTCAGTCTCGTCTCGTGTGCGCTTCAATCCTGCGGGTTCATGATCCGGCCCGTTCGGGAGACGGCGGGCTGCCGAGCCGTCTCGCAGTACAAGTAGTTCCCTTTGGGGACCGCGCGGGTGTGCCGCGTGGGCCATTGCGCCATGCGGCAACGGCGTCGACTCGGCGGGGGACAAGGTTCGAGCGGGTGAACAGGGGGGGCAGGGTCAGACACGCCGCTGAGGGACCCGCTGCGATGGTTAGCCCCCCAGGCGCGTGAGCGAGCGGAGCAGAAACGGTAAATCACGAGGAATGCGCCAGCGGCGTCTGCCCCGCGTCTTCCGTCAACATTGCTTCACGGCGAGCAGGCCGGCGGCAGAGCCTCCGCCGCGTTTCTGACGTGACAGGCGGTACCGACCTTGTGAGAGGCCTTGGGAGCGGCAGGAGGCGCGCGAACGGTTCCGGTACCGAGCCCGCCTCGTCGCGAGGATGTCAGCCTGTCAGTCCGCGCATCTCACAGACATTGATGCACGACAACGGGCACGTGTAGGTTGTCGTCATCGATGTCTCGGTCGAGCCCGCACCCCCGGAGTGGGTGCGGGCGGGATCAGCCTCGCGCTACGGCCTTCACGATGCCGTTCTTGAGCCAGAATGCCAGTACCCCATTGAGCGGGTCTTGAGGTGCGCAGGAAGATGTCTCCTCGGACCATTGTCGAGGCAGTGCCTCGACGATGCAGCCCGACGGATCAGTCGAAAGTAACGACGACCCGAGGATGCTACGGCGACGGGCGGTCCCGCCGACGTCCTGCGTCAGCCGCTGCTCAAGCTCGCGCAACTCGGCCCGCAGCTCGATCTTGCGGGTCACGAGGTCGCCCTTGGTCGCCAGCGCATGGCCGGCACTGTTTGCGGTGACCGTCACCGCCGTGTCCGCCTGTTCCTCGGTGAAGCCGCCGGCAATGAGCCGGCAGCGAAAGGCGTTGGTCTCGAAGAAGGCCATGCGTTCCTATCGCAGATGTACGACAGCGTCGTGCGCATGTCAGACGATGCTCAACGCGGGGATAGGGGCAGCCCCACCAGCCATGCACCCGCGGCGATGGCTACTCACCGGGCGCCCGAGCAAGCGGAGCAGAGATCCGGAACACGGGTTCGCGTGAACGGCGCCCGCTTCCGTCACAGGCCGTGGGAGCGGTAGGAGACGCGCGCCAAGGAGTTCGGACACCAAGCCCGCTCATCGCGCCCCCCTCGGCCGCTGCTGACGACTGTAACCCGTGGGGCTGCACAACTCGCTATGTCGGGGCGCCGCGCGATCTATGCTGAGGAGCCGCACTTCTAGCCGGGGATTGTCCGCTTGGATTACGACGCCGCATCTGCCCTCAACCGCGCGAACTGGGATGAGCGCGTTGCTGTGCATATGGGCCCACGCGGATACGCCCTCACGGAACTCAGGTCAGGGCGCGGACAGTTGAATGCGTTGGAGGAAGCGGAGCTTTCCCGAACTCGTGGGCGATCTGGCGGGCCTCCGTGTGATCCATCTTCAATGCCACTTCAGCGCCGATACGCTGGCTCCGGCGCAGCGCGGGGCGGACGTGGTTGGCATGGACTTCTCGCCGGCCGCGATCTCTGCCGCGCGCGCCCTGACGGCCAAGCTGGGACTGGACGAGCGTGCCCGTTTCGTGGAGTGCAACCTATGCGACGCTCCCGCTGCGGTGGGCGAGGCCGGGGCCTTCGACCTGGTCTACACCACCTGGGGAGCGATCGGCTGGCTCCCCGACCTCCGAGGATGGGCGCGCGTGGTGCGGCATTTCCTGAAGCCGGAGGGGAGGACCTCGCCTCGAGAGCCGCCCAGCCCTCAGTCGCTCGCCTTGGCAGCTGCCGATCGCCCAGTCGTCGCTGCGTCCGCGCGAGAGTGCAGCGGATCGCCTAGGGCGACACGGGGGGCATATCCATCATCCGTCGGCGTCTAGCCGAGGTGCACCACGGCTACCTTTCTAGTGACCATCTGCGCCGCGGTGACTGGCGGCCCTAGCGACGGCCGCCACAGATGGAGGCCTTCTTCCGGCCATGCCGACCCTCCGCCGGTGCGCGCGGCAGGTGGGACGACAGCCAGGTTCAGCCTCTGGCACGTGAGCGATCACTATCGGAGGTCACCTCATGGGACGACGGCGAGACCTGCTCCGGGCGAACGACAAGCATCAGGTGCCGGATGGCTCCCCCATGGCGCTGGGCAATGCTGAGCATCCTGGCGAAGGCGGGAAAGGCCGCGATCAGGATGCCCCTCCGCGAGCCCCCGCACCGGCCGGCGAGCTCGGTTGGGCACCAATGGCGCCAATCACCGCGAAAACGCCGACGACTATCGCGGCGATCTGTTCCGGTTTGACAAGCACCGTGTCGCCGCATGCTGCGACGGCATCCAGTGGCTGCATCAGCGCCAGCGCCCCGGCTCTTCGGGCGTGGGATCGGCATGGGATACACTCGGGCACTGCGCCACCCGCGCAACGCTGATGCGGCTCCTCCGCTCGAAGACGGGCGCCGAGGCGGCGGAAAGTGCGAGCCTGCCCGCACGGATCGGCGTCTAGCAGATCCGGTCCATGAGGCTCCTGCGGGTCGCCTCGCCCCACACCTCACGGCTCGCGGCGAGCACTACTGCTACCAACTCAGCTAAACCGTGCTGAAGCATGGCCCCGGATCGTGCCCGGTCGGCCCAGTCCCCGCAGGCGAGATCGAGGCCTTCGCCTTCAAGCAGCTTCGCGCCGTCTTCCGCCAGCCCGAGATCGTGGCGGGCACATGTAGGGTGGCGCGCACCCTTGCCGACGACATCACCGAAGCCGACGCCCGCGCGGCCCTGCAGCAGCTTGACCCGCTGTGGGACGGATGCGTGGCCAGCCGAAGACAGATGTCATCCGAGAGGCTTCACAGGTCTGGTATGGCTTCATCCGATGGCAGCCATTGCTTGGGTATTCGATGCGCTCTGCGTTGGCAGATGCCGAGTCGGCCTTCCGGCGAGCCTCATGGCAATCTGGGCCCGTGGTGCGCAGTGTTCCGGCCGCCGCTCCCGCAGGTCGGCGCTCGGGATCACGCGGCCTCGCCGGCTTCAGGTCGCAGGTCGGGCTGGAGGCGCAGATCCTCCCGTCAGCGATGATTTTGAACCCAGCCTCGCCCCTTGCAGCGCGCTGCGGACCGATGCTGGCGATCATGCTTCAGCCCGCCTCGCGCAGGAGCCGATCCATGCGGGCGAGCAGCGCGTCCTCGCGTCGGCAGCCGATGGCGTCGAAGCCGAACAGGCGGTGCGCCTTCAGACCCTCGAGGGCGAGATAGACGATCATTGCGAGGTCCGGGTCGGCCGATTCGAAGCCAAGGCGCCTCGACGGTGCCGGAATGATGCGCCCGCAGCGGGTCGAGCAGGCCGGGATCCTCGGCGATGGCGGCAAGGACGCCCGCGGCCGGCGGAGCGCTCGGCGCGATCCTCGTCGCGGTGCGCAGCGACGAGCGCCTCGGCCAGTGCGTTCGGACCTGCGGCGGCGGCGAGCTTTTCGTCGACCGCATGCGAACTCCGGTCGATGTGGCTCTGCACTACAGCCGCGAGCAGGTCGGTCTTGGCACGGAAGTGATAGAGGACGCCACCTTTGGAAGGCCCGCACGCGCGGCCACCGCGTCAATCGAGATGTTGCCGGGACCGCGCTCGGCCGCCATGTGCGCTGGCCGCCTCGAGAATGCGCTGCGCGCGCGTCGGATCGCGCCGCTGCCGTCTGTGTCATCGCCGCCCCAACATTGACATCACCGTCCGGACGGTACAGTGGATGCGGGACAGCCGCAAGGACCGCGATCCGGTCGCGGCGCGCGCGAGAGAAAGGATCGGACGTCAGCCATGATCAAGCGTCTCGTGGTCGCTGTCGTGCTCCTCGGCCTCGTCGCCGCCGGGGTGGTGGGCTTCAACATGTTCCGCGACAGGGCGATCGAGGATTTCTTCGCCAATCGCCCGGTGCAGCCGCTGCCGGTTGATACCGTGGTCGCCGAGGCGGGCGCGTGGGTGCCGACGCTCGAGGCGATCGGCACGGTCTACGCGCTGCGCGGCATCGACCTCGCCGTCGAGGCGGGCGGGGTCGTGCGCGAGGTGGACTTCGAGGCCAACGACACGGTCGAGGAAGGCCAGGTCCTGGTCCGCATCGGCGACGAGATCGAGCAGGCCGACCTCGCTGCCGCCGAGTCGGCGGTGCGGCTGGCGCAGCAGACGCTGGACCGGGTCAACTCGCTGGGCGACCGCGGCGTGGCCTCGGAGGCGGCCATCGACGAGGCCGAGGCGGCGCTTCAGCTCGGCGCGCGCGCAGGTGCAGCGGACCCGCGCGCTGATCGAGCAGAAGGCGCTGGTGGCGCCGTTCTCGGGCGAGATCGGCATTCCCGAAGGTAGAGAAGGGCCAATACGTCGCCGCCGGCGCCACGATCGCGACCCTGCAGGACCTGCAGATGCTGCGGGTGGACTTCTCGCTGCCCGAGCAGGAGCTGCCGCAGATCGAGATCGGCCAGCCGCTCGACCTGATCTCGGAGGCCGAGCGGCCACGCCACCGGCTTCATCACCGGGATCGAGCCGCGCATCGACCCGGCGACGCGGCTGGTCGCCGTGCGAGCCGACATCGACAATTCCGACGGCGCTCTGAGCCCGGGGCAGTTCGTGCGCGTCCGGGTGCGGCTGCCGACCGAGGAGGGCGTCGTGGCGCTGCCGCAGACGGCGGTAACGACCAGCCTCTATGGCGACTTCGTCTATGCCGTCGTCGAGGCCGAGGAGGGCGGGACGCTGGAGGCGCGTCAGGTTTTCGTCGAGACCGGCTTGCGACAGGACGACCGGGTGGAGATCGTACGCGGCGTCTCGCCCGGCGACCGAGTGGTGGTCGCCGGGCAGAACCGGCTGTCGAACGGCGCCCCTGTGACGCCGGAGGAGGCGCCGGCAGACGTGGCGCCGGCCGGTGACGACGGCGCCGGGACCGCAGGGGCCGAGGATGCCGCGCCCGAGCGCGATGAAGCTGCGGGGCCGGGGGCGGCGCAGGCGGCGGAGGCCGGCGAGTGAGCCTGCCCGAGCTCTTCATCCGCCGTCCCGTGCTGTCGACGGTGCTGGGCGCGCTGATCCTGCTCCTTGGCCTGCAGGGCCTTCTTCAACCTGCCGGTGCGGCAATACCCCGAGGTCGAGGAGACGGTGATCACGATCACCACGACCTATCCCGGCGCCAGTGCCGACCTGATCCAGGGCTTCGTCACCACGCCGATCGCGCGCGCCGTCTCGACGACCGAGAACATCAGCTACGTGACCTCGGCGAGCCGGCCGTCGGTCGTCGACGGTGACGGTGCAGATGCAGCTCGGCGCCGATCCGGACATCGCGCTGACCGAGGTGATGTCGAAGGTGCAGCAGGTGCGCGGGCAGCTGCCCTCCGATGCCGAGGATCCGGTGATCGTCAAGGGTACCGGCCAGCAATTCGCGATCATGTACCTCGCCTTCCAGAACGAGAACATGAGCCCCGAGCAACTGACCGAGTATCTCGAGCGGGTGATCCGGCCCCGGATGTCGACGATCGAGGGCGTCGCCGAGGTCCAGATCCTCGGCGCCGCGAATTACGCGATGCGGGTCTGGATCGACCCGGTGAAGCTGGCGAGCCGCGGCGTCACCGCCTCCGAGGTGCTGGCGGCGATCAACTCGTCGAACTTCCTGTCCGCGCCGGGATCGACCCGGAACGAATACGTGACCTACTCGATCACGCTGCAGTCGACGCTGCAGACGCCCGAGGCGTTCGGCCAGCTGCCGATCCGGGCCGATGGCGACGACGTCGTGCGCCTGAGCGACGTGGCCGAGGTCGAGCTCGCGGCCGCGTCGACCGATACTGTGGTGCGCTTCAACGGCGATCCGGGCACCTTCCTCGGCGTCTTTCCGACGCCCGCGGCGAACCCGCTCGACGTGGCGGGGGGAGTGTTGGAGGAGCTGCCGGCGATCCGCGACAGCCTGCCCGAGGGCATGGATGTCGACCATGGTCTACGACGCCACCGAGACTATCTCGGCCTCGATCGAGGAGGTGTTCAAGACCATCGCCGAGGCGGTGGCGATCGTGGTGGTGGTGATCCTCCTCTTCCTCGGATCGTTTCGGTCGGTGCTGATGCCGATCGTGACGATCCCTTTGTCGCTCGTCGGGGTATGCTTCTTCCTGTCCGCGATGGGGTACTCGATCAACCTGCTGTCGCTGCTGGCGATGGTGCTGGCGATCGGCCTGGTCGTCGACGACGCGATCGTCGTGGTCGAGAACATCCACCGCCATGTCGAGGAGGGGATGGAGCCCCTCGCGGCCGCGATCAAGGGCATGCAGGAGATCTGGCTCGCCGTCGTCGCGATGTCGCTGACGCTGGTCGCGGTGTTCGTGCCGATCGGCTTTTCGGGCGGGCTTACCGGGTCGCTGTTCCGCGAGTTCGCCTTCACTCTGGCGGGGGCGGTGCTGATCTCGGGGATGGTTGCGCTGACGATCACGCCGATGATGGCAGCGCGGCTCCTGAAGTCGGGCGGCCACAGCCGGTTCCAGAAGATCGTCGACCGCACCTCGGACCGCGTATCGAACTGGTACGAACGGCGGGTGGACAGCTCGCTCGACTACCGGCCGGTGACGCTCCTGATGGTCGCCGTTCTGGTCGGCTTGACCGGGTTCATGTTCTTCAAGACGTCGAACGAGCTGGCGCCCGAAGAAGATTCGGGCGCGCTGTTTTCGCTGTTGACCGCGCCGCGCTACGCGACGAGCGAGTACACCGCCGGGTACGCCGCCGAGATCGACGGGCTGACCCGCGACATCGAGGAGGTGCGCGCGCAGTTCCAGATCGTCGGCATGGGCGGCCAGACCAACTCTGGCTTCGCGATCTGGGCCCTCAAGGACTGGTCCGACCGCGAGCGCAGCCAGGCCGCAATCCAGCAGGAGATCCAGGGGCGCATTTCCACCGTCGACGGGGTTCAGGCGCTGGTCTTCGCGCCGCCGTCGCTGCCGGGCGCGGGCGGCGGACTGCCGATCTCGCTGGTGATCCAGTCGACCGGTGACCCAAGCCGGGTCTACGAGGTCGCCGAGGAGATCCGGCTGGCGGCGCAGCAGGCGGGGCGGTTCATCGTGGTGCAGAACTCGCTGGCCTTCGATGCGCCGCAGGTGACGGTGACGATCGACCGCGACCGGGCGGCGGCGCTGAACGTGGCGGTGGCAGACGTTGGCTCGACGCTCGGCATCCTGGTCGGCGGCGGTGCGGTCAGCCAGTTCGATCGCGAGAGCCAGAGCTATGACGTCATCACGCAGGTGCCGCAGGACTACCGCGAGAACCCCGAGCGGCTGGGCGAGTACTTCCTGCGTTCGTCCACCGGGGCGATGATCCCGCTGTCATCGGTGATCCACGTCTCGACCAACGCCTCGCCGGCCGCGATCGAGCAGTTCAACCAGCTGAACTCAGCCACGATCTCGGCGCTGCCGCTGCCCGGCGTCACCACCGGCGAGGGGCTGGCGACGATCCAGGAGATCGCCCGCGAGGCGCTGCCCGACGGCTTCTTCATCGAATATTCCGGCCAGTCGCGGCTGGAGGTTGAGCAGGGCAACACCATCCTCATCGCCTTCGCCGCGGCGCTCGTCGTGATTTATCTTCTGCTCGCCGCGCAGTTCGAGAGCTTCCGCGATCCGCTCATCATCATGATGTCGGTGCCGCTGTCGATCTTCGGCGCGATCCTGCCGCTGAACCTCGGGCTCGGATCGCTCAACATCTACACGCAGGTCGGCCTCATCACGCTGATCGGCATCATCACCAAGCACGGCATCCTGCTGGTGGAGTTCGCCAACCAGCGGCAGTCCGGAGGGCTCACGGTGCGCGAGGCGATTGTCGAGTCGGCCAAGGTGCGGCTCAGGCCGATCCTGATGACCACCGCCGCGCTGGCGCTGGCGGTGGTGCCGTTGATGATCGCGGCCGGCGCCGGCGCCGCGGCGCGGCAGGCGATGGGCCTGGTAATTTTCTCCGGGCTGATGGTGGGGACCTTCTTCACCCTCTTCGTCGTGCCGATGTTCTACACCTACATCTCGCGCCCGCGAAACGCTCCGGACGCGCGCACCGCGCCGGCGGCCGCCGGACCTGCCGAGTGACGGCAAGGGTCAGTGTTCTCGGCGAAAAGAGCGTGCGCCGAGGTTCCTGGTCGTTGATCGCGCGGCAGTGAGAGACCGGCATGCGCAGGCGGGCGGGCCTCGACGTCGTCTTCAAAGCAGACGACGGCCGAGGGCAGGTCGCGGCCGTCATCGGTGACGGCGTACCCGATGGAAGGCGATGAGGAGCGAAGGAGCGCGTTGCTCCTTGGCGGAATGCCGGATGCGGGCCTTCGTGAGCAGCACGGCGCCACCCGCTTCGGGCGCGGCGCCGCCGGGGAGGCGCCGACGCTCCTTGCCAGCCCCTTGTCAGCCGGTGCGGCCGCGATCTGTGGCCAGACCCTGCTGATCCCGCTGCGTCAGAAAATTTGCCGACCTCAGAAGTCGAGGTTCTCGACGCTGAGGGCGTTCTGCTGGATGAACTCGCGCCGAGGCTCGACCACGTCGCCCATCAGCTTGGTGAAGATGTCGTCGGCCTCGGCCACGTCGTCGATCTTGACCTGCAGAAGCGTGCGCGCCTCGGGGTCGAGCGTCGTCTCCCAGAGCTGGTCGGGGTTCATCTCGCCCAGTCCCTTGTAGCGTTGCAGCGTCAGGCCCTTCTCGCCCTCGGCCAGCACCGCCGCAAGCAGGTCGATGGGCCCGTGGATCAGTGTCTCGCGCTCGCGCCGCACCAGGCGAGCCGGCCGCGCGTAGAGCTCCTGCAGCGCATCGGTGAAGGTGCCGAGCCGCCGCGCCTCGGAAGCGCGCAGGATCGGTCCGTCGAGGCTGCGAACCTCTTCGACGCCGCGCAGCATCCGCGAAAGACGCAGGCCCTTGTCCTGGGTCGGGCGCCCCTGCCAGCCACGCTCGTACTCGGCCGCGATCAGGTCGAGCCGCGCGGCCACCGCGTCGGACACTGCCTGGATGTCGGCGTCGATCCGGCCGGTGATGAACGCGCCGGCGATCGCCGCCTGTTCGAGCAGCCAGTGCGGGTAGTGGGTGGGGAAGAGCCGCAGGACCCGCCGCAACTGCCGCGCCTCGTCGACGACCCGCGCCAGGTCCTGACCGACGATCTCCTCTCCGGTGCCGAGGCACAGCGTCGCCCCGTCGATCCCCTGTTCGATCAGGTAGTCGTTCAGCGCCGCCTGGTCCTTGAGGTAGACCTCGGACTTGCCACGCGCGACCTTGTAGAGCGGCGGCTGGGCTATGTAGAGGTTCCCCGCCTCGATGATCTCGGGCATCTGCCGGAAGAAGAACGTGAGAAGCAGCGTGCGGATGTGCGCGCCGTCCACGTCCGCGTCCGTCATGATGATGATCTTGTGGTAGCGCAGCTTGGCGATGTCGAACTCGTCGCGCCCGATGCCGGTGCCGAGCGCGGTGATGAGCGTTCCGATCTCCTGGCTCGACAGCATCCGGTCGAAGCGCGCCCGCTCGACGTTGAGGATCTTGCCGCGGAGCGGCAGAACGGCCTGGTTGGCGCGCGCGCGGCCCTGCTTGGCCGAGCCGCCGGCGCTGTCACCCTCGACCAGGAAGAGCTCGCGGTCGTGCGGGTCCTTGGCCTGGCAGTCGGCGAGCTTGCCGGGCAGCGAGGCGACGTCGAGCGCCGATTTCTTGCGCGTCATCTCGCGGGCGCGACGCGCCGCCTCGCGCGCCAGCGCCGCCTCGACGATCTTGCCGACGATCATGCGCGCCTCGGCCGGGTGCTCCTCGAACCACTCGGCCAGCTTCTCGTTGATCAGCCCCTCGACCGCTGGCCGAACCTCCGAGCTGACGAGCTTGTCCTTGGTCTGGCTCGAGAACTTGGGGTCGGGCACCTTGACCGACAGGACGCAGGTCAGCCCCTCGCGCGCGTCGTCGCCGGAAAGCTGCACCTTCTCGCGCCGGGCGAGGCCCGAGGACGAGGCGTAGAGGTTGATCGTGCGCGTCAGCGCCCCGCGGAAGCCGGCGAGGTGGGTGCCGCCGTCGCGCTGCGGGATGTTGTTGGTGAACGGCAGCACCATCTCGTTGAAGCTGTCGTTCCACCACATCGCCACCTCGATGCCGATGCCGTCGCGCTCGCCGGTCATGAAGATCGGCTCGGGGATCAGCGGCGACTTGTGGCGATCGATGTAGCGGACGAACTCGCGCACCCCGCCTTCGTAGTGCATCTCGACGCGGTGCACCTCGCCGTGGCGCTCGTCGATCAGCAGGATGCGCACGCCCGAGTTGAGGAAGGCCAGCTCGCGCAGCCGGTTCTCGAGCGTCTTGAACGAATAGTCGAGGTTCGAGAACGTCTGCGTCGTTGCGAGGAAGCGCACCTCGGTCCCGCGCTCGCCGTCGGCGGGCCCCACGACGCGCAGCGGCTCGACCGTCTCGCCATGCTCGAAGCGGGCAAAGTGTTCCTTGCCGTCGCGCCAGATCCTGAGCTCGAGCCATTCCGACAATGCGTTGACCACGCTCACGCCGACGCCGTGCAGGCCGCCCGATACCTTGTAGCTGTTCTGGTCGAACTTCCCGCCGGCGTGGAGCTGGGTCATGATCACCTCGGCGGCGCTCACGCCCTCCTCCTCGTGGATGCCGACGGGAATGCCGCGTCCGTTGTCGCGGACGCTGACGCTGTCGTCGGGGTGGATCGTGACGGTCACGGCGTCGGCATAGCCGCCCAGCGCCTCGTCGATGCCGTTGTCCACGACCTCGTAGACCATGTGGTGCAGGCCCGAGCCGTCATCGGTGTCCCCGATGTACATGCCGGGGCGCTTGCGCACCGCCTCCAGGCCCTTGAGGACCTTGATTGAATCAGCGCCGTATTCCTCGCGCAGAGGGGCGGGTTCGGCCATGCACGGCCTCCATTCAGAGTACGCCGAACTTATAGGCGCGGCTGGGGGGATTGTCACGCGAGGCCCACAAAATCTTGGGGTTGCGGCAATCAGGTCATGCGGCGAGGACGCGGCTGGTGCCGTCGTCTTCCTCGACGGCGAAGAACCGGGCCCGCCCCGCCAGCGCGTCGAAGAGGTGGCGGTCGGTCCCGGTCATCCAGGCCTGCGCCCCGAGGGCCGCGATCTCGTCGTAAAGGGCCGTGCGCCGGCCCACGTCGAGATGGGCCGCCACCTCGTCGAGAAGCAGGATCGGCGCCGCCCCGGTCAGCGCCGACAGCGCGCGCGCATTGGCGAGGACGAGCGAGATCAGCAGCGCCTTCTGCTCACCTGTCGAGCAGTCGCGCGCGGCCATGCCCTTATCGACATAGGTTGCGGCAAGGTCGGCGCGATGGGGTCCGGCCAGGGTGCGGCCGACCGCCTGGTCGCGCTCGCGACTCCGCGCCCACAGCTCGGCCAGTGCCTCCGCCGTGGTCGGCGCTTCGTCGACAAGCGCGAGGTCGGCCACCGGGAAGGCCGTTTGCGCCTCGGCGAAGGCCGCGGCGAGCCGTCGCAGTGCGTCGTGGCGGTTCGCGGCGATGGCGGCGCCGGCCTCGGCCATGCGGCCCTCGAGCGCGGCGAACCAGCGCACATCGCGCACGTCCTCGCGCAGCAGGCGGTTGCGCTCGCGCATCGCGCGTTCGAAGGCGGTCACGTCGCCGCCGTGCCCGGGATGGAAGCTGAGCGTGACCCGGTCGAGAAAGCGCCGCCGCCCCTCGGGCGCCTCGGTCCAGAGGCGGTCCATCGAGGGGACCAGCCACAGGATGCGCACCAGTCGGCCCAGCGCCACCTGGGGGGCGGGCTTGCCGTCGACGCGGACCTGGCGCGGGGCGGCATCCTCGGCCCAGGTCTCGATCTGGTGCCGGTGCCGGCCGTCAAGCTCGGCCGTCACCTTCCAGCCCAGCGCCTCGGGCCGCCGCGCGAGGTCGACGCTGGCGGCGCGACGCAGGCCGCGGCCCGGCGACAGCATCGAGATCGCCTCGAGAACGTTGGTCTTGCCGGCGCCGTTGGGACCGCACAGCACCACCGGGTCTGCCCCCGCCTCGAGCCGGGTCGAGACATACGAGCGGAAGTGCGACAGCGCCAGCGATGCGATGGCGGGACCGGTCACGCCGCCTCGCGCCGCCCTCAGACGCGCATCGGCATCACGACGTAGACCGCCGACTGGTCGTCACCCTCGCGCATCAGCGTCGGATCGCCCGAGGAATTGAACAGGAATACCGCATTCTCGCGGTCCACCTGGTTCGCGATCTCTAGGAGGTACTTGGCGTTGAAGCCGATCTCGAGCTTCTCGTCGTTGTAGGCGACGCCCAGCTCCTCCTCGGCGGCGCCGCTGTCGGGTGCGTTGACGGACAGGATCAGACGGTCTTCGTCGAGCTGCAACTTCACCGCACGGCTGCGTTCGGACGACACGGTGGCCACCCGGTCAACGGCCTTGGCGAAGTCTGCCGCGTCGACCTCGAGCCGGCGGGCGTTGGCGGTGGGGATGACGCGGCTGTAGTCGGGAAAGGTGCCGTCGATCACCTTCGAGGTCAGCGTGATCTCGGGGGTGGCAAAGCGGACCTTGGTCTCGCTCACCGACACGGCGATGTCGGCGTCGTCGTCCTCGAGCAGCTTGCGCAGCTCGCCCACGGTCTTGCGCGGCACGATCACGCCGGGCATCCCCTCGGCGGCCTCGGGCAGGGGCGCGTCGATCCGCGCCAGCCGGTGCCCGTCGGTGGCCACGCAACGCAGGACCTGTCCGCCCTCGCCGTCGGCGACGTGCATGTAGACGCCGTTGAGGTAGTAGCGCGTCTCCTCGGTCGAGATGGCGAACTTCGACTTGTCGAAGAGGCGCCGCAGGACGGCTGCCTTGGCCGTGAAGTTGGTGCGATATTCGGCCGAGGCCATGACCGGGAAATCCTCGCGCGGCAGCGTGGCGAGGCGGAAGTGCGAGCGGCCGGCCTCGACCTCGAGCAGGCCCGAGGCGCCGTCGTCGGACAGCGTTACCTGCGCCCCGTCGGGCAGCTTGCGAACGATCTCGTGCAGGGTGACGGCGCTGACGGTGGTGGCGCCCGATCGCAGCACCTGTGCCGGCACCCGGTCGAGCACCTCGATGTCGAGGTCGGTGGCGCGAAAGCTGACGTTGTCACCCTCGGCCTGGATCAGCACGTTGGCGAGGATCGGGATGGTGTTGCGCCGCTCGACCACCGATTGCGCCTGCGCGACGGCCTTCAGAAGCGTCGCCCTTTCGATGCTGATCTTCATGTCCTTGCGTCCCCTTCTGCAACGCCCTGCAGCCGGTCAAGGCCACGGCCGGACTTGCCACTTACCCCGTTTCCGGAGCTTTGTCAGTCGCAATGCGAGGGGTGGAACGGGCCGAAGGGGTGCACTCCGGCCCGCTCCTGTCGCGGGTGGTCTGTCGCCCTCAGTCGAAGGCGTAGACGATCGCGATTCCGATGCGGTTATCGGTGTTGTCGATGCCCGGAGCGGGATCGGTGTCGTACTCGGTGCGCAGGCTGGCCCGCGCCGAGAGAGTGTTCGTCAGGCGGGTGGTGATGCCGAAGTCGTTCGTGACGAGCGTGCTGACGTCGGAATACAGCACATCGGTGTCGTTGGTCAGGAACGAGGTCTCGGTGAGCCTGAGGTAGTAGCGCGACGACGCAAGCAGCGACGCCTCAGTCTCTTCGTTGCCGGCCTGGTCCTGGGTGTACCGGACACCGGGGCCGGCCTGGATGCGCCATGCCTGGTTCGGCTGGTTGACGACGCGGTAGCCGGGGCCAAAGCCAAGGAAGGCGTCGTGCTCGAACGCCCCGAACTCGTCGTACTCGTAGCGGCCGAGCCCGAAGACATAGAAATCGTTGCCGAAGTCGCGCAGCGCCTCGTAGGTGGCGAAGACGTTGTTGGTGTCGGTGTCGTCATCGCTCTCGCCATACTCGAGCGCGACGCCGAACGAATGCGCCCAGGGCGCGGCACCGTAGCGCAAACGGCCGCCGATCGTGACATCAGCGGTGTCGGTATTGCCGCTGGTGGCGGTGGCCGATCCCGAGATGCTGCCCGAGAAACCCTGCGGGAAGGCCACGCTGCCGAAGCGGGCGGCGTCCTGCCCTTGCGCGAACTCGTCCTGCACGTCTTCCTCGATGTCCTCGATCCGCTCGTCCAGCGGGTCGATCCCGATCGTCGTGCGCACGCGCCCCTCGTCGACCGCCTGCGCGAAGGCAGGCACCGAAACGAAAGCGAGGCTGCTGGCAACAATGGCCAGTGGCAGTCTATTGATCATGAAATCCTCCAGGTGGTGAGGCGTCAGCAGAGAGCCCGCCCTGGGAGTCGACCTACGTCGAGTAAGGATTCGTTCAACTAGATTACCGTGAGCGCGAGCGGCGTGATGCAGTCGCGCCACAGTTGCTTTTGCGGCGCGCATTTCAAGCCTATCGCGAATCGCATCTAGGCCTCGAGCGAACGCCGCAGGAGCTCCAGATCCTCGGCGATCTGGCTGTCCTTGAGCTTGAGCTCCTCGATGCGGCGCACGCCATGCATGACGGTGGTGTGGTCGCGCCCGCCGAAGCGCCGGCCGATCTCGGGCAGCGAGCGCGAGGTCAGCTGCTTGGCGAGGTACATCGCGATCTGGCGCGGCCGGGCGAAGGTGCGCACCCGCTTGGGGCCGATCAGGTCGCTGAGGCGGATGTTGTAGTGGTCCGACACCTTCCGCTGGATCTCCTCGACAGTGATCTTGCGGTCCGACGCGCGCAGGATGTCGGCCAGGCAATCCTGCGCCAGCTCGAGCGTGATCTGCGCGATCGATCAGGCTGCCGTGCGCGAAGAGCCGGGTCAGAGCCCCTTCGAGGACGCGGACGTTGGTCGAGATCCGGTGCGCAAGGAACTCGAGCACGCCGTCGGCGAGCTGCACGTCCTGGAACTGGTTCCGGTACTGCTCGACCTTCTGCTGCAGGATGCCGAGCCGCAGTTCGTAGGTGGTGGGGTGGAGGTCGACCACCAGGCCCGACTGAAGGCGGCTGACGATCCGGTTCTCCATGCCCTCGATCTCAACCGGGGCGCGATCGGCTGACAGCACGATCTGCTTGTTCTGGTCCACGAGCGCGTTGAACGTGTGGAAGAACTCCTCCTGCGTCGAGTCCTTGCCGGCGATGAACTGCACGTCGTCGACCATCAGCACGTCGACCGACCGGAACAGCTGCTTGAAGTCCATCATCGTCTTGTCGCGCAGCGCCTGGACGAACTTGTACATGAACTGCTCGGCCGAGAGGTAGACGACCCTCGGCTGCGGATCGCGCTTGCGCAGCTCCCACGCCATGGCGTGCATCAGGTGTGTCTTGCCGAGGCCGACGCCGCCATAGAGGAACAGCGGGTTGAAGGTCACGTCCTCGCCCTCGGCAACGCGGCGTGCGGCCGCGTGGGCAAGTTCGTTCGGCTTGCCAACCACGAAGCTGTCGAACGTGAACCGCGGGTCGAGCGGGGCGCCCGGCAGATCGGCCTCGACCGGCCGGCCAGGGTCATTTGCGGGCGCGGGCGGAGCCGCGGGCGCCTCGAGGACGACGCGATCGGGAGGCGAGACCGCGAATTGCAGCCGGTTCACCTGCTCGCCGACGTTGACGAGCTGGTAGAGGATCTGCTCGCCGAAGTTGCGCGCCACCCAGTCGCCCATGAACTGGGTCGGCACCAGGAAGGTGGCGACTCCGTTCTCGAGCTCGGAAAACTGGAGGGGTTCGATCCAGTTGACGTAGTTGTTCTTCCCGACAGTCTTGATGAGCTCCTTGCGGATCGCGCCCCAGCTTTCGTTCGTCATTGTCCCACAGGTCCGTCTGCTATCCCCGCAAGCACCCCGCTCGCAGGTCCGATGCGACCGCTTTCGTCCTTGGGTCGACACAACGGATGGCACCGCCGGAACGCGGCATCCGCCGCCGCTCGAGCGCCGGATCCGTCTTCCGGCAAAGCTCCGCCATATGTCCGAGTGGCCCGGACACAGGAACGGCGCCAGCCGCACGCATTATCTGGACATGGTGTCCGGCATTCGCGGCGTCTCCGCGCCCTCGTACCGGCTCGTCGGCCTCAGCCCCGGATGAACCCCTCTGTCCGGGCATTGGCACGGATCTTTCGGCATCGGCGGTGGCCCGCCGGACGGAAAACGGACACCCCATGGCCGCTCGCCGCCTGCACCGAAGGTCTCAGATCACCTGTCCCCCCAAGACGATTTTGAATCGCATCCCGACGCTAGCCCGGCCGCTTCGAGCCGCGCAACAGACCTTTGCGCTTGACACAAACGCCCCAGAAACGAATCCGGATCGGGTCTGTGCAACCGTTTGTTCAACAAGGAAAAGGCGCCTCTCCGACCGGAGAAGCGCCTTGAAATCAACGACTTGGTGGATGTTCGCGGATGTTCCGCTAGCCGAGCGCCTTCACCCGCGACGACAGGCGCGACATTTTCCGCGCCGCCGTGTTCTTGTGGAAGACGCCCTTGGTGACGCCGCGCATCAGCTCGGGCTGGGCGACGCGCAACGCGGTCGTGGCGGCATCCTTGTCGTCGTCGCGATGGCTTCCTCGACCTTGCGCAGGAAGGTGCGGATACGCGAGCGACGCGCCTTGTTGACGGCGGTGCGGCGCTCGAGTTGCCGCGCGCGCTTCTTGGACTGGGGCGTGTTGGCCATATCGGTGTGCTATCCCGTGTTCGGGTCCGTACGAAAACTGAAGCCGCGCTTCTAGGGGCGACTCGGACAGCTGTCAACAGCCGCGGTGGCGCTACTTGTCGCGGAACTGCGCCTCGCGCTTGTCGAGGAACGCCGACATGCCCTCGGTCTGGTCCTCGGTGGCGAAGAGCGCGTGGAAGAGCCGCCGCTCGAACAGCAGCCCCTCGCGCAGCGGCAGCTCGTAGGCGCGGTTCACCGCCTCCTTCACCGCCATCACGCTCAGCAGCGACTTTTCGGCGATCTTGCGCGCGGCGGCCATCGCCTCGTCCATCAGCTTCTTGGCGGGCACCACGCGGCTGACCAGGCCCGCGCGCTCGGCCTCCTCGGCGTCCATGAAGCGGCCGGTCAGGTTCATTTCCATCGACTTGGACTTGCCCACGAAGGGTCAGCCGCTGCGTGCCGCCGATCCCGGCGATGACGCCCAGGTTGATCTCGGGCTGGCCGAACTTGGCGGTGTCGGCGGAGATGATGAAGTCGCACATCATCGCCAGCTCGCAGCCGCCGCCCAGCGCGTAGCCCGCGACGGCGGCGATGATCGGCTTGCGGACGGCCATGAAGGCCTGCGTCTCGGGGCCGAAGAAGTCGCTGGCGAACACCTCGACGAACGTCTTTTCCGACATCTCGCTGATGTCGGCGCCGGCGGCGAAGGCCTTCTCCGAGCCGGTCAGCACGATGCAGCGCACCTTGTCGTTCTGCGTCCGCCTCGCGCAGCGCCTGCGCGAGCTCGCCCAGAAGCTCTGGTTCAGCGCGTTCAGCGCCTCGGGCCGGTTCAGCCTGATCAGCGCCACATGCTCGTCGATCTCGACGATGATCGTCTTGTACGCCATTCCTTGCCCCCCTGAATGCGCATGCGGTCGAGCCTTAACGAGCCTCGCCGGCGGATCAAGTCATCTCTGGCAGAGCGGGCAGTAGAAGGTCGAGCGTCCGGACTGCACGATCCGCCGGATCGACCCGCCGCATCCGGCGCGCGGGCAGGGCGCCCCCTCGCGGTCGTAGACCCGGAAAGTGTGCTGGAAATAGCCGAGCTCGCCGTCCGCCTGCCGGTAGTCGCGCAGCTAGATCCGCCGGCCTCGATCGCCTCGCCCAGCACTCGCGGATCGCCGGCACCAGCCGCCGAGCCGCGCGGCCGAGATCCGCCCGGCCTTGCGTCGGGGGGCGATGCCGGCACGCCACAGCGCCTCGCAGACATAGATGTTGCCCAGCCCCGCCACGACCCGCTGGTCGAGCAGCGCCGCCTTGATCGGCATCCTGCGCCCCTCCAGCCGCGTCGCCAGGTAATCCTCGTGGAAGGCGTTGCCGAGCGGCTCCGGCCCCAGCGCCGACAGCAGCCAGTGCGCCTCGACCTCGCCCGTGGCGACGATGTCCATCGCGCCGAAGCGGCGCGCGTCGTTGAAGGTGACCCGCGCGCCGCCCTCCATCTCGAGGACGACGTGGTCGTGGCGCTCGCCGGCGTCGGACGTGGTGGTGGAACGGCGCCGTCCCCGCGCCCGAGATCAGCATGCGCCCCGACATGCCGAGGTGCACGATCAGCGTCTCGCCCGTATCGAGATCGGCGAGCAGGTACTTCGAGCGCCGCCGCAACCGCAGCACCCGCGCGCCCGTCAGCCGCTCGGCCAATCCGGTCGGCAGCGGCCAGCGCAGGTCGGGGCGTCGCGCCTCGGCCCGCACGATGCGCCGCCCCTCCATCACCGGCGCGAGGCCGCGGCGGACGGTTTCGACTTCGGGCAGTTCGGGCACGCGCGTCTCCGGCCATGGGGGCGGCGCATTGCACCCCGCCTCGAGCGGCCTATAAGAAGGGGGCATTCCGAGGAGGTGCAAGACGCATGACCGACGCAGACCCGAGGACCACCCATTTCGGCTTCCCGAGGTGGCCGAGGAGGAAAAGGCCGGCCTTGTGCACGGCGTCTTTTCGCGCGTCGCCTCGAGATACGACCTGATGAACGACCTGATGTCGGGCGGCGTCCACCGCCTGTGGAAGGACGCGATGATGGACTGGCTGGCGCCGCGGCCGCGGCCAGCATCTGCTCGACGTGGCCGGCGGCACCGGGCGACATCGCCTTCCGCTTCCTGCACGCGCGCGCCGGGGGCGCAGGCCGTGGTGCTCGACATGACCGAATCGATGCTGGACGAGGGCCGGCGCCGGGCCGAGGCCGAGCGGCTTTCCGACAGGCTCGACTGGGTGGTGGGCGACGCGATGGCGCTGCCCTTCCCCGACGGCGCGTTCGACGTCTACACCATCAGCTTCGGCATCCGGAACGTCACCCGCATCGCCGACGCGCTGGCCGAGGCGTACCGCGTGCTGCGCCCCGGCGGCCGGCTGATGGTGCTGGAATTCAGCCAGGTGCCGAACGAGGCGCTGCAGTGGGCCTATGACCGCTACTCGTTCAACGTGATCCCGCGGATGGGGCAGGTCGTGGCGAACGACCGCGACAGCTACCAGTACCTGGTGGAATCGATCCGCCGCTTCCCCGACCAGGAGACCTTCGCCGGCATGATCCGCGACGCCGGATTCGAGCAGGTGAAGTACCGCAACCTGTCGATGGGCATCGCTGCGCTGCATTCCGGCTGGAAGCTCTAGGTGCGCGGTCCCCACAACATCTGGCGGCTGATCCGCACCGGCGCCACGCTCGAGCGCACCGGCGCGATGCAGGTGGTGCTGGACGCCTTTCAGGCGCCGGCGCATCTGCGGCTGGCCGCGCGCATGCTTGGCTGGCCCTTTGCCTGGGCCGGCCTCAAGGGCGATCCGGCCTGCCGCCGGTGACCCGGGCGCTGACGGCGCTGGGGCCGGCCTACATCAAGTTCGGCCAGATCCTGTCGACCCGCCCCGACGTGGTGGGCGACGATCTGGCGATGCAGCTTCGCGTGCTGCAGGACGAGCTCGCCCCGTTCCCGCTCGAGGAGGCGCGCATCGAGGTGGCGCGCGAGCTCGAGCAGCCGGTCGAGAAACTCTTCTCCGAGTTCTCCGAGCCGGTCGCCGCCGCCTCGATCGCGCAGGTCCACCGGGCGCGGCTGGCCGATGACGGGCAGGAGGTGGCGGTCAAGGTGCTGCGCCCCGGGATCGAGCGGGCGTTCCGCCGCGACATCGACGCGTTCTACCTTGCCGCGCGCGTGATCGAGCTGCTGTCGCCGTCCGCGCGGCGGCTGCGCCCGACCGACGTGATCGCCCATTTCGAGGGCGTCGTGATGGGCGAGCTGGACCTGCGGCTGGAAGCCGCCGCCGCCTCCGAATTCGCCGCCAACACCGCAAAGGATGCGGGATTTCGCGTGCCGGAGGCGCACTGGGTCCTGTCGGCCCGCAGGGTGATGACGATCGACTGGGCCGAGGGCATCCGGCGCACGACCTCGCGGCGATCGACGCGGCCGGTCTCGACCGCGTGGCGCTGGGCGAGCGGGTGCTGCGCCTGTTTCTCAGCCACGCGCTGCGCGACGGCTACTTCCACGCCGACATGCACCAGGGCAACCTGAAGATCGCTCGCAACGGCGACATCGTGGCGATGGACTTCGGCATCATGGGCCGGATCGACGAGTACACCCGCCGGGTCTATGCCGAGATCCTCTTCGGCTTCATCCGCAAGGACTATCACCGCGTGGCCGAGGTGCATTTCGAGGCCGGCTACGTGCCGGCCGACCGCGACATGGACGAATTCGCCCGCGCCCTGCGCTCGGTCGGCGAGCCGATCTTCGGCATGGACGCCACTCAGATCTCGATGGGCCGGCTGCTGGCCTATCTCTTCGAGGTGACCGAGCGGTTCGGGATGCAGACGCGGACCGAGCTGATCCTGCTGCAGCGCACGATGGTGGTCGTCGAGGGCGTCGCGCGCTCGCTCCACCCGCGGATCAACATGTGGCGCGTGGCGCAGCCGATCGTCGAGCAGTACATCCGCCAGCACATCGGCCCGCGCGCCGTCCTGCGCGACCTGTCCGAGACGGCGCGGGTGCTGGCGCGCTTCGGACCGCGCCTGCCCAAGCTGGCCGAGGCCGCACTGATCCAGCAATCGCATCCGCTGCCACAGCCGCTCCGGCGGCGGGGGGCTCTCGTGCCGCTGGCGCAGGTGGCGCTGGGCGGCGGCCTCGTCGCGCTCGGGGCGTGGCTCGGCTCGGTCCTCTGAGCCGCCTCCCGGCTCAGATTTCGTCGGGCTTGCGCAGGGCGGTGACGTCGGCGGCCTTGACCTCGGCGCCGCCCTTCAGGACCAGCGTCAGCTCGCCGCTCATGTTGCGCGCCTCGACCACGCGCGCGAACGTCTCGACCGGTTTCGTGGAGAGGATGCGGCCGTCGGCTATGCTCTCGAGTTCGAAGCTGTAGAGGCCGCGGGCGAACGGCGCCCCGGCCGCGTCGACGCCGGCCCAGCTGATCGGGTCGTTCGTCGCAGGCAGTTCGCGGCGGTCGACGATGACGTTGTCGGCGTTGCGCACCACCAGTGCCATCTTGTCCGCGGCCGCGTCGGGGGCGGCCAGCAGGTTGAGCGGCACGCCGTCGAACTGGGTGGGGCCGGCGGTCCGGGCGTCCATGCCGACCCAGCCCGCCATCTGCGACATGCCCATCACCGCGAACTGGGTGCCAAGGTTCGCGAGCAGGTCATTGGTCCGGACCTGCTGCTCGACGCCCGAGAAGGTGGCGAGCTGCACGGCGAACTCGCTCGAACTCCATCGGGTTCATCGGGTCCTGGTTCTCCATCTGGACCGTCAGCATCTTCAGGAACGTCTCGAAGTCCGAGCTGAGCGCGGGGTTGCCGTCGGGTTTCTTTGCCGGCTGCGAGGCGGCGGCGCTGGTGGCGGCCGAAATTGGCGAGGTATCCATCATCTTCTCCTGTCAGAGCCGCAGATCGAGGCCGGCGCCGGCAATGTGCACCGTGCGGGCGGCGGGCGTGGTGGCGAAGCCCGGGGTGGGCAGGGCGACCGCGGCCGTTTCGGCCTTGGGGGCGTGGGTGGGGGCGGGCTGTCGCGAGCCCTCGTGGCCGAAGCTGAAGTTCAGCGAATCATAGCCCAGGTCGCGGAAATCCTCGGCGAGCATGTCGATGTTACGCCGCAGCAGATCCAGTGTCTCGGGGCGCTCGGCGGTGACTGTCAGGGTCATCGTGCCGTGCCCGGCCGACAGCGTCAGTTTCACCTTGCCGAGCTCCTCGGGCGACAGCGCCAGCTCCACCGGCCCGTCGCGCAGCATTTTCGCCGCCTCGGCAACCTGCATCGTCACGTGGCGCGGCGCCTCGATCCGCGGCGCGCTTTCCGTGCGGGCAGGGGCATCGAGGCCGCGGCCGTCCGCCGCCGTCAGGTCGAGTGCGTCGGCCTGTGGATCGATCGGCGCGTCGAGGGCGGCGTCAGGCCCCTTGTCCAGCACATCGGGCATCGCGCGGATGTCAGCCACTTGCGCCGCCGCACCATTCCGTGCCGGGCGCGGGGCGGTATCAGCGGCAGGTGTCGCATCCGCTGCCACCTCGCCGTCGCGACCCGTGCGGTCGCTTCGCGGCGCGGCGCGGCCCGCCGCAGGGGCGACGGACGGGGCGGCTGCGGCCAAGACGGGCGCGTCGGTCCGCGCCGCACCCGTCGCGGTCACCTCCATCGTGGCCGAAGTGGGCCGAGGCGCGTCGCCAGGCTCGGTCGGCGTCTGCGCGGGGGCTTGCGTCGCGGCTGGCGCGGCTTGGGCTTGGGCCGGCGTTTGAGCCGGCGGCACGGCAGCTGCAGCCGACGCCATCTCGCGTGCCCGCGCGCTGGTGGTCGCGTGCTCCGGCACGCCGCGCGTCATCGCGGGAGCCGGCAGCTCGACCTGCGCCGCGCTCTGCGCCGCCGGCTTCATCGTGGTCTGCTGCGGGTCGGCGGGTACGGCGCGCACCGGCGCCTGAGCATCGGCGCCATTCAAGAGCAGACTGACTTCGGCGTTCCGGACCGTTGTGCGGTTTGCACCACTCTCGTGGTGGCCATCCTGTCCTGCCGCGTCGGGAGCTGCCGCCACCGCCAGGCCGACCGTCGCGACCACCTCACCTGCCTCGGACCCGTTGCTCGTGCCGCCGTCGGTCACAGCCGCGTCGGTTGCGGGAGCCAACGGCAAGCCCAGCGCAAGGGCGCCGCCGACGTCAGGCTTGGCCTCGGCAAGCTGGCCGGCCGGCACCTCGCCGGCGGCGTCGCTCGTCCCGGTCGGGTCCGCCTCGTCGATCACCTCATCGGTCTCGGGGGACATCTCTTCCTCAATGACAGCAGTTTCGCCCGCGACGGATTTTGTTTCCGCCGCATCTGTCGCCGGGGCCTGCGCGGCCTGGTCCGCGACTGACAGCCGCGACCACAACAGCGTCCGCCTGTCATTGCCGGAAGGTGCCGCGGACGCGTCCCGCGCTTGCTGCGCCTGCGGTGGCAGGTCCGGCCGGGCCGCATCCTCGCCGAAGATGGCGCTGAACTCCTCGTCCTGCGCCGGGGCGGTCGCGCCCTTCTGCGCGTCGCCAACGGGACCGCGGCTCGCCGGAGGGCGCGGACCTTCGAGAATGGGAATCATCATGGGCGGGCCTTCTGCTTCCGTCGCGCTCCTCATGCCAGCCGCCGGTTACCGCTTCTTTACCGAGATCCCGCAAAGAGGGCGCCGATCCGAAGAATTTGGAGAGAGATGATGATTCCGTCCGCACTCCCGGGAGCCCAGCCGCAGGCAGGGTCGCAGCCGCTCACCGGGCAGGACCAGAAGCTGATGGCCGTCGCGCAGAAGCTCGAGGCGAACTTCCTCGCCGAGATGCTGAAGGCCGCGGGGCTCGGCGAGCCCATCGAAGGCTGGAGCGGCGGCCCGGGCGAGGAGCAGTTCGCCTCTTTCCTGCGCCAGGCGCAGGCCGACGAGATGGCCCGGACCGGCGGCATCGGTCTGGCCGAAAGCATCTTCAATTCCCTCAAGGAGCGCGCCGATGACTGACACCACCGTCAATGATCTTCAGACGGTTTTGCGCGAAGAGCGCGAGATCCTGCTGCGCGGCGACTTCGCCGCCCTCGAGCCGATTGCCGAAGCCAAGGAAACGCTCTTCACCCGGCTCGGCTCCATCGCGCACAGGATCGCGGCGCCGGAGCTGAAGGCGCTCAAGGATGAGGCCGAGCACAACCGCCAGCTGCTCGCAGCCGCCGCGCGCGGGCTGAAGATCGTCACCCGGCGTCTGGCCGAGATCCGCTCGGCCCACGGGCCGCTGAACACCTACAGCGAGGCAGGAAAGCGGCAGACATTCGGAGCGGCTCGCGGCGCGCTCGAGCGTCGCGCCTGACAGGCGCCGCCAGACAAGCGTAGTGGGGCCGCGACGGGATCATCCGCGCGGCCCTTTTCTTTTGCCGCCGCCCGCGCACCATGGTTAGCGAGCGGTAAGCCAAACCTCTAAGAATGCACGCTTTTCAATGTCGGCGGTTAGGTCGCTGTTAGGCATTGGAGGGCATGTTCGTCCCTGCATCCAGACGCGGATGGCGCGGCGCCGCAAGAAAAAGCGCACGTCAGCAGATGTCAGAAGGCGTCGTCTCCTTTGCCTCGCAATGCCGGGGCGCACCAGCAATCGACGCAAAAGCGTCGAACCCAAAGGAAACGCAAATGTCTTCGATCCTCACCAACAACGGCGCGATGGTCGCGCTGCAGACGCTGAAGTCCATCAACAAGGACATGGGCAAGGTCCAGTCGGAAGTCTCGACCGGCCTCAAGGTCGCGACCGCCAAGGACAACTCGTCGTCCTGGTCGATCGCCTCGACGATGAAGTCGGACGTCTCGTCGCTGCGCAAGGTCAACGAGGGCATCGCCTCGGCCAACGCCATGGTTGGTGTGGCTCGCTCGGCCTCCGAGCAGGTCGCGGGCCTTCTGACGCAAATCCAGGAGAAGGCGGTCCAGGCCCAGCAGCCCGACGCCGACACCACGAAGATCCAGGCCGAGGTCGACGCGCTGACCGCCGCGATCACCGACGTCGCCGACGCCGCCCAGTATAACGGCATCAACCTGGTTAAGGCCACTGCCGCGACGGTCGTCACCACGGGCGTCAACCGCAGCACCACCGGCGCCGTAACCGCCCAGACGATCTCGATCGCTGCGCTCACCACCACGCTCGACGGGCTTGGTGGCGCCGCCGGCACTTACGACGTGACCGCGTCGGGCATCCTCGACACGCTCGACACCGCGCTTGACGACGCCAACACCGCCGCGTCGAACTACGGTGCCATCCAGCAGCGTCTCGAGGTGCAGTCCGAGTTCGTCTCGAAGCAGGCCGACGCTCTGAAGTCGGGTGTCGGCGCCCTGGTTGACGCCGACATGGAAGAGGCCTCGGCCCGTCTGCAGGCGCTGCAGGTGCAGCAGCAGCTCGGCGTCCAGGCCCTGTCGATTGCCAACCAGGCGCCGCAGTCGGTCCTGTCGCTGTTCCGCTAAGGGATCCGGGCCGGAGCGTGAGGATACGCTCCGGCGCCACACATTGCGAAAGGCCGTGCGGTTCGCCCGCGCGGCCTTTCGTGCATATGAGCTCGGGAACGAGCACCGCTCAAGAAGGTGGGCGCCGCGTGAACAACTTCCTTCGAATGCTCGGTAAATCCGGCGGCAAGCATCTCGGCGCTTAGGCTCGCGTTAGCCAATCCGGGCCAGAGTGCCCCTGTATCCGGAAGCGGATAAGCGGCGCCGAGAACGGGGTCGCCAGCGGCCAGAAAGGCACTTCCTCGTCCCGTCTGAAAATGGCGGAAAACCACCCCTGGCGCAAAGCGCCGCACGAAGGAACGTGAAATGTCTTCGATCCTCACGAATAACGGCGCGATGGTCGCGCTGCAGACCCTCAAAAGCATCAACAAGGACATGGGCAAGGTCCAGTCGGAAGTCTCGACCGGCATGAAGGTCGCGACCGCCAAGGACAACTCGTCCACTTGGTCGATCGCCTCGACGATGAAATCGGACGTGGCGTCGCTCAACAAGGTGTCCGAAGGCATCGCTTCGGCGAACGCCATGGTCGGTGTCGCCCGTTCGGCCTCCGAGCAGGTTGCAAGCCTCCTGACGCAAATCCAGGAGAAGGCCGTTCAGGCCCAGCAGCCCGACGCCGACACCACCAAGATCCAGGCTGAAGTCGACGCGATGACCGCCGCGATTACTGACGTTGCCAACGCGGCCCAGTACAACGGCATCAACCTGGTGAAGGCCACGGCGGCGACAAGCGTCACCACCGGTATCAACCGCGACACGGCCGGCGCCGTGACGGCGCAGACGATCTCGGTCGCTGCGCTCACCACCACGCTCGATGCGCTTGGTGGCGCCGCCGGCACCTACGACGTGACCGCGGCGGGCATCCTCAACACGATCGACACCGCTCTCGACAACGCCAACACGGCGGCGTCGCAGTACGGCGCGATCCAGCAGCGTCTCGACGCGCAGGCCGACTTCGTCACGAAGCAGGCCGACGCGCTGAAGTCGGGCGTGGGTGCTCTGGTGGATGCCGACATGGAAGAGGCCTCGGCCCGTCTTCAGGCCCTGCAGGTGCAGCAGCAGCTGGGTGTCCAGTCGCTGTCGATCGCCAACCAGGCGCCCCAGGCGGTGCTCAAGCTCTTCGGCTAAGGGCAAGTCCTGCGGGGCGCCCCCGTGGCGCCCCGCACTTTCCGCGGGAACCCGCGGCACGCCGACATGCATCCAGGAAGGATAAGACGTGAACGCCTATTCCCAGGTCCGAACAGCCTACGGCCAGGCTTCGGCCCCCACGCGAACCGAGCGCGGCACCGAGTATGCCGTGTTCGCCAAGGTCACTCAGCAACTGAAGGCCGTGGACGAGACCGACAAGGGCCAGTTCGCGCGGTTGGCGGACGCGGTCACCACGAACCACCGTCTCTGGAATACGCTCGCCGCCGACCTGATGCAGGACGAAAACGGGCTGCCCGTCCAGCTTCGGGCACAGATCATTTCGCTGGCCATGTTCGTCGGCCGGCAGACCCACGCGATCCTGTCGGGCAAGGGCTCGACCGCGTCGCTCATTGAAATCAACACGGCCATCATGAAGGGCCTGCGCAGCGGAGGTCAGCCGACATGAGCGGTCTCGTCCTGAAACTCGGGCCCAAGGAGCGTGTGCTCATCAACGGGGCCGTCATCGAAAACGGCGACCGGCGCTCGCGCCTGTCGATCGTGACGCCGAACGCCAACATCCTGCGGCTGCGCGACGCGATCCACCCGCACGAGGTCAATACGCCGGTGCGTCGCGTGTGCTACATCGCCCAGCTTGTGCTGTCGGGCGACGCCGACCCCCAAGAGGCAAGGCATCAGCTGATGCGTGGTATCGAGCAGCTCAGCCAGGTCTTCACCGACCATGACAGCCGCCAGCAGTTGACCGAGGCCACGCAGGCGATCGTCGACGGCCAGTACTACCAGGCGCTGAAGGCCCTGCGCTGTCTGCTGCCGCGTGAAGAGCGTCTGCTGACGGCGAAGCCCGCATGACCTACCAGCCCGTCATCCCGATGGGCGGCAACGCCGGCTGGACCTTCCTCAAGCGCACGCGGGAGGTCCAGCAGGCGGCGTTCGACAGCTCGGCCGCAATCAAGAACGACGCCGACTACTTCCGCGAGAACATCGGCAAGGTGCGGACCGTCGACGACCTGATGAAGGACCAGCGCCTGCTCAAGGTGGCGCTGGGCGCCTTCGGCCTTGAGGGCGAGGCGGGCAAGAAAGCCCTCATCCAGAAGGTGCTGGCCGAGGGGACCGAGAACGAGGACTCGCTGGCCAACAAGCTGGGCGACGGCAGGTGGCTGTCGATGTCCAAGTCGTTCGGCTTCGACCAGGCGACGCCTGCATCGCAAAAGCCGGGCTTCGCCGACGACATCATCGCCGCCTACAAGACCCGCAGCTTCGAGGTCGCGGTGGGCGAGCAGGACGTGAACATGCGCTTCGCCTTGGGCCTCGACCGCGAACTCGACAACTTGCTCGAGGGCAAGCTGTCGACCGACGGCCTTTGGTACTCGATCATGGCCACGAAGCCGCTACGCGCGGTCTTCGAGGGCGCCTTCGGCATGCCAGCCGCGGTGGGAGCGTTGGACATAGATCGCCAGCTCGAGATCTTCAAGGAAAAGAGCCGCGGCGCCTTCGGCGACGAAAGCCCCCGCGCGCTGGCCGATCCCGACAAGCGCGAGGAGCTCATCCGCCTGTTCTTCGCCCGCGCCGACATCAAGACGGCCAACGCCAGCTACTCGGCCGCCACGGTCGCGCTGAGCCTGCTGCAGGCGATCCCCAAGAAGTCGCTCTTCGGCTGACCGGCCGCCCCTAGCTCGGGGGTGCCCGGCCGGCCAGGCATGTGGCCAGCGCCTTGAAGCTGTCGGCGCTGGTTCCGCTCTCCTTTCGGCCCACGAAGGCGTCCAGGTGCGGCCAGCACTCGATCGCCGCGTCGATGGCCGGGTCGCTGCCGGCGTTGTAGAGCCCCGCCTGGATCATCAGCGCCGCCTTGTCGTA
Source organism: uncultured Alphaproteobacteria bacterium (assembly GCA_963773475.1). GTDB lineage: Bacteria > Pseudomonadota > Alphaproteobacteria > Rhodobacterales > Rhodobacteraceae > Roseitranquillus. The sequence continues at coordinate 76,857 of CAVZBD010000010.1, read as the reverse complement.
GGTCCCGAGCCGGGCGCGCGCCTTGGCGATCAGCGCGTTCTCGGCCTCGTTCGCCGCGTCGGGCAGCGAGCGCGAGACCGAGCGCAGCACGTCGATGGCCGGGAACCGCCCCCGCTCGGCGATCTCGCGGTCCATCACCACGTGCCCGTCCAGCACCCCGCGCAGGATGTCCGCGATCGGCTCCTCCATGTCCGAGCCCGCCACCAGGACCGTGAAGATGGCCGTGATGTCGCCCTGCCCCTCGAGCCCCGGGCCGGCGCGCTCGGCCAGTCCGGTGATGAGCTGCGTCGTCGAGGGAGGGTAGCCGCGCAGGCTGCCCGTCTCGCCCGCCGCCAGCGCCACCTCGCGGTGGGCGTCGGCGAAGCGGGTGATCGAATTCGGCCATGAACAGGACTTGCCGCCCCTGGTCGCGGAAGTGTTCGGCGATCGAGGCGGCGGCCCAGGCGCAGCGGCGCCGGATCAGCGGTGAGCGGTCGGACGTGGCCGCGACGATCACCGACTTCTTCATGCCCTCGGGGCCGAGCACCTTTTCGATGAACTCGCGAACCTCGCGGCCGCGTTCGCCGATCAGGGCGATCACCACCACGTCGGCCTCCATCCGCTGCGCGAGCATCGCGAGCAGCGTCGACTTGCCCACCCCAGAGCCCGCAAAGAGGCCGATCCGCTGACCGCGCACGATCGGCAGGATCGTGTTGAAGACCGCGAGCCCGGTTTCGAGCCTTGCTCCGAGGGGACGGCGCTGGGTCGGGTTCAGCGGCTCGCCCCGCATCGGACGCGACGCGGCGCCGCGCAGGATCGGACGGTGGTCCAGCGGCTGGCCCAGCGGGTCGATCACCCGCCCGATCCAGGTGTCGTCGGGGGCGATGTCGCCCGGACCCAGCAGCACCACGCGGTCGCCGATGGCCAGGCCGTCATCGGCACCTTCGGGCAGCACCGTCACCGACTGCTCGGACAACCGGATCACCTCGCCAAGGATCGGCCGGCCGCGGCGCGGGCGCAGTTCGACCAGATCGCCGGCCGTGGCGACCCGGGACAGCCCCTCGACCTCGAGGGTGCCGCGCTCGATCACCCGGATGCGTCCCGCGTGGCGCACCGTGCGGGACGCGGCGACCTCGGCGCGGAGCTGGTCGATGCCTGACGTCATGGCGAACTCCGAAGTCAGTTTCCGACAACAGTTTCTAAAGGAATCAGGCTTAATCGACTGCTTACCAAGGATCGAGGGAGAAGCCCCGATGTTCGACAACCTAGAAGTCATGCGGATGGCGCACGCGCTGGCGAAGCACGCGAGCAGCCGCCACGAGACCATTGCGCGCAACATAGCCAATGCGGACACGCCCGGCTACCGCGCCTCGGACGTCGCCTCGTTCCAGGACACCTATCGCAGCGAGCACGGCGGCGCGATGCGCGCCACCCGCCCCCGCCATTTCGGCGCCGAGGCCGGCGTCGCGGCCGACCCGCGCGTCGTCGATGCGGGCGGTCCCGCCTCGCCGAACGGCAACACCGTTTCGCTCGAGACCGAGATGGTGAAGTCGGTCGAGACCAAGCTGCAGCACGACATGGCGACGTCGATCTACCGCGCGTCGCTCGACATCCTCCGCGCCTCGATCGGGCGCGGACGCTAAGGGAGAGAACGCCCGATGTCCGATCTGATCCAGTCGCTGGCGCTTTCGGCCAGTGGAATGAAGGCCCAGGCCACCCGCCTGCGCCACAGCTCCGAGAACATCGCCAACGCCGACACGCCGGGCTACCAGCGCAAGATCGTGCCGTTCCAGCAGGTCTGGGATCACGGACAGCCCACCGGCGCCGTCGAGGCGGGGCGCGTCGAGCTCGACCGCACCGAGCGGACGCGGATCTACGACCCCAGCCACCCGATGGCGGACGAGACCGGCCACTACCTCGGCTCGAACGTCGATCTGGTGGTCGAGATCGCTGACGCGCGCGAAGCGCAGCGCAGCTACGAGGCGAACCTCAAGATGTTCGATCAGACGCGGCAGATGTCGCAGAGCCTGCTCGAACTCATCAGACGCTAGAACAGCGAACCAAAGGAGTGACCAGAATGGCCATCGAACCTTCCCTTGCCGCCCAGCAATACGTGGCAACCCGTCCGGCGACGGCGCCGAAGGCGCAGCCGGACGGCGACGGCGGCGTCATCTTCGACATCGGCCGTGACTTTGCGCAGACGCTCGTCAGCGCCGAGCAGACGGCCGAGGCCGCGATGACCGGCAAGGCCGACCAGCACGCGCTGGTGCAGGCACTCGCCCAGACCGAGCTGGCCATCGAGACGGCGGTGACGGTGCGCGACAAGGTCGTCGAGGCGTACCAGGAAATCCTGCGGATGCCGGTCTGAGCCATGAGCGAGCTCCTGTTCTACGACACGCTCCGCCAGGCCCTCTGGATCGCCGTCATGATCTCGACGCCGATCCTGGTCGTCGCGCTGCTGGCCGGCGTGACGGTGGGCCTCTTCCAGGCGCTGACGTCGGTGCAGGAGATGACGCTGACCTTCGTGCCCAAGCTCGCCGCGATCCTCGCGGTGTTCTGGGTGACGATGAGCTTCATGACCGAGACGCTGGTCGGCTTCTGGGCCGACAGCCTCATCCCGCTGATCATCGGGAGCTGACCTGTGGATAACGCCGGCTACGTATCGCTCAACCGCCAAAGCGGGCTTCTGCGAGAGATGCAGAGCGTCGCCAACAACATCGCCAACGCCTCGACCACCGGCTTCCGCCGCGAGGGAATGGTGTTCTCGGAGTTCGTCAAGGACACCGGCCGGGGCGAGCCCAGCCTGTCGATGGCGGCCTTGCGCGCGCACTATCTCGACGACACGCAGGGCGCGCTCAAGTCGACGGGCGGCAGCTTCGACTTCGCCATCGAGGGCGACGGCTTCTTCCTGATCGAGACGCCCGACGGCCAGCAGCTCACCCGCGCCGGGGCGTTCACCCCGAATGCCGAGGGTGACCTGGTGACCTTGGAGGGCTACCGCCTGCTGGACGCCGGCGGCGCTCCGGTCTTCGTGCCGCCCGACGCGCGCAACGTCGCGCTGGCCACCGACGGGACGCTTTCGGCCGACGGTCGGCCGCTCGCGCTGATCGGCGCATGGCGTCCGGCCGACCCGACCAGCCTGCAGCACCAGGCCGGCACCCGCTTTGCCGCCGACGCCGTCGAACCCGTGATCGAGGGCGTGACCCTGCACCAGGGTTTCCTCGAGGCGTCGAATGTCAATCCCATCGCCGAGGTCGCGCGGATGATCGAGGTCTCCCGCGCCTACGAACTCGGCCAGAAGTTCCTCGACAACGAGGACGAACGCATCCGCTCGGTCACCCAGACCCTCGGCAAGTGACGAAAGGACGATAGCCATGCGCGCCCTCCAGATCGCCGCCACCGGCATGAGCGCCCAGCAGACGCGGGTCGAGGTCATCTCGAACAACCTCGCGAACATGAACACCACGGGCTACAACGCTCGACGCGCCGAGTTCGCCGACCTGCACTATCAGCAGCTCGCGCGGCCCGGCACGATCAACGCCTCGGACGGCTCGATCCTGCCCACCGGCGTGCAGCTGGGCCTGGGCGTGCGGCCGTCGGCCATCACCACGATGCCCTCGCAGGGCGCGCTGACGAACAGCGGCGGCGACCTCGACGTGGCGATCGAGGGCAAGGGCTACATCGAGGTGGCGCTGCCCGACGGCCGCTCGGCCTACACCCGCGACGGCGCGCTCAAGCGCTCGGCCGACGGGCTGATCGTCAACTCCGAAGGTTTCGCCGTCGTGCCCGACATCACGATCCCGCAGGACGCCCGCTCGATCTCGATCAACGCCGAAGGCGAGGTCTACGCCTACTTCGCCGATCAGGTTGAAGCCGAGCTGATGGGGCAGATCACGCTTGCCGGCTTCACCAACGAGAAGGGCCTGGAGGGGATCGGTTCGAACCTCTTCGCCGAGAGCGCGGCCTCGGGACCGCCGATCGTGGGTGTTCCCGGACAGGACGGTCTGGGCACGCTGCGCCAGGGTTATCTCGAGGACAGCTCGGTCGACGCCGTGCGCGAGGTGACCGAGCTGATCGAGGCGCAGCGTGGCTACGAACTGAACTCCAAGGTCATCTCGGCCGCCGACCAGATGATGTCGGCCACGACGCAGGTGCGCTGATGAGCCGTCTCGCACTCGTCCTCCTGGCTGCGTTGGTGGCGGGGCAGGCGGCGGCCGACACCGTCGTCGCCGCACGCACCATCCGCAGCCGGGCCATCCTCGGCCCCGAAGACCTGGCCCTGGTCGCCGGCGACACGCCCGGCGCGCTTTCGGTGCTGGGCGACGCGCTGGGGATGGAGGCCAAGGTGAACCTCTATGCCGGCCGGCCGATCCGCGCCGGCGAGGTCGGGGCGCCCGCGATCATCGAGCGCAACCAGATCGTTCCGCTGGTCTACACGCAAGGCGGCCTGTCGATCTCGACCGACGGCCGCGCCCTCGATCGCGCCGGCGTGGGCGACACGCTGCGCGTGATGAACCTCACCTCGCGCACCACCGTCACCGGCACCGTGGCCGAGGACGGCTCGGTCGCTGTCTCGTTCGGTTCCATGAACTTCGCCAGTCGATAAGGAAAGAATTTCCATGCGCTTCGTCCCCTACGCGCTCGTCGCTGCCCTCGCTGTTTCGGCCTGTTCCACCGCGCCGGTCGGCCGTGCGCCCGAGCTGACGCCGATCCAGAACAGCAACGAGCACTTCGCGATGATGAACCCGTCGCTGCCCGACGTGATCGAGGCGCGGCCGGCGGGCTCGACCGCGTCGCTCTGGTCGGCGAGCCAGCAGTCGCTCCTGGGCGACCGCCGCGCCTCGAAGCGAGGCGACATCCTGACCGTGGTCATCGAGATCGACGAGAAGGCCGAAATCAAGAACTCGACCCAGCGCTCGCGCTCGGGCTCCGAGAACATGGGCGTGGGCTCGCTCTTCGGCATCCCGCAGCGGATTAACGAGCGCATGCCCGACGGCGCCAGCATGGATCCTGGCGTGGGCCTGTCCTCGTCCTCCGAGAGCAAGGGCGATGGCTCGGTGCGCCGCAACGAGAAGCTGGAACTGCGCGTCGCTGCTACGGTCATCGACGTGCTGCAGAACGGTGTCCTGGCGATCCAGGGCAGCCAGGAGGTGCGCGTGAATTTCGAGGTGCGCGAGCTTCTGGTGACCGGCTACGTCCGCCCCGAGGACATCAGCCGCCAGAACGAGATCACCTACGACAAGATCGCCTCGGCCCGCATCAGCTACGGCGGTCGCGGCCAGATCACCGACGTCCAGCAACCGCGCTACGGCCAGCAGGTCGTGGACAAGGTCCTGCCTTTCTAAGGAGGCAAACGTGATCAAGAAGCTCCTCCCCGTCATACTCGCGGTCTTCGGCCTCGGCGCCGGCGTCGGCGCCGGGGTCCTGCTCAAGCCGAGCGCCGAGGCCGCGGCCGACGCCGGACAGGCCGGCCACGAGGCGCCGGCCGGCGGCGAAAATGACGGCGGCCACGCCAGTGCCGCCGCCGACGACGCCGACCTCGGCGCCGCCGCCTCGGGCGGCCACGGCGAGGCCGGCGGCGAGGGGTCGGGAACCGCCATCGTCAAGCTCGACAACCAGTTCGTCGTGCCGGTGATCGACGACGCCGAGGTCAGCGCATTGGTGGTGCTCTCGCTCGACCTCGAAGTCGACGCCGGCGCGACCGAGACGGTGCACAGCCTCGAGCCCAAGCTGCGCGACGCCTTCCTGCGGGTGCTCTTCGAGCACGCCAACGCCGGCGGCTTCCACGGCGCCTTCACCTCGAGCGGGACGATGAACTTGCTGCGGATGGCGCTTCTGGAAAGCGCCGAGAAGGTGCTGGGCGACGTCGTGCACGAGGTGCTGATCACCAACATCATTCGCCAGTCCGTCTGACCGGATCACGGCGCGGACCATCGCGCCCGGAGGCACTGCCTCCGGGCGCTCTTTTTCGTCCGCGCGGGGTGCGGCCCGTTTGTTCCCGTGTTGGGGCGCGCGCGTCCCGCCGGATCGGGGCCGCGGCGTGAGTGGCGCCAGGCGGGTCGATGCACGGTCCGATGTGGCTCGCATCCGGCAGCGCCGACGAGCGGCGCCGGCCCTCGCGTACCGGGTCGTCGCCGGCGCGTCGCCGCATCTCACTCCGTGCCCGGGCGTGACCTCCGGCCCCAAACGCTCCGGCTTCCTCTGCCGCTCCCGAATGGCGCGGGGATGCGAAAGCGGGCGGTCACCAGGGGCGGCAGCGACTGAACAGATCGGGTGTGTGGGGGCGAGGAAGGTTCTGGCTATCGGGCGAAGCCGGTGGCGCCTGCAGAGGTTGCATTGGCAGCTGTCTGGCGCACTCGTTGCCCGCCGGGGAAAGAGAGGGCTGCAGGGCCGGTGGACAATCGTCAGGTCCGGCCCGGTGGTCATTCGGCGCGACGGGCGGCTTTCTTCTTGCGTTCCTCAGCCAGCATCGCCGCGAGCTTGTCGAGAGCCTGTCCGCGGCCGAAGGCACGGCGGGCGGCTGCCCGGCGCGTCTCGGCCTCGACCGCCAGGCGCGCGCGCTCGGCCTGGATGCGGCGCAGCTCGTCGTCGCTCCAGCCGAGCCAGCGCGCGTCGGCCGAGGCCCGCGCGGCCGGGTCGAGCGTCTCGAGCCGCGCCAGTTCGAACGCCCGAGCCGCCCGCGCCTCGCGGTGCGTGTCGGCCTCGGCCTCGACCGCGCGGATGCCCTGCGCCGTCTCGCGTAGCGCCGCCAGATCGGACTGGAACACCATCTCGGCCAGCGAGCGCAGACGCTTCAGGTCGCCCGGCTTCATCGCTGGCGCGCCTTGCGGCGCATCTTGTCGGCGAACCGGATCGCGGCGGCGACGGCCTTGTAGTGCTCGGGCCGCACCTCCTCGCCGATCTCGACGGTGGCGTGCAGCGCCCGCGCGGTCGGCGGGTCGCGGTGGATCGCCACACCGTTCTCGGCCGCGACTTCGCGGATCTTCAGAGCGATCTCGTCGACGCCCTTGGCCACGCAGAGCGGCGCGCTGCCGCGCATCCGGTCCCACTTGAGCGCCACCGCGTAGTGCGTCGGGTTGACGACCACCACATCCGCCGTCGGAACGTCGGCCATCATCTGGTTCATGGCGATGTCGTAGCCCTTCTGGCGGCGCTGCTGCTTGACGTGGGGGTCGCCCTCCATGTCCTTGTGCTCGTCCTTCATTTCCTTGTGCGACATGCGGTTCTTGCGCATGTGCTCGGCCCACTGCCAAGCGAAGTCGATGCCGCCGATCGTCAGCGCCACCAGCAGCACGATGAACAGGAATGTCACCGCCAGCTTCAGCAGCGATGCCACCGCCATCGCGGGGCTGAGCGCCATCGTCGCCAGGATGTCAGGCAGCCGCGCCGACAGGAACATTCCCAGGATCACCGAATAGATCATCAGCTTGACGAAGCTCTTGGCGAACTCGAACAGGCCGGTGCGGCCGAACTTGTTCTTGGCCTGCGCGAGCGGCGAGATCCGGTTGAGCTTGGGCACCAGCTTGTCGGTTGACACCACGAAGCTGCGCGTGGCTACCAGCGACAGGATCACCATTGCCATCGGGATCGCGAACCACGGCAGCAGCGGCATCGCCACCGCGCCCAGCAGGCCCGCCGAGAACGGCTCGCCGTTGCCGGTGAAGAGGCTCGCGGCCAGCCTGTCGGGCTGGTCGATCAGCGTCATCAGGGTGCCGCCGATGCTGGTCAGGCTCGTCGCGCCGAGGCCGGCCGCGGCGATCAGGATGCCGCCGTAGCCGGCCGCCGTGCCAAGGTCGGTCGAGCGCGGGACGTCGCCCTTCTTGCGCGCGTCGTCGAGCTTCTTCTGAGACGGCGCGTACTGCTTGTCCTGATCGTCGTCGTCTTGCGCCACGCGGTCAGCCTCCGAACGGGTCGGCGATGAAGCCGAAGAAGCTCTCGGACCAGATCCCCAGCAGGATCGGCAGCCCGAACAGCATCAGGATCATCGCCCCGAGGGTGATCGCCGGCGCGCCGACCATCGCCACCATGAGTTGCGGCATGGCGCGGTTGATGACGCCGATGGCCAGGTTGTAGATGAACGACGCGATCGTGAACGGCGCTGCCAGCGAGAAGGCCAGCGCGAAGGCCGCCGCGATGCGCCCGATGCCCCACTCACTCAACACGCCCGCGCCCGGGAACTGGCCGGGCAGCAGGACATCGTAGGAATAGATCAGCAGCTCGGCCACCCGCACGTGCAGGCCCAGCATCACAGCCAGGCAGAGCCCGCTGATCACCATGATGTGGCCGATGGCGGGCGCTGGGTCGATGCCGGCGTCGCCGAAGATCTGGCTGAGCGAGGTCGACTGCGCGGCGATGCTGCCCGCCATCTGCAGCGCCATCACGAAAAGCCTCAGCGCCATGCCGATGGCGAGGCCGGCGATGGTCTCGGTGGCCAGCAGGATCGCCATCGACGCGTCCAGCGTGACCAGTGGCGCGATCCTGTCTGCGACCGCGGGCGTGACGATCACGGTGAAGGCCAGCGCCAGGACCAGCCGCACCCGCTCGGGCACCGAACGCTCGCCGAAGGCCGGGATCAGCATCATCGCCGGGCCGACCCGCAGAAACACGACGCCGCCCAGCGCCAGCGCAAAGCGGCCGCTCTCGATCAGCTCGGCCAGAAGCCCGCTCATGCGGCGACGAGGCCGACGAGCGATGGCCTCGTGTCCGTGCCCAGTTCCTCGAACGACAGGACCGGGTTCGAGATGCCTTTTGCCGCGAGCACGGTCCGCACGAAGCGGCGGCGGCGCATCGAGGTGACGATGGCCGGATAGATCCCCGACTCGCCGGCGCGCGCCAGCCGTTCGGCGACCGCGCCGGCCAGCCGGTTGAATTCGTCAGGCGGCAGCGCCACATCGCCGGACCCGCGGTCGCCCTCGATCTGATAGGTGGCGAAGGTCTGCTCCCATTCGGGCGCGAGCTGCACCAGCGGCACGGTGCCGTCGGGGCGGCGCAGCTCGGCCACCAGCTGAAATCCCAGGCGCTGGCGCACGTGCTCGGCGATACTATCGGGCGTGGCGGTGGCGGTGCGCGCCTCGGCGATGGCCTCGAGGATCAGCGGCATGTTGCGGATCGACACCCGCTCGTCGAGCAGGAGGCGCAGCACGGCCAGCAGCAGGTCCACCGGGACCTTGTCGGGGATCAGCTCGTCGATCATCCGGCGATTGGCATCCGAGCGCTGCTGGTCGGAAAGGTTGGTCATCTCGTCCAGCAGGCGGCGCAGCGCCTTGAGGCTGAGCAGCCGCGAGAAGTTCGCCTTCATGACTTCGAGCAGGTGCGTCGCCAGGACCTCGGTCGGGTTCACTACGGTGACGCCGGCCAGCGCCAGGTCGTCCTGCGCGTCGACGTCCACCCATCGGGCGGGGGCACCGTAGACCGGCTCCTTCACGTCCTCGCCGTGCGGCAGGTCGACCTCGGCGCCGCCGGCCAGCGCAAGCACCTTGTCGGGCATGAGCTGGGCGCGCGCCTGCTCGACCCCCAGGACGCGGACCACGTAGGTGCCGTTCGGCAGGCTGACGTCGTCGGTCAGCCGGATCTCGGGCAGGATGAGGCCGAAGGTGGTGGCGACATGGCGGCGCATGTTCTGGATGCGGGCGTCGAGCCCGGTCGCCGGATCAAGCGCCATCTCGACCAGATCGGGCGAGAACTGCACGTGGATGTCGTCGAGGTCGAGCACGTCGCCCATCGACTGCTCGGCCGGGGCTTCGGCGGGCGCCTCGGCCTTGCGGGCTTCCTCGGCCGCGCGGCGCAGGTCCTGACGACGCACGAACCAAGCCGCCGTGCCAAGCGCCGCGGCGCCGGCCATGAACGGCAGGAACGGCAGGCCCGGCACCAGCGCGAAGAGCGCCATCAGTCCGGCTACGGTTCCCAGCGCCGAGGCGTGCTTGCCCAACTGCGAAAAGATCGCCAGGTCCGCTGACCCGGTGGTGCCGCCCCGCGACAGGAGCAGCGCCGAGGCGATCGAGATGATGACCGCCGGGATCTGACCCACCAGACCGTCGCCCACGGTAAGGATCGCATAGGTCTCGAATGCGCGGCCGAGGGGCATGTCGTGCATCAGAAGGCCGATCACCAGCCCGACGACCAGGTTCAGCAGCGTGATGAGCAGACCGGCGACGGCGTCGCCCTTGACGAATTTCGAAGCACCGTCGAGCGAGCCGAAGAAGGTGGTCTCGGCCAGTTCCGTCTCGCGCCGACGCTTGGCCTCGGCGTGGTCGATCGCGCCGGCCGACATGTCGCTGTCGATGGCGAGCTGCTTGCCCGGCATCCCGTCGAGGGCGAACCGCGCGCCGACCTCGGCCATTCGGCCCGCGCCCTTGGTGATGACGATGAAGTTGACGATCAGCAGCACGCCGAACACCACGAGGCCGATCAGCACGTTGCCGCCCATGACGAAGTTGGCGAAGCCCTGGATCACGTCGCCGGCCGCGCCGGTGCCGGTATGGCCCTCGCCAATGATGAGCTTGGTCGACGAGACGTTGAGGCTGAGCCGCAGCATCAGTGAGGCCAGCAGCACCGTCGGAAACGCCGAGAAGTCGAGCGGGCGCTCGATGAACAGCGTGACGGTGAAGATCAGGATCGCCAGCGCGAACGAGGCGGCCAGGCCCACATCGAGCAGCCACGCCGGCACCGGCAGGATCATCATCACGATCACCGCCATCAGCGCGAGCGCCAGCAGGATCGTCGGGCGGAAGATGGCCGAAGGTGACAGCGTCATCTACTTGGGTCCTCGTGGATCGGCCGGGCCTCAGTGCAAGGCGCGCGCGGGTTGCAGCGGGATGAAGCGGTTGCCGCCCGAGGACCCCAGCGGGACGAGCGAGCCCATCCGGCCGGTCTCGTTGCTGGCGATCAGCAGCGGGTCGTTGTTCTGGCGCATCGGCTCGGCGGCGAGGTCGTCGTCAGGCTCGTCCACGAAGCTGTTGGCGTTTGCGACGACCGTCGGACCGCCCTCGCTGAGGGCGGCATAGTGGCGATCGAAGATCTTGCGATAGCGGTTGGCGTATTCGGGCGTGCGCGAGTGGTAGGCGCCGGCCGCCGCGCTCCAGCTGCCGGTCTCGGCGTAGAGCCGCGACAGGAAGTCGGCGGCATAGCGGGCGTTGGCGATCGGGTCGAACATCTGCTCGATCGATTCGAACGCGTGCCCGTGCCAATTGTAGTTGAGCTGGAAGCAGCCGACGTCGAAGCTGCGCTTGCCCTTGGCGTGGCCGTCGAGGGTGTAGGCCAGCGCCTCCTGCGCAGTGTCGAACCAGTGGCCGGCGCCCTCCATGTTGACGGTCCAGGGCCAGGGCGCGAAGCTGCCGTTCCGCTTCCGACCGGTCTCGGTCAGCGAGATCGCGTTCAGGACGTCGACCGGCACGCCCGTCTCGGTCGAGACCTGTTGCGCGGCGCTACGGCACATGTCGGCACCGGCATCACGAGCCGCCTCGGCGCGGCCGCCGAGAAACGCGGACACGATCAGCACCAGGAGGGCATGCGCCCTCGCAACTCGTGATGTCAGGCTTCTGCCGACCATGTTAATGCGCCGCAATTCTTGCCGCTTCGGTTGCGTCCGTCTTAGCGAGCGCAGTGTTTAGAAAGCGTAAGCGCGGGCCGGACGATTAGCCTTCGGCGGCCTTTCCTTGCGCGCCCGACAGAAGCTGCCGAAGCCGTTCGCGTGCGGCGGTGCTGGTCTGGAGCAGGTTGCGCGACTTCTCCAGCGTCACCGCCGGCGCGATCTCGGCCGGGGCCGCGACCGCTACGGCGGGCTCGCTTTCGGTCACGGCCGCCCTGTCGGCGGCTGCCGCGATGCGCGCCCGCAGCGCCTCGGCGCGGGCCTCGGTCAGCCCGGCGATGTATCCTGTCGCGATGTCGAGCCGGTCCTCGTAGAGCGCGGCCTCGGCAAGGATCAGCCGATCCTCGAGCGTCGGCACCACATCGGGGTGGATCACCAGCGCGCGCGCCTGCTCTGCCAGCCGGTGCCTCAGCAGCCGCTGCGCCAGCGCGCGTCGTACGTCGCGCGCCGCGTCGTCCGTCCCCAGCACCTTATCGGCGCGGAATGCCAGGCGCAGGAAGGCGGCGTCGGGGCCGTCCTCGGCCGCGGCGCGATAGATGTCTGTCTCGATCGCGGGCACATCCTCGGGCGCGACGATGTGCGACTTCGCCGCCCGCTCGAGCTCGTCGAGCGCCTGGTCGTAGGTCGTGTTGACGGTGAGGGCGCCGATTTCGGCGCGCTTCAGCCGCGTGGCCATCGGGTTGCCCTTCAGCTCGTGCGCGAGGGCGCCGAGGTTCTCGATCGTCTCGGGCGCGACCCGCTCGCCGGCTTTCACCTGGCGCTCGACCGAAAGCGCGAGCGCCTCGACCGACCGGCCGTCTTCGGTCAACGCCTCGAGCCGCTTGTCGGCCGCCTTATCGTGGCCGTCCTCGAGCTCAAGCTTCACGTCGAGCATTTCGAATGCCGCGCCATGCTCGCCCGGCGCCCGCGCGATCGCCTCGCGCAGCGACCGCGCGACGTCGGGCATGTGAGCCCGAAGGAATCGCTCGGCGAGGCCCGGGCCCAGGTGCCGCCTGAGATGCAGCGGCAGCGCCGAGAACGCCGACACCACGGCATTGGTGTCGATCTCGGTCTCGGCCGGGAGCTCGTCGAGCGCCATTGTCGCCCACAACGCCGCCGCCGTCGGGCAGCCCAATTGCGACGCCAGCGGTCCCGGCTTCCGCGCCCGCCCGTGGTCGACAATGTCGGCCATCACCAGCAGTACGTCGCGGTCCTCCACGTCCTCGGGGAAGGCGCCGATCAGTGCGGCGGCCTCGGCGCCGAACGACAGGGCGACGAGGTGGCGCGCGAAATCGGTGACCGCCGCGGGTGCGGGGCGGTCGAATTCGTCGGTGAGCGCCGCGCGATAGCGGGCGATGTCGCTGCCGTCATAGCCAGTCTTCTTCCACTCCAGCACGTCGAAGGTCGAGTCGGGCAGGCACGCATTGCCGGTCGCTTCCTGGATGGCGCGGCTGAACCGCTCGCCGAGGTCGCGATCGATGCTGGTGCGCACCGAGACATGCGCGCCCGAGGCGATGGGCGGCGCCTCCCTGGGCGCCGGTTCCTCGTGCGCCTCTTCGGGTTCCGCCGGCTTGGGCGTCGCCTTTTCCACCAGACGCTCGGTTGCCGAAAGATCGGCCTCGAGCAATCCCTGTGCAGCGGCGCGGCTGATCTGCTTCGCCAGTCCCGCAACGATCTGATCGTTCCGCGCGCTGAGTTCCGCCGGCAGCGGCGCCGGCTTGGGCGAAACGTCGTCCTGATGCTGCCGCGGCAGCGCGGCAAGTCGGCCGGGCACCAGCGCCGCCGGTCGCGGCATCAGAAGCCCGCTCGGCCGAAGCGGCTCCGGCAAGGTATCGGGGTCGGGCGTGCTGGCCTCAGCCGAGTCGAGCGGCCGCACAAGCTCACCCGTCCGCCACGGGCCCGGGCGACCCGCGATCTGCGTCTCGACCGGGTCGTGCACATCGAGCACCAGGATCTGCGGCGCATAATCGACAACCTCGACCGGGCAGTCGCAGGCGAGGTCGACGCGCAGCGCGCCATCGACCATGCCAAGGCCGGCGATGCGGCTGCGCGGGATCAGCCGGAAGACATCGCTCACGTTGTAAGAGCGGTCGCGGCCGGCCCTGAGCTCGACGCCGCCCTCGACCTTGGCCAGCTGGTATTGCGGCCGGTCGGGAAAGTAGAGGACGAGGCGTGAGAAGTCGGCATGCTCGCCCGACTTCACGCGCACCGTCTGCGCCGTCGCGGGCAACGCCGCGAGGCAGATCGCCGCGACCGCGAGGGCACACAGGCGTCGCATCACGCCGCCTCCTGCTTGACGCCCTTCAGCGCTTCCTCAAGGTCACCGAAGCTGGGCCGGACGTGACCGGGCGTGTTCTGGCGGCCGACCTCGATGCAGATGTTGGTCGAGTGGTTGTGCAGGTTCGCCACCAGTACCTCGCGGATGAGCTGGTAGAAGTGCGCGTCCTCCTCGATCACCGCCTTCAGCTTGGCGGCAATCGGGCCCACGAAGGCGTAGGCGATGAACACGCCGAGGAAGGTACCCACCAGCGCGCCGCCGATCATCTTGCCGAGGATCTCGGGCGGCTTGTCGATCGAGCCCATGGTCTTGATGACGCCGAGCACGGCGGCCACGATCCCCAGCGCGGGCAATCCGTCGGCCATCGTCTGCAGCGCGTGGCTGGAATGCAGCGCGTGATGCAGGTTGGCATCCATCCGCTTTTCCAGCACCTCCTCGACCTGGTGCGGGTCGTCGTAGTTCAGAGACGCCGAGCGCATCGTGTCGCAGATCAGCTCGACCGCCTCGCTGTCCTTCATGATCTTGGGATAGCGGCCGAAGATGGCCGATTCCTCGGGCGACTCGATATGCTCCTCGAGGGCGACGGGGTTGTTTCGCGCCTGCCGGATGAGTTCGAACAGCAGGCAGAGCAGGTCGCGGTAGTCCTGGGGCTTCCACTTGGGCCCCTTGAAGACCTTGCCCATGTCCTTGGCGGTGTGCTTGACCGTCGCCATGTCGTTGGACAGCACGAACGCGCCCACCGCAGCGCCGCCGATCATCATCATCTCGTACGGCAGCGAGTGCAGGATGATCTCGAGATGGCCGCCGGCCGCGATGAAGCCGCCGAAGACCATGACGAAGGTGATGACGATACCGACGATGCCAATCATTGTTTCAAGGTCCCCGCCCGGGTGAGAGAATCCGCCGGCACTAGTGGCAGATCGAAGTTAAGAAAGACTGCGCCTCACTCGGTCGGCGCGTTCGCGTTCCGGCCCGCCATGACGACGCTGATCGAATAGGCGACCTCGGGCTCAAGCCCGGCCATCACCTCGGCGGCTGCGTCGGGACGCATCCGGCCGAGGAAGCCCGCGGCGAATCTCGGCTCCATCTGGCTGAACAGGGCGGCCGCGTCCTTGGGCTTCATGCTCTCGTAGACAGCCGTCAGCTTGCCCAGGTCGTCCTCGGCCGCGGTCTCGGCCATCGCCATGGTCTTGGAGAGCTTCTGCTCGGCCACGACGAGCGCGTCCATGTTCGACTGGATCTCGGCCTCGGCTTCGGCAAGCGTGGCCGAACGGGACGCGAGCGCCGCCTCGCGCTCGTCCAGCTTGCGTTCGCGCTCGTCGAGCGCGGCCAGGATCAGCGCCGTCTCCTCGTCGGTCGTGCAGGCTGCCTTGTCGCTGTCGCCCGCGCCCTCGCCCTTGGCACCGCCCACGAACTCGCGCGCGATCGCCATGCCGGCGCCGTCAGTCAGGCGCAGCGCACCCGAGCCGATTAACAGGAGCGAGAGGCAGAGCAGAGCGCCGCTCCTGGCCCGCACCTTCTTCGTCTTGCGCCGGCTCATGCCGCTTCCCCGTTGATGCCGAGCCGCTTGCTCGAGAAGATCGTGGGTGTTTCGGCGGCACGCGCGGCCTGCACCGAGGTGAAGGTCAGCGGCGTCTCGGATGCGTCGTCCTCGGCCGGTCCCGTTGCCGGGGCGGGCGCGGTTGCCGCGATCAGTTCGGCTGGGTCGGGCAGGTCGTGCATGGACGCCACCAGAAGCTCGAGCCTCTGCGCCACCTCGTCGCCGCGCACGGTCAGCTCCTCGAGGCGGTGCGACGACTGGCCGGCCGACTTGCGCGCCTTCTCGAGCACCTTCGTCAGGTCGTCCACCTGCATCGAAAGAACGGCGATCGCGCCGCCCACGCCCTTGTCGAGGTCGGTGAACCTGTTGAGCCGGCGCGACAGGACCAGGCAGTAGAAGCCGGCGCCGAGCGCGCCCGCGGTCATCAGGATGTCGGCGATGAGAGACATGGCCCGCCTCCTCAGTTCAGGACGAATTCGGTGACGAGGAGGTCGCGCACGCGCCCCTCGCCGGTGATGATCTGGATGCGCCGCAGCATCTGTGCCCGGAGCCGGATCAGGGCGCTTGGGTCTTCGAGCTCTTCGATCTCGACGGCGCGAAGGTAGGTGTTCAGAAGGTCCTCGACCCGCGGCAGCATTGCCTCGACCTCGGCCTCGTAGCCCTCGGCCACCTCGAGCTGGGCGCGGAACCTCATGTGGCGGTTTGACGATTTCGGCCCCAGCGTGATGATCAGCGGGTCGATCTCGACGAAGCCCACGGCGGGCAACGCCTTGATCTCGTCCTCGGCCAGCACGGGCTCGGGCGTGGCGAGAATCATCCCCGACTGGACGGCATAGAAGCCGCCGCCTCCCAGCGTGAGCGCGAGCACGGCGCCAAGCAGAACAGGCTTCTTCGACGCCTTCTGCGGGCCCTCTCCTTCGATGACTTCGGTTGTCGACATGGCGCGATCCGTTCCTCGTTTCGGCGCCTGCATTAGCCCGGCCATGGCTAACGGGTTGTTAAGCGCGACCTGCCAAACCGTGCGCCGTGACGGGGGCAGAAGCCCGCTCAGGGAAAGGGAGTTCGTCGTGCAGCAGATCCTGTCGGTCTGGTCATCACTGGACATGAAGCGCCGGGTGATCGTGGTGGCCGCCACGGCGGCGATGTTCCTTGCGGTGCTGGGGCTGTCGCGGCTGGCGACCGCACCGTCGATGACGCTGCTCTATTCGGGCCTCGAGCCGTCCGCGGCAGGCGAGGTGGTCTCGGCCCTCGAGCAGCGCGGCGTCACCTACGAGATCCGCGGCTCGTCGATCTTCGTCGAGGACACGCGCCGCGACGAGCTCAGGATGACGCTGGCGGGCGAGGGTCTGCCCGCGAATGGCGCCCAGGGCTACGAGCTGCTCGATTCGCTCTCGGGCTTCGGCACCACCAGCCAGATGTTCGATGCCGCCTACTGGCGCGCCAAGGAGGGCGAGCTGGCCCGCACCATCGTCGCCAGCCCGAACGTCAAGGCGGCCCGCGTGCATATCGCTGCGCCCGGCTCGACCCCGTTCCGTCGCCAGACAGATCCCACCGCCTCGGTCACGGTCACGCCTGCGGGCGGCAAGCTCACGCCCGAGCATGCCAAGGCGCTCAAGTACCTCGTCGCCTCGGCCGTGGCCGGCCTGGCGATCGAGAACGTCTCGGTCATCGACGGCCGCAACGGCGTCGTGGTGACCAGCGACGACGACAGCATTCCCGCCGCCGCTGCCGACCGCGAAGCCGACATGGAGCACAACGTCGAACGTCTGCTCGAGGCCCGCGTAGGCCCCGGCAACGCCGTCGTCGAGGTAGCGATCGCCACCGTCACCGAGCGCGAGCAGATCGTCGAGCGCCGCTTCGACCCCGACGGCCGCGTCGCGATCTCGACAGAAACCGAGGAGCGCACCTCGACCTCCAACGACACCGCGAAGGGCGTGACCGTGGCGAGCAACCTGCCCGACGGCGACGCCGGCGCGAACGGCAACCAGTCGTCGTCGCAGAACGCGGAAACGCGCGAGCGCACCAACTTCGAGGTCAGCGAGACGCAGCGCGAGATCCTGCGCACCCCCGGCTCGGTCAAGCGCGTGTCGGTTGCGGTGCTGGTCGACGGAATCCGCACCGTCACGCCGGCGGGCCAGACCGAATGGCAGCCGCGCCCCGAGGAAGAGATCGCCGCGCTGCGCGAACTGGTCGCCTCGGCCGTCGGCTACGACGAGGCGCGCGGCGACACGATCACCATCAAGTCGATGGAGTTCCTGCCCCAGGGGACCGAAGGCACCATGGTGACCTCGGCACTGTCTGAACGGATCGCGCTCGACGTGATGAGCCTGATCCAGCTCGCCGTGCTTGCGGTGGTGGTCCTGGCGCTGGGGCTATTCGTGGTGCGCCCGATCCTGGCCAATCGCCGCGAGGAGGCCGCACGCCTGGCCGCGCCCGAGCCCGCCGAGACCGTCGACGAAGAATTCGACGAGCTTCCGGCCCTGCCCGCGCTCGAAGGTTTCGACACCGAAGGCGGCTTCGGGGGGATGAACGTGGTCAACGACATCGACCTCGAGGGGTCTGGGCTTCCGGTGGGCGACACGTCCGACGCGGTGGCCCGCCTCCGCCGGCTGATCGAGGAGCGCCAGGAAGAGACCGTCGGCGTCCTGCGCAGCTGGATGGAACAGCGTGAGGAGAAGGCGTGATGGCGCTGTCGTTTCTTGAGAGCTTCGACGCCCCCGAGCCGGTGGAAGAGGCCCCCCCGTCGTTTTCCGAAGAGGAGATCGAGGCGGCGCGCCAGGAGGGCTACAGCCAGGGCTACGCCTCGGGCTGGCAGGCGGCCACCGCCGCCGCGGACGAGGACCAGGCGCGGATCCGCGCGGATCTGGCCGCCCGCCTGCAGGAGCTTGGCTTCACCTATCAGGAGGCGCGCGCGCACGTGATGAAGGGCGTCCTGCCGCTGCTGCGCGAACTCGTCGAGAAGATCCTGCCGGCGGTGATGGTCGACGCGCTCGGCCACGCGATCCTGCAGGAACTCGCGCCGCTCGCCGAGGCGGCCGCCGACCTGCCGGTCGAGATCGCCGTCGCGCCCGAGGACGCCGAGCGCCTGCGCGACTTTCTGGGCGAGGAGACGCCGGTGCCGCTCGCCATCGAGGCGGACCCGGCACTGGGCTCGGGGCAGGCGGACCTGCGGCTTGGGCGGACCGAACGGCTCATCGACCTTGCGGGCGTACTCGCCCGCGTCACGACCGCCCTCGGGGCGGTGGCGGAACTCAACGAAAGGACCCTGGCCCATGGCTGACGATCTGATGACCGGCTCTGCCGATTCCGACCTGAGCGGCGACAACCCGTTCAGCCGCGTTCCGATCGAGATCACGATCTCGGTGGGCAAGGCGCGGCCGCTGGTGCGCGACCTGCTGCGCCTCAAGAGCGACGCGGTGCTGCCGCTCGACCGCCGGGTCGAGGACCCCGTCGAGCTCTATGTCGGCGACCGGCTGATCGCCCGCGGCGAACTGCAGGAGATGGAGGGCGATCAGGCGGGCCAGCTCGCGGTGCGCCTGATCGAGGTCGCCGACCTCAAGAACGGCCTCTGACGCGAAGGATCCAGGGGGGATGACAGAACGTACTCCCGCGCTCGCCCGCGAAGCCGGCGAGCGGGGCGCAGAAAGCGCCTTTCGCCTTTACCGCCCGGCCTTCGACCGGAAGCCCGCGTCGCGCCGCTTGCGGCCCGGCGTGACCCTGACGGCGATGTCGCTGCGGCAATGGTCGGTGCAGGCCTGGCTGCGCCCGACGCTGCCGGTGCTGGTGCTCGCGCTGCTCTTCGCGCTGGGGGCCGAGTCGGCGACGGCGCAGGAGCTGACGCTGGATCTGGGCGACGACGGCTCGATCGCCGCCCGCTCGATC
This sequence comes from uncultured Alphaproteobacteria bacterium, assembly GCA_963773475.1. Classification (GTDB taxonomy): domain Bacteria; phylum Pseudomonadota; class Alphaproteobacteria; order Rhodobacterales; family Rhodobacteraceae; genus Roseitranquillus. The sequence continues at coordinate 57,612 of CAVZBD010000010.1, read as the reverse complement.
CAGCTTCTGGTGCTGGTGACGGTGCTGAGCCTGGTGCCCGGCCTGGCGATCATGGTGACGTGCTTTCCGTTCATCGTCACGGTTCTGTCGATCCTGCGCCAGGGCCTGGGGCTGCAGCAGTCGCCGCCGAACATGCTGATCGTCAGCCTGGCGCTGTTCCTGACCTACTTCGTCATGGATCCGGTCCTGACCGAGGCGTGGACCACCGGCGTCGAGCCCCTGATCGCGGGCGCGATCGACCCCGAGACGGCATTCGGCCGCGCCATGGAGCCGTTTCGCGGCTTCATGATGAACCGGGTCGAGACCGACACCTTCGAGGCGCTGGCCAGCCTGCGCCCCGAGCCGCCGGCCCTGAACGAGAGCGCGCCGCTGTCGGTGCTGATCCCGTCGTTCCTGCTGTCCGAGATTGCGCGGGCGTTTCAGATCGGCTTCCTGATCTTCCTGCCGTTCCTGATCATCGACCTGGTGGTCGCGGCGATCCTGATGTCGATGGGCATGATGATGGTGCCGCCGGCGATCGTCTCGCTGCCCTTCAAGTTGGCGTTCTTCGTCGTCGCCGACGGCTGGACGCTGATCTCGGGCGCGCTCGTCCGCTCGTACTTCTGACGGGGAACGCCCGGCCTCGAGCCCCCCTGCCGGGGAGCCGCTCGGCCGGGCGTGCCGACGCCTTGCGCCGGCCTGCGCCCTCTGGCCTTCGCCGCGCGGCTGCGGATAGGCTGCGCGCGCAAGGCTGCGGGGGGCAAATGCTGGGCAATCTGACGTTCGACGAGCTGAAGGCCGCGGCGGCGGCGCGCGAGATCGACACGGTGCTCGTCTGCATGGTCGACATGCAGGGTCGGCTGATGGGCAAGCGTCTGCACGTGCAGCACTTCCTCGACAGCGGCCACAAGGAGAGCCACTGCTGCAACTACCTGCTGGCCACGGACCTGCCGATGTACACGGTCGAGGGCTACGCGGCGACGAGCTGGCGCGCCGGCTACGGCGACTACGTGATGCGCCCCGATCTCGCCACGCTGCGCCGCGCGCCGTGGTTGCCGGGAACGGCGCTCGTGCTCTGCGACGTGATCGACCACCACAGCCATGCGCCGGTGCCGCACAGCCCGCGGGCCATGCTGGCGCGGCAGCTCGAGCGGCTGGCGGCGCAGGGCCTCGACGCGCGGATGGCGACCGAGCTCGAGTTCTTCCTGTTCCGCGGCACCGCCGACGAGATCCGCGCGCGGGGCTTTCGCGACCTCGAGCCGGTCTCGGGCTACAACGAGGACTACCACATCTTCCAGACCACCAAGGAAGAGGCGGTCCTGCGCCCCTTGCGCAACCACCTGGTCGACGCGGGCATCCCGGTCGAGGGCACCAAGGGCGAGGCCGAGACGGGGCAGGCGGAACTCAACCTCCGCTGGGGCGAGGGGGTTCTGGCGGCCGACTACCACACCATCGCCAAGCATGCCGCCAAGGAGATCGCCTGGACGAACGGCGTCACCGCGAGCTTTCTGCCCAAATGGCGGCCCGACAAGGTGGGCAGCGCGAGCCACGTCCACATTTCGCTGGGCCGCGACGGCGTCCCGGCCTTCTACGACGCGGAGGCCGGGCACGGCCTGTCCGAGCTGGGGCGGTCGTTCCTGGCCGGGCTGCTGCGCCACGCGTCCGAGATCACCTTCTTCTGGGCGCCCTATGTCAATTCGTACAAGCGCTTCCGCAAGGGGACCTTCGCGCCGACCCGCTGCGTCTGGTCGGTCGACAACCGCACCGCCGGCTTTCGCCTGGTCGGCGAAGACAGCCCGGCCGTGCGCGTCGAGTGCCGGATCGGCGGGTCCGACATGAACCCCTACCTGGCCCTCGCCGCGATGCTGGCGGCAGGGATGGCGGGCATCGAGGACGGGCTCGATCTGCCGCCGCCGGTGCGCGGCGACGCCTATGAGGACGCCGCCGACGCCGGAGAAATTCCCCACACGCTGCGGGCCGCGACCCAGACGCTGCGGAACTCGGCGATGCTGCGGGCAGCGATGGGGGACGACGTCGTCGATCACTACGTGCGGGCCGCGGAGTGGGAGCAGGAGGCCTTCGACGCCGCCGTGACCGACTGGGAGATCGCGCGCGGATTCGAGCTGGCCTGAACACGCGGTCGTTCGGCGGCTCGGACGGCGCGTGGCGGGTGGTTTGCTCGGGTGCCGCAGCTACGCGGGGGCGGCCTGCGCGGGGCGGCGCACCCGGGTCGTGGACAGGCGGCGACGACGAGGCCGGGGCCCGACGAGGCGATTGCGCCTGCGCCCGCGCGGTGCCACACCTCGGCCACCAAGGGAGGTCCGGATGACCATGCTGCGATGCATCTCGCCGGTCGACGGCTCGGTCTACGCCGAGCGTTTGGCGTTGTCGCCCGTCGAGGCCGAGGCGGCCGTGGACTGCGCCCGCGCCGCCCAGGTGGCCTGGGCCGGACGGCCGCTGGACGAGCGGGTCGGCCTGGTCGAGGCTGGTGTCGCGCGGCTGGGCGAAATGAATGACGAGATCGTGCCCGAACTGGCCTGGATGATGGGGCGCCCGGTGCGCTTCGGCGGCGAGTTCGGCGGGGTGGCCGAGCGCGCGGGCCACATGGCCGCGATCGCCGAGACGGCACTGGCCTCCATCATCGCCTCCGACGACGCGCAGTTCCGCCGGGTCATCAAGCGCGAGCCGCACGGCGTGGTGCTGGTCGTGGCGCCGTGGAACTATCCCTACCTCACCGCCATCAACACCGTGGCGCCGGCGCTGATCGCCGGCAACGCGGTGGTGCTGAAGCACGCGACGCAGACGCTGCTTGCGGGGGAGCGGATGGTGCGTGCCTTCGTCGAGGCGGGGGTGCCCGAGAACGTGTTCCAGAACGTCTTCCTGACCCACGAGACCACCAGCGCGCTGATCGGGGGCAGGGCGTTCGACTTCGTCAACTTCACCGGCTCGGTCGCGGGCGGCCGGGAGATCGAGCAGGCAGCGGCCGGCACCTTCACCGGGCTGGGGCTGGAACTGGGCGGCAAGGACCCGGGCTACGTGATGGAGGATGCCGACCTCGACGCCGCGGTCGCCACGCTCGTCGACGCGGCGATGTTCAATTCCGGCCAGTGCTGCTGCGGAATCGAGCGGATCTACGTCCATCGCCGCCACTACGGCGCTTTCGTCGAGGCGGCGGTGGCCGAGGCGCGCAAGCTGAGGCTGGGCGACCCGCTCGACCCCGAGACGACGCTGGGGCCAATGGCGCACCGGCGCTTTGCCGACGCGGTGCGGGCGCAGATCGACGCGGCGCTGGCGGCGGGGGCGACTGCGCACCTGCCGCGGCTACAGGCCGACGACGGGGGCACGTACCTGTCGCCGCAGATCCTGACCGACGTGACCCACGAGATGGCGGTGATGCGCGAGGAGAGCTTCGGACCCTTGGTCGGCATCATGCCCGTGGAGGACGACGAGGAGGCGGTGCGGCTGATGAACGACAGCCCCTATGGGCTGACCGCTGCGCTCTGGACGGGCGATGTCGAGCGGGCCGAGGCGCTGGGCGCGCGGCTGGAGTTCGGGACGATCTACATGAACCGCGCGGATTACCTGGACCCGGCGCTCTGCTGGACCGGGTGCAAGCAGACCGGGCGCGGCGGCGCCCTGTCGGAGATCGGGTACCACAACCTGACGCGGCCGAAATCCTATCACCTGCGCAAGGCCGTGCGATGAACCGGGACCCGGCCCACGACCGCCGGCGGGAACCGGCCGCGGGGGGCATCGAACCCCCCGCGGCCGGGCGCGCTGCACGCGCTGGCCCGGATGGACGCCGTCGCGCCAGGACCGGGGAGGGAGCATGAGCCTGATCGGGAACTGGAGCTATCCCACGCAGGTGCGTTTCGGCGCGGGGCGGATCAGTGAGCTCCCCGATGCCTGCGCCGAGGCCGGCATGACCCGGCCGCTGGTGGTGACCGACCGGGGCCTGGCGAAGATGGCGGTGACGACGCAGGCGCTCGACATCCTTGACGCTTCGGGCCTCGGCCGCGCCCTCTTTGCCGAGGTCGATCCGAACCCCGACGAGGTGAACCTCGCGGCCGGCGTCGCCGTGTTCCGCGACGGCGGCCACGACGGGGTCATCGCCCTCGGCGGCGGATCGGGGCTCGATCTGGGCAAGATGGTGGCCTTCATGGCCGGGCAGACGCGGCCGGTCTGGGACTTCGAGGATGTGGGCGACTGGTGGATGCGCGCCGACGCCGCCGCGATCGCGCCCATCGTGGCGGTGCCCACCACCGCCGGCACCGGCTCGGAGGTGGGGCGCGCCAGCGTCATCACCAACTCGGCCAGCCACGAGAAGAAGATCATCTTCCACCCCCGCGTCCTGCCGACCGTGGTCATCGCCGACCCCGAGCTGACCGTGGGCATGCCGCCCGCGTTGACCGCCGGCACCGGCATGGATGCCTTCGCCCACTGCCTCGAGGCGTTCTGCTCGCCGCACTTCCACCCCATGAGCCAGGGCATCGCGCTGGAAGGGCTGCGCCTGGTCAAGGAGTATCTGCCGCGCGCCCATGCCGACGGCCACGACCTCGAGGCGCGCGCGCAGATGATGGCCGCCGCCATGATGGGGGCGGTCGCCTTTCAAAAAGGGCTTGGCGCCATTCACGCCCTGAGCCACCCGATCGGCGCGGTCTACGGCACCCACCACGGCACCACCAACGCGGTGGTGATGCCGGCGGTGCTGCGCCTCAATCGGCCGGAGGTCGAGGCGCGGCTGGGTCGCGCGGCCGACTATCTGGGGATCGGCGGCGGCTTCGAGGGCTTCTATGCCTTCGCGCTCGAGTTCAACGCGGCGATGGGCATCCCGGCGAGCCTCGGCGCGCTGGGGGTCGACGACCGTCGTCTGGACGAGCTGGTGGCGATGGCGCTGCGCGACCCGTCCTGCGGCGGCAACCCCGTGCCCCTGACGCAGGAGAACGTGCGCGCGCTCTTCCTTGAGAGCCTCGACTTGGCCTAAAGGCCGACTTCCGCACGAACTTTCCCGAGGCTAGCCTGCCGGGACCGGGTCGAATCCGGCTGGCGACGCAGGACAAACCTGCGCCGAGGGAGGGAAAGTCATGAAACGTCTGTTGTGGGCGGCGCTCGTGCTGGGCGCGGGCCCGCTCCTGGCCGCGCCCTCGGTCGAGCGCGGCGAATATCTGGTGCGCGGGCCCATGGGGTGCGGCAACTGCCATACGCCGATGGGGCCTGCGGGTTTCGTGGCGGCGCAGGAACTCGGCGGCCGGCTGGTCGACGAGATCGCCGGCCTTCACCGCATACGCGCCGAATGTGACGCCGGCGGGCCGGGTGGCCGGCTGGAGCGACGCGGAGCTTGGCCGCGCCATCCGCGAAGGCGTCCGCCCCGATGGCAGCGATCATCGGTCCGCCGATGCCGATCGTGCTCTACCGTAACATCTCGGACGATGACCTTGCCTCGATCGTGGCATTCCTGCGCACGCTGCCCGCGGTCGAGAACGAGGTGCCGCAGAGCACCTACCACATTCCGCTGCCGCCCTCCTACGGCCCCCCGATCGAGAGCGTCGCGGCGCGCGCACCGGGCGTGACGCCGGAATGGGGCGAGTACGTCGCCGGTATCTCGCACTGCATGGAGTGCCACAGCCCGGCGGGACCGCAGGGGCCGATGGCCACCGATCCGGCGCAGATGGGCCGCGGCGGCATGGAGTTCCACGGGCCCTGGGGCGTCTCGATCGCGCCCAACATCACTCCGCACGAGGACGGGATAGGCGAATACGACGACGCGACGCTGAAGCGGATCATCACGCAGGGGATCGGTCCCGACGGCGAGCCGATGATGCCGCCTATGCCCTATTCGTTCCTCGGCCGGATGTCGGACGAGGACCTGCAGGCGCTGATCGTCTACCTGCGGAGCCTGCCGTCGCTGCCGGACGCCGGCTGACCACGGGCGGCGGGCCCTGGGCCGGGCCTGCGCCGGTTGACAGGCGTGGGCCCATGCCGGACGCTCGCCGCCGGCAGGGGGGGCGGAGCAGGAATGGCGCAGGCTGAGCAATCGGGGGCGCTGGCCTTGATGGAGGGCTACGTCCGGCGGGTCGACGCGTTCAACTACCGCGTGGGCCGGTTCGCGATGTACCTGATCTTCGCGATGATCGGCATCCTGGCCTGGTCCTCGATCTCGAAGACCTTCTTCCTGCCGTCGATGTGGACGCTCGAGATGGCGCAGTTCACGATGATGGCCTACTTCGTGCTCGGCGGCGCCTACTCCATCCAGCTGGGCTCGAACGTGCGGATGGACCTGGTCTATGGCGGCTGGTCCGACCGCACCAAGGCGGCGGTCGACGCCTTCAGCGTGATCTTCCTGATCTTCTACCTCGGCGTGCTGCTTTACGGCGGGTTCCTGTCGACCAGCTACTCGATCGAGTATGGCGAGCGCAGCCGCACCGCCTGGCGGCCCTACATGTGGCCGATCAAGGTGTTGATGATGACGGGCATCTTCCTGATGCTGCTGCAGTCCACCGCCGAGCTTGCGCGCGACGTCCTGCGGCTGCGCGGCAGGCACGTGACGCCCCGCGGCTATGTTCACGACCGCTCCGTGCCGGGCGAGGAGACGCAGTGATGTCTTACGAAGGCATCGCCATCCTGATGTTCGCCTCGATGATGGTCATGCTGATGACCGGCCAGCGCGTCTTCGGCGCCATCGGCTTCGTGGCGACGGCGGCGGCCATCGCGCTTTATGGCACCGGCGGGTCCGACTTCGGCTTCTCGGGGCTGATGAAGGTCATGGCGTGGTACCCGCTGCTGACGCTGCCGATGTTCATCTTCATGGGCTACGTCCTGAGCGAGAGCCGTATCGCCGACGACCTCTACCGGATGTTCCACGTCTGGATGGGCGGACTGGGCGGAGGGCTGGCCATCGGCACGATCGGGCTGATGGTGCTGATCTCGGCGATGAACGGGCTTTCGGTCGCGGGCATGGCGATCGGCGCCACCATCGCGCTGCCCGAGCTGCTGCGCCGCAACTACGACAAGCGGATGGTGACGGGGGTGATCCAGGCGGGATCATCCCTTGGCATCCTGGTGCCCCCCTCGGTGGTTCTGGTGCTCTACGCGATGATCGCGCGGCAGCCGGTGGGTCAGCTCTGGCTGGCGGGCGTGTTCCCGGGGCTGATGATGGCGGTTCTCTTCGTCGTCTACATCGCGGTCCGCTGCCGGCTGCAGCCGCGGCTCGGCCCGCCGCTGCCGCCCGATGAGCGCGACGTGGGCTGGCCGGAAAAGCTGCGCCTGCTGCAGGCGGGCCTGCTGCCGCTGGTCATCTTCTTCGCGATGATGGTGCCGTTCATGAACGGCTGGACGAGCCTTGTCGAAAGCTCGGCCATCGGCGCGGTCACGGCGTTCCTCGCCGCGGTGGTCAAGCGGCGGATGACGTGGACGGTGTTCGAGACCTCGGTCCGCCAGACCCTGGCCATCACCTGCATGTTCATGTGGATCATCGCCGCAGCCCTCTCGTTCGGCGCGGTCTTCGACGGGCTGGGCGCGGTCCGCGCGATCGAGGGGCTGTTCACCGAGACGCTGGGCCTCGGGCCCTGGGGCATCCTGATCCTGATGCAGCTCAGCTTCATCGTGATGGGTACGTTCCTCGACGACACGGCGATGCTGGTGATCGTGGCCCCGCTCTACGTACCGCTCGTCGGCTCGCTGGGGTTCGACCTGATCTGGTACGGGGTGCTCTACACGATCACGACGCAGATCGCGTACATGACGCCGCCCTTCGGCTACAACCTGTTCCTGATGCGCGCGATGGCCCCGCCCGAGATCGGCCTCGGCGACATCTACCGCTCGATCGTGCCGTTCGTGGGCGTGATGATCGTGGCGCTGGGCCTCGTCATCGCCTTTCCCGAAATCGCGCTGTGGCTGCCGAACTACGTCTACGAAAACTAGAAGGGTCCGGGGCACGACCCCGGCCACACAACAAGGAGGTGAAGATGACCACACGACGCAAGTTCCTGAGCGGCGCGGCCGCCGTCGGCACCGGCGCGCTGGCCGCCCCGGCTGTTCATGCCCAGAGCACGATCACGTGGCGCATGCAGACATATGCAGGCCCGGCGCTGGCCGAGCACGTGATCAAGCCGCAGATCGACCTCTTCAACCGCGTCGCCGGCGATCAGATGCAGATCGAGCTCTACTTCGCCGACCAGTTGGTGCCGACCTCCGAGCTCTTCCGCTCGATGCAGCGCGGCACGATCGACGCGGTGCAGTCCGACGACGACTCGATGCAGTCTCCGACCGAGGTGACGGTGTTCGGCGGCTACTTCCCGTTCGCCTGCCGCTACTCGCTCGACGTGCCGGTGCTCTTCAACCAGTACGGGCTGAAGGAGATCTGGGAGAAGGAATACGCCGACGTCGGCGTCCAGCACATCTCGGCCGGCGCCTGGGATCCGTGCCACTTCGCCACCAAGAACCCGGTCCGCAGCCTCGCTGACCTGCAGGGCCTGCGCGTCTTCACCTTCCCCACCGCGGGACGGTTCCTCAGCCGCTTCGGCGTGGTGCCTGTGACCCTGCCGTGGGAAGACGTCGAGGTGGCGGTGCAGACGGGCGAGCTCGACGGCATCGCCTGGTCGGGCATCACCGAGGACTACACGGTAGGGTGGGCCAACGTCACCGACTGGTTCCTGACCAACAACATCTCCGGCGCCTGGATCGGCCATTTCTTCGCCAACATGGACCGCTGGAACGAGCTGCCCGACAACCTCAAGGACCTGATGCGTCTGGCCTTCGACTCGAGCCACTACTACCGCCAGTGGTGGTATTGGGGCGGCGAGGCGGCCCTGCGCGTGGAGGGCGAGAAGATGCAGCTGACCTCGATCCCCGACGATGAGTGGGACCAGGTCGAGACGGCCGCGCGCGAGTTCTGGGACGAGATCGCCGCCGAGTCCGAGGTCAAGGCGCAGGTGGTCGAGATCCTCAAGAAATACAACGCGACGATGCAGAAGGCCGGTCGGCCCTACCGCTACACGGCCACCTGACCGCCGTCGCGAACCGCGTGACTGTCGGCCGGGGACCGCCTCGGCCGACAGCGGTCGATCGCGTCGGTGCGCCTTGTCGATTGCATCGCCCCGCGATCTCGGCTTGCATCCCGGGCGAACGACACCTCGAGGGGGACGCCGCCATCGCCATCGACTACGACGCCTGCGACGCGACCGACCTCGCCGCCCACGTCGCGCGGGGGGATATCACGCCCGAGGAACTGCTCGACATCGCGTTGCAGCGGACGGGGCAGGTCAACCCGCAGATCAACGCCGTCGTCATCCTTGCCGAGGAGGCCGCCCGCCGGCTGATCGCGCAGGGGCTGCCAGACGGGCCGTTGCGCGGCGTGCCCTTCCTGCTCAAGGATCTCGGGGCCGAGGCGCGGGACTTCCCTTCGCACAACGGCTCCCGGCTGATGGCGAACTCGCATTACGACCGCGACAGCGCGCTATACGAGCGGCTGGCGGCGGCGGGCCTCGTCACCTTCGGCCGCACCGCCAGCCCGGAGGGCGGCATTGGCCCGGTGACCGAGGCGGCCGTCTATGGCGGTCCGACCCGCAACCCGTGGAACCTCGACCGCACACCCGGCGGCTCGTCGGGCGGCGCCGCGGCTGCGGTGTCGGCCGGCATCGTGCCCGCCGCGCATGGCTCGGACGGCGGAGGATCGGTGCGCATCCCCGCCTCGAGCTGCGGTCTCTTCGGATTGAAGCCCACACGCGCCCGCCTGCCCGACGGCCCCTATGCGGGCGAGGGCTGGGCCGGCATGGCCACCGACGGCTTCCTCACCCGCAGCGTGCGCGACACCGCGCTGCTGCTCGACCTGACGCAGGGGCCCGACCTCGGCGCGCCCTACTGGGCGCCGCCGCTCGCCGGCAGCTTCCGCGATGCGCTGTCGCGCCCGCCCGGACGGCTGCGCATCGCGGTCTGCGACACCACGCTGACCGGCGCGCCGATCCACACCGAGTGCCGGAAGGCGGTCCAGGATGCCGCCCGCCTGCTGGAAGAGCTGGGCCACGAAGTGGTCGAGGCCCGCCCGCGAGGCCGACCATGACGGCATGATGCGCGCCTGGACCGACATCGTCGCCTGCGGCACCGCGCTCTCGGTCCGCAAGGAGCTCGAGGCGCTGGGCCGCGAGCTGCGTCCCGACGACCTCGAGGGCGTCAGCCGCGGCGCGCTGGCCCATGCCCGACCGTGAGCGGCGACATGTACCTCGAGGCGGTCGGCGTCATCCATCGCTACGGCCGCCAGATGGCCGCCTTCTGGCAGGCGCACGACATCCTGCTGACCGCGACGCTGGCCGAGCCGCCGGCCGAGATCGGCCGCTTCGACCACCGCAGCGAGGATTACGTGGGCTATCGCACCGGCCCTGACGGCGTCTTCGCCTACTCGCCCTTCACCGCGGCATTCAACGCGACCGGCCAACCCGCCGCATCGCTGCCGCTGCACTGGACGGCTGAAGGGCTGCCGGTCGGCGTCCACCTGGCGGCCCGTTTCGGCGCCGACGAGACGCTGATCGCGCTCTCGCGCCGAGGTCGAGGCGGCGCGGCCCTGGTTCGACCGGCGCCCGCCGGTCTTCGCCGCGTAGCCGCCCCGCGCCGACCGCCGCGCATGCGGCACGCGGTCCGGCGGGTCGATCTCCGCCGGACCGCGCCCCCGCCGCGGGCAGCTCTGCCGGAGGTCCGTGCCATGACCGCCGCGGTCGAGGCGCAGCGGCGCCAGCAAGGTCTTCGGCGCCGGCGACAAGGCCGTGCGCGCGCTCGACGACGTTCAGCGTCGCCATCCGCAAGGGCGAATTCTTCACGCTGCTCGGCCCGTCGGGCTGCGGCAAGACCACGCTCCTGCGCCTGATCGCCGGCTTCGAGACGCCGACCGACGGCCGCGATCCTGCTCGACGGCGCCGACTCACCGCCGAGCCGCCCAACCGCCGGCCCGGTGAACACGGTTTTCCAGAGCTACGCCCTCTTCCCGCATCTGACCGTCGCCCAGAACATCGGCTTCGGCCTCGAGATGCTGGGCCGCCCGGCGACCGAGATCGCCGACCGCGTGACCCGAGATGCTGGCGCTGGTGCGGATGGAGGCCTTCGCCGACCGTCGCACCGCGCAGCTCTCGGGCGGCCAGCAGCAGCGCGTGGCGCTGGCCCGCGCGCTGGCACCCGCGCCCAAGGTCCTGCTGCTCGACGAGCCGCTCTCGGCGCTCGACCTCAAGCTGCGCAAGGAGATGCAGCGCGAGCTCAAGCGCCTGCAGGCCGAGACCGGGATCACCTTCGTCTTCGTCACCCACGACCAGGAAGAGGCGCTGACCATGTCCGACCGCATCGGCGTGATGAGCGCCGGCCGCATCCTGCAGATCGGCGCCCCGCGCGAGATCTACACCGCGCCCGACGAGCCGCTTCGTCGCGGACTTCATCGGCGAGACCAACTTCCTCACCGGCCGCGCCCGGGGTGGCCTCGTCGAGATCGACGGCGGCGGTCGGGTCGAGGCGCCGGGCGTCGCCGACGGGCCGGTCACGCTCGCCGTCCGCCCCGAGCAGGTGCTGCTCGGCGATGACGGACTGCCGGCCCGCGGTGACCGGCTCGATGCTATTTCGGCACCGACACGCATCGTCGATCTGGCGCTCGACGGCGGCCAGCGGATTACCGCGCGCCTGCAGACGCCGCCCGACGGCCGCGTGGCGCTGGGCGAGGGGGCCGCGTACCGGCGTCGCCTTCGCACCCGGCGCGCTGCGCCCGGTCGCCGAATGACCGCCGATGCCACCCATCCGGCCCGCTCGAGGCTCGAACCCGCGGGCGAGGCGCGCGCCGGCCGCCGGCGCGTCCGCCGGAGCTGGCTGGCTCTGTGCGCCGGCGCTGCTGCTGCTGCTGGTCGGCGCGTCGGGGCCGCTGCTGATCGTGCTGATCTATTCGTTCCTGACGCCGGGCGAGTATTCCGGCGTCGTGTGGAAGTCCACGCTCGACGCCTGGTTCGGCATCTTCTTCCAGCGCGACATCTTCGACGGCACGCTGGGCCTGGCCGACGCGCACCTGTCGATCTTCTGGCGCTCGGTGCAAGCTGTCGCTCCTGACCACGGCCATCACCTTCGCCCTGGGCTTTCCGACCGCCTGGTTCATCGCCACGCGGCCGCGCCGCCAGCGGCCGCTCTGGCTGTTCCTGATCACCATCCCGTTCTGGACCAACCTTCTGATCCGCACCTTCGCGATCATGGAGGTGATCCGGAACCAGGGCATCCTGAACACCGTCCTGCTCGCAGCCGGCGCTGATCGCCGAGCCGATCCAGATCCTCTACACCGACACCGCGGTGCTGATCGGCATGGCCTATGTCTACCTGCCGCTGATGGTGCTGCCGCTCTACGCCGCGATCGACCGCTTCGACTTCCGCCTGGTCGAGGCGGGCTACGACCTCTACGCGGGTCGCTGGCAGGTGCTGCGCCGGGTGATCCTGCCGCTGGTGCGCCCGGGCATCGTGGCCGGCTCGATCCTGGTCTTCGTGCCCTCGCTCGGCGCCTACGTCACGCCGCGGGTGCTGGGCGGCGGCAAGAACATGATGATCGGCAACTTCATCGAGCTGCAGTTCGGCCAGGGCCGCAACTGGCCGCTGGGCGCGGCGCTGTCGATGCTGCTGCTGGTCATGGTGATGGCGGCGCTGCTGGTCTACGTGCGCGCCTCGAACGCGAGGATGCCGCGTGGCTGAGCGCGGCTTTGACTCCGTCGCGCCTGCCCGGCTTCGCCACCGTCGCGGTTGCCACCTTCGTCGCGCTCTACGCGCCGATCGTCACGCTGGTCGTCGTATTCGTTCAACGGCGCGGAATCGGTGGCCGTCTGGGGTGGCTTCTCGCTGCGCTGGTACGCGCATCGCCTGGCAGAACGATGCTGTGCAGGAGGCGACGCTCCGCTCGGTGGTGCATCGCCGCCTGCGCCTCGGCCATCGCCACCACCGTCGCCACCATGGCCGCGCTCGGCACCACGCGGCGGGGCCGGGTTCCGGGGCAGACGCTGATCTACGTGATGCTGAACCAGCCGCTGATGGTGCCCGAGATCGTCACCGCCGTGGCGCTGCTGATCTTCTTCGCGCGGCATCAAGGTGGCCACCGGCTATACCGGCCTCGGCTACCTGATCCTCGCGCACTCGGCCTTCTGCGTGCCCTTCGCCTACCTGCCGATCCGCGCCCGGCTCGAGGGCATGGACCTCACGCTCGAGACCGCGGCGGCCGACCTTTACGCCAGCCCGTGGCAGACCTTCCGCCGGGTGACGCTGCCGCTGCTGGCGCCGGGCATCGTCGCGGGCGCGATGCTGGCCTTCATCATCTCGCTCGACGACGTGATCATCACCGAGTTCGTCAAGTCGGCCGGGCAGGACACGCTGCCGACCTACATGCTGGGCCAGCTCCGCCGCGCGGTCACGCCCGAGGTCAACGCGATCTCGACCGCGCTTCTGGCGGTGACGGTGCTGATCCTGACTGCGTTCTTCGTCCTGACCTGGAGGCGCGACTGAAGGCTCCGGCCTCGCGTGCTACGACGCCGCTTGCTGGCCGCTGCCGGCGTCGAACTGGTCATAGGCATCGAGTGCCTTGGCGCCGTACATCAGCGACGGTCCGCCGCCCATGTAGACGCACATGGCGATGGTCTCGGCGATCTCGTCGCGGGTCGCGCCCAGCCGGTGCGCCGCCTTCACGTGAAAGCCGATGCAGCTGTCGCACTGCTTCGCCACCCCGATCGCCAGCGCGATCAGCTCCTTGGTCTTGGCGTCCAGCTGGCCCGGGGCCGCGGCGGCCTTGGCCATCTCGCCGAAGCCCCTGGCGGCGCCCGGCATCTCCGGGCGCAGCGCGGCGAGCTGGCGGTTGGTGTCCTTCAGAAATGCGTTCCAGTCCATGCTGGCTGCTCCATCACACATTGCGGTTCCTGCATATATCGACGGTCTGTTAACAGAGCCTTTCGGTCAGGGCGACATCGTTTTGGTATCGGAACGAGGGGCCTTTCTGCGACCCGTTCGATGCGTCTAGTGTGGCCGCGAATGTCCTTCAGAGAGGTCCCCGCCATGAAAACGTGTCTGACCGCGCTCCCGCTCGTCCTCGTCGCCGCAGGCGCGTTCGCCGAGGGCGAGCTCAACATCTACAACTGGGGCAACTACACGAGCCCCGAGTTGATCGAGAAGTTCGAGAAGCAGTACGACGTCGACGTCACGGTCACCGATTACGACAGCAACACCACAGCCCTGACCAAGATCGAGGCAGGGCGGCCACGGCTTCGACATCGTCGTGCCCAGCCACTCCTACATGCCGATCTACGTCGAGAAGGGCCTGCTGATGGAGCCCGGCATCCCCGAGATGGAGAACTACGGCAACATCGCCGAGCGCTGGCGCGACGTGGAGTGGGATCCCGGGCGGCGCTATTCGGTGCCGTGGCAGTGGGGCACCACCGGCGTTGCGGTGAACACCTCGGTCTATGACGGCGATCCCAACACCTCGGACATCTGGCTGAACCCGCCCGAAGAGCTGATAGGCAAGGTGAACGTCGTGCCCGAGATGCAGGACGTGATGCAGCTGGCGATCATGTACGAGGGCGGCGAGCCCTGCACCACCGACAAGGAGCTCCTGCGCAAGGTCCGCGACACGACTGGTCGCCGCCAAGCAGGACTGGATGTCGATGGATTACGGCATGACCGAGAAGCTCTCGAACGGCGACGTCGCGGCCAGCGTGAACTGGAACGGCTCGACCTTCCGCGCGCGGCTGAACAACCCCGACATCGTCTACGGCTACCCGCAGCGAGGGCTACATCGTCTGGATGGACAACGCCGCGATCCTGGCCGACGCGCAGAACGTCGAGAACGCCAAGCTGTTCCTGAACTTCATCATGGAGCCCGAGAACGCGGCGATGATCTGCGCCTTCGCGCGCTACGCCAACGGCATCGAGGGCTCGGAGGAGTTCATGCCCGACGACATGAAGGACGCCCCCGAGATCAACGTCCCCGACGAGTTGGCCGACGCCGGCCAGTTCAACCAGACCTGCCCGGCCGAGGCGCAGGAGCTCTACACCGCCATCTGGACCGAGCTGCAGAAGTGAGCGACCTGACAAACATGGATGCGGCGGACCTCGCCGCGTCCCTCCGGCGCGGCGACGTGCGGGCGGTCGAGGTGATGGCGGCGACGCTCGACCGGATCGCGGCGCTGAACCCGACGCTCAACGCCATCGTCGTCGCTGCGCGCCCGCCGACGAGCTGCTGGCCGAGGCCGAGGCGGCCGACCGGGGCCGGCGCAAGGGCTGGCTGCACGGCCTGCCGATGGCGATCAAGGACCTGGCGGCCGACGCGCGGGCTCCGCACGACCTGGGGCTCGCCGATCTTCGCCGAGCATGTGCCCGACGCGCGACGACCTGGCTGCCGCGCGCGGCTGCGGGCGGCGGGCGCGATCTTCATCGGCAAGACCAACGTGCCCGAGTTCGGCCTGGGCTCGCACAGCTTCAACCCGGTCTTCGGCGTGACGCGGAACCCCTAGGACACCAGCGCGCACCGCGGGCGGCTCGTCGGGCGGGGCCGGGGCGGCGCTGGCGGCGCGGATGCTGCCGGTGGCCGACGGCTCCGACATGATGGGCTCGCTGCGCAATCCGGCCGGCTGGTGCAACGTCTACGGCTTGCGCCCCAGGTCGGGCTGGTGCCGGCCGATCCGGAGGGCGACAGCTCTTCTGCCGCGCTCTCGACCGACGGGCCGATGGCGCGCAGCCCGGCGGACGTTGCGCCGCTGCTGGAGGTGATGGCCGGCCGCGACCCCGGCTGCCCTGCTCGGCCGCACCGCCGCGGCCTTGCCGGACGCTGGATCGCCGACGTCGCCAGCCGGCGCATCGGCTGGCTGGGCGACTGGGGCGGCGCCTTGCCGTTCGAGGACGGCATCCTGGCACGTCTGCCGAGACGGCGCTGGAGCGTCTTCGACGACCCTGGGCGCCCGTGTCGAGGCGGTCGGCGCCGCCGATGCCGCGCCGAAACGCTCTGGGACGCCTGGACGCACGCTTGCGCTCCTGGTCGGTGCGCGGCGAAGCCCGGCGCGCTGCTGCGGCGACCCCGCAACGCCGCGCGCTGCTGAAGCCCGAGGCACGTCTGGGAGATCGAGCGCGGGCCTCGCCCTGTCGGCGCTCGACATGCCTCGGGCCAGCGTCCGAGATCCGCTCGGCCCTGGTTGCGGCGGCTGGCCGGCGCTGTTCGAGCGGTCGACGCGCTGGTCGCTGCCGTCGGCGCAGGTCTGGCCGTTCCCGGTGGACTGGCGCTGGCCGCAGCGGATCGGCGGGGTCGAAATGGACACCTATCACCGCTGGATGCAGGTGGTGGTGCCGGTCTGCCTGACGGGCCTGCCCTGCGCTCGCGCTGCCGGCGGGCTTCGGCGCGGGCGGCCTGCCGATGGGGCTGCAGCTGTTCGGCCCGCGCGGCGCCGACCGGGCGGTGCTCGAGCTGGCGCAGGCCTGGCACCGCGCGACCGACTGGCCTGGGCGACGCCCGCCGCCCGTCTAGGTGTTCAGGAAGCCCTCGAGAACGTTTACCGCGTTCAGGCCGACCTGCTCGATGGCGTAGCCGCCCTCCATGCAGAAGACGGTGGGCAGGCCACTGCGGCCGACAAGTTCGCCCGCGCGCAGGAAGTCGTCGGAGGTGAGCTTGAAGAAGCTGATCGGGTCGCGCTCGAATGCGTCCGTCCCGAGCGAGACACACCAGCGCCTCGGTGCCGTGCGCCTCGATCTGGGCCAGCGCGCGGACCAGCGCCTCGGACCAGGTGCTCCAGGCGGTGCCGGGTGGCATCGGGTAGTTGGCGGTCGTGCCCTCCCCTTCACCCGCGCCGGTCTCGTCGGCGTGGCCAAGGAAGTACGGGAATGCATCCTCGGGCGCGCCGTGGATCGAGGCGAAGAAGACGTCGCCGCGCTCGCAGAATATGTCCTGCGTGCCGTTGCCGTGGTGGAAGTCGATGTCGAGCACCGCGACCCGTGCCGCGCCGCCGTCCGCGAACATCTGCGCCGCGATGGCCGCGTTGTTGAGGAAGCAGTAGCCGCCGAACATGTCGCGCGCCGCGTGGTGTCCCGGCGGACGGCAGAGCGCGAAGGCCGCCCGCTCGCCTGCAGCCACCGCCCGCTGCGCCGCCTGCGCCGAGGCGGCCGAAGATTGCGCGGCGGCCCAGGTTCCCGCGGTGATCGCCGTCTCGGCGGCCAGCGCGTAGTAGCCCACCTTGCCGTCGATGTTCCTCGGGGGGCGGGCCGTCTGCATCCGCCGCGCGGGCCAGTTGGCGGCGATGATCTCGCCGGTAAAGCCCGCCGCCGTCCACTCGGCCCAGGCATCGCGCAGGAACGCCAGGTAGCCCGCGTCGTGCAGCGCCTCGACCGGCGCCATCTCGAGCGCGCCCGGCGACCGTGGCGTCTCGAAGCCGCGCTCGGCCAGGCGCGCGCAGCACGTATTCCACACGGCTCGGACGCTCGTAGGGCGTCACGAACTCGCCGCCCGACAGTTCGGCCTGCGGAAAGTGCAGCCGGTGGTCTTCGCTGAAGAAGGTCTTCATGACGTTCCCTCGCCGCCCCTCTTGGGGCCCGAGGGACCACGTTCGCCGGCCCCTGTCCAGATGCGCCGGGCGCGGCTCGGCACGAGGCGCGCGCGGCCGGAGGGGGTTCGATGCCCCCTCCGGCCGCACCCCCGTCAGGGGGGCGCAAGTCTACTGGACGACGAACTCGGCGTGCAGCGCACCCGCGGCCTTGATGCTCTTGAGGATGTCGATCATGTCCCGCGGGCTCACGCCGAGCGCGTTCAGCCCCGCGATCACCTCCGACAGCGACGCGCCGCCCGGAACCTCGGCCAGGCCCGGCCCCGGCTCCTCGTCGATCTGCGGCCCGGTGCGCGGCACCACGACCGTCTCGCCGTCGGCGAACGGGTTGGGCTGCACCACCATCGGCTCTTCCTCGATGCGCAGCGTCAGGTTGCCCTGGCTGACCGCGACGCGGTCTGATCCGCACGTCCTCGCCCATCACGATGGTGCCCGAGCGCTGGTCGACGACGACGCGGGCCTTGCGCTCGGGCTCGACCGACATGTTCTCGATCGTGCCCAGGGCATGCGCCGGCGAGCGCTCGCCGGTGCCGCCGATGTCCAGCACCACGGTGCCAGCATCGACCATCTGCGCCACGCCGCGCCCGTAGGCCGCGTTGATCGCGGTCTCGATCCGCTCGGCGGTGGTGAAGTCGGGGTTGCGCAGCGCCAGCCGGATCGTCGACAGGCCGGTGAAGTCGAACTCGATCTCGCGCTCGACCGGTCGCCCCGCGGGATCGACGCCCGACGGTCGGCACGCCCTGCACCACGCTCGCCGCGTCGCCCTTGGCCGACGGCGCCGCCTGCGATGACGGTGCCCTGCGCCACCGCGTAGATCTGCCCGTCGGCGGCGTTGAGCGGGGTCATCACCAGCGTGCCGCCCAGCAGGCTCGAGGCGTCGCCGATCGCCGAGACGGTCACGTCGATGCGGCTGCCCGCGCGGGCGAAGGGCGGCAGGGTGGCGGTGACGAACACCGCCGCCACGTTCTTCGGGCGGAACTGTTCGCCTTGTACGTTCACGCCCAGCCGCTCGAGGATGTTCGTCATGATCTCCTCGGTGAAGGGCGAGTTGCGCAGGCCGTCGCCGGTGCCGTTGAGGCCGACGACGAGGCCGTAGCCGACCAGGTCGTTGCCGCGCACGCCGTCGAACTCGACGAGGTCCTTGATGCGGACGGCGGCCGCCTGCGCGGCCGAGACGGTCAGGATCAGGCTGAGGATGGCAAGGCGCAGGCACGGATCATCGAGGTAGTCCGCCAGGCTGAGGCGCGACAGCCGCGCGGTCATCGCATAGAGGGTCTCGAGCTGCGTCTCGACCTCCTGCATCTGCGTGGCGTTCTGGAATGGGTCGACCGACGTGAGCTCGTTGCGCGCGATCGTCGAGCGCCGTCTCGCTCGGCCACGTTGCGCGTGTCGGCGCGCTCGATCGCGCGCCTGTCGCCGAGCCCACCAGCGCCTGCAGCGCCGCATAGGTCGGGCTGGTTCGCGATCAGCGCCCGGCCGCGCGCTGCCTTCGCCAGCGCGAGCCGCTCGGCGCTCGCGCCGTCCAGCGGTCCGCCCGTCTCGGCAGCGCGGCCATGGCCAGGCCCTTCAGCGTCGTCGCGCACGGCCGGGTCGTCGGCCCGCACGTCGACGCGCACCTCGGTGCCCTCGCCCACGCGGAACGGAGCGAGGCTGGTCGTCGAGCCGGTGTAGCCGGTCGGTCTCGAAGCCGCCGCCCGGGGCGAACCAGTCGTTGACCGTCGGCGATCACCCGCGGCCGTCGTGTCTCGGCCGACGTCAGCGGTCCGCAGCTCGGTCAGGATCGTGTCCGGGCTCGGCCAGGGCCGGCGCCGTCGGTGGCGACGCCCGCGAACAGCGACTGCGCCCGCGGCCGCGCCGTTGAAGCGCGTCGACCGTGGCCTCGAAGGCCAGCGTCGCGTCCTGCACGATGCCGTCGGGGATCGCGGCTGTTGCCGGCGATGTCGGCCATCAGCAGGCGCGGCGCCAGCTCGTGCGCTCATCACGTCGGATCCGCTCGAGCGACGGCTGCATGCGCTTCGGCGAACAGCGCGGCCTCGGTCTTCGCCGTCTTGTAGGCCTTCGAGCGTCCCGAGCTGCGCTCGATCGCCGCGAGCGGGCCGAAGTCGCCGCGCGTCGGCCGCGCGACAGGTCGGACTTGCGGCCGGTCGACAGCTCGTGCGCCAGCCGCATGCATGTCGTCCTTGAGGCGCGCGTTGTCGCGGCGCAGCTGGAAGGACTGCGCCAGGTCGCCGATCGTCAGGCTGGTCATCGTCAGATCTCCATCAGGCGCCGAAGCATGTCGTCGACCACGCTCATGACGCGGGCGTTGGCGGCGTAGGCCTGTTCGATCAGCATCAGCTTCTGCATCTCCTGGTCGGTATCGACGCCGTCGGCCAGCTGCAGCGACTTCAGGTGCGACGCCTGCGCCGCGGCGATAGCTCTGCTCGTCTCTGCCGCAGCGGCGGTCGGCGCCGACGCTCGAGAGCAAGTCGGCCGACCAGGCCCGCCGCGCTGCGCGCCGCGGGAAACGGCCCCGAGGCTGGCACGCGGCGCGCGGTCAGCGCGTCGCTCAGTCGGTGGATCTGGGCGGCATTGCCGACGTCGCCCTCGGTCGCGGCGCCGATGCCGTCGCGGAGCGCGCCAGAGCTCGCCGCCCTCCTCGGGGCGGACCGCGCGCGTTCACGGCGAGGCGCGCGGCCAGTCCCGCCTCGTCGAGCGGGTCCAGGCGCGCTGCCGGCGTCGGTGAAGAGGCCGGCCGCCGCCCGAGGCCAGCGTCGGGTCGGCGGCGGGATCGGCGAAGCGGTCGACCAGTTCGCGCGCCAGCGCGTCGAGCTGCGCCTGCGCGTCGACGGCCAGCTCGTCGCGGACGGCGAAGTCGGCGCGCGAGGCTGCCGCCGGCGAGCGGGGCGTTGTCGCCCGCGGTGGCGATCGGCCGCCCGTTCACCGTCAGCCCCGAAAGCGCGCCCGGATGCCAGCGTCATGTCGGCGATGATGACGTTGGCGCGGGTGAAGCCGATCGTGGCGGCGTGGCCGTCGAGCAGCGTCGCGCCCGTGGGCGTGCAGCAGCGCCATCCGCCCGTTTTCGCGCTGGATTCGCCGCAGCGGCACGATCGACGGAGATGTCGTCGATGATCTGCTGTCGCTGGTCGAGCAGGGCGCTCGCGTCGCGGTCGACCTGCTGCGAGCGCACGATCCGCTCGTTCAGGTCCTTGACCTGCGCCAGCGCGCGGTTGAGGTCGTCGACCTGCAGCGCGATCCGGCCCTCGGCGTCCATCCGTGCCTGCTGGATGCCGTCGGACACGGTGTTGATTGTCGATGTCAGCGACGTGGCCGCGTCGACCACCGCCTGCAGGCGCGGCTGGCTGTCGGGGCGGCTGGCCGCCTCGACCAGCGCCGCCTCGAACGTGGCCGTCCGGCCCGCCAGCGAGGCAGGATCGTCGGGCGTGCCCAGCAACTGCTCGAGCCTGACGTAGAACTGCGCCTTGGTCTCGCTCTCCCGGCGCTGCATCGGCCAGGCGCCGGTCGCGCAGCAGCGTCTGGTCGACCATGCGCGCGACGCCATCGACCTGCACGCCGGCGCCCTGCGCCCCGAGAGCGCGGGCCGACAGCTCGATCTCGCGCCGGCCGTAGCTCTCGGTCATCGCGTTGGCCACGTTGTTCGACACCAGCTCCGCCGCGCGCGAGGCGGCGGTGAGGCCGGTCAGGGCATTGTTCAGGGACGTGGTGATGCTCATGATCCGGCCCTCCGTCTATGCGCGTCATCGCTTGATGTTGGTGGTTTCCTGCAGCATCTCGTCGACGGTCTGGATGACCTTGGCGTTCGACGAGTAGGCGCGCTGGGTCTGGATCAGCTAGGTCAGCTCGCCCGCGACGTCGGTCGCCGACTCCTCGAGCGCGTAGCCCACGATGTCGCCGGTCGGACCGTCGCCCGCGTCCCACAGGAAGAACGAGCCCGACTTCGTTCGACAGCGTGTAGGTCTGGTTGTCGAGCGCGATCAGGCCGTTCGGGTTCGGCACGTCGACGAGCGGGATCTGGTAGAGCGTGCGCGTGATGCCGGTGTCGAAGTTGGCGCGCACGAAGCCGTTCGCGTCGATCTCGATCGAGGTCATGTTGCCGACGGGCGAGCCGTCCTTCGTGATCGAGGTCGGCGCGAAGCTGTCGGACAGCTGGGTGATGCCCGTGGCGTCGCCCATCGCGCCGATCGTGATCGTCACCGGGTTGGCGCCCGCACCCGTCACCTCGACGACAAGCTCGCCCGTCGCCGGATCCCACGGCAGGCCGTAGGCGGTACCCGCCGGATCGTAGGCGCCGGTCGCATCGACCGCAGCGGGTTCGCCGAGATCAGCGTGCCGCCCGAGCCGCGGGTGGCGTCGAACGTCAGCGTCGTAGCCGCCGATGACCGCGCCGCCGCCGGCGGAATCGCGCATCATCATGTGCCAGGTGTTCGAGGCGCCGGGCGCGGTCGGGACCGTCGGCGTGTAGGTCACCTCGAGGTTCTGCGAGGTGCCGAGGTTGTCGAAGTACTCGACCGACAGGATTTCGGGGTCGCCCGGCTGCGCCGAATCCGGTCTCGGTCGCGGGCAGGTTCACGCCCAGCGTCATCTTCGTCGTGGGTTCGCCGGCGAACTGGTTCGCGGGATCTGGACCGGCGCGCAGCCCGTCGGCGGTGTCGCGCGGATAGGTCGGGATCGTGCCGTCGGGAGCGCCGGCCAGCCGAGCAGGACCAGGCCGGTCGCGGTCCTCAGGACGCCCGTCCGCATCGGTGCCGGAACGAGCCGGTCGTGGTCAGGTGCATCGGCGCTTCGTCGCCCTGCGCGACCAGCGCGCTGGCGGAGGTCACCGGCAGGAAGCCGCGGCCCCGCACGGCGAGGTCGGTGGGGTTGTTGGTCGAGCGCGAGCGCGCCGGCCTGGTCGATGAGGCGCGTGGTCGTCACCCGGACGCCGCCTGCCGAATAGGTGCTGCCGCCGCCTTCGATCACCATCGAGTGGAAATCGGCCTCGGCC
This sequence comes from uncultured Alphaproteobacteria bacterium, assembly GCA_963773475.1. Lineage (GTDB taxonomy): Bacteria > Pseudomonadota > Alphaproteobacteria > Rhodobacterales > Rhodobacteraceae > Roseitranquillus. The sequence goes on along the minus strand of CAVZBD010000010.1, from coordinate 35,079 downwards.
CGCTTGTAGCCGTAGGTCGACGAGTTCGCGATGTTGTCCGAGATCGTGGCGAGCCGGCTGGCGTTGGCGGCGAGCCCGGCGACGCCCGCGTTGAGCGAGGACGAAATCGTCATGTCGGGGTGCAGCCTTTCTGCTGCATCGTATCCCGTTGCGGCGACCTCGCTACACGCGGCAGACTTAATCGCTGCGCCTAACATGTCCCGGCCTTCAGCGCTCGCCGCGCAGCAGCGACGATCTCGATCCTGTTGTTGCGCACCGCCATCGGCTTGTCGCGTCGCCGGCTTGCGGTCGGCGAAGCCCGTCACGCGCTGCACCCGGTTCGCCTGGAGCCCGGCGCCGTCCAGCAGCCGCCGCGTGGTCTCGGCCCGCGCCGCCGAGACGTCCCAGGCCGAGCTGCGCCAGCACCACCGGCTTCGCGGCCACGTGACCGCCGATCGCGACCTTGTTCTCGACCAGCGCGAAGACCGGCGACGAGCTGCGGCCAGCAAGCTCGCGACATCACCGGACTCGGCGTCGCCTCGCCCGCGTCGAAGAGCGGTGCGCCCGGCAGGTCGAAGAGCTCGACGATCAGCCCCTCGTCGGTCTGCGCGGTGACGACGTGGCGCAGCAGACGCGTGGCTGCACCATGCTTTCGCCGCCCGAGCCGACCAGCGCCTGCTCGACCTCGGCGAAGGCGCTTCGCTGCCGGCTGTCCTCGGCGGCCTTGTCGCCGTGCTCGTTGACGCCGGTCTCGCCGCGCGCCTTGTCCTGCTCGGTCGGCAGCTTGATCGTCGCGCCGGTGCCGTTCTGCGCCAGCGTCTGTTCCGAGAACACGCTGTCGCCGCCGAACGTGCCGTTGCCGCCGCCCGAGATCCGGTTGATCGGGATCGTCGGGTCGAAATAGTCCGCGATCCCCTTGCGCTGTTCTTCGGTCGTCGCGTTGAGCAGCCACATCAGCATGAAGAACGCCATCATCGCCGTCACGAAGTCGGCGTAGGCGACCTTCCAGGCACCGCCATGGTGCCCGCCGCCGGCGACGATCTTCTTGCGCTTGATGATTACCGGCACATTGCTTGGGCCAGCCATCACACACCTCACCATTTACCCCGCCGGGGGGCATAGCAGTGGGGCGTGAAGGGCCGCTTAATCGTTAAAAAACGCGGTTCCCGCCGCCATTGCGCGCCACGGCCGCACCTTCGCCGCGTCGCGCGTTGACGCCGGTCAACGGGGGGCCGCGCCCCTCGCGGTAGCAAGGACGCTCCAGCAATCGCCCAAAAAAGGGGGAGGGGAAGATGCGCCGGACATCACCGTTGCTCGCCCTGTTCTTGCCGCTCGCGGCCCTCGCCGGCGCGGCCGCCGCCGCGCCCGAGGTGGGGCGCACGCCGCTGAACCTGCCGGGGGGGCGCAACGACGTCGTGATCCACGACCTCGGCCCGGACCGGGGCTCGACGGCCGAGACCGCGCGGCCGAACTACGCCACGCCCTGGGGCGTGTCGCTGGCCGTCGCGCGCTCGGGGGCGCAGCTCGCCGCCGGCCCCGCCGCGGGCTGGATCACCTCGAACGGGCCGGTCTTCGTCGACCACGTGGCGACGGTGGCGCGGGACGGCCGGCTGATCACCTTCTTCTGGTCGCCGCGCGATCCGGCGGCCTCGGACGAGACCGAGGCGGCGGGGTGGAAGGCCGTGGACCTCGGCGAAAAGACCGGGCGTCGGGTGGCGCTCGACCAACCGACGGCGTGGCGGGTGCGCGACGGGGCCGTCCTGCACGAGCGGATCGCGGTCGCCGACACGGCCGGGCGCGCGCGCGTGTTCTCATGGTCGCCCGGGCACGACTGGGCCGAGCAGGCGATCTCGCCCGCCGCGGGGCCGCTCTTCGCCGGCCCCCTGACCTCGTGGACGCGGCAGGACGGCGCGACGATCCACGAGAACGTCGCCGGCCGCACGGTTTCCGGGCGGCTTCAGCTCTACGCGCGCAGCACCGGCGGCTGGACCGGCACCGACATCAGCGCCGGAACCGGCCGCACCATCGCCGGGCCGCCGCAGGGTTGGCTCATGTCCGACGGCCGGACCGAGCGCATCGCGGCGCACGATGCCGGCCAGCACCTGCTGCTCTTCACGCGGGGCGCGGGCCAGGGGTGGAGCGTGCGCGACCTGACGCAGACGGTCGGCGGGCAGGCGGCGCTGGGCCCCGTCGCCGCCTGGGACGTGAACGGCGCGCAGCGGATTGCGGCGCGCGCCCCGGCGGGCGACCTTCTGGTCTTCGTCGAGGACCCGATCGAGGGGGGCTGGCGCGTCGAGAACGTCAGCGCCGCAACCAAGGTGCGCATCGCCGCCGGGCCCGTCCACTGGATCTCGGCCGACGCGGCCACGGCGCTGGCGGCACCCGACCCGGCCGGCCATGTCCGCGTCTTCCGCAGAAGCGGCAGCGGCCCCTGGTCGGTCGAGGACGTCACCGCCGCCACCGGCATCGGCACGCCCCACCGGCTCGCGGCCTGGACCACGCCGTTGCCGGGCGGCGCCACGCTCGAGCACCTGGCCGCCCCCACCGCCGCCGACCTGCTGCACGTCTTCAGCTGGCAGAAGGGCGGCGAATGGACCGCCGTCGACGTCAGCACCCGCAGCGCCGGGCGCGTGGTCTATTCCGCCACGCCCTGGGCCGGTGTCTTCGCCTCGCGCGACTACGGCGTGAGCTGGGCGCAGAGCACCCGCCCACAACCCGCCCCCGGCGTCCCCACGGTGCCCGGCGCGCTGCCGGTGCCGCGCATCCTCGACGTCGCGGTGTCGCCCGCCGACCCCGATCTGGTCTTCGCCGCGGCCGACCGCGAGGGGCGGGGCGACGCCAACGCCCGCGTCCCCTCGGCTGCCGGCCTCTACCGCTCGACCGACGGCGGAGCCAGCTGGACGCTCGCCTTTACCTTCACCTGCGGCAACTTCAATCGTCCGGTGACGCAGGTCGCGTTCGCGCCTGATGACCCGCAGCGCGTCTATGCCGCGGGGCATTGCGGCATCGCCCGCAGCACCGACGGCGGGCAGAACTTCACACTGCTCTCGCCGCCCGACACGCCCTTCGGCAACCCGGCGGGGGCCGCGGCCGTCTATCATCTGGCGGTCAGCGCGCGTCAGGGGAGGCGCGGCAGCGCCCGCACGCTGATCGCCTGCGGGCCCGCCAACGTCTGGTTCTCGGACCAGGACGGTGCGCCGGGAAGCTGGCTCGACGACCCGGCCGTCGCCGACCTTCCGACGGATTTCTGCGGCAAGACCGACTTCCAGTACAAGAACGAGTTCCGCCGCCGGGGTGCTGGCGATCAACCCCGAGAACGCGCGGCAGGTCTATTACGCCCACCACAGCTGGGCCAACGGGCCGAGCTACTACCACCCCGCCAGCCTCGGCCCCGAGGCGGTGGCTTGCAACATCCCCGTATTGCGCGACGTCAACGGCAACGGGCGGACGGACGCAGGCGACCTCTGGGTCCGGCGCGACCGGCAGATGCCGGCCGCCGGCACCGCGCTGGGCACCGACGGCAAGATCCGCGTGGTCGACCTTGACGGCAACGGCATCTACTCGGCGGGCGAGCCTGTCTACCACGACACCGACGACGATCATCTGGTCGACGACAAGGAGCCGCAGATCGCGGGCGTCGAGCAGGTCGTGGGGACCGCCCTCGTCGACGATGCGCGGCTGGCCTACGTGACCGGCGGCTACGGCGGCTACGACCCCGGCTTCGGTCCGCGCCAGTGCGGCGAGGGCAGCCTCTGGCTGGGCGATTATACCGGCCTCACGCCGCGGAACCGGCGGGGAAGCTGGACGCAGCTGCCGGGACCGCCCGTCTACCATGTCTGGTTCTCGAACGGCAGCGGCTCGACCATGGTGCAGACCGTGGCGACCCCGCGTGGCCACCTGGTGCTATTCGCCGACGGCGGCGCCCTGCACGTGGCCGAGGGGCCGCCCGAGGCGCGCGGCTGGTACCGGCTCGACGGGCTGTCGGTGGGACAGGCGCGGCGCTTCGGCGCGAGTGCGGTCGACATCTCGGTCCATGCCGACCCCCGCGGCCTCGCCGTGGCCGAGGATCTTCGGCTGCAACTCGGACCTGCCGACAACCGCCCGCCCTACGACCTCGAGGCCGACCTGGTGGAGTGCGGCGGCGGGCGCGTCTGGCTCTCGACCGACGGCGGCGTCTATTCCAACACCGATTGCGGCGAGGTCCACGCCGACACCCGCGCCAAGGACTGGCAGGCGACCGAGGCGGGCCTGCACATCCTCTGGCCGATCAACGTCCTGGGCGCGACAGGCAGCCGGATGACCGCAGACGTGCCGCGCGGCCTCTACATCGGCACCACGCACGACGACGACTTCTCGACCGTCAGCGGCGGCCAGACCTGGGCCTCGCCTCGGGGCGCCTGCGGCGACTGCGACACCTGGGCGGGCGACCTCTACCAGCGGCAGCGGGTGATCCGGCTCGACCCGCGCGGCAATGGCGACGAGGGCGAGATCTCGGCCTTCGAAAACAGCGCCAACGCTCCTCCCGACCCGACGCAGGCGTCGCAGCACACCGCCGCCGACTATCCGCCCGGCGCGCGGTCGCTGACGGTGGGCAGCAACGTGATCCGCGGGACACGCCACGCGATCCAGAGCCTGCCGTCCGAGACGCCGCCGGCGCGCGGCGACTACGTGCTGATCGTGGACGACGGTGGCACCCGCAAGCTGATGCGTGCGCATGACAGCCTCGACGGCTCGGCCGCGGCGTCCGGCTTTGCGCAGGTGGGGCCTGACCTGCCGGCGAACGTCCATGTGGTGCAGGCGGCGGGGGGCCATGCCGACCCGGTCTTCTACCTGGGCGACGGCGCCTCGATCTGGCGCGGCGACAGGGACGCCGCGGGCGCCATCACCTGGACGCAGGTCGTGCCGGACGCCACCGCCCCCTCGGCGGTGCGGTTCTTCGTCGACCCCTGGCGGCCCGACATCCTCTACCTGATCGACGCCAACACCGTGCGGTTCTCGGACGACGGCGGCACAAGCTGGAAGCCCGACACGGCGCTGACAGACGCGGTGACCGCCGACGGCGACTGGGCGTTGAGCTGCTCGGACATCTTCTGCCCGCTCAACGACATGGCGTTCGATCCGACCGAGCCCACGCGGCGCTTCGCGGCTGGCGTGGCGGGCGTGTTCTACACCGCGGGCGGCAGCCGCTGGACGCGGCTTCTCGACACGCGGGCACTGCCCAGCCGGCCGCTCAGCCTGTGGTTCGACCCGCTGACCGACCCGGCCAGCCCGACGCTCGTCGTCGGTGCGATCGGCCGCGGCGTGCTGTCGCTGTCGCCGATCCCGGACGAGGACCCGGTGCAGCCCGTCGCCTGGCTCGCCCCGCCGCGGCGCGGTCCGCTGGCCGTGCCCGACTGGACAAACCTCGGCACGCTGCGCCGCTCGGACTGGAGCCTCGGCGGCGCGGCCACCGTGCGACGGCCGACCCGCGACGAGTGGCAGATGGTGGGTCAGGCGCCGCTGCTGGTCCTGGGCGGCGGCGCGGCGACGGCCACGGGCGCGGCCCGGTTGGTGGTCCCGTGCGAGGAGCAGCCGCAGCGGCTGGCCTTCGAGTGGCGGGCGACCCACGAGGGCAACCGCGAAGTCCCGGACTCGGTGGACATCTGGCTCGAGGCCGGGGACGCGCCGCGCACCCGCGTGGCCACGTTGGGCGCCGAGCAGTCGGCGGGCGCCTGGACGCGCGAGGCGCTCGAACTGGCGCCGGGCCGCTGCGGCGTCGTCGCCCTGACGGTCGAGGGCCGCCGGGACGGCGACCGCGAGAGCCGGTTCGAGCTGGGCAACCTGCGCCTCGAGACGCCCCGCTAGGTGGCGGGCTGCAGGGCCTGCCGCCCCCCGGGCCCAAGGATCCAGCAGGCGCGCCCCTCGAACACGGCCGCGACCAGCGGGCGGCCGTAGCCGGCGCCTGCGTCGAGGTCGATCCGGTTGCCGAAATGGGTGGGCTCGTCCAGCGCGGTGTGGCCGTGCACCACCAGCCAGCCATGGTCGCGCTCGTCCCAGAGAAAGCCGTCGCGGATCCACACCAGGTCGTCCTCGGTCTGCTGCGCGAGCGGAACGCCGGGGCGGATGCCGGCATGGACGAAGAGCAGCTCGCCCGCCTCGTGCCAGAGCGGCCGTTCCGCCAGGAAATCGAGGTGCGCCTGTGGTACCGCCCGCCGCGCCGCGTCCAGCGCGGCCTCGGGCGCGCGCTCGCAGACCTCGACGCCGTAGCTTGCCAGCGTCGCCGTGCCCCCGAGCGCGGGACGCAGCCAGGTCGAATTGGGGCTCGACAGGCCCACATCCCGCAGCGCGCCGTCGCGGACGAAGTTCAGGAACATCCGGTCGTGGTTGCCGCGCAGCACGATCCACGGCTCGCCCCGCGCAAGGCCCCCGATCAGCCGGTCGATGACGCCCCGCGTGTCGGGCCCCCGGTCGTTGAGGTCGCCCAGATGCACGACCGGGGCGCCGCGCGCGCCCTCGCGCGCACGGTCGGCCTCGATCAGTTCGTGCACCCGGTCAAGCTCGGCCGAATGGCCGTGCACGTCGGGCACCGCGTAGATGGTCATCGCGTCCCCTTTCTCGGGATGCCGCGGCCCAGTTCGGCCGCGGCCCTGGCGTCAGGCGACGTCGAACTGCAGCGGCTGGACGCGCTGGAACATCCCCGTCGCCTTGAGCTTGTCCAGCACCATCGGCGGGACCGGCTCGTCCACATAGAGCAGCGCGACGGCGTTCTGGCCCTTGTCGCTGCGGCCCAGCGTGAAGTTGGCGATGTTGACCCCGTTCTCGCCCAGCGTGGTGCCCAGCGCGCCGATGATGCCCGGCACGTCGTAGTTCGTGGTGTAGAGCATGTGCTCGCCGATCTCGGCGTCCAGCATCACGTCGCGGATCTGGATGAAGCGCGGCTTGCCGTCCGAGAAGACCGAGCCCGCGATCGAGCGCTCGCGGTGATTGGTCTTGATGGTGATCTTGATGTAGCCCTCGTAGACGCCGGTCTGGTCCTGGGTGGTGGTCGAGATGTCGATGCCACGCTCCTTCGCCATCACCGGGGCCGAGACCATGTTCACCTCGGGGTTGGTGGACTTCAGGATGCCCGCCACCGCGGCCGCGTTCAGCGCGGCGGTCTTCATGGTCGCCGCCACGCCGTCGTAGATCAGGTTGATCGCGGTGATCGGCTCCTCCGTCGACTGGCCGATGAAGTCGCCCAGATAGCCGGCCAGCTTGACCCAGGGGCCCATGATCTTGGCCTCCTCGGCGGTGACCGAGGGCATGTTGAGCGCGTTCGAGACGGCGCCGGTCAGCAGGTAGTCCGACATCTGCTCGGCCACCTGCAGGGCCACGTTCTCCTGCGCCTCGGTGGTCGAGGCGCCGAGGTGCGGGGTGACGACGACATTCTCCAGCCCGAAGAGGGGGCTCTCCGTCGCCGGTTCCTGGGCGAAGACGTCGAAGGCGGCGCCGGCGACGCGGCCCTCCTTCAGCGCCTCGGCCAGCGCCGCCTCGTCCACAAGGCCGCCGCGGGCGCAGTTGATGATCCGCGCGGTGGGCTTGAGCTTGGCGATGTTCTCGCGGCTCAGGATGTTGCGGGTCCTGTCGGTGAGCGGCACGTGCAGGGTCACGAAATCGGCGCGGCGCAGGAGCTCGTCGAGCTCGACCTTGGTGACGCCCATCTGCGTCGCGCGCTCTTCCGAGAGGTAGGGGTCGTAGGCGATGACCTTCATCTTGAGGCCGTGGGCGCGGTCGCAGACGATGCCGCCGATGTTGCCGGCGCCGATGACGCCGAGCGTCTTGCTGGTGAGCTCGACGCCCATGAAGCGGGATTTTTCCCATTTGCCGGAATGGGTTGAGGCATCGGCCTGGGGGATCTGGCGGGCGATGGAGAACATCATCGCGATGGCGTGCTCGGCCGTGGTGATCGAGTTGCCGAAGGGCGTGTTCATCACGATCACGCCGCGCTTCGACGCCGCCGGAATGTCGACGTTGTCGACCCCGATCCCGGCGCGGCCGATCACCTTAAGGTTCTGGGCGGCCTGCAGAATCTTCTCGGTCACCTTGGTGGCCGAGCGGATCGCCAGGCCGTCGTACTGGCCGATCTCGGCCAGCAGGCGATCCTTGTCCTTGCCGATGGTGGGGTCGAAGGTGACGTCAATTCCGCGGTCGCGGAAGATCTGGACGGCGGTCTCGGAGAGCTTGTCCGAGACGAGAACCTTGGGTGCCATGGTGGGCCCTTTTCGCAATATGAATTGCATATGACTCGCATCGGATCTCCCGTAGGACCCGATGCGAGGAATTCGCGTGGGGATCAGGCGGCCTGGGCCTGCGCCTCGATCTCGGCCTGGAACGCCCAGTCGAGCCACGGGCAGAGCGCCTCGATGTCCGAGGTCTCGACCGTGGCGCCGCACCAGATCCGCAGGCCCGGCGGGGCGTCGCGGTAGGCGCCGATGTCGTAGGCCACGCCCTGCCCCTCGAGCCGCCTGGCCACCGCCTTGGCGAAGGCCGCGCCGTCGGCGATGCGCGGGTCGGTGAAGCGCAGGCAGACCGAGGTGTTCGAGCGCGTCGCGGGGTCCTGGGCCAGGTTGGCGATCCAGTCGCGGGCGTCGCAGAACTCCCACAGCACCGCGCGTTGGCGTCGGCGCGGGCGATCAGCCCGTCGAGCCCGCCCACCGCGCGCGCCCAGGCGAGCGCCTGCAGGTAGTCCTCGACCGCCAGCATCGACGGCGTGTTGATCGTCTCGCCGCGGAAGATCCCCTCGATCAGCTTGCCGCCCTTGGTCAGGCGGAAGATCTTGGGCAGGGGCCAGGCGGGCGTGTAGCTTTCCAGCCGCTCGACCGCGCGGGGCGACAGGATCAGCATGCCGTGCGCCGCCTCGCCGCCCAGCACCTTCTGCCACGAGAAGGTGGCCACATCGAGCTTCGGCCACGGCAGGTCCTGCGCGAAGGCCGCGCTGGTCGCGTCGCAGATGGTCAGGCCCTTGCGGTCCGCCGGGATCGCCGAGCCGTCGGGCACGCGGACGCCTGAGGTGGTGCCGTTCCAGGTGAAGACCACGTCGGCGTCCCAGTCGACCTGGGCCAGGTCGACGATCTCGCCGTAGTCGGCGGTCCGCACGTTCGCGTCGAGGTTGAGCTGCTTGACCGCGTCGGTGACCCAGCCGGCGCCGAAGCTTTCCCAGGCCAGCATCTCGACGGGGCGCGCGCCCAGCAGCGACCACATCGCCATCTCGACCGCGCCGGTGTCGGAGGCGGGGACGATGCCGATGCGGTAGTCGTCGGGGACGCGCAGGATCTCGCGCGTGTCGTCGATGGCCTGCTTGAGCTTGGCCTTGCCGATCGCGGCACGGTGCGACCGGCCGAGGGCCGCGTCCTTCAGCGTGTCGAGCGCGAATGTGGGGGGCTTGGCGCAGGGGCCGGAGGAAAAACGCGGATTGGCCGGCCGCGCGGCCGGGGTCTGGTCTTCGGGCATGGTATCCTTCCAGATATTCGCCCCTCGTTGGGGAGGGGTGTCCCACGGACGCGCTTATGCAAAGACAGGTGCGTCCGCAAGTCGAATTCCGGCGCAACGGGCCGCAAAACGCGCGGGATTGTTCCGATCCGCCAGGAGGCGCCGATGCATGTCGTCACGTTGCTGACCGCGCCCGAGGGCGCGCCGCTGGACCCGGCGCTGGTGGAGAGCCTGCGCAACGCCTGGGGCGGGGGCGAGGCGGTGTGGCTGGCCCCCGACGAGGCGGCCGAGTTCGCCGTGCCCGAGCGGCCGGACAACGCCGATCACGTCTGGTCCGAGCTGCAGATGCTGGGCGTCGACCTGGCGGTGCAGCCCGAGGCGGGGCGGCGCAAGCGGCTGCTGCTGGCGGACATGGATTCGACGATGATCCGGCAGGAATGCGTCGACGAGCTGGCCGCCGAGGCGGGCGTGGGCGAACGGGTCGCCGCGATCACCGCGCGGGCGATGAACGGCGAGCTGGGCTTCGAGGGGGCGCTGCGCGAGCGGGTGGCGCTGCTGGAGGGGCTGGACGCGGGGGTGATCGGCCGGGTGCTGGAGAGCCGGATCGAGCCGATGCCGGGCGGTGCGACGCTGGTCGCCACGATGAAGGCGGCGGGGGCGCGGACGGTTCTGGTCTCGGGCGGGTTCACGGCGTTCACCGAGGTGGTGGCCGGCTGGCTGGGCTTCGACGCGCACCGGGCGAACCGGCTGTGCGTGGCGGACGGGCGGCTGACGGGAACGGTGGCCGAGCCGATCCTGGGGCGCGACGCCAAGGTGGCGGTGCTGCGCGAGGAGGCCGCGGCGCTGGGCGGCCCGGAGGCCGGCGGTCGTGGTGGGCGACGGGGCCAACGACCTGGGGATGATCGAGCTGGCGGGGCTGGGCGTGGCGCTGCACGCCAAGCCCGCGGTGCAGGAGCGGGCGCGGGTTCGGGTGAACCACGGCGACCTGACGGCGCTGCTTTTCCTGCAAGGCTATGCGCGGGACGAGTTCGTCAGTCGCTGACGGCGGGGGCGCCGGGCAGCAGGGCGGTCGCGCGGGCGCTGATGGCCCCCCACCAGTCGGGCAGGTCGAGCGGCGGCAAATCGTCGTAGGCGGCGCGGGCGGCCTGGGCGGCGGCGGCGGGGCTGGCGGCGACCTGGGTCCAGATCTCGGAGGCGGTGGGCACCTCGGCGCCGCAGGCCTGGCTGCGCTCGGGGTCGAGTGCGGCGTCAGGGTCGAAGGCCAGGTCCAGCTCGTGCAGGTCGCGCATGGTGTCGCAGGCCACCTTGAGCTCGTAGGCGGTGGCCGCGACGATGACGGCGATGCCCCAGAACGGAATCGCCTCGGCCCCGGTGGCGGCGACGTTGCGCGAGGTGGCGATGGCGGTGCGTTCGGCGATGCGCGAGGTGGTGTCGCGCACGGCGCGCCCGACCGGCATGGCGCGGCCGCGATAGGTGACGCGGCGGGCGCGGGCCAGGTCGTCGGCGGTGGCGGGCGGCAGTGCGGCGGGCGGCGGCGGTCTCGGCCCGGGCGGCGGCGAGGTCGGCCTGCAGGGTGGCGCTGCGGGCGGCCTGCCGCCGGGCCACGGTCTGCACCCCGGTGACGGCGGCGATGGCCCCCGAGGCCAGCGCGCTGAGGCCGCCGATGGTCAGCGTGGCGACGTTGAGCGCCAGCATGGCGACGACGGTGAGGACGATGCCGGTGCGCCAGGCGGCGCGGACGAGCCTAAGCGGGAGCAGCAAGAGCCGGTGCATGGCGGATCACTCCGGTAAGGAGGCCGCGCCAGTTGCGGATTTCGGGGGCGAGGAGGTCTCGCCCGTCGGGCGCGGCGGGGTCGAGGGCGCCGAGGCGCGCGAGGATCGCGGCCACCGCCACCTCGGCGGCGCGAGAGGCGCCGTCGGTGATCTTGACCGCGACGCCCAGGGACCGGGCGGGCAGGATGGCGACGAAGACGCCCTCGGCCCCGGTCTTGACCGCGACGCCGTCCATGGCGCGCATCAGGCGGGTGCAGGCGCGCCCTTCGCCGGCCACCAGCTCGGGGTGGGCGGTCATGGCGGCGACCAGTCGCGCGGCGGCCCGGTCGCGCGCCGAGGCGGCGTCGGCCGGGCGGCGGCGAAGCGGGCCATGGCGCGGGCGAGGCCGGCAAGGGTGGTGGCGAAGTTCGGCGCCGAGCAGCCGTCGATGGCGTGGCCGGGCGAGGGGGCGCCGGTTACGTCCTCGAACGCCTCGCGCACGGCGCGCTGCACCGGGTGGTCGGGCTCGACGTACTCGGGGCCGCCGCCGAGCTGCCGGGCGAGCATCAGGAAGCCCGCGTGCTTGCCCGAGCAGTTGTTGTGCGCCTGGGTGACGGGGTGGCCGTCGCAGAGGGTGCCGCGGAACTGGTCGTCGTCGCGGGGCGGCTGGGCGCCGCAGCGCAGGTCGTCGTCGGAAAGGCCGAGCTCGTCCAGCCAGGCGCGTACCCGGTCGACATGGATCGCCGCGCCCTGGTGGCTGGCGCAGGCCAGCGCCAGCCGCTCGGTCGACAGCTCTCGCGCCGCTCTCGACCAGGGGCAGCGCCTGGATCATCTTGGCCGACGAGCGCGGCAGGATCACCGCGTCGGGGTCGCCCCATGCCTCGACGATCGCGCCGGTCGCGTCGCAGACCACCGCGTGGCCGCGATGGACCGATTCCAGGAACTCCCCTCGCCAGACCTCGACCAGGTCCGCCGGCTCATTCGTCATGCCCGTCCTCACATCTCAGCGACTTTCCGCCGCGCTGCCCTTTCGCGCCGGCGCCGTCGCGCGGTATAGCTGCGGCGCACGTTAGAAACTCGCCCGCGTCACGGCAAGCACTGGCCGGAACGGCGCGGCGGAGAGGCAGAGACAGCTGGAGGCACCACGCCCATGCATCGCACGTTCGCCGGCGGCCTGACGCTTGCCGCCCTTGCCCTTCTGGCCGCACCGGCCGCCGCCCAGGACGCCGAAAAGGTCGACTGCGTCGCGTCGAAGACCGACTGGAGCGTCTGCGTCGAGGCCGACCCGCCCGAGTGCTGGAGCGTCTCGACCCCGCAGGGCAGCCGCAACACCCGGAGCGGCAAGGAGGTCGACGTGGTCCGCGGCGAGATCCTGCTGTTCGTCAGCTACCGCCCGCAGGACGACGTGGCGGGCGAGGTCTCGTTCACCGGGGGCTACCCGTTCGCCGACGGCTCGACCGTGACGGTCGAGATCGGCGGCGAGAGCTTCGACCTGTTCACCGAGGGCGAGTGGGCCTGGCCGGCCTCGGGCGATGTCGACGCGAAGATCGTCGCGGCGATGAAGCGCGGCGCCGAGGCGGTCCTGACCGGGCGCTCGTCGCGGGGCACCACGACGCGCGACACCTTCTCGCTGATGGGCTTCACCGCCGCGGTCGAGGACGCCGAGAAGCGCTGCGCGCCGTAGCGCGGCAACGGGCGGCGGCTCGCGCGTTCGCGCACGGGCCCTGTTCGCCGGTCCGCGTTTGCGGGGCCGCGGCGCTGCTGTAGTCGATTTCCGAGGGAGAACCATGCCGCGCGGGCCGGGCAGCCGGCGGCGCGCGACCTTCGGAAAGGAACGGCACCCATGAATTCCACTGCTCTCGAAGCCTGGCGTCCGCAGATGCTGAGCGTGCTCAGGATCGTCTCGGCGCTGATCTTCTTCGCCCACGGCACGCAGAAGCTGCTGGGGTTTCCCGCCTCGGACTTCTCGCCGGAGGCGATGTCGCTGCCCTGGATCGCGGGCGTGCTCGAGCTGGTCGGCGGCGCGCTGCTGATCGTGGGGCTCTTCACGCGGCCGGTGGCCTTCGTCCTGTCGGGGCTGATGGCGGCGGCGTACTGGATCGCCCACGCGCCGCAGGGCCCCTATCCGGCGCTGAACGGCGGCGACGCGGCGATTCTTTACTGCTTCGTGTTCCTCTACATCGTCTTCGCCGGCCCCGGCCCGTGGAGCATCGACGCCGCGCGCGCCCGCGGGGCAAGCACGGCGCACGCCTGATCGGGCCGCGCCCGGCCGGCGCGACCCCCAAGGCGCGCCGGCCGGTCAGGCCTCGGCCTGCGACAGGAACCCGGCCACGCGGGCGGCGAGCGCGTCCCAGTCGGTGAACTCGTGCTCGCCCTCGGCGATGCCGGGGTCGCGGCCGCGCAGGACCACGTGGCGGACCACCTGCGTGGCGAAGTAGTCGTACTGGCTGGTGCGGATCGCGCCGGCCACCAGCGCCTCGGCGTCGGGCTCGAAGCCGGTGCGCATCTTCATCTCGGTCAGGTACTCGCCCGCCTCCTCGACGCCTTCGGGGAAGGCGGCGCTGAGGCTGACCGAGATCATCAGCGTCCGGCGCGCGGCCAGCGCGTCGCGGTTGCCGGCCACGAACACCTCGAAGTCGTTCGGGTGACGCCGCTGGTGCACCGGCGCCGCGAGGATCACCGTGTCGACGCCGTCGAGCGGCGCGGTGGCGGTCTCGTCCGAGACGTCGAAGAGCGTGGCGCGGCGGCCCGTCTTTTCGACCTCGTCCCGGATGAAGCTGGCGATCCGGCCGGTCTGGCCCTCGACCGTGGCGTAGGCGACGAGAACGTCCTGCATGGCGGCCTCCCTCTCTCTCCTCCTTGCGTGAGGCAGGGTGACGCGCCAGATACGGGCTTGTCGATGTCAAACGCGCCGTCGCGGGCCCTGGCGCCCGCGTTGGCGTTCGCGCGCGAGATCCTCTATAGGCTGGCGCGACCCCCGGGCTGGAGTGACCGCATGAGTGCCGATGCACCGATCACGCAGGACGTCCTGACCGATTGCCCGCCGGCACGCGCCGGGGAGCGCGTGAACCTCGTCGGGCTGACCCGCGGCACGAGCTGCGCGCGGCGCTGGTCGAGGCCGGCACGCCCGAGCGGCAGGCCAGGATGCGCGAGCGGCAGCTCTGGCAGTGGATCTACCAGAAGGGCGTGCGCGACTTCGGCGCGATGACCAACCTCTCCAAGGACTACCGCGCGATGCTGGCCGAGCGGTTCGAGATCGCGCTGCCCGAGGTGGTCAGCCGCCAGGTCAGCGCCGACGGGACCCGCAAGTACCTGGTGCGGATCGCCGGCGGCCACGAGGTCGAGACGGTCTACATCCCCGAGGAGGGGCGCGGCACGCTCTGCGTCTCGACCCAGGTGGGCTGCACGCTGAACTGCACGTTCTGCCACACCGGCACGCAGCGGCTGGTGCGCAACCTGACCGCGGCCGAGATCGTCGGGCAGATGATGCTGGCGCGCGACGATCTGGGCGAGTGGCCGCGAGCCCGGGCGCGCGCCGAAGGACGAGGCGCGGCTGCTGTCGAACGTCGTGCTGATGGGCATGGGCGAGCCGCTCTACAACTTCGAGAACGTGCGCGACGCGATGAAGATCGCCATGGACGGCGAGGGTATCAGCCTGTCCCGCCGCCGGATCACCCTGTCGACCATCGGGCATCGTGCCCGAGATCGCGCGCACGGCCGAGGAGATCGGCTGCATGCTGGCGGTGTGCTTCCACGCCACCACCGACGAGGTGCGCGACAAGCTGGTGCCGATCAACAGGAAATGGAACATCGCGGCGCTGCTGGACGGCGCTGCGCGAGTATCCGCGGCTGTCGAACTCCGAGCGGATCACGTTCGAGTACGTGATGCTGGACGGCGTCAACGACAGCGACGAGGATGCGCGGCGGCTGGTCAACCTGATCCGGGGCATCCCGGCCAAGATCAACCTGATCCCGTTCAACGAATGGCCCGGCGCGCCGTACCGGCGCAGCCCTGACGACGCGTATCCGCGCCTTCGCGACGATCGTCATGAAGGCCGGCTATGCCGCGCCGATCCGCACGCCCCGGGGCGAGGACATCATGGCCGCTTGCGGCCAACTCAAGAGCGCGAGCGAACGCGAGCGGAAGTCGGATCGACGTAGGGTTGCCCCGTAGAGGCGCCGGCGGAGAGCTGAGCCCGAACTGTCGATCCTTCCCGCCGGTACCTGCGGAGGAACCGCCGCACGCGAAGAGCGTTCGGCTGCCAGATCCACGCGGAGACAGAGCATGGCCAAGCAGTTTGCCGAGGGCGACAAGGTGAAGTGGAGCTGGGGCAACGGCACGGGGACCGGCACAGTCACCAAGAAGTACACCGGCAAGATCACGAGGAAGATCAAGGGCTCGGAGATCACCCGGAATGCAAGCGCAGACGATCCGGCCTACCTGATCGAGCAGGAAGACGGCGACGAGGTCCTCAAGTCGGCCAGCGAGCTCAGCCAGGCCTGAGGCGCATCGGCGGCAGGGAACCGGGCGCGTGGCGTCCGGGTTCGGGTGTCTGCCGCGGAGGGCAAGCCATGGTCGGATCGCCTCGCGTCGATCTACTATCCCGACAGCCGCCCGGGGATCCGGCGCGAGCGGCGCGGGCGGGGCTTCATCTATATCGCGCCCGACGGCACGCCGATCCGACGATCCGGCGGAGCGCCAGCGGCTGGACCGGCTGGCCGTGCCGCCGGCCTATCGAACGTCTGGATCTGCCCGCTGCAGAACGGGCACCTGCAGGCCACCGGCCTGGACGCGCGCGCGCGCAAGCAGTACCGCTATCACCACGACTGGACCGCGGGCACGCGCGGCACGAAGTTTGACCAGCCTTGCCGCCTTCGGCACGGCCTTGCCCGGCCTGCGCCGCCGCGTCTGCGCGGGACCTGACGGCCGAGGCGGGCGAGGTGACCTTTGCCATTGCGGCGGCGGTGGCCCTGATCGACCGGCTGTCGCTGCGGATCGGGCACCCGCGAATATGCCGAGCAGAACGGCAGTTACGGCGCGACCAGCCTGACGCTCCGCCATGTGCGGCTGGACGGAGGGGAGTATCCGCCTGAACTTCACCGCCAAGGGCGGGAGCAAGGTGCGCCGCAGCCTGACGGACCGCAGGCTGCTGCAGGTCCTGGAGGCGGCTCGACGACCTGCCGGGGGCCGACTGCTGGACTGGATCGACGCGGAGGGGAGCGCCACCGGTCAGCTCCACAGCGTCAACGACTATATCGCCGGGATGCGCGGCGCCGATCGTCACGGCGAAGACCTTCCGCACCTGGGCCGGAGACCGTGGCCGGCCTTCGAGCGGCCGGTGCAGGCCGAAAAGCCGACCATCCGCGCCATCGCCGACGGCGGCCGAGCGGCTGCACAACACGCCGGCCATCGCCGCAACCAGCTATATCCACCCGGACCTGTTCGATCTGCGCGAGCTGGATGCCGAGGCGCGGCGGGGACCTGCTCGAGGTCGCGCCGGTCAACGGCCTGCGCAAGCCCGAGGGCGGCATTGCTGGAGTTTCTTTCCCGCAATCGTTGAGGGCGCGCCGCGATGCGGGAGCGGCGGATGTCGCGCAGTCGCGGCATCAGCGTCCGCCGGCCGTTGCACGTTCGGAACCCGAGGGCTGGCCGCTCCCGTTGAGACGGTAAGCGGCCTCGACAGCCTGCGAAGGACACTGGCAGGCGAATGCTGCTTCTTCTGGCCTCGGCGATCATGGGGATCGTCGCGTTCGGCGGCCTCGCCGGCGCGGGCGCGGGTATCGTCGAGACGTTGTTCTTCCTGTTCCTGGTGATGTTCGTGGTCGCGATGGTCTCTGCGCATGGACAAGGGCGCCGAGGGGCGCGGCACCCGTGGTGGGGGGAGGGACGAAACCGCCGGACCGGCCGGAACCGTCCCGCCTCCGCCATGTTGAATGGCCAGTTCGAGAGGGGTGAGACAAACGAGTGATGCGGCGCCGCGCGGTCGGGCGCGTGCGGGCGGGGTCCGCAACGCCGGGCCCGGATCGACCGTCGCAGGCCACGACATGCGGCAGGACCCGTCCGCTGATTTGGGATTTCACGAGATCGGCCTTCGCCGGGAAGGCCCTCGGAATGCTGCGGATCGACGCAGCGCAGTAGCGAGTGATACGGTGCAGGAAGGGCTCCGTCGTTCCGGCGGAGCCCCCATCAGTACGAGGAAGGGGGAACGGGTGCGGGACACGGCCGACCAGTCGCATGAGCTCCTGCCCCGAGGGGTGGTGGACGACCTGCCGGCCCCCCGAGCTCTGCCTGACGGCGTCCGAGGCGTTTCCCGAGTACGAGCGGCCTTCCTTGCCGCCGAGCGCGAGATCGTCGCGAGTTTCCGCATCTTCGATCCAGCCACGCAGGCCTACGTTCGCCCGAGGGGCGGGCGATCGGCGAGCGCTGGTTCGACCTGATCGTGCACGTCCTGAGCAAGGGCGTGACCGATCAACCTCTGCATCACCGACTTCGACCCGATCGCGGCCTCCAGCTGCACCGTTGCACCTGGCGGTCGATCCGCATGCTGGCCGCCGCGCGCGAGCTGGCGCGGGCCGGGGCGCGCGGCTCCACTTCGTCCCGGCCGCGCACCCGGCGCGCGGTCGGGCTGCTGCCGACGCTGGTGCTCTTGCCGCCGGCATCGTGCGCGAGCTGCGCGCCGGGCGCGCGAGCTGTCGGCGCTGACCCCGCCGCGAGCGGGCGCTGGCGCTGCGCGACATGCCCGGCCTCGCGCCGCTACCTGCGCGAGACGGCGACGGCGGCCTGCGCCCGACCTGGCGGCTGCCGCGAGCTGATCCCGGCCTCGCACCACCAGAAGATCGCGGTCTTCGACCGCGAGCGGCTCTCGCGTCGGCGGGCTCGACCTCAACGAGCGGCGCTTCGACACGCCGCGCCATCGACCGCCGGCGGACGAGACCTGGCACGACGTGCAGGTGTTCCTCGAGGACCCGGCGCGGGCCGGAGGCGGCGGCGAGCACATCCTGCACCTGCAGCGCGGTGACGGGCGGGCTGATGCCGCCGCCCGGCGACGCAGCGGCTGCTGCGCACGCTGTCGCGGCGGCGGCGCATCAGCCTGCCCTTCTCTCGCCGCACCGGATGGTGCGCGAGATCGGACAGGCCCGCACGCCGCCGCATCGCGCGACGCGCGCGAGCTGATCTACCTCGAGACGCAGTTCTTCCGGGACCTGCGCACGGCCAGCCGGCTGGCCCGCGGCGGGGTGGCGAACCCGGACCTCAGCTGATCCTGATCGTGCCCGCGGCGCCCGAGGACGTGGCCTTCAACGGCATGCGCCGCGCCGACGCGCGGCTGGGCGAATGGCTGCAGGCGCGGGCGGTGCGGATGATCCGCAAGGCGTTCGGCGAGCGGCTGTTCATCGGCTCGCCGGCGCAGCCGAGGCGCAGCGACAGCCAGGGGCGCGATGCGCTCTGGGGGGCGCCGATCGTCTACGTGCACGCCAAGGTCTCGGTCTTCGACGACCAGGCGGCGATCATCTCGTCGGCGAACCTGAACGGGCGCAGCCTCTACTGGGACACCGAGACGGGGGTCGAGCTGACCGCGCGCGAGAACGTGCTGAACGTGCGCGAGCGCTGCTTCCGCCACTGGCTGCCCGAGGAGGCCGACGCCGCCTTCTTCGATCCGCGCCGGGCGGTGCATGCCTGGCGCCGGCTGGCGGTGCAGAACCTGCGGGCCGAGCCCGAGGCGCGGCGCGGCTTCCTCCTGCCCTACGACCCGACCCCGGCCGAGCGATTCGGGCGCGACCTGCCGGGCGTGCCGAACGAGATCGTCTGAGACACGCCGAAGCCCGAGACGATGGCCAGCACGTAGAGCAGGATCGGGATCGCCACGATTCCGCCGAGCGGCCCCCAGAGCCACAGCCACAGCACCAGCGACAGGAACACCAGCAGCGGGTTCACGTGCATGTGCTTGCCGACCAGCGTCGGGGTGACGAACTGCGCCTCGATGCCGTTGATGCACAGGAAGGCCAGCGACGGGATCACCGTCATCGGCCCGTCGAAGGCCAGCGCCCCGGCGACCAGCAGGCTGGCCGCGACGGTGGCCGGCCCGATGTAGAGGATGAAGTTCATCAGCCCCGCCACCATGCCCCAGATGTAGGGGGCCGGCAGGCCGATCATGTGCAGCGTCGACCCCCACGACCACGGCATAGCCGCCGTTGATCAGCGAGATGGTCAGGAAGTAGCGGGCGACCTGGCGCTCGGCCTCCTTCAGCGTGCGCGCCGTCGGCCCCTCGGACAGGCCGTCGCGGCGCCGCGCCACCCACTCGTAGATCTCGTGGCGCGACAGCAGGAAGAAGAAGAACGCGCCGATGATGATCAGCACCTGCGCGGCGAGGCCGGGCGCGAAGGTCAGCGCCTCGTAGACGCCGGGCACCTTGACCGGCTCTTCCTCGGGCTTGGGGGCGGGGGCTGGGGCGGCGCCGCTGCCGCTGTCCTCGTTGATCGCCTCCGAGACCTCGTCGCTGACGTTGTCGATGCCGCGGCCGAGGTCGCGCAGGCCCTCGAGCGTGCCCTGCAACTCGTCCATGATCTCGGGGGTGCGGCGCATCGCCTCGCTCACCTTCGGCTCGATCAGGTAGATCAGGCCGACGATCATGGCGAGGCCGAGGATCAGCGACAGCAGCGCGCCCAGCGCCCGCGGCAGGCCGATCCGGTCGACCGCGTCCGAGACCGGCGACAGCACCACGCCCAGCACCAGCCCGAAGGCCAGCGGGGCGAACACGCTCTGGGCATATTCGAACGCCGCCAGCAGGGCGACGGCGGCGATGACCACGGTCGCCCAACGCGATAGATACTCGATGTTCATGGAAACCAGCTTTTCGCCCAGCCACGCACAAACGCAAGAACCTTCGGATCGGTTCCGGATCAGGAACCCGCGCGGCCGCGGCGCGGTTGGCGGAGCATGACCCACCTGACCGAGCAGATCCCGCGCGACCGGTTCCTGCCGCTGCCCGCCGCGCGAACCGAGGCGGGCGCGCTGCGGCGGGTGGGGCTGGAGCTCGAATTCGCGGGCCTGACCGAGACGCAGGTGGCGCAGAAGGTGGTGGCGGCGTTCGGCGGGACGGCGCGGCCCGGCGGCCCCTTCGAGGTGGTCATCGACGACACCGAGCTGGGGCGGATGCAGGTCTATCTGGACACCGCCTTCCGCAAGAGCGGCCAGGTGGGGCTGGCGCATCTGGGCCTGGAGATCGGGCGCGAGGTGATCCCGGTCGAGATCGTGACCGAGCCGCTGGAGCCGCAGGCGCTGCCACGCATCGACGCGCTGCGCGAGGCGCTGCGCGCGGCCGGGGCGATGGGAAGCGGCAGCGGCATCCTGTTCGGCTTCGGGCTGCACCTCAACGTCGAGGTCGCGGCGCCGCGCATCGGGGCGATCCGCCCGGTGCTGACCGCCTTCGCGCTGCTTGAGGACTGGTTGCGCCTGTCGCACCCGATCGACGGCTCGCGCCGGCTGCTGCCCTTCGTCGACCCCTATCCGCGGCGCTTCGTGCGCCAGCTTCTGGACCTCGCCCCCGAGGCGGAGATGGACGAGCTGATGGACCTCTACCTGCGGGTGACGCCGTCGCGGAACCGGGCGCTCGACATGCTGCCGCTCTTCCGGCACCTGGACGAGGCGCGGGTGCTGCGGGCGCTGCCCAATGCCGAGGCCGTCTCGGCCCGGCCGACCTGGCACTACCGCCTGCCCGACAGCCGCGTGGACGAGGCCGACTGGACGATCGCCTTCGAGTGGAACCGCTGGGTGCTGGTCGAGCGGGTGGCCGGGGACGGCCCGCTTCTGGCGCAGCTGGCAGAGGAATGGCGCGACCACCAGCACGACCGCGGC
Organism: uncultured Alphaproteobacteria bacterium; assembly: GCA_963773475.1. Lineage (GTDB taxonomy): Bacteria > Pseudomonadota > Alphaproteobacteria > Rhodobacterales > Rhodobacteraceae > Roseitranquillus. Next base: position 14,047 of record CAVZBD010000010.1, on the reverse strand, counting down.
ACGACGCGGCGGGGCTGGTGCCGCCGGACCGAGGCGCTGCTGCTCGCCGCCGGCATCGTGGAGGAGACGGCATGAGGCCGCCGGTGATCGGCGTCACCACCTCGCGGCGGTCGGGCTGGCGGATCTTTCCGCTGGTGGCGCTGAACGTGCGGATGGCGGGCGGGCGGGCGCTGCGCTGGGACACCAGCCGCGAGGCCCAGGTGGGCGCGGTCGACGGCATCATCATCGGCGGCGGCGACGACATCTCGCCCGACCTCTACGGCGGGCATCTGATCACCTCGGCCCGGCTCGACCCCGAGCGCGACGAGCTCGAGCGGCGGCTGGTCTGCACCGCCTTCGAGCAGAACAAGCCGATCCTGGGCATCTGCCGGGGCAGCCAGATGATGAACGTGGCGCTGGGCGGCACGCTCGACCAGGACGCCTATGGCACCTACACCGCCTCGCAGCGGTACTGGACGATCCTGCCGAAGAAGACGGTGCACCTGTCGCAGGGCACGCGGCTGTCGGAACTGGCGGGCCTGCGCCCGATGAAGGTGAACGCCCTGCACAGCCAGGCGGTGCATGACCTGGGCGAGGGGCTGCAGGTGGCGGCGCGCGACACCGGGGGCATGACCCAGGCGGTCGAGCGGGTGCGCGACCCCTTCGCGCTGGGCGTGCAGTGGCACCCCGAGCACCTGTTCTACGCCCGCCGCCAGCGCGCGATCTTCGCCGGGCTGGTCGAGGCCGCGGCCGCCTGGCGCGAGCGCCGCCCGCAGGTCGAGGCGGTGGCCGAAAAGGCACGGGCCGGGCAGGCGGGCGAGATCTTCGGCGCCCCCGGCGTGCACCCGGAGCGGGGCCTCTAGCCGCGTCGCGCCCGCCTCAGAGCAGCGGCGAGGCGTCGTGGCGGGCGGCGGTCTCGCGCAGGCTTCTGTGGTCGAGGTTCAGCACCACGTGGCGCGCGTCGTGCGCGAAGTGGCGCAGCGTGGCGTAGGGCACGCGCGTGGTCGCCGTCCGGGGCGCGGACCACGAAATGGTGGATCTCGAAGGTTTCGGGGTCGACGGTCATGTCGGCCAGCGTGCCCAGCAGGCCGTCGCTGCCGAAGACCTCGCCGCCCAGCCGCTGCGACGCCCGTTCCAGCTTGGCGACGCGGGAATCGCCCGAGGGGCCGTGCCGATGGTCCTCGTGCTCGGACTCGGCCAGCTCGGCCCACATCATCAGCGGCGAGGTGGTGCCGCCGAAGGGGCCGACCACGATCGGCGGCCAGTTCTCGAGGTGGATGGGCGGACCCGAGGCGTCGCCGCCGTGCCAGGTCGGCGCCTCCTCGATGTGCTCGGCGCTGAGGGTGACCGGCCAGTGGGAGCTGCCCTCCTCGGGGACGCCGAAGCGGTCGGCCCGCACCAGCACCTCCTCCCGCGTGAGCCAGCCGCCGGTGCCCAGCGCCACGTAGCGCAGCCGGCCCGTGGGCTCGTGAAAGAAGATCTCGGTGACCGGGAAGGTCTGGCCGTCGCTCTCGCCCTTGCGGCCCATGAGGTCGGTCATCCGCATCGTCTGTCCCCCTTGCGCGTCCGCCCGGCCGGACGGGTGCTCCACGATACCGAACGCGCCTGCGCCGGCAAGCCCGCCGCCCGCCTCAGGATTCCTCGCGCCGCGGATGGACGGGGTCGACCCGGCCCGGGATCGTCTCGCGGATCTCGCCGGCGTGGGCCCAGCTGTCCATCGCCTCGAGCGCCTCCTGCGCGGTCTCGACGAAGCGGAAGAGGTCGAGATCGGCCTCGGCGATGGTGCCGGCGTCGGCCAGCGCCTCGAAATCGACGATCCGGCTCCAGAACTCGCGCCCGAAGAGCAGGACCGGCACCCGCGCCATGCGCCCGGTCTGGATCAGCGTCAGGCACTCGAACAGCTCGTCCAGCGTGCCGAAGCCGCCGGGGAACACCGCGATCGCCTTGGCGCGGATCAGGAAGTGCATCTTGCGGATGCCGAAGTAGTGGAAGTTGAAGCAGAGCTCGGGCGTGACGTACTCGTTCGGCGCCTGCTCGTGCGGGAGCACGATGCTGAGGCCGATCGACGAGCCGCCGGCGTCGGACGCGCCGCGGTTGCCGGCCTCCATCACGCCGGGGCCGCCGCCGGTCACGATCACGTCGTGGCGGCCGTAGCTCTTGAGGCTGCGCTCGGTCACCATGCGGGCGAAGGTGCGCGCCTCGTCGTAGAACCGCGCCAGGCCCGCCAGCGTCTCGGTGCGCGCGGTGTGCCTGCGCGACGGCGGCGGGATCCGCGCGCCGCCGAACAGCACCACCGTCGATTCAACGCCGCGCTCGGACATCACCAGCTCGGGCTTGAGCAGCTCGAGCTGCAGCCGCACGGGGCGCAGCTCGTCGCGGCACAGGAAGTCGGGGTCGTCGAAGGCCAGCCGGTAGGCCGGCGCCCGCGTCTGCGGCGTGTCCGGGATCTCGTGCGCCCGCTCGACGTCCTGGTGGGCGCCGCGGAACGGATGGGACCGGTCGTCTTTCATCGTCGCTCCTTCGTGGGCAGATTGCGCCCCCCAATGCCAGCCTCTATAGGCGGAGGGCAACGCTTGCCAGCCGCTTAAGGGAGCGCGCCAATGTCCCATGACCAGCTTCAGTCCGTGATCGACGCTGCGTGGGAGGCGCGGGCCGACGTGTCGCCCTCGACCGGCGGCGAGGTCCGCGAGGCGGTCGAGGCGACGCTCGAGGCGCTCGACACCGGCGCGCTGCGCGTGGCCGAGCGGGGCCAGGACGGCACCTGGCACGTCAACCAGTGGGCCAAGAAGGCGGTGCTGCTGTCGTTCCGCCTGAGCGACATGACCCCGCAGGCGGGCGGCCCCCAGGGCGGCACCTGGTGGGACAAGGTCGACAGCAAGTTCCGCGACTGGGACGCGGCGCGCTGGCAGCAGGCCGGCTTTCGCGCGGTGCCGAACGCCGTCGTGCGCCGCTCGGCCTACATCGCGCCGGGCGTGGTGCTGATGCCGTCCTTCGTCAACCTCGGCGCCTATGTGGACGAGGGCACGATGGTCGACACCTGGGCCACGGTCGGCTCGTGCGCGCAGATCGGCAAGGGCGTGCACCTGTCGGGCGGCGTCGGGATCGGCGGCGTGCTCGAGCCGATGCAGGCCAACCCCACCATCATCGAGGACAACTGCTTCATCGGCGCCCGCTCCGAGGTGGTCGAGGGCGTGATCGTGCGCGAGGGCTCGGTCCTGGGCATGGGCGTCTTCCTCGGCCAGTCGACCAAGATCGTCGACCGCGAGACCGGCGCGGTGAGCTACGGCGAGGTGCCGCCCTATTCGGTCGTCGTGGCCGGCACGATGCCCTCGTCGGGGGGCGTCAGCCTCTACTGCGCGGTCATCGTCAAGCGCGTGGACGAGCAGACGCGGTCGAAGACCGGCATCAACGAGTTGCTGCGGGCCTAGCCAAGCGCGGCAGAGAGTGTCACGGTCCGCGGTGGAACGATCGAAGTTCCCGTTGCTTGTAGGCTCGGACGGAAGGTCCGTTGGCACAGGGAGAGAGAAATGGGTTGGTTGGTTGCGATCATCGTGGGCGGTATCGCCGGCTGGATCGCGGAAAAGATCATGAAGGCCGATCACGGGCTTCTGACGAACATCATTCTGGGCATCCTCGGCGCGGTCATCCTGAACGCGATCCTCAGCGCCATCGGCATCTACACCGCCGAAAGCTGGCTCGCCTGGTTCATCGTGGCCATCATCGGCGCCTGCCTGCTGATCTGGGGCTACCGGATGGTGCGCGGACGCACGTGAGCAAGAACCGCTCCCCTCGCCCGGCGCGGGGGGAGGCGCCTGCCGTCCACGCGCTGATGGTCGAGGTGGGGCGCAAGGCCGACGACGGCCTGCCCGAGGGCGCCACGGGCGCGGCGCTTCTGTGCTACACGCCCGCGCGCGACGAGGCCGAGGCGGTGCGCGAGACGGTCTCGACGCTGCGCCAGGCGGGGCTCGCGCCGCTGGAGGTGACGGCGCAGGACGACGCGCCGCTCGACCCCGAGCTGGCGCGCCGCGCGCTCGACGACGACGCGGTCGTTGTCGTCCAGATCACCCACTTCACCGACTGAGATGAGCTGCCGCCAGCTGTAGCTTTCCGTCCACGAAAGCATCGTGGACCGGGCGCTCGAGTCGGTCGAGCCGCGCAGGTGGCGCGCCCCCGCCGGCCGCGACAGGGCGGGCCGGTTCGTGTTCGTCGTCGTCCACGCCGCCCGCAGCCAGGTGGACGCGCTGGCCGATGCCGGGGCCGAGTGGCGCCTGACCGTCGTCCGGACCGAGGCGGTGGTGCCCGCGCCCGAGGACGACGAGATGCAGGAGGAGCTGGCCCGGCGCGACCAAGCCACCGCCCGCGAGGAGAACCTGACCCAGGTCCGCAACCGACTGCGCTGACGCAGGACTCCCTGCTGATGACGGCGCCGGCGACCTGCGTGGCCGCGATGGGAATGCACCACGACCAGGTGGCGGTGGTGAGCGGCGCCATGGTCATCGCGCCGCTGCTGGGCCACACCGCGCTGGGCAACCGCCGGCTGCTGCTGACCGCGGCGCGGGCGCTGGGCTGTCGGTGGGCATCGCCATCGGACTGACGATCAAGGTCGACACCTCGTCCGAGCTTCTGAATTTCGGGTGCTGGGCCTCACGGCGCTGGCGCTGCCGCTGGCCGCCGGCGGGGCGGCCGCGCTGATGGTGGCCAGCGCGCGGACGGCGGCGCTCGTGGCTGGCGGCGGCGTGCCACCGCTGGCGGCCGCCGCGCTCCTTCTGGGGGCGGGCGAGTTTCTGCGGGCGGCGAATGCGCTGGGCGATCGATCGGCGGTTGGCTTGCCCTCGGCATCGCCATGGCCGCGCTCTGCTTTTTCGGCGACATGTTGCAGGTCGAGTGGCGGCGGCCTAAAGCGGGCGGCGATGTCGCTCGATCCCGTCGACCTTGACCGCCCGCCTGATCCGCTGCCCCTCGGTCACGCCCGACGAGGGCGGGCGCGCTGGCGCTGCTGGCCGGGACGCTGGAGGCGGCGGGCTTCGAGCTGCACACCGGGCCGACCGCGGCGGCATCGCCAACCTCTTCGCGCGCTGGGGCCGCAAGGGGCATCCGCGCACCTTCGGCTTCAACGGCCATACCGACGTGGTGCCGCTCGGGCGACCCGGCGCGCTGGTCCGTCGATCCCGTTCGGCGGGCGAGATGCGCGACGGCTGGCTCTGGGGGCGGGGCGCGACCGACATGAAGTCGGGCGTCGCGGCCTTCGTCGCCGCCGCCGTGCGACTTCGTGCGCCGAGACGCCCCCCGACGGCGCGATCGTCCTCGACCATCACCGGCGACGAGGAGGGCGGCGCGCCGACGGCACGCGCGCGCTCCTCGACTGGATGGCGGCGCAAGGCGAGGCGATGACGGTCTGCCTGGTGGGCGAGCCCACCTGCCCCGAGCGGATGGGCGAGATGATCAAGATCGGCCGCCGCGGCTCGATGACGGCCTATGTTCACGGCGACCGGGGTGCAGGGCCATTCGGCCTATCCGCACCGGGCGAAGAACCCGCTGCCCGCGATGGCGCGGCTGATGGACCGGCTGGCGCGAGCCACAGCCTCGACGACGGGACCGACCATTTCGACCCCTCCACGCTGGCCGATCACCACCATCGACACCGGCAACCCGGCGACCAACGTGATCCCGGCCGCCGCGCGCGCACGGTCAACATCCGCTTCAACGACGCCCACAGCTCGGCGCAGCCTCGACCGAGTGGCTGCAGCGCCGAGGCGGACGGCGGTCGCCGCCGAGACCGGCATCGCGCATCGACATGGCGGTCAAGGTCTCGGGCGAAAGCTTCCTGACCCCGCCCGGCGCCGCTGTCCGACCTCGTCGGCAGGGCCGTCGAGGCCGAGACCGGGCGTGACGCCGGACCTCTCCACCTCCGGCGGCACCTCGGACGCGCGCTTCGTCAAGGACCATTGCCCGGTGGTGGAATTCGGCCTCGTCGGCAAGACGATGCACCTGGTCGACGAACAGGTGCCGGCCGCCGACATCGTCGCCCTGAAGGCGATCTACGCGCCGCATCCTGCGCGACTACTTCGCCTGACCGCGCTTTTCGAAATACTCCGGGGTCCGGGGCTGGCCCCGGTCCGACATGACGCTGACGAGCCGCCTGCGTGCTACCTCGCGCGGCATGAGCCAGATCCCCTCCAAGGACGAGATCCTCGACCTGGATCGCCGACAACCCGACCCAGACCGCCAAGCGCGACATCGCCAAGGCCTTCGGCATCAAGGGCGCCGACCGCATCGAGCTGAAGCGCGTGCTGCGCGAGCTGGAGGCCGAGGGCCAGCTGGCCAAGCGCCGCAAGACCTACCGCGACCCCGACAAGCTGCCGCCGGTCACCGTGCTGCAGGTGCTGGCGCCCGACGCCGACGGCGACCTCTTCGCCAAGCCGCTGGAATGGCACGGCGAGGGGCCCGAGCCGCGCGTCCTGCTCGTCGCGCGCGAGAGCGACCCGGCGCTGGGCGAGGGCGACCGCATCCTCGCCCGGCTGACCGAGATGCGCGGGCGACGCCACACGCTACGAGGCGCGGCTGATCCGCCGCATCGGCACCAACCCGCGCAAGCATCCTCGGCGTCTTCCGCAAGCCCGCCGAGGGCGGGCGCATCATGCCCATCGACAAGGGCGTCGGACCGCGAGTGGCCGTCGCCGCCCGGCGCCACCCACGGCGCCAAGGACGGCGAACTGGTGGAGGCCGAACAGGCCGGGCCCAAGGGCCGCCTGGGCCTGCCCAAGGCGCGCATCGTCGACGCGGCTGGGCGATCCGTCGGCGCCCGCGCGCCGTCGTCGCTGATCGCGATCCACCAGCACGGCATCCCCGACGACTTCCCCGACGAGGTGATCGCCGAGGCGGACGCGCGTGAAGCCCGCGGGCCTCAAGGGCCGCGAGGACCTGCGCGACCTGCCGCTCGTCACCATCGACCCGGCCGACGCCCGCGACCACGACGACGCCGTCTTGGCCATGCCGACGACGACCCGAAGAACCCGGGCGGCCTCGTCGTCTGGGTCGCCATCGCCGATGTCGCCCACTACGTCACGCCCGGCTCGGCGCTCGACCGCGAGGCGCGCAAGCGGGGCAACTCCACCTATTTCCCCGACCGCGTCGTGCCGATGCTGCCCGACCGGCTGTCGGGCGACCTCTGCTCGCTGCACGAAGGCGTGCCGCGCGCCTGCATCGCGGTCGCGGATGCAGATCGACGCGGAGCGGCAACAAGATCGGCCACCGCTTCCTGCGCGGGCTGATGCGCTCCGTCGCCTCGCTGACCTACGAGGAGGCGCAGGCGGCGCTGGACGGCGCGCCCGACGACCAGACCGGCCCGCTGCTCGAGACGGTGATCAAGCCGCTCTATGCCGCCTACGCGCGCGCTGAGCGCGCGCGCGGGAGCGGCGCCAGCCGCTGGACCTCGACCTGCCGGAACGGCGGATCGAGCTGGACGAGGACGGCGAGGTCACCTCGGTCAACTTCAAGGACCGGCTCGACGCGCACCGGCTGATCGAGGAGTTCATGGTCCTCGCCAACGTCGCCGCCGCCGAGACGCTGATCGCGAAGAAGCACGCCCGCTGCTCTTCCGCGTCCACGAGGAGCCCAGCCCCGAGAAGCTCGACGCGCTGCGCGAGGTGGCGGAGGCCTCGGGCTTGACGCTGGCCAAGGGGCAGGTGCTGCAAGACCCGCCACCTGAACCGGCTGCTGGCGCAGGCCGAAGGCACCGAGCTGACGAGCTGATCAACCTCGCCACCCTGCGCATCGATGACGCAGGCCTACTACAACCCGGAGAACTTCGGCCATTTCGGCCTGGCGCTGCGCAACTACGCGCATTTCACCTCGCCGATCCGGCGCTATTCCGACCTGATCGTGCACCGCGCCTGATCACCGCCCACGGCTGGGGCAAGGACGGGCTGTCGCCCGAGGACATCGAGCAGCTGGAGACGACCGCCAAGCACATCTCCGACACCGAGCGCCGGTCGATGGCGGCCGAGCGGGACACCACCGACCGCTACCTCGCCGCCTTCCTGGCGGACCGCGTCGGCGACCGAGTTCGCCGGCCGGATCTGCGGCATCGCCCGCTTCGGCGTCTTCGTGAAGCTCGACGAGACCGGCGCCGACGGCCTGATCCCGATCCGCACGCTGGGGCAGGAGTTCTTCCACTACGACCGCGACGCGCAGACGCTGATGGGCGCCGACACCGGCCTGATCATCGGCCTCGGCCAGCGGGTCGAGGTGCGGCTGACCGAGGCGGCGCCGGTCACCGGCGGGCTGATGCTGGAGCTGCTGGCGGTCGAGGGCGCCCGCTGCCCCGCCCGCGGGGCGCGGGCGCGGCCGACCGCCCCGCCGGAAGGAGGCGCGCGGCAAGGTCAAGGCCGACAAGACCCGCCGCAAGGTCACCCGCAAGCGCCGCTGAGAGCCCGCGCGTCGGGTGCCGCGGCGTCGCCGCCGCCGCGCCCGGCCCGCCTCAGCCCTCCTGCCGCAGGTGGTTGTCGAAGAAGTTGAGCGTCCGGTCCCACGCCAGCGTCGCCGCCGCCTCGTCGTCGCGGGGCGTGGTGTCGTTGTGGAAGCCGTGGTTCACGCCCGGGTAGAAGTGCACGCTGTACTTCTTCTGGTTCGCGATCAGCGCCGCCTCGTAATCGGGCCAGCCCGCGTTGATCCGATCGTCGAGCCCCGCATAGTGCAGCATCAGCGGCGCCTGGATCTGGGCCGCGTCCTCGGCCGAGGGCTGGCGGCCGTAGAACGGCACGCTGGCGGCCAGGTCCGGATAGGCCACGGCCAGCGCGTTGCACACGCCCCCGCCGTAGCAGAAGCGCTTCTGCTACGGCGGGGGCGTGTGCAAACGCGCTGGCCGTGGCCTATCCGGACCTGGCCGCCAGCGTGCCGTTCTACGGCCGCCAGCCCTCGGCCGAGGACGCGGCCCAGATCCAGGCGCCGCTATGTGCACTATGCGGGGCTCGACGACGGATCAACGCGGGCTGGCCCGCTTACGAGGCGGCGCTGATCGCGAACCGGCAAGAAGTACGGCGTGCACTTCTACCCGGGCGTGAACCACGGCTTCCACAACGACACGACGCCCCGCTACGACGAGGCGGCGGCGCGCTGGCGTGGGACCGGACGCTCAACTTCTTCGACAACCACCTGCGGCAGGAGGGCTGAGGCGGGCGGGTGCGGCGGCGGCGACGCCGCGGCGCCCGACGCGCGGCTCTCGGCGGCGCTTGCGGGTGACCTTGCGGGCCTTCTCCGCCCTGACCTTGCCGCGCGGCCTCCTTGCGCCGGGGCGGTCGGCCGCGCCCGCGCCCCGCGGGCGGGGCATCGCCGCGCCCTCGACCGACATAAGCTCCAGCATCAGGCCGCCGGTGACCGGCACCGCCTCGGCCAGCCGCACCTCGACCCGCTGGCCAAGCCCGATGACCAGCGCCGGTATCGGCGCCCATCAGCGTCCGCGCGTCGCGGTCGAGGTGGAAGAACTCATGCCCGAGCGCGCGCATCGGCACCAGCCCGTCGGCGCCGGTCTCGTCCAGCTTCACGAAGACGCCGAACCGCGCGATGCCCGAGATGCGGCCGGCGAACTCCGCGCCCACGCGCTCCGACAGGATAGGCGGCGAGATAGCGGTCGGTGGTGTCCCGCTCCGCCACCATCGAGCGGCGCTCGGTGTCGGAGATGTGCTCGGCGGTCTCGTTCCAGCCGCTCGTCTCCTCGGCCGAGAGCCCGTCATCGCCCCAGCCATGCGCGGTGATCAGCGCGCGGTGCACGATCAGGTCGGCATAGCGCCGGATGGGCGAGGTGAAATGCGCGTAGCTTCGCAGCGCCAGCCCGAAATGGCCGAAATTCTCGGGCGTGTAATAGGCCTGCGTCATCGAGCGCAGGGTCGACAGGTTGATCAGCTCGCGCAGTCGGTCCCGTCGGCCTGCGTCCAGCAGCCGGTTCAGGTGCGCGGTCTTGCAGCACCTGCCCCTTGGCCAGCGTGAAGCCCGCGGCCTCGGCCGTCTCGCGCAGGCTTCGAGCTTCTCGGGCTGGGCTCCTCGTGGACGCGGAAGAGCAGCGGCGAGCGGCTGCGCGATCAGCGTCCTCGGCGGCGGCCACGTTGGCGAGGATCATGAACTCCTCGATCAGCCGGTGCGCGTCCAGCCGGTCGCGCGAACCTGACCGACGCGACCTCGCCCTCCTCGACAGCACGATCTTGCGCTCGGGCAGGTCGAGGTCCAGCGGCTGGCGCCGCGCGCGCGCCGCCCTCAGCGCGTCGTAGGCGGCGTAGAGCGGCGCGATCACCTCCTCCATCAGCGGGCCGCTCCGGTCGTTCGGCGCGCCGTCCTGCGCCGCCTGCACCTCGTCGTAGGTCAGCGAGGCGGCGGAGCGCATCAGCCCGCGCACGAAGCGGTGGCCGATCTTGTCGCCCGCCGGCGTCGATCTGCATCCGCACCGCGAGGCAGGCGCGCGGCACGCCCTCGTGCAGCGAGCAGAGGTCGCCCGACAGCCGGTCGGGCAGCATCGGCACCACCCGGTCGGGGAAATAGGTGGAATTGCCCCGCTTGCGCGCCTCGCGATCGAGCGCGGTGCCCGGCCGGACGTAATGGGCGACGTCGGCGATGGCGACCCAGATGACGTGGCCGCCCGGGTTCTTCGGGTCGTCGTCGGCATGGGCCCAGACGGCGTCGTCGTGGTCGCGCGCATCGGACGGGGTCGATGGTGACGAGCGGCAGGTCGCGCAGGTCCTCGCGGCCCTTCAGGCCCGCGGGCTTCATCGCGTCGGCCTCGGCCATGACGTCGTCGGGGAAATCGTCGGGGATGCCGTGCTGGTGGATCGCGATCAGCGACACGGCCTTGGGCGCGGACGGATCGCCCAGCCGCGCCACGCACGCGGGCCTGGGGCAGGCCCAGGCGGCCCTTGGGCCCGGCCTGCTCGGCCTCCACCAGCTCGCCGTCCTTCGCGCCGTGGGTGGCGCCGGGCGCGACCAGCCATTCCCTGTCCGCGCCCTTGTCGATGGGCACGATGCGCCCGCCCTCGGCGCCCTTGCGGAAGATGCCGAGCATGCGGCGCGGGTTGGTGCCGATCCGGCGGATCAGCCGGCCCTCGTAGTGGTGGTCCTCGCCCTCGCACCTCCTTCAGGCGGGCGAGGATGCGGTCGCCCGCGCCCAGCGCGGGGTCGGCGCTCGCGCGGCACGACAGGATGCGCGGCTCGGGCCCCTCGCCATGCCATTCCAGCGGCTTGCGCGAAGAGATCGCCGTCGGCGTCCGGCGCCAGCACCTGCAGCACCGAGACCGGCGGCAGCCTGTCGGGGTCGCGGTAGGTCTTGCGCCGCTTCTCCAGCTGGCCCTCGGCCTCCAGCTCCTTCAGGATGCGCTTGAGGTCGATGCGGTCCGCGCCCTTGATGCCCGAAGGCCTTGGCGATGTCGCGCTTGGCGGTCTGGGTCGGGTTGTCGGAGATCCAGTCAGGATCTCGCCTTGGTGGGGATGCGTGCTCATGCCGCGCGAGGTAGCACGCAGGCGGCTCGCCGCCGTCAGCGGCGCCGAACCCGGGATTTGCGGTAACGAGGCGGTCAGGCGAAGTAGTCCGCGCAGGATGCGGCGGTAGATCGCCTTCAGCTGGCGGATCTCCGCGACCGGCACGCGCTCGTCGACCTGGTGCATGGTCTTGCCCACGAGGCCGAACTCGACCACCGGGCAATGGTCCTTGACGAAGCGCGCGTCCGAGGTGCCGCCGGTGGTGGACAGCACCGGCGGCAGCCCGGTCTCGGCCTCGACCGCCGCGCGCGACGAGGTCGGACAGCGGCGCCGGGCGGGGTCAGGAAGCTTTCGCCCGAGACCTGGACGCGCAGGTCGATGCTCGACGCCCGTCTCGGCCGCGACCGTCGCGGCCTCGGCTCGCATCCAGTCGGTCAGGCTGTCCGAGCTGTGGGCGTCGTTGAAGCGGATGTTGACCGTCGCGCGGCCGCGGCCGGGATCACGTTGTTGGCCGGGTTGCCGGTGTCGAAGGTGGTGACGGCAAGCGTCGAGGGGTCGAAATGCGTCGGTCCCGTCGTCCAGCGTCGGCTCGGCCAGCCGGTCCATCAGCCGCGCCATGGCGCGGCACCGGGTTCCGCGCGCGGTGCGGATAGGCGGAGTGGCCCTGCACGCCCGGTCGCCGTGAACATAGGCGGTCATCGAGCCGCGGCGGCCGATCTTGATCATCTCGCCCATCGGTCCGGGGCAGGTGGGCTCGCCCACGATGCAGACGTGCCATGCGCTCGCCCGTGCGCGCGCCATCCAGTCGAGGATGGCGCGGGTGCCGTCCGTCGCCGTCGCCCTCCTCGTCGCCGGTGATGGCGAGCGATGACGGCGCCGTCGGGCGGCGTCTCGGCACGAAGTCGCATGGCGGCGGCGACGAAGGCGGCGACGCCGGATTTCATGTCGGTCGCGCCGCGGCCCCAGAGGCAGCCGTCGCGATCTCGCCGCCGAACGGGATCGACGGTCCAGGCGTCGGCATCGCCGACCGGCACGACGTCGGTGTGGCCGTTGAAGCCGAAGCTGCGGTGGCCCCTTGCGCCCCAGCGGGCGAAGAGGTTGGCGATGCCGCCGCGGTCGACGCGGGTGCAGTGAAGCCGGCGGCGGCCAGCAGCTCGGCAGCAGCGCGAGCGCGCCGCCCTCCTCGGGCGTGACCGAGGGGCAGCGGACGAGGCGGGCGGTCAGGTCGACGGGATCGAGCGTCATCGCCGCCCGCTGCGCAGCCACTCGACCTGCAACATGTCGCCGAAAAAGCAGAGCGCGGCCATGGCATAAGAGCGCATTCGCCGCCCGCAGAAACTCGCCCGCCCCCAGAAGAAGCGCGGCGGCCCCGAGCGGTGGCACGCCACCGCCACGCCACGAGCACATGCGTTAGCGCCCTCGCCACCATCAGCGCGGCCGCCCCAGCCAGCGGCCAGCAGCAGCCCCAGCGCCGTGAGGCCCGGCGCCCGAAATTTTGTTTGGTCGAGGTGTCGACCTTGATCGTCCGTCGATGGCGATGCCCACCGACAGCCCCCTTCACGTGCCGCCTTTTTAGCAGCCGGCGGTTGCCCAGCGCGGTGTGGCCCAGCAGCGGCGCGATGATGACGGCGACGCCATTTTTCGCCCTCTGGTCGTGGTTCGTTCCCATCGCGGCCCCCCTCGGCCGGCGCGGTCATCAGCAGGAAGTCCTTGCGTCAGCGCGGTGGGTTGCGGACCTGGGTCAAATTCTCCTCGCGGGCGGTGCGTTGGTCGCGCCGGGCCCGCCGCTCCTGCAGTCTGCGTCGTCCTCGGGCGCGGGCGCCGCCGCCTCGGTCCGGACGACGGTCCGGCGCCAATTTAGCGCCGGCATTTACCAGCGCGTCCACCTGGCTGCGGGGCGGCGTGGACGACGACGAGCACGAACCGGCCCGCCCTGTCGCGGCCGGCGGGGGCGCGCCACCTGCGCACTAGAACCAACTCGAGCGCCCGGTCCACGATGCTTTCGTGGACGGAAAGCTACAGGTGGCGGCGGCTTCATCTCAGTCGGTGAAGTGGGTGATCTGGACAACAACGACCGCGTCGTCGTCGAGCGCGCGGCGCGCGAGCTCGGGGTCGAGCGGCGCGTCGTCCTGCGCCGTCCACTCCAGCGGCGCGAGCGTCGAGACCGGTCTCGCGCACCGCATGTCGCGCGCGGGCGTGTAACACAGAAGCGCCGCGCCCGTGGCGCCCTCGGGGGGGCCGTCGTCGACCTTGCGCCCCACCTCGACCATCAGCGCGTGGACAGCAGGCGCCTCCCCCCGCGCCGGGCAAGGGTAAAAAAAGGTGAGCACGTCGGTCCGCGCACCATCCGGTAGCCCGAGATCAGCAGGCAGGCGCCGATGATGGCCACGATGAACCAGGCGAGCCAGCTTCGGGCGGTGTAGATGCCGATGGCGCTGAGGATTTTTTCAGGATGACCGCGCCGAGGATGCCCAGAATGATGTTGGTGCCAGAAGCCCGTGATCGGCCTTCATGATCTTTTCCGCGATCCAGCCGGCGATACCCGGCCACGATGATGGCGGCGACCCATTCTGCCAACGGACCTCCGTCCCAACCTAAGCAACGGGAA
>CAVZBD010000009.1:0-186381 GCA_963773475.1 uncultured Alphaproteobacteria bacterium | reverse complement strand
GCTTGGCGCCGGCGGCGAGCCTGGCGCGGGCGGAGCCGATGACTTGGCCGCTTCCACCTCGGCCTTCGCCACCTCGAGATCCTCGAGGGCGAGCTGGCGCCGTCGGTATCCAGCTTCTCGGCCTTCTTGCCGTAGAGCGCCTGCCGGAACTCGCGAACGAGGTGCTCGAGGCGCCGTTGCGCTCTGAGAGCCCGGCGTTCACTTGCGCAAGCGCCGCGATCCGGGCCTGTTGCGCCTCGAAGGCCGCCCGATACTCGCGTGGCAGCTTGTCCAGGCCGAGATCGCCGGCGCCGGTCGACATGGGCCAACGACGACCAGCATCGCCCAGCTCCGACACCCGGCGGGCGCCCGGAGTTACGCCGCCGCAGCCGGACGAGGCACCGCCGCGCCATCACCCGGCGCCGGTCCAGCCCCTCAACGAGCGCCTCGAACTGGGCCCGCGACAGCCGCATCACGCCGTCCTGCACCGCGGGCCAGGTGAAGCTGCCCTGCTCGAGGCGCTTGCAGACCAGGACCAGGCCATTCGCCGGGCCGTCCGTCCACCGGACGGCCGGCTTCTCCGGCTCATCGTCCCAGAACAGGATCTTCGTTCTATCGCCGCGCTTGGAGCGGAAGATCACGACGAGGCCCGATGCGGGTCGACGCCGAGCTGATCCTGCACGACCGCGGCGAGCCCGTCATGTCCCTTGCGGAAGTCCACTGGCCGGGTGGCCACGACGATGCGGACGGCTTGGCCGGGAACGATCACGTCGCCCCGCGCAGCGCCGCGGCGATCTCGGCGATGCGCCCGGCGCTCGTCCCGGCCGGCAGGCGCACCGTCACGCCCGCGACGACGATCTCGATGCCCCCATCCGGCTCCGGCGGCGACCGGCACGCGCCTCCTCAACGGGCGGCGCCGGCGAGGGGGCCTCCAGCTCGAGCAGGGCGAATGCAGGCACGTCCTCCGCAGGCAGCGCGAGCTCTCCTCGGCGCGCCCGGCCGCGCCATTCGGACAGGTGATGCGGCAAGGGCCCGTGACGCGCCGCGACTTCGTTCACCGTCACGCCGGCAGCCAGCGTCTCTGCAACGATCTGACCCTTTACCTCGTCAGGCCAACGCCGGCGACTCGTCGGCCAGAACCTCCACCCGGCCACCGGACTCCATCCGGCGCTCCCTGCGGCCCCCCAAGGCGATCCTCCCCGTCTGAACATGACGGCCATGGATCGCAGCTCAGCCGATCCCGCAGAAGACCAGGGCGGCGAACCGCTTACCCAGGACCAGGGGCAGCGCCTTGTCCTCCTTCAGGCCCCGAAAGTCCTCGCAGACGCCCGGGCCGCGCAGTAGTAGGCCTTCTATTTGCCGCTGCCGGCCACCGCCATCCGGCCCCCGCACAGTCCGCAGTGCAGCAGGCCCGACTGCAGATATTTCCGCCGGCGCGGCGCCTGCCCGGTTGAGAGACCGTTGGGATTGGTCGTCGTCATCTGGTGCGCTGCTTCGTCTGTGTGCGCTGACGAGGCTTCACTTCGTTCCACAGGTCCTGATCCACGATGCGAAGGTCCGGAACCTCGATGATGACCAACTGTGCTCAGAGTTGAGCTTCGGCACCCGGCGTTCTGGGTTCGGGTTCTTCGTCCAGTTGAGGCGCTTCCAGATACGGCCGACCGATGTAGAGCTCGTTGTTCAGGATGCCCGTGCCGCGCTTGGTTGCCGTTGATCGTGTTCTGCTTCCAGTAGCCGGAGGGCTTCCGCTCGCTCCCGAAAGCCGGAGACACGATGCCCTCGTCGTTCAGACGAGAGGCGATCTTGATCGGCGAGACGCTCGCGGCTTACTCGCGGAAGATGTCGCCCACGAGGGCGGCCTCAAATCGATGGCAAGGGCACCTGCCACTGAGTCCACGGTCGACGGTGCCAGGGAGATATTTACAGATGCGGCCGCCGCCGCTCATCCCATCCAGCACCTTCTCCTCGACGCCGCGGGGCGTACCTTGTAGGTAGGTTCTCAAGGAACATGCTGTTCAGGATCGAGTTCAGGCCAAGCGACACCGTGTTGACCTTGCCCTGCTCGACCGTGGATCTCGACGTCTGCGAAGATGGCGAGCTTGTTGAATTGCGCGAGATGCTCCGGGTCGCGCGATATGCGATCAAGGGACTCCGCCAGAACGGGTCGAAGCGGCGCGTGCGGGTTGTGAGCGCCTTCGACAGTCGCAGGAAATTCGGATCTGGCGGTTGCTATGTCGGCCAATTCTGCGGGCGTTAAGAGTTCAGGTGGCGGCGGGGGGCTTCGGCTCGACTGGGGCATGTGAGTTTTCGACTCGGGTTGTCCGCTTCGTCGCGCCGGGAGATCAGAACCAGAGCAGTCCGATCGAGATCACGATCCCGGTGAGGAGCAGGTGCATGACGCAGAACCCCATGATGTCCTTCGCCCTCAGGCCCGCGATCCCGAGGATCGGAAGCGCCCAGAACGGCTGGATCAGGTTGGTCCACGCGTCGCCCCAGGCGACCGCCATTGCCGCGCGCGCCATGTCGACGCCGAGCGCCTCGGCCGAGGGAATCACCACCGGCGCCTGCACGGCCCACTGCCCGCCGCCCGACGGCACGAAGAAGTTCACGATCCCGGCCGAGAGGAATGTCCAGAACGGCAGGGTCTCGGCAGACGCCAGCGAAACCATCCCGTTCGAGATCGAGACCGCGAGCCCCGAGCTGACCATGATGCCCATGATGCCGGCATAGAACGGGAACTGGATGACGATCCCGGCGCCGCCCTGCACCGCTTCCTGCAGCGCCCGAAGCACCCGCCGCGGCGTTCCGTGCAGGGCCATCGCCAGCATCAGGAACAGGAAGTTGACGATGTTGAGCGTCAGCCCCCCGCCGCCGGCGAAGTACGCCACCAGATAGGCGATGCCGGCCGCGCCGATCAGCCAGCCGAGCGGCTTCGCAGTCTCCAGCACGTCCGACGGCAGGTCCACGCCGCCCTCGTCGTAATCAGGCTCCGCCAGCACGTCCGCACTGACGAAAACGCTGTCCTCTTCCTTCGGCAGCATCAGCCGGTTGACCAGCGGCACGACGACGAACAGGGCGACGACGATGGCGAGATTGAAGCCCGAAAAGATCGTCTCGCTCGTCGGAATGAGCCCCATCGCCTCTTCAAACGGATGGCCCGGCGTCGCCACCGCGAGCGGTATGGAGCCGGCGAGGCCGCCGTGCCAGACCACGAAGCCGGAGTAGGATGCGGCGATCAGCAGCCGGTAGTCCACGCGAACCAGACGGGCGATCTCCTTGGCGAAGAGCGCGCCGACGACCAACCCGATCCCCAGTTGATCCAGCTCGCCGCGAGCGCCACGATCGAGACCAGCAGGACCGCGCTGCCGGGCGAGGTGGCGCGGTTTGCGAGGGCGACGAGCAGCCGCTTCACGGGCGGTGTGCTGGCCAGCATGAACCCGGTAACCAGAACCAGAAGCATCTGCATCGAGAATGCGAGCAGGTTCCAGAACCCGTCACCCCACATGACGATTACCGCCAGCGGATTCTGCCCCTCGAAGCCGATTGCGGCGGCGAATGCGATCAGCGTCAGGATCAGGACGAAGACGAACGGGTCTGGCAAGTACCGGTCGAAGACCCGGACGAGCGGTCGGACAGCGGCGGCAAGCATGGGCATCCCCCTCGCGGTTCTGCGGAACTGGTTAATGGAGCAGAAGAGCCAATACAAACGGGATAGCGCAATCGACGTCGATACATGCTGGCCTCTACGAAGCTGGCCGGCGCTCCATCGCGTCATCTTCAGCCCATGAGCCGCCGCCCGGCAGGCGGCGCCGGACACCCAATCACGCGACTCAATCGACGATCTCGGCCCACTCCTGCCGTCCGCCAACGACCCGATGCTGCCGCGCGGCATCGCTGACGCAGCCCTTCATCCATCGTGCAGAGAAAGTCGGAGCTGAAGGCGGGAGTGCGGGAACCAGCCGGCACATGTGCTGTTGCAGTTACCTTGGGACCGACACACCACGTCCAGTCGATGCCGTCGGCTACGTCTCGTCCTCCCAGTCGCTGCCGATCGCCTCACGGTCCTTCTTTTCCTCGTGCTCGATCATGTCCTCGACCTCCTCTTCATCCTGGCGCGTGCTGGGATCAGGTCCTTCGTCGGCCTCTGGATCGCGGGCGAGAGCCAACTGGAACAGGATCGGAAAATGATCCGAGCCGATTTTCGGCAGGCGCTCCATCTTGATCAGACGGAACCGTGGATCGTGGAACAGATGGTCCAGTGGCCAGCGAAGGATTGGGATGCGAGCGTCGAACGTCGAAAAGAAGCCGCGCCCGACCCGCGGGTCGAGCAGTTGCGAGAGCCTTTGGAACCGCCTCGTCGTCGCCGACCAGGCGACATCGTTGAGGTCGCCGGAGACAACCGCCGGCAGGTCGTCCTCCTTGGCCTCGATGCCCACCAGCGCGATCTCGCTGTCGCGCCCTTCCGTGTCGTGACTGGGTATCGGCGGCTCGGGGTGGATGACGTAGAGCCGGAACCGGTCGCCCGAGGGGAGTTCCACCCCGGTGCGGATCGACGGGACGTCGTCGAGCAGGAGCTCGCGGACCTCGCTGTCGAAGAGGGACAGCCTGGAGTAGAGCGCCATGCCGTAGCCGTTGTGGTGCGGCCTCTCGATGTTCACGGCGAAGCGTTCCCGCAGCGGCCCCATCGCGGCGATCCAGTCGTCATCGACTTCGAGCAGCATCACGATGTCCGGCTGGGCGTCTTCGATCACCTTCAAAAGCCGGCCATAGTCTCTGTTCGACATCTTGACGTTCGAGGCGAGGAACGTGACGTGGCGATCGTGTTCTTGCGCGAGCACCTCGTCGGGGCGCACCGACTGGCGATGCCAGAGCGGGGTGAATTGGGCGATGAAGCGCGCCTGGACCAACACGATCAGCGCGAGCGAACCGGCCAGCCACCAGGTGCGCGGGCCGTCGACCACCCAGAACGCAAGCGGGATTCCCAACAGTGCAAGGAAGGCGATCTGGACGCGCGGGAACTCGGCCGCCCGCACAAGGCCGTGAGGATATCTGCTCAGCGGCAGAAGGGTGAGCCCCGCGAGGAGCAGTGTCGTTGCCCACATCAAGACTTCAAGCGCCATCAACATCGTTGAAAACCGATCTGTAGGGAGCGCAGGCGCTCGGAATGGCTGCACAGGACGCTTATCAAGCTACCCGCCGGTCTTCTATCGAAAGCGTTGGCTCACTGCTTCGGGCCCACGAATTGCCGGGTCATCAGGCCCGCGCCGCTCTTCACGGATTGGTTGACGTCATTTCGCCGTTGATGCGACACGAGTCGCTTCCGTCCAGCAAGGATGGAGCCTGCCTCGCCCTCGCCTCGAGAGCTGCCGTTCGTCGGATGCTGGCCGGCAAAAGTGAAAAGGCGGCGCGAACGAGGTCGCGCCGCCTGTGATTTTTGCCTTCGATCATGGACGGGCGGATATCAGAAGCTTTCCCATCCGCCGTCGTCCCGGGTGACCGCCAGAGCGGCGTTGCCTTCCGTTGCGGCCCGCGCGGCCGGAAGGCGGCGCGGCGCCTTGGCGCGCGCGTCGTTGAAAACCGCCTGTTTCGGGACGGCAGCGAGTTGTGCGCCGCCTCCGATCTCGAAGCGCGCCATCGTCCTGTTCAGAACCGTCGCGCGCTCGGAAAGCGCGTGGCTGGCGGCAGTGGTCTCCTCGAACATCGCGACGTTTTCTTGGGTCACCTTGTCGAGCTGCTGCATCGCATTGTTGATTTCCTCGACGCTCGTCGCCTGATCCTGCGAGGAACTGGCGATGCCGGACACGTGCTGTGCGATGTCGGCGACCGAGGCGGCGATCCGCTCGATCACCTTGCCAGCCTCGCCCACATGTTCGACGCCGTTCCGGACCTGGCTTCTGCTGGTCTCGATCAGGGTCGAGATCTCCCGCGCAGCTTCCGAGGACCGCTGTGCCAGAGCCCGCACCTCGGAGGCCACCACGGCGAAGCCGCGCCCCGCGTCCCCGGCCCTCGCCGCCTCGACGCCGGCATTGAGCGCCAGAAGGTTGGTCTGGAACGCGATGTCGTCGATGACGCCGATGATCTTCGATATGTCTTCGGACGAGGACGCGATCTGGCCCATGGCGGACACAGCGTTCTGCACCACGCTGCCGGAGGCGTCGGCCTTCGCCTTGGCATCCGTCACGATGCGGTCGGCTTCGCTGGCGCCTTCGGTCGCGCGTTTGAGATTCTCGCTGATCTGGCTCAGGGCCGCGACGGTCTCCTCGAGTGTGGCGGCCTGCGTCTCGGTGCGCTGCGACATGTTCGCCGCAGCCCCGGTGATGCTGTCGACTTCCTGGCCGATGGTGACAGCGGCATCGACGACTTCTCCGAGCGCGTCGCGCAGTCCCTCGACCGCCGAGTTGAAGTCGGAGCGGAGCTGCTCATACTCGCCCGTAAAGGCATTCTCGATCTTGCATGTCAGGTCGCCGCGCGACAGCCTCGAGAGGCCGACGCGAAGGCTGTCGACGACCTCCGCCTGGGCGCGCTGCATCTCCCGCTGCTGCGCCTCGGCGGCACGGATGGTCGCGTTCGCTTCGGTCGTGTCGGTCGCGATCAGGACGTATTGCGCCGGCTTGCCGCGGTGATCGAGAACCGGGGTGAGGCTGCCCTCGAAGGTGCCGTCCGCGCGCGAGCCGTTCCGGACCTCGAAGATGCCGACGACCGCATTGCCCGAACGGAATTGCTCGCTTCCACGCCAGGACTTGTCCTCCATGCCGAGCAGGTCGTCGATGCGGCGGCCGATCAGCTCTGCGGGGGCGGCGCCCCAGGCGGCAGCAAACATGCCGTTCGCCTCGATTACTGTACCGTCGACCGCGAATTCGGCCTTTGCCTGGCTGCTCTCGAGAGCGGTGAGGATCGCGGTGTTGCGGCGCTCGCTCGTCACGTCCTTCCATTCAACGATGTAGCCGACCAGTTGGTCGTCCTTGCGGACCGCGTTGACGTTGACAGAAAGGTATGTCTCGTTGACCTTCGCGACGGTGCGATAGGGATAGTCGCCGCTCTCGGCTGCCGAGCGTGCCTCTTCGTCGAGGGCACGGAAGACATCGAAGTCCTGCCCGATGATGTCGGCCCGACCCGCAGCCAACAGCTCTGCCTTGGCCTCGCACAGGCGACGGAACTCGGCGTTCGTGTAGACGATCCTGAAGGCGGTGTCGGCCATCAGCATTGCCGACGACGAGTTCTCGAACCCGGCGCCCTTGAACACGCTCTCCTTCGTGGCCGCTTCGGCGCCCGCCAGAGCATCGCGGAAGTTGCGAAGCTTCGTGGCAATGCCGCCGATCTCGTCATGCCGGCCGGTGGCCGGGACGTCCGACAAGTAATCCCCCGCCGCGACGCTCTCCATCGAGCGGCCGACCGAGAGGAGCGGTCGGGTGACGCTCTGGCGCAGCACCAGCATCGAGAGGACGAGCGCGGTCAGGAAGATCCCGGTCCCGAGCAACATGGCCTGCGTCTGATCCGCCATGATCTCGTCGCGGGCCGCCTGCGAGGTCCAACTCATCGCCACCGACCCCACGACCGCGCTGTCGTCGCCGAAGACGACCGGGGTCGCGACCGTGATTCCCTCGCCCGCAACGGCTTCGCCCGCTTTGGTCGCGCTGTTGGCAAGTGCCGTGAGCCGCTCGAGTTCCGCCTCGCCCGCCGAAGCGACGACGTTGCCGTTTACGTCAACCGCCACAGCACCGACCGCGGCGCCATTGGCGTTCCGCAGCGCCTTGTCGAACAGGACCGTGAGTTGATCGGCCTTGCCGTAGCGCAGCGGACCTCCAGCCTGCTCGGCGATGAAGTTGGTGGAGTTGATGCCCTGCCGCTTGACGCTTTCGTCAGCCAGTTCAAGCGATGAACGCAGCGACAACGTCACGAGCGTCGCCGCGACTGCGGCGGTGCTGACGGCGAGCAGGACCGCGCAGCGCACGAAAACCGAGCGCGACACGGGATTGTACCTGGCGAGCGACGAGAACATGTGGAGCCTCCCTGAGACGACGGCAACCGCTCGCCTGGCGGGGCAAGCGGCGGCGTCTTAGCGTAGGGGGAGTGAACGTCTGATAAACGCTAGCAGCCTCGGCCACCGGAGTTCCGGCCGCCGAGGCTGTTCAAGTGAGAGGCCGGCTCTCGCCGAGGCCCGTCCCGCGGATCAGTTGGAAACCTCGGGGTCGACGCTCACCGTCATTGTGCCGAGGACCTCTTGCGAGTTGGGGTCGGTGACCGGGAAGCTCAAGTCGGCCTGATAGGACTGGGAGCTCTCGTCGAACTCGACCTCGCCCACACGTACGAAGCCGGGGCTCTCGGAGTAGACTTCCGTGAATTGCCCTTCGTCGCCCTGGTAGTAATCCGTGGTGACGTGGCTGATCGCCGCATTGAAGCCGTTCGCGTCGATCAGGCTGATCTCCTTGATATCGCCGCCGGCTTCCTCGACCTTCTGGCGCAGGAAGTCCGAGGCTTCGTTCTGGAGGACGGGATCGATCGACGGGGTGGACCCGCTACCGACCTCTCCGCGCCACTGTTGATCGAGCGTCTGGATCTCGTCCTCGGAACGCCCCGCGGTCATGTCGTTCGACTGCTTTAGCGCCTCGACGAGGACGGGGTCGTTCGCCCACGAGGAAATGTTGGTGTCGTAATAGCCTTTGAGCGCCTCATCCGAATCCTGCGCGAGGGCCGGCGCTGTCAGGAAAGCTGCGAGCGGCAGCATGGCGAGATAACGCATCTCTCTTCCTCCACGTTCTTTCTTGGTCACATCCGCAACCAGAGAGAGGTGCGGATGGTTCCACCAAAGGGTGAATCAATGAATCCAGGTTCATCTCTAAGGTATAGCGACGGCAACCTCCGGTGAGGGCGCGAGGCGGCGGGACCCAGGGGAGAGCCAGTCGGATTCTGGAACCAGCTCGCACGCGCGCCGCCTTGGGAGGATTCAGATCCATGGTTCAGCAATCGGCCCTGAAGCCAGTACCAAAGGGCTGGGAGGTATCGATCCGCCTAAAAGCCGCAGCGGCGAATTGCTCGCTTGGATGATGTCCAGGTAATGGCGCCAGGCGCCGCTCGCCTCGTGGAGGTCGAACCTGAAACAGCCGGCCTGCATGGTACCTCCCGCTCAGGATGGCACCATTGCGCTCGAGGATGCGAGCCCCCATCGCAGGCGCGGTCAGTGCGGCCGCGCGAGGCATCGCATCAGGACATGTAGGTGGCGAAGGAGAGACGAGATGAAGCTCAGCGCACGCAATCGGCTGAAGGGCAAGGTCGCCGGCATCGAGACGGGCGCCGTCAACAGCACCGTCCGCATCGATGTCGGCGGCGGTGCGATCATCACCGCGATGATCACGAATGCCGCCGTGTCGGAGCTCGGCCTCGCCAAAGGCTCGGAAGCCTGTGCGGTGATCAAGGCGTCCGACGTCATGGTCGGCACCGACTGAGGGGCGAGGAACGGCGGACAGACGCGGCGGCCGGAGGTCGTGTGCTCGACGGTGATCGACAGGCCGTAGACCCTGCTCAGGGCGGCGACGGTCAGCGCCTCGTCGGTGCTGCCGCGGCGAAAGATGTCGCCGTCCTTCATCAACAGCCCCCTTGCGTCGAGGGCGAAGGCCCGGTCGGGGTCGTGCGCCGGCATGATCACGCCCTGGCCGCCCCGCGGGGCGTCGCAGACGATTGCCGCGACCTCGGCCAGCACCCGCGCCTGCTTGCCGAAGTCGAGGCTGGGCATCAGCTCGTTCATGACAATCAGCGGCGCCTCCTGCGCCAGCGCCCGCGCGATCAGCACGAGCTGGGCGAGTTGGTCGAGCGGGCGGTGAGGATGCGAGACATATGCCGCTCTCGTGACGTAGCGCGCGAACGCCGCTATGGCCTTCCTTCGTCTGGACCTGGCGCCTATGGGGCTGGGGCCCGCGCTGGACGCTGTCAGCGTACGCTCAGGCAGGCGAGGCATCCGCGCGGGCGCGTTCGGGCCGGAAGCGGCACGCGACTGGCCGGATCTCCCCCAGTTTCTGCTGCGACCACAGGCTGAAGGAATGGTCCGCCGTTCATGTCTCGGGACGGACTTGCCGCCCTTGCACGTCCGCTCAAGACCCACGACGCCACCGCCTTCGGGCTATCACCGACGAGGACCGGCTCGTGCCCCGCCACCACCAGCACTGAGCGTTCGACCCGAACAAGGCGCACCATCGCCGCGCAGATCGGGTTCGGCCGCACCGGCGAGCGCAGCGCTGAGGTGGCGTAGGTCCTGTCATGGTGCCGCGGGGGTTAGCAATGTCCCGGCGCGAGCGGTCGAGCCAGCTAAGAATCTCCAGCATCTCGAACTCGTCCACGCCGTCGAGTGCGAGCGCTCACGGCTCGAATACCTCGATCCAGCATTCTGCCCCGTCCTGCCGGCCCTGCCGCGAATGGTCTTCGCGGTCGGTGCACGACGTTCCGATGCGACCGATGAAGCACAGGCGCGCGTCGTCCGGCGAAGAGGCGTCTGTGGCAGCTTCGCCTGCGCGGATGTCGCCGGGGTGTTCAGATCCTGAATATTCTGAAGATTCTGCAGGAATTCTGCAAAATGTGCACGGAAGATCGGTCGGCGCAGCGCCTCGTCTGACTAGTTTAGCCCGCAAATGAAAGGCAAGCTGCGCTCACGCCTTGCCCTCGGTCGCCGAGCCCCCTTACATTGACTGCAAGATTTACGGTCAGAGATTCCAGGGGGCGAAGGTGCAAGACATGGGGGAGGCCCTGAGGCTCGCGCTTGCTCTCGCCTTCTCGGGTGACTCCGACCTGATCGAGATCGTGGGCCTGTCACTCCAGGTGAGCCTTTCGGCGACCGCCGTGGCGCTGATTCTGGGGTTGCCGTTCGGAGCGCTGCTGGCGATTACGCGATTCCGTGGGCGCGACGCGGTGCTTGTGGTCGTCAACGCGCTGATGGGCCTTCCGCCAGTGGTCGTGGGCCTGCTGGTCTACCTACACCTCTCGCGCGCGGGGCCGCTCGGGTTTCTCGGGCTGCTCTACACGCCAGCGGCGATGATCATCGCGCAGACGATCCTCATCACACCGATCGTCACCGCCCTTTCGCGCCAGGTGCTGGAGGATCTGCATGTTGAATACGGCGAGCAGTTCCGCTCGCTTTGCCTCAGCCAACGCGAGACGATCCAGGCGCTGGTCTGGGACGGACGCTACGCGCTGCTGACGGTGGCGCTGGCGGGCTTCGGCCGCGCGGTGGCCGAGGTCGGGGCGGTGATCGTCGTCGGCGGCAACATCGACCACCTGACGCGGGTGATGACGACCGCGATCGCGCTCGAGACGGCGAAGGGCGACCTCGCGCTGGCGCTCGGTCTCGGGCTGATCCTGATGGTGATCGCGCTCGGGGTGAACGCGCTGGTGCACGGCTTGCGGATGACGGCCACGCGTGCCGCCTATGCGTGAGGTGGCGCCCGACCTGCGCGGGGCGACGCCGGCGCTCCTGCCGCTCGAGGTCCGGGGGCTGACGCTCGAGGTCGCGGGCAAGCGGCTGGTCGACGGCATCGACCTGACCCTCGGCTGCGACGGGATCACCATGGTCATGGGACCGAACGGCGCGGGCAAGAGCCTGCTGCTGCGGATGCTCCACGGCCTGCTCCCGCCGACCTCCGGCGAGATCCTCTGGGGCGGCCACCCGCTCGCAACCGAAGTGCGAAGGCGACAGGCGCTGGTCTTCCAGAAGCCGGTTCTGCTCCGCCGCTCGGTCGCCGCAAACCTCGAGTTCGTCCTCCGCGGCAACGACATCGCCTCGCGGCGCAAGGCGCTGCTCGACCACGTTGGTCTCGGCGGACACTCCGGCCAGCCGGCGCGGCTGCTCTCGGGGGGCGAGCAGCAGCGGCTGGCGCTCGCCCGCGCGCTCGCGACCGATCCGCAGGTCCTGTTCCTCGACGAGCCGACGGCGAGCCTCGACCCCGCCTCGGTTCTGAAGATCGAGGAAATCGTGCGGCAGGCGGCGGCCACAGGCACACGCATCATCTTCATAACCCATGACCTCGGCCAGGCCCGGCGCCTCGCCGACGAGGTGGTGTTCCTGGCGAATGGTCGGCTCGTCGAGCACACGCCGGCCCGGACCTTTTTCGCCAACCCCGCTTCCGAGGCGGCCCGCGCCTATCTCGCCGGCCGCCTCGTCCTCTGAACCAGTCCGAAACAGGGAGATCATCGGATGTACATGCGCACCTTCGTTGCCGCCGCGGCGCTCGCGGTCGCCGCGACCGGAGTTGCCGCCCAGGACGAGTCGATCCTGGTGCAGTCCACCACCTCCACCCAGGCCTCGGGCCTCTACGACCACCTGCTGCCGATGTTCGAGGAGGAGACGGGGATCACCGTGAACGTCGTCGCCGTCGGCACTGGCCAAGCGATCCAGAACGCGCGCAACTGCGACGGCGACGTGCTGCTGGTCCACGCCAAGACGCAGGAGGAGCAGTTCGTCGAGGACGGCATGGGCGTCGAGCGGTTCGACCTGATGTACAACGACTTCGTCGTCGTCGGCCCCGCCTCCGATCCCGCCGGTATCTCGGGCATGACCGACGCCGAGGCCGCCTTCGCCCAGATCGCCGAGGCCGAGGCGCCCTTCGCCTCGCGCGGCGACGAGTTCGGGCACGCACACAAAGGAGCTGCAGATCTGGGACAGCGCCGGCGTCGACGTCGAGGCGGCGTCGGGCGGCTGGTACCGCGAGACGGGTTCGGGCATGGGCCAGACGCTCAACACCGCCGTCGGCATGGAGGCCTACACGCTGACCGACCGCGCCACCTGGATCAGCTTCGAGAACCGCGGCGACTTCGAGATCGTGGTCGAGGGCGATGAGAACCTCTTCAACCAGTACGGCGTGATCCTGGTGAACCCCGAGCAGTGCCCGAGCGTGAACGCCGAGGCGGGCCAGGCCTTTGTCGACTGGCTCATCTCCGAGGCAGGCCAGGAGGCGATCGCCTCCTACCAGCTGGACGGCCAGCAGCTCTTCTTTCCGAACGCGAAACGTTGATGTCAGTCGGGCGGCCTTGCCGCCCCTGCCCATAACGCGGAAGCATGGGGCCATGAGCACCGACACGCAGATCAGGCCTGACTATCTGACGGTGAAGGAGCTTGCGGATCTCCTTCGCATCAAGGAGCGCAAGGTCTACGACCTCGCCTCCTCCGGTCAGGTGCCTTGCATCAGGGTGACAGGCAAGCTGCTCTTCCCGGCCGCCGAGATCCGCGAGTGGATCGCGAGCGGCCGCTCGGCGAGCAAACCGCGCGACGCCCGCCCCGCCGTCTTCCTCGGGAGCCATGACCCGCTCCTCGACTGGGCGATCCGGCAGTCCCGGTCGGGGCTCGCCACGCTCTTCGACGGCAGCCTCGACGGCCTCGCACGCTTCCGCGCCGGCGAGGGAGTGGCCACAGGCCTCCACGTCTACGATCCGGACTCGGGCGACTGGAACGTCCCCGCCGTGCAGGAGGATTGCGCCGGAGAGAACGTCGTTCTCGTGGCGTGGGCGACCCGGCGGCGCGGCCTGGTCATACGCGAGGGCGACGCGGAGGCGATCCGCGGCTTCGCCGATCTTCCGGGCCGGACCGTCGTGCCCCGCCAGCCCGAGTCCGGTGCGCAGCGCCTCTTCGAGCATGAGCTGGACGCGGCCGGGGTCGAGAGCCATCGGATCATCTGGTCGCCGCTGGCGCACAGCGAGCACGACGCGGTCCTCGCGGTGGCCCAGGGCGCAGCGGATACCACCTTCGGCCTCGAGGCGCTGGCCCGCCCCTACGGCCTGCACTTCGTCCCGTTGGTTGAGGAGCGCTTCGACCTCCTGATCGACCGCCGCGCCTGGTTCGAGCCGCCGATGCAGCGCCTCCTGTCCTTTTGCGCCACCGCCGAGTTCCGGGATCATGCCGAAACGCTCGCCGGGTATGATCTGACGGTGCACAACGAGATCCACTGGAACGCCTGACATACGAGCCGGCGAACAAGGCTCCCACCTTGCCGGCCCCCCAACTTCGCCGCACTGAAGGATTTCTTGGCAAAAGGCCGAGGCGCTTCGTCGCTGGGTCCAGGATCTTGCTCGCCTCCGGCCTCCGCCTCGACGCGCTGTCTGAGCATACACCGCCGCTACTTCGTGCTTGCGCAGACCCGTTCATTCCATCGCAGGGTGTCTCGAATAGAACGCGCGCATGAGACGTCTCTTCTCCCCCTTCGTGCTGCTTTCGGCCGGAGTCGTGACGGCTTGCGTCGTTCTGCAGAACGACCGGGATCCGCCCGTTCATCCCCCGGTCATCGGGTATGCAAGTGACACGGAAATCCTCACGGGTCCCGTCACGCATGTCCGGGATGGCGACACGATCGAAGTGTCCCGGCGGCCGATCCGCCTCCAGGGCCTGACGTGCGACGAGCGCGGTACGCCGCTCGGCGACGCTGCGACCTCCTACGTGGCGCGGCTCATCGCGGGCGAGAGGATGATCTGCGAGTTGACCGGCGACAGAAGTTACGATCGTGAGATCGGTCGGTGCGCGGTCGAGAATGGGCCCGATCTTGCCGCGCACCTGATCCGCGAGGGGATCTGTGGCCGATTTGCGCACTTCGACCGCGAGGGTCGCTACCTCGCGGCGGAGCGGGCGGCCGGCCCCTGGCGCGGAAGCATGCCGGGCTGACGTCCGGGGCGGTCGAACCCGATCCTGCCGGCGCGCTGGCCGGTTGACGCGAGGCGGCATGCCCGTCGCGGCACTCGACCACGGCGTCCTGCAGTTCTCGACGAGTTCAGTGCGAGAATGCATACTGACTGCGTGTTGTGGGAGGCTCACCGCGGCGGAGGGGCTTGGGTATCAGGCGGGTATGCATTATCGGGATTTCGGGCAAGCTCGGCCAGTACATGGCGGAGCACGCCCTTGCCCGCGGCTATGAGGTCGTTGGCGTCTGCCGCCGGGAAAGCGTCGGAAAGCTTGAGCGTTTCAAGGGGCGGATCAAGGTCTTTGCCGGTGATACCGACGACCCGAATGTCGTCGCAGACGCGGTGAAGGGGTGCGATGGCGTGCTCGTCGTCCTGGTGCCCTGGGGCGTGAGGGGCTACGCGACCGGTACGGCAACGGCCGTGCTGGACTTCGCAGAGCCGGGCGCGCGGCTCGTGTTCTCATGCGGCTGGCACATCAGCATGGATGGCAAGGACGTCTACACCTGGCGCGCCCGGGCGTTTGTTGCCGTCTTCGGATGGATCGCTCGGGTGCTGCGCTTCGCGGATCTGGATGACCAGGTCGAGGCGTGTCGCCGCATCTTCGCCTCGGACAAGAATTGGACGGTCGTTCGGGGATCGGACCTGGAGGAAGGCGAAAGCGACGGGCTGCCGGTCTGGTCCCGCCACGTCGGAGATCCGGTACTGGCGAGCAATCTGACCAAGCGCACCGACTTTGCGTTGTTCATGGTCCACGCACTGACCGATGACCGGCTTATTCACGAGGCGCCGGCGATCGTCGGATGCAAGACGGTCTCGGCCCTTGCGCATGGTCACGAGGCTCGCTCGAGCCCCGCCTGAGACGCCAGAACAACGCTTTCGGGTGCGCGATCAGTGACACTGTCGTCCCGCGCCGCCTCCGTCCGGACATCCCGCGTTGCCGAACCGCTGCCATGCCTGCGTCAACGCGGCGGCCCGCCACAAGGCAGTTCAGGATGCAGAACGGTTGCGCCGGGCTCCACCTTCGCTGAGGGCACGCGCGAGCCGACGGATCCTGATCGCCCGATTGAGTTCGCCGCCGAAGATCAGGACCAACGCCGCAAGGTACATGAAGTAGAGGGCGGCGATGATGCCGGCCAGGCCGGCATAGTAGCTCGCGTAGTTGCCAAAGCTTCGCAGGTACGACGAGAAGGCCGCGGCGAGAACGACCCATGCAGTCACGGTGAAGAGAACGCCAGGCCAGACGCTCGAGAACCGGGTGCGTCGGGCTGGCAGAAGCGCGTGCGCAGCAAAGAGCGCCGTGGTCAGTATGACGGCCGCCGCAGGATAACGGATGAGCCCCATCGTGACGGACGCGGGATCGAAGCCCGGCATCAGCATGTGCAGCCACGACCCCGCCCGCGGCGCCAGCACCAGCAGGTAGCCGACCAGGACGAGGACGAGACTGGCGAGGATGACCATCGCGGCCTGCAAGGCGTAGAGCACGGCCGTCGAGCGGGTCTCGTGGATGCCGTAGGCCCGATTGAGCCCGACACGCACCCCGTCGACCCCGCCGACCGCGAACCAGATCGTCAGCAGGATGCCGATGCTGAGCACTCCGCCGCGCTGCACGGTCATCACCTGTCTGACTTCCGACACGATCGGTTCCACCAGGGCCGGGGGCACGATCGCGATCAGAAACGTGATGAGGTCGTCGGCCATGGACCGGTCGCCGATGAAGGCGGTCAGCGAACTCGTGAAGATCAGGAAGGGAAAGATCGCCAGCAATGCCCGGAACGCGACGTTGCCGGCCAGACCGAATGCATCATCGCTCCAGAGCCGCAGCGTGGCTTCGCGCAGCACCGCCCATGGGGCCCGCCATCCCGTGCCATGCAGCAGGTCCTCGGGATGCTCACTCAGGACGCCGTGCGTGAGGACGTCTTCGCGCCCCGTTTCATGACCCGTTTTGGCACTCATGGATGGCCCCCGCACGTTCGCGACCTGGATGTGCGTAGACAGCTTCGCCGCGACGAGCCAGCAACTCGGCAAAGAAAGTGCCCGCCGGGGGCCGATCTCGGTCAGTCCGAACAACCGGATCCGCTGCGAACGGGACGGCGCTTCAGCCCGTCAGGCCGTTCTTGCACTCCTCGATGGCGGCGAGAGTCGCGTCGGGACGGTCGAGCAATTCCGACAGCGCGAGGGCAACCTTGGCAAGAAACACCTCGCCTTGCGCAGGTCCCACGGCGTCGACGGCCTGAGCGAGTGCCTCGTAGACGGTTTCAAGTTCCCGCTGCGTCATACCGGCTCCTCCTCGAGTGCAAGCGTTTCGGACAGGGTCCTTCGCACCGTTTCGGCGGACGCCGTGCGCCAACGCGCGGCGATGTGCAGGTCGGGGCGGACGAGGTAGGCGCTGCCGTCCCGTGCCCCGTAGATATCCGCAGCCGTGCCGTTCGCCGGCAGGGAGACAACGTTCAGGCCGGGCCTGTCTGGTGCGGTCACGGCACCGAAGGCGATCAGGGTGAAGCCGGCCCCCAGCCGGTCACTCAGGAAGCCATGGTCGAGCGCGACGTCCTGGACCATTGCGCCGGGAATGGGCCCGGTCGCGAAGCCAGGATCGTCCGCGGCCACCGCACGGCCCTCGGCGTAGGTGTAGGGCGTCATCTGACGCGGGTTGGCCAGTTGCCCCGCGCTCGGCCGGGTCAGCGCGAGCGAGCAGCGCCGCGTCGCGCATCACCTGCCATCCGTGGGTCGGCGGGGTCATGAAGCGCGTGCTCTTGGTCGCGTTGGCGAAGACGTCGAGCGTCGCGCCGCGTCGCTCGGGCGTGTAGCTGTCGATCAGGCCCTCCCCTGCCTCGCCGTTCAGGACGGCCGGCCAGCTTCCAGCCGATGTTGTGGCCGTCGGCGATGCCGTTGTTGAGGCCGCGCACGCCGAAGATCGGCACGATGTGGGCGCTGTCGCCGACAAAGAAGCACGCGCCCGTCGCGATAGTCGTCGAGCAGGCAGGGTGTTGGCGGAATAGACGCTCCACCATTCGAGGTCCCAGTCGCCCGCATGGCCGATTTCGGTCAGCACTGCCGGCAACGGCGGCGCGCACGTTTTCCTCGCGCGTGGCCTCCTCGGCGCTTTCGTCGTCCCGCAGCTGATAGTCGATGCGCCAGATGTCGTCGGGCTGCTTGTGCACCAGCACCGTGCCGCCGGGCCGGCAGGCGGGGTCGAAGAGCGCCCGGCGGATCGTGGGATAGTCGTGCTTCATCTGCACGTCGGCGATGACGTAGCGGCCCTCGTAGTTCTCGCCCTTCAGCCGCAGGCCGCGCATGCGGCGGATGGCGCTGCGCGCCCCGTCGGCGGCGAGCACCCAGTCGGCGGCGAATGTCGTAGCTGCCGCTCGGGTCGCTCGACCGTCAGCCGCACGCCGTCCGCGACGTCCTGCGACGCCGGTCACCTCGCTCTGCCAGCGGGTCGTCGATCAGCGGCGACGCGGGCGACGGCGTCCCACAGGTAATGCCTCGATGATATTGCTGCTGCAATGTTGTACATCGGGCGGAACTTCTCGTCCGGGCCGTCCGGCATCTCGAATTCGAGGATCTGCCGGCCGCGATAGAAGCTGCGCCCGCGTCGTCCAGCCAAGCGCCTTGTCGAGAAACGGTTCGACGACGCCGAGACTGTCGAGGATGTGGAAGCTCGACCGCGAGATGCAGATGGCGCGGCTGCCGTCGTTGAACGTGGCCTTCGCGTCGAGCAGCACGCTGCTGACCCCGCGCCGCGCCAGCGTCAGCGCCGCGATCATGCCGACGGGGCCTGCGCCGACGATGGCGACCGGGGCCACCGCCTCGTCGGCCCGGCGGCGCGGCGGGTCGAAGTGCGGATAGTCGAAATAGAGCGAGTCGAACTCGCCACGGCCTGCGGGGCGCATCGTATCTCCTCCTCCTACGGTTTCGGAACTCTATACCGGGCAGGGGCCGTGGAATATGTCCCCTTCCATGGGGGACACGGGGCCGGCCTTGGATACCGCACACCTGCTGGAGGCGCTCGAGGCGTGTCTCGCGGGCGTGGGGCGCGATGTCTGGGCCGACGCCTTCGTCGATCTCACCGCGATGACCGGTGCGGCGCAGGTGATGATCTTCAGCTATGCACCCGGCTCGGCCGCGTGCCTGCTGTCGCGCAACTTTCTGGCCGGGGCGCTTGGGCACAGCCTGGCGTCCGACTACCTCTCCGGCTGGTTCCGCGAAGACCCGCTCTACCGTCTCGCGCTCGCCCTGCCCGCCGGCGACGTGCGGCGCGTCGACAGCCGCGAAGTCTCGCCCGAGGTGTCGGCGGAGTACCGGGCGCGGTTCTACGAGCGCCCGCGCCTTGCCGGGAAGCAGGCAATCCTGGTTGCGGGCGCCCGGTTGAAGCTGGCGGTGAACTTCTACTGGCCGACAGCCGGCGAGCCCCCTGGCAGGCCGAGGCTGGAGCCGGTGCTGGCCCGCCTTGCCCTCCTGCACTTCGAGGCGCGTTCGGAGCATGCCTATCCGGCGCCGCTCGCCGTTCTCTCCGAGCGGGAACGCGAGGTCTGTCTGGGGATCCTTTCCGGAAAGAAGGCCGAGGCCATCGCCGGCGACCTTGGCGTCGCCGGGTCCACCGTCGTGACCTACCGGTCGCGCGCCTACCAGAAGCTCGGCATCTCGTCTCGAGGAACGCTCTTCGCCCTCTGCGCCCGCTAGGCTGCCAACCGGCCGCACGCCCGGCCGCCGGAACGGAGGAAGGCGTTGCCGGACGGGCGTCCATGGGTGCGCAGCAGACACTGTTGGTCCCCTTTGTGGGCGGCGCGGGTTGGTCGTTTGATAGCAGCGCAGGTTGGTGCTTTGATGGCGCACGCGCGGGCGGTCCGACCTCGTGCCCGATTGCGGCGCCCCGAGCAGGACGAGGAGGTGCCTTGGTCGAAGTCGACAAGACGGCGAAGCAGGAAGAGACGCTGACGCCGATCTGCGCCATCGGGGCCTCGGCCGGCGGCGTCCGGGCGCTCCAGACCTTCTTCGAGCACATCGATGACGAACTCGGGCTCGCCTATGTCGTGATCATCCATCTCTCGCCCGACCACGAGAGCCAGCTCAGCGAGATCCTGACCGGGCGGACGAAAATGCCGGTTGTCCAGGTCGGCGACACGCCACGGCTCGAGCCGAACTGCGTCTATGTCATCGCACCCGACCGGGAGCTGGTGATCGAAGGCGACAACATCGCCTCGCGCCCCTTCACCCAGCCCCGGGGGCAGCGGGCTCCGATCGACATGTTCTTCCGTTCCATCGCCGAGGGACGCGGCGACGGCTTTTCCGTGGTGCTGAGCGGGGCCGGGTCCGACGGCGCGGTCGGGGTCACCAAGGTCAAGGAGGCCGGCGGCGTCATCTTCGTCCAGGACCCTGCCGAAGCGGAATACGGGATGATGCCGCGCAGCGCGATCGCCACGGGCGCGGCCGATTTCGTCGAGCCGATCGAACGCCTCGTCGAGCGGATCGCCGAGGTATCGCGCAGCAAGCAGGCCCTGCGCCGGCTGCAGGAGGACGAGGCGCAGGAGGACCTCCGGAAGATCATCGCCTTCCTGCGGGCGCGCACCGGCCACGACTTCTCGAGCTACAAGCGCGCCACGGTGATGCGCCGGATCGGTCGGCGGATGCAGGTGACGCGCCAGAACAGCCTAGGCGGCTATTCGCACTATCTCCGCGAGAACCCGGAGGAGGCACAGGATCTCTTCGGCGATCTGCTGATCTCGGTGACTGCGTTCTTTCGCGATCCCGCCTCGTTCGAGGCGTTGGTCGAGCATGCGATCGGACCCATGGTCCGCGAGCTCGACGGCGAGGAAAGGCTCAGGATCTGGTCGGTCGGCTGCGCCACCGGCGAAGAGGCGTACACCCTCGCGATCCTGATGATGGAGGAGGCCGAGCGCCGCCGCGTGCTGCCGGCGGTCCAGATCTTCGCCAGCGATCTCGACGACGGGGCGCTCGCGACCGCGCGGGAGGGGCGCTACCCGAAGGCGATCGAAGCCGACGTCTCGCCGGATCGGCTGAAGCGGTTCTTCATCGACGAGGGCGAGCACTACCGCGTCCGCAAGGAGGTGCGCGACCTCGTCCTGTTTGCCCGCCACAGCGCCCTGAAGGACCCGCCCTTCATCCACCTCGACCTGGTCAGCTGCCGCAATCTTCTCATCTATCTCGAGCGCGACCTGCAGCGTCAGCTTCTCGCGCTCTTCCACTACTCGCTCAAGCCGGGCGGATACCTGTTCCTGGGCTCGGCCGAGAGCGTCGACACCAAGCCCGAGCTCTTCACGCCCTGCGATCGCGAGGCGCGGGTCTTCGCCGCCAAGCCTCGTGGGTCGCGCGACCTCGAGTTGCTCACGCAGTTTCCCCGCGAGCACCGTCCTCCCTTCGCGGGCGAACGAGGCGGCGCCCCGGAACGTCACGCCCCGCCAGCCCCGGCGACGCATGCCGCGGCACTCGAGGAACTGGCGCCGCCAAGCGTCCTGGTGGACGACGCGCAGCGCGTCCTCAACCTGTCGAGGAACGCCGGCCACTACATCAGGCCGCCCGAGGGGCCGCTCAGCTCCGAGCTGCCGGCGCTCGTGCGCCCCGAGCTGCGGGTCGAACTGGAACGCGCGCTGCACCGCGCGCTCGAGGCGGGCGAGACAACCCTGACGCTCCCGGTCCTGGTGGCGTTCGACGGGTCGCGACGCCGGATTGTGACGCACGTGCTGCCGGTGACGGGCGATGGCCGGGCCGGCCGCCAGGCGCTCGTCCTGTTCATCGACGCGGGCCCTGCGGCGGCCGGAGCGGACACCGGGCACGCCCCCGACGCGGCAACGGATCATGCCCGGGTACGCCAGCTCGAGGAGGAGCTGAGGGCGACGCAGGAGCGGCTGAGCGCCAGCCGCCGCGAGAGCGAAATCGCAATTCAGGAGCAGAGGATTGCGAACGAGGAACTCCAGTCGATCAACGAGGA
This sequence comes from uncultured Alphaproteobacteria bacterium, assembly GCA_963773475.1. Taxonomy (GTDB): domain Bacteria; phylum Pseudomonadota; class Alphaproteobacteria; order Rhodobacterales; family Rhodobacteraceae; genus Roseitranquillus. The sequence goes on along the minus strand of CAVZBD010000009.1, from coordinate 164,807 downwards.
ATACCGCTCGACCGCCGAGGAGCTGGAGACCAGCAAGGAAGAGCTCCAGTCGATGAACGAGGAGCTGTCGACGGTCAATACGGAGCTCAAGGGCAAGCTCGACGCCATCGCCTCGGCCCACAGCGACCTTCAGAACCTCATCAATGCGACCGAGATCGGCACCCTGTTTCTCGACGCGAAGCTCAGGATCAAGATGCTGACCCCGGCGGTCGAGCAACTCTTCAGCGTCACCGACAGCGACGTCGGCCGCCCGCTCACCGATTTCACCCACAAGCTGGCGTATGACGGAGTGGAGCGTGATGCCGTCACGGTTCTCCGTGACTTGACCCCGGTCGAGACGGAGGTTGAAACCAGGGACGGGCGCTGGCTGATGATGCGGATGCGCCCGTACCGGACTGTGGACGACAAGATCGAGGGCGTCGTGGTGAGCTTCGTCGACATCTCGGGCCGGCGCGAGGCCGAGAACCGCCTGCGGGAAAGCGAGGCGCGATACCGTCGCCTCTTCGACTCCATGGATGAGGGGTACCTCCTCGCAGAGGTCATCCGGAACGCCGCGGGCGAGGCGATCGACGTGCAGTACCTCGAGGCCAACCCGGCCGCTGTCCGAATGGTCGGCGCCGACTTCAAGGGTCGGCGCCTCACCGAGATCAGCTCCGAGTTCGAAGACTATTGGTGGCAGCTGCCGGATCACGTCCTCAGGACCGGCGAGGGCGAGCGCCATGAGCTCTACGCCGAACCGCTCGGCTGCTGGTTCGAGATCGGCGTGACCAAGATCGACGACCGTCGCGTGGCGATCCTGTTCCAGGACATTACCGAGCGGAAGCGGCACGAGAGCGAGCGCGAGCTGATGATGGGCGAGCTGAACCATCGGGTGAAGAACATGCTCACGGTCGTCCAGTCGATCGCCAGCCAGACCCTGCGAACGACACCGGACCCCAAACACTTTGTCGACACCTTTCGGCAGCGGGTTCAGGCGCTTGGGCGGGCTCACGGCGTCCTCACCCAGGCCCAATGGCGCGGAACCGGCCTGCGGGAGCTGGCCGAGGCCGTGCTGGGCGGCTTCGCCGACGCCGAAAGGAAGCTGCGGTTTGATGGGCCCACGCTCCGGCTTTCTCCGAACGCGGCGATTTCGCTCGCGATGGCGCTGCACGAGCTCGGAACCAACGCCCTCAAACATGGCGCCCTTTCGACCGCCAAGGGAAACATTGGACTGTCGTGGGAGTTGGTCGACGAAAGTGACCCGGAGAAAGGGAGGCTTCGTCTGACCTGGAGCGAACATGGTGGACCCGCCGTCATGCCGCCGTCCCGCAAGGGTTTCGGCCGGCGGATGCTCGAGCAGGGGATCGCGCACGAGCTCGGCGGCGCCGTCGAGTTGGACTACGCCGCGGGCGGTCTCATCTGCCGGATGACCTTCCCCGCGGCGCGGGTGCTGAGCCATGAGCGGCATTAGGCGCCTCTCGATCCTGGCAGTCGAGGACGAAGCCATGATCGCCCTGGAACTCGAGGACATGCTCGAGGAACTCGGGTACGAGGTGATCGGTCCCGCCGCGACGATCGAGGCGGCGCTGCAACTTCTGGAGAGGTCCTCGCCCGATGCCGCGGTCGTCGATGCCAATCTCGGCGGAGAAACCGCAAAGCCCATCGTCGATGCGCTCCGCGCCGAGGGTGTCCCGGTGGTGCTTGCCTCGGGTTACGAGGCGCATGAGCTCCGCTCGTTCGGGCTGGAGGGCCATCTCGTCAGGAAGCCCTACAACACCCTCGACCTGGCGAAGGCGCTGGAGGCGGTTTGCGCTGCTCCGCCACGGCAAAGCGGCCTCGGGTGAGCCTGTTTTTGGGGCGGTGACGCGCTTTCCGCGCCGCGGTGTGCAGAAGCTCAAGCCCTAAGGGGCGAGCGGTGGCTGCCGCCGCACAGGCCGGCCGGAGAGCCGGTCCATCACCAGCCGCCGAGCCGTGAGCAGACAGGCCGCGCAGGCGAGGACGCAGGCCCACGCGGCAAGGCCGGCACGAAACCCCAGCGAGCAGGGCGAGACCCACGATCGTCACCGGGGACTGGAAGATGCAGATCGGAAGCACCGCCAGCGACCGGACGCGGAGGCGCCGCCCGTCCCCGTTCAGGTAGCGCCCCGCGAGGCCGTGGGCCGCAAGCGCCCATGCATTGAGCCCTTCGACTGCCGCAAAGCCGCGCCGCAAAGGCCGCAGGCCGATGCAAGGCTCGCGAGTGCCTACGCGCCGAAGGTCGGCGCCGCGGCAAGGTCCTTGGCCAGCGCCGTGCCGCATCATCACCTCGGCCGTGTGGAGCACGAGGCCCGCCGGGGCGAGGATCCGCGCCTCGCTCAGCCGCGGCCGATGTAGGGCATGGCGGTGGCCATGACGGTGACGAACTGGACGTTCGCCTCGGGCGGGAGGGACGCCATGTGGAGCACCGTCGAGGCGACGTTGGCGGCGTCCATCACCGGCTCGACCTGCACCGAGCCGTCGGCTTGCGGAACGCCGCGGGTCATCTTGGCGGCCATGTCGGTGAGTGCATTGCCGATGTCGATCTGCCCGCAGGCGATGTCGAACGGGCGTCCGTCGAGCGAGAGCGTGCGGGTAAGCCCGGTGACCGCGTGCTTGGACATCGTGTAGGGGGCCGAGCCCGGCCGTGGTACCTGCGCCGAGACCGACCCGTTGTTGATGATCCGCCCCCCCTGCGGCTGCTGCCGGCGCATCTGGCCGAAGGCGGCGCGGGCGGCCAGGAACATGCCGGTGATGTTGATCTCGCAGACCTGGCGCCAGTCCTCGACCGGGATCTCGTCGATGGGCGCCGATGCCACGTTCGTTCCGGCATTGTTGAAGAGCGCGTCGAGCCGGCCCCATTCGGCCGCGACACGGGCGACGGCGCCCTCGACCGCGTCTGCGTCGGTGACGTCGCAGGGCAGGACGAGCGCGGACGCCGCGTCGCCCGCCGTCTCGGACAGCGGCGCCTCGCGGCGACCGATCAGCGCCACGCGCCAACCGGCATCGAGAAACGCCCGGGCGGTGACGCGGCCGATGCCGCTGCCGGCGCCCGTGATCAGGATTGTCCGTTCGGTCATCTCGTATCCCCTCGATCGTCGGCGGCTATCGAAGTCTTCGCCTGTCCGGCCGCGCCCCCGGCGCGCAGGAGCGCGGACGCTGCCGCCGTGGTGCTAGTGGTTGTCGCGCGGCAGGTCGCGGCGGATGCGCTGGTAGGCGGTGGCGAGCTCCAGGCAGCCGCCCTGGGCGAGCTGGCCCACATGGGTGCGATAGATTTCCTGCCAGGGCGTCTGATTGCGGATCTCTGGCGGGGTCCAGGCGGCGCGGCGCGCCTTCCACTCCTCCGCATCGACCAGCGCATCCATGGTGCAGGCGTTGAGGTCGAGGCGAACCCGGTCACCCGTCCTGAGCAGCGCCAATCCGCCGCCCACCGCCGCCTCGGGCGAGGCGTTTAGGATCGAGGGGCTTTCCGATGTGCCCGACTGGCGGCCGTCGCCCACCGTGGGCAGATGGTCGATGCCGGCCTTCAGGATCGCGTCGGGCGGTTGCATGTTCACCACCTCGGCGGAGCCGGGATAGCCGATGCAGCCGACGCCCCGGATGAACAGGATCGCGTGCTCGTCGATGCCGAGTTCGGGGTCGTTGATCCGGTCGTGATAATCCTCGGGGCCCTCGAACACCACGGCGCGGCCCTCGTGGATGCCCTCGCGCCCCTCGTCCTGCAGGAACCGGTCGTGGAAGTCCTTGCTGATGACCGAGGTCTTCATCAGCGCCGAGTCGAACAGATTGCCCGAGAGCACCAGGAAGCCTGCATTCTCGCGCAACGGGTCGGAGACCGGACGGATCACGTCGTGGTCCTGGCTTTCCCGCCCGGCGAGATTCTCGGCTACCGGCCGGCCCGAAACTGTCATCGCGCCCTCGTGCAGGCGGCCGGCGCGGGCGAGTTCGCCCATTATTGCGGGCACGCCGCCCGCCCGATGGAAGGACTCGCCCAGATACTCGCCCGCGGGCTGCATGTTGAGCAGCAGCGGTACGTCGAAGCCCACCTTCTGCCAATCGGTCACGTCCAGCTCGACACCGGCATGGCGGGCTATGGCCTGCAGGTGTGGCGGCGCGTTGGTCGACCCGCCGATGGCCGAGTTGACGACGATGGCGTTCTCGAACGCCTCCCGCGTCAGGATGTCCGACGGCTTGAGGTCGTCCCAGGCGATCTCCACCGCGCGGCGGCCGGTGGCGTAGGCCATCTCCATCCGCTCGCGGAAGGGGGCGGGGATGGCCGAACAGCCGGGCAGGCTCATCCCCAGCGCCTCGGCCATGGCGTTCATCGTCGAGGCGGTGCCCATCGTGTTGCAATGCCCGAGCGACGGGGCCGAAGCGCAGACGCGGTTCATGAACTCGGGGTAATCGATCTCGCCCTCGGCAAGGAGGCGCCGGCTCTCCCAGACGATCGTGCCGCTGCCGGCGCGCTTGCCCTTCCACCAGCCGTCGAGCATCGGGCCCCCCGACAGCACGATGGCGGGGATGTCGACCGTCGCCGCCCCCATCAGCATCGCGGGCGTGGTCTTGTCGCACCCCGTCGTCAGAACCACCGAGTCGATCGGGTAGCCGTGCAGCACCTCGACCAGGCTGAGGTACTGCAGGTTGCGGTCGAGCGCGGCGGTGGGGCGCTTGCCGGTCTCCTGGATCGGGTGAACGGGGAACTCCATCGGGATGCCGCCGGCGTCGCGGATGCCGGCCTTGACCCGCTCCATCAAGAAGACGTGGATCTTGTTGCAGGGCACCAGGTCCGATCCGGTCTGGGCAATGCCGACGATAGGGCGCTCGGATTGCAGCTCTTCCCGGGTGAAGGACTGGTTCTGGTAGCGCTCGAGATAGAGCGCGGTCATCCCCGGGTTGTTGGGGTTATCGAACCATTCCTGCGACCGGAATTTCCGTCTGGCGCGTGTGTCGGTCATGTTCTCGTCCCCGATGGCTGCGTCTTGTCGCACGATCACAGCTTGGTATACCAAAACGCAAGCCGGTTCCGCGCCGGGCGGCGCCCTGTCACGAGGAGAATTCGTTGATCCGCCGTCTTGCCTGCGCCTTCCTCGTGGCCTTGGCGCCGCCGGTTTCGGCCGAGATCCTCGGCGATCCCGAGACGCGGGACTGCGTCGAGGCGCAGGTGGCCGCGGGCGCCCCGGCGGCGGATTGCGTCACGCGCGCCCATGCCGCCTGTCTCGATCTTGGTGACGCGCCGGCCGCCGCCACGCTCTGCCTGCTCGAGGCGAAGGAGGCGTGGGGCGAGCGGATCGCTGCGCGTATGGACGAGATCGAGGCCGCCGCGCCCGCCGAAATCGGCGAGGTGGCCGTGATCGAGGTGCGGTTCGACCTGCTGCAGAACCTCCTGCAGTGTGACCGGCTGGAGGCGCTGGCGCGGCTGCGCGATCCGGGCGGCGAGGCGCTGCGTCTGCAGCGGGCCCGGTGCGAGGCGACGGCGACCGGGCTGGCCTACGTCAAGCTGCTGTTGCAGTCGCGCGACATCGTTCAGGCGCCCGCGCCGAACCCCTGACCCCGGGGTCAGACCCAGGAAAGATCCTGCGAGCGCACGTGCCCGGGGCGTGGGCGCGGTCAGTCCTGCACTTCGACCGACAGGATCGTCGGCAGGTGCCGCGCGATTTCCTGCCAGCTCGCGCCCTCGTCGGTGCTGCCGAAGACCGAGCCGCTGTTGGTGCCGAAATAGATGCCCGCGGGATCACGTCGGTCACCGGCCATGCCCTGCCGCAGTACCGTGAAGAAGCATCCCTTCTGGGGCAGCCCCTGGCGCTGGGCCTGCCAGCTCTGCCCGCCGTCGGTCGAGCGCCAGACCGCCGCCGCGGCGTCGGGCGGGTATCGGCCGGCGCTGTCGCCGTTGAGCGGCAGCGTCCAGATCGTGTCGGGGTCGCGCGGGTGGACGTGGATCGGAAAGCCGAAGGTCGAAGGCAGCCCGCTGGTGATGTCCTCCCAGCTTCGCCCGCCGTCGGCCGAACGCCAGACGCCGTGGTGGTTCTGCTGGTAGAGCAGGTCCCGCTCGCCCGGGGCGCGCACCATGTTGTGGACACAGTGGCCGGTCTCGCCGTCGCGGGGTGCGGCCGGGTGGTCGGCGCCGGCCTGTGCGTTGGCGTTCGAGAGGCGGTTGCGCCGCTGCCACGTGACGCCGCCGTCTTCGGTGGCGAACACGCCCGCGGCAGAGATCGCGACCCAGAGGCGGCCCGCATCTCCGGGGTCCGAGACGATGGTGTGCAGCACCAGGCCTGCCGCGCCGGGATTCCAGCTTTCAGCCGACGGGTGATCGGTCAGCGCACGCACCCGTTCCCAGGTTTCGCCCCCGTCGTGCGAGGCCAGCAGGCCTGCGGGCTTGGTGCCGGCATAGAGAACGTCTCCGGCCCGGCCCAGCGACCAGATCTGCGTGAACTCGTCGCCGAAGGGCAGCGGGACAGGGGTCCAGTCCATCAGGCGGGCCAGGTCGGGGTCGTTCGCCGCCCAGTCATCCACCATCCCCTTGGTCAAGCGGACGCTGCTCCAGCTTGCGCCCCCGTCATCCGAGCGCCAGACAGACGCGCCGTGCCACTCGCTGCCGCCAGCCGCCCAGATCCGGTCGTTCGCAGGATCGGCGATGACATGGTTGATCGGACAGCCGTCGCAGAACGGCCCGGCGACCTCCCATCCGCTGCGGGACGTGTCGCCGTTGATGACGAATGCGCCCTTGGTCGTCCCCACAAGAAGCGCGATCCCGCGGTCTGATGACATGTCCGCCTAGCTCCGGAATCGGGCTCAGGATAGCACGCGGTCAGTTGCCGGAATAGCGCGATGCGCGGCGGCCCGCCGTCTGCCCGTCCGAGACGGTAGACGCATTCTCTCGGGCGAAGGCGCTCTTCGCGCCGCCCGATTTCTGGATCCTGAAGATCGAGCCGGTGTCGGAGGCCGGCGGCAGTGGCAGCGAGACCGGCACCTGCTCGAGCCGCGGCGTGAGGGTGAGCCTTCCGGTGATCAGCCGTTCCTGCAGGTCGTCCCAGAACCGGCGCTGCCCGAGTTCGTGGATGTAGCTGCCTGCTCCGAGCAGCGGCCAGGCGTCGGCGGCGTGGCACTCGTAGAACAGGATCAGCCGCGCCCGGTCCGACCGGTTGGGCGCCGAGCCGTGCAGCGTGCGCGCGTGGTGCACCGTCATCGAACCCGCGCGGCCGGTCAGCGTCACGATTCGGTCGCGTTCGAAGGCCGGATCGTCGGGGTCGACCGCGCCGCAGAATACGCCGTTCGCGTGATGACTGAGGATCGGCCCGCGGTGGCTGCCGGGGATCACCATGAGCGGGCCGTTTGCCTCGTCCACGTCCTCGAGCATCAGGCCGAGCGCAAGCATGTCGTCATTGGTGTGCGGGTAGAAGGCCCAGTCCTGGTGCCATTCGACCGCCGCCCCGCCGCCCGGCGCCTTGGTGTTCAGCTTCGAGGTCTGCAACACCGTGTCGGGGCCGATCAGGTCGGTCAGCACCTGCGTCATGGGCGAGTCGCGCAGCACCTCCCAGAAGAACGGGTGCTGCTTGTGCGGCAGCTTGATGCGGGTGAGGCGCGGCGCCTCGGGCGAATGGCCCTCGTCGAGGTCAAAGACCTCGTCGCTTTCGGTGATGCCGCGCGAGCGGTCGATGAAGTCGTGGGCGATCCGCCTGAGTTCGGCCAGCTGGTCGGGGCGCACCGCGTCCTCGACCATGAGGTAACCGTTCTCGTCGTAGAAGCGCCGCTGTTCCGCGGTCAGCATCATAAATCCTCGCCTTCCTGCACGGCCTTCGCCATGTCCAGGCCACTGGCCTCGGCCACCCAATCGCTGATCATCGGGACATAGTCGCCGCCGCGGCCGGCCGCGACCGCCGCGTCGAAATGGCCGCGCACCGCCGCGCCGATCGGCGCCTCGACCCCGGCCGCCGCGGCCATGCGTGCGGCGTAGCCCACGTCCTTGGCGGCGTTGTCCAGCGTGAACTTGTGGGCGTCGCGGTCACGGTCGACCACGTAGCGCATGAAGGTCTCGAAGAACCCGTTCGACAGCCGGCTGCCGCCGATGACCTGCCGCACGATCTGTGGCGAGACCCCGGCCTTCGCCGCCAGCGTCACCGCCTCGGAGTAGAGGCCGGCATAGCCCATGGCGATGAAGTTCATCACCAGCTTCATGCGATGGGCGCTGCCGACCGGGCCGATGCGGCTGATGGTGCCCGCCCAGCATTCGATCACCGGGCGGATCCGCTCGAACGTGGCCTCGTCGGCGCCGACCATCGCATCCAGCGTGCCGGCCTCGGCCTCCTTCGGCGTCCGGCCGAGCGGCGCGTCGACCAGCGTCATGCCTGCCGCCGACATCTCCTCGGCCAGGGCGGCGGTCGAACTGGGATCGGCCGTGGTGGTGTCGATGACGATCAGGCCCCGCTTGCCGGAGGCGAGGATGCCGTCGTCTCCGCGGATCACCGCTTCGACCTGCGGGCTGTTCGAGAGGCAGAGATGGACGATGTCGCTGGCCCCGGCCACGGCGCGGGGGCTCTGCTCCTCGACGGCACCGCGGCCCACGAGGTCGTCGACCGGGGCGCGATTGCGGTGGCCACGGATGTGGAGCCTGTAGCCGCCGGCCAGGATGTTCGCGGCCATGCCATGGCCCATGTAGCCCACGCCGATGAACCCGATCACCGGTTTCGCTGCGTCCGTCATCCTGTTCCCTCCGTGTTTGCGGCGCCGCCTTGCCAGATCGTCGCGTCACCGGCTTCCGCGCCCGGGCGAAACGGTATACCAAAGCCGGTACGACACAAGTCGGGGCGCGAATGAAGGCCATGGGGGCAGGCAAGCGGGGCAGGGCAGGATGCTGACCTTCGCGGCGGCGGTGTTCCTGTTGATCGTGACGCCGGGGCCGGGGGTGTTGTCCACCGCCGGTGTCGGCGCGGCCTACGGCTTCCGTTTCGGGCTGCGTTACGTGGCGGGCCTCTTTATCGGGACGAACCTGGTCGCGCTTGCGGTCATCTCGGGGCTGGCGGCGCTGGTGCTTGCGCTGCCGGCGGTGCGGTGGGCGCTGATGGCCGCGTCGCTGGCCTACCTCGTCTATCTGGCGGCGCGGATTGCGCTTGCCGGGTCGCGCGTGGCCTTCATCGAGGCGGTGGGCGCACCGGGCGTAGGCGCGGGCATCGCGCTGCAGGCGATCAACCCCAAGGCTTACGCCGTCAACACGGCGCTGTTCTCGGGGTTCGCATTCGCTTCCGGCAATCTCACGGCCGAGACGACCGCGAAACTCGTCATCCTCAACGCGATCTGGGTGCCGATCCATCTGGGCTGGCTCTATGCCGGCACGGTGCTGCACCGGATGAACCTTGCTCCGCAGGTGCAGCGGCGGGTGAACGTGGCGATGGCGGCGGCGATGCTGGGTGTCGTGGCGCTGGCCATGGCCTCGGTGGCGGCATGAGGATCGTCGCGCTCGAGACCGTGCGGGTGGCAGAGCGGCCGAACCTGATCTGGCTGATCGTGCATACCGACGAGGGGGTGACGGGGCTGGGCGAGACGTTCTTCGGCGCCGGCGCGGTCGAGGCGCACCTGCACGAGACGCTGGCGCCCCTGGTGCTGGGCGAGGATCCGCTGCGGATCGAGCACCTGGCACGGCGGGCCGAGGGCTATCTCGGCTGGCGCTCGACGGGGGTCGAAACGCGGGCGGCCTCGGCCCTCGACATCGCGCTCTGGGACATCTTCGGCAAGGTCTGCGGGCAGCCCGTGGCACAGCTTCTGGGCGGAATGACGCGGCCGGACATCCGCACCTACAACACCTGTGCCGGCACCGAGTACGTGCGCGAGGCGACGGGCCAGCAGACCGGCAACTACGGGCTCAAGGCGGGCGGCGACCTCGACGACCTGAACGGCTTTCTGTACCGCGCCGACGAGCTTGCCGCCTCGCTGCTCGAGGACGGCATCACGGCGATGAAGATCTGGCCATTCGATGCGGCGGCCGAGGTGACCGGCGGCGCCGACATCTCGGCCGCCGACCTCGCCGCCGCGCTTGAGCCGTTCGAGAAGATCCGCGCCGCCGTGGGCGACCGGATGGACATCATGGTCGAGTTCCACTCGATGTGGCAGCTCACCCCGGCGATCCGCATCGCCCGCGCTCTGGCGCCCTTCGGCACCTACTGGCACGAGGACCCGATCCGGCTCGACAACCTCGCGGCCTTGAAGCGCTACGCGTCGGTCTCGCCCGCACCCGTCTGCGCCTCCGAGACGCTGGGCGGGATCGGCGCGTTCCGCGACCTTCTGGCCAGCGGCGCGGCGGGGGTGGTAATGCTCGATCTTTCCTGGTGCGGCGGGTTGACGACGGCGCGCAAGGTCGCGGCGATGGCCGAGGCCGAGAAGCTGTCCATCGCCCCGCATGACTGCACCGGCCCGGTGGTGCTGACCGCTTCCACGCACCTGTCGCTGGCCGCCCCCAACGCGTTGATCCAGGAGAGCGTGCGCGCCTTCCACCGCACCTGGTATCGCGACCTCGTCACCGAGTTGCCGCCGATCCGGGCGGGGCGCATCACCATCCCGCCGGGCCCGGGGCTGGGGCTCGAGCTGCACCCGGGGATCGACCGCGCCTTCACCGTCAGCCGGAGGACGTCGCGCCCGTGACGCGCTATCGCGGCATCTGGCCCGTCGCGCCCACGCCCTTCCACGAGGACGGCGCCGTCGACGAGGCAGGGATGTCGCGCGTGCTCGACTGCATGATCGACCAGGGCGTGGACGGGATCTGCATCCTCGCCAACTTCTCCGAACAGTTCCTGCTGTCGGACGAGGAGCGGGCGCGGCTGACGCGCCTCTCTCTCGAACATGTGGACGGCCGGGTGCCGGTGATCGTCACGATCAGCCATTTCGCGACATCGATCGCGGTCGAGCGGGCGAGGGCGGCGCGCGACCTCGGCGCGGCCATCGTGATGATGATGCCGCCCTATCACGGCGCGACGCTGCGGGGCACCGCCGAGCAGACCCGTGAGCAGATCGCCCGTGTGGGCGAAGTCGGTCTGCCGATCATGTTGCAGGATGCGCCCCTCTCGGGGGTTGATCTGCCCGTCGACCTCCTGGTCGCGATGGCGCGCGAGATCCCGATGCTGAAGCTCTTCAAGATCGAGTGCGCAGGAGCGTCGGCCAAGCTGCGCGCCCTGGTCGCGGCCGGCGGCGACGCGATCGAGGGGCCATTCGACGGCGAGGAGGCGATCACGCTTCTGGCCGATCTCGACGCCGGCGCCACCGGCTCGATGACCAGCGCGATGATTCCCGACCTGATCGGGCCGGTCATCCGCGACTTCGCCGCCGGTGACCGCGACGCGGCGGTGGCGGGCCATGCGCGGGTGCTGCCGGCGATCAACCATGAGAACCGCCAGTGCGGGTTCCGCGCGGCGAAGGCCGCGATGGTCGAGGGCGGGGTGATCGCGTCGGACTTTTGCCGCCACCCGGTGCCGCCGCTGCACCCGGCGACGCGGGCGATGCTGATCGATCTGCTGCGCCCGCTCGACCCGGTGGTGCTGCGCTGGGGCCGCTAGGAGGATGAGGACGATGTTGCCCGAAGATCATCACGACGCGACACTGGTGGGCCGCGTCTGGAGGCCCGGCATCGGTCCGGCGCTGGTCTCGATCCGTACCGGCGCGGCGGTCGACATTACCTCGCGCGAGGTTCCGACGATGCGCGACCTGCTCGAGCTCGACGACCCGGCCGGCCATGTGCAATCCGCGTCCGGCGAGGCTTTCGCGAGCGTCGACGAGCTGGATGCGGGCTCGACCGAGGCGCCGGGCGAGGGGCCGCACCTGCTGTCTCCGGCAGATCTGCACGCGATCAAGGCGAGCGGGGTGACCTTCGCCGAGTCGATGGTCGAGCGGGTGATCGAGGAGCAGGCCGCGGGCGATCCGGCCGCCGCCGAGGGTATCCGCCGCCGCGTGCAGTCGGTTATCGGCGACAGCCTGCGTGGAATCGAGCCCGGCTCGGCCAAGGCGGCGCAGGTCAAGGAGGTGCTGCTGGCCGAGGGGCTCTGGTCGCAGTACCTCGAGGTAGGCATCGGCCCCGACGCCGAGGTCTTCACCAAGGCGCAGCCGATGGCGTCGGTCGGCTGGGGCGCGGCGGTGGGGCTGCACCCGATTTCGCGCTGGAACAACCCCGAACCCGAGGTGGTGCTGGCCATCGACAGTCGCGGGCGGATCAAGGGCGCCACGCTGGGCAACGACGTCAACCTGCGCGACATCGAGGGCCGGTCGGCCCTGCTGCTGGGCAAGGCCAAGGACAACAACGCCTCGTGCGCGATCGGGCCGTTCCTGCGCCTCTTCGACGAGAGCTACGGGCTGGCCGACGCCGAGCGGGCCGAGCTGACGCTGCGGGTCGAGGGAGCGGACGGCTTCGTGCTAGACGGCCGCTCCTCGATGACCCGGATCAGCCGCAGCCCCGCCTCGATCGTCGGCCAGACGATAGGGCGGCACCACCAATACCCCGACGGCTTCTTCCTGTTCCTCGGCACGCTCTTCGCGCCCACCGAGGATCGCGACGCGCCCGGGCAGGGCTTCACCCACAAGTCGGGCGACGTGGTGACGATCTCCGAGCCGCGGCTGGGGGCGCTGCGGAACGTGGTGCGGCTCTCGACCGAGTGCCCGGAATGGACGTTCGGCACCGCCGCGCTGATGCGCAACCTGGCCGGGCGCGGCCTGCTGTGAGCGACTTCGTCGCCATAGGCGAGTGCATGGTCGAACTGGCGCCGGCGGGCGAGGGGCTCTTCCGCCTCGGCTATGCGGGCGACACGTTCAACTCGGCCTGGTACGCGCGCCGGCTGTTGCCGCCGGACATCAGCGTCGGCTACGGCACCTGCGTCGGCACCGACGCCACATCGGACGAGATGCTGGCGTTCATGGAAGGCGCGGACATCGAGACTGGCGCCATCCGCCGCCTGGGCGACCGCACCGTCGGCCTCTACCTCATCCGGCTGAGCGGGGGCGAGCGCAGCTTCGACTACTGGCGCGGCCAGTCGGCGGCGCGGCGGCTGGCCGACGATGCCGACGCCCTCGACCGGATGCTGGAGGGGGCGCGAGTGGCGCTCTTCTCGGGCATCACGCTGGCCATCCTGCCCGAGGCGGGGCGGGCGGCGCTCTGCGCGGCGATGGACCGCGCCCGTGCCGCGGGAACGCTCATCGCCTTCGACAGCAATCTGCGCGCGCGGCTCTGGCGCGACGTGGGCGAGATGCGCGAAGCCGTCGCCCGGGCAGCCGCGGTGGCCGATTGCGCGCTGCCCTCGTTCGAGGACGAGGCCGGCACATTCGGCGATACCTCCCCCGAGGAGACGATGAGCCGATACCGTCAGGCCGGCGCGAGCACCGTCGTGGTCAAGAACGGGGCCGGGCCGCTGCAGGTGTGGAGCGCGGCCGAGGGCGCACTCCGCCTCGACCCGGTTCCGGCGCCGCGTCTGGTCGACACGACCGCTGCGGGCGACGCATTCAACGCCGCGTTCCTCTGCGCCCTGATGCAGGGCGAGGGGCTGCGCAACGCGGCCGAGGCGGCGATGGCGCTGTCGGCGCGGGTGGTTCAGGCGCGGGGGGCGCTGGTGGAGGTTTCATGATGGTCGGGCGGGGATGATGGATCGCCGCCGCTCGTCCAACAAATAATCATAACCCAAGGGAGGGTACGATGAGAAAGACACCCAGGATCCTGGCCGCCTGCGCCGGGGCCGCGCTGGCCGCCGGCGCCGCAATGGCGCAGGAGACGACGACGCTCAGGATCCAGAACCATCAGGCCCCGGAATCGACGTCGGGCCGCCTGATCGCCGAGTTCGTCGACAACGTCCACACCATGTCGGACGGCGAGATCCAGATCGAGATGTTCTACTCGGCGGCTGTGGTGAAGTCGGCCGAGACCTTCGACGCGGCGGCCAGCGGCATCCTCGACTGCGACATGACGAACGGCAGCTATCAGACCGGCAAGAACCCGGCGTTCCAGTTCGTCGCCGACACGATGGGCGGCTACGACACGCCGCTGCAATACCTCGCCTGGATCGAATACGGCGGCGGCGAGGAGGTCATCAACGAGCTTTACAACGCGCACGGCATGACCTTCGTCGGCGCCCATGTGGGCGGGCAGGAATCGCTGAACTCCACCCGGCCGATCGCCGGTCCGGCGGACCTGGAGAACTTCAAGTTCCGCTCGCCCCCGGGGATGGAAAGCGAGATCTTCGCCTCGCTCGGCGCCAAGCCGGTGGTGATGGACTTCACCGAGATCTTCACCGCGCTCGAAACCGGGATCATCGACGGCGCCGACGCCTCGTCGCTGGCCAATAACGTTGGCCTCGGCATCTACGACATCGCCAAGCACACGACCTATCCGGGCTTCCACTCGATGTCGTCCGACCATCTCGCCTGCCGCACCGACAAGTGGGAGGCGATGCCCGAGGCGCATCGCGCAATCATCACGGCGGCCGAGAAGGTGCTGGCGCTCGACCTGATGATGCTGACGCTGGTCGAGAACGGCGAGGCGCTGGCTGACGCTGCCTGAGCAGGGCGTGACCATCTACGACTGGTCGGCCGAGGACCGCGCGGTGTTCCGCGCCGCCGCCCGGAAGGCGTGGGAGGAATGGGCCGCCAAGACGCCCGAGACCCGCAAGATCGTCGACAGCCACAAGGCGTTCATCGACCGGATCGGCCTCGGCGGCGACGAGGGCTGAGGCGCGTGCCGGGCGGCGACAGGATCGCCGCCCGCATCCCGACAATGGGCAAGGGGAACAGGGAATGAACGTCCTGATCATCGGCGGCGGCGGCTTCATCGGCCAGAAGCTCGCCCGCCGTCTGGCCGACCGCGGGCGGCTGCGCGAGCGCGCCATCGACCGGCTGGTGCTGGCAGACCTGGACGTGCCGCCCGCCGTCGAGGCCGGATTCAAGGTCGAGACCGTTGCCTGCGACATCACCGACCGCGCCGGCGTCGACGCGCTGATCGGCGCGGACGTCGACGTGATCTTCCTGCTCGCAGGCGTCGTCTCGTCCCATGCCGAAGCCGATTTCGAGGCCGGCATGCAGGTGAACCTCTTCGGCATCCTGAACGTGCTCGAGCGGTGCCGCGCCCTGGGCACCTGTCCGGTCGTGGTCTTCACCTCGTCGCTGGCGGTTTTCGGTGGCGACGTGCCCGACCCGATCGAGGACTGGACGATCCCCAATCCGCAGAGCTCGTACGGCACCCAGAAGGCGATCGGTGAGCTTCTGCTCAACGACTATTCGCGCCGCGGCTTCATCGACGGGCGCGGCTTCCGGCTGCCGACGATCGCGGTTAGGCCGGGCAAGCCCAACCGCGCCGCCTCGTCCTTCATGTCGTCGATCATCCGCGAGCCGCTGTCGGGCGAGGAGGCGGTCTGCCCCGTCGACGAGGGCTACCTGCACTACTACCTGTCGCCGCGGCGCTGCGTCGAGAACCTGATCCGTGGCGCCGAGATCGACGCCGGCGAACTGGGGCCGAGCCGCTGCATGTCGATGCCAGGTCTCACGGCGTCGATCCGGCAGATGGTCGACGCGATGACCGCCGTGGCCGGCCCCGAGCCCGCCACCCGCATCAGGTGGGAGGACCAGCCCGAAATCCGCCGCATCGTCGAGACGTGGCGCTACGACTACCGCCCCGCGAAGGCGCAGGCCCTTGGGCTGACCGCCGACGGGAGCTGCGAGGAAATCGTGCGCGCCTATGTCGAGGACGACATGCCCGCCCGCTGAGGCGCGATGCGGCCCGCGAGCGGCCCCTTGCCGGGTCGGGGCGGTACTCCGGCAAGCCTCTCCCGGTTCCGCCGCGGACCAGGAGACGAGGCCGCGACGCAGCCCGGTTTCGGTCGTAATGCGTGCCGGAACGGCCTCGGGGAAGGAAACCGGCTGCTGCGTCCGGATCCTCCACGACAGGCGTGGCCGCTCTCCCGCTTGCCGGGAGAGCGGACCTCAGGCGAGGTCGCCGGGCAGCAGCGCGTCGGGCCAGTTCTGGAAGCAGACCGGCCGCAGGAAGCGCCGGATCGAGAGCGTGCCGACCGAGGTGTGGCCGAAGTTGGTCGAGGCGGGATAGGGGCCGCCGTGCACCATCGCGTCGGCCACCTCGACCCCGGTCGGGAAGCCATTTGCCAGAAGCCGACCCGCCTTGCGCTCGAGGATCGTGGCGAGGCGGGCGGCGTCCCCGGTGTCGCCCTCGTCGAGATGCAGCGTGCAGGTCAGCTGCCCGCGCAGCGAGCGGGCGACCGCCTCCATCTCGTCCATGTCGGCGGCCCGCACGATCAGGCCAAGCGGCCCGAACACCTCTTCGCCCAGCTCCTCGTCGGCAAGCCACGCCGCGGCGTCGACCTCGTAAAGGTAGGGCGTCGCGTTGCGGGCCTCGCACGAGGTCGTCAGCAGCTCGCGCACCCCCTTCGATCCGGCGACGGTCTTGCGCCCCGAGCGGTATGCCTCGGCGATGCCGGCGGTCAGCATCACCTGCGGTCCGACCTCGCCCAGTGCCGCCGTCGCCGCCTCGGCGAAGGCATCGGCTTCGGGGCCGGCAATCAGCACGGCGATACCGGGATTGGTGCAGAACTGGCCCGCCCCCATGGTCAGCGAGCCGGTCCAGCCCTGGGCGATCTCGGCGCCACGCGCGGCGACCGCACGCGGCATGAGGAACATCGGGTTGACCGAGCCCAGCTCGCCGAAGAACGGGATCGGCTCGGGCCGCTGGGCGCAGAGGTCATAGAGCGCGCGGCCCCCCGCCAGCGAGCCGGTGAAACCGACCGCCTTGATCAGCGGGTGCTGCACCAGCGCCTGCCCTGTCTCGCGCGTGCCGCCCTGGATCAGGCTGAAGACGCCCGCGGGCATTCCGCACGACTGGATGGCGGCGTGCAGCGCCTCGGCCACGATTTCGCCGGTGCCGGGATGGGCGCTGTGACCCTTGACCACGACCGGGCAGCCGGCCGCCAGTGCCGCCGCCGTGTCGCCGCCGGCGGTTGAGAAGGCCAGCGGGAAGTTCGAAGCACCGAAGACGGCGACGGGGCCGATCGGGCGCTGGACCATCTTCAGGTCGGGGCGGGGCAGCGGCTGACGATCGGGCAGGGCCGTGTCGTGCCGCCGGTCCAGATAGGCTCCGTCGCGGATGTGGCTGGCGAAAAGGCGGAGCTGACCGGTCGTGCGCGCGCGCTCGCCCTCGAGCCGCGCCTGGGGCAGGCCGCTTTCCGAAGTGCCGATCTCGGTGATCTGTTCGCCGCGGGCGTCGATCTCGTCCGCGATCGCCTCGAGAAAACGGGCCCGTTCCTCACGCGGGGAATAGCCGTAGATCCAGAACGCCTCCTCGGCGGCGCGGGCGGCGGCGTCGACATGTTCGGGCATACCGACCGAAAAGTCGAAGGCAGGTCCGTGCGCCGGGTCCGAGGCGAAGGTGCGCGTGCCGGCGACCCATTCGCCGGCGATCAGGTGGCGGCCGTGCGGCTTGAAGCTGGGCGCGTCGAGCATGGTGGTGTCTCCCGTTCGGATGGCGCGGCGTCCCGTCCGCATCGGCGGACCGGGGCAAGCGCCCAGACCCTACCCGGAACGCGGCGCCGACCTCAATGGCCCGCCATGATCCGCCGCAGGCCGGGCGCCCGCCTCGCGCCGCATTCCCGAGTGGCGAAGACGGACCTGCAGCGAGCGGCCCGCGCCCCGCCTCAGCGGCCCTTGCTGCGGCGCCAGTCGGCGAAGAGCGTCTGCGTCTCGGGGTCGGTCGGCGGATAGAGGCCGAAGGTCGACGCACCCTCGTCCACCCGCTCCTCGACGAAATCCTCGAAGACGGTCATCTCCGCGGCCTCGGCGGCGACCTCATCGGCAAGGTGGGCGGGCAAGCAGACCACGCCCTCGCCATCGCCCACCAGGATGTCGCCCGGATAGATCGCGACCCCACCGCAGGCGATCGGATCGTTGATGGCGACCGGGTGGTGCAGCGTCAGGTTCGTGGGCGCGCTCGGCCGCGAATGGTACGCGGGCATCTCCAGCTGCGCGATCCCCGGCGTGTCGCGATAGCCGCCGTCGGTGACGATGCCCGCGCAGCCTCGCCGCATCAGGCGGGTGGCGAGGATGCCGCCCAGCGAGGCCGCCCGCGCGTCGCCCCGGCTGTCGACCACGAAGACCGCGCCCGCGGGGCATTCCTCGATTGCCTTGCGCTGCGGGTTCGTGTGGTCGCGAAAGACGTCCAGCGTGTCGATGTCCTCGCGCGCGGGAATGGTGCGCAGCGTGTAGGCGAAGCCCACCATGTTCGGCCCCGGCGTGATCCGGTGCACGCCCTGCAGGAACACATTGCGGAAGCCGCGCTTGAACATCGCCGTGGTCAGCGTCGCGCAGCTGACATGGCGCAATGCCTCGATCGTGGTGGACGTGGCCATCGCCTGTAGCTCCGCTCGGGTTTCTCTTGGAGCGCGATCCTGCGGAGCGGTGACGGCCGCGTCAACGTCCGGCAAGCTTTGACGCCGGGCCCCGGCGGCGGCACAAAGGGCGGCGACGGCCGGGGAGGGCAGCCATGGGCAAGAAAGCCGAGGAACTGCGGAGCGCGCGCTGGTTCGGGCATGACGACCTGCGCGGCTTCGGCCACCGCAGCCGCGCGATGCAGATGGGCTACGCGCCCGAGGACTGGCGCGGCAAGCCCGTCATCGCCATCGTCAACACTTGGTCCGACATCAATCCCTGCCACGCCCATTTCCGCGAGCGGGCCGAGTGGGTGAAGCGCGGCATCCTGCAGGCGGGGGGCTTTCCGCTCGAACTGCCGGCGATCAGCCTGGCCGAGAACTTCGTCAAGCCCACGACGATGCTCTACCGCAACTTCCTGGCGATGGAGACCGAGGAACTGATCCGCTCGCACCCCATCGACGGCGTGGTGCTGATGGGCGGCTGTGACAAGACCACGCCGGGCCTCGTCATGGGCGCTATCAGCGCCGGTCTGCCGTTCCTCTACCTGCCGGCGGGGCCGATGCTGCGCGGCAACTGGAAGGGCCGGGTGCTGGGCTCGGGCTCCGACACCTGGAAGTTCTGGGACGAGCGGCGCGCCGGCAAGATCAGCGACCGCGAGTGGGTCGAGATCGAGGGCGGCATCGCCCGCTCCTACGGCCATTGCATGACCATGGGCACCGCCAGCACGATGACCGCCATCGCCGACACGCTGGGCCTCTGCCTGCCCGGCGCCTCGTCGGTGCCCGCCGCCGACAGCGGGCACCAGCGGATGAGCGCGGCCTGCGGGCGGCGCATCGTCGAGATGGTGTGGGATGACCTGACGCCCGACCGGCTGCTGACGCGGCCCGCCTTCGACAACGCCATTACCGTGGCTATGGCGATGGGCTGCTCGACCAACGCCATCATCCATCTGATTGCGATGGCCCGGCGCGCGGGTCACGATGTCACGCTCGACGACTTCGACCGCGCCAGCCGGACAACCCCGGTGCTGGCCAACATCCGCCCCTCGGGCGACCGCTACCTGATGGAGGACTTTTTCTACGCCGGCGGCCTGCCCGGCCTCTGGAAGCGCCTCGAAGATCGGCTCGACACCTCGTGCCTCATGGCCTCGGGCGAGCGGCTCGCCGAGGTGCTGGAACGCGCCGAGGTCTACGACGACGACGTGATTCGTCCCGTCGACCGCGCGATCTACGACGAGGGCGCGCTGGCGGTTCTGCGCGGCAACCTTGCGCCGGACGGCTGCGTCATCAAGCCGTCGGCCTGTGCGCCGCACCTTCAGGTCCATTCCGGCCCCGCGCTGGTCTTCGACAGCTATGCCGAGCTCAAGGCCGCGACCGACGATCCCGATCTCGACGTTACGCCCGACCACGTGCTGGTCCTGCGCAACGCGGGGCCGCTCGGCGGCCCCGGGATGCCGGAATGGGGAATGCTGCCGATCCCGGTCCGGCTGGTGCGCGAGGGGGTGCGCGACATGGTCCGCATCTCGGATGCCAGGATGAGCGGGACGAGCTACGGCGCCTGCATCCTGCACGTCTCGCCCGAGTCGCACGTGGGCGGGCCGCTGGCGCTCCTGCGTACCGGCGACATCGTCAGCGTCGACGTGCCCGCGCGGCGGATCGAGATGCAGGTCGCCCCCGACGAACTCGAGCGGCGGCGCATCGACCTGGTATTGCCGCCGCCCCGCTACGGGCGCGGGTACGGCTGGATGGCGGCTCGGCACATGCGCCAGGCCCACGAAGGCTGCGACTTCGACTTCCTCGAAACCGCCTTCGGCGCCCCGGTGGACGAGCCGGCGATCTACTGAAGGGGATTTGCGCGATGACGAAGACCATCCTGCTGACGGGCGCCGCCGGCGACGTGGGTTCGCGCCTGCGCCCGATGCTCGCCGCCCGATACGATCACCTGGTGCTGAGCGACCGGGTGGAGATCGCCGATCTGGCGCAGAACGAGAGCTTTCGCGGCGGCGAGCTGACCGATGCCGCCGCGATGGCCGCCGCGTGTGAGGGCGTCGACGGTATCGTCCATCTGGGCGGCCAGCCGGTCGAGGCTGGCTGGCCGACGGTAGAGGCTTCGAACGTCAACGGCCTGATGACGCTGATGCAGGCCGCCCACGCCGCCGGGGTGACGCGGTTCGTCTTCGCCTCGTCGAACCATGCGATCGGCATGTACCCGCGCGCCGCTCGCATCGGCGTCCGCGACCCGGCGCGGCCGGACAGCCTCTACGGGCTTTCCAAGGTCTTCGGCGAGGCGCTGTGCGCGCTCTACGCCGACAAGCACGGGATGCGCTGCCTGTCGATCCGCATCGGCAACGTCGACGACCGTCCGGCCGACCTGCGGCGGCTGTCGATCTGGATCCACCCCGAGGACCTCTTCCAGCTGGTTACCATCGGTCTCGAGCATCCGTGGCTGCACAATGCGGTGGTCTTCGGCGCGTCTGACAACGCCAGGGCCTGGTGGGACAACCGACCCGCCTTCGCGCTCGGCTATCGCCCCGTGCACCGCGCCGAGGACCATCGTGCCCATGCGCTCGAGCGGCAGGCGGCGCTACCGGACGATGCGGTGGCCGACCTGCTTCAGGGCGGCGGCTTCGGCTCAGACGGCTTCGACGGCGACTTCGAGCGCACACTTCGAGGCTGACGCGCAAACGGGCCGGACGCGCCGAATCCCGCACGAAGTGCCAGAAGGCTTGCGCCGAAGGCGCTCCGCCGGATCCGACGGCTGGGCGTGTTGACAGGTGCGGGGCCGGGTGGGACCGTCGCTCGGGCGAGCGAAGGGGGGCGGCAGGTGGCGCAGCAGACGGTCACGGTGATCGGCCTGGGGTCGATGGGTCTGGGGATGGCGCGCGCGCTCCTGCGGGCCGGCCACGCGGTCTTCGGCGTCGACCTGGACCCGGCGCGGGTTACCACCCTCGAGGCCGAGGGTGGAAAGTCGGCAACCCTCGCCCAGGCCGCCGACGCCAGCGGCATCGTCATATCGGTGGTCCTGAACGCCGATCAGACGCGCACCGTCCTGTTCGGCGCCGACGGCTGCGCGCAGCACATGGCCCCGAGGCGGCGTGATCGTCTCGTGCGCCACCGTGCCGCCGGACTTCGCGCGCGAGATGGCCGCCGAGGCCGCCGCGCGCGACCTGCTCTATCTCGATGCGCCGATCTCGGGCGGCGCGGCGCGAGCCGAGGCGGGCGAGCTTTCGATCATGGCGGCGGGCCCCGAGGAGGCGTTCGCCCGCGCGGCGCCGGCGCTCGACGCGATGGCGCAGACGGTCCACGACCTCGGGCGCGAGGCCGGCGCCGGCTCTGCGATGAAGGCGGTGAACCAGCTTCTCGCCGGGGTGCACATTGCGGTCATGGGCGAGGCGCTGGCCTTTGCGCTGTCGCAGGGTCTCGACCTCGACCGCGTCGTCGAGGTCATCGGCGTCTCGGCGGGCAACTCGTGGATGTTCCAGAACCGCGCGCCGCACGTCCTGGCGGGCGATTACACGCCACGCTCGGCGGTCGACATCTGGCCCAAGGACCTGGGCATCGTCGCCGCGATCGCCGAGCGCGCCGGCCTGCCTGTGCCGATGGCCGAGGCGGCGCTGGCGCAGTTCCGCGCCGCCTCGGACGCAGGCGACGGCGGCGTGGACGACGCAGCCGTCACCCGTGTCTATGCCCGCGCCGCGGGTCTCGCCCTTCCCGGCGACGGCTGATGCTCATCGGCTGCATCGGCGACGACTTCACCGGGTCGAGCGACCTCGGCAACACGCTGACTCGGGCGGGGATGGTCACCGTCCAGTACGTGGGCGTCCCCGACCGCCCCGCCGCCCCCGAGGTCGAGGCCGGCATCGTGGCGCTCAAGTCGCGCTCGATCCCGGCGCCAGAGGCGGTACGACAGTCGCTCGCCGCGCTCGACTGGCTGCGCGCACAGGGCGCCGAACAGATCCTCTTCAAGTACTGCTCGACCTTCGATTCCACCCCCGAGGGCAATATCGGCCCGGTGGCCGAGGCCCTGGCCGATGCGCTGGGCGCGCGGCGGGTCCTGGTCTGCCCGGCCTTTCCGGCGACGGGCCGCTCGGTCTACCAGGGCCACCTCTTCGTCGGCGACCGGCTATCTGAGCGAGAGCGGGATGGAGAACCATCCCCTGACGCCGATGACCGACCCCGACCTGCGCCGCTGGCTGGCCCGCCAATCGCGCGGCACCATCGGCCACGTCCCCGCCACCGTGGTGCGACAGGGCCGCGAGGCCATCGCCCGGCGGCTTGCCGAGGAGGATGGCAAGGGCCACCGGCTGATCGTGGCGGACGCTATCGATGACGCCAACCTGCTGGCGCTGGGCGCCGCGGCAGCCGGGCTTCCGCTCGTCACCGGCGGATCGGGTATCGCGCTGGGCCTGCCCGCGAACTTTCGCCGACCGGCTTTCCGGCGCGGCCGGCGGCTGGGCGGGGCAGGCCGGGCGCGGCGCGGCGCTCGCGGGTTCGTGCTCGGCGGCGACACGAACGCAGGTGGCACGGCACGCAGGCCCCACCTTCGAGGTGGCGCCCGACGCGCTGATGGCGGGCGGCATCACGGCCGAGGATGCGGCGGCCTGGGCGCTGGCGCAGGAGGGGCTGCCGCTCGTCACCTCGTCGGCCGACCCCGAGGCGGTTCGCGCGGCGCAGTCGCGCCACGGCGCCGCCGCCCTCGCCGAGGCGCTCGAAAGCTTCTTTGCCGGGCTCGCGCGGGCGCTGGTCGCAGGCGGCGTCACCCGCCTGACAGTTGCGGGCGGCGAGACCTCGGGGGCGGTGGTCGAGGCACTGGCACCGCCGCAGCTCGCCATCGGTCCCGAGATCGATCCGGGCGTGCCCGCCCTGCGCGCGGGCGACGATCTGGTCCTGGCGCTGAAGTCGGGCAATTTCGGCGCCCAGGACTTCTTCGCCAAGGCCGATGCCGTTCTGGAGGGCCGGCAATGAGCGCGCGGGACAGCGACTCCCGTCTGCGCGAGGCGATCTGCCGACACGCCGCTTCGATCTTCGAGCGCGGGCTGACCGGCGGCGCATCGGGCAACATCTCGGCCCGGACCGAAGACGGGGGCATGCTGGTCACGCCGACCGGCGCCAGCTTCGGGCGGCTCGATCCCGCCCGCCTGTCGCGCATCGACGCCGCCGGCCGCCACGTGGACGGCGATCCGCCGACAAAGGAGATGCCGCTGCACGCCGCCTTCCACGAGACGCGCACGGGGGCGGGGGCGGTGGTGCATCTGCATTCGACCCACTCGGTGGCGCTGTCGATGCTGCCCGACACCGACCCCGAGAACATGCTGCCGCCACTCACCGCCTACTCGATCATGCGGCTCGGCAAGGTTAGGCTTCTGCCCTACTTCCGCCCCGGCGACCCGGCCATGGGCGAGGCGGTGCGGGCGCTCGACGGCCGGCGTTCGGCGGTGGTGCTGGCCAATCACGGGCCGGTAGTGGCGGGGCGCGACCTGGACGCCGCCGTCCACGCCATCGAGGAGCTCGAAGAGACAGCAAAGCTGGCCCTGATGCTGCGCGGCACCGGCGCCGTCGGGCTGACGCCGCGGGCAGATCGCCGACCTCGTCTCGACCTTTGCAGTGGAGTGGGAGTGATGTTCTCGGCCAATCTCGGCTTTCTGTTCACCGATCGGCCTCTGCCGGAGGCGATCCGCGCCGCCGGCCGCGCGGGTTTCTCCGCGGTCGAATGCCACTTCCCTTACGACACGCCGGTGGCCGAGGTCCGCGCCGCGCTGGACGAGACGGGGCTGCCGATGCTGGGCCTCAACACGGTGCGCGGCAACGTGACGGCGGGGGATTTCGGACTGGCCGCGTTGCCCGGCCGCGAGGCCGAGGCGCGGGCGGCGATCGACCAGGCCATCGACTATGCGCGCGCAGTCGGGGCCGGGTCGGTCCACGTCATGGCCGGCAGGTCGGGCGGCGGCGCGCCGGCCGAGGCGACTTTCCGAGCAAACCTCGCCCACGCCTGCGACCGGGCGGGCGGCGATCTCGCCATCCTGATCGAGCCGATCAACCAGCGCGACGCGCCGGGCTACCACCTGAGCCGCGTCGAGCACGCTGCCGACATCATCGCCACGCTGGGGCGGGACAACTTGCGGATCATGTACGATTGTCTACCACGTGCAGATCGCGCAGGGCGACCTGATCCGCCGCTTCGAGGCACATCAGCCGCTGGTCGGCCATGTACAGATCGCCGCCGTTCCCGACCGGGGCGAGCCCGACAGGGGCGAGGTCGACTATCCCAACGTGATCGCCGCGATCCGGGCGGCCGGCTACACGGCCCCGATCGGCGCCGAGTACCGCCCCAGGAACGGCTCGACCGAGGCGGGGCTCGGCTGGCTCGCCGCCTATACGGAAACGAATTGAGGGAAGAGCGAATGGAGACGCTGATCGCCATCGGCGGGTACCGCGAATGGGACATCGAGCCGATGCGGACCGACTATGACCTTCACGTGATCCCGACCACCGACGAGCTGGCCGATCTGCCGGACGAGGTGTTGTCGCGGGGACGCGTCGTGGCCTTCCAGGGGCACCGTCCGTTCACCGGCGCCCACATGGACCGCATGCCGCAACTGGGGCTGATCGCGAATTACGGCGTCGGGTACGATGCCGTCGACGTGGCGGCGGCCGAGGCGCGCGGCATCCGGGTCACCAACACGCCCGATGTGCTGAGCGACGACGTGGCCGACCTGGCGGTGGCGCTGCTGATCGCACAGGCGCGCGAGATGGTGCCTGCCGTGGAGTGGCTGCGCGCGGGACGCTGGTCGGCCGAGGGGCCGCCGCCGCTGGCGCGCAAGGTCAGCGGCGGACGCGCGGGGATCGTCGGGCTGGGCCGGATCGGGCGCGAGATCGCCGACCGTCTGGCGGCCTTCAAGATGGAGATCCACTACCATTCGCGCGCCGAGAAGCCGACGCCGGGCTGGACCTATCACGCCGACCTCGTCGGCATGGCGCGCGAAGTCGACTTCCTGATCGTCGCGCTGGTGGGCGGGCCGGCAACCGAGGGCTACGTCTCGGCCGAGGCGATCGAGGCGCTCGGGCCACACGGCATCATCGTGAACATCTCGCGGGGGTCCACCATCGACGAGCGGGCGATGATCGAGGCACTCGAAGGGGGGCGCCTGGGCGGCGCGGCGCTCGACGTGTTCCGGGGCGAGCCCGACATCGACCCTCGGTTCCTGAAGCTCGGCAACGTGCTGGCATTGCCGCACATCGCGTCGGCCACGGGTGAGACCCGCCGCGCGATGGGCCGGCTGCAGCGCGACAACATCGCCGCCTTCTTCGCCGGAGAGCCGTTGCCGACGCCGGTGGCCTAGGCAGACAGCCTCAGCGAGAGACCCCCGCAGGAGCGGCCGCTTGGGGCTGCCCATGCGATCTTGCGGCGCAGGACCTCATCCCGATCCGGCCTTGTGCCGGGTGTCTGCCGCGGCCGTTTCGCGCTCGGCATAGAGACGCTCGACCGCGTCCAGGAACTGCGCGAGGTGCCGGTCGATTTCGGCCGCCACAGCCTCGGCGTCGCGCCTGGCGAACCCGTCGAGCATCGCCCCGTGCTGCGCCAGGACCCGCTCGCGTGAGCGGCGCTGGATCGCCGAAAGGTAGCGCACCCGCCAGAGCCGGGCGAGATACGTGCGGTGTGTCTCGGCCAGGGTCGGGTTGTGGGCCGCGCGCACGATCGCCAGGTGGAACGCCATGTCGATCTCGAAGAGGTCGAGCGGGTCGAGCCGGTCGTAGCCGGCGATCATCTTCTCGTGCAGGCTGCGGATCTCGGCCAGATCGGCCTCGGTGGCGACCTCGCAGGCGAGGCGGCCCGACAGCGTCTCGAGCGCTCGCAGAACCACGATCGCGTCCGACACTTCCTTCAGCGACGGGTCCGCCACCACCGGGCTGCGGGCCGGCCGCAGGACGACGAGCCCTTCCGTGGCGAGGATCCGCGTCGCCTCGCGCAGGGGGGTGCGGCTGACGCCGAGCGCGGCCGCGCTGTCACGTTCCTTGATCGAGGCGCCGGGCGCCAGTTCGCCGCGCAGGATGTCGCGGCGCAGGCGATCGGCGATCCGTTCGGGCAATGTGGGATCGTTCATCGGGCAACCCTGCCGCGTCGCCGCGCCGCCGTCACCCCCGCAAAACGTGCGTGCGCGGCGGGTGCGGCGAATTTGGTATACCAGAACCGATTGCCTCGCGAGGGCGACTTGCTTAGCGTGACCGGGCAGAGGGGCGCCAAGAGGCGGTCAACAGCCACGCGCCCCCGCACCAACGGGAGGAAGATGATGAAACCACGTCAAATGCTGATGCTGGCGGTCGCGACCGCGGCGCTTGCCGGCGCCGCGCAGGCCGAGACGCTGCGGATCCAGACGCACTACGCCCCCGAGACCGTGTCGGGCAAGTTGGCGGCGCAGTTCGTCGACGACGTCCAGACCATGTCGGGCGGCGACATCGAGATCGAGATGTTCTACTCGTCGTCGGTCGTGAAGTCGGTCGAGACGTTCGATGCCGCGGCCAACGGCATCCTCGACTGCGACATGACCGGCGGTGCCTATCAGACCGGCAAGAACCCCGCCTTCCAGTTCGTGGGCGACATCATGGGCGGCTACGACACGCCCTGGCAGCAATACGCCTGGCTCTACAACGGCGGCTTCGAGGCGGCCAACCAGCTCTACAACGAGTACGGGATGGAGCTGATCGGGTGGTGGATCTACGGGCAGGAATCGATGTCCTCGTCCAAGCCGCTCGCCGGCCCAGACGACCTCAAGGACTGGAAGTTCCGCTCGCCGCCGGGGATGGAGACCGAGATCTTTGCCAACCTCGGCGCAAGCCCCGTGGTGATGGACTTCACCGAGGTGTTCACCGCGCTCGAGACCGGGATCGTCGACGGCGCCGACGCGAGCGGGCTGGCCAACAACCAGGGTCTCGGGCTCTACGACATCGTCAAGCACGCCACCTATCCGGGCTTTCACTCGATGCCGTCCGACCACCTGGCCTGCCGCAAGGACAAGTGGGACAGCCTGACCGACCAGCAGAAGCGGATCATCGACACCGCGATGCAGAAGCTCGCCTTCCAGACCGCGCTGACCTTCGAGGTCGCCAACAACCAGGCGGCGGCGGAACTGCGCGAGCAGGGCGTGACCCTCTACGACTGGTCCGACGAGGATCGGGCGACGTTCCGCGAGGCGGCGCAGACGGCCTGGGCTGACTGGGCCACCAAGACGCCCGAGGCGAAGGCGCTGGTCGACAGCCACATCGCCTTCATGAAGCAGCTCGGCCTGATCAAGGACTGACGGGCCCTACAGGGCATCCATAAACACGGGCGGACGCCGGCATGGACCGGCGCCCGCGCCGGGCGATGCGTCTCGCCGCAGGGAGTGGTCCGAGATGAGCGATGCACCCCGAACGGAACCGCCGCGCGACGGGGCGCGGACGACGCTGCGGAGGTCGCTCTGGCCCGCGGTCTTCATCATCTGCCTCGGCTGGCTCGCCTGGTACTTTCCGCGCTTCATCGTCCTGATGGGCCTGGCGAACGACAACCTGAACTCGCAGTATCAAGGGGCGGGACCTGTCGACCTGGCCTTCCTGGTCGGTGCCCTGGTCGCGCTGGTCCTGGGCGTACGCTCGGCGGGCGCCACCCATGGCGAGGTGCCGCCGGCGACCGGCTTCGACCGGGTCAGCCTGTTTCTCGGCCGCGTCACGATGCTCCTCGTGGTGATCCTGGTCTCGGTGATGTTCTACGAGGTGCTTCTGCGCTACGTGTTCGAGCGGCCGACCCTCTGGGCCAACGAACTGTCGCTCTGGATGGCAGGCTTCGTGTTCCTGCTGGCCGGCCTCTACTCGATGCAGCAGCGCAACCACATCCGCATCTACCTGCTCTACGATCTGCTGCCCCGCGGGGCGCAGCGGGCCTGCGACACCGTCTCGACGCTGCTGATAGCGGTCTTTGCCGCCGCCATCATCTGGGGCGGATGGAACGAGGCGCACGACAAGTTCCTGCGGTGGGAAACCTTCGGGACCGCCTTCGACCCGCCGATCCCCGCCACGCTCAAGCCGATGATCCTGCTGACGGTGACACTGGTGGCGCTGCAGGCGATCGCGAACCTGATCGCCGACTGGAACAAGGCGGCCGAGGTTCACGGCATGGTCGATGAAAGTGAGGTGGACGACATCATCCTGTCGGCCCGGCACCAGCACGAAGAGGGGCGGCACGACTGATGTTCGACATCGGCACCATCTCGACGATCCTCCTCATCTCGATGCTGGTCCTGCTGGCGATCGGGATGCCCCTCGGCTTCGCCTCGGCGGTCCTCGCCGTCGGCGTCCTGGTGATGCGCTTCGGGCCCGAGCTCCTGTTCTCGAACTTCGGCACCGGGCCGCTCAACATCCTGGCGCAGCGGATCTACGGCCTGCTGACCGACTACGTGCTGATCTCGATCCCGCTCTTCATATTCATGGCGAACCTGCTGGAGCGATCCGGAATCGCGGGCGAGATGTACAGCTCGCTCAACGTCTGGCTCAGCCGCACCCGCGGCGGCATCGCCATCGTCACCTCGATCATGGCGGTCATCATGGCGGCGATGTCGGGGATCATCGGCGGCGAGGTGGTGCTGCTGGGCCTGATCGCGCTGCCGCAGATGCTGCGCCTCGGCTACGACCAGAACCTCGCCATCGGGACGATCTGCGCCAGCGGCTCGCTCGGCACGATGATCCCGCCCTCGATCGTGCTGATCATCTACGGCCTGATCACCGAAACCTCGATCAAGGCGCTGTTCACCGCGTCCTTCCTGCCGGGCTTCATCCTGGCGTCGTTCTTCATCGTCTACATCGTCGTGCGTACCCGGCTGAACCCGGCGCTGGCGCCCCTGCCGGAGCGGCAGCCGGGCGAGCCGGAGGGCCGCGAGAAGGGGCTTCTCTTCCTGACCTTCCTGCTGACGCTCGGCGGCGGGTTCTGCGCCGCGCTCTTCCTGCGCGCGCTGTTCATGACGGTGACGGGGCAGAACGTGGCGACCGAGGGGGTCGACAGCATCGCCTTCGGCACGCCTGGCTATGCGCTGGGCTTCGGCATCGCGACGGCACTGGCGCTTGCGGCGATCCTGCTGGCGATGGGGCGCGAGCGGCTCAGGCGCTCGTGGTCGATGGGCAAGGGACTGGTCGGGCCGCTGGTGGTGATCGGCGTGGTGCTGGGCTCGATCTACGGCGGCATCACCGGCATCACCGAGGCCGCGGGCATGGGCGTCATCGCCGTGGGCGTGATCGCGACGCTGCGCGGCGAGATGAGCCTGCACCTGCTGTGGGAGGCGCTGAAGCGGACGCTGCGCTCGACCGGCACGATCATCTGGGTGACGATCGGCGCCACGGCGCTGGCCGGCGCCTACACCATCGCCGGCGGGCCCACCTATATCGCGTCGACCATCGTCGGGGCCGAGTTGCCGACCATGTCGATCATCCTTGTGATGATGGTGATCTTCCTGATCCTCGGCGCGTTCATGGACTGGGTCGGCATCGTGCTGCTGGTGATCCCGGTCTTCCTGCCGATCATCCTGCGTCTGCCGGTCGAGGAGATCGGCATCTTCGGCGCGCTCGACCCGGCCCATGTGGCGATCTGGTTCGGCGTCGTCTTCTGCATGAACATGCAGGTGAGCTTTCTCTCGCCCCCCTTCGGGCCGGCGGCGTTCTACCTGAAGTCGGTGGCGCCGCCGCACATCTCGCTGACCGACATCTTCAAGGGGTTCCTGCCCTTCATCGGCATCCAGCTTCTGGCGCTGTCGCTGCTGCTGATCTGGCCGCCGCTGGTCTCGGTCTTCCTGTAAGAGGCAGGCCATGACATCCACCGACCGCAAGGAGGCGATTCCCGCCCGATGAGCATTGCCAAGAACACCGTCCGCCTTTCGCCCGCCGACAACGTCGTCACCGCGCTGCGCCCGCTGGCCGTGGGCGACGAGGGCGCGACGACGCTGATCCCGCGCGGCCACAAGATGGCGGCCGAACCGATAGCGGCCGGCGCGCCGGTGCTGAAATACGCCCAGGTCATCGGCTACGCGGCCGAGGACATCCCCGCGGGCGCCCATGTCCACACCCACAACCTCGAGTTCCGCGGCGTCGCGCACGATTACGCCTTCGCCACCAACCTTCGCCCCGCGCCCGAGCCCGAGACGAGCGATACCTTCATGGGGTACCGCCGCGAGAGCGGCCGGGTGGGCACGCGCAACTACATCGCCGTTCTGACCTCGGTGAACTGCTCGGCGACGGCCGCGCGGATGATCGCCGCAGCACTTCACGCCCGAGCGGCTGGCGGCCTATCCCAATGTCGACGGCGTCGCCGCCTTCGTGCACGGCACCGGCTGCGGCATGGCGGGCGTCGGGCGAGGGGTTCGAGGCGCTGCAGCGCGTGATGTGGGGCTATGCCCGCAACCCCAACGTGGGCGGCGTGCTGATGGCGGGCCTCGGCTGCGAGATGAACCAGATCGACTGGCTGATCGAGGCCTACGGGCTGACGCCGGGCCCCCTCTTCCAGGCGATGAACATCCAGGACGTGGGCGGGCTTCGGAAGACCGTCGCGCTGGGGATCGAGAAGATCGAGGCGATGCTGCCGCTGGTGAACGAGGCCCGGCGCAGCGAATGCCCGGCCTCGGAGCTGATGGTGGCGCTGCAATGCGGCGGCTCGGACGCCTGGTCGGGCATCACCGCGAACCCTGCCCTCGGCCATGCCTGCGACCTGCTGGTGGCGCAGGGCGGAACGGGCGTGCTGGCCGAGACGCCCGAGATCTACGGCGCCGAGCACCTGCTGACCGCGCCGCGCGGTGGACGAAGAGGTGGGCCGCAAGCTCGTCGAGCTCTCATCGACTGGTGGGAGGACTACACCGCGCCGCAACAAGGGCTCGATGGACAACAACCCCTCGCCCCGGCAA
The DNA here is from genome assembly GCA_963773475.1 of uncultured Alphaproteobacteria bacterium. Classification (GTDB taxonomy): domain Bacteria; phylum Pseudomonadota; class Alphaproteobacteria; order Rhodobacterales; family Rhodobacteraceae; genus Roseitranquillus. The sequence continues at coordinate 133,516 of CAVZBD010000009.1, read as the reverse complement.
CAAGAAGGGCGGGCTGACCACGATCCTGGAAAAGTCGCTGGGCGCGGCGGCCAAGGGCGGCACCACGCCGCTGACCGGCGTCTACAAGTACGCCGAGCCGGTGACGGCGCGAGGCTTCACCTTCATGGACAGCCCCGGCTACGACCCGGCCTCGGTCACCGGCCAGATCGCGTCGGGCTGCAACCTCGTCGCCTTCACCACCGGGCGCGGATCGGCCTTCGGCGCCAAGCCGTCGCCCGTCGATGAAGATCGCGACCAACTCCGAGATGTACCGGCGCATGACCGAGGACATGGACATCGACGCGGGACGCATCCTGACCGGCGAGGCGAGCGTCGAGGAGGTGGGCCGCGAGATCTACGCGACGCTGCTGCGCGTCGCCTCGGGCGAGCGCACCAAGTCCGAGGCGCAGGGCCTCGGCGACTACGAGTTCGTGCCCTGGCAGATCGGCGCGGTGATGTGACCGCCGTCCTGCGCGCGGGGCTGGTCGGCCGTCACATCGGTCCGTCGCGCTTTCCCGCGGCGCTCGGACTGCTGGCCCGGTCCGCCGGCATCGGGCTCGACTTCGCGCTGATCGATACAGCCGCCGATCCGTCGCAGGACTTCGAGACGGCGCTGGCCCGCGCGCGGGCTGAGGGGTGGCGAGGGCTTTCGGTGACGCATCCCTACAAGATGCGCGCCGCCGCGGAGGCGTCGGGCGACGGTCCGGCCGCGCGGATCGGCGCCGCGAACCTGCTGCTCCTGGGTGACGTGGTGATGGCCGCGAACACCGACTACGACGGCTTCCTCGGCGCCTGGGGCGAGCGGATGGGCGCGGCGCGACCGGGCCGCGTGGCGATGGCCGGCGCGGGCGGCGTCGCCCACAGCCTCGGCGTCGCGCTCGCCGATCTCGGCGCCTCCGACATCGCGATATGGGACGCCGAGCCCGACCGGGCCGCGGCCTTGGCCCGCCGCATCGGGGCGCCGGCGCGCGCGATCGGCCGGGCCGAGGCGCCGGCGGTCGTGGCCGGTGCCGACGGGCTGGTAAACGCCACCCCGCTGGGCACCGCGGCGCACCCCGGATCCGCCTTCGCCGAAATGGACGTCCGGCCGCGATGGGCTTTCGATGCCGTCTACACGCCCGTCGAGACGGCGTTCCTGCGCGGCGTGGCGGCAACCGGGGCGCGCATCGTCACCGGCTTCGACCTCTTCCGCCACATGGCCGTTGCCTCGTTCGAGGCGTATACCGGCCTCACGCTCGACCGCCCCGCCGCGCTGGGCCGCCTCGCCACATTGTGCCCCCCATCCGACCCGCCCCGGGAGGGCAGGGTCCCCGACACATCGACGATCTCCGGAGCCACATCATGAGACTGCACGGAAAGCGCGCCTTCGTCACCGCGGCGGGGCAGGGCATCGGCCGCGCCATCGCGGAGGCCTACGCCCGCGAGGGGGCCGAGGTGACCGCCACCGACATCGACGGCGCCCGCCTTCAGGGGATAGGGACCCATCGGCACTTCGCGCTCGACGTCACCGACCGCGCGGCGCTGCGTCAGGCCGTGGAAGAGGCCGAAGCCGACATCCTCGTCAACTGCGCCGGCATCGTGAACAACGGCACCATCGCCGATGCCACCGACGACGAGTTCGACTTTGCCGTCGCCCTCAACGTCCGCTCGCAGTTCCACGCCATGCAGGCTGCGCTGCCGGGCATGGTCTCGCGCGGCGGCGGTTCGATCGTCAACATATCCTCGGTCTGCTCGTCGATCATCGCGGCGCCGAACCGCTTTCTCTACGGCATGACCAAGGCCGCCGATTATCGGCATGACCAAATCGGTGGCGCTCGACTACGTGACGCAGGGCATCCGGTGCAACTGCATCTGCCCGGGCACCATCGAGTCCCCTCGCTGCAGGAGCGTCTGCGCGCCATGGGCGACTACGAGACCGCCCGAGCCGCCTTCGTCGCGCGCCAGCCGATGGGCCGGATCGGTACCGCCGAGGAGGTCGCGGCGCTGGCCCTCTATCTCGGCTCGGACGAGTCCGCGTTCACCACCGGGCAGGCCCACGTCATCGACGGCGGCTGGGCCACCGGCTGAGGCTTGGCACGCCCCGCTCCACCGCGCGAGGACCGCACCGCCTTTGGCCTCGGGCTGATGGCGGCTGGCGTGGTCTGCTTTACCTGCATCGACACCTCGGCCAAATGGCTGATCCTGTCCGGGCTGCCGGCGCTGCAGGTGGCGTTCGCCCGCTATGCCGGCCATTTCGTGCTGTCGCTCGTCGCCTTTCTGCCGCGCGAAGGGGCGGGGGCGTTCCGCTCGCACAGCCCGGGGCTGCAATTCCTGCGCTCGAGCTTCCTGTTCGGCAGCACGGTCCTGAACTTCCTCGCGCTGCGCCACCTGCCGATCACGCTGACCACCACGATCATGTTCGCGGGTCCGATCGTGGTGTCGCTGCTCGGCGTGCCGATCCTGGGCGAGCGGATCGGGGCGCGGCGACTGGCTGCGATCGCAGTGGGTTTCGTCGGTGTCGTCGTCGCCGTGCAACCTTGGGGAGCAGGCGCCGACCCTGCCATCTTCTTCTCGATCGGCGCGCTGAGCTCGGCCTCGCTCTACTTCGTGCTGACCCGGCGGCTTGCGGGGACCGAGACGAACGCCGTCAGCCAGCTCTGGTCGAGCGGGATCGCCACCGCCTGCCTGGCACCGCTGGCGCTTAACGTCTGGATCTGGCCCGAAACCTGGCAGGGCTTCGCAGTCATGATCTTCATCGGCACGTTCGGCATGACCGGCCACTCTCTCGCCAACATCGCGCACCGCTTCGCCGACGCCTCGATCCTCGCACCGGTGGTCTATCTGCAGCTCATCTTCGCCACCATCGCCGGAATCGTGGTCTTCGCGACCCCGCCGACGGTCTGGACGCTGGCGGGCGCCGCGGTCATCGTCGCGGCCGGCATCTACATCTGGCGGCGCGAAAGGCACCGACCTCAGCGCGGCAGCGGCCCGAGCGCCGTACCCGCGCATGGCGCTGATAGCAATTGACATCTCGTCCGCCAGCGGGCGCAGTAGGGACGGGAGATCGAAGGATGGGAGTAGCGTGAGCCTGGCTGTCGAGACCGCATCGCGCGATCACGAGGCGCAGCGCGTTCCCGCCCCGCTCTGGCGGCGCCAGCTCGAGGCGATCTTCGCGGCCTGGGGCATGTCGCAGGGCCATGCGGCTACCACGGCCGAGGTTCTGGTCGCGGCCGACCTCATGGGGATCGACTCGCATGGCGCCGCACTGCTGCCGCTTTATGAGCGGCAGATCGGCGAGGGCGCGGTCGAGGTCGCGCCGAAGATCGAGGTGGTGCACGAGAAGGCGGCGGTCGCACTGATCGACGCAGATCGCGGGCTGGGTCACGTGCCCACCATGATGGCGGTCGAGATGGTGGCCGAGCGCGCCGAGACCTTCGGCCTGGCCGCGGTCGCGATCCGCAACTCGAACCATTACGGCGCCGCGGGCGTCTATGCCCGCCGGCTGGCCGAGCGCGGCCTGGTCGGCATCTCGACCTCGTCCGTCTGGAACGGGGCGATCGTGCCGACGCGGGGGCTCGAGCCGCGGCTCGGCACCAACCCGTGGGCCTTCGCCGCGCCGAGCGCGGGCGGGCGGCCGTTTCTGCTCGACATGGCGACGTCGACGGCGGCGATCGGCAAGATCAAGCTGGCGCACCGTGCGGGGCGGTCCTCTGCCCGAGGGCTGGGCGCTGACCCGCGACGGCGCGCCCGAGCGCGACGCCGCGCGGGCGCTGGCAGACACGCTCCTGGTGCCGCTGGGCGGGCACAAGGGCTACGGCCTCGCTACCATGGTCGAGATCCTGTCGAGCGCGCTTTCGGGCGCGGCACTTACGCCGGTGCGGGGGGCGCCCGGCACGCGGCTCGACGTCGGCCACTTCGTCCTGGCCATCGACCCGGCGCTGGTTCGCGGCTCGGCCGACGATTTCGCCGGCGACGTGGGGCGGATGTGCGACGGGCTGCGCGCCACCCCGCCCGTCGATCCAGATACCCCCGTCCTCGTCGCCGGCGACCCGGAATATGCCGCCGAGGACGAGCGGCAGGCCCGCGGCATCCCGCTACCTGCCGCGCTGGCTGCGCAGCTGCGCGACATCGCGGGGCGGGCAGGGGCCGAGTTCATGCTGCCGGGAGGGCAGCAGGAATGACCACGCGCCCCAATGGGGCGGCCACAATCAAGGGAGGATGTGGAATGACAAGAACCATCGGAACGATCGCCCTGCTGGCGGCGACGGCGCTGGCGGTGCCCGCTTCGGCGCAGCAACTGCGACTGATGACCGGCCCGCAGGGCGGCTCGTGGTATCCGCTGGGTGGCGCGATCCAGGGCATGGCCGAGCCGCTCGGCGTATCGATCCAGGTGCTGCCGGGCGGCGGCGTCGCCAACGTGCAAGGCGTGCAGAACGGCGATGCCGACCTGGGCTTTGCCAACTCGATCTCGACGGTCGACGCGATCAAGGGTCGCGAGCCCTTCGAGGGGCCGGCCGACAACGTCTGCAACCTCGCCACGCTCTACCCGCAGTATTTCCAGATCGTCGTCCATGAAGGCAGCGGGATCGAGAGCCCCGAGGACTTCGCCGGCCATCGCCTTTCCACCCAGCCCGTCGGCAACACCGCCGAGCAGGTGACGCGAGCCGTGCTGGAAGCGGCCGGCCTGACATACGACGACCTCGAGGCGGTGGACTACGTCAGCTATTCCGACGGCGTCGCGCTGATGCAGGACAACAACTCGGAGATCTTCACCCTCGGCACGACCGTTCCCGCATCGGCGATCATGGACCTGGCCAACTCGAGCGACATCAACCTCGTCAGCCTCGACCCGGCGTTCATCGAAAAGATGCGGAACGAGATCAATCCGGGCTACACCGCGATCACCATCCCGGCCGGCAGCTATCCCGGCCAGGACGAGGACGTGACCGCGGTCGGCTACGCGACCCATGTCGTCGCCCGTTGCGATCTGGACCCCGAGGTCGTCAAGGGCATCCTGTCCCAGATGTGGGAGAACAAGCAGGACCTGGCAGCCATCGCCTCGGCGATGAAGGACACCACGCTCGAGGGCATGGCCCAGGACGTGGGCGTTCCGATGCACGAGGGCGCCAAGGCCTTCTACGAGGAAAACGGCGTCCAGATGTAGGCGCCAGAGGGGCGGCCAGGTGCCGCCCCTCCCGTCCCGGCAGGAGGAGGCGAGGATGCGCAAGGAAGCGTGGCTGAAGCGCGTCATCACGGCCGTCGCCGTCACGATGAGCCTCTTCCACCTCTACGTCGCCTGGGCCGGGCCCCCCAACGCCTTCACGCTGCGCGCCACGCATTTCGGCTTCGCGCTGGTTCTGGCCTACCTCTCGCTGCCGATGTTTGCGCGGCGGCGGGACCGGCGGGCGGGGCCGCTCGACTGGATCTTCCTTGTGGGCTCGGTCGCGGCGACGGCGTATCCGATCGTCCTGCAGCACTACTTCAACACCCGGATGGCCTATGTCGGGCCGGTCTCGGCCACCGACCAGGCGTTCGCCATCCTGATGATGCTGGTCGTGCTTGAGGCCACGCGTCGCGCCATCGGGCCGATCCTGCCGATCACGGCGCTGGCCTTTCTCAGCTACCAGGTGTTCTTCACCAACACTCGCATCGTCCGTCTGCTGGAATACCAGTACATGACGACCGATGCGCTCTTCGGCACGCCGGCGCAGGTCTCGGCGACCTACGTTGTGCTCTTCGTCATCTTCGGCGCGCTGGCCGAGCGGATGGGGATCGGCAAGCTCTTCATGGATTTCGCGCTGGCGCTGACCGGTCATCAGGCGGGCGGGCCGGCCAAGGTGGCGGTGGTGACCTCCGGCCTCTTCGGGTCGGTCTCGGGCTCGGCGGTGGCCAACGTGATGACCACCGGCACCTTCACGATCCCGCTGATGAAGCGCATCGGCTATCCGGCCCATTTCGCGGGGGCGGTGGAATCCGTGGCTTCCACCGGCGGTCAGATCATGCCGCCGATCATGGGAGCCGCCGCCTTCGTCATGGCCGAATTCCTGGGCGTCAGCTATCTGACGGTCGCGTCCTTCGCGATCCTGCCCGCCGTCCTTTACTACCTCGCCGTGTTCCTCGCGGTGCATTTCGAGGCGCGCAAGCAGGGGCTGCGCGGGTTGCCGCGGGCCGACCTGCCGCGGGTGGGCCAAGTGCTGATGGAGCGCGGGCACCTGTTCCTGCCGCTCGTCGTTATAATCGGCACGCTGATGTCGGGCTTTTCGGCGCCCTATGCCGCCCTCATGGGGATCCTGTCGGTGGTGCCCGTGGTGCTGATGCGGCGCACCACGCGGTCCGAGTTCACGCTCGCCAGGCTGATCGACGGGCTCGAGGCGGGGGCGATCAACTCGGTCATCGTGGCGCTCGCCTGCGCGACCGCGGGCATCGTCATCGGGGTGATCGCACAGACCGGCCTTGGCCTTACCTTCACCGGCCTCGTCCGTGCGGCGGCGCAGGACATGCTGCTGCCGGCGCTGGTCCTGACGATGATCGCGGGCATCATCCTGGGAATGGGGATGCCGACGACACCGGCCTACATCGTGCAGGTGGCGCTGCTGGTGCCTGCCCTCGTGCGCCTGGGCATCCAGGTCGAGGCGGCGCACATGTTCGTCTTCTACTTCGCGATCCTGTCGGCGATCACGCCGCCGGTCGCCATCGCCGTCTATGCCGCGTGCGGGATCAGCCGCTCGGCGGTGTGGGAGACGAGCTATTCCGCGGTGAAGCTCGGCCTGACCGGCTACATCATCCCGTTCATGTTCGTCTTCGGCCCGTCGCTCCTGCTGATCGGCCCGTGGGAGCGGGTCGCGTGGACCGTGGTGACCGCGACGACCGGCGTGACGCTGCTGGCGGGGGGACTTGCGGGTTATCTGTTGAAGCCCGCAGGCCCGGTTACGCGGCTTCTGATGATCACGGCGGCGCTTACGCTGATCAAGACCGGGATCGCCACCGACATCGCCGGGGCCCTGATCGGTGCGGCAGCGGTGGCTATGAACCTGCGGTGGCCGGCACCCGAGCGGGCCGCCCTCGGTCCCGAAATCGATCCCGGCCCTGTCGCTGCACCGACGAACGCGCCCATCGACCCCGAGGAGTTCAATGAGGCCCCAGTCGCCCACACCCCCCGCTGAAGGCGCCCCGCGGCGTCGCCGGCATGCGGCCCTCCTGGCGCGCCATTCCAGGTGGCGACTTGTGAGGGCCGAGAGCTGGGCTGCCCTGCCTGCCTGCGTCGCGTCCGCCTGCCGCCAGAGCGGCGGTGAGCGCGAGGTCGGAGTGGGTCTTTCCGGCGTTCGGACCGGTCTCGCCCCACTCGGCAGCCTCGCGTTGATGCCTGCGGGGACCGGCTACTGCCCGAACGCCGCCTTCGCGCTCAGGTCGTCGTCGCCGGAATGAACGGGGCGAGAAGCCTGCCGATGTCGCGGCGCGGGTTCGAACGGAGTCGGGGCGGCCTCAGCGCGGGTCGTAGATGTAGCCCTCGCCGCGCACGGTGCGGATTACCTCGGGTTTCTTCGGGTTCATCTCGATCTTCTTGCGGATGCGCGAGATGCGGATGTCGATGCTGCGGTCGAAGGGGTCCCACGACCGGTCGTGCGCCCCCTCGAGGATCTGGTCGCGGTTCAGCACCCGTCCCTGGTTGCAGGCGAAGAGCTTGAGCAGGTTGTATTCCATCGAGGTGAGCGGGATCTCGGCACCGGTGTCGTCGGTGAGCCGCGCGGCCTCGACGTCGAGCCAGGCCTTGCCGAAGCGGAAGCGCTTGCGCGCCGAGAGCGGGATCGCCTCGGCGCTGGCCCGGCGCCGCAGCACCGCCTTGATCCGCGCCGCCAGCTCGCGCAGGTCCACCGGCTTGCCCAAATAATCGTCGGCCCCGAGCTCGAGGCCCACGACCCGGTCCACCACGTCGCCCGCGGCGGTCAGCATGATGACCGGCGGCGCCTCGCCCTTGGGCAGGCTTCCGAGCACCGCAAGCCCGTCCTCGCCCGGCATGTTGATGTCGAGCACGATGAGGTCCGGCGCCTGTTCACCGAGGGCCGCGCGCAGCTCTCCGGCGTTTCCGGCCTCGGTCACCCGAAAGCCGCGCTTGCCCAGATACTCCGCCAGCATCTCGCGCAGGTCGGCCTCGTCGTCGCAGACCAGAATGTGATGGGCGACGTTCATGCCTCCCTCTCCGTCTCGGGGCCGGCAAGCATCCGGTGCGCAAGGTCCCGCAGCTCGGCGGGCGAGATCGGCTTTTCCAGGAACGGCCGGCCCGAGCTTTCGAGAAAGGCGCGCACCTGCGGGCTCATGGTATCGCCGGTGATGAAGCCGACGCGCGCAGCCATGGGCGGCAGTTCGCGCAGGACCCTGTCGTAGAACCCGCGCCCGCCTATGCCGGGCATGTTCAGGTCGGTCAGGATAAGCGTGTAGCCGTGGCCACGGATCAGCGAAAGCGCAGCCTCGCCCGAGCCTGTCCGGTCGACGGCGAAGCCTTCCTTCGCCAGCATCTCGCGGATCATCTCGGCCACGTCCTCTTCGTCGTCGACCACCAGCACCCGACCGCGGAGCACGCCCGTGCGGTCACCTTCCCCGGGCTCGGACCGGGCGCCCGGGCGGCGGGCCACGGGCAGGCGCACCTCGAAGGTTGCGCCGCCCTCGGCCGCGATCAGCCGGATCTCGCCTGCATGCGCGGTGACGACGCGGTGGCAGAAGGCAAGGCCGATGCCGGTGCCCTTGCCGGCTTCCTTGGTTGTGAAAAGGGGGTCGAAGATGCGGCTGCGGATCGCCTCCGGGATGCCCGGCCCATTGTCGGCCACGCTAAGAACGATCGCGTCGGCGCGCTGGGTCGTGCCGGGCCGAGATCCGGATCGTGTCGCCGGTGCCGCCGTCGCGGATCGCCTGGCAGGCGTTGATCGCCAGGTTGAGGACGACCTGCGCCAGCTGCTGCGGGTCGCCCTGCACCTCGGGCAGCGTTCCCGGCAGGTCGAGCCGGATCATCGGCGTGCATCGCGCCGTCGCCCTGCTCGAGCAGCTCCACGACCTCGATCAGCATCGCGCGCATGTCCATCGGCTCGAGCTGGACGGGCTGCTGTCGCGCCATGGCCAGGAAGGACTTGACGATGCCGCCGCAGCGCTCGGCCGCGGTGCTGATCTTCTCGATCCGGCGCATGATCTCGGGGTCCGTGACCTCCTCGCGCAGCATCAGCGCGTGGCCTACCACGACGGAGAGCGGGTTGTTCAACTCGTGCGCGACGCCAGCCAGAAGCTCGCCCAGTGCCGACATCTTCTCGGCCTGGAAGATCTGCTCCCGCTGCTCGGCCAGCGTCTTGCGCAGCGCGACCTCCTTCGAGATGTCGACGGTCGAGGAGACGACGACCTCGTCGCCCCGATACTCGATGAGCCGCGCCGAGATCAGGCAGGGAAAGTGCGACCCGTCCGGGCGCACGCCGGTCACCGCCAGGTCGTCCACGCGCCCTTCCGGCAGTAGCGCGGTGATGAAGTCGGCCCGCTCCTCGCGCGAGGCGAAGTGCTGGCTGGAATCGAGGCTGGTGCCCAGCAGCTCGGTCGCGGCGGGCGAGCGGTAGAGGATGTGGCCGTTGCCCACGCGCGACATCACCACGTTCGCGGGACAGGCCTCCAGCACCTTGCGCAGCAGCATGTCGGCCTCGCGCTCGCTCTCCTCGTAGCGGTGCCGCGCGGTGATGTCCCGCTGGGTGACCAGGAAGCCGCCGTTCGCCATGTGGCGCAGGCCTACCTCGAGGATCGAGCCCGCAGGTGTGGTGATCTCGAGCGGCGTGATCCGGTCGTCGCCCTCCGCCGCACGGGTCGCCATCCAGTGGAGCCGGTCGCGGACCTGCGTCGATAGCAGGCCCCGCACCAGCGACTCGCGCAGAAGCATTTCCCATGCGGTGCCAGCGAGCAGCAGGCTCTCGATCGGGGCATTGATCCGGCGGAATGACGCATTGCAGGCGACGAGGCGGTCGTGCTCGTCGAAGATCGCCAGTCCGTCGGCCAGTGCATCGACGACCTCGGCCAGCATTCCGCCCGCGTGTCCGGGGGCCGCGGCGGCGGGTACCACTCCCGCCGCGGTATCGACGCGGGAGGCCATGGCTCAGCTCGTGTCCAGTGCCGCGCGGACCTGGCCATCGATGCTGAAGACCTCGCCCCGGCGGTCGTCGCCGTCGTCGATCCGGCCGAGCGAAGTGGTCTCGAACCCGTTCTCCAGCCGGTCGACCAGCGCGCGGTTCGCGACGATCCGCATGGGCCTCGCGTGGTAGCGCAGCTTGCTCGCCTCGACGACCGCTGGCCCGAAGACGTCGTAGATGTACTTCTGCACCCCCACGACCGAGCCGATGACCGCGCCCGACGCGAGCCCGATGCGGCAGGTCCACTGGATCGGGTGGCTGCGGTTGCGGTGATCGAGGTAGCGCATGAAGCGCACCGCGGCGTTGGCGGCTGCGCGCGCATAATCGTCCGACGGGTCGGGCATGCCGGCCGTCGCGATGTAGACGTCGCCGGCGGTGCGGATGCGCCCGCAGCCGAACTGTTCGCCGATGCGGTCGAAGGCGGTGTAAATGTCGTTGAGCTCGCTCACCACGACGCCGGGGTCGTGCGCCGCAACGAGGTCGACGAAGCCGATGAAGTCGAGGCAGAGCACCGCCACCGGGTCGTAGAGCCGCGGCGTCACCACGCCGAAGGTCTTGTATTCCTCGTAGACCGAGCGCGGCATCATGTTCAGCAGCAGCTTCTCGACCTGCTCCTTCTCGCGCTTGATCTCGCGCGTGTTGCGCTCGACCATCATCGAGTACGAAGTCGATCATCGACTCGAGCTCCTTGATCCGCGAGATGTTCTGGCAGACCAGCACCACGATCTGCTCATGGCTGTCGAGCGCGCGGTTGAAGGTCATCGCGACCGTCATGGTCCGTCGCCGCATGCGAAAGCTGGTCTCGGCCGCATAGCGCGCCTCGGTGGCGAGGCCGCGGTTCAGCGCGCCGAGGTCGAGGTCGGGGAAAAGGTCCGAAAGGTCCTGTCCCGGCTCGGTCTCCCCGAACCACTCGCGGAAGGTGTCGTTGGTGAAGCGGAAGCGCAGGTCGTCGAGGCCGAGCAGCGCGACCCCGACGCCGATGGCCCGCAGGAGTTGCTCGTTGATCGCCTCGATCGACATTGTTCAGCCCCTCACGAATTCACCACGAGGGCGCGGCGTTTCTCGAACTCGTCCACCACCGAGGCCACCTCGTCCGAGCCGAGGCCGTGATCGCTCAGCGTTTCGGCGAGGATCGCCCGCAGCCGGGCGAAGTGCTCGTCCCCGATGGCGAGGTGGTTGTGCATCCTGCGGATCTGTTCGTCGCTGTACGAGGCGGGGCCGCCCAGCAGCGACGAGATGAACTTGGTCTGGTGGTCGATGACGCGCGCCATCTCGACCTCGTCGAAGAACGGTCCGACGTCGTCGTCGTCGAGCAGCCGGTCGTAGAGGTCCAGGACGATCCGGCTGACCGCGGAGAACCCCCCGCATTTTTCGTAAAGGGTCTGCTGCACGTCGAAGTTCCGGCGGCGCGTGGCAGGGTTGCGCCGTCCTAACTCAAGCGAATGAGAAATCATGAGGCACAGCCCGGGCATTTGGCAAGGAATTCCGTTGACCCTACGGAAGCGGGTGCGCGACGGGCCATCTGCGGCAGCTCTCCGGGCTTCCTGTGTCGATTGTTTCGGCCCGCCGCGAGGGGCCCGTGCAATCGAAGCGTTTCGGCGCTTCGCCCGAGCTTCGGTTGAAACACCCCAAGGTGAGAGTGCCGCTGTCAATCACCGAACCGAGGAGATGAACCATGATGATGCAGCGCATTCGCAACGCCGCCACACGCGTTGCCGAGAGGCGGCAGCGCCGCGCGAGCCTTGCGGCGATCCGGCACCTCGAGCTGCACATGCTGAAGGACGTGGGCCTGGACCGTTACTTCGTGCAAACCGTTCAGCTCCGCCACTACCTCTACTGAGCGGCCCCGGGCGCGACGATAGAGGGACCCGCCGGCGATCCGGCGGGTCCCTTTCGTGCGCCGCCGCATCAGGCCGCCCGCGGCAGTCGCGTCGACTGGTCGGCGATCCACCGCTGCGTCGACTTCATCGCGCGGTCGAGGTCGGGGTGGAGAGACTTCAGCCCCCGTGTCAGGCCACGTCGCCGACCAGCGCCCACTTGGACCCGGTGGAACTGCGTATACGGCCGCACTCGCCCCGGAAGATGACGGGGCGGCCCTCGACGGGCCTCCCGCCAAGTTGGACGCCCAGGGCCGGCAGCCGTTGCGCGATGGCCGCCTTCAGGCCTGGGAAGACACAGCTCGGCCCGTCATTTGCGGGGATGATGCGGTGATGGGGCCGGTCTTGTTCCTAGCTTGCGCCGGCATGGGCGGCGCCGTCTTCGCTGGCAACCTGCTTCTGCTGTCGGGGCTGCTCGTGCGGCTCGGGCCCCTGGGCCGCGGCGGCGCCAGGGCGCGGCCGTGACCGGCGCCTTCCGGTGCCGACCCGGCTACTCCGATTGCGGCACCCGCGCCTCGCGCGGGCCGCGCCGTGTGCCCCAGATCGCGGCCAACACGATCAGCGCCGCACCGAGGGCGAAGCGCATCGTGACCGTTTCGCCGAAGACGAAGTAGCCGACGCTCGCCGACATCACGAGCGACAGGTAGCGTAGCACGGCAAGGAACCCCGCCTCGGCATGGTTGTGCGCCTGCAGGAAGCAGAGCTGCGCCGATTGCGAGAACAGCCCCGAGCGCCAGAAGCGGGATCACTTGCCCCGTGCACCGGCTGCCAGTCGGCAGGGCGAACGGGCCGATGATCAGCGCCAGGCCGACGTGTAGAAGCCATCAGCACGATGGACGGCGCCGCGCTCAGCCGCCGCGTCGCGACGACCGCGCCCGGTCCCTGCGAACACCGCCACGATCGAGCGCCGGAAGCCCCAGGTTGAACTGGCCCGGCCGCCGGGGTCGACGGCGATCGTCACGCCGATCAGCGCCACGAAGCCGGCCAGCCACCGCTTGGCGGGATCTGCTCGGACAGCAGCAGCGCCGCCATCGCCATCGTCACCATCGGCCGGGTGAAGTTGATCGCGGTGAAGAGCGCGAACGGCACCCGCGAGATGGCGAAGAAGCTGGCGGTCAGCGCCATGGCCGACAGCACCACGCGCAGCAGGTGCAGCCGAAGCTCGCGCAGGCCGGAAAAGGCCGATCGCTCGCGCAAGATCCACGGCGGGATCAGCACGAAACCCACCGACGCCCGCAGGAACACGAGCTGTGCCGGCGGATAGTCGGCGCCGAGCGACTTGACGATGGACAGCGCCCAGATGTTCAGCCCGAAGTCGGCGACCAGCCAGCCGCCGCCCGCAGGTTGTCCGAGGCGCCGGCGCTGCGCGTCGCTCATGCCCGGCGGGCGACGAGGTTCGCCATCAGCCGGAAGGCGCCCGGCATCAGGTTCTCCATCTGGTGATGCAGGATCAGCGAGGTTGGACGTGCCGCCCCTTGCCGACTCCGCCACCAGCAGCGCGCCCCGTCAGCGGCGCCTCGCCGGCGTCGGCCATCTCAGGAGCGGGGCATGTAGGCCGCATCCCAGCTTCGCGAAGTAGAGCCCGCGCTCCTTGTCCCAGCCGGCCCAATCGGCTTGGGCCCGATGCGTTCGGGGTGCGCAGCACCGGGTGCTCGGCCAGCTGCGTCACCGGCGGCGTTCTCGTCCGTCACCCGCCAGCGCAGCGACGGCTGGCCGATCTCGAGCCGTCGCGGGCGGCACCGCGTCGGGGTCCCAGTTGTCCCACGGCCGGTGGTAAAGGGTCACCAGCGTGCCGCCCGCCTCGGTCCAGCGGTGCAGGCGCGGCATCGCATCCGACAGGCCCGGGCGGAAGCGCATGGCGAAGATGCCGATCACGATGCTGTCGAAGCGCGCGAGGGCCGCGTCATCTGCCAGGTCGTCCTCGCCGAGCGTGGTCACATCCGCGCCCATTGCGCGCAGCCAGTGGTCCACCGCGTCGTTGCCCGCGCCGACATAGCCGACCCGCACATCGTCGAGACGCGACGTCGAGCACGCGCAGCCGCAGCTCTGCCGGGCTGGCCGCGCGCGGTGGCGGCGACATGCGAGCCTCGATCCGGCGCACGGTCGAGGCCGGCGCCCCGTCGACCGTGACCGGCAGCCGGTAGAGGCCCGGTGCCGCGTCGCTCCGGGCGGCGGCAGATGCCCTCGCGTCGATCGCTGCCAGCCCTCGGGCAGTCCACCCGGATACGGCCGCACCCGCGGGACGCAGGCTGCGTCAAGGTGACCGCGCAGGGGCGCCGACACGCGCGAGCGGTTCAGGACCGCCGCTTCGGGCGACAGACCGACGCGATGCGGCCGGGCAGGACCACCGGCGTCAGCTCGAACGGCAGGCGCAGCGTCATCGTATCGCTCGCGCGCCGATAGTCGACACAAGCGCCGGTTGCCCCGCGGCCGCGGGATCGTGGAAGACCGGAGTAGGGGTCCGAGGCGCGCCGGCACCGGCGGAATTGCCAGCGCGACTCCGCCGTCGCGCGTCCATCCTCGCGGCAGATCCGAAGCCGCCGTCCAGACGGTCTGCGCCACCCTGCCCGGTTTCGACAACGCAGCGGTGTCTCCTGACCCGGCACAAGGAAGCCCGCGCCGGTCCGGGCGCGCGCCTCGACCCCCAGCGCATGGCGGATGACATGGCCAAGCTGCACCTCCTTCGGCGCCAGCCGGTGCAGGATCGCGTCGCGCGCCAGCATCGGGACAGCCCGCCCGCGCACGGCGCAAGTCGCGCAGCGCGGCACAAGCCGCCTCGGCCACGGCGGGACCGTCGGGGAAGGCGGCCACCGCCTGCTGGCATCCCCGCCTGCGCCCCGGCCGCGCCGGCGACCGGCCCCGCGCCGGGCAGCTTCCCAAGATCGCCGACATGGCGCGGCAGGCCCGACCAGACCTCGGTATCCGGCCCGGCCACATGGCTTTCGGCCAGATGCAGCGGACAGTCGCGCCCGGCACCGGGCGGCACCCAGCGACCCATCCCTGCGTGCGTGATAGGCCCGCGACATCTGGCCGATCCGCTCCCAGCTCCAGCCAGTGACCGGGATCCGCGCCATGACCGTCCACCGCCAGCGTCGCGGGCGGCGGCGGCTCGTCGTCATCATAGGCCTGCCCGGCACCGGACCAGGCGGGCAGGTAGAGCTTCCCGACCGCCAGACCGGCAGGTTCGACGCGAATCCCGGGTCCGCCGCCGCGGCCATCACCTGATGCGCGGCGCGGGTCATCGCCCGGTGGTGGCCGTGCTGGCCGGGCACGTCGAGGAACGTGGGCACAGGATGTCCGGCCGGTCGGTGCGCACGATCTCGACGAAGCGCGCCAAGGTACGGTCTTCGCCCCAGCGGCCCAGCGTCTCGTCGCCGCTTTTGGAAAAGCCGAAATCGGTAGATCGGGTCCTCGGGCGATTCCGAATGCCAGTACATCCGCATCCCGAGCACGTCGCAGGCACGCTCCATCTCGCGGGTGCGCAGCGCGCCCGAGGTCGGCCCCGCGCTCGGTTCCGATGTCGTTCTGACCGCCCTCGCCCCGCGTCGAGCAGGCATAGGACAGGTTGATCCCGTCGCGGAAGGCCAACGCCGCCAGCATCGCGGAATCCTCGTCGTCGGGATGCGCGCCCGACTGTCATGAACCGGACGACCGAGGTCAACGGGCGCAGCGCCCACCACAGCGCGAGGATCCTCGGCGGCGCGCGCTCCTCCATCAGACGGGTCTGGTCGGGCGTGGCCATGGCGGCTCCTGTCTCGTTCCTATTGGGTGATCTTGGGCGTGAAGGCATGGTTGATGACGAGCGCCGCCGCGCCGAGCGTCGCGGTCATCCGCCCGGAAGCCCCGCGCATCAGCCGCGGATGGACGCGGTCGCCGCGGTTCGACACCGACCGCGCGGGCAGGTGAACCGAGGCGACGAGATGGTCGAGGATGCTGTCGGGCATCGCGCCGCCAAGGATGACCGCCTGCGGGTCCAGGAGGTTCTCGACAATGCCGATGGCGGCGGAAAGCGGCTCTGCGGCAGAGAGCAGCCAGCGGCGGAGCACCGGGTTGCCCGCGGCATGCAGCCGGTCGAGATCCTCGACGCTGCGCGCCTCGATCCCCTCGCCGCGGAGCGCGCGCTGCAGCGACAGGCGGCTGACGACGGTTTCCAGCCGCACGCTACGACCTGCGGAAGGCACCGGGATGTGCCCGATCTCTCCGGCATTGCCGAAGGCGCCGGCCATAAGCTGGCCGCCATGTACGATGCCGAGCCCAAGCCCCGTGCCGAAGTAGAGGAACGCGTAGGTGTCCAGCCCCTGCGCCACGCCCGAGACCCGTTCCGCGATGCAAGCGGCATTGGCGTCGTTCTCGACCAGCACCGGCAAGTCCAGCGCCTCGGAAAACCATTGCTCCGGCTGGGTATCATCCCAGATGGCGAGGTCGGACCCGTCGCCGCGGATGCCGGTATCCCCGAACGGTCCGGGCATCACGATCCCGGCGCCCATGAGACGCGGCGCGACCGTGCCCGCCTGCATCTCGATCTCGCGGCGCAAATCCAGAACGGCCGCCGTCACCGAAGCCCGGTCGGCGGCATCCAGAGAGCGACGCTCGGCGGCGACGGTCTCACCGCAGAGATTGAGCAACGCCGCGAAGACCGCATCCGGGCGGATCTCGATCCCGAGGGCGAAGCCGCCCGTCGGGTTCAGCCCGTATTGCACCGCCGGAAGGCCCCGCCCGCCCGCGCGGCGGCCCTTCTCGACGATCAGCCCTTCGGCCAGAAGATCGGCGATGATGTTCGACACCGCCTGCGTCGAAAGCCCCGAGGCGCGGGCGATCTCGGCCCGCCCGGTTTCGCCGGCGCTGCGTACCCGCCCCAGCACGACCTGACGGTTGTGACTGCGCGATCTTTCGGCGTTGGCGCCGACGATGATGTCCGTCATGGCGATCATGCCAGCGGATTAACTCAAGCGGGTTGAAAGTTCAACTGTATTGAGTTAATCCCATCAACCATGCGGAGCAACCGCGACGACCGGCCCCGCGCTGGCGAGAGACAACAGGGAGACGTTTCCATGGGACTGAGCAAACTCAAGGCTCTGGCGCTTGGCTCGGCCACCAGTGCCGCGGCGCTGATCGGCTCGGCGGCAAACGCCGTCGAGATCGAGTACTGGCAGTATTTCTTCGACGCACGCATCACCGCGATGGAGACTGCTGATCGAGAATTTCCAGGCCGCGAACCCGGACATCACCGTGAAGATGACCCATTTTCCCTATGCCGATTACCGCACCAAGGTTGCCGCGGCGATTCCGGCGGGCGAAGGACCGGACGTGGTGCAGCTCTTCTACGGCTGGCTGAACGACTACGTCGCCGCGGACCTGATCCAGCCCTTGCCGGAAGATGTGTTCCCCGCGTCGAAGATCGACGAGGAGTTCTTCCCGATGGTCCAGGCGATGAAGGAGGACGGCAAGTACTGGGCGCTGCCTACCGCCGTCCGTTCGCTCGCGCTGTTCTACAACGAGCGTCTGCTGGAAGAGGCCGGGCTCGAGCCGCCGACCACGCTCGACGAGATGGTCGAGGCCGCGAAGGCCATGACCAAGGTCGACGGCGCGGGCAACGTCACGCAGGTCGGGTTGACCGCCGGAATGACCGCGCAGGACCACCACTGGTGGCGCGAGGTGCTGGTGCGCCAGTTCGGCGGAGAGCCCTATCTCGATGACTACAAGACTGTGAACTACAACACGGATGCCGGCGTTCAGGCGCTGGAATTCTACACCGGGCTTGCCGAAGGCGATCAGCCGGCAACCTCGTTCGGCTTCATGGACGAGCCGCAGGCCGCCTTCAAGGCGGGTCGCGCGGGGATGCATATCGACGGGTCGTTCCGCATCGGCGCACTGCAGGAAACCCGCGGACTGAAATGGGGCGTGACCGAGCTTCCGGCAAATGCCGAAGGCGTCCAGTCGAACTACGCCTCGTATTGGGTCAACGCGATCACCACCAAGGCGGAAGGCGAGAAATACGACGCGGCCGTCAAGTTCATGGAGTACATCGTATCGGACGAAGCCATGCAGATCTGGCTCGACGTGGTGGGCGAACTGCCGGCCAAGCCTTCGGTCGGCATGACCGAGGCGAACGCCAACGATCCGATCTTCGGCCCCTTCATCCAAGGACTGGAATACGCCAACACGACGAAGTTCGCCGAGGAAAGCGGGCAGCGCCAGATCATGGTGGAAATGGTCGAGCGCATGACCCTGCAAGGCATGAGCGCGGCCGAAAGCCTAGCCATCGCGGCTGAGGCGGAACAGAAGCTCCTCGACGGATACTACGCCGGCAACTGAGCCGCCGCCCCAAGAAGCGCGCCCCGGACCCTTTCATGCGCCGGGTCGGCCGCGACGCTGCAGGAGCCACGATGAAACTCTACCGCGATCTCACGATCCGCCAGAAGCAGATCGTCTGGGCCTGGGGCTTTCTCGCCCTGCCGGTCCTGTTCTATTCGGTGATCCGGTTCTACCCGACCGGCAACGCGATCCTCATCAGCTTCCAGGACTGGAACCTGCTGGGAACCCGGACCTGGACCGGACTCGACAATTACAAGACGCTCTTCGCCGATCCGGTCTTCTGGCAGGTGTTCCGCAACACCTTCGTCTACCTGCTGATCGGCACGCCCGTCAGCCTCGTGGTCTCCTTCGTGATCGCCTACCACCTCGACAAGACGCGCTTCATGCACGGCTTCCTGCGGATGCTGTATTTCCTGCCTTTCATGACCTCGGCCGTGGCGATGGCCTGGGTCTGGCGCTGGTTCTATCAGCCCGTGCCGATCGGGCTCTTCAACAACATCGCTGGCCGGCCTCGGCATCCCGCAGATTCCCGTTCCTGCGGTCGACCACCTGGGCGCTGCCCTCGATCCTCGCCCCCGCGGTCTGGGCCGGCCTCGGCTTTCAGATCATCATCTTCATGGCAGGGCTGCGGGCGATCCCGCGCAGCTACTACGAAGCCGCCCGGATCGACGGCGTGTCGACCTGGACGGTGCTGTGGGAGATCACCCTGCCGCTCCTGAAACCCACGATCGTCTTCATCGTCGTGTTCTCCTCCATCGGCTTCCTGCGCATCTTCGACCATGTCTTCAACATGACCTCGCAGAACCCCGGCGGGCCGCTGAATTCGACGAAGCCGCTGGTGCTGATGATCTACCAGACCGCTTTCAGTTCCTTCGACATGGGCTATGCCGCCGCGCAGACCGTGATCCTGTTCCTCGTGCTGCTGGTCGTCAGCCTGCTGCAACTGCGCATCCTGAGGGACCGCTGACATGGCTGTGACCGACCAGATCCGCCCGACCACCGATACTCTGCTGAAGACCGAGGCGCCGCGCCGGCCCGCGCAACATGGGCCAGTTCATCCGCTGGATGCTGCTGTTCCTCGGCGGCATCGCGATGGTCATGCCCATCGCCTACATGATATCGACCTCGCTGAAATGGCCGCACGAGGTCTACAACCTCAAGCTTATCCCCGACGAGCCGACCCTCGAGAACTACACCTACGTGCTCGAGGACGGACGCTTCTACATGTGGTTCGTCAATTCGATGGTCATCGCCGTCGTGACGACGTTGTCGAACGTGCTCTTCGACAGTCTCGTCGGCTACACGCTCTGCAAGTTCCGCTTTCCGGGGCGCTACATCGTCTTCATCGCGATCCTGTCGACGCTGATGATCCCGACCGAGATGCTGGTGATCCCGTGGTATCTCATGACCAGCAGTTCGGCTGGCTGGACACCTATTGGGGCATCATGTTCCCCGGCCTGATGACCGCCTTCGGCACCTTCCTGATGAAGCAGTTCTTCGAGACGGTGCCCGACGACTTCATCGAGGCGGCGCGCATCGACGGGCTGAACGAGCTGCAGATCTGGTGGACGGTCGCGATGCCGCTGGTCAAACCGGCGCTCGCGGCGCTGGCGATCTTCGTCTTCCTCGGCAACTGGACGGCGTTCATCTGGCCGCTGATCGTCACGAACTCGGTCGAGCATGTACACGCTGCCGGTGGGCCTGTCCTCCTTCGGCGACGAGGCGGACGTCGCGTGGGAGCTGATCATGACGGGTGCCGCGATCTCGACACTGCCGACACTGGTCGTCTTCCTGATCTTCCAGCGCTTCATCATCCGGGGCGTGGTCATGGCGGGGCTCAAGGGATGAACCGATCACTCGACACTTTCCCGACCCGGTCTATCGCGACACGGTGCTCGCGCCGCTCTTCGAGGGGGTGAAGACGGCATTACGCTGGCCACATGGGTGCCATCAACCGCGCGCATCTGGTCATGCTGGCGAGACCGGCATCCTGCCGCGCGCCGACGGCGCCCGCATCGCGCAGGCGCTGCGCGACATCGAGGCCGAGACCGATATCGACGCCGCTGACCTATACCGGCGAGCACGAGGACTATTTCTTTCTCGTCGAGTCGCGAATTGCGGCGACGGCTCGGCGATCTGGGCGGTGCGCTGCACACCGCGCGGTCGCGCAACGACATGGACCACACGCTGTTCAAGCTGGCCCTGCGCAGCCGGGCGGCGGCGCTGCAGGGCCAGGTGCTGACGCTGGCCGGGCGGCTGATCGACAAGGCCGAGGCCGAGCCGAGCACGCTGATCGTCGCCTATACCCACGGCCAGCCCGCGCAGCCCACGACCTTCGGCCATTACCTGTGCCGCGGCCATCGAGGTGCTGCTGCGCGACGCCGACGCGGCTCGATGCCGCGGTCGGATGCGCTGGAGCATTGCCCCATGGGGGCCGCCGCGATCACGACGATCGGGCTTTCCCATCGACCGCGAGCGGGTGGCGGAGCTGCTGGGCTTCGACGGGGCCGCTGCTCAATTCCTACGGCTGCATCGCCTCGGTCGACTACGTCACCGGGCTCTATTCCGCGCTGAAGCTCGTGTTCCTGCATCTGGGTCGGCGTGGTCCAGGACATTGCAGTTCTGGTCGGCCTTCGAGGTCGGGCAGCTGCATGTGCCGAACAGCCTCGTGCAGATCTGCTCGATCATGCCGCAGAAGCGCAACCCGGTGCCGATCGAGCACATGCGCCACCTTCGCCAGCGTCACCGCGTCGGGCGCTGCGACACGATCGTGAACACGATGCACAACACGCCCTTCACCGACATGAACGACAGCGAGGGCGAGGTGCAGCAGGCCGGCTATGCCGCCTTCGAGAGCGGTGGGCGCGTGCTGGCGCTGCTCGGCGCGCTGTTCCTGCCCGCCTGCTCGATCGACGCGGACAGGGTGCGGCGCAACATGGACGCCGCCTGCGTCACGATCACCGAACTGGCCGACACGCTGGTGCGCGACGAGGGTCTCACGCTTCCGCGCAGGCGCACGAGATCGCGGCCGCGCACCGCGCGCGCCGTGATCGCCGCGGGCGCGCCGCTGGGCGACGGCTACGACGCCTTCGCGCCGGCCTTCGAGGCGCAGACCGGCGACGCGACCCGGCTGCTCGACGAGGACGCCTTCGCCGAGGCCGTCGCGCCCGAGACCTTCGTCGCCCGCCGCGACCGGACCGGCGGCCCCGCGCCCGCGGCGCTGCGACGCGGCGTTCGAGAGCTACCGCGACGACCCTGCGCGCCTGCGGGACGCCGCCGACACGCCGCGGCGACCGCCATGGCCGCGCAGACAGACCCTGGCCGACGCGCGTTCGACCAGCCCTGAGGAGACCTGAATGGCCAACCTGGTCCTCCGCGACCTGGTGAAGTGCCTACGGCACGACCGAGGTGCTGCACGGCATCGACCTCGAGGTCGGCGATGGCGAATTCGTCGTGTTCGTCGGCCCCTCGGGCTGCGGCAAGTCCACGACGCTGCGGATGATCGCGGGGCTCGAGGAGATCACCGCCGGCGCCATCGAGATCGGCGGGCGCGTGGTGAACAACCTCGAACCCAAGGACGCGCGACATCGCGATGGTGTTCCAGAACTACGCGATCTACCCGCACATGACGCGTGCGCAAGAATATCGCCTTCGGGCTGCGCAGTCGTCGAAGCTGCCGCGGCCGGAAAAGGAGAAGCGGATCGAGGAGGTGGCCGGCATCCTCGGGATGACCGAGCTGCTCGACCGCAAGCCCGCCAGCTTTCGGGCGGCCAGCGCCAGCGCGTCGCCATCGGGCGCGCCATGGTGCGCGACCCGGCCGTGTTCCTGTTCGACGAGCCGCTGTCGCAACCTCGACGCGCAGCTGCGCACGCAGATGCGGCTCGAGATCAAGAAGCTGCACCAGCGCGTCGGCACCACCATCGTCTTCGTCACCCATGACCAGGTCGAGGCGATGACCATGGCCGACCGCATCGTGATCATGAAGGACGGCCATATCCAGCAGGTCGGCACCCCGGCCGAGGTCTACCACAAGCCCGCCAACACCTTCGTCGCGCGATTCATCGGCGCGCCGTCGATGAACATGATCTCGCGGACCTGGCCGAACGGCGGGGACGGCTGGCGGTGGCGCTTCGGGCCGGCGGCGCAGGTCTGCTGACCGTCCGCTGCGCAGGGCCGCGCCGTCGCGCTGGGCGTCCGGCCCGACGACCTGCATCCCGGCGACAGCGGCACACCGCTGATCGAGGGCGGCCGTGACGGTGCGCGAGCCGCTGGGCCCGAGACGCTGATCTATGTCGAGTACGGCCGACGGGCGAGATCATCGCCAAGGCCGACGGCCGCAACCCGCCCGCGGTCGGCGAGACGGTGCGCCTTGGGCGCCGACCCGAGAACGCTGCACGTGTTCGATGCCGCGACGCGGCGTGGCGCTCGGATGAGCAGGGCCCGCCACGCGGGTCGGCGGTGCTCTGCGCCGGGCGGCTCTACTGCGACCTGTCTTCACCGGCGTGCCGCGGCATGCCGACGCCATGGGCACCGAGGTCTTCGCCGGCGGGCTCGGCCTGCACGCGGGGGGCGGCGCCTTCATCACCGCCGCCTGACCTTGCCGCCCTGGGCCGGCCCGCCGCCCTTGCGGCGGTGCTGCCCGCCGACGCCGTTCGACGCCACTGTCCTGGCCGACTCGCTGCGGCGGGTGTCGATGCTGTCGCTCTGCCGCGCGGCCGCTCCGGGCGCGACGCCGCAGATCACCGTCGCGATCGCGGGCAGGCGCGACCGCGCCTTCCTGACCCGGAACGCGGGCGCCGGCCCTCCGCCGCTCGGCGCCGCGGCGCTGCGCGCGTCGGGCGTCGCGCACCTGCATGTGGGCGAGCTTGCGGACGCTGCAGTCGAGCGCCCCGACCTGCTCGATGACTGCGCGGGCCGCCGGGACTGACCGTCTCGCTCGACTGCGGCTGGGACGACGCGTTCGGTGCCGGCGCGGCCGGGCTGATCGCGGCCGTCGACGTGTTCCTGCCCAACGAGGAAGAGGCGCGCACGGCTGGAGGCGCTGGGCATCGGCCGCGCCACCGCGCCGCTGACCGTCGTCAAGCGTGGGCCGCCGGGGCCACGGCCCAGCGGGGCGGCGGGCAAGCGTCGCGGCCTCCCGTGGACGTGCTCGACACGACGGGCGCGGGCGACGCCTTCAACGCCGGCTTCCTGCACGCTGGCTCGGGGGTGCGCCGCTCGAGGCCTGCCTGGCCGAGGGCAACGCCTGCGGGGCCGCCGCGGTGCAGGCAACCGGCGGTGTCGGCGGCCTTGCCGCCCTGCGCTCGGATGCGGCGGGACAGGCCCGGGGGGCCACCTCCGGCTGAACGCCGCGCGCTGCCGGCCTGAGGCCGCGATCCGCGTCGCAGGGCAGCCGCGCCGTTGCCGCCCCCCCCTCGGCAGGCGGGAGAGATACCCGCGCAGTCAAGCAGCCCGTGCCGTTGTCGCGAAGGTCCGAGTGCATCTTCAGCTTGTGCCGCGCGCGCCGCTGTCTGGGCATTGCGCTTCACGGCGGGCAGACGGGTCGTCCTTCCAGCAGGGCAAGTGCCAATGCGAAGCTCTCGCCGGGCGAGGTGACGTCGAAGTGGACGCAGGCACACCGCGCGGCAGCGCCAGTCAGACATCGAGCGCGAGGTCGGTCCCCATCGTGCCGCCCAGCACGATCACCCCGTCCACCCGCCCTCGGCGTGCAGGCGCGCGGTCAGCAGCGCGGCGCCCTTCGCCATGATCTGCATGGCGCGGTTCTCGTCACCCGCGTCGATCGCCCCGCGGATCCTGTGCCCGCCTTCGCCGACGAGATCGTCATTGCCTTCGGCCGAACCGGCGCCTGAAGCGGCTCGTGGCTCTAGGGCGTCCAGCCGGACCTGATGAGGACCGCCAAGGCGATCACCAACGGCTATTTCCCATTCGGCGCGGTCATGGTGTCCGCCAGGGTGGCCGAGGCATTCGAGGGTGACGACAGCGGCAAGGGCTCGGTCGGCTCGGGCTATGCCTATTCCGGCCATCCGGTCGGCGCGGCCGCGGCCATCGCCTGCCTGAAGGAGACCGAGTGCCTGCAGGTCAGGGACAAAGTGGCGGCGCGGCTCTTCGAGGGGCTGGAGGCCCTGAAGCAGCGACACCACGTCATCGGCGCCGTGCGGGGCGGGCACGGGCTGATGTGCGCGCTGGAACTGGTGGCGAAGCGGACGAGCAAGGCGCCGATCGACAAGGGATGCATCGGCAAGGTCCATTGCGCGACCTACGAAAACGGTGCGATTGTGCGCGTCTCGGGCAACAACGTGATCCTGTCGCCGCCGCTCGTGCTGGCCGCGGCGCACGTCGACCGCATCCTCGCGGCGCTCAAGGCAGATTTGCGTCTGTCTGACAGCGTGCATGGGGGACGCGCGGGCGCGGGAGGCTAGCGACGGAGCGGTGAGAACGCCGGGCCGTGCGGGGCAGCGGGTCGCCGGATCGGGGCGCGCCCGCCGGCGCTCACCTCCGCCTTCGGTAGAAGAGGTAGGCCAGCGCGGCGGCGGCCGGCACCGCCAGCCAGGCCTCGGGCGGCACCGCCAGCAGGAGGCGCTTGGCCAGATGTTCAAGCCGGGCCTCGGGATCGGTGGGACGCTCAGGGTTGGCGAAGTGGGTGCGCGCGATCTCCTCTTCTGCCGGGCTCATCTCGCGGTGCGGGATCGGGTGCAGCGTGCGGCCGCGCCGGCGCCGCAGCCGCTCGACCGCCGCCAGCAGCGAGCCCGCCTCGACCACCGCGCCTCGCACCTCGGCCGCGTCCACGTCCAGATGCTCGGCCAGAAGCCGGTCGCGAAGTCCGCCGATCGCTGCGCGCTGCTCGGCCGTGCCCGCCTCTACCGCCAGGTCGCATTCGGTGTCGAAACCCATCGAGCGATTGTTCACGTTCGACGAGCCGATGCGGATCAGGTCGTCGTCGACGATGAGGATCTTGGCGTGGACATAGATCGGTTGGCCCGACCGGTTGACCGGATGATAGATGCCAAAGCGTCCGTGCCGGTCGGCCCGCGCGATCGAGCCGAGCCTGAGGTCGCGCGCCGAGCCCATCGTCCGCTGTTCAAGCCAGCCGAACGTCGACAGGGGGTTGACGACCACGACCTCGGGGCCGTCCGGCTCGGCCAGCCGCGCCTCGATCGCGTCGCAGATGCTCGCCGAGGCGAAGTACTGGCTTTCCAGATAGATCGTGCGGCGTGCCGACCGTATGGCGGCCAGGTAGAGGTGCTCGATCTCGTGGATTGCCGGGCGCCCGTCATAGGCCGGCATCGTGCGCGCGATGCCGACTTCGACGTCGCGGAACATCGGCTCGACCCCTGGCGGCCAGATCCGGTGGCCGCGTCGCGGCACCGGCAGGCGATGGCCGGTGGCGTGATGCCAGCGGGCGCGCGACAGGTCGCCCAGCGCCCGCGCCGCCGGGCCGTCGACCAGCGCCGTGGCGTCGTGCCACGGTGAGGGCCCGGCACCGTGGGGCATCTGGTGGGTGCCGTCGCGCGGGGCGTGTTCGCACGTATCCCAGCGGCCGGCGGTCATGTCGATGCCGCCGCAGAAGGCCAGCACGTCGTCGATAACGACGATCTTCTGGTGGTGCGCAGCGGTCCAGGGGTGCTTGCTGTCGAACCGCAGCCGCACGCGCTCGACCGTCCGGAGGTCGAGCGCGACAAGGGGCAGGATCTGGTGGCTGGTGAACAGCACCGACATGTCCCACTTCAGGACCAGGATCTTCAGTCGGGGATTGCGGCGCGCCAGGTACTTGAGGAACTCGCCCAGTCGCCTGGGCGCATCGTCCGTCCGGTCGTGCTCGACCAGGTCGATCTGCAGGTCGAAGTCCCACCCGATGAGCAGGATCGATTCCTCGGCCTGCAGCATCGCCGCCCTGACGGCGGCGAAGTAGCGCGCAGCGTCGACGATGACCCCCATCCGGTCGGCGCGCGGCAGTTGCCAGCACGTCTCGCCCTTGCGCAGTACCGGATGCCGCCGCCGCGCGCCGGCCGTCTCGTCGCGGGCCACCGGCGCGGATGGTCTGTCGTCTCGGCTCATGCCGCGGATGGTGTCAGAGGCGGGTCCGGCCGCGCAACCCCTCGGCCGGCCGCGCCTATCCCGCCACGAGGGCGAGCGAGATCCAGGGGACGGCGATGAGAAGCGTCAGCCGGATGATGTCCGCGATCCAGAACGGCAGCACCCCGTGGAAGATTGTCGACAGCTTCACGTCGGCGATCACCGAGCGCAGCACGAAGACGTTCATGCCCACGGGCGGGGTGATCAGGCTGATTTCGGTCACCACCACGACGATTACCGCGAACCAGATGAGCAGAAGCTCGGGGTCGGCCAGCGGTCCGCCACCCATGTCGAGCTGTGCGACGATGGGGTAGAAGACCGGCACGGTCAGCAGGATCATCGACAGGCTCTCGAACACGCAGCCCATCACCAGATAGATCCCGACCATGATCATGATCACCGTCCAGGGCGACACGTCGAGGTCGTAGATCAGGTCCACCAGCCCGTCCGGCAGCCCAGCGAAGTTCACGAATGCCGAGAAGATCTCGGCCCCGATGATGATCGCGAAGATCATCGCCGTCGACTGGATCGTCTGGTGCAGCGCGTCGCGAAAGCCGCGCCACGACAGGCCGCGGATCGCGACCGCGAGCAGCAGCGAGAAGATCGCGCCCATCCCGCCGGCCTCGATCGGCGTGAAGAAGCCGCCGTAGATGCCGCCCATGATGAAGATGAAGAGCGCCAGCGTGCCCAGCACCCCGATCGTGTCGCGCCGGTTCATGGGTTCGGGCTCGGTCACCTCGGGTGCGCGGTCGGGATAGATCCGCACCGTCACTATCACGGCGAGCAGGTAGAGAAGGATCCCCAGAAGCCCCGGCAGAAGGCCCGCGATGAACAGCTTGCCGATGTCGGTCTCGGTCAGCAGGCCGTAGATGATCATGATGACCGAGGGCGGGATCAGGATGCCCAGGGTGCCGCCGGCCGCAATTGAGCCCGCCGCCAGGCTGTCGGAATAGCCGAACCGGCGCATCGGCGGCATCGCCACGCGCGACATGGTCGCGGCGGTGGCCAGAGACGAGCCCGAGACCGCGGAAAAGCCGCCGCAGCTCAGCACCGTGGCCAGCGCCAGCCCGCCCCGCATCCGCCCGAACAGGCGGTCGGCGCCGGCGAAGAGTCCGTGCGCGATGCCAGACTGCGCCAGCACGTTGCCCATCAGGATGAAGAGCGGCACGACAGACAGCGAATAGCTGAGACCGGTTTCGAAGACGGTGGTGCCCACCATCGCGCCCGTCGCCTCCCAGCCGCGCATCTGCGCAAAGCCCACTGCGCCCACCAGCGACATCGCGAAGGCGATGGGCACCCGCAGGAAGACGAGCGCCAGCAGAACGGCGATCCCTACGAAGGAAAGGGTCATGCGCGCCACGCCCGCAGCAGGCCATAGACCGCCGCCAGAAGGCAGGCGACGGCCCCGAAGATGGCGAACGGCGCGAACGGGATCTGCAGCGAGATCGAGCGCGCCCCGTCCGCCCACTGGTGCAGGCCCAGCACCGTCAGCCGCCAGGCGAAGAAGCCCAGTGTGCCGGCGGCGGCGGCGGCCGCGAACCACCCGAGCGCGCGCAGGGCGCGCCCGGGCAGGAAGGCTGCGAAGAGGTCGACCTCCACATGGCCGCCCTCGCGGCTGACGAGCGGCAGCGCGGCGAAGACAAATGCGCCCAGCAGAAGCTCGGTCGTCTCGAACGCCCCGGGAAGCGGGGCGTCGAAGAGGTAGCGTCCGACGACGTCGACGCCGGTCACCGCCATCAGCGCGATCAGCAGGACCGCCGACAGCGCCTCGAGGGCGAGCGCGATCCGCCGCATCAGTTGGTCGGCGTCGCCGTCATCGACCGCAGCCGCTCGAGCGCCGCCAGGCCGTCATACTCGGCGGGCAGGCTTTCGGCCCATTCCTTCTCGAGCGTCGAGGCGACATCCTTGATTGCGGCCAGGACCTCGTCGTTGGCCTTGTGGACCTCGACGCCGGCGGCGTCGATCTCGGCCATCGCGGCGGCGTCGGCGTCGTTCCACGCCTTGCCGACGCGCTCGGCGAAGGCGAGGCCCGAGATCTCCTCGATGGCCTGCTGGTCCTCGGGGCTGATCTGGTCCCACTTGTCCTGGTCCATCACCAGGAACCAGGTCGTGTTGTAGAGCCCGCCCGGCACCGTCATCGAGTACTTGATGTCGTCCGTCAGGTTGAACGCCGTCAGCGCCTCGTAGGTGAAGGTCGCGCCGTCGATGACCCCGCGCGAGAGCTGCTCGTAGACCTCGGTCGACGAGATGAAGATCGGCGTGGCGCCGAGCGCCTCCATCAGGTCGCCCGTGTAGCCGCCGGGAACGCGGATCTTGAGGCCCGCGAAGTCGTCGGGGGTCTCGATCTTGCGCTGGTTGTTGTGCAGCACGCCGGGCCCGTGGACGAAGAGGCCCAGCAGCTTGGTGCCTTCGTGGTCGGCAACGGCGTCGAGATCTTCGGTGTAGACGGTCCAGAACGCCTTGGAGGTCTCGACCGCGTCCTCGCCCAGGAACGAGAACTGGCCGACCTCGGACTTGTCGAACCTGTCGTCCTGGCTGAAGCTGTGCAGGCCGTAGGTGATGTCGGCCACCCCGTCGCGCGCCATGTCGAAATGCGCCGGCGGCGCGCCCAGCGGTTTGCCGAGCACGCGGATCGAGACGCGGCCCTCGGTCACCTCCTCGACCTGCTCGGCCCACGGCTTGATCGCGTTCACCACGATCGGGTGGCGCGGCGGCAGCCAGCTCGACATCACCAGGTCTAGGTCGGCGGCCATCGCAGGCGCGGCCGCGCCGAGCCCGACGGCGAGGGCGCCGGAAAGTGCAAGCATTCTCGTCATTCTGGAATCTCCCTGGGTTCCGATCGGACGGGATCGGGTGTGCAAGCATCCCGTCGTGACGCGGCGCGGCGGCCTGCCGGCGCGATTCGAACGGGTTGCGGCAGCGCTATTCGTTGAGGATGTAACTATCAACAGGGCCCGCGCGACAAGCGAGGTCAGAAGCCGGCCAGGCGGCGCAGGCAGGCGCGCAGTACCCGTTCCTCCTCGGCGGTAAAGCGGCTGACGAGCTCCTGGTCGTACGCTACCGCGAAGTCGGAGAGGTCGGCATAGGCCGCCTTGCCGGCCGCGGTCAGGCTCAGCCGCTCGTGCCTGCGATCTTCGGCGACCTCCTCACGGATGAGGAACCGGCGCGCCTCGAGCGCGCGGACGGCGCGGGAGATCTTGGTCTTGTGGATCTTCGCGGTGACGACGATGTCGCGCGCGGTCATCGTGCCGTAGCGGCCCAGATGCACCAGCACCCGCCATTCGGTCCGGAGCATCCCGTAGCGCTCCTTGTAGGCGCGGCTGAAACCCAGGCTCGCCTCCTCCGCTGCCTGGTTCAGCAGGTACGGCAGAAAGTCGCGGAGATCGAATTCGACGGTAGCGGCCACGGGACGATTCCCTCCTTGTTAGTTACAAACTCAACCAATATGCCCCACGCCAAATCAGGAGGACATGGCCCATGAACGAGCAAACAGCATTCTCCGGCCTGCAGCGCGCGGCCACCCCCGTCGGCACCCACGAGGGCTACATGCCCGGTTTCGGCAACGACTTCGAAACCGAGGCGCTGCCGGGGGCTTTGCCGCAGGGGCAGAACAGCCCGCAGAAATGCGCCTATGGCCTCTATGCCGAGCAGCTTACCGGCACCGCCTTCACCGCGCCACGCGGCCAGAACGAGCGCACCTGGTGCTACCGCATCCGCCCGTCGGTCAAGCATGTGGGCCGGTTCCAGAAGATCGACCTCCCCTACTGGAAGTCGGCACCGAACGTCCTGCCCGATGTCATCAGCCTCGGCCAGTACCGGTGGGATCCGGTCCCGCACACGGACCAGAAGCTAACCTGGCTGACCGGCATGCGGACAATGACCACGGCGGGCGACGTGAACACGCAGGTGGGCATGGCGGCGCACATCTACCTCGCGACCGAATCGATGAAGGATGAATACTTCTTCTCGGCCGACAGCGAGATCCTCGTCGTCCCGCAGGAGGGGCGGCTGCGTTTCGCCACCGAGCTGGGGATCATCGACCTCGAGCCGAAGGAGATCGCGATCATTCCGCGCGGCCTCGTCTATCGGGTCGAGGTGCTGGAAGGGCCTGCGCGCGGCTTCGTGTGCGAAAACTACGGGCAGAAGTTCGACCTGCCGGGCCGCGGCCCCATCGGGGCCAACTGCCTGGCCAACCCGCGCGACTTCAAGTGCCCGGTCGCGGCATACGAGGACCGCGAGGCGAAAAGCCGCGTCGTCATCAAGTGGTGCGGCCAGTTCCACGAGACCTGGATCGACCACAGCCCGCTCGACGTGGTGGCTTGGCACGGCAACTACGCCGCCTACAAGTACGACCTGCGCACCTACAGCCCCGTTGGCGCGATCCTCTTCGACCACCCCGACCCGTCGATCTTCACGGTGCTGACGGCGCCCTCGGGACAGGAGGGGACGGCCAACATCGACTTCGTGCTGTTCCGCGAGCGCTGGATGGTGGCCGAGCACAGCTTCCGCCCGCCCTGGTACCACAAGAACATCATGTCCGAGCTGATGGGCAACATCTATGGCATCTACGACGCCAAGCCGCAGGGCTTCGTCCCCGGCGGCATGAGCCTGCACAACATGATGCTGCCGCACGGCCCGGACCGGAACTCGTTCGAGACGGCGACCGAGGAGGAGCTGAAGCCCGTCAAGCAGGACAACACGATGCAGTTCATGTTCGAGACGCGCTTCCCTCAGCAGCTCACCGAATTCGCCGCCAGCGAGGCGCCGCTGCAGGATGACTATGTCGACTGCTGGGACAGCATCGACAAGAAGTTCGACGGCACGCCGGGCGTCAAGTAAGCCGCCGGGCGACGGGGCGAGCCGCCCTGTCGCCCACCGCGTCCCGGGCCCTTGGGCCCAGCCTGCGCATCACGAACGATCGGAGTGGCATGACCCTGCTTGCATCCTGGGTGGACGGCGCCAACGACCCGTCCGGCCCGTTTCCGCTGAACAACCTTCCCTACGGCGTCTTCTCGGACGGCGCCACGCCCCGTTGCGGCACCGCGATCGGCGACTACGTCCTCGATCTCGCGGCGCTCGAGGCGGCGGGTCTGCTGCCCGAGAGCGGCTTCGCCGAGCCGGCGCTCAACACCTTCATGGGCCACGGCCCCGACCGCTGGGACGAGGTGCGCGCGCGCCTGACCGAGCTTCTGTCCGACGGTGCGGCCGAGGCCGACGCAGGTGCGCCCGGCGCTGCACCCGCTGAACTCGGTCACGCTGCACCTGCCGTTCCGCGTCGCCGAGTACACCGACTTCTACGCTGGCCGTCAGCACGCCTTCAACGTGGGCAGCCTGTTCCGCGGCCCCGAGAATGCCCTGCCGCCGAACTGGCTGCACATCCCCATCGGCTACAACGGCCGCGCCTCGACCGTGGTGGCCTCGGGGACGCCCGTCCGCCGGCCGCTGGGCCAGACCAAGGCGCCCGACGCCGAGGCGCCGACTTCGGGGCCCTGCCGGCGGCTCGACATCGAGCTCGAGATGGGGGCCGTCGTGGGCACGCCCTCCGAGATGGGCCGCCCGATCACGGTGGCCGAGGCCGAGCGGATGATCTTCGGTTTCGTGCTGCTCAACGACTGGTCGGCGCGCGACATCCAGGCGTGGGAGTACCAGCCGCTGGGGCCGTTCCAGGCCAAGGCGTTCGCCACCTCGATCAGCCCGTGGGTCGTGACGCGCGCGGCGCTGGAGCCGTTCCGCTGCCCCACGCCCGAGCGCGAGCGGCCGCTTCTTCCGTACCTGCAGGAGCCGGGGCCGATGCTCTACGACATCGACCTTTCAGTGACGATGCAGGCCGAAGGCGGAGAGGCCGCCGACCATCTCGCGCACGAACACGCGCGAGCTCTACTATTCGTTCGCGCAGCAACTTGCCCACCACGCAAGCTCAGGCTGCGCGATGCGGACGGGCGACCTGCTGGGCTCGGGCACGATCTCGGGGCCCGACAAGGACAGCTTCGGCTCGCTGCTCGAGCTGACGTGGGGCGGGAAGGAGCCGCTGACCCTGCCGGGCGGCGCCACGCGCACCTTCATCGAGGACGGCGACACGCTGGTCCTGCACGGCCATGCCCAGGGCGACGGCTACCGGATCGGCTTCGGCGAATGCGCCGGCACGATCCAGCCCGCCCTGACCTTCCCCTGATTTTCCAAGGAGCACGACCATGACCAAGGCCTTCGCCTCGCAAGGCGACCTTGCGGAAAAGAAGATCAGCTTCACCGAAGTGGGCGAGGGCCTCTGGGCCTTCACCGCCGAGGGTGATCCCAACACCGGCGTCATCATCGGCGACGAGAGCGTGATGATCGTCGACGCGCAGGCGACACCGCGGCTGGCCAACCTGGTGATCGAGCAGATCCGCGGCGTGACCGACAAGCCGATCAGCCACGTGGTGCTGACCCACTACCACGCCGTCCGCGTCCTTGGCGCCTCGGCCTACGATGCCCGCGACATCGTGATGAGCGACGTCGCCCGCTCGATGGTGGTCGAGCGCGGGCAGGAGGACTGGGACAGCGAATTCGCCCGCTTCCCGCGCCTCTTCCAGGGCCACGAGAGCATCCCCGGCCTGACCTGGCCGACGCTGACCTTCTCCGAGGAGATGACAGTCTATCTGGGCCGCCGCCGCGTCGACCTCATGCATCTGGGCCGGGCGCATACGGCGGGCGATATCGTCGCGCACGTGCCCGACGCCAACGTCATGTTCACCGGCGACATCGTCGAGTACCACTCGGCCTGCTATTGCGGCGACGGCCACTTCCACGACTGGCCCGACACGATCGAGGCGATCCGCGGCTTCGACGTCGATGCCATCGCGCCGGGTCGCGGCGACGCGCTGGTGGGCCGCGAGCGCGTGAACGAGGCGCTCGACAACACCGCCGACTTCGTCCTGTCGACCTATCGTCCGGTCGCGCGCGTGGCGCAGGGCGGTGGCACCCTGAAGGAGGCGATGGCCGCCTGCCGCGCCGCCTGCGATCCCAAGTTCGGCGACTACGCGATCTACGAGCATTGCCTGCCATTCAACGTGGCCCGCGCCTATGACGAAGCGCTGGGCATCGACACGCCGCGCATCTGGACCGCCGAGCGCGACCGCCGGATGTGGGACGAGCTGCAGGGCTGAGCATGACGAAGATCTTCGAGCAGCCGCTCTATCCCTACACCCGAAATGCGGACCAGGACCCGGCGACGGCGCGGCCCCACAAGGCGGTCGTCGTCGGCGCGGGGCCGGTGGGCCTCGTGACCGCGATCGACCTGGCGCAGCAGGGCATCGAGACCGTCGTCGTCGACGAGAACGACAAGGTGAGCTGGGGCAGCCGGGCGATCTGCTTCGCCAAGCGGCCGCTCGAGATCCTCGACCGGCTCGGCTGCGGCCAGGAGATGGTCGACAAGGGCGTCGTGTGGAACCTCGGCAAGGTGTTCTTCGGCGACCGGCAGGTCTTCGACTTCAACCTGCTGCCCGAGGACGGCCACCGCCGTCCCGCCTTCATCAACCTGCAGCAGTACCATTTCGAGCGCGTCCTGGTCGAGCGGCTGCAGGCGCTGGCCGCCGAAGGCGCGCCGGTCGAACTGCGCGGCGGCAACAAGGTGGTCTCGGTCGACAGCCGCGACGACGGCGTGACGCTACAGGTCGAGACGCCCGAGGGCATCTATCCGCTGCAGGCCGACTGGCTGATCGCCTGCGACGGCGCCGGCTCGCCCATTCGGCGGATGCTGGGCCTCGACTTCGTCGGACGCGTCTTCGAGGACAACTTCCTGATCGCCGACGTGGCGATGAAGGCGCGACTTCCCGACCGAGCGCTGGTTCTGGTTCGACCCGCCATTCAACCGCGGGCAGTCGGCGCTGCTGCACAAGCAGCCCGACGACATCTGGCGCATCGACTTCCAGCTTGGCTGGGACATCGACCGCCGAGGCCGAGATGGACCCCGAGCGGGTCAAGCGCGCGACTGCGCGAGATGCTGGGCGACGACGCGCCGTTCGAGCTGGAATGGGTGTCGATCTACACCTTCCAGTGCCGCCGGATGGAGCATTTCCGCCACGGCCGCATCCTCTTTGCCGGCGACAGCGCGCATCAGGTTTCGCCCTTCGGCGCGCGCGGCGCCAATTCGGGCCTGCAGGACACCGACAACCTCTGCTGGAAGCTGCGGCTGGTGATCGAGGGGAATGCGCCCGAGAGCCTGCTCGACAGCTATGACGTCGAGCGCATCCACGGCGCCGACGAGAACATCCTGAACTCGACCCGGTCCACCGACTTCATCACCCCCAAGTCCGAGATCAGCCGCAACTTCCGTGACGCGGTGCTTGACCTGTCGGAACGCCACGCCTTCGCGCGGCCGATGGTGAATTCGGGGCGGCTTTCGGTGCCCTGCACCTACGACGGCTCGCCGCTGAACACGCCCGATGCGCTGCCGCGGGGGCCGGCGCGCACCCGGCCGGGCTCGGCCTGTCCGGATGCCCCGGTCGAGGGCGGCTTCCTTCTCGACCGCCTCGGCGACGACTTCACGGTGCTCTTCCTCAACGGTGAGGGCGACGTGCCGGACGTGATCGACGGCGTCCCGGTCCGCACGGTGTCACTCGGCGCCGCGCCGGGCTCGCCGCTGGCCGACCGCTGGCTCGGCGAGGCCGAGAGCGCGGTCTATCTCGTTCGGCCGGACCAGCATGTCGCCGGACGGTGGGCCGAATACGATGTGGAGGCCGTCGCCCACGCGCTGCGCCGCGCCTGCGGGAGGACCTGATGACCAATCTGAACACCGAGCCCAACATCGCGTCGCCCGATGATTTCTACGCCGAATTGCTGGCCGCCCACGAAGGCCTGAGCAAGGCGGAGAGCGATGCGATGAACGCGCGCCTGATCCTGCTGCTGGCCAACCACGTGGGCGACCGGAAGGTGCTGCGCGAGGCCTTGGACCTCGCCCGGCCGGGCGTCGCATGACGGTCCGCCTCTACGATTACTGGCGCAGCTCGGCCAGCTATCGGGTGCGCATCGCGCTCAACCTGGCCGGCATCGAGCACGAGACGGTGTCGGTGAACCTGCTGGAGGGGGCGCAGAGGTCATCCGAGCACCTGGCGCGCAACCCGCAAGGGCTGGTGCCGGTGCTCGAGATCGACGGGCAGAGCTTCACCCAGTCGCTTTCCATCATCGACTACCTGGACGAAACGCGGGGCCTGGCGCTCCTGCCGAAAGATCCGGCCGTGCGCGCCCATGTCCGCGCGGCGGCGTACGCCATCGCCGTCGACCTGCACCCGGTCTGCAACCTGCACGTTGTCGCGCATGTGGCCGAGCTTGTCCCGGGCGAGACGACGCGCGCCGACTGGATGCGCCACTTCATTCGCCCGGGCCTCGAGGCATTCGAGGGCCTTCTGGCGCGCTTCGAGCAGCGTCCGTTCTGCGCCGGCGACCGGCCGACGCTGGCCGATATCTGCCTCGTCCCGCAGCTCTACAATGCCGAGCGCTGGCAGGTGCCCCTGCACGATCTGCCCCGCATCGCGAGCGTGGCGCGCGCCTGCGCCGCACATCCGGCCTTCGCCGCGGCGCACCCAGAGAGACACGCGCCCGCCGGATAGCGCGGCCGATCCGGCGCCTTGCCGGATCGCGCATCCCAAGGCCGGCCGCAGCGCCGCCGATCACGAGCCCGTGAGTTCACCAACCGTTTCCGCTCGCGTGGCGCGGGGGCAATCCCTTGAGCCTTGGCAGGAACGCCGCAACCGGCTTGCCCGACATCGCCCCGGGTCGGGCGCGGCGGTGCCTTTCCGTCAGGACCACGCGCTCTAGCTGCACAGTCAATGGACGATGCATCCGGCGGGGGGCGGGGTGCATCCCGACACAACGGGAAGGAAGGTCCGGCAATGGTCAGCTTCACGGTCAACGACAAGGACGTGACGGTCGAGGTGCCCGACGACACGCCGCTGCTCTGGGTCCTGCGCGACGAGCTCGGGCTGACAGGGACGAAGTTCGGCTGCGGCGTCGCGCAATGCGGCGCGTGCACGGTGATGTTGAACGGCATGACGCGGCGGTCGTGCGTGACGCCGGTCTCGATGGCCGAGGGCGCGCTCATCGAGACGATCGAGGGCCTCGCCGGCCCCGAGGCCGAAGCGGTGCAGGCAGCGTGGGTGGCGATCGACGTGCCGCAATGCGGCTGGTGCCAGTCGGGCCAGGTGGTCAGCGCCACGGCGCTGCTGCGCGAGGTGCCCAAGCCCACCGACGACGACATCGACAGCGCGATGGCCGGCAACGTCTGCCGTTGCGCCACCTACGTCCGTATCAGGCAGGCGATCCACGACGCCTCCGACGCGCTGGAGGGCTGAGCCATGACACAACACACGCGACGCCAGTTCCTCGCCGGCTCGACCGGCCTCGTCATCGCCGTGGCCCTGCCGCTCGGCGCGCGGGCGCAATCGGGCGCCGCCGCCGCGCTGCAAGGCGCGGGAACAGCCGAAGGCACGTTCGCCCCGAACGCCTTCGTCCGCGTGGCGCCGGACAACACGGTGACGGTGCTAATCAAGCACATCGAGTTCGGTCAGGGCCCCTATACCGGCCTGTCCACCCTCGTCGCCGAGGAGATGGACGCCGACTGGTCGCAGATGCGCGCCGAGGCGGCGCCGGCCAATGACGAGCTCTACGCCAACCTCCTCTTCGGGATGCAGGGCACCGGCGGCTCGACGGCCATGGCCAACAGCTACACGCAGATGCGCAAGGCCGGCGCGGCCGCGCGCGCGATGCTGGTCGCCGCCGCCGCCGAAGAGTGGGGCGTGCCGGCCGAAGAGATCACGGTCGAGCAGGGCGTGCTGAGCCATCCGGGCAGCGGGCAGTCGGCGAAGCTTCGGCGAGCTGGCCGAGGCCGCGGCGAACCAGACCGCCCCCGAGGATCCGCCGCTGAAGGATCCGTCCCAGTTCCGGCTGATCGGCACCGACGTGCCGAAGCTCGACAGCGAGGCCAAGACCCACGGGACGGCGACCTTCACCCTCGACGTCTATCGCGACGGCATGCAGACCGTCGTGGTGCGCCACCCGCCCAAGTTCGGCGCAACGGTGGCCAGCTACGACGATTCCGCGGCGCTTGAGGTGCCGGGGGTCGAGGCAGTGCGGCAGATCCCCCAGGGGATCGCCGTCTACGCCACCTCGACGGCGGCGGCGCTGCGCGGCCGCAACGCGCTGCAGGTCGAGTGGGACGAGAGCGACGCCGAGACCCGCTCGTCCGAGGAACTCTACGAGGCCTTCTCGGCCGCCGCCGCCGAGGGCGGCGAGGAGGCCGAGGCGGTGGGCGACGCCGCCGCCGGGATCGAGGGTGCCGACCAGGTCCTCGAGGCCGAGTTCCGCTTCCCCTATCTGGCGCACGCCCCGCTCGAGACGCTCGACGCGGTGATCGAGGTGACGGGCGACCGCGCCGAGATATGGATGGGGTCGCAGTTCCCGTCGCTGGACAAGCCGACGGCGGTGCAGACGCTGGGCATCCCGCCCGAGAACCTGACGCTGAACGTGATGTTCGCCGGCGGCAGCTTCGGACGCCGGGCCCAGCCGACCGCGCAGATTGCCGCCGAGATCGCCGAGATCGCGAAGGCGGCGGGCGGCGACGGCGCGTGGAAGCTGGTCTGGACCCGCGAGGACGACCTTACCGGCGGCTATTACCGTCCGCTGACGGTGCACCGGCTGCGCGCCGGGCTCGACGCCGCAGGGCAACATCGTCGGCTGGGAGAACGTCGTGGCCAACCAGTCCATCATGGCCGGCGGCCCGATGGAGGCGATGATGGACAAGGGCATGGACCCGACCAGCTACGAGGGGTCGACTGCCATGCCCTACGCGCTGCCCGCTTCGCGCGTGGGTTGGGCCTGGATGAAGGCCGGGGTGCCGGTGCTCTGGTGGCGCTCGGTCGGTCACACCCATACCGGCTACGCCACCGAGGTGTTCCTGGACGAGCTGCTCGAGAAGGGCGGCAAGGACGCCGTGCAGGGCCGGCTCGACCTACTGAAGGACGAGGCCGGCCGCGACCGCGCCGTGCTCGAGCGGGTGGCCGAAATGGCCGGCTGGGATGGAAGCCGTGTCAAGGGCGACCGCGGCTATGGCGTGGCCCTGCACGAGAGCTTCCAGACCTACGTGGCCGAGATCGCCGAGGTCTCGGACGCGGGCGGCTACCCGCGCGTGCACAAGGTGTGGTGCGCGATCGACTGCGGCGTCGCGGTCAACCCCAACATCATCAGGGCGCAGGTCGAGGGGGCGGTGGGCTACGGCCTGGGCAGCATCCTCTTCGACGAGATCACCCTGTTGCCGGGCGGCGAGGTGGCGCAGAAGAACTTCGACACCTACCGGATGCTGCGCATCCACGAGATGCCGGAGGTCGAGGTGGCGATCATCGAGAGCGACCTCGATCCTTCCGGGGTGGGCGAGCCGGGTACGCCGCCCATCGGTCCCGCGGTCGCCAACGCCTGGCGCGCGCTGACCGGTCAGACGGTGCGGCGGCTGCCCTTCGTCCGCGGGGGAGGTGTGAGCATGCGTCGACTGTTCCTGGCCGCCATCGTCGCCGCCGCGCCCGCCGCAGCCGAGACCGTGGAGGGCCTG
Organism: uncultured Alphaproteobacteria bacterium; assembly: GCA_963773475.1. Lineage (GTDB taxonomy): Bacteria > Pseudomonadota > Alphaproteobacteria > Rhodobacterales > Rhodobacteraceae > Roseitranquillus. The sequence goes on along the minus strand of CAVZBD010000009.1, from coordinate 94,547 downwards.
CGCACACCCGACGAGTTCGACGGCATCGAGAACGAAGCCGAGCGTTCGGCCGCGCTCTTCGAGGAGATGATGGTGGTGATCGGCCATCCGCGCTGTCTCAATTGCCATCCGGTGGACAACACGCCGCGGCAGGGCATGGCGATGGTGCGGCACGACCCGCCCGTGGTGCGTGGCGCGGCGGACTTCGGCGCGCCGGCGATGCGATGCACCACCTGCCACGGTGACCGCAACGTGCCGTTCCTGACCAAGGCGGGCTCGATCCCCGGGCACGAGCCGTGGCAGCTCGCCCCGATCGAGCAGGGCTGGATCGGCCGCTCGGCTGCCGAGATCTGCGCGCAGCTCAAGGACTCCGAGCGCAATGGCGGACGCACGCTGGAGGAGATCCACCAGCACAACGCCGAAGACGGCCTGGTGGGCTGGGGCTGGCACCCCGGCGAGGGGCGCGAGCCGGCGCCGGGCAACCAGGAGGTCTTTGGTGAGCTGACGCGCGCCTGGATCGACACCGGAGCCGCCTGCCCCGGCGGCTGACGAACTCAACTTGGCGGGCGGGCGTGGCGGCGGCTCAGGCCGGCGCCAGGCCCAGCCGCCGGTCGCGCAGGCGAAGCAGGTGGATCAGCGGCAACGCCGCCAGCAGCGCCCATGCCTTTCCGATGACCTGCCCGACCAGAAAGTCGAGGCTGCCGAAAGCGAGCGCCAGGAACAGCATGCTGTCGACCACCAGGCCCACGGCCCCGCTCGCCGCCACCGCCAGAACCAGCCCGCGGCGTTGAAGCGGCGTGAAGACGGCCAGATCCGCCGTCTCGGACAGCGCGAAGGCCGCCGCCGAGGCCACCACCAGCGCCGGCGGCGCCACGAGCCCCGACAGCAGGGCGCCAGCGATGATCGCCCCCAGCGCCCAGCTGACCCCCAGCCGCCGCTGAACCAGGTCGCGCAGGACCAGCGCCGCGCCGACCGCCAGGACGCCGCTTGGCGCGGCGATGCCGGGCCAAACCGGGATCACGCAGGGCCCCGCCGGCGGACACGAGACGCCGAAATTGCCGATCAGCCAGTTTGCCAGCGGGATGCAGGCGCCGAACAGGCCGAGATAGATCACCCCCTCGACCAAGCGGATCGTTTCGCGTGTCATCGTGTCAGCCCCGTCCGCGGTAGGGCGGCACCCCCGGCTCGGGGATCCAGACGCCATCCGGGGCCGCGCCGGTCTGGTAGAACACGTCGATCGGAATGCCGCCGCGCGGATACCAGTAGCCGCCGATCCGCAGCCACTCGGGCTCGAGCCGGTCTGCCAGGCGCCGGCCGATCGTCACGGTGCAGTCCTCGTGAAACGCGCCGTGGTTGCGGAACGAGGTCAGGAAGAGCTTGAGCGACTTGCTCTCGACCAGCCAGTCGCCGGGAACGTAGTCGATCACCAGGTGCGCGAAGTCGGGCTGGCCGGTCATCGGGCAGAGCGAGGTGAACTCGGGCGCGGTGAAGCGCACGGCATACCGGATGCCGGCCTGCGGGTTGGGGACCCTTTCGAGCGTCGCCTCCTCGGGGCTGGCCGGGATGGCGGCGGGTCGGCCGAGTTGTGTGAGGCCGGAATAGATGTCGTCCTGTGACAAGTGCGAGCGCCTTTCGAACGCCTGCGGAGCAGCCCCGTCTTGCGGAGACTCGGTCAATGTATCGGGATCCTTGTTTTGACCGGGTAGGCTGCGACCGGAGGCAGATTTGCCGGGCACGTCCTTAGCAGCCGCCGCGCCCGATGCAAATCCCGCCGTGCCGGCGGCCTAGAAGATCGCCGCGACGAACCTCAGGGCGACCAGCAGCAGGAACACCCCGAAGGTCCGGCTCAGCACCTCGCGCGAGAGCGCGTGCGCCAGGCGTACCCCGAGCGGCGTCGTCACCAGCGTCGCCGGCAGCGTCAGCGCGATCGCGAGCAGCGAGACGTAGCCGATCGCGTCGGGCGGCAGGCCCGGCTTGCCCCAGCCGGCCGCGATGTAGCCCAGCGTTCCGGGCACCGCGATCAGCAGGCCGACGCCGGCCGAGGTCGAGACCGCCTGGTGGATCGGCTTGCCGTGCAGCGTCAGGATCATCGTCGAGATGGCGCCACCGCCGATCCCCATCAGTGCCGAGAGCAGCCCCACCAGCGCCCCGTACGCCGCCGTGGCCCAGCGGCCGGGCAGGCTGTCGCCCAGCCGCCACGAGGTGCCGCCCAGCAGCAGCCGCGCGGCCAGCACCGATGCGACGGCGGCGAAGACGCCCTGGAAGACGGACGGATCGGCGACGCGCGCGATGGCGCTGCCGGCCAGGACGCCGACCAGGATCGGCACGGCCCACGCCCGCAGCAGCACGAAATCGACCGTGCCCCGGCGGGCATGGCCGCGCGCCGAGACGAAGGCGATAGGCACGATCATCGCCAGCGACGTGCCCACCGCGAGCGGCATCGAAACCGCCTCGGTCAGCCCCCTGAGGCGGAAGAGCTCGAAGAAGACCGGCACCGTGATCGCGCCGCCGCCCACGCCGAAGACCCCGGCCAGCAGGCCGATCGCCGCACCGGCACCCGCCAGCGCCAGCAGCAGCTCGATCAGTTGCCCAGTCTCGATCCCGCCGGGCAAGGTTAGCGGCCGGCGGCGAAGCGGGCGAGGCTGGCGCCGTCGCAGCCGCCGAGCCCGGCCCGCGACGCCTCGGCATAGAGCGGCCGGGCCGCCTTGGAGAGGGGCATCGCGTCGCCCGCCTTGCCGGCCCAGTCCAGCGCCAGGTTCAGGTCCTTGGCCAGCCCGTCGATGTCGAACGTGCCCGTCTGGTCGGCGCCGTCGATGGTCTCGGCCACCACTGCCAGGCGGTTCTTCAGCACGTTCGGACCGGCCGACGAGTCGGCCAGCAAGCTGGCGATCGTTTCGCCCGAAAGGCCGCGCCCACGCAGCATCTTCAGCGCCTCGGCCAGCGTCGCCCAGTAGAGCGCCAGCGGCAGGTTGACGGCGAGCTTCATCGCGGCGCCGCTGCCCACCGGCCCCAGCCGCTCGACCCGCTTGCAGAGGTCGCGCAGGATCGGCTCGGCCCGCTCCCAGTCGGCCTCGTCGCCGCCGCCGAGCCCGAGGAGCGCGCCCTTGAGCGCGGGGGCCACGGTGCCGCCCACGGGGCATTCGACGTAGGCTGCGCCGGCCGCGCGGGCTCGCTCGGCCAGCTCTTCCTGGTCGTCGGGCAGGACGGTGCTCATCTCGACGATCAGCTTGCCGGTCAGATCCGCGTCCAGAAGTCCGTCGGGCGAGAAGACCGCGTCGAGCGCCACGCGGTCGGTCAGCGACGTGATGATCACGTCCGATGCCCTGGCCAGCTCGGCCAGCGTGCCAGCGACCCGGGCGCCGGCGTCGCGCGCCGTCGCCGTCCTGCCCGCGGTGCGGTTCCAGACGGTGACCTCGTGCCCCGTCTCGAGCAGTCGGCGGGCGAAGGCGGTGCCCATCCGCCCGGTGCCCACGATCCCTATCCGTGCCATCTCTGTCCTCTCTCCCTCGTCCCGCAGCCGCCTTTGTCATGGCGGCCCTCTTCCGGGGCCGCCCGTCGCGTCAGGCGGCGCGCTCGCCGATCCGCACCGTCAGCGGCTGGAGGCCATCGATGGTCAGCTCGATGACGTCACCGCTCGTGACGGCGCCAACGCCCGCGGGTGTGCCGGTCATGATCACGTCGCCCGCCGCCAGCCGGTGCTGTTGCGAGATCTTGGCGATGATCTCGCGCGTCTTCCAGATCATCAGGTTGACGTTGGCGTCCTGGCGGATCTCGCCGTTGACCGAAAGGCGGATGGCGGCGTCCGTGATGTGGCCCACGTCCTCGACCCGGCCGAGCGGCCCCATCGGCGCCGAGAGATCGAACGCCTTCGTCGCCTCCCACGGCAGGCCGTTTTCCAGCGCGTTCGCCTGCAGGTCGCGCCGCGTCATGTCGAGGCCGGTGCCGTAGCCGTAGATGTGGCCCTCGGCCTCGCCCTCGGGGATGTCGTAGCCGCCCGACTTCAGCGCCACGACCAGCTCGCCCTCGTAGTGCAGATTTTCGGTGAAGACCGGGTAGGGTATCTCGCCCCCGCCGGTCACCACCGCGTCGGCGGGCTTCATGAAGATCACCGGCGGGTCGCGCTCGTCGGCGTTCATCTCGCGGATGTGCGCGACGTAGTTCTTGCCGATGCAGTAGATGCGCCGCACCGGAAACAGCTCGTCCGATCCGGCAACCGTCAGGTGCGCCCGCTCGGGCGGTGTGATGGCGTAGGTCATGGTCCCCCTTCCTGTCGTTGCGGGAATATATACCCGGCTACGGCAGCCGACCCAGCGAGAAAATTTCTCCTTTCATAGCAGTGTCATGAGCCGTGCCTGCCACCTCTTGGCTCCGTGATCCATATAAATTCGTGAGGATGTGAGCGAATCGTATATCCTGCCGCTGCGCGCTGGGCGGGTCGCGCAAGACGGTCCCGCGGCGCTCAAGGAGGGAGGAGATATGATGAAACACGTGTTCCGCGACCTGCCGCGCAGGCTGTCGGGTATGCTCGGCGCGGCGGGGCTGGCGCTGTCGCTTGCCGGCGCCGCCCAGGCGCAGACGCAGGTGACCGTGGCCGTGCCGAACCCGTCGGCCATCACCTGGGCGCCGATGTGGGCCGCGATCGGCGAGGGGTACTTTGCCGATGAGGGGCTCGAACTGCAGGTCGAGGCGGTCGATGGCTCGAGCCAGGTGCTCCAGGCGATGTCGGCTGGGCAGGCGCAGATCGGCGCACCGGGGCCGGGGCCGCTGCTCGGGGCGCGGGCGCGCGGGCTCGATGTGGTCTTCATCTACAACCTCTATCCGAAAAGCGTGTTCGGCCTGCTGGTCAAGGAGGAGTCGGACTATCAGACGCCGGAGGACCTGACGGGTCAGGTGATCGGCGTGGGTACGGCCGACGGCGCCGAGGTGTCGTTCGTGCGCGCGATCCTGAGCGACGCGGGCATGACCGAGGGCGAGGATTACGAGTTCCTGCCGGTCGGCGACGGCGGCACGGCCGCGGTGGCCTTCCTGCGCGACGAGATCGAGGCCTATGCCGGCGCGGTGAGCGACGCCGCGATCCTGCGTTCGCGCGGGCTGAACCTGCGCGAGATCACGCCCGAGGAGTATCTGGGCTACTTCGGCAACGGCTATGCCGCCTTGCGCGAGTACATCGACGCGAACCCCGAGGTGATCGAGGGTTTCGGCCGTGCGCTGGTGAAGGGCATGCGCTTCATCTCGGATCCGGCCAACCGCGACAAGGCGCTCGAGGACATGGCCGCCGGGAACCCGACCGAGGGCGAGGACAAGGATTTCGCCGGCGCACTTCTGGATGCCGTTGTCGAGCGGATGAGCCCGACCGAGCAGTTCGCCGGCGAGGGGCTCGGCTATCAGCCGCCCGAGCACTGGGAGGCGTGGCACCAGAGCCTGCAGGACAGCGGCGCGCTCGAGCAGCCGCTCGACGACCTGAGCAGCGCCTACACGAACGACTACATCGATACCTGGAACGCCGAGTGAGCCAGGCGGCCCGCTTCGACGTTCCGGAACCGGCCGGGGGGACCCGGCCGGTCTACGAGATCGAGCGCCTGACCAAGCGCTATGCGCGGGGCGACGTTCTGGCGCTCGAGGACGTGAACGTGACGCTTGCCAAGGGCGAATTCGCCGCCGTGATCGGCTCTTCGGGCTGCGGCAAGTCCACGCTGCTGAAGATCATGGCGGGGCTGATGCCGCCGACTGCGGGGCGGGTGGTTCTTGACGGCCGCCCCGTCATGGGCCCGCGCGAGGACATCGGCATGATGTTCCAGCAGGCGACGCTTCTGCCGTGGAAGACGGCGCTGCAGAACATCCTGCTGCCGATCTCGATCCGCGAGGGGCCGGCGGCGGCCCGCAAGGCGGCCGACCGGGCGCGCGAGCTGCTTGACCTGGTCGGCCTCTCGAAGGCGGCAGACAGCTATCCGGGCGAGCTCTCGGGGGGCATGGCGCAGCGCGTGGCGATCTGCCGGATGCTGATCTCCGAGCCGGCGGTGCTGCTGCTCGACGAGCCGTTCTCGGCGCTCGACGAGCTCACGCGCGACTTCCTGAACATGGAGCTGCAGCGGATCTGCATCGAGCAGCACGCGACCGCCTTCCTGGTCACCCACTCGATCCCCGAGGCGGTGATCCTGTCGGACCGGATCTTCGTGATGCAGGCGCATCCCGGTCGCATCGGCGAGGTGATCGACATCGACCTGCCGCGCCCGCGCTCGCTCGACATGATCAACACCCGGCAATTCGGCGACATCGTCGCCCACATTCGCGCCCGCCTCGACAGGGAGGGGTTCCTCTAGATGCCCACCGGTTTCCAGTCACAGCCCACCCCGGGCGAGGACACCGTCTGGATCGAGCGCGACCCGCTGATCGATCGCATCCCGCGCTGGGCAGCGATGACCGGCCTCTTCGTCGCGATCGTCGGCGTCTGGTGGGCGGCTACCGCGGCCCACTTCGTCTCGCCGATCATCCTGCCGGGGCCGGGCGAGACGCTCGAGGACCTGCTCTTCGTCGGGGGCAACATCCTGTCGGGCGGCTATGTGCTCGACGCGCTGATCACCACCACCGTCACCGTGCTCTACGGCTTCGCGATCGCGGTGGCGATCGGCTTTTCCCTCGGCGTGCTGGTGGGTGAGACCAAGTTCGGCGAGCGGGCGGTGATGCCGTATCTCGTCGCCATCGACACGATGCCCAAGGTGGCGTTCGCGCCGCTCTTCATCGCGTGGCTCGGCTTCGACATCGGCTCGAAGGTGGCGCTGGCGGCCTTCATCGCGACCTTCCCTGTGGTCGTCTCGACGGCGGCGGGCCTCTACGCCGCGTCCGAGAACGAGCGGATGCTGTTCAAGGCGATGGGGGCGGGGCGCCTGCAGACGCTGGTGCGCCTCAAGTTGCCCACCGGGCTGCCCTACTTCTTCACCGGGCTGAAGATCGCTGCCGTAGGCGTGATGGCAGGCGCCATCACCGGCGAGTTTTTGGGCGGCGGCAAGGGGGTGGGGGCGCTGATCCGCGTCTCGGCCTCGCAGCTCAACACGCCGCGGGTGTTCTCGCTGATCATCTATCTCAGCTTCCTCGGTCTCGCGCTCTACCTGACCGTGGTGTGGTTGCAGCGCACGCTCGTGTTCTGGAACCGGTCGGAGAAGTCCGGTGGCATCGGCTAGGAGCGGGGCGGCGCACCCGGCGCAGCCGAGCCTGTCCGAGCGGGCGCACGACCTCATCAAGCGCGACATTCTGGCGGCGGCCCTGGTGCCCGGCCAGAAGCTGATGCCCGACGCCCTGTCCGAGCGCTACGGGATCGGCGTGAATCCTGTTCGCGAGGCGCTGCACCGCCTGACCTCGGCCGGCTTCGTCGAGCGCCGCAGCCAGCGCGGCTTCTTCGTCGCGGGCATGTCGATGTCCGACCTCGAGGAGCTGGTGCAGACCCGGATCTGGCTCGAGACCAAGGCGTTGTCGGAGTCCATCCGCCATGCCACCGAAGAGTGGGAGGAGCGGACGATCATCGCCTATCACCGCCTGGCCCGCACCCAGCGCCTTGTCGAGGAGGAGGAGACCGAGCGGCTGAACCAGCGCTGGGAGGCGCTGCACAAGGACTTCCACATGCAGCTTCTGTCGCGCTGTGGCTCGACCTGGCTGATGGGCTTCTGCTCGACGATGATGGACCAGTCGGTGCGCTACCGGAACCTGTCGGTGAACTTCACCAGGACGCGCCGGGGCGACGCCATCTCCGAGCATCGCGACATCCTCGATGCGGCGCTGGACCACGACGCGGATCGCGCCACCGGTCTGCTGGCGTGTCACTACACGACCACGCTGGAGGGGCTGCGGCTGCTCCTCGGCTGAACGTCGCGTCGGTTCAGGAAGCTTCGAGAAGGGCCCGGATCGTCGGCTGCTTGTGCGGCTTCTCCCTGAGCGACTCGAGAAGCTCGGCCAGGCACGGCTCGGCGACCGCGCGCGCCGCGCCCTTGGGCGAGAACCAGTGCCTCTTGCGCTCGTCCCGTTCCTTCCAGCGGCGCTTCAACTTGCGCACCATGAGCGGATAGAGCCGCACCCGAACCGGCACCTTGCTGCCGTCGCGCATCACCTTGACGTATTCGTAGACGCCCAGCGGCTCGCGCGAGACGTAGCCGGTCACGCCCGCTTCCTCGAGCGCCTCGATCTCGGCGGCACGCCAGGGCTTCTTGCCGTCGATGGGCCAGCCCTTGGGCATCACCCACCGTCCGGTGTCACGCGAGGTCACCATCAGCACCCGCATCCGCCCCTTCTCGTCCCAGCGGATCGGCAGGGCGGCGATCTGGTCTGCCCGTTTCGTTATCGTTTTTCTCAAGACCTTGTTCATGCAGAACAAGATAGTCGCAAAGCGGAAGCTTCCCAAGGGTCAGTGTTGCTGACCGGGCGGCAGCGCCCGGATTGATGCAATCTTGCCGCCCCCAGGCGGGCAGGCGCCGTGCCCTTCCCCAGCTCGGGCGCGACCTGCTAGAGGATGCCACGACATGACCCACCGCGCCGTCCTTGCCTCGCTCCATCCCGCCGCCGCGAACCCGCCGGGGCGGCGCTGAGCGATGGGCTGGGTCGAGTTCGCGCTGGCGCTGGCGGTCTTTATGTTGGCGCATTTCCTGCCCTCGCACCGCCCCCTGCGCGAGCGGTTGATCGGGGTGCTGGGGCGACGGCTCTACTTCTCTCTCTATGGCGTCCTGTCGATCGTGCTGCTGGTCTGGGTCATCGTCGCGGCCGGCCGGGCGCCCTACCTGCCGCTGGCCGAGCCGGCGACATGGCAGCGCTGGGTGCCGAACATCGTCATGCCAGTCGCCGTGGCGCTGGCCGCGCTCGGTGCCGGGATGGCCTATCCCTACACGCTGGGCGGCCGACGCGGCGCTGCCTTCGTGCCCGAGCGGCCCGGGCTGGCGGCGCTGACGCGGCATCCGCTGCTCTGGGCGCTGGCGCTGTGGGGTGCGGCGCACGCGGTCGCCAACCCCGACCTCGCCCATGTCATCCTTTTCGCCGGTTTCGCGGCGCTGTCGCTGGGGGCGATGCGGCTCTTCGACCGGCGCGCCGCGGCCGCCGAGCCTCGGGCGCGGTGGCAGTCTATTTGCGCCGCCACCGCCCTTGCCTCGCTGCGGCCGCTCGTCGACGGGGCCTGGCTGCGCCGCAATGGCCGGGCGCTGGTAGTGCGGCTGGCGGCTGCGGCAGTGGTCTACGTGGCGCTCTATCACCTGCACGCGCCGGTCATCGGCGTGACACCGGTGCCGTGACGGCAACTTGATCCTGCGCAAGGTGGGCGTCGCGCGGCCGGTCTAGAGCCGGGCCATGGAGAACATCGCACAGCTCAAGGCACTGGGGCTCTTCGAGGCGCGCGTGCCGCGCTACACGAGCTATCCGACCGCGCCGGTCTTCTCGCCCGCGACGGGTGCCGCCTTTCAGGAAGAGTGCCTGGCCGCGCTCGATCCTGCCGAACCGGTTTCGGTCTATGTCCACATTCCGTTCTGCGAGCGGCTCTGCTGGTTCTGCGCCTGCCGCACGCAGGGCACGCGCACGCTGGCGCCGGTGGAAAGCTATGTCGGCACCCTGGAGGCCGAGCTGGAACTGCTCTCGCGGATGCTGCCGGCAGGGGTGCGGATGGGCCGCCTGCATTGGGGCGGGGGCACGCCCACGATCCTGCCGCCCCGGCTGATCCGACGCCTGTCGCGGGCGATCCACGCGGCGCTGCCGGCCACCGCCGATTGCGATTTCTCGGTCGAGATCGACCCGACGATGGTCGATGCCGACAAGATCGCCGCGCTTCGCGACGAGGGGATGACCCGTGCCAGCATCGGCATCCAGGACTTCGCCCCCGAGGTGCAGGAGGCGATCGGGCGCGAGCAGCCGTTCGAGGTAACGCGCGACTGCGTCGAGATGCTGCGCGCGGCGGGCATCCGCTCGCTCAACACCGACCTGGTCTATGGGCTGCCGCACCAGGACGAGGCGCGCATCGCCGCGTCGGTCGACAAGGTGCTGAGCCTGGCCCCCGACCGAGTGGCGATCTTCGGCTATGCGCACGTGCCGCACATGTCGCGCCGCCAGCGGCTTATCGACGAGGCGCACCTGCCGGGCGACGAGGCGCGCTATCGTCTCGCCCGCCTGGCCGCCGAAGCGTTCCAGAACGCCGGCTATCGCGCGATCGGCATCGACCATTTCGCGCGCCCCGACGACGCCCTGGCCCGCGCGGCCGAGACGGGCGGGCTGCGCCGAAACTTCCAGGGCTATACCGAGGACCGTTGTCCGACGCTGATCGGCATCGGCGCGTCGTCGATCTCGCGCTTCGCCCAGGGCTATGTGCAGAACGCCGCGGCGACGGGCGCTTATGTCGAGCGGATCGAGGCGGGCGGCCTCGCCGGCTTTCGCGGCCATCGCCACAGCGACGAGGATCGCCTGCGTGCCCGCGCGATCGAGATGCTGATGTGCGACTTCCGCATCGACCAGCCGGCGCTCAGGGCCGCGTTCGGCCCCGAGGCGGACCGGCTCGAGCCGATCCATGCCGAGGTTGCCAGCCGCTTCGGCCCGTACGTGACGCAGGACGCGGGCGGCGTGGCGATCCGTGCCGACGGCCGGGCGCTGACGCGGCTGATCGCCCGCGCCTACGACGCCTACGCCACCGAGGCGATCTTCTCGAAGGCCTCCTGACGCGCTTGGCCCCGCGCGTCAGGTCGCGGCCCGGCCGGGCCTCAGGGGCGGGTGAGGTCGTCTGTCTCGATCTCGACCGCCTCGCCGAGGCTCTGCAGGCTGTCGATCAGCAGTTGCATCGTGTAGCCGGGATTGTGCGCGTAGGCGCCCGGGTCCTTCTCCACGAACTGGAAGTTGTAGGCAGCCTGAAGCAGCCGCGGCGTCCAGGCGTTGTAGCGGTTGGGCAGCGCCGTTTCGGTCGCGTCCGCCGTGCCGCTCCGGTCGGTGTCGACGAAGAAGTAGGGATAGCGGTCCGCCGCATAGACAATGGGTTTGCCGGCCACCGCGTCGGCATAAGTTCCGATTGCCGCCAGAAGCCGGTCCTGCAGCGTCGCGATTTCGCCCGCGACACCTTCGGCCGTGTCGCCGTCGCCATCCACGTCGGTCTCGCGCGTGCGAATCGCGCGGGGGCCGTCCGCCTCCTTGTGACAGGTCGTGCAGACCTCCGTCGCCACGTCCAGCCGGTGCGGGTCGTGACAGCCGGCGCAGTCGTCGGCGGGGGCGGGGTGGGCGAAGCGGCCCGCATACTCCTGCCCCTGATACTGGTAGCCGCCGCGGACCTCGCCGCCGAGCAGTGTCGCAGCCGCCGCGCGGTAGTGGACATTGAGGAACGTGAGGTCGGCCGACGCCTCGTCGGGTCGCATCCCCTCAAGCGTCGCGTTGACGGTATCGGTCGCCGCTCGGCCCTGGTGGCAGACGGCGCAGACCTTCGAGCGGCCCAGCCCCTCGACTGCAACGCCAGAGGGGAAGACGACCGAGGGCAGCGACTGCGCCGCCTCGGAGTGACAGGTGTCGCACCCCACCACCGAGCCGACGGGCACCGGATGCGTCAGCAGGGCAGGCCCCGCGGCGTCGCCCGCGGCGTAAGCCAGGAAGCCTTCTCCCGAATGGCAGACGGCGCAGGTCGCCGGCACCTCGCCCTCGTCGTTCCAGTGCGCGAAGGCGTCGGCTTCGGCATCCGCGTGGGGCGAGGCCAGCCACGCCTGCATGATTTCGTCGGGCGTCGGCCCCTCCTGGGCCGATGCGGCCGCGCCCAGCAGAAGGACCGCCAGGGACGGGGCGAGGACGGCGGGGCGCGGGCACGGGTTCATCTGATGCGGCTCCTCTGGGCGGTGATTGCGCCAGCCTGCCTTCGGCCGGGGCGCGGGTTCCTTGACCTATGTCATCGCGGCTTGTCTGCTGACTGTCAAAGCTGACATCCGACTTCAGGGGGTGCCATGCCATTCGACTGGTTCGTGCGATCGCGGCGGGCGGACCGCCGGCCGCAGCGGTTCGAGCCCGGTCCGCCGGTGCGGCAGGTCGCGATCATGGGCGCGGATTTCCCCGGCCTCAGGCCCGTGCCGCTGGTTGCGCAGGGCGACGCCGTCGTCCGCGGCGCGCCGGTGCTGGCCGACCGCGCCGACCGGCGCATCGTCTTCGCGGCGCCGTGCGCGGGCCATGTCGCCGAAGTGCGGATGGGGCCGCGGCGCACGCTCGCCGCCCTCGTCATCGCACGCGCCGAGAACGAGGAAGACGGCAGCGATGCCGCGCCTTCCCCGACCGGCGACCTGCGCGCGGCGCTGCTGGACGCCGGCCTCTGGCCCGCCCTTCGCACGCGCCCCTTTGGCCAGATCCCGCACCCCGAGGCGCGCCCCGACGCGATCCTCGTCACCGCGACGGTGACCGACCCGCAGTCGCCCGACCCGCGATTCGTCGTGTCGGCCGAGGACGAGACGCTGGCGCGCGGGCTCGAAGCGCTCACCCGGCTGACCGACGGCGAGGTGCATCTCTGCCAGCCGCCGGGCGCGCCCCTTGCCTCGGCTGTCGAGCGGGTGCGGGTTCACCACTTTGCCTGCAGCTGGCCCGAGGGGCTGGCCGGGCACCACGTGGCGCGCCTCTGCCCCGTCTCGCGCGAGCGCCAGGTCTGGACGATCGGACTGCAGGACGCGCTGGCGATCGGCGACCTGGTCGCGACCGGCCGCGCCCGGCAGGAGCGGGTCGTGGCGGTCGCCGGTCCAGGGCCCGAGGCGCGTCTGGTGCGGGCTCCGCTGGGCGCCAGCCTGCGCGACCTGACCCGCGAGGTCCAGGTGCCGGGCCGGCCCGTCCGCGTGCTGTCCGGCGACGGAATCGCGGGACGCGAGGCGGCGTTCCTCGGCCGCTTTCACCAACAGGTGACGCTGGCGCCGGCCCTGCGCGATCCGCCGGGCCGACGGCACGGAACGGGCGCGGCGCCGATCATCCCGCGCACATCGCTGGGTCGCGCCCTGCCCTCGGGGTCGCCGGCGGTGCCGCTGATGCGCGCGCTGAGCCTGGGCGACGCCGAGGCCGCCGAGCGGCTGGGCTGCCTCGACCTGATCGAGGAGGACGTGGCGATGCTGAGCCGCGCCTGCACCAGCGGCGCCGACTATGGCCACCTTTTGCGCCGCGTCCTGAACGAACTCGCGGCCGCATGATGCGCGACGCCCTGTCCGCCGCACGCTGGAGCTGGTCACCGGGGCGCGCGACGCTCGTGCAGGTGGTGGCGCTGATCGCGCCGGTCGCCGCGATGCTGGTCCTGCGCGGAGAGGCGGCGTTCCGGCTGCTGGCCGCGGTGCTGCTGGTGACGCTGATCGCCGAGATGGCCTTCGCCCTTGTCCGCGCACGGCCCTTCAGCTGGCACGGGGCGGCCGCGGCGATGGTGGTCGCGGTGATGTTGCCGCCGGACCTGCCTGTCTGGGAGGCGGGGCTGGCGATGGCGTTCGGCGTCGTTCTGGCCGACCTCGTCTTCGGCGGGCGCGGCTTCGGCTTCTTGGCCGCGCCGGTCGTCGCGCTGTCGTTCCTGATGTTCTCGTTCCCGCAGGTGGCGTTGGCCACGCCTGGCGGCTGGATCGCCCTGGCGGTGCTGCCGGGGGCGGCGCTGCTTCTGGCGACAGGGCTGGCGTCGTGGCGCGTCCTGCTGACGGCCGTCGCCGTCTATGTGCTGACCGAGCTGGCAGGCGGCGCCGTCCCGGCCGCGCTGCCGACGCTGGGGGCGGTGGCCTTCGGCGCGCGTCTTCCTGACGGCCGATCCGGTGGGGGCGGCGTCGACCGATGCCGGGCGGGTGCTCTACGGCGCGCTGGCGGGCTTTTTGTGGAGTGTCTTCGACGCGGCGGCAGCGGGGGCCGGCCCCGCACCCTCGGCGCTCGTCTTCGGCACGCTGGTCGCCAGCATCTTCGCGCCGCTGATCGACCATGTGGTGGTGCTGGCGCAGGCGGAACGGCGGAGGCGGCGCATTGGCTGACCGGGCGAACCCGTGGCGCGCCTTCTGGAGCCGGCCGAACGACGACCGGCTGAAGACGGCCGTCGTCGCGGTGCTGGTGGCGCTGTGCTCGGCGGTGCTGATCTCGGTCCCCTCGGTACTGCTCGCGCCGCTGCAGGAGGCCAACATGGCGGCCGAGCGGCAGGCGCGGATCGAGGCGATGCTCGACGCGCTGCCCGGCCTGCGCGACCTGATGACCGAGGCCGGAGTCGACACGCTCGAGACGCGCCTCGTCGACCTGTCGGCCGGCAGCTTCTCCGACCTCTCGCCCGAGGGCTACGACCCCCTCGCGGCGGCCGAGGACCCTGCGACCAGCATCGCGCTGCCGCCCGAGGCGGACATCGCGGGGCTGAAGCGGCGGCCCGACTACGCGCCGGTGTACCTGCTGCAGCGCGAGGGCCGTCTGCAGCTGATCGTGCTGCCGGTCTACGGGCAGGGCTACGCCTCGACCATCCGCGCGCTGCTGGCGCTCGAGCCCGACCTGCGGACCGTCGCCGCGCTGACCGTCCTCGAGCAGGGCGAGACGCCGGGCCTCGGCGCCGAGATCATGCGCGACCGCTGGCAGGCGCTCTGGCCGGGCAAGCAGGTGGCCGACGACGAGGGGCGGATCGTCATCTCGGTCGTCCGCGGCCAGGCGACGGGCCCGTACGAGGTCGACGGCATCACCGGCGCCACCCGCACCAGCAACGGGGTGCAGAACATCCTGCGCTTCTGGCTGGGCGACTGGGGCTTCGGCCCGTTCCTCGACCGGCTCGAGAAGGAGGGCCTCACGTGAGCCTATGGCACCACGTCACCCGGCCGCTGATCGCCGAGAACCCGGTGACGCTGCAGATCCTCGGCATCTGTTCGGCCCTGGCGGTGACGACGACGCTTGCGACGGCGCTGACCATGGCGGGGGCGCTGACGGTTGTGCTGTGCCTTGCCGCGACGATCATCAGCGCGATCCGGCGGCACGTTCCCGGCTCGATCCGCCTGATCGTGCAGATCACCATCATCGCCTCGCTGGTCATCGTCATCGACCAGTTCCTGCAGGCCTTCGCCTGGGAGATGAGCAAGCGCCTGTCGATCTTCGTGGGCCTGATCGTCACCAACTGCATCGTGCTCGGCCGGACCGAGGGGTTCGCGATGGCCAACCCGGTCGTGCCGAGCTTTCTCGACGCGCTGGGCAACGCGCTGGGCTACAGTCTGATCCTGATCATCGTGGGCACGCTGCGCGAAGTGCTGGGCGCGGGCACGCTGTTCGGGCGGACGGTGCTGGTCAGCCAGGCCGAGGGCGGATGGTTCCAGCCGCTTGGCTTGATGCAGCTCGCCCCCAGCGCGTTCTTCATCATCGGCTTCCTGGTCTGGGCGATCCGCAGCACCTGGACCGCACAGGTTGACGAGCCCGAGCACCGGCTGGAACCCGAGAGCGAGGGCCGCGGCGCATGGTAGACCTGTTCCTGACCGCCGCGCTCGAGGAGAACCTCGCGCTGATCTTCTTCCTGGGCTTGTGCACCTTCCTGGCCGTGTCGCAGCGCGTCGAGACGGCGGCGGGCCTCGGCGTCGCCGTCATCGCGGTCCAGACGATCACGGTGCCGGTCAACAACCTGATCTTCGGTGGCCTGCTGGTCGAGGGGGCGTGGGCCTGGGCCGGACTGCCCGAGGTCGACCTGACCTACCTCAAGCTCGTCGTCTTCATCGGCGTGATCGCGGCGATGGTGCAGATCCTCGAGATGACGCTCGAGCGGTTCGTGCCGCGGCTCTACACCGCGCTCGGCATCTTCCTGCCGCTCATCACCGTGAACTGCGCGATCCTGGGCGGCAGCCTCTTCATGGTCGAGCGGCGCTACGACCTGGGCGAGGCCGTGGTCTACGGCTTCGGCAGCGGCGCCGGCTGGGCGCTGGCCGTGGTCACCTTCGCCGCGATCCGCGAGCGTCTGCGCTACAGCGACATGCCACCCGGCCTCTGGGGGCTGGGCAGCGCGTTCCTCGTCGCGGGGCTCATGTCGCTGGGCTTTTCCGCCTTCGGGGGGCTGGGGAGCCCGTCGCTGCCATGACCGAGATCGTGCTGGGCAGCCTGCTACTGACGCTCGTCGTGCTGGCGCTCAGCCTGACGGTGATGGCGGCCCGCGCCCTGCTGGTGCCCCAGCGGCCGGTCACCGTCACCGTGAACGGCGGCCGCGAGATCCCGGCGCGGACGGGGGCAAAGTTGCTCGGTGTCCTGATCGACGACGGGATCATGATCCCGTCGGCCTGCGGCGGCGCGGGCACCTGCGGGCTCTGCCGGGTGCAGGTGACCGAGGGCGCATCCGAGCCGTTGCCGACCGAGGTGGCGCGGCTGACCCGGGCCGAACTGCGCTCGGGCCTGCACCTGGCATGCCAGGTCGTGCTGCGCGACGATCTGGGCGTCGAGGTGGCCGAGACCCTTCTGGATGCCGAGGAGTTCGACTGCACCGTCGCCTCGGTCCGCCAGGTGACGCCGCTGATCCGCGAGATCGTGCTGCAGTTGCCCGAGGGGCGGCGCCCCGAGCTGGTGGCCGGCGCCTTCCTGCAGGTGACGGCGCCGCCCTACCGGCTGCCGCTGGCCGCGATAGACGTGCCCGAGCGGTTCCGCGACGCCTGGGCCCCGCTGCGGGATCTCGTGGCAGAAAGCGACGCTCCGGTCACCCGCGCCTACTCGATCTCGAACCGGCCCCGGGACACCGTCGCGGGACGGCTGGTGCTCAACGTCCGGCTGGCCCTGCCGCCGCCCTCGGCGCCCGGCGCGCCGCCGGGCATCGTCTCGTCGTGGCTCTTCGGGCTGCGAGAGGGCGACGCGGTGCGCTCGTCGGGGCCGTTCGGCAGCTTCCGCGCCCAGCCGACAAAGCGCGAGATGATCCTGATCGGCGGCGGGGTCGGCATGGCGCCCCTGCGCGCCATCGTCTTCGACCAGCTCGAGCGGCTGGGCAGCGACCGGCCGATCCGCTTCTTCTACGGCGCCCGCAGCCGGGCCGAGCTCTATTACGAGGACGAGTTCGAAGAGCTTCAGCGCCGGCACGAGAACTTCCGCTGGACCGTCGCCCTCTCGGACCCGGGCCCCGAGGACGCGTCGAGCGGAACGACCGGGTTCGTGCACCGGGTGGCGTTCGAGACCTATCTGCGCGACCATCCCGCGCCCGAGACGTGCGAGTACTACCTCTGCGGGCCGCCGCTGATGATCCGGGCGGTCTTTGCGATGCTCGATGATCTGGGCGTCGAGCGGTCGAGCATCTTCCACGACGATTTCGGGGTCTGAGTGATGGCCGTGACACGACGACAGCTTCTGGCAGGCGCCGCGGCCCTCCTTGCCGCGCCGCGTCTGGCCCGGGCCGCAAGCCCCGTGCAGGTGCTGGGCGGCCCCGCCTTCGGCAGCAGCTGGCGGGTGGTCGCGCCGGCTGCCGCCGAATCCGGCGCGGTGCGCGCCGCGGTCGAGGCGGTGATCGCCGATGTCGACGCGACGATGTCGCCCTATCGCGCCGACGCGGATCTCGCGCGGTTCAACCGCGCCTCGCCGGGGGAATTCGGTCCGGTGGCGGACGAGGTCTGCGTGGTCGCGGCCGAGGCGCTGGCGGTGCATGGCATGACAGGCGGGGCGTTCGACCCCACGGTCGGGCCGATGGTGCGGCGGATGGGCTTCGGCCCGATCGAGGGCGCGGCCGGCCCCGCCAAGGCGATCGAGGTGGGTGCGCGGACGCTGGCCAAGCATCGCCCGGGCCTGACGCTGGATCTCTGCGGCATCGCCAAGGGGCGCGCGCTCGACCGGATCGCGGCGGCCCTGCGCGGGCTGGGCGTCGAGGCGCTGATCGAGCTTGGCGGCGAGGTGCGGGGCCTCGGCACCCATCCCGAGGGGCGGGACTGGCAGGTGGCGGTCGAGCGTCCGCTTGCAGGGCCGTTCGCCGCGCAGCGCATCGTCGCGCCGGGCGCGCGGGCGCTGGCCACCTCGGGCCATGTCGCCAACGGGTTCGCTGCCAGGGGACGGGCCCTGTCGCACCTGATCGACCCGCGCACGGGGCGGCCCGCCGACCAGAGTGTGCTGTCGGTGACGGTTCTGGCGTCCGCGGCGATGCGCGCCGACGCGCTGGCCACCGCGCTCTGCGTGATGGGCGCCGAGGCGGGGCCGGCCTTCGCCGAGGGCGCGGGGGTGGCGGCACTGTTCCTGCTGCGCGGCGCGTACGAGCCGCACGAGATCATGACCGGCGACTTCGCGCGCGCGGTGCTGGCCTAGGAGGATTCGGTGATGGCGACGGTTGCGATCGGCTTCCTGCTCATCCTGCTGGCGATGGCGGGGCTGGCGCTGGGCGTGATGGCGGGCCGCCCGCCTCTGAAGGGCTCGTGCGGCGGGGTAGCGGGCGAGGGCTGCGCGTGCTGCACGCGCCGCTGCCGGGGGCGGCGAGAATGACCGGCCGGCCGCGCATCGGTGACTACATGGCGCGCGAGCTGGTGACGCTGGGGCCGGAGATGGAGATCAACCGGGCGATGCACGTCCTGCTCGAGCGGCGGATCTCGGGGGCGCCGGTGGTCGACGCGCAGGGCTGGCTGGTGGGCGTGCTGTCGAAGAAGGACTGCCTGCGCGCAGCGCTGCAGGCCAGCTACTTCCGCGAGTGGGGCGGCACCGTGGCCGACTACATGTCGCGCGAAGTCGCCACGCTGGAGGCAGATCTTGACATCATCGAGGGGGTCAACGCCTTCCTCGACAGCCCCTACCGGCGCTTTCCGGTGCTGCGCGAGGGCCGTCTGGTGGGGCAGGTGAGCCGCGCCGACCTGCTCCGCGCCATGTCCGACCTCTGGGGTTGAGGCGGCGCAGATCGGGCCATCGGGGCGATCGGAAACTCATATGACTCCCGTATGAATCCCGCAGGGACTCAGCGGGCGAGACAGGCACCCGGCCCGGCACCTGCCCGCGAGAAGCGGAGCCCCGCGCCGATCACTTGCCGGCCGGTCCTCCTCCGGCGGAGCCCCGTCCGGGCGGAGCGACAGGCACCAGAGCTGAGACCGAGCGAGCGCAGGTCAGGCAGCGAGCACGGCTGTCGGCGGCGACGGCCGCGGCGCCGGCGTCGGGGAGGAACCCGATCCCGACCATCTCGCGCCTCTGACGCCCTCGGGTGCACCGGCGTCCCGGCATTGGGGCGGCGGGGGACGTGTTCCAGCACCTTGGGGCGCGTCGACAGACGGTTCCGCCTGCGGCAGGCGCCTTGGAGGTCGCACCTGCGCTGCGGGCCTTTCGGCCGTTCGCGCCGTCAGCCCTCGGCGACGGCGATCCGCGCGTCTCGCCGCGGGTTCATCCTGCGGGGAAGCGGACGGCGGCGATAGGGACGACCTGGGAGGCCGAGGCGGTCGAATGCGCGCGTCCGCTCGGCCCACCGCGGTCGGTCCGCCCAGGCAGGGGGCTGATTGGGGCGCGTCGACAGACGGTTCCGCCTGCGGCAGGCGCCTTGGAGGTCGCACCTGCGCTGCGGGCCTTTCGGCCGTTCGCGCCGTCAGCCCTCGGCGACGGCGATCCGCGCGTCTCGCCGCGGGTTCATCCTGCGGGGGAGCGGACGGCGGCGATAGGGACGACCTGGGAGGCCGAGGCGGTCGAATGCGCGCGTCCGCTCGGCCCACCGCGGTCGGTCCGCCCAGGCAGGGGGCTGATTGG
The DNA here is from genome assembly GCA_963773475.1 of uncultured Alphaproteobacteria bacterium. Lineage (GTDB taxonomy): Bacteria > Pseudomonadota > Alphaproteobacteria > Rhodobacterales > Rhodobacteraceae > Roseitranquillus. The sequence continues at coordinate 74,966 of CAVZBD010000009.1, read as the reverse complement.
GGCGCGTCGACAGATGGTTCCGCCTGCGGCAGGCGCCTTGGAGGTCGCACCTGCGCTGCGGGCCTTTCGGCCGTTCGCGCCGTCAGCCCTCGGCGACGGCGATCCGCGCGTCTCGCCGCGGGTTCATCCTGCGGGGAAGCGGACGGCGGCGATAGGGACGACCTGGGAGGCCGAGGCGGTCGAATGCGCGCGTCCGCTCGGCCCACCGCGGTCGGTTCGACCGGCAGGGCGCTGACCGGATCGAGAGGGGAGGCGCGGCCGGCCCGGCGGCTGCTGGCGGCTCGGTCCCGGGCCGGGAAGGGCCGCTGCGGGGCGGTCAGCCCGGGGTGCCCCAGCCGCCGCCGCCGGGGGTTGCCATGACGAAGGCGCCGCCGCGCCGACAGCTCGATCTCGTCGTTGCCGGCGCAGTCGACGACGCGCGTGCCGTCGGGCAGCTCGGCCCGGTTGCGACCCACCGCGCCGGGCGCGCCGCCCTCGGCGCCGAAGGGCGGCACGCGGCGGTGCGAGCTGAGGGTCGTCACCGTCACGTCTGCAGGAAGCGCAGGCGCCGCAGCACGCCGTCGCCGCCGTGCCAGCGCCCGGCCCCGCCCGAGCCCTCGCGGATGCCGAATTCCTCGAGCCGGACGGGGAAGCGCTTTTCCAGCACCTCGGGGTCGGTCATGCGGGTGTTGGTCATGTGGCTCTGCACCGCGTCGCAGCCGTGGAAGCCCGGGCCGGCGCCGGTGCCGCCCGCGATCGTCTCGTAGTTCTGGAAGCGGTCGTTGCCCCAGACGAAGTTGTTCATCGTGGCCTGGCTGCCGGCGATCACGCCGAGCGCGCCGTAGAGCGCGTTGCAGGCGGCCTGGCTGACCTCGGTGTTGCCGGCGATCACCGCGGCCGGGTGGCCGGGGTTCAGCATCGTGCCTTCGGGCACGACGATGCTGCAGCGGCTTGAGGCAGCCCTCGTTCAGCGGGATGTCGCTTGCCGACCAGCGTGCGGAAGACGTAGAGCACCACCGCGCGGCAGATCGCGAGCGGGCGCGTTGTAGTTGCCGGGATCTGCGCGGAGGTGCCGGTGAAGTCGATCACCGCCTCGCGCGCGGCGCTGGTCGACGCGGACCGCGACCTCGATCACCGCGCCGTGTCCATCGCGTAGCGGAAGGCGCCGTCGCCCAGGCGGTCGATCACCTGGCGGACGCTTTCCTCGGCGTTGTCCTGGACGTGGCCCATGTAGGCCTGCACCACGTCGAGGCCGTAGAGGTGTCGACCACCGTCGAGCAGGCCGCGCCGCCCGGTCTCGTTGGCGGCGACCTGCGCCTGGAGGTCGGCGAGGTTCTGGTCGGGGTTGCGGCAGGGCCAGCGGCCGGAGGCCAGCAGCGCGCGCGCCTCGGTCCTCGAGGAAGCGGCCCTCGCGCCACCAGGCGGATGTCGTCGATCAGACACGCCCTCCTCCTCGATCCGGGTGCGAGTCGGGCGGCGACGAGCCGGGGGTGCGGCCGCCGATGTCGGCGTGGTGCCCGCGCGAGCCCAGCCAGAAGGCCGCGCGCGTCGTCGACGAAGACCGGGCGTGACCACGGTCACGTCGGGCAGGTGGGTGCCGCCGTTGAACGGCGAGTTCAGCATGAAGGCGTCGCCGGGGCGATCGGCCTGCGTCGTGGCGGATCACCGCGCGCACCGCGTCGGACATCGAGCCGAGGTGCACCGGGACGTGCGGGCGCGTTGGCCACCAGGTCGCCGGCGGCGTCGAAGATGGCGCAGGAGAAGTCCAGCCGCTCCTTGATGTTGACCGACCACGAGGTGTTGGCCAGCGTCGCGCCCATCTGGTCGGCGATCGACATGAAGAGGTTGTTGACATGACCTCGAGCAGTGACCGGGTCGGCCTCGGTGCCGGCGGCGGGCGGGCGCGGCGCGGGGCCGGTGCGCTCGCAGGATCAGGTTGCCGAGGCCGTCGACGCCGGCGCGCCAGCCGGGTTCGACCACGTTGGTGCCGGTGGGCTCGACGATGACCGCCGGGCCGTCGATGCGCGCCGCGCGGCCGAGGCGGGCGCGGTCGTGGAGCGGCACGTCGCGCCAGGCGCCCTGCCAGGTGGACGGGCAGGGTGCCCGGCGGGCTCGTCCGCCCTCGGGCGCGGCGAGGCGGGGCATCTCGGCGCCGTGGCCCACCGCCTCGACCGCCAGCATCTCGACCACCAGGCGGCGTTCGGGCGGGGCGAAGCCGAAGCGCGCCTCGTGCGCGCGGCGCGAAGTCGGCCGCCATGGCGTCGGGCGGGCCGAAGCGGGACGTCGAAGCGCCTGGTGCGAGCCCTCGTAGCGGATGTGGGCGGCTCGGCGCGGATCTCGGGGTCGGTGACGCCCTGCGCGGTCAACCTCGGCGCGCGCCTCGGACGAGAGTTCGGCCAGCCGCGCCTCGATCAGCGGGTCGCCGGGGGGCACGTCGAGCTGCGCCTCGCGCATGGCGCGGACCTCGGCCAGGCCCATGCCGAAGGCCGAGAGCACGCCGGCGAAGGGGTGGATCAAGACCCGCCGCATCCCCAGCGCGTCGGCGACCAGGCAGGCGTGCTGGCCGCCCGCGCCGCCGAAGCATTGCAGCGTGTAGCGCGGTGACGTCGTGGCCGCGCTGGACCGAGATCTTCTTGATCGCGTTGGCCATGTTGTCGACGGCGATGCGCAGGAAGCCCTCGGCCATCTCCTCGGGGGGCTCGGGGTCGGCGCCGGTGGCGGCGGCGACCTCGTCGGCCAGCGCGGCGAACTTCTGGCGCACCACGTCGCGGTCGAGCGGTCTGGTCGCCCCTGGGGCCGAAGACCGCCGGGAAGTGGTCGGGCGAGAGCTTGCCCAGCATCACGTTGCAGTCGGTGACGGTCAGCGGCCCGCCGCGGCGGTAGCTGGCCGGGCCCGGGTCGGCGCCGGCGCTTTCGGGGCCGACCTGGAAGCGGCCGTCGCGGAAGCTGCAGATCGAGCCGCCGCCCGCCGCGACGGTGTGGATGTCCATCATCGGCGCGCGCATCCGGACGCCCGCCACCTCGGTCTCGAAGCTGCGCTCGTAGGCGCCGGCGTAGTGGCTGACGTCGGTCGAGGTGCCGCCCATGTCGAAGCCGATGAGCCGGTCGAAGCCCGCCGCCTCGGCCGGTCTTGGCCATGCCGACGATGCCGCCCGCCGGGCCCGACAGGATCGCGTCCTTGCCCTGGAAGAGGCCGGCGTCGGTCAGCCCGCCGTTCGACTGCATGAAGAACAGCCGCTCGCTCGCCCGTGGCGAGGTCGAGCGCGCCCGCCACCCGCTCGACATAGCGGCGCAGGATCGGCGAGAGGTAGGCGTCGACCACGGTGGTGTCGCCGCGCCCCACCAGCTTGGCCAGGCGCGAGACCTCGTGGCTGGCCGAGACCTGGGTGAAGCCGATCTCGCGCGCGATTTCGGCCACCTGCTGCTCGTGCTCGGGGTTCAGGTAGGCGTGCAGGAAGGCGATGGCGACGGCGCGGATGCCGCGGGCGTGGGCGGCGCGCAGGGCGGCCTCGGCCCCGGCGAGGTCGAGCGGGCGGACGACTTCGCCCTCGGCATCGAGCCGCTCGTCGACCTCGGCCACCTGCTGCGTAGAGCAGCTCGGGGCGCCGGATCTCGAGGTCGAAGAGGCGCGGGCGGGTCTGGTAGCCGATGCGCAGGAGGTCGCCGAAGCCCCTGGTGATCAGCAGCAGGACCCGCTCGCCCTTGCGCTCGAGCAGGGCGTTGGTGGCGACGGTCGTGCCCATCTTGACGCGTGCCGAGGGGCGCGTCGCCGATCAGCCGGCGGATCCCCTCGACCGCGGCGTCGGGGTAGAGATCGGGGTTTTCGCTGAGCAGCTTGGTGGTGTGCAGCGCGCCGTCGGGCGCCCGGCCCACCACGTCGGTGAAGGTGCCGCCCCGGTCGATCCAGAAGTCCCACGCGTCGCTCATCGGGCGGACCATTCGAGACCGGGCGGGCGAAGTCAACGGCTGGCGGGTTGCCGTCGCCGCCGGCGCCGGGGCGGATCTAGCGGATCGGCTTTGCGAACGACGCCGCCCGATTTTCCCGGGTCAGTACGGAAGGCACTGACACTCATACCCGAGCTGGTTGTCGGGCGGCCAGGCGGGCCCGCACGGCCCCAGAACGTCGACGTTGTCTGCCGTGTTCCTGACGGCGTAGCAGAGAGAATTCGCGGGACATTCCCCGGGGCCGCGGCAGGAACCGGCGAATGGCGGCCTTCGGCAACTGCCATCGATGCACCACTGGCCAAGGCTGCAATCGCGGCGAGTGGTGCACGCGCGCGGTGGCGGCGGAGGCGTGGGGCCGCCGACATACTTGGGAACGCATTGCACCCGGTGTCTCGGCGATTGGGGAAGGCCGCCGAACGCTCCGCGGGATCTGCGTATGTCGGTCGAGTATTCGATCACCGGACTCGCCGGCCATTTCGCGTAGTTCTCGACGTAGATCTGCGCGGAACGACCAGTCTTTCCGAGGCTTCCCTTGACGTTTCCAGCCTTCGTGCACCCGAGATAGAAGCCGCCTTCCGCATAGGCCGGCGCCCCGATCGGCGCCGCGGCGCCGGCTTCCGCGATGAAATCCGGTGACGTCCTGGGCGCGCGGCGTGACCCGTCCTTCCCGGAAAATGACCTTCACCCGGCCGATTTCATCGTCACTCCGAAAGCTTCTGTCGGCTTTGACCTTGTAATACAGGGCGAAATCAGACGGCGCCGGCTCGGCCAGTTCGGTGCTTACCCAGTACGTTTTCACATCTTCCCATCTCAGCTCCCGGTGGGGATCGGGCCAGTCGAGGTCGTAGGAGATGCCCGTGAAGGGAGAGAAGTTGAGGCGGACCACGCGCACCCTTTCGGCAGCGCCGGGTCTGCCTGCATCGACCGCGGCCGAAGTCGGGGTCGGCGTGGCAGCGCGCTTCGCTCCACCCGGCAGCGGGTGATCCGGTTGTGCGCAGGCGGACAGCACCGCGAGCATTGAGGCGAGCAGCCAGAAAACAGCTCCAATGCCGGAGAACCTGTTCGTGGATGTTGCCGGCCGACTACCCCGGGAGTTTCGGTGAAGAGTTCGCATCACGTCTCGCCCCTATGGATGCACGCCGCAGCGCCGTGACCCGAACCCTTGGCACGTCATGCCGCCACGAGATTGGGCCACCCGAGCGGCCGAGGGAACACCTTGGATGCCTATCGTCGGGGTTGTGGGAAGGACCCGCAATGATTGTCGTCAAGAGAGCCGGGATCTGGTGGCGAGAAGAGGGCGCGGGTGCGTCTGCGACGCCGAACCAGGCCCTCGGTCGGCCCGTTTCCGTTGGCTGACCGCGATGGGGGTGGCCGTCACTCGGCGGCGCGGCGGGGCTCGTCCTGGGCGAGGATGACCTCGAGGGGATCGTGCTCGGCGACCCAGTGGCCGGGGGCGACCTCGTGCAGCTCGGGGCGGTTCTCGTCGCCGCGGCGCGAGGGCAGGAAGCGGAAGGCGGCGCCGGGGTCGAGCGGCGAGGGCAGCTCGCCCGGGAGGCGCAGCCGCTCGCGCGTGCGCTCGACGCGGCGGGTCGGGGATCGGCGACCGCCGAGATCAGCGACTGGGTGTAGGGGTGGCGCGGGTCGTCGTAGATCGTGTCGCGGTCGGCAAGCTCGACGACGCGGCCGAGGTAGAGGACCATGATCCGGTGGCTGATGTCGCGCACCACGCTCAGGTCGTGGGAGATGAACAGCATCGACATGCCGAACTCGGCCTGGAGCTCCTTCAGCAGCGCGACCACCTGGGCCTGGATCGAGACGTCGAGCGCGCTGACCGCCTCGTCGCAGACGATGAGCTTCGGGCGGTTGATCATCGCCCGCGCGATGCCGACGCGCTGGTTCTGGCCGCCCGAGAGCTCGTGCGGATAGCGGTTGAAGAGGGTCGGGTCGAGGCCCACCCGCTCCATCATCCCGAGCACCTTCATGCGCCGCTCGCGCCGGGTCAGGCCGGGCTGGAAGGTCTTGAGCGGCTCGGCGATCGAGGCGGCGATGCGTCATCCGCGGGTCGAGGCTGGCGAGCGGGTCCTGGAAGACGATCTGCAGGTCCTTGCGCGGCGGCGGTCGAGCTCGCGCCGCGACAGCTCGCCCAGGTTCTCGCCCAGCCAGGTGACGCTGCCGTGGCTGGGCGGGATGAGCTGCAGCACCGCGCGGGCGAGGGTGGACTTGCCGCAGCCGCTCTCGCCGACGATGCCCACGGTCTCGCCCGGGGCGACGTCGAAGCTGACGCCGTCGACGGCCTTGCAGCGGGATGGTCTTGGGAAAGATGCCGCCGCGCACCTGCACGGGGAAGTGGACGCGGACGTCGCGCACCTCGAGGATCTCGCCCTCGCCGCGGACGGGGGCGGCCTCGTGCGGGCTGTCGATGCGGGGCATCGCGTCGATCAGCATGCGGGTGTAGGCGTGGCGGGGGGCGTGGAAGATCTGGTCGACGTCCCCCTCCTCGACGTACTCGCCGGTGCGCATGACGCAGATCCGGTCGCACATCCGGGCGACCACGCCCATGTCGTGGGTGATGAGCGCGATCGCCGTGCCCTCCTCGCTGCTGGAGGGCCGCCATCAGGTCGAGGATCTCGGCCTGCACGGTGACGTCGAGCGCGGTGGTCGGCTCGTCGGCGATCAGCAGCTTGGGCTGGCAGAGCATCGCCATGGCGATCATCACCCGCTGGCGCATGCCGCCCGACAGCTCGTGCGGGTACTGGCGTCAGGCGGCGCCGCGCCTCGGGGATGCGGACGCGGTCGAGCCAGTCGAGGCAGAGGCGCCGCGCCTGCGACGCCGCGGAGGCCCTTGCTGGAAGCGCAGCACCTCGGCGCATCTGCTCGCCCACGCGCAGGTGCGGGGTCAGCGCGGTCAGCGGGTCCTGGAAGATCATCGAGATCTTCGTCGCCGCGGATCTCGTTCAGCCGCTCGAGCGGCACGTTCAGCATCTCGTGCCCGTCGAAGCGGCGCCGAGCCCGTGGCGTGGCCGTTGTCGGCCAGAAGGCCCATGCGCGGCGAGGAAGGTCTGGCGACTTGCCCGAGCCGCTTTCGCCGACGATGCCCAGGCACTCGCCCCGGGCGATGTCGAAGTCGACGCCCTTGACCGCCTCGACGGTGCCGTCGGGCGTCTCGGAAGCCGACGCTGCAGGTCGCGAACCTGGAGCAGGCTGCCATGCTCAGCGGTCCTTGGGGTCGAGCGCGTCGCGCAGCCCGTCGCCGACGAAGAAGAGCGAGATGATCACGAGGAGGAAGAAGAAGAGCGGGAAGGCGAGCTGCCAGATCGTGCCGTACTGCATGGTGCTGGCGCCGTCGGAGATCAGCACGCCGAGCGAGGTGTCGGGCTCCTGCACGCCGAGGCCGAGGAACGAGATGAAGGCTTCCACCAGGATCATCTCGGGCACCAGCAGCGTGGCGTAGACCACCACGACGCCCAGCAGGTTCGGCACGATGTGGCGGAGCACGATCGTGAACCAGGCGACGCCGCCGGCGTGCGCCGCCTCGACGAACTCGCGGTTCTTGAGGGACAGGGTCTGGCCGCGGACGATGCGCGCCATGCCAGCCAGGAGATGACGCCGATGCCCACGAAGAGCATGAAGAACGACCGCTCGAACATCACCATCAGCAGGATGATGATGAACATGTACGGGATCGACGTAGAGGATATCGACGGCGCGCATCATCACGTTGTCGACCCAGCCGCCGACGATAGCCCGCGACGGCGCCGTAGAGCGTGCCGATGACCACCGCCACCAGCGCGCCGATGACGCCCACCATCAGCGAGGTCGGGTGGCCTGGATGGTGCGCGAGTAGAGGTCGCGGCCGAGGTCGTCGAGGCCGAAGAAGTGGCCGGTCTCGATCGAGGGCAGCCCGTGCCCACGCACGTCGCCCATGCGGGCCCAGTCGATCTCCTCGTTCGACCACTGGGCGAAGAACGGGCCGACGAGGGTGAAGAGCATGCACCAGCGCCAGCACGATCAGCGCGCCGGTGGCCGCGCTGTTGCGCAGGAAGCGGACGCCGCGCGTCCTGCCACAGCGAGCGGCCCTTGCACGCGCTCGGCCTCGGTCAGGCGCTCGGCGAGTTCGCGGCGTCTCTCGGACTATCGCGCGCAGTCATCGGGCGCCTCCTCAGTACCGGATCTTGGGGTCGATCCAGGCGTAGAGCGACGTCGACCACGAGGTTGAACAGGATGGTCAGCGCGCCGTAGAGGATCGTGACCCCCAGCATCGATCGCGTAGTCGCGGTTGAGCGCGGCGTTGACGTAGTTCAGCCCGATGCCGCCGGTCGAGAAATACATGTCGATCACCACCGAGCCGGTGATCATCGCCACGAAGACCGGGCCGAGGTAGCTGACGCACCGGCATCAGCGCGGGCTTCATGGCGTGGCGCCAGATCACCGTGCGCGTCGGCAGGCCCTTGGCGCGGGCGGTGCGGATGAAGTTGGAGTTCAGCGTCTCGAGCATCGACGAGCGGGTGATGCGCGCGATCGAGGCCATGTAGGACGTCGCCAGCGCGATCACCGGCATGACGATGTAGTGCCACTGCGCCGCCGTTCCAGCCGCCGCCGGGCAGCCAGCCCAGCTGCCAGGTGAAGACGATGCACCAGGATCGGCGCCATCACGAAGTTCGGCAGCGCCTGCGCGCGAAGGTCGCGCCGACGGCGATGTAGTCGAGCCAGCGAGTTGTGCCGGATCGCCGCAGTCACGCCCAGGCGCGACGCCGACCAGCGTCGCCGACGACGAAGGCTGATCGAGCCGTAGGTCAGCGTGACCGGAAAGCCCTGCGCGATGATGTCGTTGACGTCGCGGTCCTTGTACATGAACGACGGGCCGAAATCGAAATGCGGCGACGATGCCCGACGAGATAGTCCCACAGCTGCGCCAGCAGCGGCTGGTCCAGGCCGTAGCGCGCCTCGATGTTGGCCAGCACCTGCGGGCGGCAGCGGCCGCTCGGAGGTGAACGGACCGCCGGGGGCGACGTGCATCAGCAGGAAGCAGACGATGACCAGGATCAGCAGCGTCGGAATCGGCGACCATCAGGTCGCCGGACGATATAGGAGCATGGCGACCTCATGGATGCGGCCGCGTCAGTCGGGTGGAATGGCCGAGGCCCGGCCCCCGAGGCGTGGCGCGGGGCGGCGCGAGCCGCCGCCGTCACGGTCACTCGGCGATCTTGTAGAGGTCCTTGGGTACCAGTTCTGCTCGACGTTGTCGTAGGGCCAGCCCTTGATGCTCGGTGTCGAGCATGAAGACCTTGGCGTAGCAGTAGATCGGGATGATCGGCACGTCCTGTCGGCGATGATGCTGCTCGACCTCCGGTGTACTGCGGCTGCGGATCGTCGGCGGTCTTCGGCCTCGGTCAGCAGCTCGTCGACCTTCGCGTTGGAGTACTTGCCGTCGTTGTAGTCCGACTGGCTGGTCGAACAGGTCGAGGAAGGTCGAGGCCTCGTTGTAGTCGCCGCACCAGGCCGCCGCGGGCCAGGTCGAAGTTCCTGGTTGCCGCGCTCTTCGAGGAAGGTCTTCCATTCCATGTTGGCGATCTTGCACCTGACGCCCAGCTTCTGCTTCCACATCTGGCTGCAGCGCGATGGCGATCTTCTTGTGCGCCTCGGAGGTGTTGTAGATCAGGTCGAAGGTCAGCGGATTGTCGGGGCCGTAGCCGGCCTCCGGTCATCAGCTCCTTGGCCTTGGCGTCACGCTCGGCCTGGGTCATGCCCGCGGCATCGGACGTCCGGCACCTGAAGCCCGCGGTGGCGGCCGGGGTGAAGGTGTAGGCCGCCTTCTGGCCGCCCGCGAGGATGTTGTCGACGATCATGTTGCGGTCGACCGCCAGGCTACAGCGCCTTGCGCACCCGCGGGTCCTTGAGCGCCTCGTTGGCCCGAGTCGCGACAGGTTGAAGGTGTAGTAGTAGCTGCAGAGCCGCGGGACGCTGACGGCCTGGTCGGGATACTCCTCCTTCAGGCGCGGGATACTGGCCGGCCGGGACTTCGGTCCGGTCGACTTCGCCCGCGAGGTAGCGGGTCAGCGCGCTGGTTCTCGTCGTTGATGACGAGGCGCGACGATCGTGTCGATGATGACGTTGTCGTCGTCCCAGTAGTTCGGGTTGCGTTCGCCATGACCAGCCGCTCGCTGCGGGGTGTGCTCGGTCAGCACGTAGGCGCCGTTCGAGACCATGTTCTCGGGACTGGTCCAGTCGTTGCCGTACTTCCTCGACCGTGGCTTCGGCGGCACCGGGAAGGTGGTGGTGTGGGTCATCATCTGCGGGAAGTAGGGCAGCGACTGGCTGAGCGTGGACTTCCAGCGTGTGGTCGTCGACCGCCTTGACGCCCAGCTCGTCGGTCGGCTTCTCGCCGGCGATGATGTCGGCGGCGTTCTCGATCGCCATCAGCTCGATGTACCAGGCGTAGGGCGAGGCGGTCTCGGGGTCGGCGGCGCGGCGCCAGGCGAAGACGAAGTCGCTGGCCGGCACCGGATCGCCGTTCGACCACCTGGCGTCGTCGCGCAGGTGAAGGTCCAGGTCTTGCTTTCGTCGCTGGCCGACCATTCGGTCGCGACGCCGGGCTCGAGCTCGCCGGTCTCGTCCTGGTTCAGCAGGCCCTCGAACAGGCTGCGGGCGATGGTGCTGCCCGACACGTCCTCGACCTTCTGCGGGTCGATCGACGGGCTCTCGTCGAGCTCACGGTAGACGAAGACCTGTTCGTCGGCGAGGGTCTCGCCGGTTTCGGGATGCGTCTGTTGCGCCCAGAGCGGCGCGGCGAGCACGGTGCCGGCCAGGAGCGCGGCCATCATCGAGCGGCTGGGAATCATGGGACCTCCGGTGTCACGGGCAACGCCCGCGCAGGGCGCCGGGGGAGCACCCTTTTGGCGAGCGTTGCGGCTTGCGTGTTCTTCTGGCGGGAGATGTTAGGGCCGAAGCGGCCATGTCCATAGCGTTTCCCCGCGTCACCCGTTCGGGTTCTTGTGTTGAGCGGCCTCCTTTGTCGGGTATGGTCCCGCAAGGGAGCCATGGGAGGAATTCATGAGGTTCACTGTCGCCGCCGTGCTGGCGTCCGTTTCCCTTGCCGGATCGGTGTCCGCGCAGGAATACACCTTCAAGCTGCACCACCTGCTGCGGCGCCAAGGCGCCCGCGCAGACCCAGATGCTCGAGCCCTGGGCCAAGCAGGTCGAGGAGAACTCCGGCGGCCAGGTCAAGATCGAGATCTACCCGGCCATGTCGCTCGGCGGCCGCCCGCCCGAGCTGATCAAGCCAGGTGCGCGACGGCGTGGTCGACATCATCTGGACCGTGAACGGCTACACCGCCGGGCCTCTTCCCGCGCACCGAGGTGTTCGAGCTGCCGTTCGTCTACAAGAACGATCCGCGGCGCCGCGAACCTCGCGATGTACGACATGTTCGAACGAGTACCTCAGCGACGAGTACAAGGGCGTCGAGGTGATGTTCCTGCACGTCCACGCGGGCCAGGCGCATCCAGACGGCCGACAAGGCGGTCGCATTCGCCCGACGACCTGGAGGGCCTGAAGATGCGCATCCCGACCCGCACCGGCGCCTGGGTGATCGAGGCGCTCGGCGCAGCGCCGGTCGCCATGCCGGTGCCCGACCTGCCGCAGGCGCTGTCAGAAGGCGTCGTCGACGGCGCGCTGATCCCGTGGGAGATCGTCCCGCCGCTCAAGCTCCAGGAGCAGACCAAGTACCAGATCGAGGGTGCCGACAGACCCGCTTCGGCACCACCACCTTCCAGGTGTCGATGAACAAGGCGCGCTGGGACAGCCTGCCCGACGACATCAAGAAGGCGTTCAAGCGACGCCTCGGGCGCGAGTGGTGGGGCGAGGTCGGCGAGATCTGGCGCGCACTCGGACGACTTCGGCATCAAGGTCGCCGATCGACGCCGGGCAACGAGCACATCGTCCTGACCGAGGACGAGACCGCAGGCCTTCAAGCAAGCTCGAGCCGGTGGTCGAGCGCTGGATCGACGAGGTCAAGTCGCAGGGCATCGACGGCGCAGGCGCTGGTCGAGAAGGCCCGCGAGCTGATCGCCGAGTACACGCAGCGGCATGTAGATGTCAGACGCTACGCGAACGGGCCGCGCCGGGACTGCCGGCTGCGGCCGCACGCGTTGATCACGGCCTGGGCGCTGCTCGGCGGGCTCGTCCTGCTCGCCGTGGTCGCGATCAACGTCGCCTCGGTCGATCGGCGGCGATCGTCTGGCGGCCCTTCCCCGGCGACTTCGAGCTGACCGAGATCGGCGTCGCCGTCGCGGCCTTCACGTTCCTGCCCTACTGCCAGCTCACCGGCGCCAACGTCACGGCCGACATCTTCACCGCCGCGCGCCGCGCCGCGCACGGTCGCGGTGCTTCGAGCTGCTCGGCGCTCGCTGGTCGCGCTCGGCTTCGCGCTGCTGCTGCTGTGGCGGATGTACTACGGCATGCTCGACCAGCGCGACTACGGCTACACCACCGCCATCCTGCAGGTGCCGATCTGGTGCGCCTTCGTGCCGATCCTGATCTCGCTCGCGCTGCTCGCGCTCGCCGCGCTCGATCACGCTGCGCGAGACGCGGGCGCGCACGCCGCCTGCGGGAGGCTGCACCGATGACCGACGCCGATCACGCTGGGGCTGCTCGGGCTGGTCGTCCTGGTCGCCCTGATCGCGATCCGCATGCCGATCGCCTACGCGATGATCCTGGTCGGCGGCGTCGGCGTGACGCTGATCTGAACGGCCCGGCGCTGCTGCTGAGCCAGCTCAAGACGCTCGCCTACGGGCAGTTCTCGATCTACGACCTGTCGGTCGTGCCGATGTTCGTGCTGATGGGCGCGCTCGCCGCGCGGCCGGGCTGAGCCAGGCGCTGTTCCGCGGCGCCAACGCCTGGCTCGGCTGGATGCGCGGCGGCACCGCGATGGCCGCCATCGCCGCCTGCGCCGGCTTCGGCGCGGTCTGCGGCTCGTCGCTCGCCACCGCCTCGACCATGGGCAAGGTCGCGCTGCCCGAGCTGCAAGCGCTACAACTACTCCGGCGCGCTCGCGACCGGCACGCTCGCCGCGGGCGGCGTGCTCGGCATCCTGATCCCGCCCTCGGTGGTGCTGATCGTCTACGCGATCATCGTCGAGGCGAACATCGTCACGATGTTCATGGCCGCGCTCATCCCCGGCCTGATCGCGGTGCTGCTCTTCCTGCTGACCATCGCGATCTACGTGCTGCGTCTGGCCCGAGGCCGGCCCCCAGGGCGGCGCCGCCGACCGCGCGGAGTTCCTGTCGGCGACGCTCGGCGTGATCCCGGTGCTGGTGATCTTCGGCATGGTGATGGGCGGCATCTATGCGGGCTTCTACAACCCCACGCCCGCGGCGGCGGTCGGCGTGTTCCTGGTCTGGCTCTACGGCACGGCGCGCGCGGCAGCTCCGCTGGCCGCGAGATGATCGAGCGCGCTGCTCGAGACCGCGCGGACCACCGGCATGATCTACCTGATCCTGCTCGGCGCGGAGATGCTGAAGATCTTCATGTCGCCGCATCGGCGTGCCGCAGGCGACGGCCGACTGGATGCGTCCAGTCCGGCCTCGCGCCGATGACGGTGATGGTCCTGCTGCTGGTCGCGCTGATCTTCCTCGGCTGCCTGATGGACAGCCTGTCGATGATCCTGCTGGTCATCCCGTTCTTCTGGCCGGTGCTGGTGCGAGCTCAACGGCGGCCTCTACCAGATGGCCGACGGCGCGGGCTTCGGCATGTCGCACCGAGGACCTGAAGATCTGGTTCGGCATCCTCGCGCTGATCGTGGTCGAGCTGGGGCTGATCACGCCGCCCGTGGGCATGAACGTCTTCGTCATCTCGGCGCTGGCCAAGGACACGCCGATGAGCGAGACCTTCAAGGGCGTCATGCCGTTCTTCGCCGCCGAGATCGCTGCGGGTCGCGCTGCTGCTGGCCTTCCCGGCGCTGACGCTCTGGCTGCCGAAGGTGCTGGCGGGTTGAGCGCGCGCAGGCCGGCTTGGAGGGCCCGAACCGTTGCGGTAGGTCTTGCCCCTCGTTAAGGGGCCGACATGATTTGCACTCTCCACCGCTGGGCGCTGACCCGACGCTCGCCATCCTACAAGTGGTTGTTCGCGCTGACGGCGACGGTGCTGGCCCTCGTCGTGCGCCAGGCGGTCGACGGCAGCCTGCCGCCGGGCTTTCCGTACCTGACGTTCTTTCCCGCGGTGATCCTCACCACGTTCTTCGCAGGCCTCGCCCCCGGGGTGGTGACGGCGACCGTCAGCGGCGTGCTGGCCTGGTAATTCTTCATCGAGCCCACGCATTCGTTCCTGCTGACCGGGACGTCGGCGCTGGCGCTGGCCTTCTACGCCTTCATCGTCGCCACCGACATCGTGCTGATCCACGTGATGGCGCGCTCGCTCGAGCGGCTGGCGGACGAGCGGGTGCGGGCCGACCGCCTGGCCACGTCGAGCGACCTGATGTTCCGCGAACTGCAGCACCGGGTGTCGAACAACCTCGCCGTCATCTCGTCGCTCATCAAGATGCAGCGCCGCAAGGTGGACGACGACGCGGCGCGGCAGGTGCTGGACGCCGCGGTCGGCCGGCTGAACCTGGTGGCGCGGATCCAGCGCGAGCTGCACGAGCCGGCCGCGCAGACGGTGGACGTGTCGCGCTACCTCGACGACATGATCGACGACATCGTGACCGCCGCGGCGGCGGGGGCCGGGTCGTGACGTCGCTGCAGACCGACCGCATCGTCGTGGACAGCGAGCGGGCGATCCCGATCGTGCTGGTCGTGACCGAGCTTCTGGCGAACGCGGTCGAGCATGCGTTCCCCGGCCACGCCAGGGGCAAGATCTGCGTGTCGCTGGCCGACCTCGGCACCGGCCGCGCCGAGGTGGTGATCGAGGACGACGGGCGGGGGCTGCCGAGCGACTTCGACCTGGCCACGTCCGACAGCCTGGGCCTTCACCATCGCGCGGCAACTCGCGATGCAGATCGACGCGACGCTGTCGATGGAGGCAACCCCCGAGGGCACGCGGTCGCGTCTGGCCTTCGACGTGGACACGACGCAGGCGCCGCCGCACGCGCCCGCGGGCCTTGCCGCGCTCGCGAACCTGCCGACGGTGCCGGCCTAGGCCGGCCCGCCCTCAGCGCTCGGAGAGCGACATCTCGAGCGAGCGGTCGATGGGCTTGAGCAGGTATTCGAGCACCGTGCGGCGGTCGGTCTCGATCTCGGCCATCACGACCATGCCCGAGCTGACCTCGCCGCGGGCCGGCCCGTGCGCGAGCACGGTGGTGTCGAGCTCGACGGTGGCGTTGAAGTAGGGCCGCCCGTCGGGGTCGAGCACCGAGGTGGGCGAGATGGTGCCGATCCGCCCCTCGAGCACCCCGTAGCGGCGCGCGTCGAAGGCGGTCGGGCTTGATCGTCACCGCGTCGCCGACCGAGACGTGCCCGATGTCGCCCGGGGTCAGCCGGATCTCGGCCATCAGCCGCTCGGAGGTGGGCAGGATCTCGAACATCTTCTCGCCCGCGTCCACGACCTCGCCGGGGCTGGTCAGGGCGGCGAGCTGCACGATGCCCGCCTCGGGGGCGGTGACGACCAGGCGCGCCCGGCGCTCGTCGAGCTCGGCCAGCCGCCCCTCGATCCGCTCGATCTGCTGGGTGGCTTCGAAGATCTCCTCCTGCAGCTCCTGCCGGTAGCCCAGGTCGGCCTCGTGTACCGCCGCGACGGCATCGGCCTGTTCGCCCACGGCGCGCGCCAGGGCGTTGCTGGCGGCCAGCAGGTCGCCGCGGATCGCCTGCAGCTGGTCCTCCTGCTCGGAGACGGCGGTCTGGGCGACGTAGCCCTTGTCCTGAAGGGTTTTCAGGCGGTCGAGCTCGCGTTCGGACAGGGCCACGCGCTGCTCGGCCACGTCGCGCGCCGAACGGGCGATCGCCAGCGCCTCGTCGCGGCTTTGGACGCGCTGCATCAGCATCTCGCGCCGGCTCTCGTGCAGCTCGCGCCGGGCCGCGGCATAGGCGTCGGGCCGGGTGTCGGGATCGGGCGCGTCGCGCAGCAGGGCGCGGAGCATCTCGTCGCGCGTGGTCAGCAGCACGAGCTCCTGCTGCAGCTCGGCCTCGGTCTTGCCGAGGGTGGGCGAGCTGAGCCGCGCCAGCACCTCGCCCGCCTCGACGCGGTCGCCCTGGCGCACCCGGACCTCCTCGATCACGCCGCCGTCGTAGTGCTCGATGTGCAGCAGCCGGCCGGCGGGGACGATCTCGCCCTCGGCCCGCGCAAGCTCCTGCAGCTCGGTGCGGTTGGCCCAGAGCAGGGCGGCGGCGAAGAGGCCGGCCAGCACGAAGATCAGCGACTTGGCGGTGCGCGGCGCGCGGACATGCATCCGGCGCTCGTGGCGTGCCTTCAGGCCGGAGGCGGGCGCGAAGAGGGAGGCAGCGGTCATGGCTCAGGACTTTCGCATGGATTGATAGAGGGCATTGATCTTGCGCAGGCCGCTGTCGCGGGTGTCGTTGACGACGACGCGGCCGCGGTCGAGGAAGACGAGGCGATCGGCCAGCTTCATGTGGCTCGGCCGGTCCGAGACCATCACCACCGTATGCTCGCCGCGCAGCGCCTGGACCTGCGCGAGGAAGGCGTCGGCCGCGGCGTCGTCGAGACCTTCGCAGGCGTTGTCGAAGAGGTAGACCTGCGCCTTGCGCACGAAGGTCCGCGCGAGCGCCAGCGCCTGCAGCTGGGCGCGCGACATGTTGCGTCGCTGCGCCTCGGTCAGGCGGGTCTCGATCCCCTCGGGCAGGCGCGCCACCGCCTCGCGCAGGCCCAGGCGGTCGATCGCCGCCCAGATCTCGTCGTCGGTGGCCAGCGGCGCGGCGAGGCGGAAGTTCTGCGCGATCGTGCCGTGGAAGAGTTCGGCGTCCTGCGGCGCGTAGGCGATGGCGGCGCGCAGGTCCTCGACGGCGATCTGCCGGTAGTCGATGCCGTCGATCTGCAGCGAGCCGGCGACGGGCGTGTAGAGGCCGTCGATCAGCTTGAGCAGGGTCGACTTGCCCGACGAGTTGCGGCCGCAGACGACGACCAGCTCGCCCGGCTCGACCGTCAGGTTGACGCCGGAGAGGGCGGGGTCGGAGCGCTCGCTGTAGCGGTGGCCGACGCCGCCGAGCGTGAGGCGGCCGCGGAAGCGCTTGGTGTGGCTGCGCACGGGGCCGCGCGACATCTCCTCGGGCAGGGCCAGCACGCGCTCGACCTGGGCGGCCGAGCGCAGGTGGGCCACGACCTGCGCCGCGGCGCCCTGCAGCGACTGCAGCGGGCCCAGCACCTTCCAGACCAGCGCCATCACGGCAATGCAGGGCGCCATACGACATCCGGCCCGCCAGGGCGGCCTCGGTTCCCAGCACCACCGCGCCGATTCCGGCGAAGGTCATGATGCTGAGCGCCGCGGCCTGGCACATCAGGGCGAACTGGCGTGCCCTGCGCGCCAATTCGGCGGCGGTCTGCGCCAGGGCGCCGTAACGCTCGAGCCACGTCGCCCCCAGCCCGAGACGCTGGATCTCGCGCTGGTGGGTGGCCGCCTCGATCATCACCGACTGGTGCGCCGCCCGGTCGCGCGCCGCCTGCTCGTTCAGCCGCATCTGCACCGGCAGCGTGAGCCAGGTCATCAGCGCGAAGAGCAGGGCCAGCGCCAGGATCAGCAGGCCCACCGTCGGGGCGAGCAACCACAGCACCGCCAGGAAGAGAAGCGTGAACGGCAGGTCGAGCGCGGTGTTCAGGACCGCGCCGGTGAAGATGTCGCGCAGGCTCTCGAACTGGCGGAGGCGGGCGATCTGCTGGTCGACGTCGGACTTGTCGAGCCGGTCGAGCGGCATGAAGGCGAGCTTGCGGAAGAGGGCGAGGCCCATGCTCCGCTCGATGCGGCTGCCGATCCAGGCCAGCGCGCGGCCGCGGATCAGGCGCAGCGACGCGTCGGCCGCCAGCACCCCCGCGAGGCCCACCACCAGCGCCAGGAGAAGATCGGTGGCCCGTGCCGGGATCAGCCGGTCGTAGACCACCATCATCAGCAGCGGCGTGGCAAAGCCCAGGACGTTGATGAAGAACGAGGCCCCGGCCAGAAGCCCGATCTGGCCGCGGAACGAGCGGACGATCTCGGCCAGGCTGTCGCGGGTCGGCGCGGCGGCAGCGGTTTCGACCCGGCCCACGTGGATCATGCGACCGCGCAGGGGCCGCGCCGGCGCCCACCCGGCGTCCTCGTCGCCCTCGCGGCAGATCAGCAGCTCGCCGTCGCGGGCGCCGAGCACCGCGCGCACGATCCCGTCGTTGCCGGCGAAGAGGCAGGGCGTGTCCGACGCCGCGATCTGGTCCATGCGCCCGGCGATGTCGACGACGGGCAGACCGAGGTTGCGCAGCGTCTGCAGGTAGTCGTCCGGTGCCAGCCGCGCGGCGTCATGCGGCACGGCGGCGGCGAGGCGGTCGGCGCTGCCGCGCCAGCCGGCGCTGCCCGCGACCAGCGAGACGAGGGCGAGGGCGGCGGAGCGGCGGGCCTCGATCATGCGGAAATCCTCGTGTCGGCGGCCGCGGCCTCGGCGGCGGCGTCTTCGTCCCATGCCCGCGTCGCGGCGCTGTCGCCCGGCATGGTGCCGAGGTCGATCGTCTGGTCGCCCAGGGCCAGCCACGACGGCCGGCGGCTGACCAGGATCAGCGTGGTCTGCCCGCGCAGGTGCCGCATCGCCGCCAGCAGCGCGCGCGTCGGCCGCGTGGTCGAGCGCGCTGTTGGCCTCGTTGAAGAGCAGCACCCGGGGTCGGAGCGCGAGCGCCCGCGCGATGGCGACGCGCTGCAGGAAGCCGCGGGTGGCGGCGTTGTTTCCTGCCGCCACCGGGGTGTCGTAGCCCCCGGGCAGGCGGTGCACGTCGGCCTCGAGCCCGATCTCGCGCGCGACCTCCATGGCCTCGGCGGCCGCCTGCGCGTCGCCGAAGAGGGCGATGTTGTCGAGGATCGAGCCCTCGAAGATCACCGGATTGGCGTCGACATAGGCGATCTGGCCGCGCCCGCGCGCCTCGCGCAGGGTCGCGGGATTGCGCCCGTCGATCAGGATGCGGCCGGCATCGGGCGTCGCCTCGCCCAGCATCATCCGCAGAAGCGTGGTCTTGCCCGCGCCGTCGGGCCCGGTGATGGCGAGGCAGCCGCCCGGGGCCACCTCGGCGTTCAGCCCCTGGAACCTGCCCGCGCCGTCGGGTTGCCTGAGGGTCACGTCCCGCAGCACGACCTCGCCCCGCAGCGCGTCGAGATGCGGGTCGCGCGCCTGCCGCTGCGGCGTGACGAACAGGTCGCGCAGCTTGTCGCGCGCGGTCTCGACCGCCTCGGCCTGCACCCAGAAGCCCAGCATCTTCAGCATCGGCTGTACGGTGCGGCCGTTCAGCAGCATGCAAGCGGCCAGCTCGCCGACGCCGATCGAGCCCCGGATGACCATGTAGCTGCCGAAAAGGCCCATCGCGGCCACCGCCGCCTGGCTGAAGATCGCGCCGAAGGTCTGGCTGAACTGGGTGACGAGGGTCAGCCGGCGGCTGGCGTCGACGGACTGGTTCTGCAGCATCTCGTAGCGGCGGAGCATCTGCGGCTCCATCGCCTGGCTCTTGACGGTCACGCTTTGCGTCAGGAACTCGATCAGGAACGAGTGCCGCCGCTCGTCCACCGCCTTGCGCTGGGCCAGCACCGGGACCTGCATCACCTTGAGCAGCTGGCGAAAGCCGAAGAGGATCCCGAGGCAGGCGACCGGCACCACCGCCAGCCACCCGCCGATGAGCAGGATCATCCACACGAAGATCACCGTGAACGGCAGGTCGATGCCAAGCAGGCGGGTCTGACCGGCGTAGTAGTCGCGCAGCGTGGCCACGGCACCCAGCCGGTCGAAGTGCTGGCCGGCGTTGCTGCGCTCGAACTCGGCCGGGTCCGCGCCCAATATGTGGCCCAGCACGCGCCGCCCCAGCGCGAGCTCGTAGGTCTTGCCCTCGAGCCCCAGCAGCACGATCCGGCACATCCGGAAGACGAGATCCAGGACCAGCACGGCGCAGAGGCCGATGAAGAGGACGTGCAGCGTGTCGTGCGACCGGTTCGGGATCACCCGGTCGAACACCTGCAGCAGCACCAGCGGCATCGCCAGCGCAAGAAGGTTCACGCAGATCGACGCCGTCAGCACGGCGGGTCCGATCCTCGGTGTGCCGCGGGTCACGGCCTTGTCAGCAGCCCTTCTGGCTGAGCGATGCGGGTTCATTCCGCCGACCTCTCCACGAGTGGTTCGCGCAACCTATGGCGGCAGATGATTTGCCGATTGGTTAACGCGGACCTGCCGGAGCGAACTCTTTCGAAGGCCCGGCATTTCCTGGCCCACGCGTAACGGAACGTTAACGGGCGGTTGCGATAGCGGCCTCAGCAAGGGGTGAGGCCATGGGCATACCGGACATTCTGGCAGACCTTCTGGGCGGCACGTTCCGTGACGACGCCGCCCGCAAGAGGCAGATCGCCGAAGGGGCCGCGGACGGCGGGTCGGGCGACGGCGACGATCCGTCCATGCCCGTGCACCATTACGGCACCCCGCACGAGGTCGATCCGGTCTTCGCCACGTTGCCCGAGAGCGGGGACGCCGATGCGGCGGGCGCTTCGTTGCCGCCCCTGGCTGCGGGCGCCGCTGCGGTCCCGCTGGCGGATGGGTTTGTTGCGCGCACGGCGGCACCGGGCCTGTCCGGCGCGCCGGCCGCGCACGCGGCCGGGCCATCGCATGCCGGTTCGAGCCTGTCCTGGCAGGCGTCCGGTCCCGATGCGCCCGGAACCTCGTTCACGACCGCCACGACCGCCCAGGCCTTTCGGCCGGGGCCGGCGGTTCCGGGCGTCCCCGGGCTCGCCCCGGCGGCGACGCCCCCCGCCGCGCCCGGCGATCCGGCCCCCACGGGTGAGCCGCCCGCGCCCGAGGGTGCGGGCGATCCCGGCGGCGATGGCACCCCGGAACCCGACGAAGGGCCCGCGGGCGGTGCGGGCGACCCTGCGTCGCCGACCGATCCCGATTCCGCCGGTGGCGACGACGACGGCGGCGCCCCGGAGCCCGACCCCTCCGTGCCGGCAGACGGGGGTGACGGCACCGGTGACCCGGTCGACGGGTCCGGCGGCGACGGGTCTGACGGCTCGGCCGAGCCCGGCGACGGGCCGGACGACGGCGATCGCGGCGAGGGCGAAGAGGGCGAAGAGGATCCGGGCCCGAAAGACCCGCCCGACCACGCCGGCGACGGCGGCGGTGACGGCGACGATGGCAGCGAAGGCGGCGAGCCGGGGTCCGACGGGGATCCGGCCGACGTGAACGAGGCGCCGGAGGGCATCGCGCTGGCCGGCGACGGGCTGGTGGAGAACCTGGAGGGCGCGGCGGCGGGGCGGCTGACGGCGACGGATCCGGACGGCGACGCGCTGGGCTGGAGCGTCTCGGACGCGCGCTTCGAGGTGGCGGACGGGGTGCTGAAGCTGAAGCCGGGGGTGGCGCTCGACGCCGAGGCCGAGCCCGCGGTGACGCTGACGGTGACCGCGACCGACGCCGGGGGCCTTTCGACCAGCCGGGTGCTGGAGCTGCCGGTGGCCGACGTGAACGAGGCGCCGGAGGGCATCGTGCTGGCCGGCGACGGGCTGGTGGAGAACCTGGCCGGCGCGGCGGCGGGGCGGCTGACGGCGACGGATCCGGACGGCGACGCGCTGGGCTGGAGCGTCTCGGACACGCGCTTCGAGGTGGCGGACGGGGTGCTGAAGCTGAAGCCGGGGGTGGCGCTCGACGCCGAGGCCGAGCCCGCGGTGACGCTGACGGTGACCGCGACCGACGCCGGGGGCCTTTCGACCAGCCGGGTGCTGGAGCTGCCGGTGGCCGACGTGAACGAGGCGCCGGAGGGCATCGCGCTGGCCGGCGACGGGCTGGTGGAGAACCTGGAGGGCGCGGCGGCGGGGCGGCTGACGGCGACGGACCCGGACGGCGACGCGCTGGGCTGGAGCGTCTCGGACGCGCGCTTCGAGGTGGCGGACGGGGTGCTGAAGCTGAAGCCGGGGGTGGCGCTCGACGCCGAGGCCGAGCCCGCGGTGACGCTGACGGTGACCGCGACCGACGCCGGGGGCCTTTCGACCAGCCGGGTGCTGGAGCTGCCGGTGGCCGACGTGAACGAGGCGCCGGAGGGCATCGCGCTGGCCGGCGACGGGCTGGTGGAGAACCTGGAGGGCGCGGCGGCGGGGCGGCTGACGGCGACGGACCCGGACGGCGACGCGCTGGGCTGGAGCGTCTCGGACACGCGCTTCGAGGTGGCGGACGGGGTGCTGAAGCTGAAGCCGGGGGTGGCGCTCGACGCCGAGGCCGAGCCCGCGGTGACGCTGACGGTGACCGCGACCGACGCCGGGGGCCTTTCGACCAGCCGGGTGCTGGAGCTGCCGGTGGCCGACGTGAACGAGGCGCCGGAGGGCATCGCGCTGGCCGGCGACGGGCTGGTGGAGAACCTGGCCGGCGCGGCGGCGGGGCGGCTGACGGCGACGGATCCGGACGGCGACGCGCTGGGCTGGAGCGTCTCGGACGCGCGCTTCGAGGTGGCGGACGGGGTGCTGAAGCTGAAGCCGGGGGTGGCGCTCGACGCCGAGGCCGAGCCCGCGGTGACGCTGACGGTGACCGCGACCGACGCCGGGGGCCTTTCGACCAGCCGGGTGCTGGAGCTGCCGGTGGCCGACGTGAACGAGGCGCCGGAGGGCATCGTGCTGGCCGGCGACGGGCTGGTGGAGAACCTGGAGGGCGCGGCGGCGGGGCGGCTGACGGCGACGGATCCGGACGGCGACGCGCTGGGCTGGAGCGTCTCGGACACGCGCTTCGAGGTGGCGGACGGGGTGCTGAAGCTGAAGCCGGGCGTGGCGCTCGACGCCGAGGCCGAGCCCGCGGTGACGCTGACGGTGACCGCGACCGACGCCGGGGGCCTTTCGACCAGCCGGGTGCTGGAGCTGCCGGTGGCCGACGTGAACGAGGCGCCGGAGGGCATCGCGCTGGCCGGCGACGGGCTGGTGGAGAACCTGGAGGGCGCGGCGGCGGGGCGGCTGACGGCGACGGATCCGGACGGCGACGCGCTGGGCTGGAGCGTCTCGGACACGCGCTTCGAGGTGGCGGACGGGGTGCTGAAGCTGAAGCCGGGCGTGGCGCTCGACGCCGAGGCCGAGCCCGCGGTGACGCTGACGGTGACCGCGACCGACGCCGGGGGCCTTTCGACCAGCCGGGTGCTGGAGCTGCCGGTGGCCGACGTGAACGAGGCGCCGGAGGGCATCGCGCTGGCCGGCGACGGGCTGGTGGAGAACCTGGACGGCGCGGCGGCGGGGCGGCTGACGGCGACGGATCCGGACGGCGACGCGCTGGGCTGGAGCGTCTCGGACACGCGCTTCGAGGTGGCGGACGGGGTGCTGAAGCTGAAGCCGGGGGTGGCGCTCGACGCCGAGGCCGAGCCCGCGGTGACGCTGACGGTGACCGCGACCGACGCCGGGGGCCTTTCGACCAGCCGGGTGCTGGAGCTGCCGGTGGCCGACGTGAACGAGGCGCCGGAGGGCATCGCGCTGGCCGGCGACGGGCTGGTGGAGAACCTGGACGGCGCGGCGGCGGGGCGGCTGACGGCGACGGATCCGGACGGCGACGCGCTGGGCTGGAGCGTCTCGGACGCGCGCTTCGAGGTGGCGGACGGGGTGCTGAAGCTGAAGCCGGGGGTGGCGCTCGACGCCGAGGCCGAGCCCGCGGTGACGCTGACGGTGACCGCGACCGACGCCGGGGGCCTTTCGACCAGCCGGGTGCTGGAGCTGCCGGTGGCCGACGTGAACGAGGCGCCGGAGGGCATCGCGCTGGCCGGCGACGGGCTGGTGGAGAACCTGGAGGGCGCGGCGGCGGGGCGGCTGACGGCGACGGACCCGGACGGCGACGCGCTGGGCTGGAGCGTCTCGGACGCGCGCTTCGAGGTGGCGGACGGGGTGCTGAAGCTGAAGCCGGGGGTGGCGCTCGACGCCGAGGCCGAGCCCGCGGTGACGCTGACGGTGACCGCGACCGACGCCGGGGGCCTTTCGACCAGCCGGGTGCTGGAGCTGCCGGTGGCCGACGTGAACGAGGCGCCGGAGGGCATCGTGCTGGCCGGCGACGGGCTGGTGGAGAACCTGGCCGGCGCGGCGGCGGGGCGGCTGACGGCGACGGATCCGGACGGCGACGCGCTGGGCTGGAGCGTCTCGGACACGCGCTTCGAGGTGGCGGACGGGGTGCTGAAGCTGAAG
This sequence comes from uncultured Alphaproteobacteria bacterium, assembly GCA_963773475.1. Lineage (GTDB taxonomy): Bacteria > Pseudomonadota > Alphaproteobacteria > Rhodobacterales > Rhodobacteraceae > Roseitranquillus. The sequence goes on along the minus strand of CAVZBD010000009.1, from coordinate 50,760 downwards.
CCGGGGGTGGCGCTCGACGCCGAGGCCGAGCCCGCGGTGACGCTGACGGTGACCGCGACCGACGCCGGGGGCCTTTCGACCAGCCGGGTGCTGGAGCTGCCGGTGGCCGACGTGAACGAGGCGCCGGAGGGCATCGCGCTGGCCGGCGACGGGCTGGTGGAGAACCTGGCCGGCGCGGCGGCGGGGCGGCTGACGGCGACGGACCCGGACGGCGACGCGCTGGGCTGGAGCGTCTCGGACACGCGCTTCGAGGTGGCGGACGGGGTGCTGAAGCTGAAGCCGGGCGTGGCGCTCGACGCCGAGGCCGAGCCCGCGGTGACGCTGACGGTGACCGCGACCGACGCCGGGGGCCTTTCGACCAGCCGGGTGCTGGAGCTGCCGGTGGCCGACGTGAACGAGGCGCCGGAGGGCATCGTGCTGGCCGGCGACGGGCTGGTGGAGAACCTGGAGGGCGCGGCGGCGGGGCGGCTGACGGCGACGGATCCGGACGGCGACGCGCTGGGCTGGAGCGTCTCGGACGCGCGCTTCGAGGTGGCGGACGGGGTGCTGAAGCTGAAGCCGGGGGTGGCGCTCGACGCCGAGGCCGAGCCCGCGGTGACGCTGACGGTGACCGCGACCGACGCCGGGGGCCTTGCGACCAGCCGGGTGCTGGAGCTGCCGGTGGCCGACGTGAACGAGGCGCCGGAGGGCATCGTGCTGGCCGGCGACGGGCTGGTGGAGAACCTGGAGGGCGCGGCGGCGGGGCGGCTGACGGCGACGGATCCGGACGGCGACGCGCTGGGCTGGAGCGTCTCGGACACGCGCTTCGAGGTGGCGGACGGGGTGCTGAAGCTGAAGCCGGGGGTGGCGCTCGACGCCGAGGCCGAGCCCGCGGTGACGCTGACGGTGACCGCGACCGACGCCGGGGGCCTTTCGACCAGCCGGGTGCTGGAGCTGCCGGTGGCCGACGTGGAGGAGCCGATGCCGTCGGAGCGGATCTCGCTGCGGACGGGCTTCAATGTCGAGGTCTTCGATCCGGGCAGGGCGCGCGCGCCGTCGGACGTCGATTGGAGTGCGACGCCCGAGCGGGTGGGCATCGTGGATGAGCTCGACCTCAAGGGCTATTACGAGCTCGACGACGATCGGGGCCGTCCGACGAAGCCGGCGCTTCGGGTGACCGGCCACTTCGAGGTCGGGGAGGGCGGCGACTACACGTTCCGCTCAAGCACGCCGCCGGACGACATGATCCTGAAGATCGACGGCGTCGAGGTGGGCCATGACGGCGACGGTGTCGTCGACCTGGCGCCGGGGTCGCACGAACTGGAGATCCTCTATCTGACCACCGGCAAGCCGCGCTTTCCGGTGAAGTGGAGCGGGCCCGACCTGGACGGGATGGAGGTGCCGACCGCGTCGCCCGACCTCGAGGTCGAGCAGAACGGGATGCTCAGGCTGGACTTCGACGTCGACGGGGCGGCCCCGTCGAACGTGGTGCTGTCAAACCTGCCGGCCGACACGATCCTGATCGACGGCGAGCACAGCGTCGTCGCGGACGGCTCGCCGCTCGACGTGACGGGGTGGAACCTGGATCACCTGACGCTGGCGCCGCCGCCGGATTTCGTCGGTACGATCGAGCTCGGCGTCAGCCTCGACCACGGGGCCGAGGGGGCGATCTTCGAGATCGAGGTCGTGCCAGATCCCGATCTGTCGGCGCCGATGGCCTTCGAGACGATCGCGGCGCCGCCGATCGCGTTCGATGCGGGCTGGGCCGACGCGGCGGCGGATATTTTCGCCGCGATGGACGCGGCGCTGGACGCGCTGTCGGAGCATCCGGTCGATGTCGAGGCCCATGCCGGCGAGACGATCAGCTTCGACAGCTACGAGCGGCACGACTGGTAGCGGCGCCGCGTCTGACGCCATGGGCGCAGGCGCGGTTGCAACCATGAGTGGCGCGATACCGCCGAGACGACCCGTCAGGCGAGGCGTTTCATTGTTGCGCAAGAATTGCAGTGTAGCTTTCAGTTCGGATAGATAGTTTCCTGCGCGGTGGATCCGGAACCCGCGACGCTCGGCAATCAATGGATGAGTGTGCAGCCATGCTCCACGGCGCGGAAGCAGCGAAATCCTCCGACTGCGCCGTCGCCGAGGAGAAGATCCTCGGTCGGATCCTGGCAATGGCCCTGGAGTCGGACGGCAGCGCGGGTTTCGCGCGGCGGGCGGTTGAGGCGCTGATCGAGGCGACCCCCTGGCTTGCTGGCCGGCGCGGGCGCATCGCGCTGTCGGACGCCGACGATGCCGAGGGCGCGCTGCAGGTCGGCGGCGCCCTGGGCAAGGCCGAGGAGCCGCAGTCTGGCCCGCGCCGCGAGATGCGCTTTCCGATCGAGACCCATGACGCGACGCTGGGCGCGCTCCTGCTGGAGTGGGACGGGGGCGCCCCAATGAGTGCCGCGCAATCCGCCTTCATCGGCCGCGCGCTCTCTGCCATCGCCCTCGGGCTGGCGTCGCGACGCCAGAACGACGCCAGCATCCAGTTCTTCGAAATGGCCGTCGAGCCGCTTTGCATCATCGGGTTCGACGGGCGGATGAGGCGGGCGAACCGCGCCTGGGAGGATGTGCTGGGCTGGAGCGTGCAGGAGCTGCTGGCGATGGAGGCCACGGACCTGATCCACGCCGAGGACACGGAGCGGGCGCACCGGGCCCTGCGGAACGTGCGGGCCGGCGAGCCGCTGCGACGCCACATCGTCCGCTGCCGGCACAAGGACGGCTGCTATCGCTGGTTGGAGTGGAGCGCCACCGGAGCGAGCGGCCAGATCCTTGCGCAGGTGCGCGACGTGACCGACGAAGAGCGGCGCCGAAGCCATTACGAGGCGATCGAGCGGGCGACGGGCATCGGCGGCTGGGAGGTCGACCTCGACACTCAGCAGCTCTACTGGACGCCGGCGATCTATGAGCTCTACGGACTGCAGGCCGGCGGCTGGGAGCCGCAGCTTAAGGATGCCATCACGTGCTACCGACCGGACGCACGGCCGCAGATCATTGCCGCCGTCGATGAGCTGAGGACGAAGGGCACGCCTTACACGCTGACGCTTCCCTTCATCGCCCGCGACGGGACCGAACGGTGGCGGCGCCTGACCGGCACGGCGGAAATGCGCGACGGCAAGGTGATCCGGGTTCTCGGCACCTCGCAGGACGTGACCGAGCAGCGCAGGCACCAGCAACACGTCAGGCGCCTGAGCGAGGTCGCCGAACGAACCACCAACAGCGTCGTCATCACCGATGCCGAACGCCGTATCATCTGGGTTAATCCCGCCTTCACCCGGCGCACCGGCTTCTCGCTCGAGGAGATCCGCGGCCGAAGGCCGCGCGAAACCTACATCTCGCTGGGGTCGGACCTCGAGGCGCTGCGCCGCGTGGGCGAGGCTGTCGAGGCCGGGCGCGGAATGAAGTACGAGATGCAGTGGCGCGACAAGGAAGGTCGCGACCTCTGGGTCGAGACCGACCTGCAGTCCTTCGTCGACGACGAGGGCGTGCATGCCGGGTTCATCGCCATCAGCACCGATATCACCGAGCGGAAGGTCTATGAGGCCCAGGTCGAGGCGGCGCGACGCGAAGCGCAGACGGCACGCGAGCGGCTGACGCTGGCAATCGAGACCCTGCCCGACGGATTTGCGCTGTTCGGTGGCGACGACCGGCTGGTTCTCTGCAACCGGCGCTATCGCGAGATCTATGCCAAGAGCGCCGACGCGATGGTGCCCGGCGCCAGCTTCGAGCACATCCTGCGGGTCGGCCTGGCGCGCGGCCAGTATGCCGACGCGCTGGGGCGCGAGGAGGAGTGGCTGGCCGAGCGGCTGGCCGCGCACCGCCGGCGCGACCTGTCGGTCGAGCAGAAGCTGGCCGACGGGCGCTGGCTGCGGATCGTCGAGCGCGAGACGCCCGAGGGAGGGTATGTCGGCCTGCGCATCGACATCACCGAGCTCAAGCGGCAGGAGGCGGCGCTGAGGGCGTCCAACCTCGAGCTTCAGGCGGCGCTGAACCGCCGCGACCAGGCCGAGCGGCGCTTTTCCGACATCGCGGCGGTGAGCAACGACTGGTTCTGGGAGCAGGACGAGAACCTCCGCTTCACCTTCATCTCGGACAGCTTCGCGCGCAGCGGTTGCGACCCTGCCCGGGTCATCGGTCGCAAGCGCGAGGAGGTCTTCCATCTGCGCGACAACGCCGAGAGTCTGGGACGTGCATTCGTGGCTGCGCGAACGGCTGGCCAAGCGGCGGCCGTTCGACAACGTGGTCTATCGCGCGAGCATCACCGAGGACGACGAGCGGTGGGTGCGCATCAGCGGCGCCCCGTTCTTCCGCGCCGACGGCACGTTCGCGGGCTATCGCGGCGTCGGGTCGGACGTCACGCGGCTCTACCAGGCGATGCTGCGCGCCGAGGAGGCAAATCGGGCCAAGTCGCAGTTCCTGGCGACGATGAGCCACGAGATCCGCACGCCGCTCAACGGCGTGCTGGGCATGGCCGAAGAGCTGCAGCAGACCGTGGCCGACCCCGAGCAGGCCCGGCAGGTGGCGACGATCCGTGAAAGCGGCGAGCTGCTGCTGAGCATCATCAACGATATCCTCGACTTCTCGAAGATCGAGGCGGGCAAGCTGTGCCTCGAGCGCATCGCGCTCGACGTGCCGGACCTCGGGCGGAAGGTCGAGGCGCTGCATGCCGGGGCGGCCGAGGCCAAGAGCATCGGGTTCGGCGTGACGGTCTCGCTCGAGGAGGGCGCGGGCGCGCTGGCCGGCGATCCGCACCGCATCCTGCAGATCCTGCACAACCTCGTCGGCAACGCGGTCAAGTTCACCGATGCGGGCTCGGTCCAGGTCGGGCTGGCGGCGCGGCGGGACGGTACCCTGGAGATCCGCGTCGAGGATACCGGGATCGGCATGACGCGGGACGAGCTCGACCGCGTCTTCGAGGATTTCTCGCAGGCCGACGGCTCGACCACGCGCCGGTTCGGCGGGACCGGCCTCGGCATGGCGATCGTGCGGCGCCTCGTCGACGCGATGAACGGCTCGATAGATCTTGCGAGCGTTTCTGGCGGCGGGACCGTGGCCACGGTGCGGCTGCCGCTCGACCGGCTGGCCGACGCCGCGGGCGAAGATCGCCCGGCGCAAGTGATCGAGCTGGGGTCGCTGAGGGGCCTGAAGGTGCTCGTCGCCGACGACAACGCGACCAACCGCAAGATCCTGTCGCTGTTTCTCGCGCGACTTGAGGTCGAGGCGCAAGTGGTCGCGGATGGCGCGGCGGCAATCGTGGCGGCCAGAGGCGAACGGTTCGACGCGCTGCTGCTGGATATCTCGATGCCCGAGATCGACGGCGCGGCCGCGCTTCGGGCGATCCGGCGCGAGGAGGCGGCGGCGGGTCGCCCGCGCACTCCGGCGATCGCCGTCACCGCGAACGCGCTCGACCATCAGGTCGAGTTCTTCCGGCGACAGGGCTTCGACGTGCACCTTGCCAAGCCGGTGCAGCGGGCCGCCTTGGCCGCGGCGCTGGCACAGACCGTGGATCTGGGAAACATGCGCGCCGCCGCAGCCGGCTAGGCCCCGCCTGAGGCGAACCTGCCCCCGGGCACGGATTCTTCGAGTTGCACGATCCGGCCCTCTGGACGCCCGGACGCGAACCCGTCAGCATGGCCCGACCTGCGACCGGGGGAAGAGGGGCCGTCACCATGCCCAACGGCAACAAGGGGCAGTCGGCCCTCAGGCCGGCCGAAGCACCCGCCATGAACTGGGGTCCGCGGCTCGAGCCCGATGGCGGCGCGAGCTTCCGCCTGTGGGCGCCGCAATGCGGCACGCTTGCCTTGCGGACCGGCGGGCAAGATCTACCGATGACCGCCCGCCCGGGCGGCTGGTTCGAGGCGCGGGCCGAGGTTGCGCCGGGTGCGGACTATGCATTCGTGCTGCCTGACGGGAGGGCGGTGCCGGATCCGGCAGCGCGGGCCCAGGCGGGGGACGTCCTGGGGCCTTCGCGCCTGGTCGACCCTGCGAACTACGGCTGGCGCAACCGGTGGGGCGGCGCCGACTGGAGCGGCGCGGTCATCTGCGAGATCCATGTGGGCACCTTCACCGAGGCCGGCACGTTCGCGGCGGCACAGGAGCGGCTTGCGCATCTGGCCGGCACGGGCATCACCGCCGTCGAGATCATGCCGGTCGCGCAGTTCGCCGGCCGGCGCGGCTGGGGGTACGACGGCGTGCTTCCCTATGCTCCGCACCCCGCCTACGGGACGCCCGACGAGATGAAGGCGTTCATCGACGCCGCCCACGGGCATGGCCTGATGGTCCTGCTCGACGTGGTCTACAATCACTTCGGACCGGAGGGGAATTTCCTGTCGCTCTACGCGGGCGACTTCTTCGATGCGTCGCGCGAGACGCCGTGGGGTGCGGCCATCGCCTACGAGACGCCGGCAGTGCGGGAATTCTTCATCCAGAACGCGCTCTACTGGCTGGACGAGTTCCGCCTCGACGGGCTGCGCCTCGACGCCATCGACCACGTGCGCGACAGCGCCGAACCCGAGATCCTGGTCGAGATCGCGCAACGGGTGCGCGCCACCATCACCGACAGGCCGATCCACCTGACCACCGAGGACAACCGCAACATCACCGCCCTGCACGAGCGCGGGGACGACGGGGGGGTGCGCCTCTACACGGCCGAATGGAACGACGACTTCCACAACGCCGCGCACGTCGTGGCCACCGACGAGACCGAGGGCTACTACGCCGACTTCGACGAGGATCGCTGGACGCATCTGGCCCGGTCGCTGGCCGAGGGCTTCGCCTATCAGGGGCAGACCTCGCCCACGGGAGGCAAGCCGCGGGGCGCGCCCTCGGCACATCTGCCGCCAACCGCCTTCGTCGACTTTGTCCAGAACCACGACCAGATCGGCAATCGGGCGTTCGGCGAGCGGCTGAACGCGCTTGCCGCGCCGGGAATGGTGTTCGCATTGCAGGCGATGCTGCTGTTGTCGCCGCACGTCCCGTTGGTCTTCATGGGCGAGGAATACGGCGAGACGCGCCCCTTCCTCTTCTTCACCGACTTCCACGGCGATCTGGCGCGGGCGGTCCGCGACGGGCGGCGGCGCGAGTTCGCCGACTTCGCAGCCTTCGCCGGGCACGAGGAGGACCTGTCGCGCATTCCCGACCCAAATGACCTCGAGACGTTCGAGGCCTCGAAGCTCGACTGGTCGCGCCTCGAGACGGCCGAGGGCGCCGAGGCGCTGGAGCGGTTCCGCCGCCTGCTTGCCCTTCGCCGAGAGCGGATCGTGCCGCACCTTCGCGGCGCGGAGGGTCATTGCGGCCGGGTGCTGTCGTGCGAGGGCGGCGCGATCGCCGTCGACTGGCAGCTCGACGGGGCGCGTCTCCAGCTCCGCGCGAACCTCGGCGCGGCGCCCGTGCGCCTGCCGGACGCCGAGGGCGAGCCGATCTGGTCGACGCATCCCGATGCGTCCGGCGCGGCCGAACCGCTCTCGGTCCGCGTGCATGTTGCGGTTGGAGACTGACGTGGCGGTCGAGAGAATCGCCACCTACCGGCTGCAATTCCGTGGCGAGATGGATTTCGCGCGGGCGACGGAACTCGTGCCCTACCTGCGGCGGCTGGGTGTCAGCCACCTCTACGCCTCGCCGATCTTCACGGCCACGAGCGGGTCGAGCCACGGCTACGACGTCACCGACTACAACCGCATCGACCCGGCGCTGGGGGGCCGGGAGGGGTTCGAGCGGCTCTCGGCCGCGCTGAAGGAGGCGGGGCTGGGGTTGATGCTGGACATCGTGCCCAACCACATGGCGGCCTCGCCCGAGAACGGCTGGTGGCGCGACGTGGCCGAGTGGGGCGCGCGTGCCCGACATGCGCGCCATTTCGACATCGACTGGACCCGCCGCCTGACGCTGCCGTTCATCGACGGCGCGCCCGCCGACGTGATCGAAGCGGGCGACGTGCGCCTCGACCTCGATGCGGAGCGGCGGGGGCTGGTGCTCCGCTACTACGAGAACGCGTACCCGCTGACGCCGACCTCCTACGAGATCGTCGCCCGCGCCGCGCCCGACGACCCCCGCCTTTCCGAGTTGGCCGAGATCGCGCAACGGGCGATGCCGGAGGCGGCCGAGGCATTCCACGGCGAGATGCGCCGGCTGCTGCAGGATGAGGCGCTTGCGGGGCAGATCGCGCGGCTGGCCGAGGACCGCGACCTGGTGGCGCGGATCCACGACGCGCAGCCATGGGAGTTCACCGACTGGCGCGAGGCGCGGCGCGACCTGTCCTATCGTCGCTTCTTCGAGGTGACGGGCCTGGTGGGTACCCGCGTCGAGGACGCGCCGGTCTTCGACGACGTGCATTCCCTGACGCTCGATCTGGTCGCGGAGGGCCACGTCGATGCCCTGAGGATCGACCATATCGACGGGCTGAGCGATCCGGCCGGCTACCTGGCGCGGCTGCGCGAGCGCGTCGGGCCGGACGTCTGGATCGTGGTCGAGAAGATCGTCGAGGGGCACGAGACGCTGCCCGACTGGCCGGTGGAAGGTACGACCGGCTACGAGTTCATCGCGGCGATGGCCGATCTGCTGCAGCCGACCGAGGGCGTCGAAGTCCTGCAGCAGGCTTATGCGGGGCTGACCGCGACGGCGCCCGCGGCGCAGCGCCGGGATGCGGCAAAGCGGCTGATCGTCACGCAGAACTTCGAGGGCGAACTGGCGCGCCTCGTCCAGTTGCTGGCGCACGAGGTGAGCGAACACGACGAGACGGCGTTGCGCGATGCGCTGGTGGCGCTGATCGTCGCCCTGCCGGTCTATCGGACGTATGGCGATGCCGCAGGCTTCTCCGACGCCGACCGCGCGCTTCTCGAGCCGGCGGCGACGGTGGCCGCGGAAACCGCCGGGGCGGCCGCCGTCGATGCGGTCGTCGCGGCGCTGGCCACGCCGCGGGCGTGGGAGCTGCGGGCGCGCTTTCAGCAGCTGACGGGGCCGGCGATGGCGAAGGCGGTCGAGGACACGCTGTTCTACCGCCATACGCCGATCCTGGCCGAGAACGAGGTTGGCTGCGATCCCGTCGCGCCGCCGGGCCGCAGCGCGGACGTGCACGGCACGCTGGCCGCGCGGGGCCGGCGCGAGCCGCACGGCCTGAACGCAACGTCGACGCACGACACCAAGCGGGGCGAGGACGCGCGGGCGCGCCTCTACACGCTGGCAGAGGCGCCGGCGCGGTGGATTTCGCACGTTGAGCGTTGGCGCGGCTGGGCTGCCGGAGCAAGCGACGCCGAGGGCCCCGATGCCGCGACGGAATGGACCGTTTATCAGGCGCTTGCCGGGATCTGGCCGGACGGGCCGCCCCCGGGCGAGGCGGACCTGGCCGCGATGGCGGAGCGGTTCGAGGAATTCCTGATCAAGGCGCTCCGCGAGGCGAAGCTGCGGACCAGCTGGACCGACGAGGACGCTGCCTACGAAGCCGCGGTCACCGGCTATGCCGCGCGGCTGCTCGACCCCGCGAACCGCCGCTTCGTCGCCGACTTCCACGAGAGCCTTGCGCCCTATGTGGCGGCAGGGCGGACCAACAGCCTGTCGCAGACGCTGGTGAAGCTGACGGCGCCGGGCGTGCCGGATGTCTACCAGGGCAGCGAGGCGGGCGACTTCTCGCTGGTCGACCCCGACAATCGGCGCCCACCCGATTTCGTGGCGCTGCAGGAGCGGCTGGTCAGCGGTCTCGGCGGCTGGGGCGGCGGACTTGCCGAGCAGAAGACCCGCGTCATCCGCGACGTGCTGGCGGAACGGCGCCGGCGCCCGGCGCTCTATTCCCACGGCGAATACGAGCCGCTGGCGATCGACGGGCCGGCGGCGGCGAAGCTCTTCGGTTTTGTGCGTAGGGCCGACGGGGCCAGTGCGGCCGTCATCGTCCCGATCCGTGGTCAGGCGCCGAGGGATGCCGCGCCCGATGAGCGACAGGACTGGGACGAGACGCAGATCGCGCTGCCCGAGATGGAGGGCGGCTGGCGCGTGATCGCGGGCGAGGGCGCAACCGTCCGTGGGGGCGAAGTGTCGGCCACGGCGCTCTTCGGGGACGCGCCGGTCGTGTTCCTGGTCGCGGAGTGAGGCGGACCTACTGCCGGAAACTGTAGCGCGTCACCTGACGCCAGGTCTCGCGTGGTCGAAGCAGGATCGGCGGAAAGTCCGGGTGGTTCGGCGCGTCGGGCCAGAATTGCGGCTCGAGCGCCAGCGCGGCGCGCAGGCCGTAGCGCTGCCCGTCATGGCCGGTAAACCCGCCGTTGCCGATGCCGTGCCCGTCGTAGAGGTGCAGCGCCGGCTCGGTCGTCGCGAGGTCGAGGGTGAGGCCCGCCGCCCCCGTCAGACTCGCCGCATGCGTCACATCACGTCTTTCCCGCGCCAGGCAGAGCGAGTTGTCGAAGCTGCCCTGCGGCTCTTTCGACGTGCGGAAGTCGAAGGGGGTGTTGGCGACCGGGAGGACGGCCCCGGTGGGCAGGGTTGCGTCGTCAGTCGGCAGATAGGTCTGCGCGGCGACTTTCAGGCGGTGCCCGGCCCATGTCGGGCTGCCGTCGAGGTTCCAGTACGGGTGATGGGCCACCATCATCAGGGTCGGCGCCGTCGTCTCGGCCTCGACGCTCAGCGTCAGGACGGCCGGCGGCGTCACCTCGTAGCGGGCGAGAAGTGTGCGGTCGCCGGGAAAGCCCCCCTCTCCCTCAGGCAGGTGCACGCGCAGGGATACCGACGACGGACCTTGCTCGACGATCTGCCAGATCTTGGCGTGGGTGCCGGCGCTGCCCGAGTGCAGCGTATGGCGGCCGGACTGGTTGCGCTCGAACTGGTGGCGGACGCCGTCGATGAGGGCTGCGCCGCCGCCGATCCGGTTGGCGACGGGGCCGATGACGGCGCCGAAATAGCGCATCGGGCCGAGATAGGCGCGGGCGTCCGGGCTGCCCAGCGTCAAGGCGTGCGGCACGCCCGCCAGCCGGACGTCCTGAAGGGCGGCGCCATGGTCCAGGATCGCGGCGGTGATGTCGCCCGCCGAGATGACCACGCGCGAGATGCCGGTGCCGGCGGGGTCGAACGGCGCGATCAAGGGAGGTCTGTCTCCGGTCGGGCGCTCACAATTCGACCCGCGGTTCCGGGACGCCCTGGCCTGCGTCTTCGAGGGCGAAGGTCATGCCGTGCTGATCGCTCTTCGCCGCGGCCTCGGCGGCAACTTCGTGGGCGGCCGAGGTGCAGAAGAGGGTGGTAAGGTCGTCGCCCCCGAAGGCGGGGCAGGTCGTGTTGGCGGCGTTGAGGCGGACCTCGTGCAGGAATGTGCCGTCGGGCGCGTAGCACGCCACCCGCCAGCCGCCGAACTGCGCATTCCAGAGGTTGCCCGCGGCGTCGGTGACGGCACCGTCGGGACGCCAGCCGTCGGCGCCGACGTCGAGCCACGGCTCGGGCGGGCCTTCGGGCCAGCCGTCGGCGGCCCCGAGTCTCTGGCGCATGATGACCCCGGTGGGGGTGTCGGTGTAGTAGGCGCAGCTTCGGTCGGGAGCGAAGCAGATCGCGTTCGAGATGGTGATGTCGCCGAAGAGGCGCCTGAGCTCACCCCGGTACAACCGGTAGATCGCGCCCGCGCCCTTCTCGAAGCGTTTGCCCATGGTGCCGATCCAGAAGCCGCCCCACGGGTCGGCCCGGCCGTCGTTCGAGCGGGTGACGGTGTCGTCGGCCTCGAGCGGGGACACGTCCTCGCGCCGCTCGGTCTCGAGATCGAGGCGCTGGAGCCGCGTTGCGGTCGCCACCAGGAGGCTGGTGTCGTCAATCCAGCCTGCGGCGGACGGATGTTCGTCGAACGCGATCTGGCGGACGCGGCCGTCCTCCCGCGTCAGCAGCCGATGGCTCAGGATGTCGAACCAGAAGAGTTGGCGGCGCCCGGGGTGCCAGAGCGGTCCCTCACCCAGCTGGCAGGCGGTGTCGTCCCAGACGCGGGCGTTCATGCCTGCGCCTCGTCCCAGGCGGCGACGATGTCGCGGGCGCGGGCCGCGATGTCGGCCACGACGTCGCCGGGGGAATAGAGGGATGAGCCGAGCCCGAAGCCGGTGGCGCCGGCGGCGAGCCATTCTCCGAAGTCCTGATGTCCCACACCGCCCACCATGAAGATCTGCGTGCTGACCGGCAGGACCGCGCGAAGCGCCTTGAGCCCATCGGTTCCCATGTGAAAGGCCGGAAAGATCTTCAGCCCGTCGGCGCGCATCTTGACCGCCTTGAGGCATTCCGTGGGCGTCAGCGCGCCGGGATAGCTACGCATCCCCAGCGCCCGGGTGGCCTCGATTACCTTGCGGTCGCAGTCGGGCGAGACGACCATCCGGCCGCCGACGCGGTAGACGTTGGCGACCTCCTCGGCGGTCAGCACGGTTCCCGCGCCGACAAGTGCGTCGCGACCCAGCGCCTCGGCCATCGCCTCGATGCTGTCGTAGGGCGCAGGGGAATTCAGCGGCACCTCGATCATCGTGATGCCGGCGTCGACGAGTGCCGCGGCAACCGGCACCGCCTCGGAGGGGTCGATGCCGCGCAGGATCGCGATCAGCGGCCGTGTCATCCGTTTCCTGTCCCTCCGGCCGTCGTTGTGCGGCTTTGCGCACGGTGATGGCTGGTCCGGCCGCCGTCAATCCGATCGTCCGATCCTCACCCGTCGGCCTGCCGAGGGGGTGCGACTGTCCTTCGGCTTGATCCGTGCCGGCGCAGGCCGTACATGGACGCGGTTGCACGAGCGAGGATCATCATGGCGACACGAACCAACCCGCTGCAGTTCGTTCAGCAGGTGCGGGCCGAGGTGGCGAAGGTCGTCTGGCCGACGCGCCGCGAGACGATGCTGACGACGGTGATGGTGTTCATCATGGCGTCGCTGGCCGCGATCTTCTTCTTCCTCGTCGACCTTCTCATCCGGACGGGGCTGCAGGGGCTTCTCGGCCTCGTCGGATAGGCCGGGGTTGCACCCGACCGCCCTTGGCAGTATGCGGAGCGGAATTCCCGAAATATGGCGTGCGGCGATTCGCGTGGCACGCCGCTTTTTGTTTCGGGCGAGCAGTATGGGATTGACCGGCCGACGGCCGGTGCGAGGACGGAACAGGCAATGGCGAAGCGGTGGTATTCGGTGAGCGTCCTCTCGAACTTCGAGAAGAAGGTCGCCGAGCAGATCCGGCACGCCGTCGAAGGAAGCCGGGCTCGAGGACGAGATCGAGGAGGTGCTGGTCCCGACCGAGGAGGTCATCGAGATCCGGCGCGGCAAGAAGGTGCCGACCGAGCGGCGCTTCATGCCGGGCTACGTGCTCGTGCGCATGGAGATGACGCGACCAGGGCTATCACCTGATCAACTCGATCAACCGGGTGACCGGGCTTCCTTGGCCCGCAGGGCCGGCCGATGCCGATGCGCGACGCCGAGGTGAACCAGATCCTCAACCGCGTCGAGGAAGGCGAGGAGGCGCCGCGCACGCTGATCAGCTTCGAGATCGGCGAGCAGGTGAAGGTCACCGACGGCCCGTTCGAGGGCTTCGACGGGCATGGTCGAGGAAGTGGACGAGGAGCACCAGCGCCTGAAGGTGACGGTGTCGATCTTCGGCCGGGCGACCCCGGTCGAGCTGGAATTCACTCAGGTCTCCAAGCAGGCGCCTGAGCGATCCCGTGGGAGGCGAGGCGGGCGCGCACCGCGACGGACCGGACCACGTCAACCGAAGCCGGCCGGGCGCGCCCGGGCCGGTGTTGAGAGAAGGAGAGGCCCGATGGCCAAGAAATTGGTGGGGCAGCTGAAGCTCCAGGTCACGGCGGGGCAAGGCGAACCCGTCGCCGCCGGTGGGTCCCGCGCTCGGTCAGCGCGGCATCAACATCATGGAATTCTGCAAGGCGTTCAACGCCAAGACGCAGGAGATGGAGCCGGGTGCGCCGTGCCCGACCGTCATCACCTACTACCAGGACAAGTCCTTCACGCTGGACATCAAGACGCCGCCGGCGTCGTACTTCCTGAAGAAGGCGCGCGAAGCTGCAGTCGGGCGTCCGAAGGCGCCCGGGCCGCGAGACGGTCGGCACCGTCACCGTGGCGCAGGTGCGCGAGATCGCCGAAGCGAAGATGAAGGATCTGAACGCCAACGACGTCGAGGCGGCGATGCAGATCATCCTCGGCTCGGCGCGGTCGATGGGCATCGAGGTGAAGGGGTAAGCATGGCGCAAGCTCGGAAAGCGCACCACGCGCCGCCCGCGAAGCCTTCGCCGGCAAGGAAAACCTGTCGCGTCGAGGAGGCCGTCAAGCTGATCAAGGCCAACGCCAAGGCGAAGTTCGACGAGACGGTCGAGATCGCGATGAACCTGGGCGTCGACCCGCGCCACGCCGACCAGATGGTCCGCGGCACGGTCACGCCTGCCCAACGGCACCGGCAAGACGGTCCGCGTCGCCGTCTTCGCCCGCGGCGCGAAGGCCGACGAGGCCAAGGAGGCCGGGCGCCGACATCGTCGGCGCCGAGGACCTGATGGAGACCGATCCAGGGCGGCAAGATCGACTTCGACCGCTGCATCGCCACGCCGGACATGATGCCGGTCGTCGGCCGTCTGGGCAAGATCCTGGGCCCGCGCAACCTGATGCCGAACCCCAAGGTCGGCACGGTGACGATGGACGTGGCCGAGGCCGTCAAGGCCGCCAAGGGCGGCGCAGGTGCAGTTCAAGGCCGAGAAGGCGGGCGTCGTCCACGCCGGCGTCGGCAAGGCCGTCTTCGACGAGGCCAAGCTGGTCGAGAACGTCCGCGCCTTCGTCGACGCGGTGACCCGGGCCAAGCCGGCGGGCGCCAAGGGCACCTACATGAAGAAGGTCTCGCTGAGCTCGACGATGGGCCCGGGCGTCGTCGAGTCGACGTCGGTGTCGGCGACGGGCAACGCCTGAACTGAGAATTCCGCTCCGGGCGATTGTCCGGGGCGGATGGCGGGGCCGTCGGCGCCCCGTCCTGTCCGAGACGGAGGGTGGCGTTCGGCGCCTTAATTCCTTCCTGAGATGGGGAACGAGACGAGATTTTCCGGGAGCTGCCTCGGGCGATCTTGGCCTCGGGACCCGGCAGCGGACCCGAACGGCCGGCATCGATCCGGGCACGAACTTGAGCCGGGGGGCAAACCCCCAAACTTGGAGTGAAACTGTGGATAGAGCCCAGAAAGAGAAAGTGGTCGAGGAACTCGGCCAGATCTTCGAAAGCTCTGGCGTCGTGGTGGTTGCCCACTACGAGGGTCTCACGGTTGCCGAGATGCAGGACCTGCGCGCGCGCATGCGTGAAGCGGGCGGGTCCGTGCGCGTTGCCAAGAACAGGCTCGCCAAGATCGCCCTTGAGGGCAAGCCGCTGCGCAAGCATCGCCGACCTCCTGACGGGCATGACCGTGCTCGCCTATTCCGAAGACCCCGTGGCGGCGGCGAAGGTCGCCGACGGCTACGCCAAGGACAACGAGAAGTTCGTGATCCTCGGCGGCGCGATGGGAGAGACGGCCCTGGACCCCGCCGGTGTCAAAGCCGTGGCCGAGATGCCGTCGCGCGAGGAGCTCATCGCTTCCGATCGTCGGCTGCATCGGCGCACCCGCCTCGAACATCGCCGGTGCCATTGGCGCACCTGCTTCGAACATCGCGAGCATCCTTTCGACCATCGAGGAGCAGGCCGCTGAGGCAGCCTGAGCCCGCGTGCTCGGGTTGAATGCCCGACGTTGGAACACATCTAAGCGAACGGAAAATCGAAAATGGCTGATCTGAAGAAACTCGCCGAAGAGATCGTGGGCCTCACGCTTCTCGAGGCCCAGGAACTGAAAACCATCCTCAAGGACGAGTACGGCATCGAGCCCGCCGCCGGCGGCGCGGTGATGATGGCCGGCCCGGCCGGCGGTGGCGACGCCGCGGCCGCCGAAGAGGAAAAGACCGAGTTCGACGTCATCCTCAAGGCGGCCGGCGCCCAGAAGATCAACGTGATCAAGGAAGTCCGCGCGATCACCGGGCCTGGGCCTGAAGGAAGCCAAGGAGCTGGTCGAGGCCGGCGGCAAGGCCGTCAAGGAAGGCGTCTCCAAGGCCGAAGCCGAAGAGATCAAGACGAAGCTCGAAGCGGCTGGCGCCGAAGTCGAGCTGAAGTGATCGTCAGGCCGGGCGGATATCGCCCGCGCAAGCAAGACAGGCTGGTCCCGAAGCTTTTTCGGGTCCGGCCGTCGCTGTCCCGGAAAGGGCCTCCGCGAAAGGGGCCGTTTCCAGGGCGCGGTTCGTCGGTTCGGGCGGCTGCCGGTGGGACGGCAGCCAGGGATGGATCCGACGACCCCCGTTCTCAGCTGGGCCCGGCGCCGCTGCCCCGACGGCGCCGAGGCCGCGAGACGACGAAAAGGTGACAACGCGCATGGCTCAGTCCTACCTCGGCCAGAAACGACTGCGCAAGTATTACGGCAAGATCCGCGAAGTGCTGGAGATGCCGAACCTCATCGAGGTTCAGAAATCCTCCTACGACCTGTTCCTGAACTCCGGCGACGGCCCGGAGCCGACCGACGGCGAGGGCATCAAGGGCGTCTTCCAGTCGGTGTTCCCGATCAAGGACTTCAACGAGACCGCGGTGCTGGAGTTCGTCAAGTACGAGCTCGAGAAGCCGAAGTACGACGTCGAGGAATGCCAGCAGCGCGACATGACCTACAGCGCGCCGCTGAAGGTCACGCTGCGCCTGATCGTGTTCGACGTGGACGAGGACACCGGCGCCAAGTCGGTCAAGGACATCAAGGAGCAGGACGTCTTCATGGGCGACATGCCCCTGATGACGCCGAACGGCACCTTCATCGTCAACGGCACCGAGCGGGTGATCGTCTGCCAGATGCACCGCTCGCCCGGGCGTCTTCTTCGACCACGACAAGGGCAAGACCCACGCCTCGGGCAAGCTGCTCTTCGCCTGCCGGATCATTCCCTATCGCGGCTCCTGGCTCGACTTCGAGTTCGACGCCAAGGACATCGTGCTATCGCCCGCATCGACCGGCGCCGCAAGCTGCCGGTGACGACGCTGCTCTATGCGCTGGGCCTGGACCAGGAAGGCATCATGGATGCCTACTACGACACGGTGCAGTACCGGCTCGAGAAGAACCAGGGCTGGGTGACCAAGTTCTTCCCCGAGCGCGTGCGCGGCACCCGCCCGACCTACGACCTGGTCGACGCCGAGTCCGGCGAGGTCATCGCCGAGGCCGGCAAGAAGATCACGCCGCGCGCGGTCAAGAAGCTGATCGACGAGGGCAAGGTCACCGACATCCTTGTGCCGTTCGACGAGATCGTCGGCCGCTTCGTCGCCAAGGACATCATCAACGAGGAAACCGGCGCGATCTACGTCGAGGCCGGCGACGAGCTGACGCTGGGAGACTGGACAAGGACGGCGACGTCACCGGCGGCACGCTGAAGGAACTGCTCGACGCGGGCGTCACCGAGATCCCGGTGCTCGACATCGATAACGTCAATGTCGGCCCGTACATCCGCAACACCATGGCGGTCGACAAGAACATGAGCCGCGACGGCGCGCTCATGGACATCTACCGGGTCATGCGCCCGGGCGAGCCGCCGACCGTCGAGGCCGCCTCGGCGCTGTTCGACACGCTGTTCTTCGACCCCGAGCGCTACGACCTTTCGGCCGTGGGCCGGGTGAAGATGAACATGCGCCTCGACCTCGACGCCCCGGACACGCAGCGCACGCTGCGGCGCGAGGACATCATCGCCTGCATCAAGGCGCTGGTGGAGCTGCGCGACGGCAAGGGCGAGATCGACGACATCGACCACCTCGGCAACCGCCGGGTGCGCTCGGTCGGCGAGCTGATGGAGAACCAGTACCGCGTCGGCCTGCTTCGCATGGAGCGCGCGATCAAGGAGCGGATGTCCTCGGTCGAGATCGACACGGTGATGCCGCAGGACCTGATCAACGCGAAGCCCGCGGCGGCGGCGGTGCGCGAGTTCTTCGGCTCGTCGCAGCTCAGCCAGTTCATGGACCAGACCAACCCGCTTTCGGAGGTGACGCACAAGCGGCGCCTCTCGGCGCTCGGGCCGGGCGGCCTGACGCGCGAGCGGGCGGGCTTCGAGGTGCGCGACGTGCACCCGACGCACTACGGCCGGATGTGCCCGATCGAGACGCCGGAAGGCCCGAACATCGGTCTGATCAACTCGCTGGCCACCTTCGCGCGGGTGAACAAGTACGGCTTCATCGAGACGCCCTACCGCAAGGTCGAGGACGGCCAGGTGACCGATGATGTCGTCTACATGTCGGCCACCGAGGAGATGCGACACGCCGTCGCGCAGGCCAACGCGCACCTCGACGATGACCGGCCGGTTCGTGAACGACCTGGTCTCGACCCGGCAGTCGGGCGAATACACGCTTGGCGCCGAACGAGACGGTTGACCTGATCGACGTGTCGCCGAAACAGCTTGTCTCGGTGGCAGCGTCGCTGATCCCGTTCCTCGAGAACGACGACGCCAACCGCGCGCTGATGGGCTCGAACATGCAGCGTCAGGCGGTGCCGCTCCTGCAGGCCGAGGCGCCGCTTCGTCGGCACCGGCATCGAAGAGGTGGTCGCGCGCGACTCCGGGCGCCGCGATCATGGCGCGCCGGGCCGGCGTCATCGACCAGGTCGACGCGCAGCGGATCGTCGTGCGGGCGACCGAGGATCTCGAGCCGGGCGACCCCGGCGTCGACATCTACCGGCTGCGCAAGTTCCAGCGGTCGAACCAGAACACCTGCATCAACCAGCGTCCGCTGGTGAAGGTGGGCGACACGGTGCAGCAAGGGCGAGGTCATCGCCGACGGCCCGTCGACCGACATGGGCGAGCTGGCGCTGGGCAAGAACGTGGTCGTCGCGTTCATGCCGTGGAACGGCTACAACTACGAGGACTCCATCCTGATCTCCGAGCGCATCGTGCGCGACGACGTCTTCACCTCGATCCACATCGAGGAGTTCGAGGTCGCGGCCCGCGACACCAAGCTCGGGCCCGAGGAGATCACCCGCGACATTCCCGAACGTCGGCGAGGAGGCGCTGCGCAACCTCGACGAGGCGGGCATCGTCTACATCGGCGCCGAAGTGGGGCCGGGCGACATCCTTGTGGGCAAGATCACGCCCAAGGGCGAAAGCCCGATGACGCCGGAAGAGAAGCTGCTGCGCGCCATCTTCGGCGAGAAGGCGTCGGACGTGCGCGACACCTCGCTCCGGCTGCCGCCGGGCGACTACGGCACGATCGTCGAGGTGCGCGTCTTCAACCGCCACGGCGTCGAGAAGGACGAACGGGCGCTGCAGATCGAGCGCGAGGAGGTCGAGCGTCTGGCCCGCGACCGGGACGACGAACTCGCCATCCTCGACCGCAACATCTACGCGCGGCTCAAGCAGATGATCCTCGGCAAGACGGCGGTGAAGGGGCCGAAGGGCGTCAAGGCCAACTCCGAGATCACCGAAGATCTGCTCGAGACGCTGACCCGCGGCCAGTGGTGGCAGCTGGCGCTCGGCGACGAGGAAGGCGCCGCGCAGGTCGAGGCGCTGCACGCGCAGTACGAGGCGCAGAAGCGCGCGCTCGACGCGCGCTTCGAGGACAAGGTCGAGAAGGTGCGCCGTGGCGACGACCTGCCGCCGGGCGTCATGAAGATGGTCAAGGTCTTCGTGGCGGTGAAGCGCAAGCTGCAGCCGGGCGACAAGATGGCCGGCCGTCACGGCAACAAGGGCGTCGTCTCGAAGGTCGTGCCGATGGAGGACATGCCGTTCCTCGGCGACGGCACCCCGGTCGATTCGTGCTCAACCCGCTCGGCGTGCCCAGCCGGATGAACGTCGGCCAGATCCTCGAGACGCACATGGGCTGGGCCGCGCGCGGCCTTGGCCTGAAGATCGACGAGGCGCTGCGGCGACTACCGGCGCACCGGCGACCTGACGCCGGTGAGCGAGGCCATGCGCCTCGCCTACGGCGACGACGTCTACGAGGAGGGCTCTGGCGGCGATGGAGGACGAGGCGATGGTCGAGGCGGCGGACAACGTCACCCGCGGCGTGCCGATCGCGACCCCGGTCTTCGACGGCGCCAAGGAGCCCGACGTCAACGACGCGCTGAAGCGCGCGGGCTTCGACGAGAGTCGGGCCAGTCCGATCTCTACGACGGCCGCACGGGCGAAAAGTTCGCGCGCCAGGTGACGGTCGGGATCAAGTACCTGCTGAAGCTGCACCACCTGGTGGACGACAAGATCCACGCGCGCTCGACCGGACCCTACAGCCTCGTCACCCAGCAGCCGCTGGGCGGCAAGGCGCAGTTCGGCGGCCAGCGCTTCGGCGAGATGGAGGTCTGGGCGCTCGAAGCTTACGGCGCGGCCTACACGCTGCAGGAGATGCTCACCGTCAAGTCGGACGACGTGGCGGGCCGGACCAAGGTCTACGAGTCCATCGTCAAGGGCGAGGACAACTTCGAGGCCGGCGTGCCGGAGAGCTTCAACGTGCTCGTGAAGGAAGTGCGGGGCCTCGGCCTCAACATGGAACTCCTGGATGCGGAGGAGGAGTGACCGATCGGCGGGCGACGCCCGCCGCCGCGGTGCCGGCCCACCCCACTCCTCCGACCGCCCGATTCAAGGATCGAAGATGAACCAGGAACTCACGACGAACCCGTTCAACCCGCTCGCCGCGCTGAAGACGTTCGACGAGATCAAGATTTCGCTCGCGTCAGCCCGGAGCGGATCCTGAGCTGGTCCTACGGCGAGATCAAGAAGCCCGAGACGATCAACTACCGCACGTTCAAGCCCGAGCGTGACGGCCTGTTCTGCGCGCGCATCTTCGGGCCGATCAAGGACTACGAGTGCCTGTGCGGCAAGTACAAGCGCATGAAGTACCGCGGCGTCGTCTGCGAGAAGTGCGGCGTGGAGGTGACGCTGCAGAAGGTCCGGCGCGAGCGCATGGGCCACATCGAGCTCGCCGCCCCTGTCGCGCACATCTGGTTCCTGAAGTCGCTGCCGAGCCGGATCGGCCTGATGCTCGACATGACGCTGCGCGACCTCGAGCGGATCCTCTATTTCGAGAACTACGTCGTCATCGAGCCGGGCCTGACGGACCTTTCCTACGGCCAGTTGATGACCGAGGAGGAGTTCCTCGACGCGCAGGACGAGTACGGCACCGACGCGTTCCAGGCCAATATCGGCGCCGAGGCGATCCGCGAGATGCTCGCCGCCATCGACCTCGAGGCCGAGGCCGAGCAGCTGCGCGAGGATCTCAACGAAGCGACCGGCGAGCTCAAGCCCAAGAAGATCATCAAGCGGCTGAAGATCGTCGAGAACTTCCTCGAATCCGGCAACCGCCCGGAATGGATGGTCCTCACGGTGATCCCGGTGATCCCGCCGGAACTGCGCCCGCTGGTGCCGCTGGACGGCGGCCGGTTCGCGACGTCGGACCTGAACGACCTCTATCGCCGGGTCATCAACCGCAACAACCGCCTGAAGCGGCTGATCGAGCTGCGCGCGCCGGACATCATCGTCCGGAACGAGAAGCGGATGCTGCAGGAATTGGTCGACGCGCTGTTCGACAACGGCCGCCGCGGCCGCGTCATCACCGGCGCCAACAAGCGCCCGCTGAAGTCGCTGTCCGACATGCTGAAGGGCAAGCAGGGCCGGTTCCGGCAGAACCTGCTCGGCAAGCGCGTCGACTTCTCGGGCCGGTCGGTCATCGTGACCGGCCCCGAGCTGAAGCTGCACCAGTGCGGCCTGCCGAAGAAGATGGCGCTCGAGCTCTTCAAGCCGTTCATCTACTCGCGGCTTGAGGCCAAGGGCCTACAGCTCGACCGTCAAGCAGGCGAAGAAGCTCGTCGAGAAGGAGCGCCCCGAGGTCTGGGACATCCTGGACGAGGTCATCCGCGAGCACCCGGTCCTGCTCAACCGGGCGCCGACGCTGCACCGCCTCGGCATCCAGGCGTTCGAGCCGGTGCTGATCGAGGGCAAGGCGATCCAGCTGCATCCGCTCGTCTGCTCGGCCTTCAACGCCGACTTCGACGGTGACCAGATGGCCGTCCACGTGCCGCTGAGCCTCGAGGCCCAGCTTGAGGCGCGGGTCCTGATGATGTCGACGAACAACGTCCTCGCCCCGCCAACGGCGCCCCGATCATCGTGCCCTCGCAGGACATGGTCCTCGGCCTCTACTACATCTCGATGCAGCGCGAGGGGATGAAGGGCGAGGGCATGTCCTTCGCCGACGTGGACGAGGTCAGCACGCGCTCGATGCGGGCGAGGTGCACCTGCACGCCAAGATCACCTGCCGCGCTCAAGCAGATCGACGAGGAGGGCCAGGAAGTCATCAAGCGCTACGAAACGACGCCCGGCCGGGTGCGCCTCGGCGCGCTTCTGCCGCTGAACGCCAAGGCGCCGTTCGAGCTGGTCAACCGCCTGCTTCGCAAGAAGGAGGTGCAGCAGGTCATCGACACCGTCTACCGCTATTGCGGCCAGAAGGAGTTGGTCATCTTCTGCGACCAGATCATGAACACCGGCTTCCGCGAGGCGTTCAAGGCCGGCATCAGCTTCGGCAAGGACGACATGCTGATCCCGCAGGAGAAGTGGACAGATCGTCGACCGCGTGCGCGACCAGGTGAAGGAGTTCGAGCAGCAGTACATGGACGGCCTGATCACCCAGGGCGAGAAGTACAACAAGGTGGTCGACGCCTGGTCCAAGTGCTCGGACGACGTGGCTGCGGCGATGATGGACGAGATCTCGTCGGTTCGCCGCGACGACGCGGGCGCCGAGATCGAGCCGAACTCGATCTACATGATGTGCCATTCGGGTGCCCGGGGTTCGCCGGCGCAGATGAAGCAGCTCGGCGGCATGCGCGGCCTGATGGCCAAGCCCTCGGGCGAGATCATCGAGACGCCGATCATCTCGAACTTCAAGGAAGGCCTGACCGTGCTCGAGTACTTCAACTCGACCCACGGCGCCCGGAAGGGTCTGGCCGACACCGCGCTGAAGACCGCGAACTCGGGCTACCTCACCCGTCGACTCGTCGACGTGGCGCAGGACTGCATCATCCGGTCAAGGACTGCGGCACCGATAACGCCATCACCGCCGAGGCGGCGGTGAACGACGGCGAGATCGTGGCGTCGCTGGGCGAGCGGGTGCTGGGCCGGGTCGCGGCCGACGACGTGGCCACGCCCGACCGCGAGGTCATCGTGGCCAGGACGAGCTCATCGACGAGCGCAAGGCCGACGCCATCGAGACGGCGGCGCTGCAAGCCGTGCGCATCCGGTCGCCGCTGACCTGCGAGGCCGATGAGGGCGTCTGTGCCATGTGCTACGGTCGCGACCTTGCGCGCGGCACGATGGTGAACGTCGGCGAGGCCGTCGGCATCATCGCGGCGCAGTCCATCGGTGAACCGGGCACGCAGCTGACGATGCGGACTTTCCACATCGGCGGCATCGCGCAGGGCGGCCAGCAGTCGTTCCTCGAGGCCAGCCAGGCTGGCCGGGTCGAGTTTCGCAACGCGAACCTGCTGACCAACGTCGCCGGCGAAAAGATCGTGATGGGCCGCAACATGCAGCTCGTCATCCTCGACGACAACGGCATCGAGCGGGCGACCCACAAGCTCGGCTACGGCACCAAGGTGTTCCCCGATGAGGGCGCCGATGTGCAGCGGGGCGACAAGCTGTTCGAATGGGACCCCTACACCCTGCCGATCATCGCCGAGAAGGCCGGCGTGGCGCGCTTTGTCGATCTCGTCTCGGGCCTCTCGGTCCGCGAGGACACCGACGATGCGACGGGCATGACTCAGAAGATCGTCAGCGACTGGCGCTCGGCCCCGCGCTCGAACGACCTCAAGCCCGAAATCATCGTCATGGACGCCGAGACGGGCGAGCCGGTGCGCAACGAGCAGGGCAATCCGGTCAGCTATCAGATGTCGGTCGACGCGATTCTCTCGGTCGAGGACGGGCAGGATATCAAGGCGGGCGACGTGGTGGCGCGGATCCCGCGCGAGGGTGCCAAGACCAAGGACATCACCGGTGGTCTGCCGCGGGTGGCGGAACTGTTCGAGGCGCGCCGTCCCAAGGACCACGCGATCATCGCCGAGATCGACGGCTACGTGAAGTTCGGGCGTGACTACAAGAACAAGCGCCGGATCACGATTGAGCCTGCCGACGACACGATGGAGACGGTCGAGTACATGGTGCCGAAGGGGAAGCACATCCCGGTCGTCGAAGGCGACTTCGTCCAGAAGGGCGACTACATCATGGACGGCAACCCCGCCCCGCACGACATCCTGCGGATCATGGGGATCGAGGCGCTGGCCGATTACCTGATCGACGAGGTGCAGGACGTCTACCGACTGCAGGGCGTGAAGATCAACGACAAGCACATTGAGGTCATCGTCCGGCAGATGCTGCAGAAGTGGGAGATCCTCGACAGCGGGGAGACCACGCTGCTCAAGGGCGAGCACGTCGACAAGGGCGAGTTCGAGGCGATGAACGAGAAGGCGCTCGCCGACGGCCGCAAGCCGGCCGACGGCGAGCCGATCCTGCTCGGCATCACCAAGGCCTCGCTCCAGACCCGGTCGTTCATCTCGGCGGCCTCCTTCCAGGAGACGACGCGGGTGCTGACCGAGGCCAGCGTGCAGGGCAAGCGCGACAAGCTGGTGGGCCTGAAGGAGAACGTCATCGTCGGCCGGCTGATCCCGGCCGGGACCGGTGGCGCGACCCAGCGGGTGCGCCGCATCGCCGCCGAGCGTGACCTCAAGGTGCTGAAGGAGGCGCAGGCCGAGGCCGAGCGCGCCGCCGCGCTGGCCGCTCCGGTCGACGAGTACGTGGACGACGAGACCGACAGCGGCCTCGTCGAGACGCCCGAGAACGCGGACGAATAGGTCGCGTCACAAGCTGCCCCGAAGTTGGGCGGTGGGCCCGCCGGCATCAGCCGGCGGGCCTTTCTCTTTCCGAAGCGCCGCGCCGGGGCGGAAACTGCCCGCCCCGCTCGCGCCGGGCTGCCCGATGTGTCACGGTGGCAGCGCGACAGCCGAGGGTGGTCACCGTTGTTCCTGAGCGTCTTCGACATCTTCAAGATCGGCATCGGCCCGTCGTCGTCGCACACGATGGGGCCGATGATCGCCGCAGCGCGGTTTCTCGATGTGCTCCGCGACCCGCAGAGGCAGAATCCCGGCACCGGCAAATTGAGCCGACTGCAGGCCACGCTGCACGGTTCGCTCGCCTTCACCGGCAAGGGCCACGCGACCGACCGCGCGGTGATCCTGGGCTTTGCGGGGATGTCCCCGTCGGAGGTCGATCCCGACGAGGCCGAGCGCGTGGATGCCGAGGTGCGCCGGTCACGCCGGATCGCGCCGCCCGATCTTGGCGAGCTCGACTTCGACCCCGAGACCGACGTCATCTTCGACTACGGCCCGCCGCTTGTCGGCCACGCAAACGGCCTCGTCCTGCGTGGGCTCGACAAGGCGGGCCACATCTGGGCGGCGCGGACCTACTATTCGGTGGGCGGTGGTTTCGTTCTGGAGGAAGGGGAACTGGGTGCGGCCGAACGCGCCGACGACGAGGTTGCGGGGCGCCACCCTTTCCCGTTCCGCACTGCGCGCGAGATGCTCGCCATGGGCGACGCCGCGAGC
The DNA here is from genome assembly GCA_963773475.1 of uncultured Alphaproteobacteria bacterium. Taxonomy (GTDB): domain Bacteria; phylum Pseudomonadota; class Alphaproteobacteria; order Rhodobacterales; family Rhodobacteraceae; genus Roseitranquillus. The sequence continues at coordinate 25,176 of CAVZBD010000009.1, read as the reverse complement.
CTGTCCATCGCCGAGATGAAGCGGGCGAACGAGGAACTCGGGATCGGTCGCGACGCGCTCGACAGTCGCGCTCGACGAGGTTGCGGCGGCGATGGATGCGTGCATCGATCGCGGCCTGCGCGAAGACGGCGTGTTGCCCGGCGGCCTGAACGTGCGCCGCCGGGCCAAGGCGATCCACGAGCAGCTTCTGGTCGAGCGGGGCCGCAATCAGGCCCAGCCGCACATCGTCAACGACTGGCTGTCGGTCTACGCGATGGCCGTCAACGAGGAGAACGCGGCCGGCGGGCGGGTCGTGACCTCGCCCACTAACGGCGCTGCCGGCGTGGTGCCCTCGGTGCTGCGCTACTATCGCGAACATTGCATCGGCGCGACGCGGGCCGGCGCGCACGACCTGCTGCTGACGGCGGCGGCGATCGGCGGGCTGATCAAGCACAACGCCTCGATCTCGGGCGCCGAGGTGGGTTGCCAGGGCGAGGTCGGCTCGGCCTCGGCGATGGCGGCGGCGGGCCTTTGCGCAGCCCTCGGCGGCAGTAACCGGCAGATCGAGAACGCGGCCGAGATCGCCCTCGAGCACCATCTGGGGATGACCTGCGACCCCGTCGGCGGGCTGGTGCAGGTGCCGTGCATCGAGCGTAACGGCCTCGGCGCCATCAAGGCGGTCTCGGCGGCGTCGCTGGCCCTGCGCGGCACCGGCGACCATTTCATGCCGCTCGACAACTGCATCGAGGCGATGCGCCAGACCGGCCTCGAGATGAGCGATAAGTACAAGGAGACCTCGCGCGGGGGCCTCGCGGTGAACCTGCCAGAATGTTGATCGGCGTCAGGGCCGGCGCGGCAGGGCGATCCGCCCGGTGCTGACCCCGAACCATGCCGCCGCCATTGCGGCCAGGGCGGCGCCGAGCAGGTCGATGGCCAGCGTCGCCGGAAACATCAACGCGATTCCGCCCGCCGCGAAGAGCAGGCGCTGCGCCGGCAGCACCCGCCCCGCCAGCGGCGCCGTTGCCTGCAGCGCGATCGCCAGCAGAACGGCGCCCGCCGCATAAAGGACGGTGGAATAGATGATGTCAGGCCAGGTGCCCTGCATCAGCAGCTCGGGCACGTAGACGAAGCTGAAGGGCATCAGCACCAGCGTCGCCCCGAACTTGAGTGCGGCGAAGCCAGTGCGCATCGGGGGCGCCCCGGCGATCGCGGCGCCCGCGAAGGCCGAGACGCAGACCGGCGGCGTGATGTTGGACAGGCAGGCGGCGTAGAAGACCGCAAGGTGCGCCGCCACCGTCGGCACGCCAAGCTGGATCAGCGCGGGCGCGGCCACGACGGACAGGATGATGTACGAGCCGGTGGTCGAAGATCCCATCCCGATGATGATCGAGACCAGTGTGACGAGGCAGAGGGCGACGAAGAGATTGCCTCCCGAAAACTCGATCAGCACCGCCGAGAACTTGAGCCCCAGCCCGGCGAGGACGATCCCGCCGATGATGACCCCCAGCGTGCCGATCGCCGCGCCCGCCGAGGTGTTGCTCTGTGCGCCGCCGACCAGCCCTTGCACGATGGCGGTCGGCCCCATGCGCGTGCTGTGATGCCGCCACGACAGGACCGCGGCGCTGACCGTGCCCCAGAAGGCGCAGAACTCGGGCGAGTAGCCGCGGAACAGCAGCCCGATCACCACCACCAGCGGCAGGAAGAAGTGGCCGCCCTCGCGCAGGACCTTGCTCACGCGCGGTGTCTCGTCCCGGGGCAGTCCCTTCAGCCCTAGCCGCACCGCCTCGAGGTCGACCATCGTCAGCAGGAACAGGAAGAAGACCAGCGCCGGGATCACGTTGATCAGGGCGATGTGCAGGTAGCTGGTCTCGGTCAAGGTGGCGAGGATGAAGACGCCGGCGCCCATGACCGGGGGCATGAACTGGCCACCGGTCGAGGCGATGGCCTCGATCGCGCCGGCGTCGTGGGGGCGGAATCCGGTGCGCTTCATCAGCGGGATGGTGAACGAGCCGGTGGTGACGACATTGGCCACCGACGAGCCCGAGATCGAGCCGAAGAGCGCCGAGGTCATCACCGCGATCTTGGCCGGGCCGCCGCGCCAGCGCCCGGCGATGGCGGTCCCGAGGTCCATGAAGAACGCCCCCGCGCCCGAGCGCTCGAGGAACGCGCCGAAGATCATGAACGGAAAGACGAAGGTGGCGAAGGTGGCGGTGACGACGCCGAACAGCGCCTCCTGTGTCGAATAGGTGAACTCGAGTATGCGCTCGACCGACATGCCCGGATGCGCCAGCGTCCCCGGCAGGTAGGCGCCGTAATAGAGCTGCAGCACGAAGACGATCGCGATGATCGAGATGATCGGCCCGAGCACGCGGCGGCTGGTCTCGAGCATCACGACAATGGCGATGGCGCCCATCGTCAGGTCCCACTGGCTGGGCGACGAGACGCGGAAGATCGCGTAGCTGACGTACTGGTCGATCCAGTACCCGACCGACACCACCGTCAGCACGATCAGCGCGAGGTCGACGAGGCTGGGCCGGGTGACGTTCGAACGCTTGGTGGCGGGATAGATCAGGAACACCAGCACCGAGGTCAGCATCAGGTAGACGCCCCGGTTGCTCTGGGTGGAGATCAGGCCGAAGCCCGACGTGTAGAGGTAGAAGGCCGAGAAACTGGCCGCCGTCAGGTTGAAGGCCAGCGCCCAGAGCCCGGTCAGCGTCCGGTGGGAGCCCTCGACCCGAAACAGCCACGACAGGTCGGGCATGTGGGCATTGTCCGAGAGAGGAGAAAAGGCGCTCCGGCCCGCGCGGGCCGGAGCGATGGCGTCAGGAGGGGATCAGCCCTCGTCGGGCCAGAGGCCCTGTTCCTTGTAGTAGGCCTCGGCGCCCGGATGCATCGGCGCCCCCAGCTTCTGGAAGTTCTCGATGTCGGGCTTCATCTGCGCCCAGGCCTTGTGGCCTTGCGCCAGCGTGTCCTGCTTCTCGTAGGCGGCCGCGACCATCTTCTTGACCACGTCCTCCGGCACCCGCTCGTGCGCGACCCAATAGACCGTGGTGAAGGGCATGTCGGTGGCCGGAACGCCCTTGTAGGTGGTCTCGGACATCGTGCCGGTGTGGTAGAACGGATAGGTGTCGGTGATCGTGGCCAGCTGCTCCTCGGTGTAGGGAACGACGAGGATGTCGCGCGTCTCGGCCAGCTCGGTCACCGCCGCGGCGGGCGACGACGACTGGCAGAGCGCGTCGATCTGACCGTTGCCCAACGCGCGGCCGGCATCGGCGAAGGTCATCATCTGCGGCTGGATCTTGTCGAGCATCCCCAGCGCCGTGAGGATGTTCGAGCAGTTGAACACCGTCCCCGAGCCCGGCGGGCCGAGCGCGACCTTCTTGCCGTCGAGGTCCGACAGGTCCTCGATCCCGCTGTCGCCCAGCGTCACGAAGTAGGTCGGCCCCTCATAGGCCATCGCAACGCCGCGCAGCATGGTTCCCTTGTCGCCGCCCTCGAACGGGCCGGTCGGCTCCTGCGACATGTAGACATGGCTGCCGTAGACGATGCCCATGTCGAGCTCGCCCTTGATCAGGCGCTTGGCGTTCTCGGTCGAGCCGCCGGTGGTGACCTGGGTGATGTTGATGTCGGGCAGGTCCTTGCCGAGCTCGGTGCCGGCGACGCCGACCATGTAGTACATCACGCCGCCGGGGTTCGATCCGCCCCAGGCGACCTCGGTCTTGTCTTGCGCGGTCGCGGTGCCGGCGATCGCCGTCGCCAGAACCGCCGACAGGGCGATTGTCGTCTGTCTCATGCGTCTTCCTCCACTTCGCTGCGGGGCAGGGTGTCTGCCCGGCTGGTCGTTGCCCTTCCCTCTGGTCGGGGAAGCTTCTGCTGCCGCGCCAGGCGTCAGTCGCCGTGACGCCGGCATTCGTTGGTAAGGCGGCCGATGCCTGCAACCTCGACCTCGACCACGTCGCCCGGCCGCAGGTATTTCGGCGGCTTGAAGCCGATGCCCACGCCCGCCGGCGTGCCGGTGGCGATCACGTCGCCCGGTACCAGCGTCACGCCGGCCGAGATCGTCTCGATGATCGTCGGGATGTCGAAGATCAGCAGACCGGTGTTGGAATCCTGTCGCGTCTCGCCGTTTACGCGGCACTGGATGGCGGTATCGGCGATGTCGAGTTCGTCGCACGTCACCGCCCATGGCCCCATCGGGCAGAACGTATCCTGACTCTTGCCGATCAGCCATTGGCTGTAGCGTCCCTGCAAGTCGCGCGCGGTAACGTCGTTGACGATGGTGTAGCCCCAGACATGGTCCATCGCCTCGCGGGCCGGGATACCGCGGCCCCCGGTGCCGATGATGACGGCGAGCTCGGCCTCGTAGTCGACGGCTTCGCTCACGGTCGGGTCGATCAGGATGGGCGCGTCCGGGCCGACCACGCTCTCGGGCACCTTCGAAAAGACGATCGGGTGCTCGGGCACGGCGCCCTTGGCGGCGCTGGAGTTGAAGCCGCTGGCCGAGAACTCGTGCGCGTGCTCGTGATAGTTCTTTCCCACGCAGAAGATGTTTCGAAGCGGCCGCGGAATCGGCGCGTCGAGCGTCACGTCGGCCAGCGCCACCTCGGGCAGCAGGTCCGGCATCGCGGCAGTGCCGATGAGGCGGATCACGCCCCTCGCGTCGACCTCCCCCTCAAGGTCGAAGGGCGCGATGGTGCCCGCCTCGGCATTCACCGCGCCGAGCCTGCGCGCGCCGTTCTGTCTGAAGGTGGCGATCTTCACGCGTTCGCTCCCGTTCCATGTCCCCTGCGTTGGGTTAGCATCGGGTGGACCATTAGGGAACCCCGTTGTCGATGAATGCTGGCGATCCCGCCTCAACGGTGCTAATTGGCTCCTGATTGGGTCAGGAGGGCGAGGGCGTGGAGCGGGGCAAGTCGGACGATCTGGTGGCCGAGCTGCGGCGCCGCATCAGCGCGGGCGACTGGTCCGAGAGCGGCCGCCTGCCGACCGAGCGCGTGCTGGCCGAGCAGTTCGGCGTCGCGCGCAACACCGTGCGCCGCGCCTTCGAGCGGCTCGAGCGCGACGGCGTGGTCACGCGGCATGTGGGGCGGGGTACGTATTTGCGCGAGCCGACGCGGACGCCCCTGGTTCAGATCGTCGAGCGGATCGAGGGCGCCTCGCCCGCCGACATGATGGAGCTGCGGCTTCTGATCGAGCCGGCGGCCGCCGCCTTCGCCGCGACCAACGCCAGCGCCGACCAGCTTGCCACCATTGGCGAGGCGCACGAGCGCGCCCTGGCCGCCCCCGGGATGGAGGAGTTCGAGAGCTGGGATACCGAACTGCACCAGCAGGTCCTGTCGTGCTCGCGCAATGACCTGCTGCGCGAGATCAACAACATCCTGACACTGCTTCGGCACCAGCCGAGGTGGTTCGAGCTGAAGGCACGGTCGTTCTCCGAGACGCGGCGGCAGGCGTACTGCGCCGAGCACGAGCGGCTGGTGCGCGCACTGCTGCGCCGGCACCCGGAAGAGGCGCGCGCGGCGATGCACGCGCACCTGCTGTCGGTGCAGGCGAACCTGATCGGCCGATGAGCGGGCGCGTACCCGACCTCCGGCGTGGCCGCGTGGCGACGCATCGGGCAAAGCGCGCCCCGCGCCTCGACAGGCGGCGGTCATCCGGTGACAAGGCGGCATGAGCATCGACATCACCCTCGCCACCTGGGACCACGACCGCACCGCCGCGCTGCACGACGGTCGCGTGACGGTGCCGGGCGTGCGCCTCGACTGCACCGTCGCGCCCACCGCGAGGCTCTTTCCGCTGGCGGCGCAGGAGGCGCGCTACGACGTGACCGAGATGTCGTTGTCCTCACACATCCTGCAGGTCTCGCGGGGCGAGGGGGCCTATGTGGCGATCCCGGCCTTCCTGTCGCGCGCCTTCCGCCACGGCGGCTTCTTCGCCCGCGCTGGCAGCGGCATCGAGACGCCCGCCGGCCTCGCCCACCGCACCGTCGGTGTGCCCGAGTATCAGATGACGGCCGCGCTCTGGATGCGCGGGATCCTGTCGGACGAGTACGGCGTCGATGCGTCGACGATCCGCTGGCGCACCGGCGCGCTGGACCAGGGCGTGCGGCGCGAGCGGCTGACCCTCGACCTGCCGCCGGGACTGTCGGTCGAGCCCATCGCCGAAGGCGAGACGCTGCAGGACCTGCTGCTGGACGGCCGGATCGAGGGCCTTCTGGCGCCGAAGCCGCCGGTCGCGTTCCTGTCGGGCGATCCGCGCCTCGTGCGGCTGATCCCCGATTACGAAGCGGCCGAGCGCGACTGGCACTGCCGCACCGGCTTCTTTCCGATCATGCACGTGGTCGGCGTCCGCCGCACGCTGGCCGAGGCGCATCCGTGGCTGCCGCAGGCGCTGATGACGGCCTTCGCCGAGGCGCGAGACCTGGCCGTGGCGCGGCTGCGCGATGTCTGGCTCGGCTCGGCCAACCGGCTGACGCTGCCATGGCTCGGCGCCTCGCTCGAGCGCACGCTCGAGGCGATGGGGCCGGACTACTGGAGCTATGGCTTCGCGAGCAATGCGGCCGAGCTCGCCGCGATCTGCCGCTATTCGCACGAGCAGCACCTCTCGGCCCGCCCCGTCGCGCCCGAGGAGCTGTTCCACCCCGCGACGCTGGCATGAGCTGGCTGCCGCCCGACCTGTCGCTGGCCGTGACGCTGGCGCTGCTTCTGGCGAGCTTCACCGCCTCGTTCATCACCGCGGCCTTCGGCATCGGCGGGGGCGCTGCGCTCCTGGCGATCCTGGCCACGCTCCTGCCGCCCGCGGCGCTGATCCCGGTGCATGGCGTGGTGCAGATCGGCTCGAACCTGGGCCGCGCCGTCATCATGGTGCGCCACGTGTTCTGGCGGGTGTTTCCGCCGTTCCTCATAGGCTCGCTCGTCGGCGCGGCCATCGGCGGCAGCTTCGCGATCGCGCTGCCTCCCAGCGCGGTGCAGATCGGCGTCGGCCTCTTCATCCTCTGGTCGGTGTTCTTCACGCCGCCCGCCGTCATGCGTCGCTTCGCCTGGCTCACCGGCGGGATCTCGTCGTTCCTGACGATGTTCTTCGGGGCGACGGGCCCGTTCGTGATCTCGTACATCAAGTCGCTGCAGCTCGACCGGCACGGTACCGTTGGCACCCATGCCACCTTCATGACGCTGCAGCACGCGCTGAAGACGGTCGTGTTCGGCTTCCTGGGCTTTGCCTTCGGGCCGTGGGCGCTCTTCATCGCGGCGATGATCGCGGCGGGCTTTCTCGGCACGCTGAGCGGGCGCGCCGTGCTGACGCGCATCGACGAGCGGCGCTTCAAGCTCGCGCTCAACGCGATTCTGGTGGTGCTGGCGGTGCGGCTGATCTGGTCGGGCGTCGGCGCGATCTAGAGGCCGACGCGCTTCATGCCGCCCGGAGGATAGCGCTCGCCCGCGGTCACGCCGGGCGGGAACGCCGTCTCGAGTGCCGTGAGCTGCGCCTCGCTCAGCCGGATCTCGGCCGCGGCCGCGTTCTCCTCCAGCCAGCGGATCTTCTTGGTGCCGGGGATCGGCACGACACCCCGGTGCAGAAGCCACGCGATGCAGACCTGCGCCGGCGTCGCGCCGATGCCTTCCGCGATTTCCCGCAGCGCCTCGACCAGCCGGGCGTTCTTCGCCATGTTCTCGGCGGCATAGCGGGGGTGGGCGTGGCGGCGGTCGGCTTCGATCAGCGCGTCGGGGCCGGCGATGGTGCCGGACAGGAACCCGCGGCCGAGCGGCGAGTAGGCGACGAAGCCGATCCCCAGTTCGCGGCAGGTGGGCAGGATCTCGGCCTCCACGTCGCGACTCCAGAGCGAGTATTCGGTCTGCAGCGCGGTGATCGGGTGGATCGCCTCGGCCCGGCGGATGGTCTCGGGGCCAGCTTCGGAAAGGCCGATGTGGCGCACCTTGCCCGCCTCGACCAGCTTGGCCATCGCGCCGACGGTCTCCTCGATCGGCACGTCGGGGTCGACGCGGTGCAAGTAGTAAAGGTCGATCACATCGGTGCCCAGGCGCTGCAGGCTGGCCTCGCAGGCCTGCGGGACGTAGTCGGGCTTGCCGTTCACCGCGCCCGTGCCGTCGGGCAGCCGGATGTTGCCGAACTTGGTCGCCAGCACCGCCTCCGCGCGCCGCTCCTTCAGCGCCCGGCCCACCAGTTCCTCGTTGTGGCCCTGGCCGTACATGTCGGCGGTGTCGATGAAGGTGATACCCATATCGAGCGCCCGGTGGATCGTGGCGATCGAGCCCGGTTCGTCGCGCTCGCCGTAGGCCACGGACATGCCCATGCAGCCGAGGCCGATGCGGCTGACCTCGAGGTCCCTGAGGCTGCGTGTCTCCATGACGATCCTCCCGCTCAGCCGTGGTGCTCGAGGATGTCGAGCCCCCGGTTGCGGTCGATCACGTAGATCAGGCCGCGCGCGTCGACGTCGATGTCGTTCGATTGCGGGCTGGGGAAGCGGCCGCGCGGCTCGGGGATGAAGTGCGCGACCTCCTCGGGCCGGTAGGGATCCTTGCAGTCGACGATGCGCACCCCGCCCGAGAACCAGGTCAGGTATACGAGCGTCGAGTTCGAGCTTCTCGCGGAACTGGTGCGCCCCGAACCGGCCGCCGGCGCGGGCCCAGGGGCTGTCGCGCTCGGAAACGTCGAAGGCCGAGACCCCCTTGATGTTCGCAAGGTCCGTAACGTCGAGCACCCACATGAAGCCGTGCAGCGCCCCGTGTCGGTGGTCATGCTCCTCGTCGATGGCCACGGCGTAGCGTCGGCCGTCGATCAGGTTCTCGAACGGCATGACCGTATGCGTCGGCTCGGGGATCGCCGGGTGGTAGTCGTACTCGCCCAGCAGCTTGAGATCGGTGATGTCCGAGGCATCGAGGACCCGGACCCCCGCGTGCCAGTAGCTGCACCAGATCTCGTCGCCGACGCGCATCCCGTGGTGCAGGCGGTTCTTGTACCCCTCCCAGGTCGGCGTTTCGCCCGCCGCGACGTGCTGGCCGGGCAGGTGCCAGCGGCTGACCTCGCGCGGCTTCGTCGGGTCGGCCATGTCGTAGACGACCAGGATGTTGCCGACATAGCCCTCCATCTCGGTCGACATGTAGGCGTAGTTCTCGTCGACATCGAAGCGGTGCACGCCGAAGCCGTGCGTGCGCACATAGGCGAGCTCCTTCGGGTTCGCCTTGTCGGCGATGTCGTAGACCTTCCAGCCGCCGTCGCGGTAATCCTCGTGGTAGGCATCCCAGAGGTCGCCCATCCGCTCGGGCGGGACGCCGAGGGCGCGGGCGATGTCCTCGTCCCCCGGATCGCGGCCCAGTTCGCCCACCAGCCGCTCTTTCGTGCCGTCGATCTTCGTCGCCTTGTGCTTGAAGTGCCGGTCGTAGCGCTCGACGTTGACGTACATCAGGTCGCCCACAACGCGAACCTTGTGGGTATGCGTGGCGCGACCCTGACCCTGCAAGGTTCAGCTGGCTGACGATGCGCGGGTTCTTCGGGTCGCTCACGTCGATGATCGACGTCCCGTTCGGCGGGTCCATGTGGCCCACATAGGCGAAGTCGCCCTGCACCACGACCTGGCCGCCCCCGGCGAGGTCGTCCAGGGCGCCGAGGCGCCTGATCCGGTAGCTCGTCTGCTCGCGTCCTTCGTAGCTCACGATCCATGCTCCTCTGCTTCGGCGCCGGCCTGCTGCGCCGCGCGGGTGCGGCGGAGCTCGACCAGGTAGGGAAGCGCCATCGACGACGACCAGCGCGACCCACAGGATGTTGCCCAGCGTCGACGAGAACAGAACCATCACGTCGCCCTGGCTGATGCGCAGCGCGCGCAGGAAATACTGCTCCAGCAGCGGACCGAGGATCACCCCGATCAGGATCGCCGAGACGTGGTAGCCGGTCTTGCGCGCCACATAGCCGATCACGCCGAAGACCAGCGCCAGATACATGTCGAACATGTATTCGCGCGGCACGAAGCTGCCGACCAGCGTGAAGGCCAGCACGATCGGCGCCATGTAGACGGTCGAGACCATCGTGACCCGGCTGAGGTAGCGGGAGAGCGGCAGGATCGTGAAGGCCATCAGGAGGTAGGTGACGAACATCGCCATGATCATGCCGTAGGCGATCTCGGGCGAGGTCATGAACAGGCGCGGGCCCATCTGCACGCCGTGGATACTGCATCACCACCAGCATGATCGCCGCCGTCGCCCCGCCGGGAATGCCCAGCACCAGAAGCGGGATCAGCGTGCCGGCGGTGACGCCGTTGTTGGCGGCCTCGGGCGCGATCAGCCCCTCGGGGTGGCCGGTGCCGTAGAGCTCGGGCGTCTTCGAGAAGGTGCGGCACTGCTGGTAGGCCACGAACGACGGCGATGGCCGCGCCCGCGCCCGGCACGACGCCGATCAGCCAGCCCGATCAGCGAGGTCCAGACCACGTGCCACCAGCGCTTCGCGTGATCCGCACGCCATCCATGGTCTGGCCCCAGCCGCCCTCGGTCATCCGCTCGCGGCCCTCCTCGGTCAGGATCGAGCGGTGCCTCGATGAAGTAGAACGCCTCGGACACCGCGAAGAGGCCGACCAGCGCGGGGATCAGCGGGATGCCGTCGTAAAGCTCGAGAAACCCGAAGGTGCCGCGCGGCGTGGCGTAGATGTGATCCGCCCCGATCGCGCCGATCATCAGCCCGAAGAAGCCGGCGATCAGCCCCTTGAGCGTGTCGCGCGCGGCGATGGTGGCGATCAGCGAGATGCCGAACAGCATCACCACGATCATCTCGACCGAATGCATGTAGTAGCCCACCCGCGCCAGCCACGGCAGCGTCAGCAGCGCGATGGCGGTGGTGATGCAGCCCGCCCGCAGTCGAGGACACGAACGACATCGCCAGCGCCTGCGCGCCCTTGCCCTGCTTGGCCATCGGGTAGCCGTCGAGCGGCGTCGCCGCGGCGCCGGCGGTGCCGGGAATGTTGACCAGGATCGCCGGCACCCCGGCGCCCATCCGCGACGAGCAGTAGAGCGCCACCATGAACACCAGCCCCACCTGCACGTCGACCGCCAGCGTCAGCGGCAGCAGGATGATGATGGTGTTGGCCGCCGAGAAACCGGGGATCGCGCCCACGATCAGCCCGAGGAAGATCGCCGGCACGATCACCCACCACAGCGAGAGCGTGTGAGCCAGCATCGTCCAGGAAAGAGGCCGCCCTCGATCATCCGAAGATCGCCGCCATGAAGCGTCTCGAACGGCCCGTGCGGGAAGCGCGTGTCGAAGGCGACGATGAACAGCAGCCAGCCCGCCAGCGACAGCGCCGCCGACACCAGCGCGTAATGCAGGCAGGCGCGTCGCACCACGCGTCGGCGTCCTCGAGCACCAGCATGCTGAAGAGCAGGAACAGGAACGACGTCAGCGTGAAGCCCAGGCAGTCGAGCCCCAGCAGGTAGAGCATCGTCAGCCCGAACATGCGCCAGGCGGCGGGGCAGGACCGAACGGGCCCGATCAGCTCGCCCGAGCCGCAGGTCCGCGCGCCCGGCGAGCAAGCTCGCGGCCGCGTGCGGATGAAGAGCGATCACGATCAGCCCGATCAGGATCGACCCGACCAGGAACGCCGCGACCTGCGCCTCCCACGGGCGAGTTCCAGATCGTCGAGAAGTAGTAGATGGTGAAGGCCAGCGCCGCGGCGGGCAGGATCAGTCTCCGCCGCCGGCCGCGCGCTTGTGCTCGTTCGTCCGGGCGCAGCGGGCATCAGGCCCGTCCGGTACGAGTCAGGTCCTTGTAGCGCCGCGACAGCTCGATCATGCCCTTGACGTAGTCGGTGCAGGCCTCGAGGTCCGCCGTAGTTCAGGATCTCGAGCGGCTGGCCCGCCTCCTTTGCGGCCTCCCGCCAGGCCGGGATCCTCGGCCCTGCTTTGGCGGTGTCGCTGCAGCATCTCGAAGCGGTCGGGATGTTCCTCGATCGCCTTGGTATGGATGCCGAAGGCGCGCGCCGAGACCAGCGACGGAAAGCTTGTGCCGAAATGCGTCGTTGACCGTCGGCGCATCGTTGAGCTGGCCGGGCATCGGGTTCTGGTCGTCCCAGACCGCCAGCGTGCGCAGCGCGTCGCCCGACGCGCAGCGACCGCGCCCGAGGGCAGCACGCCGAAGTCCATCTCGCCCGTCACCACGCCCGCGATGGTGTTCCGCCCGCCCGAAAGCGGCACGAGGTTGAACTGCGCGCCGGTGTGCTCGGCCAGCAGCAGCGCCCCGATCGAGGCGGGGTGGGGCAGTCGGCTGGTGCCGACGCTCAGCGTGCGCTCCTTGCCGGCGGCGATCACGTCGTCGACGGTCTGGAACGGGCTGTCGGCGGCGCACGAACAGCACCGACGGGTCGCTGTCGAGCCGGCAGAAATACTGGAAATCCTCGGGAAAGCTGTAGTCCGCGCTCGCTGACGACCATCACCGCGATCTCGGGGCCCATGTTGCCGAAGATGCAGGCTGTAGGCGTCGGGCTCGTTCTTGCCGAGGTAGACCTCGTAGCCCACCCGGCCCGAGGCGCCGGGGTAGAAGCCGGGCTCGAGCTGGCGTGCCGAGCTAGGGCTCCCACACGCTGGCGAAGGCGCGGAACAGCCGGTCGGCACCGCCGCCCTCGCGCGTGGGAATCACCACGTCGATGTTGCCCGTCGGGAAAGCTCTGGGCGAAGGCGGGTCGGGTCGCGACGAGTCCCGCCGCCGCGGCGCCCGTGGCAATGAAACGCCGGCGCGTCTGCGTGATGGTCATGGTGCGGTCTCCTCCCTGTCGCCGCCGGTCTGTCGCCGCGCGGCCGGACCAATTAGGCACTCTCACGAACCAATCGGGTCAAACATGATTTTTCTGCTACGTCATCTTTTTCGGCAATGTCTGGTCCGGGAACGGTGCGGCACGGTGGTTGCTTTCGAGACCAATGCGGGCAATTGGTCGCGCGATGGACGATGACGCTGGAAGATCCTGTCGGCCGCACTCGAACGCGGCCCGCTGGCGCCCGGGCGAGCGGCTGCCGCCCGAGCGGAGCTCTGGCCGCCGAGCTGGGCATCGGCCGCGGTCGCAGTTGCGCCGTGCGCTCGCCGTGCTCGAGGCCGAGGGGCCGCATCCGGCGCCGCGTGGGGCAGGGCACCTTCGTCACCGCGCCTCCGGCCGAGGAAGTCGACGGCGACGCTGCGCCTCGTCGCCGCCGCCCGGCCCCGCCGACGTGCTGGAACTTCGCCTGATGATCGAGCCGCCGATCGCCGCCGCCGCCGCCCTGCGCGCCTCGGACCCGGCGATCGCCGCGCTGCGCGCCCATCGTCGCGCGATGGCGCGCGCGCGGCCGACTGGCAGGCGTGGGAGGACGATCGACAGCCGCTTCCACACCGCGCCTCGCCGGGCGAGCCGCAACCCGCTGCTGACCGGCGTGCTCGAAACGCTCAACGTCATCCGCCGCCAGCGCGGAATGGGGCGCGCTTCGCCGCACCTCGCCTCAGACCCGCGCGAACCAGGCCGCCTATTCGCGAGCAGCATGCGGCGCTCGTCGACGCCGTCGCGCGCGCGCGACCCGCAGGCCGCGGCAGACGGCGATGCGCGGCCATCTCGCACGCGGTGCGGCATGACCATGATCGGCGACGACCGCCGCGCTCGACCGCCCTCGATACCCGTCTGGAGAAACAGCATGACCGACACGATCCGCGACCTTCTTCGGCCGACGCGAGGCGGCCCGCCCTGGGCCAGCCGGGCCGGCCCGACCTGACTACGCCGAGCTGGCCGCGCGTGGTCGACCGGGTCGGGCGGCAGCTTGCGCGGCGCGGGCGTCGGCCCCGGCGACGACGTGGCGATCGTGCTGCCGAACGGGCCGGAGATGGCGGCGGCGTTCCTCGCCGTGGCAGCCACGCCGTGGCCGCGCCGCTGAACCCCGCCTACACCCGGGACGAGTTCGCCTTCTACATGGAGGATCTGGGCGCGAGGCTCCTGATCATCGCGCGGGCGACGACGCCCAGCGCGCGACGCGGCCGACGATCTGGGCATCCGCGGTCGCTCGAGCTGACGACCGGCGAGGCCGCGGGCGACTTCGCCCTGGTGGACGTCGCACCGACGGCCGATGCGCGCACCGGCAACGGCCCCGACGACGTGGCGCTGGTGCTGCACACCTCGGGCACCACCTCGCGCCCCAAGATCGTGCCGCTGACGCGGCCGAACGTCGGTCGCCTCGGCGCGCAACATCGCGGCGACGCTGCGCGCTGACGCCCGACGACCGCTGCCTGAACGTCATGCCGCTCTTCCACATCCACGGGCTGATCGCGGCGGTGCTGTCCTCGATCGGCGCGGGCGCGGCGATCTCCTGCACGCACCGGCTTCGACGCGCTGCAGCTTCTTCGGCTGGCTCGATGAGGTGCGAGCCCACCTGGTACACCGCGGTGCCCGACCATGCACCAGGCGATCCTGGCCCGCGCCGCCGCGCAACGCCGAAGATCGTCGAAGCGGCGCGCACTGCGCTTCGTCCGCTCGTCCTCGGCCTCGCTGCCGGTGCCGGTGCTGCACAAGCTGGAGGAGACGTTCGGCTGCCCGGTGATCGAGGCCTACGGCATGACCGAGGCCGCCCACCAGATGGCCTCGAACCCGCCTCGAGCGGCAGAAGCCCGGCACCGTCGGCCCCGCCGCCGGCCCCGAGGTCGCGATCATGGGCGAGGACGGCGCGCCTGCTTGCCCCAGGGCGAGGTCGGCGAGATCGTCATCCGCGGCCCCAACGTCACCGCGCGGCTACCGCAACAACCCCAAGGCCAACGCCGAGGCCTTCACCGACGGCTGGTTCCGCACCGGCGACCAGGGCGACATGGACGAGGACGGCTTCGTCACCATCCGCGGCCGGCTCAAGGAGATCATCAACCGCGGCGGCGAGAAGGTCAGCCCGCGCGAGGTCGACGACGTGCTGATGGAGCATCCGGCGCGTCGCGCAGGTCGTCACCTTCGCCATGCCGCACGACAAGCTGGGCGAGGACGTGGCGGCGGCGGTGGTGCCGCGTCGACGGCCAGCAGATCGACCCGAGCGCGAGCTCCGCGACTTCGCCGGCCAGCTCGCTCGCCGCGTTCAAGGTGCCGCGCAAGATCCTGGTCCTCGACGAGATCCCGAAGGGCGCCGACCGGCAAGCTGCAGCGCATCGGCCTGGCCGAGAAGCTGGGGCTGGCATGAGGATCTGCGTCTTCGGCGCCGGCGCGATCGGCGGCTATCTCGCGGTCCGGCTGGCCAACGCGGGCAGGAGGTGTCGGTCGTGGCGCGCGGCCCGCACCTCGCGGCGATGCGGAGAACGGGCTGCGCCTGCGCATCGACGGGCGAGGAGGAGGTGGCGCAGCTCACCGCCACCGACGACGCCGCCGAGCTCGGCCCGCAGGACTACCTCATCATCACGCTCAAGGCGCATTCGGTGCCGCCCGTGGCCGACAAGCTCGCGCCGCTGATCGGCCCGGACACCGCGTCGTCACGGCCATGAACGGCGTGCCCTACTGGTACTTCCACGGCCTCGACGGGCCGGACACGACCGCGCGCGTCGAGGCGGTCGACCCCGGCGGCGCCGTCAGCGCCGCGCTGCCGCCCGAACAGGCGCTCGGCTGCGTCGTCTACCCCGCCTGCGAGGTCGACGAGCCGGGCGTCGATCCGCCACGTCGACGGGCGACCGCTTCATCCTGGGCGAGCCCGACGGGTCCAAGTCCGACCGCGCGGCGGCGCTGTCGCGAGGCGCTGCGCGCGGCCGGCTTCAAGGCGCCCGTCCGCCCGCGCATCCGCGACGAGATCTGGATCAAGCTCTGGGGCAACCTCGCCTTCAACCCGCTCTCGGCGCTGACGGGCGAGACGCTCGACGTGCTGGCCACCCGGGACGACCTGCGCGCCATCGCCCGCGCGATGATGGTCGAGGGGCAGGCGGTGGCCGAGGCGCTGGGCGTGCAGTTCGCCATCGACGTCGACAAGCGGATCGACGGCGCGGCGGCGGTCGGCGCGCACAAGACCTCGATGCTGCAGGACCTCGAGCGCGGCCGGCCGATGGAGATCGACGCGCTGGTCACCGCCGTGTCCGAGCTCGGCCGCCTGACGGGCGTCCCGACGCCGACCATCGACCTGATCCTCGCGCTGGTGCAGGCGCGCGGGCGCACCGCCGGCTGCTACGAAGGCTGAACCCGCGGCATCGCGGGCGGGCGGAGATCACCGCGTCTGGAGCCCAGGCGCGTGACCCGGCATCTGCGACCCCCGATGCGGGCGTGGCGGTGTCGCCGGCCGGCAGCCGCCGCGCAAGCGCTGCCTCCGCCGGCAGGCGCAGTCGAGCGCGGGGATCGGCCCGCACCGGAGTGGTCGCAGCCTTCCGGTGTAGCCGGTCGGCCGGCTTGGCTCGGGTTTCCGGGGGACGCCGATCGGGCGCTCAAGGCACCGGCATCTCGTCTGATGCTGGGCGCGGGCCGATCAGCGGTCGGACGCGCTCCCCTCGACGGGGCGTCGCGTTGCGCGAAGGTCCGAGAGAACCTCGTCGGTGTGCTCGCCGAGGCGCGGAGCGGGGCGGGTGGCGCCGCCCGGCGTGCGCGAGAACTTGACCGGCGCCCCCAGGCTCTGCACCCGTCCGGCCACTGGGTGGTCGACTTCGACCACCATCTCGCGCGCCCGCGTCTGCGGGTCCTCGTGCATCTGGCGCACGTCGAGGACGGGGCCGGCGGGAAGGCCGCCCGCTTCCATCACCGCCAGCCAGTCCGCCGTGGTGCGATGCACGAAGATGTCGTTCAGCGCCGCCTCGAGCGCCTCGCGGTGGACCATGCGGTCATGGTTGGTGGCAAAGCGCGGGTCGGCACCGAGCTCGGGAGCGTCGATCAGGCCCAGCAGCCGCTCCCAGTTGCGCTGGTTCGCGGCGCCGACGCAGATCCAGCCATCGGCGGTGCGGAACGCCTGGTAGGGCGCGTTCAACGGATGGGCCGAGCCCATCGGGCCGGGCGCGACGTCGGTGGCGAAGGCGATGGCCGACTGCCAGTAGGTATGGGTGATGCCCGCCTCGAAGAGCGAAGTGTCGACGCGCTGGCCGCGCCCGGTCTTCAGCCGCTCGACATAGGCGGCGAGCGCGCCCATGGCGGCCAGGATGCCGGCGGTGATGTCGGAAACCGGCGCGCCGACCTTGACCGGCGGGCGGCCCGGCCCTTCGCCGGTGATCGACATCAGCCCCGACATGCCCTGCGCGATCAGGTCGAAGCCGCCGCGGTCGGCATAGGGTCCGGTGCGCCCGAAGCCCGAGATCTCGACATGGATTAGCGCGGGGTTCGCCGCCTCGAGCACGTCATAGCCCAGGCCCAGCCGGTCGAGCGTGCCCTTGCGGTGGTTCTCGACCAGGATGTCGGCCCCCGCGATCAGGTCGAGGAAGGCCTGCCGCCCCTCGTCCGACTTGAGGTCGAGCACCACGCCCCGCTTGCCGCGGTTCATCATCAGGAAGGCCGCGCTCTCGCCGGCGATGTCGGGCGGCAGGAAACGGCGGGTGTCGTCGCCCTCGGGCTTTTCGACCTTGATCACGTCGGCGCCCATGTCGGCCAGCATCAGCCCGCAGACGGGCCCCGCCATGATGTGCGCCAGTTCGATGACGCGAACGCCCGCCAGCGGCCCCGTCATCGATAGACCCACTCGACCAGGTCATCGGCACGGCGGGCACGTAGGTGACAGCAGCAGCACCGCCAGCAGCACCGCGACGAAGCCGATGTTGGCCTTGCTCACGTCCCAGATGTTGGCGCGCGCGATCGAGCAGGCGGTGATCAGCACGCTCGCCACCGGCGGGGTCTGCTGCCCGATCGCCAGGTTCAGCGTCACGACCAGGCCGAAATGCACCGGGTCGATCGCCACCTGGTCGAGCAGCGGCACGACGATCGGCACCACGAGAATGATCGCCGCGGCCGAATGCAGGAAGAACCCGATCACCAGGAAGAACACGTTCAGGATCGCCAGGATCGCCCACTTGTTCTGGGTCAGCGAGATCAGTGCCGAGGCCAGCTCCTGCGGGATCTGCGCGCGGGTCAGGAAGCCGCCCATCAGGACCGAGGCCGCCACCAGAAGCATGACGACCGCCGTCTGGATCGCCCCGTCGAGCATGTGCGGCTTGAGCTCGCGGAAGTCGGTCTCGCGGTACCACAGCCCGACCACGATCGAGGCGATGACGGCCAGGCCCGCCGCCTCGGTCGCGGTGACGAAGCCGCCGAAGATGCCGCCCAGTATGATCACCGGCAGTGCGAAGGTGGGCAGCGCCGCGACGAACGTCTCGCGCAGGCGGCCCATGTCGAACGCCTGCCTCGACCGGCAGGTCGTAGCGGCGCGCGAAGTACCAGCAGAGGCTCATCAGCCCGGCCCGCCGATCAGGCCGGGCACGAGGCCGGCGAGAAACAGCTGCTCGATCGAGACGCCGGCGGTGACGCCGTAGAGGATCATCGGGATCGAGGGCGGAATGATGATGGCGAGCGAGGCCGCCGAGGAGGTCACCGCCGCCGCAAAGGGGGCGCTGTAGCCGCGCTTCTTCATCTCGGGGATCATCACCGAGCCGATCGCGGCGACGTCGGCCACCGCCGAGCCCGAGATCTCGGCGAAGAACAGCGACACGCCGACGTTGACCATCGCGAGCCCGCCGCGGACGAAGCCGATCAGCGCCGAGACGAACTCGATCAGCCGCCGGGTGATGCCGCCCGCGTTCATGATCGCGCCGGCCAGCACGAACATCGGGATCGCGATCAGCGAGAACTTGGTCGCGCCGCTGTACATGTCGAGCGCGATCGTCACGAGGCTGGCCGCGCCCTCGGCCACGAGCGATGCCGATGACGCCGCAGATGGCGAGCGCCGACCGCGATGGGCACGTTGATCAGGATCATCGCGACCAGCGCGACGAAGATCGGCGAGCACGTCATGACTGCGGTCTCCGCCGCGGGATGGCGTGGCCTCGTGCACGATCTCGGGATGCTCGAACGAGCGTCCGGCCATGGTCTCGCGCCAGTAGTCGGGCAGCGACAGCAGCGAGGCGAGGATGAACAGCCCGGCACCGATCGGGATGACCGACTGCGTGAGCTGTACCGGGCACCAGGTCAGGCTGACCAGGCTCATCCCCTCGAGGACCATCAGCACCTTCCAGCCCGCCCAGGCCAGCAGCGCGAAGAACCCGATCGTCACCGCCTCGGCAACGACGATGCCCGCCGCGCGCGCCCGGGGCGGCATCGCCAGCAGCGACGCCGTCGAAGCCGATGTGCTTGCGGCGCAGCGCGGCGAGCGCGGCGCCGTAATAGGTGATCCATGCAAGCTGGATCGCGGCGATCTCGTCGTACCAGCTGAGCGAGGCGCCCAGCTTGCGCGTCATCGACGGCGTAGACCACCACGATGGTCAGGGCGAGCATCTGCACGATCAGGAACCACTCGAGCAGCGTCGACAGAAGGCGGGCGACGAAGCGCATTCAAAAACATCCGTTCCGGGAAGCCGGCCGACAGGCGTTCGGCCGCGGCGCCGGCGACCGGGACGTCGGGCGGGGCGGGCAGACGCCGCCCCGCGACATGTTCAGTTCGAGGGGGCCGACGGCTTGGCGTCCTGCACCCGCTTGACCAGCTCGTCGCCGCCCTCGACCTGGGCTGCGAACTCCTCGTAGATCGGCGCCGAGGCGTCGATGAAGGCCTGCTTGTCGGCCTCGTTCACCTTGACGCCGGCATCCTTGATCTTGTCCAGAAGCTCGGTCCTCCAGCCGCTCCGCGGTCTTGTAGACGAACTCCTGCGTCTCGTCGGCCGCCTCGGTCAGCGCGTCTGCACGTCCTCGGGCAGACCCTCGAACTTCTGCTTGCCGACACCAGCACGTAGGCCGGCGTGTAGACGTGGCCGGTGATCGACAGATAGTTCTGCACCTCCTGGAACTTGGCCGAGGCGATCTGGGCGTAGGGGTTCTCCTGCCCGTCGATGACGCCGGTCTGCAGCGCGGTGAACACGTCCGAGAACGCCATCGGCGTCGGGTTGGCGCCGTAGGGCTTGAACATCTTCACCCGCCACTCGCCCTTCGGCGTGCGCAGCTTGATGCCCTCGAGGTCCTCGGGCATGTTGATCGGCCGGACGTTGTTGGTGATCTGGCGGAAGCCGTTCTCCCAGAACGACAGGATCTTGTAACCCTCGCGCTCGGCGGCGGCGTTGAAGGTGTCCTCGAGCATCTGGTCCTCGACCGCGCGGATGTGGTCGCGGTCCTGGATGATGTAGGGCATCTCGAACACGCCGAACTCGGGCGCCACCGACGACATGACCGACGAGGGCAGCGAGAAGGTCACCTGCCCGAGCTTGAGCTTCTGCAGCAGCTCCTGGTCGTTGCCGAGCTGCGACGAGCCGAAGACCTGCACCTCGTAGCCGTCGGGCAGCTTCTCGTTGGCGACCTCGGCGAAGTGTTCGGCCGTCATCGCGAAGAGCGAGCCCGGCTCGCCCACGTGGCCGAAGCGCAGCGTCTCGGCGCCGGCGGCGCCGGCCGCTCCGATGGCGGCAACCGCGATCAGTGTTGTCAGTTTCATCTGGTTCCTCCCGTTTTCAGGCGGCGATGCTGTCGCCGCTTTCGCTCGTCTCGATAAGGTACTCCATCGCGGCGCGCGCGCCGCCAGCCTCGTGCGGGACCCCGGCGAGAGCCAGGCCCATTTCCACGCCCGAAAGCGTGCCCATCAGCATCAGGTCGTTGAAGCTGCCCAGATGTCCGATACGGAAGATGCGGTCGGCCAGCTTGGACAGCCCGGCCCCCAGCGACATGTCGAACCGCTCGAGTATCACGCGGCGCAGCGCGTCGGCGCCTTGCCCGTCGGGCATGGCGACGGCGGTCAGCGAGCTCGAATAGTGGCGCGGGTTCTCGCACCAGACCTCGAGGCCCCAGCCGCGCACCGCGCGTCGCGTCGCCTCGGCATGGCGGTCGTGGCGGGCGTAGACGGCCTGCAACCCCTCCTCCTCGAGCATGTCGATCGCCTCGTCGAGGCCGTAGAGCAGGTTGGTGGCGGGGGTGTAGGGAAAGAACCCCTTGGCGTTCGGCCCCAGCATCTCGCCCCAGTCCCAGTACGATCGTTGCAGCCCCGCGCTCTCGTGCGCCTTCAGCGCCTTCGGGCTGACCGCGTTGAACGACAGTCCAGGCGGCAGCATCAGGCCCTTCTGGCTGCCGGCCACAACCACGTCGACGCCCCAGTCGTCCATGCGCATCTCGATCGAGGCCAGCGACGAGATCGTGTCGACCATGTAGAGCGCGTCCGATCCCGGCCGCGTGGATCGCGCGCCGCACCTCGTCGATGCGGGTGGCGCAGCCGGTCGATGTCTCGTTCTGAACGACGCACACCGCCTTGACGTCCGGGTGCTCGCGCAGCGCCGCCTCGAGCGCGTCGGGGTCGACGCCGCTGCGCCAGTTCGACTGGACGACCACCGGCTCGAGCCCGATGCGCTGCGCCAGAGCCTTCCAGAGCATCGCGAAATGCCCGGTCTCGACCATCAGCACCCGGTCGCCCGGCGAGAGCGTGTTGACCAGTGCCGCCTCCCACGCCCCGGTGCCCGAGGCGGGGTAGATGATCACTTCGCCCGCTTCGGTGCCGACGATGCGCTTCATCCCGTCGAGCACCCGGCGCCCCAGCTTTGCGAAGTCCGGGCCGCGATGGTCGATGGTCGGATGGTCCATCGCCCGCAGAACGCGGTCGGGCACGTTCGTCGGCCCGGGAATCTGCAGGAAATGGCGTCCGCTCCGCATTGTCTGGCCCCTCTCCAGTGGCGGTTGTCGTTGCAGAAGTTAATTTTGAATGCATAATCCAAGTCAAGAAAATTCCGGGGGGGCCGATGACGGATTGGTCGCGACTGGCCGGCAGGATCGAGGGCGACGTTCTGCCCGGCCGCTTCGACCGCGGCCGCTACGCCACTGACGCGTCGTTCTATCAGGTGGTGCCGCAGGCGGTGGTGGTGCCGGCCTCGCCCGACGACGTGACCGCGACGCTCGACTTCGCCCGCGCCGAGGGGGTGCCGGTAACGGGCCGCGGCGGCGGGACCAGCCAGGCGGGGCAGACCGTCAATCGTGGCGTGGTGATCGACTATTCGCGGCGCCTGAACGCGGTCCGCTCGCTCGACGTCGAGGGGCGGCGGGCGGTGGTCGAACCGGGGCTGGTGCTGGACGAGCTGAACCGGCAGCTCAAACCGCACGACCTGTGGTTTCCCGGTCGACGTCTCGACCGCCTCGCGCGCGACCATCGGCGGCATGGCGGCCAACAATTCCTGCGGCGGGCGGTCGATCCGCTACGGGCGGATGCGCGAGAACGTCGAGGCGATCGGCGCCCTTCTGGCCGACGGCAGCCGCACCAGGTTCGGCCCGGTACGGCGCGAGGCGGCGCTGCGCGGCGAGGCGGGCCCGCTGGTGCGCGAGATGCTCGAACTCGGCGCGCGCGAGGCGGACGAGATCGCGGCCCGCTTCCCCAGCTTCTGCGCCGGGTCGGCGGCTACAACATCGACGCGCTGGTGCCGGATGGCGAGACGAACAATCTCGCGCACCTGCTGGTCGGCTCGGAAGGCACGCTCGCGCTGAGCGAGACGGTGGAGCTGCGCCTTTCGCCCATCCCGCGGAACAAGGCGGTGGGCGTGTGCCACTTCCCCACCTTCCGCGCCGCGATGGAGGCGGTGCAGCACCTGGTCACCCTCGGCCCCAGCGCCGTCGAGCTGGTCGACCGAACGATGATCGAGCTCGGCCGCCGCATCCCCGCGCTCGCCCCCTCGCTCGACGCGTTCGTCCGCGGTGATCCCGACGCCCTCCTGCTCGTCGAGTTCGCCGAGGACGACGAGATCGAGAACCGCCGCCGGATGAAGGCGCTCACCGCGATGATGGGCGACCTGGGCTTCGGCTGGGGCGCTGGTGGACGGCGCGAGGGCGGCGTTCTGGCGGCCTACGACCAGTCGTTGCAGGCGAAGATCACCGAGGTCCGCACCCAGGGCCTCAACATCATGATGTCGATGAAGTCCGAGGGAAAGCCGGTCAGCTTCGTCGAGGACTGCGCCGTGGCCTTGCCGGACCTGCCCGATTTCACCGATCGCCTGACGCGCGTGTTCGAGAAGCACGGCACCACCGGCACCTGGTACGCCCACGCCTCGGTCGGCCTCCTGCACGTGCGGCCGATCCTCGACCTGAAGGACGAGGCAGGCGTCCGCGCCCTGCGCGCCATCGCCGAGGAGGCGTTCGACATCGTCGCGGAGTACCGCGGCAGCCATTCGGGCGAGCATGGCGACGGCATCGTCCGCTCCGAGTTTCACGAGCGCATGTTCGGCCGTCGAATGGTCGCCAGCTTCGAGGCGGTCAAGGACCGCTTCGACCCCGACGGTGTCCTCAACCCCGGGCGCATCGTGCGGCCGCCGCGGATGGATGACCGCGGTCTCTTCCGCTATCCGCCGGAGTACCGGCGCCAGCCCGTCGAGGCGCGGCTGGACTGGAACGCCTGGCCCGCCGGCCTGCACGGCGCGGTCGAGATGTGCAACAACAATGGCGCCTGCCGCAAGCTGACGGGCGGCGCCATGTGCCCTTCGTACCGGGTGACGCGGGCCGAGCGCGACGTGACCCGCGGCCGGGCCAACACGCTGCGCCTGGCGCTGTCGGGGCAGTTGGGGCCCGATGCGCTGGCGTCGGACGAGATGGCCGAGACGCTGAAGCTCTGCGTCTCCTGCAAGGCCTGCAAGCGCGAGTGCCCGATGGCGGTCGACATGGCGGCGATGAAGGTCGAGGTGACGGCCGCCCGCGTCGCGCGCAACGGCCTGTCGCTGCGCGACCGGCTGGTCGGCCACCTGCCGCGCTACGCGCCCTGGGCCGCGCGCGCCGCGTGGCTGGCAAACCTGCGCGACCGGGTGCCCGGCGTGGCGCGTCTGACGCAGCGCGTCGCCGGCCTCGCCGCCGACCGGCCGCTGCCGAAATGGAGCCATCGGCCGTTCCGCGAGAACGAGGGCGACGACAACCCGAACGTCATCCTGTTTGCCGACACCTTCAATCGCTGGTTCGAACCCGACCATCTGCGCGATGCGGTCGCGGTGCTGCGGGCGGCGGGGTTCCGCGTGGGCTTCGCGCAGCCGCTCGGCGCGCGCCCGCTCTGCTGCGGCCGCACCTATCTGTCGGTCGGCGATGTCGATGCAGCACGAACCGAGATGGCGCGCAGCGTCGCCGCCTTCCGTCCCGACATCGACCGCGGTGCCTGGATCGTGGGGCTCGAGCCGTCGTGCCTGCTGACTTTCCGGGACGAGGCGCCGCGGCTGCTCGACGACTGGTCGGCCGAGGACGGCGCGCGCGTCCTGCTGCTCGAGGAGTTCCTGGCGCGCCACAAGGCCCGCCTGCCGCTGAAGCCGCTGGCGCGCCGCGTCTGGCTGCACGGGCACTGCCACCAGAAGGCGGCGAACGTGATGGGCCCGGTCGAGGACGTGCTGCGCGCGGTGCCCGAGCTCGACGTGCAGGTGATCGAGAGTTCGTGCTGCGGCATGGCGGGCGCCTTCGGCTATCAGGCCGAGACGGCCGACGTCTCGCGCGCCATGGCCGAGCTGTCGCTGCTTCCGGCGGTGCGCGCGGCCGCGCCGGATGACTGGATCGTCGCCGACGGCACCTCGTGCCGGCACCAGATCGCCGACGGCGCCGGCCGCCGCGCGGTCCATGTCGCCACCGTGCTGCGCGCCGCGTGCGAGGGCGCGGCATGAGCGGCGCCGAGATCATCCGGCGGCGGTCGCTGCACGACGAGTTGGCCGACCGGCTGCGCCAGTTGATCGTCGAGGGCGAGATCGCGGCGGGCGAGCGTGTCAACGAACGCCTGCTGTGCGAACGCTTCGGCGTCAGCCGCACCCCTCTGCGTGAGGCGCTGAAGGTGCTGGCGCTCGAGGGCTACGTGACGCTCACGCCAAATCGCGGCGCCTCGGTCACCGAGCTCACCTTCGCCGATCTCGAGGAGGCGTTCCCGATCATGGCCGCGCTCGAGGCGCTGGCGGGTGAACTGGCCTGCCGGCACGCGACCGACGCCCAGATCGCCGAGATCCTGGCGCTGCACGAGCGGATGCGGATCTGCCACCGCGATGGCGACCGTCCCGCCTATTTCGAGCTGAACGAGGCGATCCACCTGGCGCTTGCCGCGGCATCGGGCAACGGCACGCTCGAGCGGATGCAGCGAAGCCTGGACGGTCGCGTGCGTCGCGGGCGCTACCGGGCCAACATCAGCCGCGCCCGTTGGGATA